>NZ_JBIWOS010000004.1:0-514861 GCF_044767885.1 Streptomyces sp. NPDC101194
TTTCCCTTTCCGGCGAGTCCGACTCTATCAGATCCTTTCGGGCCTGATTCCCAGTCAGCGGGGCTTGTCTTCCCGGCCGTTGGGCCGTTCCGACGTCCAAACTCTAGCGGATTCCCCCGGCAACTCATAATCGAGTCTTCGAAATTAATTTCGGCATGCCGAAATTGTCCCGAGTGGGAGATCGTGCTGAGTTTTGGTTGCCGCGTTCGTGGCGGGATCGGTTGTCGCAGAACCGTTCCGGCTCCGTGACAACTCGAAGAACCTTACGGATCGCGGAGGGGCGTGTCAACCCCGGCAGGTCAAGCGGTTTTCCCACGCGTCGGGCAGGGTTTCAGTCCAGGTCGGTGAGGCGCCCGCCGGCGTCCGGCTGGGCGTGCTCCACCCGGCGCAGGAGGCGGATCAGCATCTCTCCGAGAACCCCGCGCTCGTCGCTCGTGAGGTCCTGGAGCAGGTCCTCCTCGAAGGCGGTGGCCATGCGCATCGCCTCCAGCCACTTCGTACGCCCCTCGTCGGTCAGCTCGACGATCACGCGCACCCGGTTGTTCTCGTCCCGGTCACGGGTGACCAGGCCCTCGCCCGCCATGCGGTCGATGCGATGTGTCATCGCCGCAGGGGTGAGACCGAGGCGCTTGGCCAGCTCTCCCGGACCCAGGCGGTACGGAGAGCCGGCCAGGACCAGGGTCTTGAGGACCTCCCACTCGGCGTTGCTGATGCCGAGGGCGGCGACCTGGCGGCCGTACGCCACGTTCATCCGGCGATTCAGACGGCCCAGGGCCGAGACGACCTGCTCGACCTGGGGGTCCAGGTCACGGAACTCGCGCTGATATGCGGCGATCTGCTCGTCGAGGCTCGGCTCCTGCGGGCCGGGCTGCTCGGTGGTGTCAGGCATGGCGGGCAGTATCGCACGCCTCCCAAAGCCGTCGAAGTTCTTCGGTCTGAATTGTTGAGCTTCTAACTTTAGTGCTAAAGTCTTCGGGTTCGAGTCGTTCGGATGGCTCGACAAGCAACTTCGAGACCTTGAGGTAGGTGAGTGTGACCAGGGAGATGGGCGCAGCACTGCGGCGGATCCAGCTGGGGAGCGCGCTGAGCGCGTTCGGGCTCGGGTTCACCGTTCCGTATCTGTACGTCTACGTGGCGCAGGTGCGGGATCTGGGTGCCGGTACGGCGGGAGTCGTGCTGGCGGTCTTCGCCATGGCGGCGCTCGCAGTCCTGCCGTTCACCGGGCGTGCCATCGACCGGCGCGGACCGCTGCCCGTGCTCGTCGTCGCCTCGGTCGTCGCGTCCCTGGGCGCGGCCGCGCTCGGCCTGTCGTCGAATGTGACCGCCGCCGTGCTGTCGGCCGCGGTCCTCGGTGCGGGTACCGCGGTCATGCAGCCGGCTCTCGCCACCATGCTCGTGTGGTGCTCCAGCACCGCCACCCGTACCCGTGCCTTCGCCATGCAGTTCTTCCTGCAGAACCTCGGGCTCGGCATCGGCGGGCTGGTCGGTGGGCAGATCGTCGACACGAGCCGGCCGGAGACCTTCACCCTGCTGTTCCTGATCGAGGCCGCGATGTTCGTCGTGCTCGGTGTCATCGCCTCCACGGTGCGGCTGTCCCGTACGCCTTCCTTCTCCGAAGCCCGGCCCACCGACGGGTCCAAGGCGCAGGGCGGGCTGCGGGCGCTGCTCTCGCACCGGGCCATGGTGCAGCTGTGCGTGCTGGGCTTCGTGCTGTTCTTCGCCTGCTACGGACAGTTCGAGTCCGGGCTCGCGGCGTACGGCACCGAGGCCGCCGGGATCCAGCCTTCGACGCTCGGTATCGCGCTCGCCGCGAACACCGCCGTCATCGTCGTGGCCCAGTTCGTCGTGCTGCGCCTGGTGGAGCGCCGCAAGCGCACCAGGGTCATTGCCGCGGTCGGTCTGATCTGGGCCTTCGCCTGGATCGTGGCGGGGTACGCGGGACTCGGGCACGGCAGCCAGACCATGGCGACGGCCGCGATGATCTCCACGTACGCGCTGTTCGGACTTGGTGAGTCGATGCTGTCGCCGACCGTGGCGCCGCTCGTCGCCGATCTGGCGCCGGAGTCGATGGTCGGGCAGTACAACTCCGCGTTCGCCCTGTGCAAGCAGCTCGCGCTGGCGGTCGGTCCGGCCGTGGGCGGGCCGATGGGGGCGACGCTGCACGGCCCGTACATCGTGACGTTCGTGCTGTTCTCACTGGGCATCACGGTACTGGCGCTGCGGCTCGGCCGACGGCTCACTCCCGCACAGGACCAGCCCTCGGTCGAGGTCGTGCCGTCCAGGGTGGTGGCCGTTTCTCTGCCGGACGCCGAGCCCGTGGCCGCCTCCGCCGTCACCCCCCGCTGACGCCGCGGGAGTGAACCGCGATGAGTAGGGGTCCTGTTGCGGCAGGTCCCCTACTGCGGCAGGGCGAATTCGCACCAGACCGCCTTGCCGCCGCCCGGTGTGCGGCGGCTGCCCCAGTGCGTGGCGATCGTCGCGACGATGGAGATGCCGCGGCCCGCCTCGTCCGCCGGATCGGCGCGCCGCAGACGGGGCAGGTGGTCGTCGCCGTCGGTCACCTCGATGATCAGACGGCGGTCGGTGCGGCGCAGGCCCAGGCGCATCGGCGGAGTGCCGTGCTTGAGGGAGTTCGCGACGAGTTCGCCCGCGGCCAGCACACCCAGGTCGCAGAGCTCGACCGGGAATCGCCACGACGTCAGGACGCCGGTCGCGAAGGCGCGGGCGCGCGGGGCCGCTTCGATCCCGCCGAGGAGATCGAGCGAGGCGTTGTGGAACAGCTCCGCGTTCGCCCCCGTACGGGCGGGATGCTGAACCACCAGCACCGCCACGTCGTCGTCGTGTTCCGCGGTGACCCCGAGGGAGCGGATCAGCCGGTCGCAGACCACCTGGGGTGAGCCCTTGGCACCGGAGAGGGCGCGCTCCAGGGCCGCGACGCCCTCGTCGATGTCCTCGCTGCGGCGCTCCACCAGACCGTCCGTGTAGAGGACCGCGGTGGAGCCGGACGGCAGCGCGATCGTGCCCGATGTGTGGATCCAGCCCCCTGTACCGAGCGGCGGCCCGGTCGGGTCCTCGGCGCGGTGGACCGTACCGTCCTCGTGGCACACCAGGATCGGGAGATGTCCGGCGGAGGCGTAGACGAGCCGGCCCTCGTTCGGGTCGTGGACCGCGTAGGCGCAGGTGGCGATCTGACTCGCGTCGATCTCGGCGGCGAGACCGTCGAGGAGCTGGAGCACCTCGTGCGGCGGGAGGTCGAGGCGGGCGTAGGCACGCACGGCCGTGCGGAGCTGGCCCATGACGGCGGCGGCCCGCACCCCCCGGCCCATCACGTCCCCGATGACCAGGGCGGTGCGGCCCGCGCCGAGAGTGATGACGTCGTACCAGTCACCGCCGACCGCTGCGTCCGTGCCGCCGGGCTGATAGGTGGCGGCGATCCGGAGGTCGTCGGGCTGCTCCAGCTCCTGCGGCAGCAGGGAGCGCTGGAGGGTGACGGCCGTTTCGCGGTGGCGGCGCTCGCTGGCGCGGAGCCGTTCGGCGGCCTCGGCGTGGTCGGTGACATCGGCGGCGTACACGAGTACTCCGCCTTCGCTGCCCATGTCCCTGTTTCTGTACTTGTTCCTGCTGTTCCTGTCGTCCTTGTTCTGCTTCTCGGCCCTGTCACCGCTGTTGTCGCTGTCGGGCTCGCCGGCGCCGTCCGTGCACCTGTCCCTGTGGACCGGGGTGCAGGTGACGGTGTACGAGTTCCCGCTGCGGACCTTGCGGGACTTGACCGTGCGAGGGGTGCCGCTGCGCAGCACCTGGTCCATGAGCGGCAGCAGACTGAGTTCGGTGAGCTCGGGCATGGCCTCGGCCGCGGTGGCGCCGGCCGGACGGGGCCCGAAGGCGGCGGCGTAGGCGTCGTTGACGTAGGCGATCCGGTGATCGGGGCCGTACACCAGGGCCACCAGGGCGGGCAGCCGACCGAGGATGTCCCGGGCGGAGAGGTCCTCCAGGGCGGCGGGTCCGCGGTCCCTGGGCGGTTCACCGGGCGTGTCGACGCCGGTGTCGCCAGGAGTGTCGCCGCGCGTGTCGCCGTCCGACGGGCAGGGTCCGGTGCCGGGCCGCGCGTACTCCGCGCGTGCCGGAGGCACGGAACTGCGGTCGTCCCGTGCGGCGGCGCGGCGCTGCGTTCCGGGTAGGCGGGCGCTCCAACGCGTGAAGTTCACGGAATTTCTGGCCTCGTGTGTCGGTCTGGTCCGCTCGGGCGGGCTGCTTCCTCTGCCGGTTCCACTACCGGTTCTCTGTCGCCGGGGTCGGGGCCGGGTCTCATCGCCCTGCTCGTACGTCTGATGCGTCTGGAACGTCGGTGATGTTCACTGTTGGTCACTGCCGGCCGGGTCACTCTGTGCAGATGTGGGCCCACCTATGGTCACACGTCCAGTGTGGCGGACCGTACTGACAGTGGTCGGTACGGGTCGCACCCCGGTGGACGTCGGGGTGGTCCGACGGCCGGTCAGCCGCCTTTTCCCGAGGGGCTGTCGGGCCCCTGTGGCCCGTCGGGCCTCCGCGGATTCCCGGGGCTCGGTGGGCCATCGGCGCCCGGCGGACCGCCGGGCCCGGTTCGCCTTCCGCCTGCGGCGAGTTCGAACTCCGCGCGGGGGTGTTCCAGCGAACCGAGGGAGACGATCTCGCGTCTGAAGAGCCCGGCGAGAGTCCATTCGGCAAGGACACGGGCCTTGCGGTTGAACGTCGGGACACGGCTGAGGTGGTACGTACGGTGCATCAGCCAGGCCGGGTAGCCCTTGAGTTTGCGCCCATAGACGTGGGCCACACCCTTGTGGAGGCCGAGTGAGGCGACGGAGCCCGCGTAACTGTGCCGGTACTCCTTGAGGGGCTCACCGCTGATCGACGCGAGGACGTTCCCGGCGAGCACCTTGGCCTGGCGCACGGCGTGCTGCGCGTTGGGGGCGGTCTCCCGGCCGGTTTCCGCGGCGGTCAGGTCGGGAACGGCCGCGGCGTCGCCCGCGGCCCAGGCGTGCTCGACCCCTTCGACGGTGAGTTCCGCCGTGCATCGGAGCCTGCCGCGCTCATTGAGCGGCAGGTCGGTGGCCGCGAGGACCGGTGCGGGTCTGACGCCCGCGGTCCACACGAGTGTGCGGGTCGGGAAGCGGGAACCGTCGCTCAGGACAGCGATCCGGTCCTCGCAGGACTCCAGCCTGGTGTCGAGGCGTACGTCGATGTTGCGACCGCGCAGCTCACGGATCGCGTAGCCGCCCATCGCCTCACCGACCTCGGGAAGGATGCGTCCGGACGCCTCGACGAGGATCCATTTCAGATCCTCGGCCTTGATGTTGTGGTAGTACCGCGACGTGTAACGGGCCATGTCCTCCAGCTCGGCGAGAGCCTCGACGCCCGCGTAGCCGCCACCGACGAAGACGAAGGTGAGGGCGGCGTAGCGGATGGCCGGGTCCCGGGTCGCGGAGGCGATGTCCATCTGCTCGATGACGTGGTTGCGCAGCCCGATCGCCTCCTCGATGGTCTTGAAGCCGATGCCGTGATCGGCGAGGCCGGGGACCGGGAGAGTGCGCGAGACGGAACCCGGCGCGAGAACGAGTTCGTCGTAGGGGATCTCGATGGCGCCGGTACCGTCCTCCCCGGTGGCGAGGGTGGTGACGGTCGCCGTCCGCTTGGCGTGGTCGATGCGCTGGGCCTCGCCGATCACGATCTTGCAGTCCGCCAGGACCCGACGGAGCGGCACGACGACATGGCGCGGAGAGATCGAACCGGCCGCCGCTTCGGGCAGAAACGGCTGATACGTCATATAAGGCTCGGGCGTGACGACGACGATCTCGGCCCGACCGCTCCTGAGTCTCTGCTTCAGCTTCCGCTGGAGACGCAGCGCTGTGTACATCCCGACGTAGCCCCCGCCGACGACGAGAACGCGCACGCCTGGCGGGGGGCCGGGGGGTGTTCCCCCGGAATCTGAAGCCATCACCACCCCATGACGCAACGTGCTCAAGGGTTTGTCCACAGCCCCGGCAAATTGTGTGACCGGAGGTTTCGGGCGGGCCGTCGCCGCCGATCCGCGCGGCGACACGGAAGCTACGCAGGTCAGGGGTTGGAATGGGGGTGGTGGGCCGGGGGCGAATCAGTGACCAACCGGTCCTTGCTCCGATCGGGGGGCGCTCCGTGCGGAACTACCCTCTTCTGAATTGACCCGGGCTCAACTATGTTCGTATGTCGTCGGGGAGCCGGGTCGAGACCGTGATCCACTCTCCGGCTCAAACGGCGGGAAGTCTCCGGGGGGAGACGTCATTACCGGGGGAAATGTTATGCACATTCAGGATTCTCATTGGCAGACCAGTGCTGAGGCCACGTCCCATTCGTCCGACGGGAACGGGCGATACGGAGCTGCGGGAACAGCTGTGGGGGCGGTGGACACGGTGGGTTCGGCCGGCGCGGTCCCGGCAGCCGGAACAGGCGGGACGGCCGGAGTGACCGGCGCGGTCGGCGCGGTGGTGACGGCTGGAGCGAACGGCCGCTCGGCTCCGCTTCGCGTGGACGCGCAGCGGAACCTGGAGCATGTACTGCGAGCCGCGCGTGAGGTTTTCGGCGAGCTGGGATACGGGGCTCCGATGGAGGACGTGGCGCGCCGCGCCAGAGTCGGAGTCGGCACGGTGTACCGGCGGTTCCCGAGCAAGGACGTGCTGGTGCGGCGGATAGCCGAGGAGGAGACCTCCCGGCTGACCGACCAGGCGCGGGCCGCGCTGGGCCAGGAGGACGAGCCGTGGTCGGCGCTGTCGCGCTTCCTGCGGACGTCCGTGGCGTCGGGCGCGGGACGGTTGCTGCCGCCGCAGGTGCTGCGGGTCGGGGTCGATGTCGACGCCGATGACGGTGCGGACGTCCATGCCGCCGTCGACGTCGAGGGCTCGGCCGCCGCCGGGGAATCAGCGGCTTCCGGACCGGGCTCGGGCGGTGTGCGGGACGAGGCACGCGTACCTCAGCAGCGCCAGGGCGCGGAGCAGGACGGTCTCCGGCCGGTCGACGGGCGCTCCGGCTCCGCCGGGGAGATCGGCCCCGATGCCGACGACGCAGGGGCCGGCGAACTGCTGGAGGTCGTCGGCCGACTGGTGGACCGGGCGCGGGCGGCCGGTGCGCTGCGTCGCGATGTGACGGTGGCGGACGTGCTGCTGGTCATCGCGACAGCGGCGCCATCACTGCCTGACCCGGCTCAGCAGGCCGCGGCCTCGAGCCGACTGCTGGACATCCTTCTGGAGGGACTGCGCTCACGACCCGTGGCGTGAACGGGATGTGAGCGCGGCCGGATGCGTGAGCGAGGATGCTCACGCATCCCATGGGGTGGGTGAGGTGTGATCGCGACCCGAGGCTTGAGCCGGTTGCTCGCGCATCCGCGGCGTGAGTGGGAGGCGCCCCCCGGTTCGGGGCGTGAGCCGTGCACGGGCGTGTCCGGGTGCCGGGTCGTGGGTCGGGGCTGCGCCGACGGGGTGATGAGGGTGCCGAGCGGGTTCGGTGCCGGGTGAGCGCGGCGGGGCACCGAGGCAAGGTGTGCACGGTCGGCCCTCCGGGATGAATGGCCGCAGCAAGGCGGTTCCCCGGGCGGCTCGGGTGCGGACGAGGACCGACGAGTCGCCCGAGAGTGCGGCAGGGCGCCTCGGGTGCGCGGCCGGCGCGAACGAATCGTCCGAAGTGCGCGGCCGGGGTGAGCGGTGACGTGGCGCGTTTCGGAGGGTCCTGCTCAGCGGCTCGTTCTCGCTCGTCCGCTGCACGTCTCGGGCTTCCGCATCTCATCCGGCCTCCACGTGCAGGTTCCGAGCCGGGCCTCTTTGCACGGTCGCCGTCCGACCGGGCCTTGATCGGTGTGCGTTCCGTTCCCTCAGCGCGGCATGGGCCCTCGGCAGGGCCCTCGCCGGGGAAGCTGTCCGCCCCTTTGTCCACAGTCTCCAGGTGCAGAAGAAGCGCGAAGAGCGTTCCCCGAAGGAGTGGCTACCAGTACCCACATTCGAGGAAACGCCCCGGATGAGTGGTTGCTGGGGCTGAGTCGTCGGCGTGATTGCGCCATGTGACAGTCTTGCCCGATGTTCGGGTCCGACAGCGCATACGGGGGCTTCCGCGATGACCGGTGACGGGCAGCAGGAAGAGTCGTTCGACGATGTCTCCGCCGTGGGCGGTGCGACGGAGGCCGGTGGGCCGTGCTCCCCACAGGTACCGAGCCAGGCCGGACCCGGGCGAGCCGACGGTGACGCCGGGGGCCCCGCCGTCGTGCCCGGTCCGTGGCCGGCGCCCGTCGCGGCCGGCGTCGAGCCCGAGGGCGCGGTGCCTATGCAGCGGGAGGGCCGCGGCAGCACCGCCGGTGCCCCCGACTCCCCTTTCTCGGACGCCGAGTTGATCAGGCAGATGCGGGACGGCGACGATCTCGCGTACGAGGAACTGTTCCGGCGGCACTCCGGCGCGGTGCGCCGCTACGCGCGAACCTGCTGCCGGGACGCGCACACCGCCGACGACCTGACGGCCGAGGTCTTCGCCCGCACACTGCAGGCGGTACGGAGGGGCAAGGGACCCGAGGAAGCTGTACGGGCCTACCTCATGACCGCCGTCCGGCACGTCGGAGCCGCCTGGACCAAGACCGCGAAGCGGGAACAACTGGTCGACGACTTCGCGGTGTTCGCCGCCCAGGCATCTTGGTCGGCCCAGGTGTCGGACACGGACACGCTCGACCTCGGCGCCGATGTGCTGGCCATGCACGAGGCCGAACAGTCGATGGCGATGCAGGCCTTCCGCAGTCTGCCGGAGCGCTGGCAGGCGGTGCTGTGGCACACCACCGTCGAGGAGGAGTCGCCCAGCGAGATCGCCCCGTTGTTCGGACTGACCGCCAATGCCACGGCGGTGCTGGCCAGCCGGGCCCGCGAGGGGCTCAAGCAGGCCTACCTGCAAGCACATGTGAGCCAGGCGCTCACCTCGGGCGGCGACTGCGCGCGGTACGCCGACCGCCTCGGCGCGTATGCCCGGGGCGGGCTCCGGATGCGGGCCGAGCGCGGGTTGCGCGGGCATCTGGACGAGTGCGTGAAGTGCCGGCTCGCCGCAGGTGAACTGGCCCATGTCAACGCCGGGATTCCCGCGCTGCTGCCGGTCGCGGTCATTGGCTGGTTCGCCGCCGGGTACGCACTCAAGGCCGCCGGAATCGTCGCCGGTGGCGCGGCCGGGGCCGCGGGCGCCGGAGCCGCCGCGGCGGCGACCGGCGGGAGCGCGTCCGGCGGCTCGGCAGGTGGTGGTGCCGCGGTCTCCGAAGGGCTCGGTGCCCCGGCGAAGGCCGGTATCGCGGCGGCGGTTGCCCTGGCCGCGACGGCCGGACTGGCCTGGGCGCTGGTGGGCAACGACCAGCCGAAGCCCGAGGCCGAGCACACGGCGAAGCCGGCTGTCGTGGCGCCTGCCGCGCCGACGCCGGCACCGCCGAAGCCGACACCGGCGAAGTCGACACCGCCGCCGAAGCCCGCACCCCCCGCTCCACCCGCACCGCACCCGATTCCCCCGCCGGGGCCCACCCCCACCCCGAAACCGACCCCGAAGCCTCCCTCGAAGCCGATACCGGAGCCGGCATCGAAGCCGACATCGAAGCCGGTGCCACCCGCACCACCTGTCCCGACCCCGACGCCCCCCGCGCCGGAGCCCACCCCGAAGCCGACGCCGACGCCGACACCCCCTCCGCCCCCTGCGTCGACCGTCTACCGGGTCAGTGAGCTGAGCTACTCGATGCTGGGTGACCACACCGAACCGGAGCTGGTGATCAATGAGAGCGGTTGGGTCTGGCAGCGTTCCGGTCTGTCGATCGGCGGCACGCGGTACGCCCACGGCGTGACCGTCCACAGCAAGTCCTCGGTCACGATCCAACTGAACCGCCGGTGCACGCGTTACGAAGCCGTGGTCGGGATCGACGACATGACACTGGGGCTGGGCACGGTGCGTTTCTCCGTCTTCGGCGGTGACGGGGTACGGCTGTGGCAGTCCCCCGTGATGAACGGCAACGCCCCGGCCGTGCCCGTCGAAGTGGGTATCGCCGGTCAGGAGAGGATCCGGCTCGTCGTCGAGCGGACACGGCCGGGCGGCGGCGTGGCACTCGCCGACTGGGCGAATTCGGTCATCACCTGTCGGTGAGGCGACCGGGCACCGTCCCTGCGGACGGAACGCCCGGGAGTTCCCCGGCGATGCGGGTCCGGGGCGGTCGGACGTCTGCCGGCCGTCGAACGTCGGCCACAACGACCGCTACGGCCACGGCCCGGCCCGCCGCTACGGCTGCAGTGTCCGCCTCGCCGGGACGACTCCGCCCGCCACCGCGCGCTGGCGAGGTGCCGCCGTGCCCGTCCAGCAGGTGCCGCGCCGCGAGACCAGGCGGCGGAGCCAGAGTTCCGTGGACGCCAGGTGCGCCAGGCCGTCCAGCGGGAGCGGTTCACCCTCCGAGGCGGCGCGCAGCGCCTTCCGTACGACGCGGGCCTCGACCAGGCCCGCGTCGGCGAGCAACGGGGCGTCGAAGAGGGCGATCAGCTCGGGCAGCGCGGCACGCAGACCCGTGCGGGCCGTCGCGTTCGAGGTGGCCAGGGAGGGGGTGCCCCAGCCGGACGGCAGTTCGTGAATGCCCGCGCCCGCGAGCACCCGGCGCAGAATCGCGGCGCGGGCACCCGGCTGGACCCGGAGCGATTCCGGGAGCGCCCGGGCGGCGCGTACGACCTGGTTGTCGAGGAACGGGGCGTGCAACCGCTGGCTGCGGTTCTCCGCCGCCTGCTCCAGGATCCGGTGGTCCGCGGCGTACCGGGCGAGGGCCGCCCTGGCGCGGGCCTCGCCCGGACGCTGGACGGAAGCGGGCCGGATCGCCGCCTCCTGAAGGCGAACCGATACTTCGGCGAGCGCCTCCCCCGTCAGCCAGTGTGCGGCGGGCCCCGGTCGCGACCAGGCGAGGGCGGCGAGCGAGGCGTCGGCGGGGGTGTCGAGGTCGGGGGCGTGGCGGTTCGCGTCCGGCAGTCGGCCGGCCGCCGTCTCCAGGCCCGTGCGGTACGACGTACGGGACAGGCGGCGCGCCGCGCGGTAGACGGTCAACGGCACGAACAGGGAATGTGCGGTGGGGCCCTCGGCCTTGGCGAGTGCGGCGACCGGGCGCAGCAGGTGGCGACGGCGCCGGTCCATCAGCAGGTCGGCGAGGCGGGCCGGGTGGGCGTCGAGCACCTGCCGGGCGCCGCCGCCGACGAAGTGGTCGGCGCTGCCCGAGGCGAGGCGACGGCGATGGCGCTCGGCGACGACGAGGGACGGGCCGGGTTCATCGGTGAGTGGGCCGCCCCCCAGGTCGGCGTAGGGCAGCGCCTCTTCCCCGGCGGCGACGACGACATGGTGGAGGCGCGGGTTGGCCGCGATGACGCGGGCGCGTTCGAGTTCCTCCTCGTGTCCGCGGGTGGTGAGGTCGTTGAAGGTGACGGCGAGCAGCCGCTCTCCCGCTCCCGTGCCGTGGCCGAGGAGGGTGCCCGGCAGGCCCGGCAGTCCGGCGGCGAGCAGGGCTAGGGTGGCGGAGGCACTGCCTCCGGAGAGGTCGGCGCCGATGCCCGGTACGGGTGCGCCGCGGGCGGCGCGTCGTTCGGCGGGACCCATGCCGGGGACCGGGCCCGGGTCGGGCGGCAGGGTCTCGGGGGCGTGGCGCGGGGCCGTGAGTCTGGCGCGCACCGCTTCGACCAGCGCGTCACGCACCCCGTCGACGGCACTGACGGGGTCGGTCTGGGGAGCTGCGACGGCGAGGGAGGCCACCGCCTCGTACCCGGTGATCTCGCGCGATCCCTCGCGGAGGATGAGCGCGTGCCCCGGCGGGATGCGCTTCACTCCGGCGTACGGGGTGCCGTCGCGCAGCGCCTCCGGTGTTTCCGGGCAGGCGAGCAGGGCGGCCAGGTGACCGATGTCCAGCTGGGCTTCGATGAGGTCGGCGAGCGGGAGGGCGGCAGTGGCGTACGCCGTACCGCCGGCCCAGGGGGTGTAGAAGACCGGGCGGGCCCCGGCGAGATCTCCGATGACGGTGATCCGGCGGCCGACCTGGACGACGGCCGTGTAGCTGCCGGGCCAGGAGGTGAGATGGCGCAGTGCCCCGCCGCGGGCGGCGAGGAGGCCGACGCGCAGCTGCTCGTCGGTGGCGCTGCAACAGCCGAGGACGGCCATGCGGGCGGTGGGCGCGCCCTCCGCGGTCTCGACCGTGCTGATGCGGATCTCGTCGGGGCGCCAGTCGCCGACGGCCCAGAGCGGATCCGGGTCGCCCCACAGCAGTTGGGATCCGACGGGGTGCATCGTGCGCCCGTCGTCACTGGCGCCCACCGCACCGGCCGTGCCGAAGCTCGCGGCGATACTGCTCCACCCCACCAACCAACGCATCGCCGCCTCCACAGGCTGTGGACAAAACGGCGCAGCAGGAAAGCATCGGGAGAACTCCGGTGGTGCGCGGCGCCGTTGCGAACATGCTGCCACGACAAAGGCGCGCAGGAGGGGCTACGGACGGCGCACGTCGGAAGGGCATGCGCCCCTGGCAAAGACCGGAACGGGACGGACCTCGGCGGGCGCGGACGCGGCCACGCCCGGCGGCGACCTGGCAGCGGGTACCCGGCGGGACCTCCGGTACACGGCCCGCGCACAGCGGGTCATGCCCCAACAGGCTTGCGTACCGGGCGTGTTGCCACCCCCGGACGAACAGAATCCACCGGCCGAAAACCGGCCACATCCCGAATCACCCGAGACCCGGTGACGGACAGCCGTCGGGGGGTCGACGCGATGTCCGCGAATCGCCGGGCCCAACCTCGGGATACCGACGACATTCGGCCATTCTTAGAGCACATCGAACGCGGGCGTCAGGGAATTCATCACATCGTAAGTCCACTTTCGCCCCACTTCGCTCCGCGATCCCCCCGAATCCCTCCCCGAATCCCCCGTCGTCCGCCGTCGATCACCACCGGGCGGCCGCCGGCCCCGGCCCCGGCCGTGAACCCTGGCCCCGTGCTGCCCCGCACCGCACAGTCCGGGAGGTGTCGTCCACCTCCCGGACCGGACCGCCGCCTGCGGGGAATGAGGCGGCAGTGTCCCCCAGCCCACTGAGTCCGATGCAGTGGGCCGACCCACGCAGCAACCATGGAAGCCCCTCCGAAACAGCCGGACGAGAGCGCACGGCCGGGCGCACGGCCACACACCAGGAGCACGTACGGAGCCCGGCGGACGGGGCTGTCACCACGTACGA
The DNA here is from genome assembly GCF_044767885.1 of Streptomyces sp. NPDC101194. Classification (NCBI taxonomy): domain Bacteria; kingdom Bacillati; phylum Actinomycetota; class Actinomycetes; order Kitasatosporales; family Streptomycetaceae; genus Streptomyces; species Streptomyces sp. NPDC101194. Next base: position 13,247 of record NZ_JBIWOS010000004.1, read on the forward strand.
AAGGCGCCTCCAGGAGCGCGTGGACAGGGCGTGGAGCAGGCTCTCGCGCCGGGTCCGCGTCGAGGTCCGGGCAGGGCTCCGGGCAGGTTTCCGCGCCGGGGCCGGGACCCTGCCCGCGGCGACCGGAGCGGGACGCCGGCGACGGCCCGAGCGGGACCTCGGACCCGCTCGCCTCCGCACGGACAACAATCCCGCCATACGGACGTCTGCCCCTTAACGGTAGGGATGCGGCGAACTACGCTGGGTTTTACTGAGGTCCTCGGCAGGAGGCATATTCCTCGGGGCTCGGCCATATGCGTGTGCGGTCGGAGTGCCGGGGTTCGTCCCTGGGGAGGACACGGTACGAATGCCGCGCGCCGCAACGGTGACGCGGCGGCCGTCTGTGTGTCGAGGGGTGGCGCATGTCCAGGGAGCAACGCGGACCGAACGAGAAGCTCGGAACCGTTCTCGCCCTCGCGGGAATCAGCAACGCCGGGCTCGCCCGGCGGGTCAACGACCTCGGGGCGCAGCGCGGTCTGACACTTCGGTACGACAAGACATCGGTGGCCCGATGGGTCTCCAAGGGCATGGTGCCGCAGGGCGCCGCGCCCCATCTCATCGCGGCGGCGATCGGGGCCAAACTCGGCCGACCGGTCCCGCTGCACGAGATCGGTCTCGCGGACGCCGATCCGGCCCCGGAGGTCGGACTCGCCTTTCCGCGCGACGTGGCCGAAGCGGTCCGTTCGGCGACCGAGCTGTACCGGCTGGATCTGGCCGGGCGACGGGCGGGCAGCGGCGGGATCTGGCAGTCGCTGGCGGGCTCGTTCTCGGTGAGCGCGTACGCGACGCCCGCGTCCCGCTGGCTGATATCCCCCGCCGACCCGTCGGTGGAGCGCGATGCGACGGCCGCCGAGGCAGCCATCCTCGGCACCCAGGGCGCAAGGGGCGCACGTACCGGTGCAGGGGCGCAGAGGGCATCGGGCACGACAGGGAAGAGCACGGAGTCGGAGCCCGGTGCACCCGGCGCGTCCGGTACCGCGGGCTCCCGGGCCACTCGGGGACCGCTGGGCACACAGCCGGCACCTGGAGCACCGGCGACACAGGCAACTCAAACGGCTCAAGCGGCGCAGAATGCGCTGAATGCGCAGGCGGCTCAGGCTGCGCTGGGAACCCTGGGGGCCATGGGCACGCAGCGGACGTCGTCCATCCCCGCCCAGCCGGGCCCCGAGACGACACCCGGATCCGCGCCCACCACGTCGGCTCCTCACGCGCACACGAACACGACCGCCACCACGCTCACGAGCGACATCTCGCCGCTGCGGGTCAACCACAGCGATGTCTCCAAGCTGCGCGAGGCCGCCCAGGACGCCCGTCGATGGGACTCCAAGTACGGCGGCGGCGACTGGCGTTCCTCCATGGTCCCCGAGTGCTTACGGGTCGACGCCGCACCGTTGCTGCTCGGTTCCTACAGCGACGAAGTCGGCCGGGCGCTCTTCGGTGCCGCGGCGGAGCTGACCAGGCTCGCCGGGTGGATGGCCTTCGACACCGGCCAGCAGGAGGCCGCGCAGCGCTACTACATCCAGGCACTGAGGCTCGCGCGGGCCGCGGCCGACGTGCCTCTCGGCGGTTATGTCCTCGCCTCGATGTCCCTGCAGGCGACCTATCGAGGTTTCGCCGACGAGGGGGTCGACCTCGCGCAGGCCGCCGTCGAACGGAACCGGGGGCTCGCCACCGCCCGCACCATGAGTTTCTTCCGCCTGGTGGAGGCCCGCGCCCATGCGAAGGCGAGTGACGCAGCGGCCGCGGGGGCCGCGCTCAAGGCCGCCGAGGGCTGGCTGGAGCGTTCCCGGGCCGGCGATGCGGACCCGTCCTGGCTGGGCTTCTACTCGTACGACAGGTTCGCGGCCGACGCCGCGGAGTGTCACCTCGACCTGAAGGCGCCCCGGCAGGTGCGGCGCTTCACCGAGCAGGCCCTGTCCAGGCCGACCGAGGAATTCGTCCGCTCGCACGGATTGCGGCTCGTCGTGTCGGCGGTGGCCGAGCTGGAGTCGGGGAATCTGGACGCGGCCTGCGCGGCGGGCACCCGGGCGGTGGAGGTGGCGGGCCGCATCTCCTCGGCGCGGACCACGGAGTACGTACGGGACCTGCTGCACCGGCTCGAACCGTACGGGCACGAGCCGCGCGTCGCCGAGTTGCGTGAGCGGGCCCGGCCACTGCTGGTGGCGCCCGCGTAGCCGCACCGCGCGGGGCGGGCGCACGCACGCCCCGCGGCTTCCTCGTGGCATCGCCCGGCGCCCCGTCCCGGGGCCGGGCACTCCGAGACGCCCGGCGCCCGCCGGAGGTCGCTGCGTCCCCCGCCTCCCTCTCGTCGTACGGACGACGTCCGGACGGCATACGGAGGGCATACGGACGACCACCGGACGCCGCCGGGCGTAAAGATCCGGCGCCACGCTGGGCTTCGCTGGTTTGAGTACGTTGTCAGTGGGTCAGTGCACTATCGGGGTGGGAGGTGGCGTGATGATGACGCGCGCGGCGTACGACTGCGATGTGCTGGTGATCGGCGGCGGGATCGTCGGCCTGTCGACCGCGTACGCGATCACGCGCACCGCTCCGGGCACCCGGGTGACGGTGCTGGAGAAGGAATGGGGCCCCGCCCGTCACCAGACCGGGCACAACAGCGGAGTGATCCACAGCGGCATCTACTACCGTCCCGGGTCGCTCAAGGCCCGCTACGCGGTGCGTGGCGCCGCCGAGATGGTCGACTTCTGCGCCGAGCACGGCATCGCGCACGCGGTGACCGGCAAGCTGATCGTCGCGACCGAGCGGTCCGAGCTCCCCCGGCTGCACGCACTGGTCCAGCGCGGTCGGCAGCACGGGCTGCCGGTGCGCGAGCTGGGGCCCGCCCAGATCGCGCAGTACGAGCCGCAGGTCCGCGGGCTCGCCGCGATCCGTGTCGGGACGACCGGGGTGTGCGACTTCGCGGCGGTCGCGGCGCGGTTCGCCGCCGAGGTGAACGGCGCGGGCGGGGTGATCCGTTACGGGGCGGAGGTCACCGCGATCGACCGGCGTCCCTGGGGTGTGGCGGTGCGTACGGCGGACGGTCCGGTGGTGCGGGCCCGGGTGCTGGTCAACTGTGCTGGGCTGCACTGCGACCGGGTGGCGCGGCTCGCCGGCGACGACCCGGGGGTGCGGATCGTCCCCTTCCGCGGGGAGTACTACGAGCTGGCGCGGCCGGAACTGGTGCGCGGCCTGGTCTATCCGGTACCCGATCCGGCGTTCCCGTTCCTCGGCGTGCATCTGACCCGCGGCCACGACGGCGGTGTCCACGTCGGGCCGAACGCGGTGCCGGCGCTGGCCCGTGAGGGATACGACTGGCCCGTCGTGCGCCCCCGTGAGCTGGCGGACACCCTGACCTGGCCCGGCACCTGGCAGATCGCGCGCAGGCACTGGCGGTACGGGGCCGGAGAGGTGCGCCGTTCGCTGTCGAAGCGTGCGTTCACGACGGCCGTGCAGCGACTGCTGCCCGAGGTCACGGCGGCAGATCTGCGGCCCGCCCCGGCCGGGGTCAGGGCGCAGGCCGTGCTGCGGGACGGCACCCTGGTCGACGACTTCCTGATCCGCGAGGCCCCGCACACCGTCCACGTGCTGAACGCTCCTTCGCCCGCCGCGACGGCCTCCCTGCCCATCGGGCGGGAGGTGGCACGCAGGGCGCTGCTCCGGGCACGGGGGACGGGATGGAAGCCGCCCGCCGTAGAATCGGGGCATTGTGTCTGAGTCCTTGAATCCCTCCGCGAACCGCTCGGTGAGTTCCCTCGCGAGCCCGTCCGCGCATCCTTCCGCCCCCGAGCCCGGCGAGGTCGCGGCCGGAGCGAGCAGCGCCCCGGCCGAGCCGGGCACCGCTTCCCCGGCCCAGCCCGCCGCCTCCCCCGCGGCAGGGATTCCGGACGATCTGCGCGCCGCCTCCTTCGAGCGGCAGCGCCGGCTGCGCCAGGAACCGCGTTTCCCCGGCGGGCCGGCCATCGACCCGGCCGGATCGCACCACGAGCGCCGGATCCGCAGCTTCCAGCCACGCCGCAGCCGCGTCACACCCGGCCAGGAGGACGCCCTGCTGCGGCTCTGGCCGAAGTGGGGCCTGGACATCGACGGGCAGCGCGTCCTCGATCTGCCCGAGCTGTTCGACGGGCTCCCGGCCGTGCTGGAGATCGGTTTCGGGATGGGTGAGGCCACTGCCCGAATGGCGGCCGACGACCCGGGCACGGGCATTCTCGCCATCGACGTGCACACCCCCGGTCAGGGCAATCTGCTCGGCCTCGCGGACCGGAACGGCCTGACCAACATCCGGGTCGCGAACGGTGACGCGATCATCCTGCTGCGCGAGATGCTGAGGCCCGACTCGCTGGACGGACTGCGGGTGTATTTCCCCGACCCGTGGCCCAAGAAGCGCCATCACAAACGGCGGCTGATCCAGCCGGAGTTCCTCGACCTGGCGGCCCAGCGGCTGAAGACGGGCGCCGTGATCCACTGTGCGACCGACTGGGAGCCGTACGCCGAGCAGATGCTGGAGGTGCTGACCGCGCACCCCCTCTTCGAGAACACCCAGGCGGACGGCGGCTACGCCCCGCGGCCGGCGTTCCGGCCGCTGACCCGGTTCGAGGGACAGGGCCTCGACAAGGGCCATGTCGTGCACGACCTGCTGTTCGCCCGCCGCTGACGTCTCCCGCTGTCGTCCAACCGTGGCGGCACCGGCCTCCGCTGTCGTCCACAGGTGGCGGCACCGGCCTCCGGGCGGGCGCCGACCGACACGGCGCCCCATGGCCAGGTGTCGGTGCTGCTCGTTAGGGTCGTCAGGTGGTGTCCGACGGGTCTGTCCAGCAGCGGCAGTCACAGCCGGCCGTCCCTCTGCTCGAGGAGCAGCGGGTCGGCGAGATCCTGGCTGCCGTCCCGGAGCGCAGGCACTGGCGTTACCGGCCTCGCCGCGTCGGCATGGTGTGGCGCAGCAAGACCTTCCGCATCGCGGCCGTGTTCACGGTGCTGGCGCTGTGCGGCCTGGCGATCCTGGCGCTGGTCCGTGATCAGACGGGCACGGAGGGGTTTCTGGTCGGTCTCGGCCTCGCCGTGCTGCCCGTCCCGCTCCTGATGGCGGCGTTCCGCTGGCTGGACCGGGTCGAGCCGGCGCCCTGGCGGAATCTGTTGTTCGCCTTCGCCTGGGGTGCGTTCGCGGCCGCGCTGGTCGCGATCCTCGCGAATTCGTTCGCGACCCACTGGATAGCCACGGCCACCGCCGATCCGTCGCACGCCGACACCCTCGGCGCCACGGTCATAGCGCCGGTCGTCGAGGAGAGCGCCAAGGCCGCGGCCGTGCTGCTGATCTTCCTGTTCCGAAAGCGGGAGTTCAACGGGATCGTCGACGGCGTGGTCGTCGCCGGCTTCACCGCGAGCGGCTTCGCCTTCACCGAGAACATCCTCTACCTGGGCAACGCCTTCGGCGAGGACCAGCAGATCGGCACCTCGGGCGTCGTCTCGGTGACGGCCGCGACGTTCTTCGTACGGGCCGTGATGTCGCCGTTCGCGCATCCGCTCTTCACGGTGCTGACCGGCATAGGCTTCGGGCTCGCCGCGGCCAGTGCGCGGCGGCGTCGGATCCGCCGCATCGCTCTGCCGCTGCTGGGCCTCGTTCTCGCCATGGGCATGCATGCCTTGTGGAACGGATCGGCGGCCGTCGGACCGTACGGCTTCTACGCCGTGTACGGCGTGTTCATGGTCCCGGCCTTCGGCCTGGTGACCTGGCTGGCGATCTGGTCGCGCCAACGGGAGCTCCGTACCCTCTCCGCCGAGCTGCCGGCCTATGCGGCGGCCGGCTGGCTGACGCCCGCCGAGCCGCTCGCCCTCTCCTCGATGCGGGCCCGTGGCATGGCACGCGACGCGGCACGCCGACGACACTCCCTCGCGGCCCGGGGAAACTGGACGAGCCCGTACGGACCGGCACCCGCGCCGACATCACCGGCCTACGGTCCGGGACACCCGCAGGCACACACGTCGGTGTACGGACCGGGATACGCTCCGGGACACGGGCAGGGGTACGCGCCGGGGTTCGGGACGGGGCACGGGTACGGGACGGGGCATGCTCCGGCGAGTGGGCCGTCGGCCCAGGCCGGTGCTCGCGCCAAGGCGCAGGCCAAGGCCCAGGGCAAGGCTGCCGCCCGCACCGTCGCCGAGTACGAGTCGTTCGCGACGTCGCTGGCCTCACTGCGCAGGCAGGCCCGCCGCGGGACCGCGGGTGCGGATTTCGCCGAACGCGAGCTGGAGCTGCTGCACCATCTCTGGCAGCGCAGGGACGTGGCCGCTCCCGCCCTGACGTACGCGGCGCAGGCGACGGGCCGCCTGCGCCCGCATCGGCCGCCACCCGGCCCGTACGCCCATCCGTTCCCGCAGCACACGCCGTACGGCGGCCACGGCTACAACCCCTATCTGGCCCCGCACCAGCCGCCGCAGCGGAGCCAGTAGGGCCACGCTCGGCACCGGAACGTTCGTCCGTCGCGCGAGAAGGGCGCGGACGGGGCCGACGAGGGCCGGGCGACGACCGTCCTGCTCGCGTGAACGCCCCGGCAGCGCTGTGCTCCCGGGGCGCCCACGGGCGACCATGTACCTGGACGACCGTGTCAGGCGGATGCCTCGGTGAGTTCCGCCAGGTCCTGCTCGGTCAGCCGGAGGTCGGCGACGGCCACCAGCGCGGGCAGCTGTTCGACGGTGCGGGCCGAGGCGATCGGCGCGACGACGGTCGGCCGGGACGCGAGCCACGCCAGTGCGACGGTCGCGATCTCCGCGTCGTGCTCCTGGGCGACCTTGTCGAGCGCGGACAGGACCTTCTGCCCCCGCTCCGACTCCAGGTACTGCCCCGCCTTCTCGGCCCGAGCGCTCTCCACCGAGGCACCCGGACGGTACTTGCCGGTGAGGAACCCGGAGGCCAGGGCGAAGTACGGGACGGCTGCGAGCCCGGCCCGAGCGGCCGTCTCCTGGAGTTCGCCCTCGTATGTGTCGCGGGAGACCAGGTTGTAGTGCGGCTGCAGGGCCACGTAACGGGCCAGCCCCTCGCGCTCCGAGAAGTCCAGGGATGCCCGGAGCCGCTCGGGGCTGATGTTGGAGGCGGCGATCTCCCGGACCTTGCCCTGCTTCACCAGCTGGTCGAGGGCGGTGATGATCTCCTCGACCGGGACGGTCTCGTCGTCGAAGTGCGTGTAGTACAGGTCGATGTGGTCGGTGCCGAGCCGGCGCAGCGACTCCTCCGCCGCGGCCTTGATGTTCGTGGCGGTGAGCCCCTTGTACGCGGGATGGGCGCCGACCTTCGTCGCGACGACGATCTCCGACCGGTTGCCGCGTGCCGCGAGCCACTTCCCGATGACGGTCTCCGACTCGCCGCCCTCGTTGCCCGGGATCCAGGCCGAATATGCGTCGGCGGTGTCGATGAAGTTGCCGCCCGCCGCGGCATAGGCGTCCAGCACGGCGAACGACTGCGCCTCGTCGGCCGTCCAGCCGAAGACGTTGCCGCCGAGGGCGAGCGGGAAGACCTGGAGGTCGGAAGGGCCCAGCTTACGAAGAGAAGTCATATGTGGATCAACGGACACCAGCGGGTCCGCTATTCCGGCAGTCGGCCCTTCAGGCGGTTCCGCCGATCGCCCGGCCCACCGATCCGCCCGGCCGCCGCTCCGGTCTGTCTTCAGGCCCCCGCCCGGCCCATTGCCCGGCCTGCGCGTCGTTCCGTCCCGCTCCTCGTTCCGTCCGTCTTGCCCCTCCGGCCGGAGGAACCGTGCCGACACCCCGGCAGCCCTGACGTCGGGGGGAGAGCGTCAGGGCTGCCGGGGTTCAGCGGCCGGCGAACCGGCTCGGGTCGTGTGGGCCGCGAGGCGGCCGGCGGATCAGGGGTTGAGGCCCTTGCCGCGCAGCCAGGCCATCGGGTCGATGCCCGTGCCGGCCGGGGTGTGGACCTCCAGGTGGAGGTGCGGGCCCGTCACGTTGCCGGTCGCGCCGACCCTGCCGATGGTGTCACCGGTCGTGACCTTCTGGCCGACACTGACACCGATCGAGGACTGATGGCAGAACCACAGCTCCGTACCGTCTTCGAGCTCCAGCACCGTGCGGTAGCCGTACGAACCGGACCAGCCGGCCGACTTGATGGTGCCGCCGTGTATGGCCTTGATCGGGGTGCCCGTCGGCGCTGCGAAGTCGAGGCCGGTGTGGTAGCCGGAGGACCACATCGAGCCGGCCTCGCCGAAGGTCGAAGTGATCGTGTACGAGGAGGTCGGGATGGCGTAGCTGGCGGCCAGCTTGGCGAGCCGCAGGGCCTCCGCCTTCCTCTTGGCCTCTTCCTCCGCCTTCTTCTTCTCGGCGGCGATCTTGGCCTCGGCCGCGTCCTGCTGCTTCTTGGCCTCGGCGGCGGCCTTCTCCGCGGCCGCCTTCTCCTCGGCGGCCCTGGCCTCGGCGTCGGCGGCGTCCTGCTGCTGCTCGGCCTGCTGGAGGATACGGGCACGGAGCGCCTCGCCCGCGTCCGTCGCGCCCCGCTGGGCCTCGGCGGTGGTGATGCCGGCGGTGGTGAGCGGCGCGGACGCGGCGACGGCCTCGGCCTTGTCGGCTTCGGACTCGCCGGAGAACAGGGACCCCACGCCGGGGAGCGACTTGGCGTCGGGCAGGTTGTCCGCGATGGAATCGGGAAGCGAGATGGAGACCGCCGGCTTGCTCTGCGCGGTGGCAATGCCGCCCGCGCCGACCGCCGCGATGACGCCGACCCCGAGCACGGTGGAGCTACGGGCAAGTCCGTTGCGCTGCTTGGCGACGCGGTGCTTGCCGCGCACGGGGCGGACGGACTCCTCGGTGGGGTTCCACTCGTCCCGGCTTCGTTCGGGTTCACCGACGCCGTCGGCGCGAAATCCCCCGCGGAGCTCTGCCGGATCGCCGGACCCGCTGAACTCACCGGACCCGAACTCACCGGTGAAGTCGCCGCCCGGCTCGGTGCCGTAGCCGGTCCCGAACGCCGTTCTCGTCCCGGTGGTTGCGTAACCGGCGTCGGAGGCGAGACCGGGGCCGTATCCGAGGCCGTAGTCGGAACCGGTGCCGAAGTCACCGCCCGGGCCGAAGTCGGAGGTGAACCGCGCGGGGGCCTCGGGGGCAGGCTTGTTGGACGCCACTTGGGCGCACTCCTTTCCTTCCTTCTCGCCTACCGGGTTAGCTGACGGGTTCGGAGCAGGAAGGTCTCCTACGGGCGCCTCTGCCTCTCACGAGACACAGGTGTCCGATTCACCCCATGTAGGTGGTTCCCCGGTTCCCTTGCGGAATTCGGCGCTCGCGCACGGTGCCGCCACTGACGACGGCTGGGACGACCGCGCTGCGTTATCGAACGTTAATAGACACCCGGGCCCTATTCCAAGCTGTTCCCACTGATCGTTCACGTCTTTGGCCTGGACTTTACGGGACATAACCGGGTGGAATCGGATGAGTTGATCGCCCCTCAGCCATTACCCGGATTCTGACGTTGCGTCAAATGTTATGCGGAGCGGCGTGCTTCGGTTACGCACGGTGGCATGCCCGTCCGGCACTCCACCCGGTCCGCACCACGCACCCGCCCCACCCGTCACATCGTGTCCAGTCCCACGATCTTCACCGTCCTGCGCCGGTGCGGCTGCCCCTCCGCGGGACGTACGACCGCGAGCAGCGCCATGTCGTCGGTGGTCTCGCCGCCCGTGTGCCGCCGCACGTCGTCGGTCAGGGCGGACAGCAGCTCCTCGGGTCCCGGGAAGATCCGCCCGCGCAGCCGCGCAGCCGGATCGTAGAAGACCCCGTCGGCGTTCCGCGCTTCGGAGAGACCGTCGGTGTAGAGGAGCAGGGTCGTCCCCGCCGTCAGATCCCATTCGTCCGCCCGGTCGGGCCACACCCCCAGATCCATCCCGAGCGGCAGCGCGGGCACCGACGGCCCCAGCACATCCAGGGCTCCGTCCGGATGCAGCAGGATCGGCTCGGGATGACCACGGTTGACGATCCGCACCCGCGACAGCCCGGACGGGATCTCGGCCAGTACGGCGGTGGTGAAGCCCTCGACCACGTCCAGCCCGCTCCGCCCCGTTCCCTCTCGCGCCAGCGCCCGCTCCAGCCGCTGAGCCACGCCCTCCAGAGAACGTTCCTGCTCGGCCGCCTCCCGGAACGCGCCGATGATCACCGCCACGGACTCCACGGCGTCGAGCCCCTTCCCCCGTACGTCCCCGACCACCAGCCGCACCCCGTGCGGGGTGTCCGCCACGGCGAACAGGTCGCCGCCGACGAACTCGTCCGCCTGCGCCGCCTCGTACCGCGCCGCCACATGCAGCCCGCCGATCCGGTCGGACGGTTTGGGCAGCACGGCCCGCATGGCGGTCTCCGCGATCACCCGCGCGGAGGCCAGTTGCTCGTTGCTGCGCCGCACGACCCCGTTGATGACGATCGCGAGGACCGACACGGTGGCCAGGGTCAGCAGCTCGATCAACGGCACGGCCTGCGGCAACGTGTTGCTGTGCAGGCGCAGCGCGACGATGGCCAGGATCGAGGCGACGGCGGTGAGGACGGTGCTGGACAGCGAGAAGAACGGCGCGGCGATCAGCGGCGCCGCCACGAACAGCGGAATGGCGGTGAAGGTCGGCGGCGTGAGGGCGTCGAACACCAGCCCGCCGAGAATCATCAGGGCGGGCAGCGCGCGGACGAACCGCCGGGTACGGACACCGCCTCCGGCGTGTCTGCCGCCCTGCTTCAGCCGCTTCCACACCTGTGGTCTCCTGCCCGGTACGCGCACGGCTGAGTACGGTGCCGCGCCCCACCTCCAGGCTCACCGGAGCGAGGGCGCGCGGCGACTCCTCATCGGCCAATGGGGGTACGCACGTGGCCCGGCTCACACACCGCCTGCCCCGCCTTCCACCATTCCGGCGACCGGAACCAGGGACCGGCGGCGGTGCGGGGAAATGATTCAGGCCCGGCACGCTGCATGCGTGCCGGGCCTGAATCGTCAGTAGCGGGGACAGGATTTGAACCTGCGACCTCTGGGTTATGAGCCCAGCGAGCTACCGAGCTGCTCCACCCCGCGTCGGTGAACACAACTCTACGGCATGTCCGGCGCGCTCATGACCACTCGGCGAATCTCCCGCGTCCCGCCCCTTCGGCGCGGCCCCGGAGATCAGTTCGTCTCGGTGATGCGCCCAGTGGCCTTCCCGTCGACCGCCGGTGACTTCATCGGGCTCGCGCCGCGCTGCAGCGCATGAAGGATCGCCAGCCCCTGGCCGACCACGCCCGCAGCCATCTCATTGACACCGTTGGCGCCGTTGAGGACGGTGAGGTCGGCCCCCGACATGCCGCGCGCCGCCGCGTCGGCCAGCGCCGGCAGGTTCTCCACGATGCGGTTGGCCGCGATGAGCTCCTGGTTGCCGTCGCGCAGCGAGGCGGCGCGCGCGCTGTTGGCGTCGGCCTGGGCCTGGGCGATGGTCCGTTCGCTGTACGCGTTGCCGTCGGCCTCGAACTTCACCCGGTCCCGGGCCGCCTCGGCGAGGGTGCGCTGACGGTACGCCTCGGCGTCCGCCGGGCGCCGCACCTCCCCTTCGAGCCGCTGCGCGGCGAGCGCGGCCTGCCGCTCGGCCAGCGCGGTCTGCTCCTCGATGACCTCGTGCGAGGCCCTGGCCTGGGCGAGCGGTCCGGCCTGCGCGGCGCGGGCGTTGTACTGCTCGGTCTCGGCGAGGAAGCCCGCGCGCTTGATCGCGGTGTCACGTTCGTACTCCGCCTTGAGCGCGGCGGCCTGCTGCTCGCGCTGGCTGGCCTCCTGGTCGGCCTTGGCCTCGGCGATCCGGGCCTGGCTGGCGACCGCGGCGGCGTGCGGGGCGGCGAGGTTCTTGATGTAGCCGGTGGCGTCGTCGATCTCCTGGATCTGGAGGGCGTCCACCACGATGCCGAGCTTCTCCATCTCGCCGTGGCTGCCCGCGATGACCTCCTGCGAGACCCGGTTGCGCTCGCGGATGATCTGTTCCACGGTCAGTCCGCCGACGATGGAACGCAGGTGCCCGGCGAAGATCCGGCCGACGAGCTCCTCCATCTGCTCCTGCTCCGTCAGGAACCGGCGTGCCGCGTTGGCGATGGACACGGCGTCGTCGCCGACCTTGAAGACCGCGACGGCCCGGACGTTGAGGCGGATGCCCTGCTGGGTCACGCAGTCCTCGGTGATCTCCGCCTCGCGCAGCGCCAGGGAGAGCATGCGCGCCTTCTGTTTGACCGGGACCACGAAACTGCCGTGGCCGGTGACGATCCGGAACTGGGTGTCCAGGGTCTGCCCCTTGGAACCGGATATGAGCATCGCCTCGTTGGGGGCGGGAACATGCCAGAAGAACATCGGAAGACTCCTGCCGTCGTCACTGCTCGACGTGGGTACCCCCCTGCTCGGGCTCAGGGCGGCAGAGGCTCCACGATCACGCCGCGCGCCGAGACCGAGTCGACGACGATGACGCGCACGTCCCGGTCGATCGACGTCGTCGACCATGCGGTGTAGGCCTCCGACCCGCCCCGTACCGCCACCAGCACCTCGCCCGGACCGCCGGGCGGGATCGGCACGGTGACACGGCCGATCGCCCCGACCGGGCTCCGGGCGGACTCATCCGCCCGGTGCATGCGCCCTCGCGAGCGTCCCTGCGCGCGTCTGCTCACGCCGCCGCTCGCGCCGCTCTCCGCGTCGCTGCTCACGCCGTTCACGCCGCTTCATGACCACGGGGCGACCCCGCCTCCTGGAGGCCGGAGCCTCCCTCGACGTTTCCACGGTACTCCGCGCCTGCCTCCCGAGGAGGCTCTCGAACAACAACGAGCGAGGGGGAATATGAGGTGATATGACTGATTTACCTTTCAGTCAGTCGACGCGATGACTCGCGGTGATAGGGGAGCCGACCGTGGACGATTACCCCCTGCTCAACCTCTTCTGGACCATGCTCTGGTTCTTCCTCTGGATCATGTGGCTGTTCCTGCTCTTCAAGGTCATCTCCGACATCTTCCGCAGCGACGACCTCGGCGGATGGGGCAAGGCGGGCTGGCTGATCGTGGCCCTGCTGCTGCCGTATCTGGGCGTCCTGCTGTACGTGATCGTGCGCGGCAGGTCCATGGGGAAGCGGGACGTCAAGGAGGCGCAGGACCGGGAGGCGGCCTTCAAGGCGTACGTACGGGAGGCCGCCGGCACCTCCGAGGCGCACGCCCCCAAGGAGGGCAGACACGTCGACGATCTGGCGAGACTCGCCGAGCTCAAGGACCGGGGCGCCATCACGGACGAGGAGTACCAGCGGGCGAAGACGAAGCTCCTCGTCTGAGCGGAGCCGCCCCGTCCATGACGCGCATGTCTCGCTCCTCCCGGTCCGGCGGACTGGCACGGCCCCCGGACCGCGGGGAGGCTTGAGACATCAGCCCGCGGCAGCCGCCCCCGGCCACCCGGGGCCCCCGGGGCACGCGCGTTGCGCACGTCGACGGCCCGACGGGGATCGGGCGGGGCAGCGGTCCGCATCCAGGCAGGTGAGCAGGGAGATGGCCGGACCATGAACGGCACCGCGCTCGACGCCCTGGACGCGATGCGGTCCGCGCTGCGCGGACCCGTCATCGCCCCCGGGGACCCGGAGTACCGGACGGCCCGCACGATCTACAACGCCATGATCGACAGACGTCCGGCGGCCTTGGTGCGCTGCGGCGACGCGGCGGACGTCATGGCCGCGGTCGATTTCGTCCGGGACGAGGGTCTCGTGGTCGCGGTCCGCGGCGGCGGACACAGCGGCGCCGGCCTGTGCCTGGTGGACGACGGGGTCACCATCGACCTGTCGCCCATGCGCTGGGCGCACATCGACCCCGGCACGCGAAGGGCCACGGTCGGCGGTGGCGCCACGATCGGCGACCTCGACCACGCCGCCCACGCCTTCGGCCTGGCCACCCCCACCGGGATCCTGTCGACGACCGGCGTCGGCGGCCTCACGCTGGGCGGCGGCCACGGCCATCTCACCCGCAGATACGGACTGACGGCCGACAACCTGCTGAGCGCGGACGTGGTTCTCGCCGACGGCACCGCGGTGACGGCGAGCCCCACCTCCCACCCCGACCTGTTCTGGGCACTGCGCGGCGGGGGCGGGAACTTCGGCGTCGTCACCTCCTTCACGTTCCGGATGCACCCGGTGGACACCGTGGGCGTCGCCATCACCCTCTGGCCGGTCGACCGCACCCCCGACGTACTGCGCTGGTACCGCGACTTCCTGCCGGGGGCCACCGAGGAGCTGAGCGGCTTCTTCGCCGCGCTCACCGTGCCGCCCGGCCCACCCTTCCCCGAGGAGATCCACGGCCAGAAGACGTGCGGTGTCGTGTGGTGCTGGACAGGCGCCCCCGACCTCCTCGAAGCCACCCTGAGGCCCGTGTCCGACCCCGGGCCGCCCGCCTTCCGCTTCATGACGTCGATGCCCTACCCCGCCCTGCAGTCCATGTTCGACGAGCTGCTCCCCACCGGCCTGCAGTGGTACTGGCGCGGCAACTTCTTCGACCGGATCACCGACGACGCCGTCGCCGTCCACGCCAAGTACACCGAGAACCTCCCCACCGGCCTGTCGACGACGCACCTCTACCCGGTGGACGGCGCCGCGCACCGGCCGGGACCCGACGACACGGCCTGGGCCTACCGGGACGCGGTCTGGTCCGGCGTCATCGCGGGCATCGACCCGGACCCGGACAACGCCGAGACGCTCAGGCAGTGGTGCGTGGACTACTGGGAGGAGCTCCACCCTCACTCGATGGGCGGTACGTACGTGAACTTCATCGGCGCGGGCGAGGCCCCGGACCGGGTGCGCGCCACCTACCGCGACCACTACGACCGCCTGGCTGCCGTCAAGCGCACCTACGACCCGTACAACTTCTTCCACGCCAACCAGAACATCGAGCCGGCGGCCTGACGCGTCCGCCTTCCCACGTCCGCGTACCGGGTACCGGGGACCGCTCGTCGGGCACGGCCGTCAGCCTCCGGTGGCCGCCACAGCCCCGCTCATCCTCTCCGCGACACGGACAGCCGGTCGCGCGCCATCGGCCTCGTCGACCCGGTCGGCGGGATCCCCGACATGAACGGCGAAGGCGACCAGCCTCCCCTGCCCCGAGCGGGCGTACGAAATGGACCAGGCGCTCGATTCGTCCCCGTACGAACGCGCGGGCGGAACCCATCCGGTCCGGCCGGCGATCAGTGCGCCCGGTGCACCATCACGCTCGGCCACCGCCCCGGATGCCGATGTCTTCAGGGCCGACTGCAACTGCTCGGCCGTCCTCCGCCCGATGATCCGCCCGGCATGCGCGCCGACGGCACGCCGAGGCTTCTCCACACGCCCGTCGGCACGGACCACCTTCGAGACCAGTTGGGGATCGACGCGCTTCCCGCCGTTGGCGATCACGGCCATGACCCTGGCCATCTGGACCGGCGTGGCGGTGACACCACCTCGTCCGGTGCCGATGAGCGCCGCATCCCTCTCGCTCACGTCCCCCTCGGGACAGTCGCTCCTCCCCACCCGTACGGGGACGAGCAGCGCGTCGTCATTGAAGCCGAATGCCTTCGCCGTCGACACGAGACGGGGCTGCCCCACCTCGACGGCCATGGCCATGAAGACATTGCGGCACGAGTACCGCAGAGCGGTCCGGATGGAGGCATTCCGGCAACGGGCGGGGTCGCTCGGCAGCTCCGTGCCGCTCCCGGGCAGTGCGTACGGGAGCGGGCTGCGGGTGTTCTCGTCCACCGACGTGTACACGCCCCGCTCAAGGGCGGCGGCCGCCACGACGACCTCGAACGTCTCGTCCGGTGCCACGGCCTCGCGAAGTGCCCGGTTGAGCAACGGCTTGCTCTGATCGCCCGTCAGTCGCTGCCACGCCTCGGCGTCCGCCGTGGTGTTGCCGGCGAATGACGAGGGGTCGTACGAGGGCGCACTCACCAGAGCCAGCAGGTGTCCGCTCTCGGCGTCCATGGCGACAGCGGCGCCCTTGTGGCCGCGCAGCCCGTCACCGGCTGCCCTCTGCACATCCGGATCGATCGTGGTCATCACATCTCCGACGCCGGACCCCCCGTCACCCGGACGGGCCGTCAGCACGCCGTCGTACACCCCTTCGAGCCCCATGTGCGAGAAGGCCGTGGACCGGTACCCCGTGACGGCCGAGTACAGCTCACCGTCCACGTAGGTGCGCCGATACGGGACCTTCGCGTTGCCGGACGGCTTCGACCCGGTGACGGCCCGTCCGCCGACGAAGATGTCGCCCAGCCCTTCGCGCCCCGTACCTGTCGTCGACGGCGAGGGCTTCCCTTCGCCGGATCCACCCGGCGGACCGGGTTCCGTTCCGGCCGAGCAGCCCCAGACAGGAACGACGAGCAGGGCGAGAAGGGCGGCGCGGGCGGCAAGGCGTCTGTTCGGCGAGGACATGATGATCACTCCCTCAGCTTAAAGAGAGCGTCGGCCGAGCGGACCGGAACGCCCGCTCCCCGTGAGCGGCGTGGCACGCACAGGGGGTGTCGTTCCGTCTACGCCGCTGTAGACGGTCTACGTTGCGTGGACGCGGAGGCGCGAACGCGCGTCGAGATGCGCGCACAGGCACGGTCGGAGTGCGAACAGAGCACCCGAGGCCGTTCACCGCCGCCACACAACTACCGGTCGCCCACCGCCCGAACGGTGCGGCGCCGGACCGTCGACCAGGAGTGCGCTTTGGGACAGCCGGAATTCCTCACCACGGTGGATGCCACCCGTGAGCGCCCCTATGTGATGAAGAAGCTCCCCGAGGTCACCCTGGCCTTCTGGATCATGAAGATCGCCGCCACCACGCTCGGCGAGACGGCCGGCGATCTCTTCTCCCAGACACTGCGACTGGGCTACTTCCTCACCACGATCGCGTTGTTCCTGGTCTTCGTGGTGACGCTGGTGGTGCAGCTGCGGTCCAAGCGCTACAACCCGTTCTTCTACTGGACCGTCATCCTGTCCACGAGCATGGCCGGCACCACCATGTCGGACTTCATGAACCGGGACGCGGGCGCCCAGTACCTCACGGCGGGCACGACCTCGCTGGGCCGGGGCCCCCAGGGCCTGGGCCTCGGGTACCCCGCGGGCGCCGCGATTCTCGTCTCCCTGCTGATCGTCGTCTTCATCGCCTGGAAACTCACCGGGCAGACCTTCGCCATCCGCGACATCGTCACCTTCCGCGGCGAAGCCCTCTTCTGGTCCGCGATCCTGGTGTCGAACACCCTGGGCACCTCCATGGGCGACTTCCTCGCCGACAGCTCCGGCCTCGGCTACGCCGGCGGCGCCCTGCTCGTCACAGCGCTCCTGGCCGTACTCGCCGTCCTGACGCGGGTGCCGGCCGTCCCCGATGTCGCGCTGTTCTGGATCGCCTTCGTCCTCACCCGCCCCCTGGGGGCCACCGCCGGTGACTTCCTGACCAAGCCGACCGCCAAGGGCGGACTGGACCTCGGCACTCCGGGCTCCTCGGCGGTACTCCTGATCGCCCTGTTCGGCCTCATGGCCCACGCCCATCTGCGGGAGCGCAGGAAGGCCGCCCCACCCGGCGAGCGGCACGCCCAACTGTCGTAAGGACCACCACGCTCGTCGCCGGCCGGGGCGGCGCACTGGGTACCCTTCGCGCGGGGGTGCGGTGAGCGACGGCGAAGACCGGTACGACGACAGCGAGTACGAGGCATTGGCCGCAGACGGCGAGCGGCGTGCAGCCACTGCTCTGCGGGGCATGTTCGCCGCGGTGTTGCTGAGTGCTGCGGCACTGACCACGGCAGTGGTCGTTCTGACGGCCCTCATGTTTCTGGCTCTGCTCGAAAGGGGCTGAGCCCGTCTCCGCCCACCGTCCCCATGACGTCCTGAGCGGTGGCGCGGTCGTTCACTCGGGCGAGCCAACGATCCCCGAACCGTCAGGTACGCGAACAGCCCCAGATCAACAACACTCTGACCTGGGGCTGAGACGTAGGCCGTGTGGGACTCGAACCCACAACCAACGGATTAAAAGTCCGCTGCTCTGCCAATTGAGCTAACGGCCCTCGGCGCATCACCCCTGAGCATAGCCCGCCGGGGCCCGGCCGCCGATCGGGTATCGGTTGCCGGGCCCCGTCGCGAGGGGAATCAGCGTGGAACGAGCGGTGACGGGGACGGGGATCGGCGCCGGGATCACGGGGTGCGGGCGGGGACCTCCGGTGCGGTCGCGCGGTGGTGTTCCGGGTTGAGGAACCAGTGGCGGGCCGAGACCAGCCACCACGTCGCGGCGAAGCCGAGAACCACCAGGACCGCGATCGGGGCGTAGTTGAACGTCTCCCAGGTGACCGGCGAGACCTGCGGCAGCATGAAGAGCACCGTGATGATCACGACCCAGGTCACCGCGACGACGCCGATCGGGCGGGACCAGCGGCCCAGGTGCCAGGGACCCGGGGTGAAGGCCTCGCCCCGGATCAGCCGGAGCAGGGTCGGGATCACATAGGCGATGTACAGGCCGATCACGGCGATCGAGGTCACCGCCGCGTACGCCGTGACGTTGATCAGATACGGGAGACCCAGGGCCAGGGCACCGAGGGCGGCGAGCCAGACCGCGGCGACAGGGGTGCGGGTACGGGGGCTGACCGTGTGCCAGACACGGGAGAAGGGCAGGGCCCCGTCCCGTGAGAAGGCGTAGATCATGCGACTGTTCGCGGTGACGGACGCCATGCCGCAGAAGAGCTGGGCCCCGATCACGATGAGCAGCAGGAGCTTGCCGGTGGTGGCGCCGAGGGCGTCCAGGAGGATCTGGGCCGGCGGGGCGCCGGTCGGGGAGCCCAACGCCCCGTCGTACGACTGGATGGCGAACGTGAAGCCGAGGAGCAGGGCGAAGCCGGCGATCCAGGAGGTCCAGATCGACCGGACGATGCCGCGCGGGCCCGCCGTGGCCGCGTCACGGGTCTCCTCCGTCATATGCGCGGACGCGTCGTAGCCGGTGAACGTGTACTGGGCCATCAGCAGACCGATCATCACGACGTAGAAGCCGCTGCCCCACCCGGTGTTGTTCACGAACTCGGTGAACACGAACGACGCCGACTGGTGCGAGTCCGGCACGAACGTCAGGGCGCCGACGATGACCGCGACGCCGACGACGTGCCACCACACGCTCACGCTGTTCAGGATCGCGACGATCCCCACACCGAAGGTGTTGAGCAGGCCGTGCAGCAGCAGGATCGCGGCGAAGAGCAGGATCGTACGGGTGGGAGTGACCACGAAGCCGAACTGGAGGTTCAGGTACGCGCCCAGGAAGGACGCCGCCCCGAAGTCGATCCCGGCCGTGACCGCCACCTGGCCGAGGACGTTGAACCAGCCCGTGAACCAGGCCCAGGCCGCCGCCGAGCGCGGCGGGGCCAGCCGGTGGGCCCAGAAGTAGAGACCGGCGGAGGTCGGGTACGCCGAACAGATCTCGGCCATCGCCAGGCCGACGAAGAGCGTCATCAGGCCGACGCCCACCCAGCCCCAGGTGATGACCGCCGGGCCGCCCGTGTTCATGCCGAAGAGATACAGCGTGAGGCAGCCGGAGAGCACCGAGATGATCGTGAACGAGACGGCGTAGTTGGAGAACGCCGACATGCGCCGGGCCAGTGTCTGCGTGTACCCGAGCTGCGCGAGACGCTCCTCGTCGGAGACGCCCGTGGGCGGCCTGTCCTCGCCGGTGTCTTTTGTCATGCCCTCAGCGATGCCCCCGCTGCGGAGAACACATGCGGTCGCCGTGGTCACGACTGGGAAAACACCACCGGGCGGACATGCCTCGCGACGGGCCGCGCGGCAGCGGCAGGGGCGCGACCCGCAGGCCGCGCCCCTCCCGGGCTCTCGCCCACGTGGGGAGAAGTCCCGACATCCTCGACCGTGACACCTCGGGGCGGTCCGGCTCTGCCGCGGGACACAGATGATCAACGGCAGCCTGCCGCCAAGGAATTGCGCAGAGCCCCCGACCCCGCACCCGTGCAAGTCGCCGGATCTCGACAGCGATTGCCCATGCGAGCGAAGCGAAAAGGAAAGCGGGCCCACTCGTGAAGAGCGGGCCCGCTTTCCATGGCCTTCGGCGGACCTTCAGCAGGTCCTCACCGGGTTCAGCCGTTGCGCTTCCAGCGCGGCTTGTCGTCGCGGCGCCCGAAGGAACCGGTGCCGGTGCCGGAGCCGCGGTGGTCGTCACGACGGCCGGTCGGACGGTCGCTGCCGCCGGAACGGAAACCGCCGGAGGGGCGGTCGTCACGACGGTCGCGGTTGAACGGACGGTCGCTGCCACCGGAGCGGAAGCCACCGGAGGGACGGTCGTCACGACGGTCGCGGTTGAACGACGGACGGTCGTTGTCACGGCGGTCGAAGGAACGGCCACCGCGGTCGTCACGACGGTCGTTGGAGCGGAAGCCGCCCGACGGACGGTCGTCACGACGGTCGCGGTTGAACGACGGACGGTCGTTGTCACGGCGGAAACCACCGGACGAACGGTCGTCACGACGCTGGAAACCACCACGGTCGCCACCGCGGTCGTCACGACGGTCGCGGTTGAACGACGGACGGTCGCTGTCACGGCGGAAACCACCGGACGAACGGTCGTCACGACGCTGGAAACCACCACGGTCACCACCGCGGTCGTCACGACGGTCGTGACCGCCGCGGTAGCCGCCGCGGTCGCCGCCACGGCTGTCCCGGCGCTCGAAGTTGCCGCGGTCGTCGCGACGGTCGTCACGGGCGGCGGGCTGCTCCGGCACGGAGACGGCGGCCTCGATCGCGGCCTCCGCCTCGGCGGCGGCCTCGGCCACCGCGGCCTCGGGGTCGTCGCCCCGCTCACGCGCGGCGCGGGCGACGAGGCGGTCGGCCTCCTCGCGCAGCTCACCGGCGCGGCGCTGGACGCGCTCCAGCTGCTTCGTCAGGTCGGCGACCTCGCGCTCCGCCTGCTTGGCGGCGTTGTTCGCGGAGTCGGCCTGGACCTCGGTCAGCGAACGGGCGCCGGTGATCTCGGCGACCTCCGGGTCGAACGCGCCCGCGCCGCCCACGATGTGCCGCGAGGCGTCGACGCCCGCGTCCTCCATGAGGCGGAAGATCTGACGGCGCTGGTGCGGCAGCGCCAGCGAGACGACGACACCGGACTTACCGGCACGGGCGGTACGGCCCGAGCGGTGCAGGTAGTCCTTGTGGTCGCCGGCCGGGTCCACGTTCAGCACCAGGTCGATGCCGTCGACGTGGATGCCGCGGGCGGCGACGTCGGTCGCGACGAGCGCGTTGACGTAACCGTCCTTGAAGTCCGCGAGCACCCGGGTGCGGGCGCCCTGCGTCATGCCGCCGTGCAGCGCGTCCGCCTTGACGCCCGCCTCGACGAGCTGCTCGGCGATGCGGTCGGCGCCCAGCTGGGTGCGGACGAAGATGATGGTGCGGCCCTTGCGGGCGGCGATGGCGGAGGTGACCGGCGCCTTGTCCTTCGGCTTCACGACGAGGACGTGGTGCGTCATGGTCGTGACATTGCCCTGGGCGCTGTCGACCTCGTGGCTCACCGGGTTGTTCAGGTAGCGCTTGACCAGCGTGCCGATCTCGTTCTCCATCGTGGCGGAGAAGAGCATGCGCTGGCCGCCGACCGGAACCTGGTCGAGCAGTTCGGTGACCTCGGGCAGGAAGCCCAGGTCGGACATCTGGTCGGCCTCGTCGAGGACCGCGACCTGGACGTTCTCCAGGGAGCAGGCGCCCCGGTTGATGATGTCGCGCAGCCGGCCCGGGGTGGCGACGAGGATGTCGACACCGCGCTCCAGCGCGTAGATCTGGTTGCCCATCGACGTACCGCCGCAGACGACCTTCATCTTCAGGCCGAGCACGTCGCCGTACGGCTGCAGCGCGTCCGCGACCTGCATCGCGAGCTCACGGGTCGGGGTGAGGATGACCGCGCGGGGCTTCTTCTTCTCGGTGTGACCACCGGCCAGCGAGGCCAGGGTCGGCAGACCGAAGGAGAGGGTCTTGCCGGAGCCGGTACGGCCGCGGCCCAGGATGTCCTTGCCGGCCAGGGCGTCCGGGATGGTCGCCGCCTGGATCGGGAAGGGCTCGGTCACACCGTTCTGCGCGAGCTTGCGGACGATGCCCTCGGGCAGGCCCAGGTCGGCGAAGGTGACGGTCGGCTCGGTGTCCGCGTCGGCGAGGGTGACGTCGGCCTCGACGGAGTCGGCGGACTCGGCGACGACGGCCTGCGCGGCCTCGATCAGCTCGTCGCTCTCGACGTTCTCGGGCATGACGGTGTGGTCAGAACTGGAAATTGACATGCGAAATGCGAAACCTTCCGGAGTCTCGGCACGCGCCCGTAACTCCGTGATTCGCAATTTCGACCGCCTCAATGCGGTCCAGCCACGGCAAGGGAGAGTACGCGCCACACGGCGCGCTTCTGTTTCGGCGCCGGGCAATGGGATCAAACGATCTACCACCATACGCACTCCCCCCCACATCGCGCAAACCGCACTCCCCCGACCCCCCACTACACCGGGCTGACCTGCGGCGACACATCGGGCGTCCGCAGCGGCCACGGCTCCCCCGACGCACTCATCACGTCGGTACGCAGCTGAGCCGCCGAAGAGGCCGACGGCTGCGGCGACGGCTCCGAGGGCTCCGGTTCGGGCTCCGGAGAGGCGGGCGGCTCGGGCGTGGCCGGGGGCGACGGCGGCGGGGACTCGGGCTGCTGCGGCGCTCCGGACCCCGGCCCCGGCCGCGATACCGAGGGCGCCGGCAGCCCGCCGCCCGGCGCCTGTCCCGGATCACCCCGGTCACCCGGCTCCGCGCCGGGCCGGACGCCGCCGGGCGAACCCGAGGGATCGGCGGAACCGCGCGGTTCCGGTGATTCGGCCGCCTCCCGTTCGGAGTGCGCCTCGGCAAGGCCCCCACCGGTGCGGGCGCGACCCGTGCCCGCCACGGTGCCGCCGTCCGGCCCGGCCACGCCCCTCTTCGGCTCGGACGTCGGCGACGGCGCCGGTTTCCCGCCGTCGTCGCCGACGCTCATGCAGCCTGTGGACGCGACGACCGTCACGGCGACGACGGCCGCCCATCGGACGGGAGCGGAGAACTGGCGCACGGGAGGCACCTCCGGGGTACGAAGAGCGAGCGGACGGTACGCGGAGCGGGGGGCACCCTGCCCAACTCCCGCCGCCCCGCCGGGGACACGCCCCGCGCCCGGCCCGCACACCTCCCGCACGCCTTCCGCGCCGCACCCGTACGGCGCTCGCACGCTCATCCGTAGCCGAGCGCGTGCAGCCTCTCGTCATCGATGCCGAAGTGATGGGCGATCTCATGGACGACCGTGATCTCGGTCTCGGCGACGACGTCCTCGCGCGACTCGCACATCCGCAGCGTCGGCCCGCGGTAGATGGTGATCCGGTCCGGCAGCACCCCCGCGTACCACTCACCGCGGTCGGTCAGCGGTGTGCCCTCGTACAGCCCGAGCAGTTCCGGATCACCCGGATCCGGCTCGTCCTCGACGAATACCGCGACGTTGTCCATCAGCCGTGTCAGCTCCGGCGGAATCCGGTCCAGCGCCTCGGCGACCAGTTCCTCGAACTCTTCGCGCGTCATCTCCAGCACCCCGCCATTGTCCCGTACCACCGGTCGCGGCGCCCCGGCGCGGACCGCCACCTCCGCCTATTCGGTTTGGCTGACGCAGAAACGCCGTAGTACAGTCTGCGACGTGCCCAAGGGCGCCGGTCAGGGCTCGACCGTTCTGAAACCTCAAGAGGTTGAAGGAAAAGCACGAGCAGTTCTGCCCTCATCGTCTAGTGGCCCAGGACGCCGCCCTTTCAAGGCGGTAGCACGGGTTCGAATCCCGTTGGGGGCACCGCACAACCTGTGCGACACTTAGTCGCACAAAGCTTGGTCCTGTGGAGCAGTTTGGAGTGCTCGCCACCCTGTCAAGGTGGAGGCCGCGGGTTCAAATCCCGTCAGGACCGCTGCAGCCCTTATGAGCTGCGTGGCTGGGTAGCTCAGTTGGTACGAGCGATCGCCTGAAAAGCGATAGGTCGCCGGTTCGATCCCGGCCCCAGCCACCACCCGAAGGCCCCGTCCACCGGACGGGGCCTTCGTCGTGTCAGGCCTCTTCCCGGTCCGCCGAGTTCACACCCCGGCCACGCCACGCCCGTACCGCCAGAGCCAGCAGCACCACCGCGACCACGGCCACCAGCGCCAAGGCGTCCGGCACGTGCTCACCGATGCGCTGGGCCCACTGCTCGACGGCGAACGAATCGTCGACGTCCAGCAGCCCGGGAAGCGCGGTCGTCCCGTCGTACACGAGGAACAGCACGCCGAGGCCGATGAAGAACAGCCCCGACAGCAGCGTCGTCGTGTGCAGCTCGAAGCGGCCGATCCGGAAGGTACGACCGCGCAGCCAGGCCCGTCGGCCCAGGTCGAAGCGTTCCCAGAGCAGGGCGAGCAGAAAGAGCGGTACCGCCATGCCCAGGGCGTAGACGGCGAGCAGCAGTCCGCCGTAGACCGGGCTGCCGCTGACCGCCGCCACGGTGAGGACGCTGCCCAGGATCGGCCCCGCGCAGAAACCGGCCAGTCCGTATACGGCGCCCAGCGCGTAGACCGACAGGGCCGTCGTCGGACGGATCCGACCACTGAGGGCGGCGATCCGGCGCGAGGCGAAGCCCAGACCCACGATCTGTGCGATGCCGAGCACGATGATCAGCCACCCGGCGCCGAGCACGAGCGCGTCGCGGTGGCTGTAGAAGAGCCGTCCGGCGTACGAGCCCGCGGCGCCGAGCGGCACCAGGGTGGTGGCGAGACCCGCGTAGAAGATTCCGGTGCGGGCCAGCAGCCGCGAGGTGGAGTCGATGGAGTAGGCGAAGAAGGCGGGCAGCAACAGCGCGCTGCACGGGCTGACCAGGGCGAGCAGCCCGCCGAGAAAGGCCGCGAAGTAGCCGATGTCGGACGTCATTTCGCGCCGCCCTCGGCGCCCCGGCCGTTCTGCCCGCTCTTGGCGCTCTCGGTGTCACGGGCCTTCTCGGCCGCCGCGTCGATGACCCGGGTGAAGGTCTCCATCGGCTGGGCCCCGGCGATCGGGCGGCCGTTGATCAGGAACGACGGGGTGGAGGTCGCGCCGATGCCGTACCCCTGTTCCTGGTCCTTGCCCACCGCGGCGGAGGCGGCGGAGCTGTCCGCGTCGCGCGCGAACCGGTCCAGGTCCGCGACCCCGGCCTGCTGGGCGAGCGCCTTCAGCCGGTCCTTTCCGAACCCCTTCTCCTTGACCCCCTCGGCGTACGCGGCACGGTGGAACTGCCAGAAGCGGCCCTGCTGCCCGGCGGCCCAGGCGGCGCGGGCGGCT
Organism: Streptomyces sp. NPDC101194; assembly: GCF_044767885.1. Taxonomy (NCBI): domain Bacteria; kingdom Bacillati; phylum Actinomycetota; class Actinomycetes; order Kitasatosporales; family Streptomycetaceae; genus Streptomyces; species Streptomyces sp. NPDC101194. The sequence continues at coordinate 38,573 of NZ_JBIWOS010000004.1, forward strand.
GCCTCGGACTCGGCACCGAAGATCGGGAAGTTGCGCCATTCGATGCGCAGGGTGCCGTTCTCGACGTACTTCTTCACCAGGGCGGGTTCGGTGTCGCGGGCGAATTTTCCGCAGTAGCCGCACTTGAAGTCGGCGTACTCGATGAGGACGACGGGCGCGTCCACCCGTCCCTGCGCGAGCTTGTCACCGGCGTCGCGCCGGGCGAGCTTCTCCAGCTCCGGATAGACGCCGGCGTCCGGTTCCGAGGTGACATCGGCGACCGAGGAGGAGGAAGAGGAAGAGGAACCCGAGTGGTCGGGGGCGGTGGCCCGGTAGGAGACGAAGCCGAGCGCCGCGGCGGCGAGGACGACTCCGGCACCGTAGATCAGCGGCTTCTTGGACGCCGGCGTGCGTGAGGACTTGGGCTTGGGCATGCGGGACTCCGTGCTGGTGATACGGGAGGGAAGAGGGACGGCCGGGGGAAACGGCCTTCTACACCCTCAGCACGGAGAGCTCGACGGGAGTGGGCGCGGCGGGAGCGGGGCCTCGCAGCCTTATCCGGACGGGTGGGCCGACCGGATCCGCCCCGGTGGCGGCGGGCAGGCCCCACTCGGCGAGCCCGGGCGCCTGGTCGTGCGCCGCGCGGGCCCGGCCCGGCAGGGCGGGCTCGCCGTCCTCGCGCTTCCTGCTCTTGCCGCACCCCGGCATCCGGTGCCCGTCCACGGCCGACACGACGGCCGTACCGGCGAACGTGGCGTCCTCGCCGGGGTCCGCCGAAGCCGCGTGCGGGCCGGGACGCGCCGGGGAGGCCGCCCTCACGGTGTCGGCCCCGGCAGTCGCGACCGCCGGTGCAAAGGCACGTACCGCGTCGTCCGACGCAGCCTTCCCCGGCCCGCAGAAAAGCCCCAGCGCGACCGCGAGCACCGCCATCAGGCAGTACCACTGCGTACGGGACACGGCGACCGGCCTTTCCGGACTGGGGCATCGGGCAACGGGTGGTCAGCTGCCCGAAATGGTACGTGCTGTGATCCCGCGCCTCCGCGCAGTGCCGAGGTGGTGACCGGAGCCGCACGAAATACGTTCGCCGTTCTTCGGGCCCGGGTGAGATCCTGGGACCCGTATGTCTACTTCCTTCGCTGATCTCCAGAACCGGTTCGAAGAGCTCTCGCTCCGCGATGCGCACCGGCTCGGCCGCCGTCTCGAAGGGGCGCGCCGCATCCGCAAGCCCGAGGCCCGGCAGTCCGTGCTGGACGAGATCGCCGCCGAGGCCGGAAAGGCGGCCGAGCGGCTCGCGCTGCGTGCCGGGCGGCTGCCCGCCGTCTCCTACCCGGAACAGCTCCCGGTCAGTCAGAAGAAGGACGAGATCCTGGAGGCGATACGCGACCACCAGGTCGTGATCGTCGCCGGGGAGACCGGCTCCGGCAAGACCACGCAGATCCCGAAGATCTGCATGGAGCTGGGGCGCGGTGTCCGGGGCATGATCGGGCACACCCAGCCGCGCCGGATCGCGGCCCGCACGGTCGCCGAGCGCGTCGCCGACGAGCTGAAGACCCCGCTGGGCGAGGCGGTGGGCTGGAAGGTCCGCTTCACCGACCAGGTGAACCCCGACGCGACGTTCGTCAAGCTGATGACGGACGGCATCCTGCTCGCCGAGATCCAGACGGACCGCGAGCTGCGCGCGTACGACACGATCATCATCGACGAGGCCCACGAGCGGTCGCTGAACATCGACTTCCTGCTCGGCTACCTGGCCAGGCTGCTGCCCAGGCGCCCGGATCTGAAGGTCGTCATCACGTCGGCGACGATCGACCCCGAGCGGTTCGCACGCCACTTCGGCGAGGCGCCGATCGTCGAGGTCAGCGGGCGTACGTACCCGGTGGAGGTGCGCTACCGTCCGCTCCTCGAAGAGGAGGGCGACGACGCCGACCGGGACCAGATCACCGCGATCTGCGACGCCGTCGACGAGCTCCAGTCGGAGGGGCCCGGCGATGTCCTGGTCTTCCTCTCCGGCGAGCGCGAGATCCGTGACACCGCGGACGCGCTGAACAAGAAGAACCTCCGCCACACCGAGGTGCTCCCGCTCTACGCCCGTCTCTCGCACGCCGAGCAGCACCGTGTCTTCCAGCGCCACACGGGGCGCAGGATCGTGTTGGCGACGAACGTCGCCGAGACCTCGCTGACCGTCCCGGGCATCAAGTACGTGATCGACCCGGGAAACGCCCGGATCTCCCGCTACAGCCACCGCACCAAAGTCCAGCGGCTGCCGATCGAGCGGATCTCGCAGGCCAGTGCCAACCAGCGCAAGGGCCGCTGCGGCCGTACGTCGGACGGCATCTGCATCCGGCTGTACTCCGAGGACGACTTCCTGACCCGTCCGGAGTTCACCGACCCCGAGATCCTGCGTACGAACCTCGCCTCCGTCATCCTCCAGATGACCGCGGCCGGCCTCGGCGACATCGAGAAGTTCCCCTTCATCGACCCGCCGGACCACCGCAACATCCGCGACGGCATCCAGCTCCTCCAGGAGCTCGGCGCGCTCGATCTGGAGGAGAAGTCCTCCGGGGAGGGGAAGAGGGGGCAGCGGCTCACCCAGCTCGGCCGGAAACTCTCCCAGCTGCCCGTCGACCCGCGTCTGGCCCGCATGGTCATCGAGGCCGAGCGCAACGGCTGTGTCCGCGAGGTCATGGTGATCGCCTCGGCACTCTCCATCCAGGACCCGCGCGAGCGGCCGTCGGACAAGCAGACGCAGGCCGATCAGCAGCACGCCCGCTTCAAGGACGAGACCTCCGACTTCCTGGCGTTCCTGAATCTGTGGCGGTACATCCGTGAGCAGCAGAAGGAACGCGGCTCGTCCAGCTTCCGCCGGATGTGCAAGCAGGAGTACCTGAACTTCCTGCGCATCCGCGAATGGCAGGACATCTACGCGCAGCTGCGTACCGTCGCCAAGCAGATGGGAATCCACCTCAACGAGGAGGACGCGCCGGAGCAGTCGGTGCACACCTCGCTGCTGGCCGGACTGCTCTCGCACATCGGCCTGAAGGACACCGAGAAGAACGAGTACCTGGGCGCCCGCAGCGCCAAGTTCGCGATCTTCCCCGGATCGGCGCTCTTCAAGAAGCAGCCGCGGTTCGTGATGTCGGCCGAACTGGTCGAGACGTCCCGGCTGTGGGCCCGGGTCAACGCCAAGGTCGAACCGGAGTGGATCGAGCCGCTGGCCCAGCATCTGCTGAAGCGCACCTACAGCGAGCCGCACTGGGAGAAGGACCAGGCCGCGGTGATGGCCTACGAGCGGGTCACGCTGTACGGAGTGCCGATCGTCGCCCAGCGCAAGATCAATTTCGGCCGTATCGACGCGGAGACGTCCCGGGACCTGTTCATCCGCAACGCCCTGGTCGAGGGCGACTGGCGGACGCACCACCAGTTCTTCCACGACAACCGCAAACTCCTCGGCGAGGTCGAGGAACTGGAGCACCGCGCCCGGCGCCGCGACATCCTCGTGGACGACGAGACGCTCTTCGACTTCTACGACCAGCGCATCCCCGAGCACGTGGTCTCCGGCGCCCACTTCGACTCCTGGTGGAAGCACAAGCGCCGGGACGAGCCGGACGCGCTGGACTTCGAGCGCTCGATGCTCATCAACGAGAAGGCCGGGGCCGTCACCAAGGACGACTACCCCGACTCCTGGCGGCAGGGGAAGCTCAAGTTCCGGGTGACGTACCAGTTCGAGCCCGGCGCGGACGCCGACGGTGTGACCGTCCACGTCCCTCTCCAGGTGCTCAACCAGGTCACCCCCGAGGGCTTCGACTGGCAGATCCCGGGGCTGCGCGAGGAAGTGGTCACCGAGCTGATCCGCTCGCTGCCCAAGCCGATCCGCCGGCACTACGTGCCCGCGCCGAACTACGCGGACAAGTTCCTCGACCGGGCCGTACCGCTCCAGGAGCCGCTGCCCGTCACGCTGGCCCGGGAACTCCAGCGGATGGTCGGCGTCCCGGTCACGGCCGACGACTTCGACCTGACCCGGGTCCCCGACCACCTGAAGATCACTTTCCGGATCGTCGACGAGCGGCGCCGCAAGGTGGCCGAGGACAAGGACCTGGAGGCGTTGAAGCTCCAGCTGCGCCCCAAGGCCCGCCAGGCCCTCTCCAAGGCCGCCGCGGCTACCGCGGGGCCCTCGGGCGAGTCCATCGAGCGCTCGGGCCTCACGGACTGGACGATCGGGACGCTGAACCGGGTCTTCGAGACCCGTCGGGTCGGCCAGCCGGTCAAGGCGTACCCGGCCCTCGTCGACCAGGGCGAGAGCGTCGCCGTCCGGCTCTTCGACACCGAGGCCGAGCAGCAGCAGGCGATGTGGCTCGGCACCCGGAAGCTGATCCTGCTGAACATCCCGGTGAACCCGGCGAAGTTCGCCTCGGACAAGCTGACGAACCAGCAGAAGCTGGCTCTGTCCCGCAATCCGCACGGCTCCATCCAGGCGCTCTTCGAGGACTGTGCGACGGCGGCCGCCGACCGGCTGATCGGCGCGCACGGGGGCCCGGCCTGGGACGAGGAGTCGTTCCGCAAGCTGTTCGACAAGGTGCGCGCCGACCTCGTCGCGCTGACCGAGCACACGGTCAAGCAGGTGCAGCAGGTGCTGGCCGCCTGGCAGGCCTGCGAGCGGCGCCTGAAGGCCACCAACAGCCTCGTCCTGGTCGACAACGTCACCGACGCACGGGACCAGCTCGCGGCCCTGGTGCCGCCGGGCTTCGTCACGTCGACCGGGCTGCGCAGACTGCCCGACCTGATGCGCTATCTGGTCGCCGTGGACCGCCGGCTCCAGCAGATGCCGACGGCCGTCCAGCGTGACACCACGCGCATGGAGAAGGTCCACGAGATGCAGGACGAGTACGCCTGGCTGCTCGAACAGATGCCACGGGGCAGGCCCGTTCCCCAGGAGGTCCTGGACATCCGCTGGATGATCGAGGAGCTCCGGGTCAGCTATTTCGCGCACGCCCTGGGAACGGCCTATCCCGTCTCCGACAAGCGGATCGTGAAGGCGATCGACGCGGCGGCGCCGTGAGACGGGCAGGATCGGCGCCGTCACGGAGTCACCACCCTGGGTGAGGTCGACCGGACCCTCTGACCTGCTGTACAGTCTGTCTTCGCAGCCAGCCGCAAGGCAGCAGCGAAAACCTGGTCCTGTGGAGCAGTTTGGAGTGCTCGCCACCCTGTCAAGGTGGAGGCCGCGGGTTCAAATCCCGTCAGGACCGCAGTGAAGAAAGCCCGGATCCCCTGGATCCGGGCTTTCGCGCGTCTTGACTCCGACAACCGCCGACGAGTAGTCAGACAGCAGGAGCCGCTCCTGTTCCTCGGCCCGGGGCGGCGGTCCACCGGGAGGTGGCACGCATGACGACGGCCCACCGGGAGGTGGCGCACAGGGCGGCACTCGTCGGACGCGGGACCGGCACGCTCCCGCACGCCCGTCCGGCCGCCGCATCCGGCTTCCGCCGGCCCACTCGCCGCCCACCAGCCGGCCACCGGCCCCCAGAGTCCGCCATCGGGCCCGTGACGGCCTCCGGGGCCACTCCCCCGCCCGAAACCGCCGACCGCGCTCACGGGGCGCCGGAAGGCCCCTTCGAGCCCCGGGACGAAAGCCCCCGCGCGGGTGCCCCACGGCGAGCCGTCCAGCTCCACGAAGACGACGAGCTCGCACCTGGCAAGACTCATGCGATGTGACGGGAGTCACTGAACGAGTTTTGAGAAGGGGTGACCTTACGCCCTTCCTACAACTGGCGAATTTAATATGTGCAATTGCACCACCTGGACGGGAGTCGCACGGACCTTCCGAACCGTCACGGCCCGGCTTCCCCGGGGCGGTCGGGAACAGTCCCGCACAGACCCGCGCAAGCCCGCACGCCACTGCGCCCGGAGCCAACCGGACGCCCGGTTTCCCGAGACGTCGGAGCAGTCGCGGGCGGCACGCGTGGGAAGCTCTCCCGAAGGCGCGAGAGCACAAAAAAGATCGCGCTGGACCCGGCGGAGTCCAGCGCGATCGAATGACGTGCCCGTATGACACAGGTATGGCGCCCGTTGGGGCGGACGCCCGTCATGTGGAGCTATGGGTGGGCCTGTACGGGTAGGGGGACCCGGAAGCCCTGTTGTGGCGCGGCGACAGGGGGTGTGTCAGGCCTCGCTGCGCTGCTGCGGAATACCCGCAAGCAGTGCGCGGACCTCTGCCTCGCGGTACCGGCGGTGTCCACCGAGCGTGCGGATGGACGTGAGCTTGCCGGCCTTGGCCCAGCGGGTAACCGTCTTCGGGTCCACGCGGAACATCGTGGCGACCTCAGCCGGGGTCAGCAGCGGCTCGGCATCAGGGGTGCGAGCGGTCATGAGCGGCCTCCTCGGGAGAACCGAACCATCTCGGTTCTTTCCTCTAAATTCTGCACCTTGACCCACGTTGCCCGAAATGGCGGACGCGGGCCGAGTCGGTTATAGGACGAACGGCTTGTCCTCGGCACTACAACTACACCATCCGTCCAGCCACGTCGGCCAAACCGATGGAATTGCCCTCCCAGGTGTTCATCAGCGACGGAAGCCGATGGACCATGCCATAGCGGACAGTCACACCACCGTGACGATCAGTCACAGAGCGATCAGGAGTCACCAGACCCCCCATAGCGTGCAATGCTGAGCAATCCGCCCCTAGTTGGACGGATGGAGCCCTCCCCGGACTCCTTGTCCTATTTTGGCACGAGGAGTAGGGAAGGGCGCAAGGGCCCCGTTAGTGCTATCCATCACGCTTGAGGCAAAGGCCCGGTTCGGGACGTAGGTCCTAAGACCTCTGGGGGTACGCTTCCGCCTCTCCATCCTCACGCGTCACACAGGACGCCGGGGCGGACTCGGACCAGAGCCCCTCAGTTGGCGAACTGACGGTCCCTCACCGCCCGCCAGCGCTCCGCCAGCCGTCCGTACGCCCCACTCGCCCCTTCGGTGTCACCGGCCCGCAGCGCCGCGACGCCCTCGGCCACATCGGCGGCCGAGCGGTCCCCGGCGAGCTGCTCCGCCGGCAGCGCGTGCACCAGCCCCGCGTAGTCCAGTTCGACCAGTGCCCGCGGGTGGAACTCCTCCAGCCAGCGCCCCACGTCCACGAGCCCCTCGGTCAGCGTTCCTTCGTCCACGGTCTCGCGTAGCGTCTTCAGCGTCCGGGCCAGCCGGCGCCGGGCCTCGACCATCGGCGTCCGGTAGCGCAGCACGGGCGGCTCGCCGTCCTCGCCCGCCTTCGTGTACTCCCTCTCCTCGTCCGAGAAGAGCACGAACCAGCGCACCGGGACCTGCCACACCGAGCTGAGGATCCAGGGCCTGGCGTCCGGATTCCGCGCCGCCCACCGCTCGTGGTCCGCGACCGCCTGCACCCGCACCACCGGCGGCAGCACCGCGTCGAGCACCGGCCCGGGGAACATCTCCGTCAGCTCGGCCAGCGCCAGCCAGCCGCGCAGCCTGGTGCGCCACGGGCAGACGCACACCACGCCGTCCACCTCCGCGACGAACGCGTCCGCGCTCTCGTGCACCGGCACGCCGACCGGCGGTGTGGCCACCAGGTCGGCCAGCGAACGACGCAATTCGTCCTGGGCCGTGGGGATGCGCGAGCGGCGCGCGTAGCGGGCCCAGTGGGTGCGCTCGGGCTCCGGGAAGGCTGCCAGCGGCTCGTACACCCGAAGGTAGGACGCGTAAGGGACGAGCATTGAAGACACCACCGACATGCAGCAAATCGTGTCATGCCCGTACTCCGCCGGGGGGTGATCCTCGGCACTGCAACAGATCTACGTCCGCGTAGGACTTACGCTCTTGCCCTAGTCGGACCGGCCGTGCCGGCCGGTCCACGGCCCTCCCCACCTTCAGGAGGGTCTCCCGCCGCTTCGTACTTGGGAGTCACCACAGTGACCGATGTGACCGGCGCGCCTGGCGATGTACTGCACACCCTGTTCCGCTCGGATCAGGGGGGCCACGAGCAAGTCGTGCTCTGCCAGGACCGTGCCAGCGGCCTCAAGGCCGTCATCGCCATCCACTCCACCGCCCTGGGCCCTGCCCTCGGCGGCACCCGCTTCTATCCGTACGCCTCCGAGGAGGAGGCCGTCGCGGACGCGCTGAACCTGTCGCGCGGTATGTCGTACAAGAACGCCATGGCCGGTCTCGACCACGGCGGCGGCAAGGCCGTGATCATCGGGGACTCCGCGCAGATCGAGGGCCCCCAGCGGACGGCGCTGCTCCTGGCCTACGGCCGGTTCGTGGCCTCGCTCGGCGGCCGCTACGTGACGGCGTGCGACGTCGGCACCTACGTCGCCGACATGGACGTGGTCGCCCGCGAGTGCCGCTGGACCACCGGCCGCTCCCCCGAGAACGGCGGCGCCGGCGACTCCTCGGTCCTCACCGCGTTCGGCGTCTTCCAGGGCATGCGGGCCTCCGCACAGCACCTCTGGGGCGACCCGACGCTGCGTGGCCGAAAAGTGGCGGTCGCCGGTGTCGGCAAGGTGGGCCATCACCTGGTCGAGCACCTGCTCTCGGACGGCGCGGAGGTCGTGATCACGGATGTGCGCGAGGAATCCGTCCGCCGCATCACCGAGAAGCACCCCCAGATCGCCGTCGCCGCCGACACCGGGGCGCTGATCCGCACCGAAGGGCTCGACATCTACGCCCCGTGCGCGCTCGGCGGCGCGCTGAACGACGACACCGTTCCGGCGCTCACCGCCAAGGTGGTGTGCGGCGCGGCCAACAACCAGCTCGCGCACCCCGGCGTCGAGAAGGACCTCGCGGACCGGTCGATCCTCTACGCGCCCGACTACGTGGTGAACGCGGGCGGTGTCATCCAGGTCGCCGACGAGCTGCACGGGTTCGACTTCGACCGGTGCAAGGCGAAGGCCTCGAAGATCTTCGACACCACGTTGGCGATATTCGCACGTGCGAAGGACGATGGCATTCCGCCGGCCGCCGCGGCCGACCGTATCGCCGAGCAGCGCATGGCCGAAGCCCGCCGCGCCTGACGGTCGCGGGGCGTCACCGGACGCCTTCACCACGCATGGCCACCGACCCGCCGACCGGCGAGACAAGACTCACGCCGGTCGGCGGGTCGCATGCCAAGAAGAGGTTAAAATCGCAGTTGACCAGCGAGGACGGGGCGTCTCGCCGGTCCTCTTCCGGGGCGTGTGACGCGGGCGGCGTACCGTATGGTCGCGGAAGCAGGTACCGTTAAAGCCCTACGGGCACGGTCTCTCTGCCGAGAGTCCGTCCTGAAACATGAACGCGTGTCAAGACTCTGGGGCCGTCGAGCCCCGTCACCGAGGGGGTCGAGCCATGGGGCGCGGCCGGGCAAAGGCCAAGCAGACAAAGGTCGCCCGCCAGCTGAAGTACAGCAGCGGCGGGACTGACCTGTCGCGTCTGGCCAATGAGCTGGGCGCATCGCCTTCGAGTCAGCCACCGAACGCAGAGCCGTTCGAGGACGATGACGAGGAAGATGACCCGTACGCACAGTACGCGGATCTGTACAACGACGATGAGGACGAGGACGAGGACGGCAAGTCCGGTCCGTCGTCACAGCGCCGCGGCGCTTGACCTCGCGCTGACACATCAACCCGGTCCGGGCCTGTCCCGGACCGGGTTCTGTGCTACCCCGACGCGGTCCGTTCGCCGTGCGGAACCCGTCGTCCTCGACGGCGTCCTCGACTGCCGGGCGGACCGAATCCCGTCGCACACCGCGCGACAGGCCCCGGCCCGGCCGGCGATCGAGGACGAAGCGGCCACCGGGCGTCCCCGGTGGACCCGTTTCCGTGCCTATCGCGCGTACCCGCCGACGAGCTCCGCACCCGAGGTGCGCTCGCCGCGTTCCGTGATCTCGCCCGCGACCCAGGACTCGACCCCGCGGTCGGCCAGCGTCGTCAGGGCGGCGTCCACGGACTCGGCCGGGACGATCGCGATCATGCCGACGCCCATGTTCAGCGTCTTCTCCAGCTCCAGCTGCTCGACCTGACCGGCCTTGCCGACCAGGTCGAAGACCGCGCCGGGCGTCCAGGTGGAGCGGTCGACCCTGGCGTGCAGCCCGTCCGGGATGACCCGGGCCAGGTTGTTGGCGAGGCCGCCTCCGGTGACATGGCTGAAGCCGTGCACCTCGGTCGTACGGGTGAGAGCCAGGCAGTCCAGCGAGTAGATCTTGGTGGGCTCTAGGAGCTCCTCGCCGAGCGTCCGGCCGAACTCCTCGACCTGGCGGTCGAGCTCCCAGCCGGCCCGGTCGAAGACCACGTGCCGGACGAGCGAGTACCCGTTGGAGTGAAGACCGGAGGACGCCATGGCGATCACCACGTCACCCTTACGGATACGTTCCGGGCCGAGCAGGTGGTCCGCCTCGACCACGCCCGTACCGGCGCCCGCGACATCGAAGTCGTCCGGACCGAGGAGGCCCGGATGCTCGGCGGTCTCGCCGCCGACCAGGGCGCAGCCCGCGAGGACGCAGCCCTCGGCGATGCCCTTGACGATGGCCGCGACACGCTCGGGGTGCACCTTGCCGACGCAGATGTAGTCGGTCATGAAGAGCGGCTCGGCGCCGCAGACGACCAGGTCGTCGACGACCATGCCGACGAGGTCGTGGCCGATGGTGTCGTAGACGCCCATCTTGCGGGCGAGGTCGACCTTCGTGCCGACACCGTCGGTGGCCGAGGCGAGCAGCGGACGCTCGTAACGCTTGAGGGCCGAGGCGTCGAAGAGGCCGGCGAAACCGCCGAGGCCGCCGAGGACCTCGGGACGGCGCGTCTTCTTCACCCACTCCTTCATCAGCTCGACGGCGCGGTCGCCGGCCTCGATGTCGACGCCCGCTGCCGCGTAGGAAGCACCTGTTGTCTCAGACATTGCCTGGGATCTTTCGTGTGGAAATACGGGGCTGGTGGCCAGAGGGATACGGCGGGACCGTCACGGACGACGCAGCGCGTCGGACGCGGCGGTCGCCGCGGGGCCTGCCGCCAGCTCGGTCTCCAGCAGCTGCTTGCCGAGCAGCTCCGGGTCCGGCAGCTCCATCGGGTACTCGCCGTCGAAGCAGGCGCGGCACAGGTTCGGCTTGGCGATCGTCGTCGCCTCGACCATCGCGTCGAGCGAGATGTACGCGAGCGAGTCGGCCCCCATCGACGTGGAGATCTCGTCGACCGTCATGCCGTTGGCGATCAGCTCGGCGCGGGTCGCGAAGTCGATGCCGAAGAAACAGGGCCACTTCACCGGCGGGGACGAGATCCGGATGTGGATCTCGGCGGCGCCTGCCTCACGGAGCATCCGGACCAGTGCGCGCTGGGTGTTGCCGCGGACGATCGAGTCGTCGACGACCACCAGGCGCTTGCCCTTGATGACTTCCTTGAGCGGGTTCAGCTTGAGGCGGATGCCCAGCTGGCGAATGGTCTGGGACGGCTGGATGAAGGTCCGGCCGACGTAGGCGTTCTTCACCAGTCCGGCGCCGAACGGAATGCCGCTCGCCTCCGCGTAGCCGATGGCGGCGGGGGTGCCGGACTCCGGGGTCGCTATGACCAGATCGGCCTCGACGGGGGCCTCGGCGGCCAGCTTGCGTCCCATCTCCACCCGGGAGAGGTAGACGTTGCGCCCGGCGATGTCGGTGTCGGGCCGGGCCAGGTACACGTACTCGAAGACACAGCCCTTGGGCTTCGCTTCCGCGAAGCGCGAGGTGCGCAGGCCGTTCTCGTCGATGGCGACGAGCTCGCCCGGCTCGATCTCGCGGACGAAGCTGGCACCGCAGATGTCCAGGGCGGCGGACTCGGAGGCCACCACCCAGCCACGCTCGAGACGGCCGAGAACCAGCGGGCGGATGCCCTGCGGGTCACGGGCGGCGTAGAGGGTGTGCTCGTCCATGAAGACGAGGGAGAAGGCGCCCCTCACATCGGGGAGCACCTTCGCGGCGGCTTCCTCGATGGTGAGCGGCTTGCCGTCCTCATCGGTCTGGCCGGCGAGCAGCGCGGTCACCAGATCGGTGTCGTTCGTCGCGGCGACCTGGGTGGCGCGGCCGTCCTTGCGGGGAAGGTCGGCGACCATCTCGGCGAGCTGGGCCGTATTGACCAGGTTGCCGTTGTGACCCAGGGCGATCGAGCCGTGCGCGGTCGCACGGAACGTCGGCTGCGCGTTCTCCCACACCGAGGCACCGGTGGTCGAGTAGCGGGCATGACCGACCGCGATATGGCCCTGGAGAGATCCCAGAGACGTTTCGTCGAAGACCTGCGAGACCAGTCCCATGTCCTTGAAGACCAGGATCTGGGACCCGTTGCTCACTGCGATGCCCGCGGACTCCTGTCCACGGTGCTGCAGGGCATACAGTCCGAAATAGGTGAGCTTGGCGACCTCTTCGCCCGGAGCCCAGACACCGAAGACGCCGCAAGCGTCCTGGGGGCCTTTCTCTCCGGGGAGCAGGTCGTGGTTGAGTCGTCCATCACCACGGGGCACGCCACCGAGTGTAGGCGAGATCGACCACTGGTCCGAATTCGGGATACCGGGCCGGAGCACCGGGGAAGCGCTCCCAGAGGCTGCCCGGAGGCCGCTCCGGGCGATCACTCGGAGTGACCATTTCCGGGATGCGGCGAGGTTCGGGACGGGGTACCGGACGTCCTCGGGGCGGCGGTCGCCCGGACCAGCGGCCGGTCGACGGCTGAATCCGGCCACTCGGGGCGCGGAGGCCCGAATGGCCGGATGGTGGCGCTCGGTGAACCGGTCGGCGCTCCGGCGCGGAGACCGGCCGAACGCCCGTTTCGTGGTGAGCCTCACATCGGCGAGCCCGGTATGCGGCATCTCGGGAGCGTGGACGATGCGGTGCCGGGCCGTGGACGCGGCGCGGGAGCCCTGCGGGTCGCGGGGGCGCCGTCCGTCACCGTGCCTGATTCCGTCGCCGTGCCCCCGGCCGCCGTCGCTTCCCGGCTTCCCGCCCGACCCCCCGGAACGGTTCGGGCGGCAGGGTCTCCCGGGAGCGGACGGACGCCGAGCCGCTGCCGTGCCCGACGCGTTCCCGCGTCAGCCCGCCGTCCCCCTCGTCTCCCCGGTGCGGGTCTTCTCCGTGGCCGACGCGCCGAGCCCCTCGCCGTTCTCCGCGGTGAGGGACAGACTGCGGTGGTCGATCCGGTACGTCGTCTTCCCGTCCAGGACCGCGAGCACGGCCCGCTCCAGCTTCATCCGGGGGTCCGGGCACATCATCTTGGTGCTGTCGACGCTGTCGAACGTGATGGTGGAGCCGGAGACCGTCCCGTGGCCGCGAAAGCCGTTGCAGCCGAAACTGCCCTGCACGGAGCCGTCCTCGCCGAAGACGATCCATGCCTTGCCCTCCGCGCCCGCGGGCAGGGAGGAGGCGACGGAGCCGGAGACCAGTGCGGTCACCGTCCAGGTGGTGCCGGTGAGCGGCGCGGGAGGTTGCGAGGTGAGCGCGATCGAGTCGCCGTCGGCGGAGGTCAGGGTCAGTTTCCGATCCGCCACGGCGGCGGTGAGTTCGCCGCTGAACGCGCGGGACATGACCGTCTCGAACCGCTGGACATCCTTCTCGCAGCCCCTTTCGGTGCTCGTGGCCGGGCCGACGGTGAATGTCTCCCCTTCGACGCGGACATCGGCGGTGAAGAGGTTGCAGCCGTAGTTCCCGGAGGCCCGCCCCTTGGCGTCGATCTCGACATGGGCGTCGGCCGGGGCGGCGGTCCGTTTCCCGTCCACCGTCACCGAGTCGACGCCCCAGCGGATGCCGGTGACGGGCAGTTCGGTCCGCACGGCACCGCCGGAACCGGCCCCCGTCTCCGTACCGCAGGAGGTGAGGGCGAGAAGGGACACCAGGACACCGAGGGCCGCACGTCGTCTCCGCATGGCCCTGGGACGGCCCCGGCCCCCGCCCGGTTCCCCCTCAGCCCATCAGCGGCAGCAGGGCCGCGAGGTCGGCCCGCTCCCCGCTGGCGCCGACCTTCGCCGCGTCGAGCGCCTGCGCCCACCCCGTACGCCCGGTGGCGAGCCGGATCCAGGTGAGCGGATCGGTCTCGACGACATTGGGCGGTGTGCCGCGGGTGTGTTTGGGGCCCTGGACGCACTGCACGACGGCGAACGGCGGAACACGCACCTCGACCGAACCGCCCGGCGCCCTCTCCGCGAGGGCGTCGGCGAGCAGCCGGGTGCAGGCGGCGAGGGCCTGCCGGTCGTACGGGACGGCCAGGCCGGCCGCCTCGTTCAGGTCGTCGGTGTGCACGACGAGTTCGACGGTACGGGTGACCAGGAAGTCGGCCAGCCGCATCGCACCGACCCGGGTCGGCAGCAGCCGCTCCCCGGGGTCGACGGGCACCAGCGCCTCGAACCGCCCCGCGACCTCGCCGTACAGCGCGCCCAGGTCCGGATGGTCCGCGGCCGCGGCCGTGGTGTCCTCGGCGATGCGGGCAGCCCGGTCGGCGGTCGAGAACGGCCATTCGAGGAGCGTCAGGTCGGGCTTGGGCGACGCCGGTTCGGGCAGCTCGAGACCATGGGTGACGCGCGAGAGCGCCATGGTCAGGTGGACGGCAAGTTCGCGCACGGTCCAGTCCCCGAGCCGGGTCGGCAGCGCGAGCTGTTCGGGCGTCAGGGCGCTTACGGCTTCCCGGACATGGGCGAACTGTGCCAGGACGGCGGCGCGGGTCCTCACCGGGTCGTAGCGGCGGGCTCGTTTCTGGGACGGCGGCATGGTTCAGGAGCCTAAGGGCTGTCGGAGCGGCGGCCTCAGGACCGGGTCGCGAAATCGCCCAGTCCCTTGTCGAGCAGGTCGAAGCCGCGCTCGGCGAGCGCGACGGCGTCCGGCGCGACCGCGTCCGCCGACTCCCCCTCCAGCAGCCGCAACTGGTTCGCGGTGATGAGGGCGTTGCGGGTGCCGATCAGCTGGGCGGCCGCGATCCGGGCGAGGGAGGGCTCCTCCCCCTCCTCGACCAGGGCTTCGGCGAGCAGGGCGTAGGACCGCATGGAGAACGCGTGCGCCCGGACCAGCAGCGCCGGTGTCTCCTGGATCAGCCGACGCACCCCGAGCACCACGGGTGAGTCGCTCATCCCGACCGAGGGGTCACGGGCCTCGACGGCGGCCAGGAACTGACGCCGCACGGCGGCCAGCGCGGACTCTCCGGGGGCCCTCTCCCGTACCACCCGCGCGACATCGTCGATGTGCTCCTCCATGGGAGCGAGGACCAAGTCCTCCTTGCCGGCGAAGTAGTTGAAGACCGTCATCTTCGAGACGTCGGCCGCCTCGGCGATCTCGGCGACCGAGACCTTGTCGAAGCCACGGGCGGCGAAGAGCTCGGTGGCCGCCGCCAGCAGACGGCGCCGCGTCTGGAGCTTCTTGCGCTCGCGCAGGCTCATCCCCTCAGTCATGGCATCACTGTACCAGGATGAAGATTAATCCTGGATTAAATATTGACTGAGTATCTTTTTATGGTGCGACGAGATGCCGCGGCGACCCCGCGCCCGACGGCCCGGGAACGGCCGCCCGCGCCTCCGGTGGTCCCTCGGCCTGCGTTCTCCTCGCCCCGCCGCAGCCGAATGCCCGCCATTCACCGGGGCACCGCCGCCCGGTGGGCCGGGCGCAATTCACGGCCGCTCGCGTCCGCGTCCCGATCGGAACGAGGGACGGAAATACGCCCACCGCCCGCGGGAATTCCCGAAACGCCGGCGTGAACCGGATTCACGGCCGCCCAACGGGCTCCACCGGCCGGAACGAACCGTATCCGCCGCTCGGACGAACCCGGTCGACGGCCCGGACGGAACCGTATCCACGCCCTGGACGACACGGGAACGGCCCCGCCCGGAATCCGAGATCCGGGCGGGGCCGTCCTGCACAGCGACAGTCTCGTCAGGCGAGCAGACCCGGGATGGTCTCCTCGTGCGCCGTGCGCAGCTCGCTCAGCGGGATGCCGAACTCGCCCTGCACCTCGATCTCCTCGCCGTCCACGACACCGATCCGGGTGGCGGGCAGACCCCGCGCCCCGCACATGTCGTTGAAGCGGAGCTCCTCGCTGCGCGGAACGGAGACGACCGCGCGCCCCGCCGACTCGGAGAAGAGGAAGGTGAACGCGTCCAGCCCGTCCGGCACGACCAGCCGGGCACCCTTCCCGCCGCGCAGGCAGGACTCGGTGACCGCCTGGATCAGACCGCCGTCGGAGAGGTCGTGCGCCGCGTCGATCATGCCGTCGCGGGAGGCCGAGATCAGGATCTCGCCCAGCAGCTTCTCCCGGCCCAGGTCCACCTTGGGCGGCATGCCGCCGAGGTGGTTGTGGACGACCTCGGACCAGGCCGAGCCGCCGAACTCCTCGTGCGTGTCGCCCAGCAGGTAGAGGAGCTGGCCCTCTTCCGCGAAGGCGACCGGCGTACGCCGGGTGACATCGTCGATCACGCCGAGCACGGCCACGACGGGCGTCGGGTGGATCGCCGTCTCACCGGTCTGGTTGTACAGCGACACGTTGCCGCCGGTGACCGGGGTGCCCAGCTCCAGGCAGCCGTCCGCGAGACCACGGGTGGCCTCGGCGAACTGCCACATGACGTCCGGGTCCTCGGGCGAACCGAAGTTCAGGCAGTCCGAGATGGCCAGCGGCTTGGCGCCGGAGGCGGCGACATTGCGGTACGACTCCGCCAGCGCGAGCTGTGCACCGGTGTACGGGTCGAGCTTGGCGTACCGGCCGTTGCCGTCGGTCGCCATGGCCACGCCCAGGTTCGACTCCTCGTCGATCCTGACCATGCCGGCGTCCTCGGGCATCGCGAGCACGGTGTTGCCCTGCACGAACCGGTCGTACTGGTCCGTGATCCAGGACTTCGACGCCTGGTTCGGGGACGCGACCAGCTTGAGGACCTGCTCGCGCAGCTCGGCGCCGTTCGCCGGGCGGGCCAGCTTGCCCGCGTCGTCGGCCTGCAGCTCGTCCTGCCAGGACGGGCGGGCGAACGGGCGGTGGTAGGTCGGGCCCTCGTGGGCGACGGACCGCGGCGGCACGTCCACGATCTGCTCGCCGTGCCAGAAGATCTCCAGCTGGGAGCCCTCGGTCACCTCACCGATGACGGTGGCGATGACGTCCCACTTCTCACAGATCTCCAGGAAGCGCCCGACGTGCTGCGGCTCGACGATCGCGCACATGCGCTCCTGGGACTCGCTCATGAGGATTTCCTCGGGCGAGAGGGAGGAGTCGCGCAGCGGCACGGTGTCCAGCTCGACGCGCATGCCACCGGATCCGGCGGAGGCCAGCTCGGACGTGGCGCAGGAGAGCCCGGCGCCGCCGAGGTCCTGGATGCCCGCGACGAGCTTCTCCTTGAAGATCTCCAGGGTGCACTCGATGAGGAGCTTCTCCTGGAACGGGTCGCCGACCTGGACGGCCGGACGCTTCGCCGGGCCGGTCGACTCGAAGGTCTCCGAGGCCAGCACCGAGACGCCGCCGATGCCGTCGCCACCGGTGCGGGCGCCGTACAGGATCACCTTGTTGCCGGAGCCCGAGGCCTTGGCCAGGTGGATGTCCTCGTGCTTCATCACGCCGATGCAGCCGGCGTTGACCAGCGGGTTGCCCTGGTAGCAGGCGTCGAAGACGACCTCGCCGCCGATGTTCGGCAGCCCCAGGCAGTTCCCGTAGCCGCCGATGCCCGCGACGACGCCCGGCAGGACGCGCTTGGTGTCGGGGTGGTCGGCCGCGCCGAAGCGCAGCGGGTCCACGACCGCGACCGGACGGGCGCCCATGGCGAGGATGTCGCGGACGATGCCGCCGACGCCGGTCGCCGCGCCCTGATAGGGCTCGATGTACGAGGGGTGGTTGTGCGACTCGACCTTGAAGGTGACCGCGTACCCCTGACCGACGTCGACCACACCGGCGTTCTCGCCGATGCCGACGAGCATCGCGTCGTTGGCGGGGACCTTCTCGCCGAACTGCTTGAGGTGGACCTTGCTGCTCTTGTACGAGCAGTGCTCGGACCACATCACGGAGTACATGGCGAGCTCGGCGCCGGTGGGACGGCGGCCCAGGATCTCGCGGATCCGCGCGTACTCGTCCTCCTTGAGGCCGAGCTCCTTCCAGGGCTGCTCGACGTCCGGGGTCTCGGCCGCGTGCTTGACCGTATCCAGGCTCATGCGTTGACCAGCTTCTTGATGATCGAGGTGAAGAAACCGAGGCCGTCGGTGCGACCGGTTCCGATCAGCGGCTCGACGGCGTGCTCCGGGTGCGGCATCAGGCCGACGACGTTGCCCGCGGCGTTGGTGATGCCGGCGATGTCGCGCAGCGAGCCGTTGGGGTTCCTGTCCAGGTAACGGAAGGCGACCCGGCCCTCCGCCTCCAGCTCGTCGAGCACGCGCTCGTCGGCGACGTAACGCCCGTCCATGTTCTTGAGCGGTACGGAGATCTCCTGGCCCGCGGAGTAGTCCGAGGTCCAGGCGGTGTCCGCGTTCTCGACGCGCAGCTTCTGATCGCGGCAGATGAAGTGCAGGTGGTTGTTGCGCAGC
This sequence comes from Streptomyces sp. NPDC101194, assembly GCF_044767885.1. Lineage (NCBI taxonomy): Bacteria > Bacillati > Actinomycetota > Actinomycetes > Kitasatosporales > Streptomycetaceae > Streptomyces > Streptomyces sp. NPDC101194. The sequence continues at coordinate 57,009 of NZ_JBIWOS010000004.1, forward strand.
ATCGCGCCGGGCAGCAGATGCGCCTCGGTCAGGATCTGGAAGCCGTTGCAGATGCCGAGGACCGGCATCCCCGCCCGCGCGTTCTCGATGATCGTCTCCATGACCGGCGAGAAGCGGGAGATGGCTCCGGCCCGCAGATAGTCGCCGTAGGAGAAGCCGCCCGCCAGGATGACCGCGTCGACCTGGTGCAGGTCCTTGTCGCGGTGCCACAGCGATACGGGTTCGGCACCCGCGACCCGTACGGCCCGCAGGCTGTCCTTGTCGTCGAGCGTGCCGGGAAAGGTGACGACTCCGATACGAGAAGTCACTTCGACTCCTCGGCCTTCTCCACCCTCACGGTGAAGTCCTCGATGACGGTGTTGGCGAGGAAAGTCTCGGCCATCTCGTGAATGCGGCCGAGGGCGGCGTCGTCGACCGGCCCCTCGACCTCCAGCTCGAAACGCTTTCCCTGACGTACGTCCGCGATTCCCTCGAAGCCGAGACGGGGCAGTGCACGCTGCACCGCCTGTCCCTGCGGGTCGAGGATCTCGGGCTTGAGCATGACGTCGACTACGACGCGTGCCACTGGCACTCCCGGTGGTGGTGTGGTGCGGCTGTTTCTCCGGGGGGCTCCCCAGACCCCCGCAGGTTCCCTCAGCCTACCTGGCCAGAAATTCTACGCGGGTAGATATCGGACGCCCCCGATCACGCCCAGATATCGGCCGTGACAACACATGGGGAAAGTCCTGCGAAAAAAATCCTCACCGGCAACACACAAGAAGGCTGACACGCGGAGGTAATTGGGCGGGCTTCACAATGCGGCACCCATCGCTGTACAAATGATTACCGGGGAATGCAGCATTGCCCCTAAACGGTCGACAACGGTCGACCCGCATCCGCCTAACAGCCGGAAGGCCGGCATCGACGCATGTCAGACGCGCCGACGCCGTAGGAAAGGACCGATATCCGTGGCTCAGCGCGTAGTGGTCACGCTCTTCGACGACATCGACGGGGGAGCAGCGGCGGAAACGGTCACCTTCGCCCTGGACGGGAAGTCGTACGAGATCGACCTCAATCCGTCCAATGCAAAGAAACTGCGCAAGGCCCTGGCGCCGTACATGGCGGCCGGCCGAAAGCAGACAAATACCGGCAAGCGCGGCAAGACCTCGGCGCCGTACCGGCACACCTCGCTGGCACCCGACCCGGCGGCCGTGCGCGCCTGGGCCCGCTCCCACCGGATGGAGGTGCCGGCCCGCGGCCGGATCCCCAAGAAGGTCTACGAGGCGTTCCGCGAAGCCAGTTGAGATTCCGGTCCGCCGGAGGACCCCCGGAGACCCTCACCGGGACGCACCGTGAACGCTCCGGCGACACCCCGCGGCCACCGACTTGCGCTACACCCCCGCCGGTCGGCTAAAGTCTGGAGCACGCCGAGGGGCAAGGCCGCAAAGCCGAACCTCACGCAGCGTGCGGGTGTAGTTCAGTAGCAGAACATCCCCCTTCCAGGGGGAAGGCGCAGTGTGCAATTCCTGTCACCCGCTCTGCATCGCTCTTACCGTCCACTCCATTGGATCGGGTAGAGTAGTGCTCGCACCGCCCGATGGAACTCCTCACGAGGGGTACAATGAGCGGCAGCAATGCGGACGTGGCTCAGTTGGTAGAGCATCACCTTGCCAAGGTGAGGGTCGCGAGTTCGAATCTCGTCGTCCGCTCTTGATCGAACGCAAGGCCCTGGTCGATATCGACCAGGGCCTTCGTCGTATTCCCGTCCGTTTCCGCCCCCGGGGCTCCTTGGTCCATGACGTTTGTCATGAGCAGTGGTGACAGCTCGCACTGCTCGCGCCGCCGATCCGGCGGAAATCTGTAGGCATGACCAGCGACGACATCCCCAAGGACCACGCGAACAGCGCTGTGGCATGCGCCACAGCCGCCTCCGCGTCCGGCTCCGTCGCCGACCCGGTGATCGAGGCGAGCGGTGTGCGGCGCCGCTATGACGGCGGCTTCGAGGCGGTGGCCGGCGTCTCCTTCACGGTGGCGCGCGGTGAGCTCTTCGCCCTGCTCGGTACGAACGGTGCCGGCAAGACCTCCACCGTCGAACTGCTGGAGGGCCTCGCCCGGCCCGACGGCGGATCCGTGCGGGTGCTCGGCCACGACCCGTACCGCGAACGCGCCGCCGTCCGGCCGCGGATCGGGGTGATGCTCCAGGAGGGCGGCTTCCCGTCCGAGCTGACGGTCACCGAGACCGTACGGATGTGGGCGGGCTGCACCAGCGGCGCCCGCCCGACGGGGGAGGTGCTGGACCTGGTCGGCCTCGCCCATCGTTCGCGGGTGCGCGTCAAGCAGCTCTCCGGCGGTGAGCGGCGCCGGCTCGACCTGGCGCTGGCCCTGCTCGGCCGGCCCGAGGTGCTGTTCCTGGACGAGCCGACCACCGGGCTCGACGCCGAGGGACGGCGCGACACCTGGGAGTTGGTCCGGATATTGCGCGACGGCGGCACCACCGTCCTGCTCACCACGCACTACCTGGAGGAGGCCGAGATGCTCGCCGACCGGCTGGCGATCATGCACCGGGGGCGGATCGTGACGTCGGGCACTCCCGCCGAGGTGACGGCGGCCCGCCCCGCCCGCATCCGGTTCGAGCTGCCCGAAGGAGTGCCGGCGGCACGGCTTCCGCTGCCGCTGAGGGCCGCCGCCGAGGGGCGCAAGGTCGAGATCCGTACCCACAGGCTGCAGGAGTCGCTGGGTGAACTGCTGCTCTGGGCGGAGCAGTCGGACGTACGGCTGCTCGGGCTCGATGCCCGGTCGGCCTCGCTCGAAGAGGCATTTCTCGACATCGCGCAGCGTGCGTCGGATTCGCAGACGCAGAAGGCGGCCGCCGTATGACCAGCACCACGATGTCCGGGCGGCTGAACGCCCTGGGACGCGCCGAGCTGACCCTGCTCGCCCGCAACAGGACGGCGGTCTTCGTCGCGCTGCTGGTGCCCGTGGCGATGGTCGTGGCGATGAAGTCGACACTGGATCAGATCGATCTGGGCGGAACCGGGCTGACCGTGGCAGGGGCGGCGCTCAGCGGTGGCATCGGCATGGTGCTGATGCAGGTCGTGTACATGAACCTGGTCGCCGCGTATGTGGCACGGCGCGAGGAACTGGTCCTGAAACGGCTGCGCACGGGTGAGGTCACCGACCGGGAGATCCTCGTCGGGACCGCGCTGCCGTCGGTCGCGCTGGCGCTGGGGCAGACGGTGCTGGTGGTCCTGGCCGGTGCGGCCTTCTTCGGACTCGGCGCGCCGGAGCGTCCCGAACTGCTCGTCGCGGGCCTGCTGTCGGGTGTGGTGCTGCTGTCGGCACTGGCCGCCGCCACCTCCGCGGTGACCAGGACCGTACAGACGGCGCAGATCACCACGCTGCCGCTGTTCCTCGTCTCGATGATCGGCTCAGGGCTCTTCGTGCCGCTGGAGGTCCTGCCGGACCGGGTGGCATCCGTGTGCGAGCTGCTGCCGGTGACCGGGGCGATGACGCTCGTACGGGCCGGCTGGCTCGGCGGGGCCGACGGGCACGACCTGCTCGGGGCCGGACTGACCGCGCTGGCCTGGACGGTGCTCGCCGTGTTTGCTGTACAGCGGTGGTTCCGCTGGGAACCCCGACGCTGAGGAGGGGTGCGCCGTGCGGGTGCGGTGGCGAACGTGGGGCTGGCGCGGCCGCACCGGGTTCGACAAGGTCGACCTGTACACGCGCGGCATGCTGTACAGCCTGGTGTGGATCGCGGTACTGATCCAGGTCCTGATGTCCGTGACCCGGCCCGTGCGCGCCGCGGCACCCACCGCGTTGATCGTCCTGACGATCCTGCTCGCGGTCGCCCACGGGATCTGCGGGACGGCACTGACCGCCAGGGGGCTGGCGACGTATCTGGGCCGGGGGGCCACGGACCGGCGGCTGGTCGCCGTCGCGGCCGTGTCGCTGGTGGTGAACACGGCCGCGGTGCTGGCCGTCGCCTACCGCACGGGCATGCGCGAGTTCCCCGACCCGGGATATGTGTTCAGTGCCTGTGTGGTGCCGTTCTCCTGCGCGTTCGTGCTCATCGTGCCGGGCTGGGTGTCGACGCTGCAGCAGGCCGCAGTCTCGGCCGCGATGTCCACCGCGGTGGGACTGCTCGGCGGCGGCAGTGCGCTGGTGGCCACCGCGTTCCTCACGACGGCGTTCGGCGGCGGGATGATGGCGGTCGCCACGCGCACGTCGGCCTGGACGCTGGGGGTGATGTGGAAGCTCCGTGAAGCGAAGGACATGGAGGCGCGGCTGGCCGTCGCCGAGGAGCGGCTGCGGTTCGGCCGGGACATGCACGACGTCCTGGGCCGGAATCTCGCCGTGATCGCGCTGAAGGGCGAACTGGCGGTGGAGCTGGCCCAGCGCGGGAATCCGGCGGCCGTGGACCAGATGGTCGAGGTGATGCGCATCGCCCGCGCCTCGCAGCAGGAGGTGCGCGACGTCGTACGCGGATACCGGGAGGCCGATCTGAGCACGGAACTCGTCGGCGCCCAGGGGGTGTTGCGGGCGGCCGGGATCGAGTGCGCGGTGGAGGGCGACGAGAGCCGTCCGCTGCCCGCGCCGGTGCAGTCGGCGCTCGGCTGGGTGGTGCGGGAGGCGGCGACCAATGTGCTGCGGCACGGCGATCCGCGGCGCTGCACGATCCGGCTCCGCGCCTCGGCGCACGCGGTGGTGCTGGAGGTGGAGAACGACGGGGCGCCGCGGGCCGGCTCGGAACCGGGCGGCTCCGGGCTGGCCGGACTGCGCGAGCGGCTCCGGGCACTGGAAGGTTCGCTGGACGCGGGCCCGGCGGGGAACGGACTGTTCCGGCTGACGGCCGAGATCCCGCTGCCGCGCACGGGTGCGGCTCTTTCGGAAGGACCACGATGACGGCTGTACGGGTGCTGCTCGCCGACGACGAGCACCTGATCCGGGGCGCGCTGGCCGCGTTGCTCGCCCTGGAGGACGATCTCGTGGTGGTCGCGGAGGCGGCGACCGGCCCGGAGGCACTGGCCATGGCACGGGCCCACCGGCCCGATGTGGCGGTCCTCGATCTGGAGATGCCGGGTGCCGACGGTGTGAGTGTGGCCACATCCCTGCGGGCCGAACTTCCCGGCTGCCGGACGATGATCGTGACGAGTCACGGCCGGCCGGGACATCTGAAGCGGGCACTGGCGGCGGGCGTGCGGGCCTTCGTGCCGAAGACCGTCAGCGCCCGGCAGCTGGCCGGGATCATCCGTACCGTGCACGCCGGAAACCGTTACGTGGACCCGGAGTTGGCGGCCGACGCGATCTCCGCCGGGGACTCGCCGCTGACCGCGCGCGAGGCCGAGGTGCTGGAACTGGCGGCGGACGGGGCCCCCGTCGCGGAGATCGCGGAACGCGCTTCGCTGTCGCAGGGAACCGTGCGGAACTACCTGTCCGCGGCCGTATCGAAGCTCGGGGCGGAGAACCGTCATGCGGCAGTGCGTCTCGCCCGGCAGCGCGGATGGGTATAGTGGTTCTCGCGCTTCGGCGCTTGCGGACGTAGCTCAGTTGGTAGAGCGCAACCTTGCCAAGGTTGAGGTCGCCAGTTCGAACCTGGTCGTCCGCTCGGTTCGGCAAGAAGCCCCCGGCCTTTCGGCCGGGGGCTTCTTCGTGTTCCGGGGAACCGTCTACTGCCAGGGCGTGCCGGTGAGGAGTTCGTACGCCTCCAGGTACTTCGCCCGGGTCGCGTCCACGATCTCCTGGGGCAGCGCCGGCGGCGGCTGCTCGCTCCTGCGGTCCCAGCCCGAGGCCGGCGAGGTCAGCCAGTCGCGCACGAACTGCTTGTCGTACGAGGGCTGGGCCCTGCCCGGCTCCCACTCGGCCGCGGGCCAGAAGCGCGAGGAATCCGGGGTCAGCACCTCGTCGGCGATGATCAGTTCCTCGCCGCCGCCGTCCGTGGGAGCGAAACCGAACTCGAACTTCGTGTCGGCGAGGATGATCCCGCGCTCGCGCGCGATGTCACGTGCCCTGCCGTACACGTCGAGCGTGGTGCGGCGCAGCTGGGCGGCGGTCTCCGCGCCGACCTGGCGGGCCACCTCCTCGTAGCTCACGTTCTCGTCGTGGTCTCCGACGGCCGCCTTGGTGGCGGGGGTGAAGATCGGTGCCGGGAGCTCGGAGCCGTCGACGAGGCCCTCGGGCAGCGCGAGGCCGCAGACCGTGCGGGACTCGTCGTACTCGGCGAGCCCGGAGCCGGTGAGGTAGCCGCGGGCGACGCACTCGACCGGGACCATCCGCAGCGACCTGCAGATCAGCGTGCGGCCGGCCCAGTCCGCCGGGGCTCCGGCGGGGAGCTCCGTGGACAGCACGTGGTTCGGCACGAGATCGCCGAGCCGGTCGAACCACCACAGCGAGAGCCGGGTGAGCACCCGGCCCTTGTCCGGGATCTCGGTCGGCAGGACCCAGTCGTACGCGGACATCCGGTCGCTGGCGACCATGACGAGGTCGCCCGCCTCGTTCCGGTACAGGTCACGCACCTTGCCGGTGTGAAGGTGGGTGAGCCCCGGGACCTGCACTGGCTCGGGCTTTTCTACAAATCCGGACACGCTGCCTCCGCGTAGGTTGATCCAGGAGTCGTTCCGATTCTCCCGTATCGGGGTGCGGTGGGGCGGAGCGGGGGCGCCCGTGGCGCCGGGCGCGGTGCCCTCAGTCGCGTTTGCAGATGCGGTCGAGGAGATTGGCGGTGGCGCGCTGGATGCGTGGGTCCACATGGCCGGGGCGGTCCAGCGCCGGGGACCAGGCGAAGGTGCCGGAGGCGAAGACGAGCGCGCCGGACGGGGCCCGGTACAGGGAGGTCTCCTGGTGGCGCTTGACCCCCTCGTTGTCCCGGTAGGGGGAGTGGGCGAGCAGGATGCGGTTCTCGTGCTCGGGAAGCGCGGTGCGCGGGAAGTAGCGGTCGGCCTCGCCCGCGACCAGGCCGTTGATCTCGTCGCCCTCGCCGGCGCCCGTCGCGTCCCACAGCCAGTGCTCGGCGTTCCGCACGACCAGGGGGTGCGGATCGGGGACCCGGCCCGCGTACTGGATACCGAGGAGCTGCTGCTCCGGGCGGTCGATCTCGCGCCAGAGCGCGGGCCTTCCCGGGCCTCGGCGTTTGCGGCAGGTGAGCAGGCGGTCCGGGACGCCGGAGGGCGACGGGGAGAGGCTGACCTGCCAGTACATGGTGTTGGCGGAGAGGAAGACGAGCGAGGTCCCGCCGTCACGGGCGCGTTCGACGGCACGGCGCATGGGCACCGACCAGTACTCGTCGTGGCCGGGGAAGACCAGTCCCCGGTAGCGGCCCGGATCGAACCGGCCCGCGTGCAGATCACGGGTGTCGGCGTACGCGATGTCGTAGCCGTACCGCTCGGCCCAGCGGATGAAGTCGTAGGCATGGCCGACATGGAGCGGCAGCCCGGCGCCCGCGTACGGACGGTCGAAGGAGACGGTGACGGCGGCGTCCTCCTCGCCCAGGAGGCGGCCCCGCTCGTCCCACGCGTGATAGAGGCTGGCACCTGTGTGGCCGTCCTCCGGGTAGAGGTTGTACGCCTGCCAGGTGATGTCCGGCAGGACCAGCAGCAGATCGGCCGGGTGCTCGTCGCGGACCGTGAACGGGATGTGGGAGCGGTACCCGTCGACCGTGGTCAGCACGGCGACGTACGCGCCGATCGACCAGTAGGAGGGGATCTGCAGCCGCCAGGACTGCCACCAGTGGTGGCAGGAGACCGTGCGGTCGGCGGTGAGCGGGGCGGGCTGGACGATGCCGGAGAGCCGGGGGCTCGTGGTGATCTTGGCGGCCCCGTCGCCCCCGTAGTGACCGATGCGGTAGATGTCCACGGAGAACTGCTGGGGCGGGTCCACGGTGATGTGGAAGTCGATCGCCTCGCCCGGGGCGGCGGCACCGGTGGAGATGAAGCCCTTGATCTGGCGGTGCACGTCGTCGGCCGTACGGGTGCCGCCGTCGGCGCCCCGGGCCAGGGTGGGGTCGGCGTACCAGGGCACGACGTGCCCGGTGTCGTCGAAGTAGTTCTCACTGCCACGCAGCCAGGGAAGGGGGCCCTGGCCGAAGGGGTCGGAGACGGCGTGCGCGAGGGCACCCGACTCCCATCGACGAATCTGCTCCGCCCCCATACCGCTTCCCTCCCACGGGCCCCCGAGAACAGCTGATCGACGTCACGGACGCCGGACGCGGGTGCCGAACGCCGACACCGAACGCCGACACCGAACGTCGACGCCGATCATGGACGCCGATCGCCGACGGTGGTCTCGACCGTCGACCGTTGCCGCTGACCGCATCCGGCCATGCGTCATCGGTGCGCCGACAGTGGTGCTCCGACTGTCAGCGTCGATCCCCAGCACATCACATAACGCATGCGGCCCGTCACCCATCGTCGCTAATTGATGTGAACGGAACGTTTTCTTCCGGGTATTGGGGGCCGTCGCCCCCGGCAACGCGGCCGGTGAGGAGCTTGAGACAGATGGGTCTGCCGTGATGCGCGCCGTCGCCGGGGGCCGGTGGTTCAGACGAGACGGACGGGCTTGTCGGCGCGTACGCCGACCGAGGCGAGCCATGACCGCAGCGGTGCCGCGTCCCCGTCCTCGACGAGGCTGAGGACCGGACTGCCCAGATCCGCCCGGCGCTCGCCGTCGACCAGCAGCGCGGGGCCGTCGAGCCAATCGAGGCCGGGGGCCGCGCCCGCCGTGTCGACGGCGGCACAGCAGACCATCGCCACGACATGGTCGGCGAGCAGCTCCGTACCCGTACGGGGCGGCTGGAGCGGGAAGAGCGGGAGGGGGCCGGGGCCCCAGAGGTCCAGGATGTTCCCGCCCGCGCCGACGGCACCCGGGGTGCCCACCGGGCTCGACGCGCCGCCGGCCGGTGACCGCCGCCGGGCCGCCGCCTCCTCGCGGGCCACCGCGGCGCTGATCCCGGCCGCGAGCTCCTCGCAGCTTCCGCCCCCGTCGGCCAGATGCTCGACGACACGGGCCAGCGTGGGCACCCCGGCATCGACGGAGAATGCGGGACGGCCCGGTCCAGAGGCGTCGGCGGCCGGTGCGGGCGCCACCCCCATCGAGTCCAGGACACGGTGCAGACGGGCGGCCTCGGTACGCCACTTCCGGTCGACCACCTCATCCGGATACTGCTGCCAGTCGACCGGCGACCAGTCGGGACCGGACTGCGCGGGACCGCCGTGGAAGAGCCGGGCCGCCAGCAGCGATGCCGCCTCGTCGGCCGCGCCCGGTTCCTCCAGGAGGTCGCAGGCGGGGCGCTCGCCGAGCCGGGAGGTGAATCCGTCGGCGAGCCGGTCGCGCCGGGAGAGCTCGGTGAGCGCGGACACGACACCCGCGTCCAGCCGGGACGGCCAGCGGCCCATCTGCCAGGCGGGCAGCGCGACCCGGGTGAGCAGCCGGTCCCAGCCCGCGTAGGCGAGACCCACCTGCTCCTGCGCGACGATCCGGAGACCGTAGTCCACACCCTGTGCACGGACCGACGCGGCGGCGGCGACGCCCCGCTCCATCTCCGCGGCATGGCTGCGACAGCTGCGCAGCAGCAGCCGGGCGATCCAGCCGACGAAGAGGCGTGGCAGTCTGCGCACCCCGGACAGCGGCCCCGGAACGGGCACGGCCGCGTCGGCGACCGCTCCGTCCAGCCCTCGCACGAAACGACGCGCCGCCGCTATGTCGGGATGCGCGGAGGGCCCCGTGCCCGCCACGACCGGGGCGAGCACCGCCCGTAGCTCCGCGACCCGCATCCACCACAGGAACGGCGAACCGATGACCAGCACGGGAGCCGCCTTCACCCGGCGGCGGACCCGGCCCGCGGAACGCGCCGCGCGATCGGCTCCGAGGCCTGTCGTGAGCTGCTGCACGGCGGGATGGGTGCGGTCCTCCAGCCAGCTGTCGCAGTCGGGCGTGAGCGCCATGGCCGAGGGCGCGGGAACCCCGAGCCGTTCCGCGAGGTCCCTGACCAGGCGGTAGAGGTCCGGGGCGGCCTCCTCCGCGAGCGGGACGGTCGGACTGACCGCCGGCCTCGCTCGTACGATCGCGACAGCGACCGCCGTGGCGAGCAGGAGCACGACGACCGCGCAGGCCGTCACGGCCCAGCGCGCCGCGTCCCAGCCGGTGCCGACGGCATGGCCCTGGGCGCCCGCGACGAGCAGCACGACGGCGACCGCCGCCGGCACGATGGCCGCGGCTGTCGCCCTGCTGCGGATGCGCAGCAGGGCGAGGGCTCGGGCGCGCGCACTCTGCGCACCGAGCTCCTCAGTTGTACCGGTACCGGACACGGCCGGATGTCACCCCCTCTGCCCCCGCGGCGGTGTTGTTCACTCCCCCACTGTGGCACCCGTCACCGACATCGCAATGCCAGTGAGCCATGTGCCGGAATGCTTGCGCCGCACCCTAGTTGGGGCCTCGGCGGGCGTCATCCGGATGGCTCAGTCGTCACTCGATGGAATGGCTTTGGGCAAAGGTGCTGACGTGCCGCCGCCCTTGGGGCAGCGGCACGTCGGCGGGTGTCCACGGGGTCCGACGAGCGGTCCACGGGCCCGGTCCCGGTCTCAGGCCTCCGCGGCCTTCCTGGCAATGTCCGTGCGGAACTGCGAGCCGTCGAGCCGGATCCGGCCGACCGCCGTGTAGGCACGCCCACGGGCGGCCGCGAGGTCCTTTCCGGTCGCGGTCACGGACAGCACGCGGCCGCCCGCGCTGACGATCGCGTCGCCGTCCCGCCTGGTCCCGGCGTGCAGGACGTACGCGTCCGGGGCATCCTGCGCCGCCACGTCGTCGAGCCCTTCGATCGGGTCACCCGTCCGCGGCGTGGCCGGGTAGTTGTGCGAGGCGATGACCACCGTGACAGCGGCCTCGTCACGCCACTTGAGCGGGGGCAGCTCGTCGAGGGTGCCGTTGGCGGAGCCCAGCAGGACACCTGCCAGTGGAGTCTTCAGACGGGCCAGGACCACCTGGGTCTCGGGGTCACCGAAACGGGCGTTGAACTCGATCACCCGCACGCCGCGCGAGGTGATCGCGAGGCCCGCGTACAGCAGCCCGGAGAACGGGGTGCCCCGGCGACGGAGCTCGTCGACGGTCGGCTGGAGCACCGACTGCATGACCTCGTCGACCAGCTTCGGGTCGGCCCACGGGAGCGGGGAGTACGCGCCCATGCCGCCGGTGTTCGGTCCCTCGTCGCCGTCCAGGGCGCGCTTGAAGTCCTGCGCGGGCTGGAGAGGCAGCACGGTGGTGCCGTCCGTGATCGCGAAGAGGCTGACCTCGGGGCCGTCGAGGAACTCCTCGATGACCACCCGGTCGCAGCCCAGGGCGTGGGCGCGGGCCGTCTCGACGTCGTCGGTGACGACGACGCCCTTTCCGGCGGCGAGCCCGTCGTCCTTGACGACGTACGGGGCGCCGAAGGCATCGAGGGCCGCATCGATCTCGGCGGGAGTGGTGCAGACGTAGCTGCGGGCGGTCGGGACGCCCGCCCCGGCCATCACGTCCTTGGCGAACGCCTTGGAACCCTCCAGCCGAGCCGCCTCGCCCGAGGGGCCGAAGCAGGGAATGCCCGCGGCACGCACGGCGTCGGCGACCCTGGCGACGAGCGGCGCCTCCGGGCCGACGACCACCAGTCCGGCGCCCAGGTCGGCGGCGAGACGCGCGACGGCGTCACCGTCGAGAGCGTCGACCGGGTGCAGTTCGGCCACCTCCGCGATGCCGGCGTTGCCGGGAGCGCAGTACAGAGCGGTGACGTCGGGGTCGAGGGAGAGAGAGCGGCACAGGGCGTGTTCGCGGGCGCCGCCGCCGATGACGAGGACCTTCACGGAGTGCAGCCTAACCGCCGGGGCACGGCGGCCTCGACGGACGCCGCTCTGTGGACACCCGGGGTGCGCCGGCGGTGTCCGGCCGCCCCGGCTATTCGTTGGTGAACTCCTCCACGACCGTGGCGCCCAGCTCTCGGACGATCAGGTCGTGCCCGGAGAGTGCCGAGTCGACGAGGTCCGGGTCGTCCGCCTCGGGGATGTCGTCCTCGGGAGCGACCGGGCGCGGGGGCTCGGGCGCGGAGTACGACGGCGGGGCGGGCTCCGCGGAAGGAGCGGAGCTCGGCTGCTGGGCCGGGGCGGGGGCGGTCCGGGGTTCGTACTGCTGCTGAGGCGCGGGAGCCGGGCGCTGCGCGACGGGCGGCGCGGCGGCGGGGCGACCTCCACCGGTCTGCGGGGGCGCTCCGGCGCCCCCCGACGGGTCGACGATCGCCTCGATCTTCCACTGCGCGTTGAACCGCTCGGCGAGGGCCTGCTTCAGCACGTCCTCGCTGCCACTGCTCGCGAAGTTGTCGCGGGCACCCGCGTTCAGGAAGCCGATCTGCAGGGTGGTGCCGTCGAAGCCGGTGACCTGGGCGTTCTGGCTGAGCAGGATCCAGGTGAACCGGCGGCGGTTCTTCACGGCCTCCAGGATGTCCGGCCACATGTTCCGTACCTGGCCGGCGCCCTGTGCCATTCCCGGGCCCGGCTCGGCGGCGGGCGCCGGAGCGGCGCTCGGCTGCTGGGCCGGGGCGGGGGCGGCCTGCGGGGCCGGGGACCGGCCGGGGGCGGAAGCGGTGGGCCAGCCACCGGGGCGGCGGCCGGACTCCGGCGCGGCCGCGGTGGGCCAGGCACCGGGACGCTGACCGCCCGCGGGTGCCGGGGCCCCGGCCGGTGGCTGGGGCGCGGCGGCCGCGGCGGGGGCCGCGGGCTGCGTGGGTGCCGGGGGCGCTGCGGCAGGTGCGGCAGGTGCGGGCGGCGCCACGGGGGCGGGTGCCTCGCCCCGTACCGCGGCACGCGCGGCGGCGGGTCCGGCGCCGGGCTGCACAACCGGCGCGACGGGGGCGGGGGCATGGGCCGGTGCCTCCGGACCCGGCGCATAACCCATGGCGGGGCCCGTACCGGCGGTCGCGAAGGACGCGCCGCGCTCCAGCCGGTCCAGCCGCGCCTGCAGCGAACGCTCGTCGTCGAAGGCCGCGGGCAGCAGCACCCGAGCACAGATCAGCTCGACCTGGAGGCGCGGCGAGGTCGCCCCGCGCATCTCCGTCAGTCCCTCGTTGACCAGGTCGGCGGCGCGGCTCAGCTCGGCAGCGCCGAAGACGGACGCCTGGGCCTGCATCCGCTCGACGACATCGGCGGGTGCGTCGATCAGCCCCTTCTCCCCGGCGTCCGGCACGGCGGCCAGGATCACCAGGTCGCGCAGGCGCTCCAGGAGGTCGGCCACGAAGCGGCGCGGATCGTTGCCGCCCTCGATCACCCGGTCCACGACCTCGAACGCCGCGGCCCCGTCGCCCGCCGCGAAGGCGTCCACGATCGAGTCCAGCAGCGAGCCGTCCGTATAACCGAGCAGCGCGGTCGCCATGGCATATGTCACACCGTCGTCGCCCGCGCCGGCCAGCAGCTGGTCCATCACCGACATCGAGTCACGCACGGAACCGGCCCCGGCGCGCACGACGAGCGGCAGCACACCGTCCTCGACCGGGCTGTTCTCCTTGCCGCAGACCTCCGCGAGGTACTCGCGCAGCGTGCCCGGCGGGACGAGACGGAAGGGGTAGTGGTGCGTACGCGACCGAATGGTGCCGATGACCTTCTCGGGCTCGGTGGTCGCGAAGATGAACTTGAGGTGCTCGGGCGGCTCCTCGACCACCTTCAGCAGGGCGTTGAACCCCGCTGACGTGACCATGTGCGCCTCGTCGATGATGTAGATCTTGTAACGACTCGACGCGGGACCGAAGAACGCCTTCTCCCGCAGATCACGGGCGTCGTCCACGCCACCGTGCGATGCGGCGTCGATCTCGATCACATCGATCGATCCCGGCCCGTTGCGCGCGAGATCCCGGCAGGACTGGCACTCCCCGCACGGCGTGGGTGTCGGGCCCTGCTCGCAGTTCAGGCAACGGGCGAGGATGCGCGCGCTGGTCGTCTTGCCACAACCGCGCGGACCGCTGAACAGGTACGCGTGATTGACCCGGTTGTTCCGCAGGGCCTGCTGCAGCGGGTCAGTGACATGCTCCTGCCCGATGACCTCGGCGAACGACTCGGGGCGATAGCGGCGGTACAGCGCAAGGGACGACACACATACGAGGTTATCCGGGCCGACCGACAAGCGGCCCCGGACGGGACGAAGCCCCGCCCCCGCACCCTCCCCGGAAACGCAAGGGCCCCCCACGCACCCGCCAGAGCCGACCTACCCTTGCTGCCTTCCGGCCCTGGGGGAGTTCAGTCAGATAGCGCCACGTGAGGGGCTGACGCCCACCTTAGCCGATCCCCACCCCCGTCGGTCCACTGCCCCACCCTCCCGAACCGCCCCGGACGAGCCCGAGCGGATCTTGAGGGGAACGGGTTCGCGAGCACTCCTCAACGTCTTGTATTGTTTGCCGCGGAGGATTCGCCTAGTGGCCTAGGGCGCACGCTTGGAAAGCGTGTTGGGGGCAACCCCTCACGAGTTCGAATCTCGTATCCTCCGCCAGTGCCTCACCGGGCACGTTGTCGAAGGGCCCCACCGTTCGCGGTGGGGCCCTTCGACGTTGCCTCAACCCGCGTCGTTCCGGCCCTTGTCCACAGGGGCGGTCGGCCACGCCCCGCTACGCGGCTCGGGTCGCCGTCTCGATCTCCGTCTCGTTCACCGCCGCCGCACGGATGACGATGGCCGCGATGTCGTCGTCGAGACGGCCGCGGCTGTAGTGGACCAGGTCGCTGTGCAACTGCTCGAGCAGCCGGGACGGCGAGTCCGCGTCCCACTGGCCCGCACGCTGCACCAGGGGGAAGAACGCACCGGTGTGGTCACGGGTCTCGGAGACGCCGTCGGTGTAGAGCAGCAGCTGGTCCTTGTCGGCGAAGGAGACGGTGTCGATGCGGTAGCCCTCCTCGATCAGCGCGCCCATGTTGATGGGTGGTGACGGCGCCGTGGGAATGACCTCGCGGACCGCTCCCACACTGAACAGCAGCGGAGGGGGGTGTCCGCAGTTGACGATCTCGACGGCCGATCCGTCGTCCGGGATCTCGGCGAGCAGGGCCGTGGCGAAGTACTCCATCTGGTCGCCGTGCATCAGCATGGTGTAGCGACTCGTGCTCACGTCCAGTCGGCGGGCCAGCCGTGCCAGGTCCGGCTCGTCGTACGCGGCTTCCCGGAAGCAGCTGATGATCGCTGAAGCCGTACCGACGGCGGGGAGGCCCTTGCCGCGCACGTCTCCGATGATCAGGCGGACGCCGTGGGCCGTCTCCAGCGCTTCGTAGAAGTCGCCGCCGACGCGCGCCTGGGCCGCGGCGGCCCGGTACAGGACCTCGATGTCCAATCGGCCGAGGCGGTGCGGCATGGGGCGCAGCAGGACTCTCTGGGTCGTCTCGGCGACGGAGCGGACGTCGGCGAGGATCTGCTCCCGCTGCTGGCGCACATGACTGGCGTAGGCGGCCGCGGCGGTGACGCCGACGATCACCACGAGGGTGAACAAATATATGTATGACCCACCCGGTTCGCCGATGGCCACGGCGATCGCTACGTCGACGGCCGCGGCGAGCGCGCCGATGGCGACCGTTCCGGCCACTGGCCACACCGAGGCCGCGAGAGCGGGGGCGACCGAGAGGAAGCGGCTGAAGTGGAGGTTTCTCGGAGTGACAAAGGACAGCACGGTGATGACGACGATCAGCACCAGAGGCGCCAGGAGCACCAGCTCCTCCCGGAGGCTGTCCGCACGACGCCACAATTGACCGGAATGGTTCATATAAGCAGACTATGGGGCCAGTTGTGCCGTCAGGCCACTTCGTCACCTGACTTCCGGAGCGCTTTCCGCTGCTCGGCCGGCGACGCGTGCGGGGCACCTCGCGCGGCCGCCTCTCGGTGCCCGACGCCGGCCTGCGCGGCGACTCCTGCGTACCGGTCGGCCACCTCCCGGTCGTCAGGAGGTGGCCGACCTGTTCGGGCGGCCCGCCTACGGGGCGAGCCGGGGTCTCCGGCGTTTGTCGTGGATCACCGCAGGACGTTCAGGAAGTTGGTGGCGTCGTCGACGAAGTACACGGCGTCACGGTCCAGGTCCACCGCCAGGCCGAAGAGCGCGCCCGCGCCGGGCGGGGAGCCGCTCTTGTCGAGCCGGCGGAAGGCCACCTGACGGCCTGCCCGCGTGGTCTCGACGATGTTGCCGTCACCGCTGTTGACGGTGAGGATGTGACCGTTGGGCGCGATGGCCAGGCCGAGGGGGCCGTTGAGCCTGCCGCCGCTGCTGACGACCCTGCCGGTGCCGGCGCTCCTGTCCCGGGACAGCGCGCGCGGAATGACGGTGATCCGGTTGTTGACCGTGTCGGCGACGTAGAGCGAGCCGTCTTTGCCGAGGCCGACGCCGGTCGGACCGATCACCAGGGCGGCGGGGTCGGTCTTCTGGGCGAAGCCCGAGCCGATCATGGTGGTCCGCACCCACCGCGGCGGCCGGTGGCCATGACGCTTGAGGGTGATGCGCAGGACGGTGCCCCGGTCGACTTCGTCGCCGCCGCCCGCCACGGTGCCGTTGAGCACGTTGGTGACGAACAGGTCCGTACGGTCGCCGTGACTCGTGGCGGTCATGTCCCACGGTCCGTTGATGCCGCCCCCGGAGAGCGTCTCGCGGACCCTGCCGTGGCTGTCCAGCACCAGCAGACAGCCCGCCCGGGCGGTGTCGGAGGTGCCGTCGGCGGTCGGCAGGCTGCCGACCACCACCCACCCGCCGGGCAGGATGCTCAGGGCGGTCGTGAGACCCACGCCGCCGGGGCAGGGGCCGGGCAGACGGGCCGGGTCGATCCGGGCGAACAGCTTGGCCCTGCCGCGCGGGCCGACCTGAACCAGGGTGGTGCCCGTGCCCTGCTGGTTCTGGCTGTTGTTGAAGTTGCTGACCAGTACGTTGCCTCTGCGCAGCTTCCCGGCGTCGCGCACGACCACGGCCGTGCCGTAGGGGTTCACGTCACCGTTCGCGGGGACCGTGGAGGCAACCTCACGAACCTTGTGCAGACGGCCGAGGAACGTCCCACCCGCCGAGGCCACGCCCACCACGGACGTCACTGAGATCACCACGGCGGCTGTCAACGCCGACAACCCTCGCGCCAACGGTGACAGAAAGTTATTTTTCATAAGCGGTACGTTAAAAGTGATGGTGGGATTTGCTGCGCGCGGACACGCGCTGCCTTCGGGTGTTTCGCTCCACCGGCAGCGCGGAACGCCGCTCCACGCGGACACGACCTTCGGGGTTCCGTCGATCTGCTCTCGTGGTGACGCCCGTCTTGTCCGGGTGTCCTACGCGTCGGAGAGCAGCGGGTCGTAAGGGGTCGAGCGTCGTCGGCCCGACATGAAGGAGAGGAAGTCGTTCACGAACGCGCTGCGGGAGTACCCCGCCTCGGCGTCGGCCACCGTGCGTCCGAATCCGGTCCGGAACAGGGCCCGGTACTCGTCCGCGTCGATGAACTGATTGCCGTCCGCGTCGGTGACTTCGAAGAGCACTTCGGCGACCCTGATCAGCGCGGGCCCGGCGAGTGAGGGGACGGCGGCGGCGTACTCCTCCTTGCTGATGCGGCCGTCGCCGTCGATGTCGAGGGCCGCCTGGAGTTCCCGCCACCACTCGGCGTACGCGTGGTAGAGCCTGGTCTCCTCCGGTTCGTCCAGATCGAGGCGGGAGGACAACTCCCGTGCCATGGCGGCGAGATCGGGCCAGTCCAGGTAGCCGTCGCCGGTCTGGTCCAGCACGGCGGTGAAGAATTCGCCGGCGCTCCACTGCGCCCCGGTCCCCTCGTCGGGTCCGTGCTGCGCGGGAAAGGGCGTGACCAGCCGGAACAGGGCGCCGGCCTGCTTCATCCGGCCACGCAGCGCGTTCAGTGTCGCGGCTTGGGGGGTGTCGCTGTCCGGGGACGAGTGGAGCAGGCCGGTGAGCGTCTCGGTCCGGCGCCAGTCGGCGGGCAGCAGGCGGGCCAGGCCGGCGGCCAGGTAGACGCTCTGCATCAGCGTTCGGGCGCCGGGAACCTCCGGCAGTCCCGCCCGTCGGCGGAAGGGCTCGGGGAGGGACGCCACGGTGATCGTTCCCAGGACCGGGCCCGCGATCGCGCGGCCCGCCGCCCACAGGGTGGGCAGGCCGTCCAGCAGGGGCGGCGCGGGGAGATGGTCGAAGAGCTTGTAGAGGATGATGCGCAGCGCCTCCGTGTTCTCCAGTTCCTCCTCGACCATGTGGTCGTAGTACGGCCAGAACTCCTGCAACGTGGGCGGCAGGTGGCCGGCCGCGTCCCCCAGGGCCGCGAGGAACGCCTGGTACTCGGCGTAGAGCCGCTCCATGGTGGTCCGGTCGAGCGGTTGCCCGCTCAGTCGGCACATGGTGACGGAGCTCTCGAAGAGCGTCGCGACCACCCAGGCGCGGACCTGCGGGTCCATCGCGTCGTAGGGCCGGTCCTGCGCGTCGGTGCCGCTCAGCCGCGCGTGCATGCGGTTGAGCCGTGCCGCCTCCCTCTGCCGCCGGTGATCGTCGGCGCCGAACATGCGCTGCAGGCTGACGAGGGTGTTGCTCAGCCGTCGCCACGGGTGTGCCACGAACGTCGAGTTGTCGATCAGGGCCGCGCCGATCTGCGGGTGGGCGGCCTCCAGCACCGTGGCCCTGACCACGGCCAGTGCCCAGCGCGGGTCGTCGAAGAATCGGTGGAACTGCGAGTGGGGCCCGAACATGGATCCGGGCTGCGCTTCGGGGGCCGGCGGTGCGGGATCGCCGTGGTGGTCGGTGGCTCCTGGACGAGGGTGGCCGGGGTGGCCGCTGCCGGTGTCCTTCACGGGTGGGGTTCTCCGTTCGCGTGCGGCGTCACGCCGCCGAAGCGGCGATTGCGTTGCTGGTAGGCGTGCAGACACTCCAGGAAGTGCGATGCGCGGAAGTCGGGCCAGAGCACCGGTGGGAAGGTCCACTCCGCATAGGCGACCTGCCAGAGCATGAAGTTGGAGATCCGCTGTTCACCGGACGTCCGGATGACGAGGTCCACATCGGGTGTGTCGGAAAAGGGCAGGTGAGCGGCGAAGTGCCGCTCGTCGACGGCATCGGCCGGCACTCCGCTGCGGATGAGGGAACGCGCCGCTTCGACGATGTCCCTGCGTCCGCCGTGATCGAACGCCACGGTCAGCGTCATGCCTCGGTTCGGGGCGGTCAGGGTCATGAGGTCGTCGAAGTCCCGGGCGAGGGGGGCGGGGATCCTCGGGTCCGCCACCCCGAGGAACCGGCAGCGGATGCCGCGTGCGTGCAGCAGTGGGGCGTGTTTGCGCACCACGCGGCGCACCAGTCGCATGAGGAAGTCGACCTCGCTGCTCGGGCGCCGCCAGTTCTCGGTGGAGAACGCGTACAGGCTCAGCCACTCCACCCCCGCCGCCCGCGCCGTCTCGATGGTGTCGATCACCGTCGTCTCCGCTGCCCGGTGACCCGACGTACGCGGCAGGGACCGCCGTGCCGCCCACCGGCCGTTCCCGTCCATCACGCACGCGACGTGGCGCGGAACGCCCCTGTGCCGGTCCTCACCGGCCGGGCGACGCGGATCGGCACGGGCCGACGAGGAGGCAGGAGTGCCGCCGATTCCTTCGACTGTCATACGTACGCCCCCGGCTGCCGCACCGCAGTCCCCCTCCGCCCCCGTGCGCGGGTGCCGCGCACCCTGCCGCATGTGTCCGCCGCGCGCCTATCAGCAGAGTGCCGGTGTCCGGGCCCGGACACCTCGCAATCTCCGCATATTCACCTGTAGTACGTCAGTCCGCTTCGACGACCTCATGGCCTGGCCCGAGCAGCCGACCGGCGGGACGGCCCCGGCTCCGGCCGCCTCGGCTCGGGGCCCGATACCCGGCCGACACAATTCCGCGCGGTGCCGGATGCACGGCCCTGATCGGCCGGATGCGGTCCTCTCCCAGGCTGGGCCAGGTACACGGTTCCTCGTGTGTGCCGGGTTGTGAGAGGTGGTCGTCGGTGAAGGCTCGTTGGACACGTGCTGCTGCGCCGGTCGGGGAGGAGCGCGCCGGTCGGGGCCGCCGGGGCGCGGTGTGGGCCTCGGCCGCGGTGCTCGGGGTGGTCGGTGCCGGCGGCTGGCTGGGGTTCACCGGCGGTGACCGAGGCAGCGGCTCCGCTCCGGCCCCGCAGGCCGCGGCCGTGGCGGAGCGGATGGATCTGCCGTGGCCGCGGGAGGGCCAGACGAGCATCGAGGTGGAGGGCGTCGGCAGCCTGGGCAGCAGGGGCGGGCGGGAACCGGTGCCGATCGCGAGCGTCACCAAGGTGATGACCGCGTACGTGATCCTCAAGGAGCATCCGCTCCGGGGCGGGGCGAAGGGGCCGGGGATCACGGTGGACGCGGCCGCCGCGCAGGAGGCCCACTCGCTCAGCGAGTCCAGCGCCCCGGTCCGCGAGGGGCAGCGGCTCACCCAGCGCGAGCTCCTGGAGCTTCTGCTGCTTCCGTCCGGCAACAACGTGGCCCGGCTGCTGGCCCGTTGGGACGCGGGAAGCCAGGACGCCTTCGTCGTGAAGATGAACCGCGCCGCCGCCGGACTGGGGATGACCCGGACCACCTACACCGGGGCCAGCGGTCTTGAGACCACCACCAGGAGCACCGCCGACGACCAGCTCAAGCTCGCCCGCCGGGCCATGGCGGAACCGGTGCTGCGCGCGATCGTCGCGATGCGCGACACGACCGTTCCCGGGGTGCCCGGCACGATCACGAACTCCAACCGACTGCTGGACAAACCCGGAGTGATCGGACTCAAGACCGGGTCGGGCACCGCCGCGGGCGGCAATCTCATGTGGGCCGCCGAGGTGCGGTCCGGCACGACACGGCGTCTCGTGCTCGGTGTCGTGCTGGGGCAGCGCGCCGGTACCACGCCCGCCGAGGGCCTCCGGGCCGCGCTCGAGAACAGCGGCCGGCTGATCGACGTCCTGCAGAAGGACCTCCCGGCCGCCCTCGCCGGTCGCGACGGCAAGCCGGTGCAGGCATGACCGCGCTGGTCGAGCGCACGGCTCGCGAGACCGGCACCGGACCGGGAACCGCTCCGGGCGGCGAAGGCCCCTGGCGGCGCGGGCGGCTGATCGCCGCAGCCGCCGTACCGCCCACGCTGGTCATGGCCGGGCACACCTGGTTGCCGAACGGGTTCGGCAACCTCGGCAGCCTCCTCGAGACGTTCCTGCCCTGGCTCGGGGTGAGCGTGCCCGTGCTGCTGGCGTCGGCGGCGGTGCGGCGGTCGGCGACCGCCGGTGTCGCGGCGCTGCTGCCGGCCGTCGTCTGGTGCTTCCTGTTCGGCGGCCTGCTCATCGACAAGCGGTCCGCCGACCAGGATCTGACCGTGGTCAGCCACAACGTCAACGACGAGAACCCCGACCCGGTCCGAACCGCGCGCGCACTGGCCGCCTCCGGTGCCGAGTTGCTCGCCCTGGAGGAGCTGAGCTCGCGCACGGCACCCGTGTACGAGCGCGCCCTGGCCGACGCGTACCCGTACCACTCGGTGCAGGGCACGGTCGGGCTGTGGAGCACCTATCCGCTGCGGGATGTGCGACCGGTCGCGATCATGCCGTGGACCCGTGCCCTGCGGGCGACGGCCGAGACCCCCGAAGGGCCCGTCGCCGTCTACGCCGCCCACCTCGCGTCGGTACGGGTGCTCCCGGGCGCGGGCTTCACCACGGCGCGACGCAACGAGGCGGCCGTGCAGCTCGCCGACGCCCTACGTGCCGAACGGCTGCCCCGGGTGGTGGTCGTGGGCGACTTCAACGGCACGACCGACGACCGCGCGCTGCGGCCGGTGGCCTCTCGGCTACGGTCGGCCCAGGAGGAGGCCGGCGACGGCTTCGGCTTCAGCTGGCCCGCTTCGTTCCCGGTGGCCCGGATCGACCAGATACTGGTGAGGGGTGTCACCCCGGTCTCGTCCGGGACGCTGCCGGCCACCGGGAGCGACCATCTGCCGGTCACGGCCGGTCTGCGCCTGTGAGACGCGCGAGCGACAGCCGCCTCCTTGCCCGGCGGGACACTCCCCGGCAGTCCGGTACCGATCGACCTTCAGGTGACGTGATGCAACAGCACGACCGTGACGCGGCAGGACAGTACGACGGCGGGCCCACCGGTCCCGCCCCGGCCTCCGTGCCCGACCCCGTCCCTGCCTCCGCCCCGGCCCCCGTCCACGTACTGCTGGTCGAGGACGACGAAGCGATCCGCAGGTCCGTCGGGATGGTGCTGGAACGCTACGGCTATCGGGTCTCGGTGGCGTCCGACGGCCTGACGGGCCTCGAGATGTTCCGGGAGGGACAGCAGGACCTGCTGCTCCTCGACATCATGCTGCCGCACCTCGACGGCATCGGACTGTGCCGCCGGATCCGTGAGACGAGTCAGGCACCGATCCTGATGATGTCCGCCCGCGGCGCCTCGCTCGACGTGGTGGCGGGTCTGGAGGCGGGCGCCGACGACTACATCGTCAAACCGGTCGACACCACCGTCCTGCTGGCGCGGATCCGCACCCTGCTGCGCCGGGCCACCTTCACCCGGCCCCCCACGGAGGGCAGCCGCCCTGCCGACGACGGCCTGCTCACCTTCCGCGACCTCAGCGTCGACACCCGTGGCCTGGAGGTGCGCGTCGACGGCCGTCCGCTCGCGCTCACCCCGACCGAACTGCGACTCCTCCTGGAGTTCGTGGCCGCGCCGGGCATCGCCCTGCAACGGCAGACGTTGCTGCGCAAGGTGTGGGACTACGGCTGGGACGGTGACAGCCGGGTGGTGGACCTGGCCGTGCAGCGGCTGCGCAAGAAGATCGGCGCCGGTCACATCGAGACCGTCCGCGGTTTCGGCTACCGGTTCCGGCGCTGAGAGGCGCTGGGATGCGACAGACGACCGGCCCCGCCCTCGCCCCCGGCGCCCGGACCGACCGCACCGCGTCCGAGGACGGTCCCGGCCACGTGCTGAGGCGCCTGGTCGACCCGCGGTCCCTGCGCTGGAAGATCGCTGCCGGGGTCGCGGCGGTGGCCTGCGCGACGGCACTGGGCATCGGGATTCTCGTTCACCGGACCACCGAAGCCCGCGACATGAACGTCGGCCGGGGCGAGGCGATGCGCGCGCTGGCGTCGGCCGAGGCCGAGTTCCGGGGCGCGCAGCCCGCACAGCCGTCCCCGTCGGGGGTTCCCGGCTATCTGCTCGGCGACGACGTACCGGATGAATTGCTGCACCGGCTCGGCTCCGAGCCCGCGCCCGTGACCTGGTACGACGAGCGGAGGCCGGCTCAGGGGCCGCGGATGTGGGCGGCGGACCGCGTCGACGGCACCGTGCTGGCCGTCTGGGTCGACATGGGCGCCGAGCTGCGCAGTCTCCAGGCCCTGGACCGACACATGAGGTATGCGGCCCTCGCCACGCTCGCCGTCGTCGTCCCGCTCACCCTCCTCGCCGTCGAACTGGTGCTCCGCCGCCTGCGCCGCGTCGTCGGGACCGCCCGCCGCATCAAACGCGGTGATCTGGACGCCAGGACCCGCAGCCGCGGCCATGACGAGATCAGCGAGATCTCCGCCGCCGTCGACCTCATGGCGGACGCCCTGCAGGACCGGCTGCGCGACGAACAGCGCTTCACCGCGGATGTCGCCCACGAACTGCGCACCCCGCTGGCCGGCCTGGTCACCTCCGCCTCCCTCCTCCCGGAGAGCGAGGCCACCGGCCTGGTCCGCGACCGCGTCCAGGTGCTGCGCGCCCTCGTGGACGACCTCCTGGAGATCTCCCGCCTGGACGCGGGGGCGGAAGAGGCCGATGCCCAACCGGTGCCGCTCGGTGAGCTGGTGGCGGAATCCGTACGACGCACAGGGCTGGAGACCCGGGTCACGGTGAGCGGCAGCCCGGTCGCCGAGACCGATCCGCGCCGCCTCGACCGCATCGTCACCAACCTCGTCCTCAACGCCCACCGTCACGGCGCGGCGCCGGTCGAGGTGACCGTCGGCGAAAGGACCGTCGTCGTACGCGACCACGGTCCCGGCTTCCCCCCGGAGGTCATCGCCCACGGACCCCAGCGCTTCCGCACCGGAGCCGCCGAGCGGGGCCACGGCCACGGCCTCGGCCTCACCATCGCCCTCGGCCAGGCCCACGTCATCGGCGCCCGCCTCACTCTGGCCAACACCGCGGCCGGCGGGGCCGTGGCCACGCTGGAACTGCCCGGCCGCGGCCCGCGTTCCGGCGCTCGCGCCTGATCGCGGGGCAACGGCGGGGGACCGGGGCCCTCCCCACTCCCCGCTACAACCTTCCGATGCCGTCAGGAGTCTGTCCGGTCATCCGGTTCAGCCCTCTGGCCTGCACGAACGACCTGCCCGAACGTCGACCGGGCAGAACTCCCCCGACTGCAAAGGAACGCTCACCCATGCATGCACGGCACCTCCTGCGCACCGCGGCCGTCTCACTGACTCTCACAGCCACCATGCTCACCGCCGCCGGCGCCGAAGCGATCGGCGCGGACGGCACCCCGTCCGGCTGGGAGGTCTCCCTCTCCGGGGACAGCCCCGCCGGGTCGCTGATGTCGGTCTCCTCCGTCGACGACGATCTGGCCTGGGCCGTCGGCAGGAAGGAACAGCACGGAGTCATCATGCGCTGGGACGGGCAGAAGTGGAGCGAGGACACCGCCCCGGGGCTTCCCGACGTCTGGCAGTGGTCGTCGGTCAGCGCCGTGTCCGCCGACGACGTCTGGGCCTACGGCACGATCAACAGGGATCAGGCACTGGTGCACTACGACGGCGAACGCTGGACCAGCGTTCCCACCGCCGGTCCCGCCGACGACTCCTGGCCCGAGGTCCCGATCGATGCCGTCCCCGGACGGCTCTTCAAGGGCGGCAACGCCCTGTACACGTACGCCGACGGCGCATGGCAGACCTTCACGCTGCCGAGCCTCGTCGACATCCGGGACATCGACGCCCTGTCGGCGGACGACGCCTACGCGACCGGAATGCGATACCCGGTCGACGGCGGCCACCCGGTGACCTACCACTGGGACGGGACGACCTGGACCCTGATGGACGAGCCTCCCGTGCCTACCGGTACGGACACCGCCAAGATCACCGCCGACGCCCCGGACAGCGTCTACGTGGCCGGCTGGGCCGACGGCATCGACGCCGGCCCGCCCGTCCCGAGCGTCACGCACTGGGACGGCACGACCTGGAAGGACGTCACCGGATCGCTCGCCGACCTCTACGTCCACGCGATCGCCTCCGACGGCCGCGGCGGTCTGTGGGTCACCGGCAACGACCAGACCGAACCGGCCTCCGCCGAGCCGGTCTTCTGGCACTACGACGGCACCACCTGGACCAAGGAATCCGGAGCCGACGCGCCCGACGGCGACACCCGGTGGCCGTCCTACTCCTTCTACGACCTGGCACCGGTCGGCAGCTCCGGCGCCTTCTGGGCCGTCGGCGACTACTCCACGCCCATGGACAAGAACGGCGACCAGACGGTCAACGGACTGATCGAGAGGTCCAGGACGCTCCCGCTGCCGACGGCCCGGGGCTGAAGCGCCGCCGGAGGGTCCGAGAATCACACTCCTCGTATGTCACTGCCATGCCATACGCTGCCCGACAGCAGCCGCGCCCCGCACGTCACCGCACATCCGCGGTCACGCCCGGACGCTGCGCGGCGCTCTCAACTCCCGGTCTTCCACCGGGTTTCCTCGTGGGGGTAAGAACACTGTGCGCACGCGCAGCATTTCGACCGCGACAGCGCTCGCGGTCCTCTTCAGCTCGGCGGTACTGAGCGTCACCGCCGCCGGATCCGCCTCGGCCGCCTCCGCCGCCGTCGCCTCGCCCGGCGGCATCGTCGTGGACGGAGCCCTCAAGCGGGTCTTCGTCGGCGACCAGTCGGCCGGAAAGATCCTGGCCGCCGACTACAGCGGCGCTCTCGTCGGCTCGGTGAGCGGCGTCGGCGCGGTCTCCGACCTGGCGGTGTCCGAGGACGGCGCCACCCTGTACGCGGCCGTGGGGAACACCCACGAGATCGTGGCGCTCGACGCGGCCACCCTCGGCGTCAAGACCCGCTACGCCGTCGCCACCGACACGGGACCGCGTCACATCGCCTTCGCGGGCGGCAAGGTCTGGTTCACGTACGGCGACCAGTGGGACGGCGACCTGGGTTCGGTCGACCCCTCGGTCGATCCGGCGAGCGGAGCCGACGCGGTGACGCTCGGTCGGTTCTCGTCCAAGGTCTGGGGGCCGGCGCTCCTGGACACCGACCCGTCCTCGCCCGGTCTGCTGGCCGTCGGCGAGACCGGCCTGTCCACGGACTCGATGGCCGTCCTCGACGTCTCCGGTGACACACCGCAGCAACTCGCCTGGCACCACGGCGACTACACGCTGAACAGCGGCATCGGGGACATCGACCTCGTGCCCGGCACCTCGCGGGTGCTGGTCGACGGCGCTCAGCGGAACGCCTACGCGGACGGGAAGTTCACCGCCGCCGGCGCCTACCCCTCCGGTCAGCGCGCCGACATCGCGCCGAACGGGCTGGTCGCCCAGATCGACGGCACCAAGGTGGCCGTCTACCGGCCCGACGCCACCAAGCCGCTCCGTACGTACACCATCGGCACGTCCGGAACCGCCGACCTGGCCTGGGCCCCGGACTCCTCGCGGGTCTTCGCACTCGTGGGAACGAGCGGCGGCTACACCCTCAAGGCGCTCACCGACCCGACGCTGAACGTCCCGAGCCTGACGGTGAACGCCCCGTCGACCGCCACCCGCGGCAAGCAGCTCACCGTGACGGGGAAGCTGTCGGCGACGGTGCCCCTGCCGAGCGGCGTCTCGCTCCAGGTCACCCGTACCGACGTGGAGAGCCCCAACGGCAAGGCGCTGCCCTCCGTCAAGGCGAAGGCGGACGGCTCGTACTCCTTCACCGACACCCCGCCGGCCGGCGGCACGGTCACGTACAAGGTCGCCTACGCGGGCGACGCCCAGCACACGGCGGTCAGCGCGTCCGACAAGGTGTCGGTCCCCCGGACGAAGCCGACGCTGACCCTGAACAAGAACGGCAACGTCTACAACTACGGCGCCGGCGTCTCCTTCACCGCGCACCTCGGCTCGACCTACAAGAACCGCACGGTCGAGATATGGGCGAACCCCTTCGGCAGCGACAAGCCCAACAAGCTGCTGAAGACCGGGAAGGTCAACTCCAGCGGCAACATCTCCGCGACCGTGAACATGACGCGGGACACGGACGTCACCGCGGTCTTCAAGGGGGATGCCCGCACCGCTCCGAGGACGGTGAAGTCCACGGCGTACGCCAGGGTCAAGATCTCCACCGCCGTCTCCAAGCACTACAAGACGGGCAAGATCGGCTCGACGTCGTACTACTGGTTCCACAAGAGCACCGACCCGGTCCTCACGACGACCATGACCTACTACAAGGGCCGTAAGCAGCGCTTCGACCTGCAGGTCTACTCGGGCGGAAAGTGGTACTCGGCCGACTCCGAGTACTTCCCGCTGGGCACGGACGGGAAGTGCGCGGTACGCCTGGAGGCGCCGGGACAGTCCGGGATCAAGGCACGCATGCGGTCGACGTACGTGAACGGGTCGTCCGGCGACACCGTCAACTCGACGACGTACGGACCCTGGAAGTACCTGTACTTCTCCAAGTAGGCCGCGAGGTGGTGGCGGTCCGGTCGCAGATGTGACCGGGCCGCGCCGCCGGACGGTTCCGTCGGACGTCAGGCCCGGGAGACGTCAGGGGCCCCCGGGGGGAAGCACCGGGGGCCGCACATGCAGTCCCCGGTAGTCCGTCTCGGTTTCTCGAGTTCCAACCGTCGCTGAACACTCGGAGATCGAGCGGATCCGCCGGGGGCCTGGCCAGAGCCGACGAGTTCGTCACTCTCGTCGGTGAACGTCTTCACCGATGGTGCGGCTCGCTCTGGTTTTCTGGTGTAATAGCGATTTTCCTCCCGATTTGCCCCGAGTCAAGGGGTTTCCGGAGTTCTTCCTGACCAATTCGGCGGTCGAACGCGATACGCGTACGCGTGACCACACAGGGCTTCCGACAACCCCCGTGGTCCGCGCGGGCACGGGGCCGAGGACGCCTGCGGTACCCCTGTGGGGGTACGGACGACTCCACCGCGAAGAGGGGAGCGGGCTTCCTTCTCTCCCTCTCCGGGCGCTTCTAGCGTCGTTGCCATGACGACTGCAGCACTGCGGGCCATACCGCAAGAGGCTCGATTCCGTGGACTGTTCACTTATTTGGCTGTCGCCTGCCTGGGCATGTGGGTGGCGATGTCCCCCTTGCTGCTCAGTGGGTTCCGACGTACCGACGGCAGGGCCGAGCCCGGCATTCAGGAACAGCTGTGCATAGCGGGGGCCATGATGGCTCCGGCCCTCGCCGCGATCGTGGTGGTGCGCTGGGTGGAGCGTCGTGACGGCCGGCTGCGCGACGCGCTCGCCCTGCGCATGCCGAGGCCGTGGTCCCACGCGGTGCGCTGGATGCTGGCGGGCGTGGCGGTCCCTGCGGGCCTCACCGCCGTCGCGCTCGCCATCGGCACGGCAGCGGGTGTCTATCCCTTCGGCCGCGTGGGCTGGGCCGACACGATCGCCTGGGCGGGGACGGCGCTGGTGCAGATGCTGGTGTCCCTCCCGCTGTTCTTCGGCGAGGAACTGGGCTGGCAGGGCTATCTGCTCCCGCGGCTCGCGTACGGAAAGGGCCGCGCGCGTCCGGTGCGGGCCTACCTGGGCACGGGAGCCGCCTTCGCGCTGTGGCACCTGCCGACCCTGCTGATGGGCGGGCAGTATCCGGGGCGGCCCTGGTACGTCTCCGTGCCCGCCATGGTGATCAGCTGCAGCCTCGCCCTGCCGGTCTTCAGCTGGCTGCGGCTGGCCTCGGGATCGGTGATCCCGGCGGTCATCGGCCACGCCTTCGTCAGCACGGCCAGTGTGAGCATGGTCAAGCACTTCGCGGAGCCGGACGCCCCGTTGAACCCGCTGCAGATGAGTCTCGCGGGGTGGCCGGGCTGGATCGCCATGGGCGCCCTGGTGGCCTTCCTCGCCCTTACGGGAAGGCTCGCCCTTCCCGCGCCCCGGCCCGCGGCGGGCGAGAAGGCCGGGACGACGGAGGTCAGGAGTCCGGACCGGACGTCCTGACCCGCCCGTGGCCCTCTGCGGGGGCGGCCGACCATCATGGGCTGATGCCGACGCATGAACCGGACCCGCGCGACACCGGACCCTCGCTGGAGCAGATCCTCGGGCTGACGGCCCCCGGGATGCTCGATGTCGTCGTGGCACCGCTCGGCACCGGCGTTCCGGTGACCGATGTGGTGCTGCACGACCCCGGTGAGGAGCGGGACGACACCTGGTCGGCGTCCGGGCTGATCCTGCTCGCGGTCGGCATGGAGGTCGCCTCGTCCGAGGCGGTCGACGTGCTGCGCGAGGCCGACCGGGCCGGGGCCGCGGCCGTGGTGATGCGGAGCGGCTCCCGCGGCCCGCGAGCGGCGCTGCTGGAGGCGGCCGGCCGGGGGCGGACGGCGCTGCTGACCCGGCGGCCGGGGCAGGGGTGGACCGAGGTGCTCGGCCGGTTGCGGACCGCTCTGGTGCACAGCGCCCCGGCCCGGTACGCCGCCCTGTCGGGCGGCGCCGACGGGGTGGACGGGCTGCGGCTCGGCGATCTGCCGGGGCTCGCCAACACGGTGGCCGACCTGGTCGGCGGTGCCATCACGATCGAGGATCCGCAGTCGCGGGTGCTCGCGTACTCGCGGATGGACCATGAACCCGATCCGATGCGCCGGCTGACGATCCTCGGGCAGGAGGTCCCCCGCTGGCGGGTCGTCGAACTCCGCGAGAGCGGCTTCTTCCAGGCACTGTGGAGCACCGACGACGTGGTGCGCCGGCCCGCCGACGACCGGTTCGCCGAGCGTCTGGCCATCGCGGTGCGCCACGGGTCCGAGGTCCTCGGGTCGATCTGGGCCGCCGCCGACGGCCGGCCGCTCGCGGAAGGCGCGGCGGCGGCGCTGCGCACGGCGGCGCGGGCCGCCGTGCCGCATCTGTCCCACCATCGGACGTGGGGCCGGGCGGCGGCGATGGCTCGGGAGGAGGCGGTCCACGCGCTGCTGGACGGGGCCGCGCATCCGGTGCGGGCCGCGCACGACGCCGGGATCGCGCCGCACCGGCCGTACACGGTGCTGGTCGCGGAGGCGTACGACAGCCGGGCCCTCGGCGCCGCTGCCGGGCCGGGCGCCGGGGGCGACGCCGAGCACCGGGTGCTGGACGTGCTCGCGCTGCAGGCCTCCGCCTACCGGCCCGGGTGCGTGACGGCGCGGTCCGGACGACGGCTGTACGTCCTGGTCCCGGCGCGCGACGGTGAGCCCGATCCGGGCCGCACCCTGCTGGCGACGGCACGCTCGGTGCCGCACACCGCGGTGTTCGCCGGCGTCGGGCCGGTGGCGGCGGACCTGTCGGGGCTACCCGCGTCGCGGGAGGCCGCCGAGCTGGTGGTGCGGGTGCTGCGGGAGCGGGCCGCGGCGCTGCCGCTCGCGGAGGCGGTGTCGGCGGTGGCGGTGTTCGGCGAGGTGGAGACCGACGCGTCGGTGCTCCGGGTGCTCGACCGGGTCGAGCCGATGTGGGGCTCCCTGTCGGGGCCCGTGCACGCGATGGCGGAGCACGACCGCGCCCACGGTTCGACGTACGGCGCGTCGGTCGCCGCGTACCTCGACGCGTTCGGCGACACGGGTACGGCCGCGCGGCACCTGAACGTGCACCCCAACACCCTGCGCTACCGGCTGCGCCGGGCCCGGGAGCTGTTCGGCGTCGATCTGGCCGACCCCTCCGTGCGGCTCCTGGCGGACCTCGGGCTACGGCTCGCGGCGCGCGGCACGGGTGCCCCGAACAGTCCTTGACCGAGCGTCCGTCGGCCGTCGGGTCGGTCACGCGGCCGATCGTCCGGCTGATCGTCCGGCTGTCCGGTGCCACAAGGAATTGGGACGGGCGTCGTCGTGTCGGTCGAAGACGCGCCTCCCCCCGCGCGCCGAAGCTGTCCGTACGGCCGACAGCCGTACACCGCCACGGCCGACGGCCGTCCGGCCGACGTGACAGATGGAGGGTTGTTGTTGTGGTTCCCATGACTTCCGGCTCGGCAGCCCGACGGCGCAGCGCCCGACGGACGGCGGCGCTGGCGCGTGCCGTCGAGGAGGGACTGATCGGTCCGTCCTCGCCCGTGGTCGGGCTCCTCGACGTGGACGGTGTGCTCGCCGCCGTCGACGCGCTCGACGAGGCGTTCCGGGGGCCCGCCCCGGTACGGCACACGTTCGCGGCCAAGGCATGCGGCCTGGTGCCCGTGCTGCGGCTGCTCGCCGAGGCGGGCATGGGCTGCGAGGTGGCCTCGCCCGGTGAACTGGAACAGGCACTGGCGGCCGGGTTCACCTACGACCGGCTGGTCTTCGACAGCCCCGCGAAGACCGTCGGGGAGCTGGAGTTCGCCCTCGCCCATGGCATCGCGTTCAACCTGGACAACTTCCAGGAGATGGCCCGCGTCGACCGCCTGCTGGCCGGGCGGTCCGCCGCCGGGCCGATCGGGCTGCGCGTCAACCCCCAGGTGGGTGCGGGCGCCATCGGCGCGATGAGCACCGCGACCGCGACCTCGAAGTTCGGCGTCGCGCTGCGCGATCCGGGAGCCGTCGACGCGGTGATCGACGCCTTCGCGCGCCGGCCGTGGCTCAACCGGCTGCACGCGCACGTGGGTTCCCAGGGCTGCCCGCTGCCGCTCATCGCCCAGGGCATCCGCGCCGCGTACGAACTGGCCGAGCGCATCAACGAGCGGCTCGGCCACCCCCGGATCACCGGGATCGACATCGGCGGCGGGCTGCCCGTCAACTTCGACGACGAGGACGACCGGCCGACGTACGCCGACCACGTCGCCGAACTCCGTGACGCCGTGCCCGGCCTCTTCGACGGGCGCTACACCCTGATCACGGAGTTCGGCCGCTCCCTGCTGGCCAAGAGCGGAACGATCGCGACGGTCGTCGAGTACACCAAGTCGGCCGGTGGGCGGCGGATCGCGGTCACGCACGCGGGTGCCCAGGTGGCCACCCGTACGGTCTTCATGCCCGACGCCTGGCCGCTGCGCGTCGAGGTGTTCGACGCCTCGGGCCGCCCCAAGGAGGGCCCGACCGAGACCGTCGACATCGCGGGACCGTGCTGTTTCGCCGGGGACCTGACCGCGACCGGGCGCGAGCTCCCGGTCGTCGAACCCGGCGACGTGGTGGCGCTCCACGACACCGGCGCGTACTACTTCTCGTCGCACTTCTCGTACAACTCGCTGCCCCGGCCCGCCGTGTACGGCTACCGGACGGGAGCGGACGGGCGGGTGCGCTTCGCGCTCGTACGCGAGGCGCAGAGCGTGCGCGAGGTCGTCGAGGAGAGCGGCCTCGCGCAGGCGGACGCGCTGGTGGCTCTGCGCGCGAGCTGAAACCGGCTCCCGGGGCGCCCCGCGGATCCGGCTCGGCGGGACGGCTCGGCGGGACGGCTCGGCGGGACGGCTCGGCGGCACACCGTACGCACGGCCGTACGGTGTGCCGACAGCGCGGCCCCAACTGCGCGAAGGACGGGAAGGGCGCCGAGGAGAGAAGGGCGCGCCGCCACCGTCCTCGTTCCACGGAGCCTGCGTGCGGCGCTGTTGCGTCGGTGCGGGCCGCTCCACCCGCTGTGGCGCGCTCAGGACCTCCGGCCGAAGAACTCGACCTCCGCGACGGCCAGTCGGCGGCCGGGCCCCGCCCCGTAGGTGCTGTCCGTCGTGAGACGGGCCCGGACGATCTCCGAGCCGCGCAGGTCGAAGGTCTGCTGACCGGGCTGGTCCTTGACCCTGATCTCCTTGCTGACCCGGCTTCCGTCCGCGGAGGTCAGCAGGACGGTGACCCTGGCCG
Organism: Streptomyces sp. NPDC101194; assembly: GCF_044767885.1. Lineage (NCBI taxonomy): Bacteria > Bacillati > Actinomycetota > Actinomycetes > Kitasatosporales > Streptomycetaceae > Streptomyces > Streptomyces sp. NPDC101194. The sequence goes on from NZ_JBIWOS010000004.1 coordinate 89,847, forward strand.
GGCGGGCCTGGGTGAGGAACTCGTCCAACTTGGCCGACCTGCCGGAGAAGACGACGAGCTTGAGCACCCGTACCGGCTGCTCGAAGTCGCACTCCAGGTACTGGCTCACCCCGGTGTCGGGACCTGCGGCCGCGGGCGCCCAGTAATGGTTGGTGTAGCCGTCGAACGCCGCGCCGGCCGGGTGGCCCGGTGCCGTGCTGGAGGCCCGGAACCGGGTCGGCGGCACCGCCTCCGGCGTCCCGGTCTCGTCCTTGGCGAAGCCGAACCAGCCGGACACGTGCGGAAGCGCGAACCACACACCGCACGCCACCACGATCAGCGCGATCGGAAGCGCCAGGCCGGGGCGGCGCCACAGCCGACGCCGCGGCCGGGTACCGGCGGTGGGCGCCTGACGCGGTCGGCGCCGGAGGATCCGGCGCCACCACGGAGGCCGGACGTCGGGCGGCGGACCCGGGTCCAGAAGCAGTGCGCAACGGATGCACAGGGTGCGGTCCGGGGCGTTCTCCGTACGGCAGTTGGGGCAGCGGACCAAGGCGGCGGGGGGCGGACCCGGCGGTGCGTGCGGGGGGCTCGGCGGCACGTCGGGCAACGCCTCGGGCCCCGGCACCGACACGTCCGGCTCGTCACCCGGGCGACGGGGGGCGGCCGCCGCGGCGGCACCGGGCGGCGCGGGGAGCGGTCGGGGCTCGCTGTGAGGTCGGGGCTCTGGTTGAGGTCGCGGCTGCGGCTGGGGTTCGGGTTGAGGTTGGAGTGATGGTTGAGGCTGGGGCGACGGCTGGGGCTCGGGCGGCGGCTGGGGTGCCGGGGCCGGGGAAGCCGAGGAGCCGTCGGCGGACCCCTCCCACTCCAGGAACGCCCGGCACGAGCTGCAGAACTGCGTCCCCGGCGCATTGCTCTGCCCGCACGTCTCACAGATCACGAGACCTCCAGGTCGAAGCCCACATGCGCCGGTATCTCCGTACGGATCAGCTCCTCCAGCCGCACCCGGTCGACCTGGTACGGCTGCGAGGCCCGGACCCGGACCGTCACCCACGGCCGCGGGCCACCCGGGAACTGCGTGTGCGGTGTCGACGACCACGCCGTTCCGCCGCTCTCGACGATGTCCGGCTCGATCCCGGTCTCCAGGAACACGGCCTCCGAGAGGCCGCGCCGGGTGCCGCGCCTGCTGTGCCGTTCGACCGCGCCGCGCACCGTCGCGCGCCGCTGCTCGACCGGGTGGTCCTCGTGCGGCTCGACGGCCACCCACCGGGCCAACCAGGCCAGGAAGTCCTCCGGCGCGCTGCGCGGGTCGAGGTGGGCGGGCAGATTGTCGATGGAGAGCAGGACCGGGGCGAGTACGTCGTCGAGCGCGGCGAGGAACCGGCGGAGGAAGTCCTGCTCCAGGTAGACCGCCGGGAGCTGTTCGATCAGCGGGTGCGGTGTCGGCAGGCCGGTCACGGCTGTACGCATGACGGTCAGGCCTCCCGTACCCGGAGCTGGTGCTCATAGCTGAAGACCAGCGCGTGCCGGTCCAGCGCGATCTTGGCGGTGGGTTCGCCGCGCTCCCCGGTCACGGGGTCCGCGGGGAAGAGGCGGACGTCCTCCACGAGGTCCACGCCCGGCACCTGTTGCAGTACGGCGAACGCCTCGCCCGACTGGACCGGCCGCCCGAACGGCCAGCCCTCGCCGCCCGGCCCGCCGCTCAGCGGGTTGAAGTAGCCGTACAGGGCCGCCAGCGCCTCCTCCCGTACCCGTTCCGGCACGACGCCCCTGCGTGCCTGCACCGAGGCGACCACCGTCACCCCCTGGTAGAAGGGCGGTTCGACCACCAACCGGGCACCGATCGGGCGCCGTTCGTCCAGGTGGCCCGCGATCAGGGCGAGCGTGTGCTGCGGCGGGACGAGCTCGTCGAACCGGATCCGGCCCTGCTCGTCGCTGCGCCCGGCCGGCACCACGAGCAGCCGCACCCCGCCCGCCTCCACGTCCGAGTCCCCGCCGGCCGGGATGCACTGCACCCTGGACGCGTCGGGGGCCACCTCGCGGGCCAGCAGCTCGTAGTCGTGCGGGACGACCGCCCGGTGCAGCGTCCGCAGCGTCATCGGCCCGCGCACCCGCGCGCTGTCCACCGTCTCGCCGTCGACGCCGCCGAGCGCGGGCCGCCGGTTCTCCACCCGGGCCACGTAGGGGATGGCGCTGCGCAGCACCCGGAGCGTGGAGCGCGCGACATTGCCGCGCAGACCACCGCCGGTACGGTACGCGCGCACCCGGACGGTGGCGCCCTTCGGCGGTACCGCGCCGTAGTAGCGGATGGACCCGTCCCGCTCCCGTACCGCCGGGCCGAATTCGACCCGCCCCGAGTTGGGGTCGAGCGTGATGTGCCGGTCGTCGGGTCCGGAGTGCGCGAAGTCGTCGACGCGGGTCCACTCCGTGCCCTGCGGACCGCCGGCCGGGTCCGCGACCTCGACGACGAAGTCGCCGGGGACCACGGGCGGGCGGCTCACCGTGAAGGTCTGTCCGGGTACCCCCTCGGCCGGGCCGAGCACCTCGTCGGCCACGGTCTCGGCGTGTACGGCCCCGACGGTCGCGCCGATCGTGAACGCCGTGATCCGGCGCACCACCGGAGGGGCCATGTACGTGGGCTGCCCGGGTTCGGCCTCCACCAGCCGGCAACGCAGCCAGCCGCCGGTCCGGCGCACGACGACGGCAGGAGTGTGCCCCTGCGGCAGGTGCAGGATCAGTTCCCCGGACCGGTTGAAACCGCCGGTGTCGTCCTTCTCGACCTCGCAGGCCGTCCAGGCGCTGCCGTCCCAGGCCTCCCAGAGCAGCGGCGGCCTCAACGGGTCCACACCGACCCCCTCGACCGCGCAGTCCAGCCGCAGCACGACGACCCCCGCCGGAACGGCGGCCGACAGCCCCACATAGAGCGCGTCGCCGGGCGTGGGCGTGGTGTCGAAGCAGGGGACGGCCCGGCCCAGGGCGAGTTCCTCGGTCCGGTCGACGGCGTCGCCGGACGTCGGCCAGGTCGCGAAGTGGGCGAACTCGCACGGCACGACGGACAGTTCGCGGACCGTCGTGAACACGACCGCCTCCTCCGTCTCCGTACGGACGGTCGCCACCTCCGTACCGGCCCTCACCCGCACCGGTTCGGACTGCGGCGCGGAGAGCCGGAACGTCACATCGGTGTGGGCGGCCGTGGGCGGGTGGAGCCGGACCCCGATCAGGTCGAGGAAGGTCAGATAGCTCTTCTCCGGAACCCGGTTCACGCGGTAGACGAGCTGGTCGACCATGGTCGCGAAGGCCTCGATGAGGGTCACACCGGGGTCGGACACATTGTGGTCGGTCCACTCGGGGCAGCGCTGCTGGACGAGCCGTTTCGCCTCGTCGACCAGGCCCTGGAAGCGGCGGTCGTCCAGATGCGGACTGGGCAGCGTCACGCGCCGTCCACCTCCTCGTGCTGCGGAATCACATAGAACGGAAAGACCAGGTTCCGGGGGTCGTTGGCGCCCCGGACGGTGTAGCCGATGTCGATGTACAGGACCCCGTTGTCCACCTCGTCGAAGCGGACGACGACCTCGGCGACCTCGATGCGGGGCTCCCACCGGTCCAGTGCCAGACGTACCTCGTACGCGAGCTGTCCGGCGGTGCCCGCGTCCGCCGGGGCGAAGACGTAGTCGTTGATCGCGCAGCCGAACTCCGGCCGCATCGGCCGCTCGCCCGGCGACGTCGCGAGGATCAGCCGGATCGACTCCTCCAGCTCGTGCTCCCCGCGCACGAGGGCGATGGAGCCGGTGGCGTCGGTGTGCGGCGGAAACGCCCAGCCCGCGCCGATGAACTGCTGTCCCATGGACGCTCAGCCTCCGATCAGCACCGTCGGGCACCCGGACACGACGGGTGAGCCGCAGGCGGCGAGGTCCCCGACACGTGCGGCGGGCTGCCCGCCGATCAGCACCGTGGCGCTGCCGGGCGGCGCCAGCGCGGACGGCGGATGCACCGCGGGCGGCGGCGAGGCGCACAGGTGCGGGGTGCCGACCGTGGCGGCGGGGAGGCCACCGATGAGCACGGACGGGACGCCGGGCGGCCCGACGGTGCCGGGGTGTCCGGTGGGGTCGCCGACCCGTGCGGCTGCCGCCGCGGCTGCTGACATGGAAGTCCGGTCCTCTCGATCGGCGCGTCCGCGCGGTCAATTGATCTTCACCAGCGGCGCGTTGATGGCCAGGGAGCCGCCGCCCTTGATGTCCGTACGCTGCGTTCCGTCGACCGCCACCCGGGCACCCCGGACATCGACCGTGCCGCCGGTGGAGAGCTTGACCTCGCCGTTCCCGCCGTCGACGTCCACTCCGCTGCGGGACTTCAACGTGACGCTTTCACCGCTCAGTTCGAGGGTTCCCTGGCCGCCGTCCAGCGCGACCCCGCGCGCCGCCTTGATGGACACCTGCTGCTTGGCCTCGATGTTCACGCTGCCGTCGCTGTTGATCACGATCACGGTGCCCCTGCGGTCGAGATCGATCTTCAGCTTTCCGTCACCGGTCAGCAGGCGTACGCCCTGCGGTCCGTCCGCGCCGTCCAGGAGTTCCAGCTGGTTCCCGCTCTTGGATGCGACCGAACGGCGGTTGACGGCCCCGCTGGTCGGGTCCACCAGCGGCGCACCCCCCGCGGAGCCGGATGTGGACGGGGCGCCGGTCACCGCGTCGGCCACCGCACCCGCCGCGCCCGTCGCCCCACCACCGCTCGGTCCCGCGCCTGCGCCACCACCGCCGCCACCGCTGCCTCCCGACGGCCGGTCCTTCCCGTTGTACAGACCGGCGAGAACGAACGGACGGTCCAGGTGCCCGTGCTCGAATCCCACCAGCACCTCGTCCCCCACCTCGGGGATGAACGCCTCGCCGCCGCTCGTCCCGCCCGACTGCGCCGTACGCGCCCAGTCGCTCGCGTACTCGTCCGACAGCCAGGGAAACCGCACCTTGACCCGGCCGGATCCTTCCGGGTCGTGGGTGTCCGTGACCGTCCCGTTGACCAGACCCGCACATCGCGACCCGCCACCGGGCCCCGCTCCGGACCCGCCGGAGCCCGGCCCTCCGCCGGTCAGCCCGAACAGCGAACGCTCCTGCTGCCCGGAGACCGTGAGCCAGGTCTCGTATCCGCGCACCGGGTCGAAGACGTGCCGCGAGGACGTGACCGTGTACCGCCCCTCGAAGGGCGCACCCACCGCGTTGAGTGCCACCGCGCTGCCCGCCCGCACCTCCGGATTGCCCCGGATCACCGCCTCCAGCTCCGCGAACGATCCGGCGATCCGTTCCGCCAGGGCCTTCGCCGCCTGGTCCACCTGCGCCTGTGCCCCGTACGCCGCGTCCGTGACCACGAAACGCGCCTCGCCGAACGGCGCGGACACCTCGGCCGCGCTCACCCCCAGCTCCAGCGTCGCCGACCTGCCGGCGGGCGCGCGCCCGACCAGTGGCTGCTTCGTCCTGACGTCCCAGCCGCGCACCTCGACCTCGGAGACCTGCTCGGCGGAGGACACCCCGGCCCGGCAGCGCAGCAGATTGCTGCCCATCTCCAGGACCAGCGGGTCGCGGTCGGCGCGCGCCGAGCCGTCGGGGGCTCCGCTCGCCTCCGCGGGCCGGGTGATGTGCAGCTGCCCGTCGAGCACGTACGCCTGGGCGCCGGCCTCCTCCGCGAGACCGCGCACGAACTCCCAGTCGGTGACGTTGGGCTGGGCGATGTGTTCGAGTACGGGCCCGGCGACGTCCACCGTTCCCGGCTTCAGCCCGGCACGCTGAGCCACCTGGGCGCACACATCGGCCAGCGTCATGTTCTGGTAGCTGGCCACCCGGCGTCCCCGGAACAGCCGGTGCGACTCGTCGAGCCCGCGTACGACGGTGAACGTGCCGGTCTCGTCGAGCTCCACCTCCAGGGCGGTGACCACCCCTTTCAGCAGCGGCTTCGGTGCCGTGTCGCCGCCGGCGCGGGCCAGCAGCCGGGCCTCGCTGCCGATCTTCAGCCCGGTCTGCTCCAGCAGGACCCGGTCGGGGTCACGGAAGCGCAGAAGAAACAGGTCGGGGAGCGTGCGGCTGTCGTCGACGTACCCCTCGACCAGGGTGTTCACGAACCTGGACGGCAACGGCCGGCCGCCGAACTCCACCACCAGCGCCGACGCGACGCCCGGCTGCGCCATCAGGACCGCCCCCTGTCCCGGGCCTCTTCGAGCCGGTTCAGCTCGTCCAGCGCGGGAAGGAGCAGCTGCCGTCCGGGGGCCAGCCGCATCGGGTCGTCGATCCCGTTCGCCTCCGCGATCACCCGCCAGGCGGCCGGATCGCCGTACTCGCGCTGGGCGAGCGACGGCAGCGAGTCCCCGGCGTCCAGCCGGTGGACCCGTCGGGCCGCGAGGGCACCCGAGGTCGGGTTCTGCCCCGGAGTGTCCCCGCTGATCTCCTCCATGGTCACCTGGCAGACGGCCCGGATCGGCACACCCGACGTGGTGAACAGGGTGTACTTCGCCTGCACCTGGCTCACATAGCCCGGGAACCCGGTCAGCCCGCCCCAGTGGAAGACCACCCACGGCGGCGACGAGCGCTGCTGCTGACGCGTCTCGTTCGTCGGCACACAGCACGCGAAGAGCTGCTCGACCGAGGTCACCACACGGGTGTCCTGGGTGTCGCTGGCGTCGAAGAACATCTCCACGGTGAGCTTGCTGGGCTGCGAACCCTGGTACTCCGGCGGACCCGAACTCTTGGCACCCTTGGCCGGGCTCCGCTTCCAGGAGGCGGCCTTGGTGAGGCTCAGCTCCTTGGGGTTGAACTGGAAGTCGATCCGTCCGCACGGGCCACCGGGCGTGAGACCACCCCCGGTCGGCGGCGTCCGCAGCTCCAGATAGGCGTGCTCCAGCTTGGGCCGGGCCGAACCTCCCCTGCCCGCCTTCGCCGCCGCACCGGCCCCGGACGTACCGGCGGCACTGAACGCGATGGGACCCGCACCACTCACGACGCTCAGCCCTCCATCACATAGCCGTGATGGGCGATCTCGATCGTCTCCATCGCGACCTTGGGTGATTCCGGGGTGAAGGACGGGCCGGTCCACCGGACGGGCACGACCTCCAGCAGCCCCCACTGGGCCACCTTCCGCCCGTCCCCGGTCCTCGCCTCGATGTGCGCCGTCTTGCGGCTGAACCCGGTCGTCATGGTGGCGAACCAGCGGGCGACCTTCTCGGTCTCCTTGGTCAGCGGCCTGGACAGCTTCACGTTCGAGTACTTCAGCCGGGTCGGCAGCTGCCACAGATGCCCGTTGTTGCCGCCCTCCTCCCGTGTTTCGAGCACCACCTCGCACCCCAGCCCGTCACATGTGTTGAACGACCCGAGCTCGATGTCGTCGATCGTGACGACGAAGCAGACGCTGACGGCGGGATCCTCGTCCTGGGCGGTGGCCATGGCGCGTACCTCTCAATTCCCTGTGTTGTCGCTGCCGTTCGTCAGTGCCGGGTGTCGATGAGAAATCCCGCTCGTTCGCGCTCCAGCCGCAGGTCCGCCTTGAAGAGCCGGCTGAGCGGTGTGTACAGGGCGCGTACCAGCTCGTCGGTGACGACGGGGGCACCTCCTGGGGCGCTGCCGTGGACGGGCGCTCCGGGTGCTCCGGGCGTGCCGGGCGCTCCGTGGTCCTCGGCCGCCGGTCCGGCCTCCGGCTCGGGTTCGGGCACGGCTTCCCGGGGCGGATCCGGTGGCGGTGGTTCCTCGGTCTCCGTCTCGCGCTGGACGACGGGCGGTGCGTACGGCGGGGGCGGCGACCCGAAGACGACACTGCCGTCGGCCATCCGCTGCGCCACCCCGGCCGCCACGGCGACCGCACCGGCCGAGGTGAAGGACGACGCGGAGGACACGGAGGGCGTGTGGGTGGCGGACGGCTCGGCACGGCCACCGGAACCCGGCAAGGAACGGGGCACCGGTGGCCCCCCTGCTGCCTGGCGCTGCAGGGCGGGAAGCGGCGGGGAAGGCGCACCCGTCCCCGGCCCCGGCGCCGTGACGGTACGTTGCAGTGCCGTCGGCACCGACGGCGTCGCCTCCGCCATCGGCGGCGCCCCCGCCCCGCCGGGCGTCCAGCGCACCGGAACGGCATCGGCCGGGGACGCGGGCCCGGGGTCGACCCCCGGTCCGGGCCCCGGCACCGTCCGCGCACCGGCCGGCGGAGACGGCGCCACCCCGCCCACCGCTGAACGCTGTACGGCGCCCGGCCCACCGCTTCGCCCGTTCTGGAGCGCCACGGGCCGGTCGGCGAGCAGCGGGGCGACCGGAGCGGTGCTCGGGGGCGGCGCCAGGGGGGACTGCGACGGCACCGCGGGAGTCCGCTGCACTGCCGGTGTGCGGGCCGGCGGTGCGGAGGGCAGCAAGGTGGCGCCCGACGCGGCGGGAAGCAAGGGGGAGTCGCCGAGCAGCGGCGCGGTGGGCTCACCGGAGTCGGGGTCCGGCTCCGGCACCGCGGGCACCTGAGCCGCCTCGGGGACCTCACCGGCCCCACCGCTCCCGCCGTCCGCCGTGCTCCGGGCAGCCGGAATCGCCCCGGAATCCGGACCCGGAGCGTCAACGGCCGCCTGTCGCTGCGCCGTTGGTGGCAGTGCGGACAGGGGAGCACCGAGCCCCGGTGCACGCCGGGGCGAGCCGGGGGCGGGCGGCATCACGGAGCGTTGAACGGGCGGGGACGGGGCCGGGCTCGCGGGCGCGGGCGCAACCGATCCGGATACTGTCGATCCGGATGCAGCCACAAGAGGCTGCTCACCCACCAGTCGGCGCACCGGCAACTCCGCCACGGCCGACTCCCCGGCCGACGTCATCGCGGACGCAGCACCCGGAACAGCACGCTGCAGGGGCACGGACGGAGGAACGGACCGGGGAACGGACCCGGCCCCGACCGGCAGCTCCACCGAACGCCCCACGGACCGCTGCACCGGCGACGAACGGTCCACGGTGGCCGGGGCAGTGATCCCGTGCACCAGCCCCGTGGGCGCGTCCGGGCTGACCAGATGGCCGAGGGGCGTCCCGAGCGAGGCGTCCTGCCGGGTGGAGAGCGACCCCTGGAACCCGGAAGGGTCGATGACCAGATCCTGAGCTCCCAGCGTCCGCTGCATGGGAGGCAGTTCGGACAGATCGACCCGTTCGCGCGGCACGGCCGGCAAAGCGGCGCCCGCGCTTGCGGTCTCCGCAGCCGTATCCGTACCCGTGCGCCCGCCACCGCGCAGCCAGGACATCAGGCCCATGGGTTCTCCCGCCCTCCCTGCGCTTTCCGCTACTGCCCGTTGAGGCGAGCGATCTGCGCGACGAACCTCAGTCGTTCCGGGTGCTCCAGGTCCAGCAGCTCATCGAGCGGCCAGTGGAAGTGATAGGCGAGGTACGCGACCTCCTCGTAGAGCAGGTCGGCCGCGTACGTCACGATTCCCCCAGGCGGCCACCGGCGAGATTCACCGCGAACTCCTCGTCGCAGGAAGGACAGGTGACGGCGGCGCGCGTGTGTCCCTCGGCGTTGATCCGCCGGTAGAAGTCCTGGAGGAAAGCCAGGTCGGAGGCGAAGAGGTCCTCGATGATGCCGGGGTGGATGTCGTCGATCGTGCCGATCCGGGTGACGACCCGGGCGATGAGCACGACCGAGAGGTACGCGGAGTTCTCCCGCACCCGGTCGTCCCGCAGCGGAACGAGTTCGTCACGTGCGGTGGCGAGCCGCATGACGCCCGTATGGTGCACGACACCCGCGTCGTCGACGTACCCGCGCGGCAGCTCGAAGGTGAACTCGGTGCGCAGTGGCTCCCGTTGGCCGGACCGCCCGCTCCCGCCCGCCGGGAGATGCGCGTCCGGCCGTTCGGGGGCCTGTGCCGGAGCCGTACGCCGCATCAGTCGAGTTCCATGCTCTCGTAGGTGATCGCGAGCTTCTCCGTCAGGACCGAGGTGTCACCGGCCTTGAGGGTGCCGATCTCCAGCGACTTCGGCCAGGCGTTGATGAGCTTGTAGCGCTTGATGGCGATGCCCTCGTGGTCGTACACGATCACCGCACCGTTGCGGCGGGCCGCGGTCATCCGGCCGAACCGGGAATCCTTGATCCACCGTTCGAAGCTGTTGTCCTCGGTGAGCCCCCGGGTCACGGTCACCTCGCCCGCCTTCGGCCGGCCCGGCAGCTTCTTGATGGCGTAGCGGCCGTCGGCGGTGTTCTGCTTCAGCTCGATGACGTCCTGCTCCATCTTCAGACCACTGACCTCGGTGATCTGCTTGATGACGACGCTGTCGAATTCGAGGCCGAAGGAGGCCCCGACGGTGCTGTCGAGATCGGGAAGTGGCACAACAGGCTCCTTTACCGCTCTTGCCGCTTGGTGGACCTCAGGACGGCCGCGCTGCTACGGCCCGGCGCCCGGCCGCGCTACTCGTCGACGCCGCCGGTGCCCCCGGTCAGCTGGGAGAGCCGGAAGACGACGAACTCGGCCGGCCGGACCGGCGCCACCCCGATCTCGCATATGACCTGACCTGCGTCGATACTTTCGGGCGGGTTGGTCTCGCGGTCGCACTTGACGTAGAACGCCTCTTCCGGCGTGAGCCCGAACAGAGCGCCCTTACGCCATTCGTTGACCAGGAACGCCGAGACCGTGCGCCGGATACGGGCCCACAGGGCGTCGTCATTGGGTTCGAAGACCACCCACTGCGTGCCCGCCAGGATCGACTCCTCCAGGTAATTGAAGAGGCGCCGGACATTCAGATAGCGCCAGGCCGGATCCGACGCCAGCGTGCGCGCGCCCCAGACCCGGATGCCGCGTCCGGGGAAGGACCGGATGCAGTTCAGTCCGATCGGGTTGAGCAGATCGTGCTCGCCCTTGGTCAGCTGGGTCTGCAGGGCGACCGCCCCCCGTACGACCTCGTTGGCCGGGGCCTTGTGCACACCGCGCGACTCGTCGTTGCGGGCCCAGACCCCGGCGATGTGGCCGCTCGGCGGGACCAGTCGCGCGCGCCCCGACGAGGGGTCGGCCACCCGGATCCAGGGGTAGTAGAGCGTGGCGTACTTCGAGTCGAAGTTGGCGCGGTCGGTGCGCCAGGCGCGGATCTGCTGCGGGCTGAGACCCGGCGGCGGGTCGAGTACGGCGACGCGGTCGCCCATCAGCTCGCAGTGACTGATCAGTCCCTGCTGCACGGCGATGACCGACTCCAGGTCCAGCAGCCCGCGCTCGTACGCGCTCATCAGGTCCGGCACGGCGATGGTCGTGACCTCTTCGACCGCTTCGAGCCCGCCGAGACCGGTCCGGCGGTCGGGATCGCCGACGTACACCTCCGGGGTCAGCGCCCCGGCACCGGGTGACGCGGGCGCCGCCGGGGCCAGGGTCACGCTCTGCGGCTCGGGCCTGGCCGGGGCGGCACCGCGGGCCGTCTCGCGTATCTCGATGAGCTCCGACTTCGCGTTGACCCGGGTGGCGACGTTCTCCTTGCTGCGCTTGGTCGTGACGCCCGGGTACGTCTCCGCAACCTGCCCGTCCCGCTTCACGACCAACTGGAAGACGTCGGAGGGCGGATCGTCTCCCTCCGCCGCGGCCACTTCGACGGTGATCTCACCGGCCGCGCCGGGTCGGGGCTTCACCGCGTACGGTCCGAGCTGCGTCTCCGATCCGGGGGGCAGCTGTCCGGCCGTGGCGTCGTTCCCGTCCTCGGCCGGGGGCTCCGTACCGTCACCGATGCGCACCACGTAACAGACACCGCCACCGTTGGTGAAGAAGCCGTGGACGGCGGCGGCGAGATACGTACCGTCGACGAAGTCACCGAACGTGCCGGCGAACTGGCTCCAGTTCGTGATCAGCGTCGGCTCGTCGAACGGGCCCTTCTGCGCGAAGCCGACGAAGGCGGCGACCGAGGTGCCCACCCCTTCGATCGGCCGGGATCCGGACTCGATCTCTTCGACGTAGACGCCCGGGGACAGGTACGACGGCATGTGAGTCTCTCCTTGGCCGGGGAACGCCCGCAATTCTTGCGACAGCCGCGATCACCGGGAACGGACGCACGGCCGCCCGCCCGTGCACGGGCCGCTGCCCGATCAGGCAACGCGCACGCGCTGTACGGCCCAGCGGGCGCTGCCCCCGGCCGCGTCCCCGCGCACTGCGTACCCGATCCACCGCCCCGGCACCCTGGGACGGCTGTCGGGCCTGGTGGCGCCGAGTGCCGACTGTCCGGGGACGTGGTGGGCCGGGAGGGCGGATGAAGGAGGTTCCGGAGAAGGATCCCGCCTCCGTGTCCGGCCGTGGCGGTACCCCCCGGCGCGACGACGTGCCACTGACGCCCGAGGTGTCGCGTTCGCAGACGCCCCCGTCCCACCACCCCGTCGACAGCCGCCCGCCCGGGGACCGCCCCGCCCCCGACCCCCGCAGCCTGCAGCGACTGCAACGCGCGGCGGGCAACAGCGCGGTCTCCCGCCTGGTGGCCCAGCGCTACACCGCGCCCGTGAAACCGTCCCCCGCCCAGGCCCCCGGCTTCCGCAGGGTCAAGGCCGACGTCGCGGCGAAGCGGACCAGGATCGCCGTCCACGCCCCCGCAGCCACCGAGTCGAAATCGGCGCAGGACGCGGCGGTCGCGCCTCCCGACGACAAGGAGGCCCAGGGCAAGGCGGCGAACGCGGAGAAGATGAACGCGGCCAAGCCGGGCGAGTTCAACAAGCAGGCGTTCATCGACGCGGTGAACAAGGCGATCGACGCGCAGGCCCCCAAGAACCTCGACCAGGCCGACAAGTTCTCCAAGTCCGGCAAGGCCGACAAGATCAAGGACGAGGTCGACGGCAAGGTCACCGACGGCAAGAATTCCTCCGCCAAGGACATCGACACGGCGACGAAGGCCCCGCCGGACACCTCGGCGGCCAAGGACAAACCCGTCACGCCCCTGTCCCCCGACCAGCCCCCGCCCAACCCCGGCGCCCCGTCCGCGACCGACGCGATCCCCGAGAAGCAGCCGGCCTCGGTCACGGACTTCTCCCAGGGCCCCGCCGAGAACGACAAGGCCCTGGCGGACGCCGAGGTCACCGAGGACCAGCTCGCCAAGGGCAACGAGCCGGAGTTCGACCAGGCCCTGTCCGCGAAGAAGACGGCCGAGGCCGACTCCGCGAAGGCCCCGGCCAAGGGCAGGACGGCCGAAGCCCAACAACTCTCGACCGCGAAGGCGGGCGCGGCGGCCTCCGGTGCCCAGGCCATGAACGCCCTGACCGCGACCCGTGCCTCGGCCGGCAAGCAGGTAGACGGCGGCAAGGGCGAGACGAAGTCGAAGGACGAGAAGAGACGCGCCGAGGTCACCGCGAAGCTGCAGAAGGTCTACGACGGCACGAAGAAGGACGTCGAGGAGACCCTGTCCGGACTGGACAAGAAGGTCGACACCGCATTCACGACGGGTGAGAAGGCGGCCCGGGACGCGTTCACCGCCGACCACAAGCGCCGGATGAAGGCCTACAAGGACAAGCGCTACTCAGGCATGTTCGGCCCGGCGAAATGGGCCAAGGACAAGATCATGGGCATGCCGAAGGAGGCCAACGACCTCTTCCAGGAAGCCCGCAAGCTCTACGTGGCGAAGATGCAGACGGTCATCTCGTCGGTGGCCGACATCATCGGCGCCGAGCTGGGCAGGGCCAAGGTACGCATCGCCAAGGGCCGAACGGAGTTGAAGGCCGAGGTCGACAAACTCCCAGCCGACCTGCGTCAGTTCGGTGAGGACGCGGCGAAGGACTTCGCGGGGAAGTTCGAGGACCTCGAAGCCACGGTCAACGAGAAGTCCGAACAGCTGGTCCAGGACCTCGCCAACAAATACACCGCCGCCCTGAACAAGGTCGACGAGGAGATCAAGAAACTCCAGGAAGCCAACAAGGGCCTCGTCCAGAAGGCGAAGGACGCGATCGTCGGCGCCGTCAAAACGATCAAGGAGCTGACGAACCTCCTCCTCGGCATCCTCGCCAAGGCCGCCTCGGCCATCACGAAGATCATCAAGGACCCGATCGGTTTTCTGGGCAACCTCGTACGAGCCGTCGGCGCGGGCCTCAACCTCTTCATCACCAACGTCGCCGAACACCTCAAAACAGGCGTCGTCTCCTGGCTCCTGGGCACCGCGGTCAAGGCCGGCCTCGAACTCCCCCAGAAGTTCGACCTCAAGGGCATCATCCAGCTCATCGCCTCCCTCCTGGGCCTGACCTGGGCGAACATCCGCGCCCGCATCGCCCGCAAGGGGATCCCCGACCAGGCCATGAGCGCGGTCGAAACCTCCGTCCCCGTCGCGAAGAAACTCGCCACCGAGGGCCCCGCGGGCGCCGTCAAGGAAATCGAATCGGAGGCCGGCGACCTCAAGGCCACCATCCTCGAAAAGCTCACCAGCTACCTGATCCCCACCGTCATCATCGCCGGCATCACCTGGATCATCTCCCTCCTCAACCCCGCCTCCGCGTTCGTCCGCGCGGTCAAGGGAATCATCGACATCGTCACGTTCATCGTGAACCAGGGCGCCCAGATAGTGGAGTTCGTCAACGCGGTCCTGGACGCCGTCATCGCCATAGCCAACGGCGGCTCGGCAGGCGTCCCGAAGATGGTCGAGGCCGCCTTGGCCGCCAGCGTCCCGTTGTTGATCGGCTTCCTCGCCTCCCTGCTGGGCATCGGCGGCCTGGCCAACAAGGTCAAGAGCGTGTTCCACGCGGTGGCCAGGCCGGTGAACAGGGCCATCGACAAGATCGTGGGGTTCATCACCAAAGCAGGAAAGAAACTCTGGGCAAAGCTCAAAGGCAAGGGCAAGAACGCGAAGGAGGCCGACGACGAAAAGGAGGCACAAAAAAAGAAAAAACAAGAGCTTCCTGCGGCCATGCGTCAGGCAAGAGCCATAATATCCAAGCACGAAAAAAATGACTCACCGGTGAACGCGGTAACCACAGAATTGCTCACACTGCGGGGAAAGTTCTCTTGGATAAAAGGATTCGACGCAACAAAGAAGGGCGTCGGATTCTCCCTGGCAATGAAGGCGAGCAATCACCCACTGGGATCATACAGCGATATCGAGAACATAAAGGATCAGCTTGACAAATTCGGCCCCGGTTTCATCAAAAAAGTCCACACCCATTGGTGGGACCACCAAATCAAGAAGCCAAAAATCGAGTCGGGTCAGCTATGGGGAAGGAGCGTCCTCGATCAGACCGAAACCAGAGCGACGGACTATCTGAAACAAGACAGCACGGCACATGATGTGAAAAAGAAATTCTACGAAGGTAACAATCGCGACATAAACGCGGCCGCATTCGAAGGTCACGTCTTCGGGGTGAAAAGCGGCATACGAAGGAACGTCGTTAAGCTGCTTGGAGATGCAGCCCTGAAAGAGCTGAAGAAACAAGGCCGACAAGCCGCTCGCGACATCCCCGACACCCGCACGATCCTCAGATCGATGAAGTTCCTTCCAAATCGGGAAACTTACGGGCTTTATGAACCTTTCCCGCCATCTCCGGATGAACGCGAGCATAACGAATTCCGTCCTGTTTCCATCGTTCTGGACCGGGCGAGAAGCACCCCCGACAAGGGGGTGACCATAGTGCGGACGGCCGCAGGAAAGACGTTCACGATCACCCAGGACTTGAAGAACGGTATGGAACTTCAGGTGGAGGGAGTGGACCTGCGGCTCAAAGAGCCCGGCGACCCGCGAGGCGTGACACAGGACTCTCCAGGGTTCATAGCCAACCAGAACCTCAACCGCTCTCATGTGATTGCCGACTGGTTCGGCGGCTCGGGCTATCGAGACGCGCTCAACTTGGTGACTGCCAGCGATCACTACAACAAAACGGTCATGGGCGACGCAGAGTCGGAAATAGCGACTGAGATCCTGGCATTTGCCGAGAAGCACAATCTGGCACGAGGGCAAGTGTCCATGAACCTCAAAGTGACCGTGACATTCGGAGAACTACTGAAAGACACCTTCATGAGGAACATTCAGAATCAGGAGTGGTACACGGCCGGCGACTCGGAATCAGAAGCCCAGCTGAAGAAGCTTACGAGCATACTATTGACCCCCCCGGTGAGACGCGTCATGGGCGTCTTGTACTCGTTCACGCTTACGTCTACAGTTTCCGATGTCCCGGCCGAGAAAGATTCACGCCTGATTCAGTCCGATGATCACCTCTTCATAAGAAGGAGTGCAAGTCAGTGACCAGCATGGAAGATGTCGTGAAATTCTTCAATTCCTACCTAGATATCGATTACGCTGGAAATGTAGCTGTCTATTCGGAATCGGACGAGGTGGTGAATGAGCGCCGGGACGCAAGCATGAAATTTTGGCATGAAGTCCCGGGTGCCCAGCTGTCACCTGGATTCGGCAGGCCGATGGGAATGCCATCCGAACAATTGGCTCAGCTGGCCGCGAACGTACATCTGGTACGCCGCACATTGTTCCTGGTCGCTGAATACAGCGACACCACTTGGGGAACTCTCTACGCCGGATACATCGGCGGCGACAGGGCAAGAACAGCTCAGTCGTACGGCGGACTGCTGTATGCGGCCGAGATCGAGGGCCAACTCAAGATCATCGCGTCATACCGGGAAGACATCGACAAGCTGCCTCCGCCCACGCACTGGCGTCACTCACAAGGCGCGGAAATCAGCTCTCCAAACACTCCGGTGTCCCTCCGCGCCCTCGAAGCACCAACAGGGCGAGCTGCGCATCGGCAGGACTGGGACGCACTCCGGAACGCCGCCACCGAACTCTGAGTTCTACCGGTGCCCACGAAGTCGCCGGTGGGCAAGGGTGCCGGGGCCCGCCGACATCTCTGTCATCTTCACCTGAGAGCCAAGCAGTTGTCAGCCATCGGCCAACCGCACAGGCAGCGACTTCACCCCGTTGATGAAGTTCGACACCAGACGACGCGGCGGGCTTACAAGTTCGAGGGATGCAGGGAGAAAGCGGCGCGCCTCCTCGTACAACGCTCCCAGCTGCAGCCGCGCGAAGTGCGCGCCCAGGCAGACGTGCGGGCCGTCGCCGAAGGAGACGTGGGGGTTGGGGGTGCGGGTGAGGTCCAGGACGAACGGGTCGGGGAAGACGCGTTCGTCGTGGTTGGCCGATGCGTGGAAGACGACCACCTTGTCACCGGCGCGGATGTGGGTGCCCGCCAGGTCCGTATCCCCGGTGGCGGTGCGGCGGAACGTCAGGACCGGGGGGTGGCGGCGGAGGAGTTCGTTCACGGCCGTCGTGAACCCGACCTCGCCGTCGCGCAGGCGGCGGTACGCGTCGGGGTTCTCCGCCAAGAGGTGCATGCCGCCGGGAGCCGCGCTGCGTACGGTGTCGTTGCCTGCCACCACCAGCAGGAAGAAGAACATCTCCAGGTCGGGCACGGTCAGTTCGGGGTCGGTGGCGAGCGCCGTCATGACGTCGTCGGCGGGGTGCCGGCGCTTGTGGGCCGCCAGGGCGTGCGCGTAGTCGAACATGTCGCTCAGGGACGAAGGGGAACGGGGGTTGACCGGTTTGCCGTCCGGACCGAGTGGTGGCGTGCCGGCCTCGTCCGGGTCCTGATAGCCGATGACGCGTTGCGTCCAGTGGAGGAGGAGCGCGCGGTCTGTCTCCGGTACGCCCAGCAAGTCGGTGAGGTTGAGCAGGGCGTAGTCGTCGGTGACCTGGGCGACGAGGTCGCAGGTGCCGTCGCCGGCCCGTGCCTCGGCCATCGCTGTGGTGAACAAGGAACGGGCGCGTTCACGGACAACGGTCTCGAAGCGGTCCACGCGCCTCGGGGTGAAGGCGCGGCTGACCAGTACGCGCAGGCGTCGGTGGTGCGGCGGGTCCTGGTTGAGCATCATGCGCCGGATGAACGGCAGGTCGGCCGGGTCCGGGTCGCGGATCTGAGTGGCTCCCAGGTATGAGGAGTACGTCGAGGAGTCCTTCAGGACCCGGACCACGTCCTCGTGCCGGGTGACCGCCCAGAAGCCGGGGCCCGCCGGCCAGCCGAGCACCTCCGGCTCCTCCTGCCAGGAGACGGGGTGGTGGTCGCGCAGGTGGCGGTAGCTGTCGTGGGGGATGCCCTGCCCGTACTGCCTGGGGTCGAAGACATCCGGTACGGGCATTTCGGCGCGGCCGGGACCGCTCATGCCTCCGCATCCGCCCGCAGGAAGTCCTCCACCACACGGATCAGGTCGAGCGGGGCCTCGTCCATCGCGTAATGGCCGCACGAGGGAAGCTCCACCAGTTCGGCCCGGCGGAACCAGCGCATCCAGGTGGCCCGCTGCAGTTCGGCGGAGAGGGCCGGGTCCAGCGCGCCCACGACGGCGAGTGCGGGTACGGGCGAACCCTCGATCCGGTCGTGGAAGTCCTCGCCCGCCCAGGAATCCAGCCAGGCCCGGAACGCCTTGGCGTCGCTGCGTTCGACCGAGCGGCGCACCATGCGGTCCAGCCAGCCCGCGGGGCGTCGGCCCCCGGTGGTGGTGTCGAGGATGATCCGCCGGTTCTGCGGGGTGTGCGCCGCCCCGGCGAAGAGTTCCCACTGCTCGGGCGGGAGGGGCAGGCCGGACGCGGGGACGGGCGAGACCCCGACGATCCTGCGCACCCGCTCCGGCGCGGCGGCCAGCGTCCGCTGGACGACGGAGCCGCCCATCGAGTGCCCGATCAGCGAGAACCGCTCCCAGCCGAGCCGGTCGGCCAACGCGAGCACGTCCGCGGCGCCCTCTGCCGTCGTGTACGTGCCGTCCGCGTCCCTGGCCTCGCCGTATCCCCGTAGATCCACCACCGCGTACTGGAACGCACCGAGGTCGAGGTCCGGCAGGACAGGGGCGTACGCGGACCGGTCGGCCAGCCAGCCGTGCACCGCTATCACCTTGTGCGGGCCGTCGCCGTGCAGTTCGTGGGGCAGAACAGGCAATGCGGTCACGCTGACTCCCGTCGTCGTACGGAGAGGAACCGGGCGATCACCGACCGGCCCTGACCACGGTGGCGGCAACCCAGATTTCGTGCAAGGCCCCCGACGAGCAGGCGCGACACGAGGGCACAGAGACCGTGCCGGTCTCTGCGGGGCTCGGCGCGCCACCCGTTTGAGGGACAGCTGACACGTTTCGGTCCTGCCTCGCCCGCAGCATGCCAGCGTACTAGTATGCGTACGTACTACACAGCGAGGACATATGTCCTGGAGCCTTGAAATGGTGGGCGAGGTTCGCGAGTGGCTGCTCGGCTTGCGAAAGGACGATCGGGACACGGCTCGGCTTGTGGGGCAGGCGCTCCAAGCGCTTGTCGAGGAAGGGCCCAACCTTGGACGCCCCCTGGTGGACAGGATCAAAGGGTCGTCGATGCACAACCTCAAAGAGCTGCGGCCCGGCTCTGGTGGGAAGAGTGAAATCCGCGTCCTGTTCGTCTTCGACCCGGACCGCAATGCGGTTCTCTTGGTAGCCGGCAACAAGTCGGGAAGGTGGCATGAGTGGTACAGCCAGTCGATCCCCGTAGCCGAGGGGCGGTACGACGACTGGTTGGCACACTTGGCTCAGCGGCAGAAGGGCACATCGAAATGACTACTTTCCACTCCTGGGACGAAGTGAAGAACGAGGTCTTCGATGCCGAGGATCTTGAGGAGATCGAGCGTGGAGCCCATCGCATGGTGGCCGAGGCGCGAGCGCATCGACTGGTCGAGATGCGGAAACAACTGGGGCTGACCCAGAGCGAGATCGCTGAACGTATGCACGTGCGGCAGGAGCGGGTGTCGGCCATTGAACGTGGGAGGACGACAGCCACGGAGGTCGGAACCATCGCTGCGTACATTGCCGCGCTCGGTGGGCAGCTGGAGATCGTTGCCAACTTCAACGGCTCCCGCGTCGTGATCGCCTGACGTTGTGCCCGGCCGGCTCGTCCAGTCACAGCAAGCCGATCTTCCAGGTGATCGACAGATGCCGGGCGCTCACGCCAGCAGCTTCAGATACGGCCCGAACTCCGACGCCAGCGTCAGTCGGCCCAGCTTCTGGTACTCGCGCTGGATCGCATGGATCAGCGTCGGCATCGTGACCGGCTCGCCCGTGTCCGCCGCCAGGTACGCGGCCGTCACCGCGATCGAGCGGATGTTGCCGCCCGCCAGCTCGAAGTTCTCCGCGCAGAAGGCGATGTCCAGGTCCTTGCCCCGGGGGAGTACGGGGCCCAGGCAGCGTTCCCAGAGGACGAGGCGCTGTTCGGGGTCCGGGACCGGGAAGTCGATGACGAGGTCCAGGCGGCGGGTGAACGCGTCGTCCAGGTTGGCCCGGAGGTTGGTGGCGAGGATGGCCAGGCCGTCGAAGGACTCCATGCGCTGGAGGAGGTACGCGCTCTCGACGTTCGCGTAGCGGTCGTGGGCGTCCTTCACGTCCGAGCGTTTACCGAAGATCGCGTCCGCCTCGTCGAAGAGCAGCACTCCGTTCACGCCTGCCGCCTCGGAGAAGATCCGTTCCAGATTCTTCTCCGTCTCCCCCACGTACTTGTCGATCACCGTCGCCAGGTCGACCGTGTAGAGGTCCAGACCCAAGTCTGCGGCGATGACCTCCGCCGACATCGTCTTGCCGGTTCCTGAGTCGCCGGCGAAGAGGGCGGACACGCCCCGTCCCCTGCCGCCGCCGGGGCGCATGCCCCACGCCCCCAGGACCCGGTCGCGGTGTCTCGCGCGGGCCGTGAGTTCGCGGAGCTGGGCGTGGGTGTCCGGGGGGAGGACCAGGTCGTTCCAGGTGACGGTGGGTTCGATGCGGCGGGCGAGACGGT
The DNA here is from genome assembly GCF_044767885.1 of Streptomyces sp. NPDC101194. Taxonomy (NCBI): domain Bacteria; kingdom Bacillati; phylum Actinomycetota; class Actinomycetes; order Kitasatosporales; family Streptomycetaceae; genus Streptomyces; species Streptomyces sp. NPDC101194. Next base: position 110,519 of record NZ_JBIWOS010000004.1, read on the forward strand.
CCAGTCCGGCCGCGTTCTGGGCGCGGGCGCCCTGGCGGACGTGGTCGGGGGTGAGGGTGCCGCCGTCCAGGTGGGTGGTCTGGGCGGCGCCCCGGGCCGCACGGGTGATCTGTTCCGGAGTGAGGAGGAACGGCGAGAGCAGGCGGTCCACGTCGATGGTCGCGGGAACGGGGGCGTCGTACGCGTCGGTCCAGAGGGCCGCCCTGGTCGAGGGTTCCACGCGCGGGGCATGCAGGAGCAGGGGCGGGGCGGCGGACCAGGCCGCGTCCCAGGGAGCCCGGCCCACCAGGATCGTGGGGACCGGGGTGCCGGTGAGGAGCCGGAGGAGCTCCGGGTGTTCGCGGCAGACCGCGTCGAGCGGTGCGCAGACCAGGCCGGCGCCGGTCAGCCGGGCCTCGCGGACCAGGGAACGGGCGGCCTCGGCGGGGGCCGGGTCCTCGGCCAGTCGCGCCAGGTCCAGGCCCAGGACCCGGTGGCCCGCACGTGTCAGCGCGGAGGCCGCGAGGGCCGTGCCCGCCCCGCCCTGGTCCTCACGGAGGTAGGCGAGCGAGGCGCCTCGGGCAAGGGCAGAAGCCAGCGGGACCGGGTCACCGACGCCCGGTACGGCGTGCCAGGGAGCGAGGAGATCTGCCAGACGCGGATCGGGGGTGTCGTCGCCCAACAGGTGCGCGGTGACCCGGTCGGGGACACGGAGCGCCCGGCTCAGGAACGGGCGGTCCAGGTCCTCGACCAGGAGGAGGCGGCCCTCACGCAGTGGGGCAAGGGCCGACAGCCGGCCGCGCGCCACCTGGTCGGCGGGGGACAGGCCGCAGAGACCCAGGGCCAGACCGATGGACGGGCGGCGGCGGGTGACATCGTCGTTCAGGTAGCCGTAGAACGCCTCGAAACGGTCGTCGAGATCCGGTACGAGCGTGATGAGGAGGATCTCGACGTCGAGGTCGGTGAGCCCGAACTCGCCCGCCAGGGACGTCAGTCTGGACTGCTCCGCCGACACCTCACCGGAGTCGGGAGCGGATGGCGGCACGGGGTGCGGGAAGGCGCGGGCCTCGTTCTCGTTCAGCAGGCGGGCGATGTTCTCGTCCGAGAGATAGAGGCCGCGGAAGGCGTCGTCCGGGTCCGGATCGGTGAGCTGCCGGGCCTCGACCGCCCGCCGGATGCGCTGCTCCACCGCCACCGCGCGGGCGAGGAGATGGCGCAGGTTCGGATCACCCGCGGTGGTCATTCGACACTGTCCTCCGTGCGGGCCTTCGAACTCTCCGTACGGGCATTCCGGGTCTCCGTGATGCGGAGGGACAGGCCACGTCGTCGTTCCGCATCGGGGGCACGCGAGACGGTGCCGCCCCCACCCGGCCGGCCGGGCCGACCTCCGTACACCGGGAGATCCCCGCGCCCCGGCATCGGCTCCGACAACGGCTCGGCCCCCTTCGGTACGTCCCCGAAGCGGGCCTGCAGCCCCTCGTCCCCGACCGGCGGGCCGACCACATAGCTCGGCGACGCCGTCACCGGCACGCTGATCACCAGGTCCAGCGAGGGCTTCAACTCACCGCCCAGCGCGCTCCACACGTCGGCGAACGAGCGGTCCTCCGGGGGCGGCAATGCGATCGACATCGGTACGGGCGCCCCGATCTCGGCCAGGGTGCCCGACAGCCGCTCCGGAGGCAGCGCCTCATAACGCAGCAGGCAGCCGAGCAGCGAGGAGAGCAGCCGGTGCTCGTCCTCCGGGCGCTTCGTCCATGCCGTGATCAGGTACGACAGCTTGAAGAAGCGGGGCGGACGGCGGCGCGCGACGATCGTGCCGCGCTCGTCGTAGTCGTTGTGCAGACCTCGCTCACGCCTGCGCATGTCCTCGCGGATGTCGTAGAGGTAGAGGTTGACCATGGGTGCGTTGACCTTCGCCGCCCACTCCCGGGTCGGGGCGTCGAAGACCACCGCGATCTGGCCGCCTTCGAGCACCTCCGCCCTGATCAGCCCACGGAGTACGTCGTCGACCTCGTGGATCACCCGATCACTCCCGTACGGTCGTCGGTGCTCATGCGCGGCCCGCGAAGTCCGGTGGCTGAAGATTTCGCTGGACCACCAGGACCGGTTTCTGCAGTCGGTCGAGGTCCCGCGAGTCCGCCCGCAGCCTGCGCGGACCGAGCTTGTCCTTGCGCAGGACCAGGACCTGCACCTCGAAGGTGCCGTCACGGCCCACCGTGGCAACGGCGCCCTCGGGGGTGATGCCGTTGTTCCACGTGAAACGTACGGTCGCGCCCGGCGGATAGTCCTTGCCCCGGGCCAGTACCGGCTGCCCCGGCTTGGCGACCTGCGGTGTGACGGTCAGCGAGGGCTTCAGGACGCGCAGCCGGTCGGTGTCCTCGTTGTTGGCCGTTCGCCGGTCCGGCAGCGTGCCGCGCACGGTGGCCCGTACGTCTCCGGTGACCGCCGCGCGGTACGTCGCCGTCTGGGCCACCTCGATGCGGCCACCGGCCGGGATGGTGCACGGCTTGGCCGGCGTGCAGCGGGTGAGGGCGGGCAGGCTGCGGTCCTTCGCCCTGGGCGGTTTCGGCCAGGCCGAGCCGATGACCACGCCCGTCGCCGCGTCCGGGCCCGCATTGGTGACGACGAAGCGGGCCCGGGCCGGGCGGCCGGTGTACGTACGGTCGGGGCTGACGTCGACCTTCATCGCCACGTCCGCCGAGGGCGGCACGGGGGCCTCCAGAACCTCGATCTCCGCCGTGTCCGTCCCCGTATTGCCCGCCGAGTCGGTCGCCGAGCACGTCACCGTGGTGCGGCCGACCGGGAAGAGCGAACCGGAAGCGGGCGTGCAGGTCACCGGAAGCGTGCCGTCGGTGGCGTCCTGGGCGGTGGCGTCATAGGTCACCCGGGCGCCCTTCTTGTCCTTGGCCCGGACGGTCAGATCGTCCACGGTGACGACGGGGGCATCGATGTCGTTCACATCGATGTCGATCCGCTCCTGGAAGTCCGGGTCGGCCGCCGCGGCCGGCCCGATCGTGTCCGCACCGGGGACCTGGGTGCCCATCAGGAACTGGACGGTGCAGCTCAGCCGGGTGCCCTGGGGGGCGTCCGCGGAGACATCGATGTTCTCCGCGAAGTGCGCGGTGTCCCCGCTGGTGACCTGCTGGGTGGGCGGGTCGAGGCCGACGGACAGATGCGGATCGCAGTTGTCCAGGCGGTAGCTCACGTTGGTGGGAAGGTTGTTGAAGCCCTCGATGATGGCTTCGGTGACGCCGTCGCCGGGAATTCCTTCCAGCATGCGGCCGTTGGTGGCCTCGGCGATCCGCTTGGCCTGGTCGGGTTCGTGGTACGGGTCCTGATAGGTGGGGCTGCTGTATCCGTCGCCATTGAGACCGTCGCCGTCCTCGGTGCTCACGTCGACGGCGATGACGCGCACGCCCTTGTCCTGGAGCGCGAAGACGGCCTCTTCGAAAGGGATCTTGTTGCTGGGGTTGTGGCTCGACGCGTCGCCCACCAGGACCACGACCGGGCTGGCGCCCTCACGGAAGACCGTCCCGCCGTCCGCACCGTTGGCCACCTTCCACAGTGCGTAGATCCAGTCTTCGGACGGGCCTGTGCTCCTGTAGCCACGGGAGGTGCCCAGCCTGTTGACGCCGTTGCGCTGCACCGCGTCCAGGTCGGTCGTCAGCCCTTGGAGGACCTCGAACTCCGCGGTCGGGTCGTCCTTCTCGTCCCCGTACGTGGCCACGGCGAAGCGCGAGTCCGGCTGCTGCTCGACGATCTTGTCGGTGATGGAGCGCAAACCGGACTTCACGTCGTCGACCGGCTTGCCCATGCTTCCCGTGCCGTCCACCAGCAGCACCACATCCGGCTTCGGTGGAATCGCGGGCGTACGCACCTGCTTGGCCACGCCCGTGGAGCCGCCGGGATCGACCGCGTCGGTGAACTCGGCGGGGGTGACCCAGGGCTCGGGCACGGCCGCCGCCGGCGTCTCGGCAGTGACGGCCGAGCCCGGGGCGATGCCGGTGACCACGAGGAGAAGGGCCAGCGCCGGAACACGGAACGCGACGAGGGCCCGGCGCGGGGCGGAAGGCAGGGGCCGTGGCCGGGCCCCCCGAGCTCCCCCATCCGCCCACGACAGGTCCGCACGCGACCGCGACGCCCGCCGAAGCGGCTGGAACCAGCGCACGGAAATCCTCCCCACCCTCGGCCCGTCGGCATACCGGACCACACGGTCCCGTACGCTCGGCCGACTCGCAGCGGTGCCGAAGTCACACCCCCGGGAAGCCTCCACTGCCCTTTCGGGCATCCGTCGCGTCCATCGGCTCCACCGCCCACGCGCACACAGGGAGGCTCATATCAGCCCTTGCCGCATCGCGTACGCCACCGCGTGCGACCGGTTCCGCAGCTGCAGCCGAGTCATCACCGAGTGCAGCACGTTCTTGATCGTGCGCTCGGAATAGGCCAGCTTCGTCGCGATGTCCGCGGTGTCGTACCCCTCGGCGACCAGACGCAGCACATCCACTTCGCGCGCCGCGAGACCGGTGAAGTGCAGCCCACGCGGGCCGAGTACCTGTCCCTGGAGGCGGCCCACCTCTTCCAGCAGCCTGCCCAACAGGTCGGATGGCAGATGACCTTCGCCCCGCGCGACCGTCCTGATGACCTGCACCAGATGTTCCGGCGTCGACTCGGAACGCCTGACCACGCCGGCGACACCGCACTCCGCCGCGCTCACCAGCTTCTGCTCGTCGATGTCGGTGGTGACGAGAACGACACGCGAGGTGCTGGTGCGCTGTATGTGGCGCAGCATCGTCAGCACCTCCTCGTCGACCGTGTCCACGACGACGACCACGATCTGGGGTGAGGCGTCGCCCTCCCCCCACTCCGTGACGCTGACCTCGGGCCGGGCCCGTAACTGACTGGCCACACCCGCTTGAGAGATCGGATCCTGGGCCCGTAAGGCGACAGTCGTGCGCTCCATGGCAGCTCCCCCTGAGCAACAGCCGATGGCCTCGCAGCGAACACAACCATCACGGCTGTTTCGTATGCCTCATTCGTCTGAGGCGGTCAAAAGATTCCCTCGTTCATCCGAAGGGAAACAAAAAAGCCGATCCGGGCACGGATTCTGCACGGAAGTGTTCCTTCACGGCCCATGTCGGCGCGGGACGCCGACCCTACGGTGCGCCCTATGAGTCTCACGGCAAGCCTCGACGATTCGTCCGTCACTGCCGCACCGGGCGAGGAGACGGCCCTCCCTCTGCGGATCCTCAATTCCGGCAGCACTGTCGAGGAATACCGGTTCGAGGTGATCGGTGCGTGTGCCGCCTGGTCGACGGTGGAGCCGGCGACACTGTCCCTGTACCCGGGTGACTCCCGAACGGTCTCCCTCGTACTGCGTCCGCCCCGCGACTCGTCCGTTCCCGCGGGGGAGACACCCTTCGGGATACGGGTGGTGCCCACCAGCGAACAGGACGACACGGTGGTGCCCGAAGGGCGGGTGACCGTACTTCCCTTCACCGAGACGACCGCCGAGCTGGTGCCGCGCAGTTCGCACGGCGCCTGGCGCGGGAGGCACCAGCTCGCCGTCGACAACCGGGGGAACACCCCGGCCACCGTACGGCTGGGCGCCCGGTCCGGTACGGAGCGGGCCCGGGTCACGTTCGCGACGGACGCGCTGGAGATCGCTCCCGGGCGGGCGGAGTTCGGGAAGCTGAGGATCCGGCCGGCGAAGCGCGTGTGGCGCGGAACGCCGGTCACGCACGCCTTCCAGGTCGTCGTCACCACGGATGCGGTGGAGGGGCAGGCACCGGCCGAACCGGCAGCACCGGTGGCCCTGGACGGCTCGTACCAGCAGGAGCCGATCCTGCCGCGCTGGCTTCCGCGGGCGCTGATCACCGCGGCGGTGCTGCTGATCGCGCTGGTCGGGCTCTGGTACGCGTTGCTGCGGCCGGCCGTGAAATCGGCGGCACGGGAGGCGATCACGCCGGACGCGGTACGGTCGGCCGCCGCGGCCGACAAGAGCAAGGCCCCGGAGCAGGGTTCGACGGCCGGAACGGGATCGGGCGGAGGCGACTCCTCCGGAGCGAACGGTGGTTCGCCGAGCCCCGGTCCCTCATCGAGTTCCGGCACGTCCGACGGCGGGACCGGCAGCGGCTCCGGTGGTGCGTCCGCAGCCGCTCCGACCAGTGCACAGGTACAGGTCAGGGACTCGGTGGGCGGTGGGTCGAACACCTCGACGGCCCTGCAGGTACCCAGCGGGCACACCTTCCAGCTGACGGACATCGTGGTCCAGAACCCGCAGGGGGACGCGGGAACGCTCGTCGTCTCCACCGGTCGGGACACACCGGTGCTCCGGCTGGCGCTGGAGAACTTCCGGGACTCCGACTACCACTTCGTCACACCGATCCTGGTGCCCGCGGGCGGCAAGGTCACGATGACCGTCGACTGCCGGAAGGTGGGCAAGCCGGTGAACGCGCCGGCGCCCTCCCGGTGTGCGGAGTCGCTGTTCCTGGGCGGCACGATGCGGACGGACGCCACGGACTGACGGCGCGCACCGTCGACCCGGCCCGACGGCCGGATCGACGCCACGGACTGACGGCGCGGACCGACGAGGAATCCGCCGCGCTCAGGCGGGCGGAGCCTCTTCCTCCTCCTCGGCTCCCTCCTCCGCCCGCTGTACGAAGGAACCCTGCACATCGGCAGGTTGCTCGTCCTCGTCCTCCGTCGCCGCCCTCTGCACAGCGGGCGCCGAGGCGGAGGCGGAGCCAGGACCGACCGGGCCGGTCCCGATCCCCGGAGCCGAGTCCGAAGCCGGGGCGGGCGCCGGTTCCGACAGCACCCGGTCGGCGTTCGCGACGGCCTCCCGCTCGAACCGGTCGGACGGATCGCTCACCCGGATGCCGCCCGGCGCCTCCGTACCCTCCACCGGTCCGTTGCGCTGCTGGATCACATGGGTGAGCTCATGGGCCAGCGTGGTGCGGCCCTGCGGCGTGGACGGATCGTACGCGTCCCGCTGGAAGACGACGTTGTTGCCGACCGTGTACGCGTGGGCGCCCACGCCCTTCGCCGACTCGTGCGCGGCGGAGCCGGTGTGGATGCGGACGTCGGAGAAGTCCGCGCCCATCCGCCCCTCCAGATCGGTGCGGGTATCGGTGTCCAGGGGCTGCCCACCGCCGGACGAGACCACATCGTGCACGGGAGAGCGTTCCCCCTCCTCCTGCCGCTGGAGCATCGAGCCCACGGCGCTGTTGCCCACCGCCCGCTGGAGCGCGCTCATGCCGCCGGCGCCGACCACATCGGCCCGTCCGGCCGCCGCCGCGCGGTAGAGGTGCGGGATGCCCGCGGCCTCCCGGCCCTCGGCCGTCCTCGACGCGTGCGCGACTTCGTCGTGCTCCTGCCCGTGCCCGTGATCCCGTTCGTGGTCGTGTTCCTGGTCCCATTCCTGTGCGTGCATCGTCATCTCCCCTGACCGCGCCCCGGGTCGAAGGCGCGTCGTGATGGCCCCACCACTCCACCTTCACGACGTCTCACCGCCTCGTCCAGCCCGGACCCCGCCGGCCAGGGGCAGCCGCCGCTGCCCCTTCGGGCATCCGCACCGCTTCGCCCGGCCTCGCGAAGGCCGCCGCCACGACCGTCGCCCGACCGCGTCGACGAAGGCTTCCTCGACGCGGTGTTCGGCGGGGGTCCGACGGAGGTCCGCGGGATCCGGCGACTGTCCTCGTCAGCGATGACAACCCCGTCGCCGCGACGGGCCTTTGATCCGACGCGGGTCCGCGAACAGATCAGCGGAGTCGACGACGCCTCTCTTCCGCCCGGGAGACATCAACGCTGCTTCGTGTGCGCAGGACCGCGATGGCCTTGATGGTGGTGTGTCCCTCCCCCGTCGGCAGCCCGATCCACGACTTCGCCGCCACTGCGTGCAACCGGCCGCTCCGCAGGGCGAATCGGGGCAGGGAGACGCCGTACACCGCAGCGATGGCATCGAGCGCGGTTCCCCCGGACGCAAGCGCACCGAGCGGTGCGGGCAGCGTTCCTCTCGTCGCACGCGCATCACCCCCGGTCGTGTAGCCGTACACCTCCTGACCGTCCTCGGCGTACGAGAAGCGGAAGGTCTGCGCGGGGGCAGCGGTACCGGGGCCGGCGGGGATACGGGTCCCCGGGCACCAGACCGATATCGCCCTGGTGCCGAGCGACGCCCGCGCGTCCAGGCCGGTCAGCCGGTCCTCCACGAAGGGTTCGGGATCGGTCTCGAACGCGAAGCTCCAGCCTCCGCCGCACGAGCCGATCCGTGCCTGCGCGTCGGCCCCCGACGGCAGCTTCCGCCGGCCCCACGCACCCGACTCGCTCTCGGAGCTCGGGGCCAGCAGCGCCCCCTCGCCGAGCCGCCGCGCGAGTTCCCGCGGTGGTATGCCGTGGACCAGAACGAAACGGAAGCTGTCCAGTCGTGTACCGGAGCCGGTTTCGGCGAGCCAGCCCAGTCCGTCCGGCCCGTCGGCGTCCAGGACGCCCGCAGCGGCACCGGTGCTGCCGCCGGCCGTCGCCGGCCGTCGAGCGGAGCCCCGGCCCGCACGCGGCGTGGTCAGGATCCGGCGCCCGCGCTCCGGTGTGACGACCGGTCCCAGCAGTGGATCGGCAAGCAGGCCGATCGGCGCGACATGCTCGGTGCCGTAGGGCTCCCACTCGTGCACGGCGGCGGCCAGCACCCGCCAGGCACCCTCCGTGTCTCCCCAGCGCGCCAGTTCGCGGGCCTCGGCGACGGCATGGCCGAACGGGCCGGGCGGCTCGTACCGGAACGACCGCTCGCCGGCCTCCCGCAGCGCGGCCGCCGCCCCGGCCCGGCCCTCCTCGCCGTGCGGTCCGAGGAACCAGTCGTCGTCCCGGCCGATCCTGCGGTGCTCCCACGCCGCGAGCGGCAGGATCTCCCGTACGTACAGCGGGTCGTCCATGTCCATGACCGCCGCGACATGGGCGACCGGCCTGAACATGGCGTGGATCTGGTCCCGCAGCCGCCGGGCCCGCCCCCTCCCGTACGCCTCGGCCTCGTCCAGCACCGCCAACTGCTCGTCGATGTCGCCCCCGGCCAGACAGGCCAGTCTGGCCCGCTCCACCGAGGCGTCGAGCTCGCGCGTCACTTCGTTCTCGAACCCGGGATCGTCACCGTGCCGGTGGTGGAATTCCCGGTACATGGCCCGCATGAACTCCGCGAACGACGGGAAGCGGTCCGGGAAGTCACCGGACCAGCCGCGGTAGACGTACACGGCCCATTCGCCGTCCTCGCCCACATCCCCCGGGTCGAGCAGGACATCGGTCATGTCCGAGTCGTGCGACAGCTGCAACGACCTGGCCCACATGCCGGCCATCAGCCGCTCGGCCCGCCCGGAGTTCTCGTCCAGGTTCTCCTCGTACAGCCTCTGCAGGTCCAGCGGGTCGCCGTGCACCGCGACACGCTCCGCCACACCCATCAGATAGACCGAACCACCGGCGTGACGCCATCCGTTGGAGACCTGGAGGAACGTCCGGTACGAGGGCGGCAGCACCAGCCCCAGCCGCTGCTCCAGCGCGGCTGTCTGCTCCTCCGTCGCCGCCGGAAACCCCAGCGATCCGGCGACCACCGCATCGTCGTCGGCCTCCTCCTCGGCCTCCTCGGGATCGAGCAGGTCCCGGGCGGCGATCCAGTGCCTGCTCCAACTCTCCAGAAGGAACTTCCAGTTGTCGATGTCCACATCCTCCAGGCTGCCAGCCGCCACTGACAGTCACCCCCGTCGGCCGTCGGCCCTCACGCCGCTGCCTCTCGCGTCGTCTCCCCCATGTCGCCTCCGCGAACGAAATCGGCAGCAAACGGCCGCATCGACGGGCAGTGGAGTGGCCGGGCCCCGCCGCCGTCGGGATGATCGACGGCATGACCAAGAGCAACAAGGACCAGGACATCACCCTGCGGATCGCTCAGGACCCCGCGGCGGACGAACTCCTCGCACGCAGCCCGCTCGCCGCTCTGGTCGGCATGCTGCTGGACCAGCAGGTACCGATGGAATGGGCCTTCTCCGGCCCGTACACCCTGGCCGTACGGATGGGCGGAGACGATCTGGACGCCCATGAGATCGCGGCGTACGACCCGGAGGCCTTCACCGATCTCTTCACCGCCAAACCCGCGCTGCACCGCTACCCGGGCTCCATGGCCAAGCGCGTCCAGCAGTTGTGCCAGTACCTGGTGGCGGCGTACGACGGCGACGCGAGCGCTGTGTGGAGCGACGTCTCCACCGGGGCCGAGCTGCGCAAGCGGCTGAACGCGCTGCCCGGGTTCGGCATGCAGAAGGCGCAGATCTTCCTGGCACTGCTGGGCAAGCAGTTCGGGGTCCGGCCGACGGGCTGGCGGGAGGCGGCCGGGCCGTACGGCGAGGCGGGCTCGCACCGGTCGGTCGCCGACATCACCGGCCCGGAATCACTCGCCGAGGTCCGTGCGTACAAGCAGCAGGCCAAGCAGGCGGCCAGGGCGGCCAAGCGCGCAGACACGTAGCGGCAGCGCCCGCACCACACGCCCCCGTCGCGTGCCCGCAGCACCCCCGTCCCTCCGCTTCCTCCCCTCCGGCGCACTCGTCACGCGCCCCTTCGCACCCCCTGCGCGCTCCGACGCACCCCAATGCATCCACTGCAGGGGTACCGTCGCGCCGCCGACGCATCCCGGTCCGGTCGGCACCGGTGGTCCCGCGACGAGTCCGCGCCGGTTGAGCCATCGCCGACGGGGCCAGGACCTGCGCATCCGTCAGGCACGCACCGTCCCGGAGCAATGCGCCCGGATCGAGTGCGGCTCCGGACACGGCGTGCCCGTCGGCGATCTCCCTTGCTTGCGGCGGCAGGCTTCCGGCCCCGCCGCCGGAAGCCTCACCGGTACCCGACGCCACACCCGCACCCGACATCACACCTTCATCGGAGGCCACCTACGCGCCCGACGCCACACCTCCACGGGACGCCATGCCCGTACCCGTGCCCGCACCGTCGCCGGTGTGCGAACCCACGCCTCCGCCCGTGCCGTCGCGGTCCCTCACCCAGGCCGCTGTTCCGAATTGCTCACTTTTATGGCGTTCTTACAGCATCGCAGTCCCGCCCCATGGCTGCGCCCGGAGGCTCTTGCCCGGTAGGCTTTCCGTGTGATCTTCAAGCGCATCGGAAATGGGCGGCCTTATCCCGACCACGGCCGGGAAAGCACCCGGCAGTGGGCGGATGTCGCGCCGCGCCCGGTCCGCCTCGATCAGCTGGTGACCACCAAGGGCAACCTGGACCTCGAAACCCTCCTCGCCGAGGATTCGACGTTCTACGGGGACCTGTTCGCGCACGTCGTGAAGTGGCAGGGCGACCTCTATCTGGAGGACGGACTGCACCGCGCGGTCCGCGCCGCGCTTCAGCAGCGCCAGGTACTGCACGCCCGGGTGCTCGAACTCGGCTGACGGGGCGTCGTGGCAGGCTCGTCGCACGATCGGCAAGCCCTGCGGGCCCTCTCCGGGTTCGTTCGGGTGCTTTCGCACTCGGACGGGTGCGATCCATTGATCATTTAGTAGGCATCATCACCGGGCCGCACTACGCTGCGCCCATGAGCATGCTCACTCCCCCCGGCATGGGCGGAAAGTACCGCATCACGGGCGACAAGTACCCGCGCATGCGCCGCCCCCGGCGTCGCGGCAAACTGATCCTCGCTGCCACCGCTTCCGTGGTTGCCCTCGGGCTGGCCGGGTGGGGCACGTTGCAGCTCATCGACGTCTTCACGGGCGGCGACCGGCAGGCCAGCGCCGCCGACCACGAGACGGACTGCCCGTCGGCCAAGCCGTCGGCGCCGGCGAAGGCGCTGCCGAAGCCCGCGAAGATCACCGTCAACGTCTACAACGCGACCCCGCGCAGCGGACTCGCCAAGAAGGCCGCGGACGAGCTCAAGAAGCGCGGCTTCACCATCGGCGAGGTGGGGAACGCCCCGGCCGCGTACGACAAGAAGGTCCCCGGTCCGGGGGTGCTGCTGGGCGCTCCGTCGGCCGTGAACGGCTCGTTCCCGGTCCTCGGTACGCAGTTGCAGGGGGCCGTTTCGAAGACCGACGCCCGCAGGACCGCGGACGTCGATCTGATTCTGGGGACGAAGTTCAAGGCGCTCGACACGCCGCAGTCCGCGGCCGCGGCCCTCGCCGCCCTGACGAAGCCGGCCCCCGCGCCGTCCTGCTGACGGCTGCCGGAACGGACCGGCGGCCGTCGGCACGGCCCACGCGTCCCCCGGAGCCCGTGCGGCGGGCAGGACCTGCGGTCCTTCGTCCGGACCGCGCCGGCCCGATCCGGACGAGAGGCCCTAGTCGACCGTGCCGTACATCCGGTCGCCCGCGTCACCGAGGCCCGGGACGATGTAGCCGTTCTCGTTGAGCCGCTCGTCGACCGAGGCGGTCACGACGGTCACCGGAGTACCCGCCAGCTCGCGCTCCATCACCTCGACACCTTCGGGCGCCGCGAGCAGCACGACCGCGGTGACGTCGTCCGCACCGCGCTCGATCAGTTCCTGAATGGCCGCCACCAGCGTGCCGCCGGTGGCCAGCATCGGGTCCAGGACGTACACCTGGCGGCCCGAGAGGTCCTCCGGCATCCGCGTCGCGTACGTGGACGCCTGGAGCGTCTCCTCGTCGCGGATCATGCCCAGGAAGCCCACCTCGGCGGTCGGCAGCAGCCGCACCATGCCGTCGAGCATGCCGAGACCGGCCCGGAGGATCGGCACGACCAGGGGCCGGGGGTGCGACAGCTTCACCCCGGTCGTCGGTGTGACCGGGGTCTCGATGTCGACCTGTTCGGTGCGCACATCCCGGGTGGCCTCGTAGGCGAGCAGGGTGACCAGCTCGTCGGCGAGCCGCCGGAAGGTCGGGGAGTCGGTGCGCCTGTCGCGCAGGGTGGTGAGCTTGTGCGCGACCAGTGGGTGGTCGACGACGTGGATCCGCATGGGTTCAACAGTAACCGGGCCGCTCGCACCTCTGCGCTGGCATCAACCACTCGTTCGGAGGGAAGGTGGTGGCATACGGACCCAGCCTTGGGGTGATGAGCCGATGCCGGACGGGGAAGAGCGCAAGCGGGACCAGCCGGACACGCCGGACGCGGGGGGCCCGCAGGACCCGCAGGAGACCGAGACGGCGCGCCGCAGGCGGCGCGCCCAGTTCCTGCGCGAGCTTCATGAGGCGAAGGCGCTCCGCGACCGGGTCCAGCCGCGCCGGGCCAGGGCGGCCCGGATGCGCCAGGCCATGCGGATGAGGACCTTCCGCTGGTAGGTCGGACGGCGGTCCCGTGTCCCCCTGGTGGCGGCGTCCGGGAGAACTGGTGGCCGACGCAACGGCCGAACTCCTCTCGCAAAGCCCTTGTTTCTGCCACGATTCCGATGGGCGGGACGCAGGGCAGCCGGACCACCGACTGCCCTCCCGCCGGACCGACACCCCTATGACCAGTGGGAGAGTCACGGTGTACTTCGCCGCACTGCTCGCGCGCACCGAAGACGGGTGGGAAGCGAGCGACACGGAACTCGACGATGTGGAGACCCTGTCCGACCTGACGGATCTGGCCCGCGAGGCCTCGGTGGACGAGGACACGGTGCTCGTCTTCATCGAGCAGGAGGACGCCTGGTTCGGCGTCGTCCGGGTGGACGGTGAGGAGGACCCCCGAATTTTCGTCTCGGACGCCACCGCCGCCGCCCGCTCCTCGTACGGGGAGATCCTGCTCACCGATGAACTGCTCGGCCGCGAACCCGGGGCCGACGACACCATTGCCGCCCTCGAAGAGCTCGTCGGCCTCGACGGTACGGAGGACGGCGAACCGGACATCACCCCCGACAACGACAACGACGATGACGATGACGACGAACTCGACGCCGACGCCGTGCCGGCGGGCCCGATCGGTGACACCGGGATCCTGGCCGACCTCGGGCTCCCCGAGGCCGAACTGCTGATGCTGCGCACGGACGCACTGGTGGAGATCGCGGACGCGCTGGGCGCGGCCGAGGTCCTGGAGACCGTCCGTTAGGGTCCGCGGGTGAGCGAACCACCGCACCCGCAAGGACCACCGGAACCGCACGATCCTGTAAGAGATCCCTGGCGGGCGCACATGCGCCGCGCCCTGGCCGAGGCCGACGTGGCGGCGCAGGCCGGCGATGTGCCGGTCGGCGCCGTCGTCCTCGGCCCGGACGGCGCCCTGCTCGCCACGGGCCACAACGAACGCGAGGCGACCGGCGACCCGACCGCGCACGCCGAGATCCTCGCCCTCCGCCGGGCCGCAGCGGCGCTCGGCCGGTGGCGGCTGTCCGGCTGCACCCTGGTGGTCACCCTGGAGCCCTGCACGATGTGCGCGGGCGCACTGGTGCAGTCCCGCGTGGACCGGGTGGTCTACGGGGCGCTCGACGAGAAGGCGGGCGCGGCGGGCTCGCTCTGGGACGTCGTGCGCGACCGTCGACTCAACCACCGTCCCGAGGTGATCCACGGAGTGCTGGAGGACGTCTGCGCCGCCCGGCTGACGGCGTTCTTCCGCAAGCTCTGACATTGGATTTCTGTCCACGCCCCGGGATGGTCTAAGCTCTCTCTCGGTAGCGTGTCCGAGCGGCCGAAGGAGCTCGCCTCGAAAGCGAGTGTGGGGAAACTCACCGAGGGTTCAAATCCCTCCGCTACCGCTCTTGTGAAGGGCCCGGCGCATCGCGTCGGGCCCTTCGAGTTTTCCGTGTCCGCAGACACCGGCCGAGCCTCCGGGCCCAACTGCGGCCTCCTCGGGTACGGGCGCGGGCCCATGGCCCCGACGGCGCTCCCGCGGACACGGCCGTGGCCCTGGGCGCGACGTCCGTCGTACCCGGGGCCACGGCCCGAAGCGTTGCTCGGGGGAAGCGGCATCGGGGGGAGAAGCCGCTTCCCCCGATGGGAACAGGCCGCTCAAGCCCTCGCCGCGGTCAGCGGGGAAGCTCGCGGCGAGGACCCCACAGTGAGGTCCTGTTCCTCGCCCCGTCGGTTCCTGCCTGGTCCGCGGGGCTCGCCAGCCATCCTGCGGCCTCGCGGAAGCCCTGTGGACGGGCGAAGGGCCCTGATCAACGGGTCGTTGGTCCCTAAAGGCGGCGTGAGTGGTCGAATGCACCAGAGGGATACGGCCATGCGTGCGGATAGAATCGCCCGACTGCACGGGGATCCAAGGGGAGGCAGGGGCTGATGGTGCAAGCGAAGAAGATAGCTCTCTACGTGATAGTCGTCTTCGTGCTGTACACGATCATCACGTCCCCGGAACGGGCGGCAGATCTTGTCCAGATAGGGTTCGAGGGCGTTTCGAGTGCCGCGCAGGGCGTCGGCGACTTCATGTCCGAGCTCGTGAAGTAGGAGTTACCCCATGATCCGCCATCTGGTCCTGTTCAAGCTGAACGACGGCGTCGAGCGGGACGACCCGCGGGTCGTCGCCGGGGCGAGGGCCTTCCAGGAGCTGGAGGGGCAGGTCCCCGAGCTGGAGTTCTGGGAGTGCGCCTGGAACATCACCGACCGGCCGATCGCATACGACTTCGCCATCAACTCCGCAGTCTCCGACGAGGACGCCCTGAAGCGCTACATCGAGCATCCGGCCCATCAGGCCGCCGCCGGTCAGTGGCGCGAGTTCGCCACCTGGGTGATCGCCGACTATCCGTTCTGAACCACCCGTCCGGCCTGATCCGACCGGTCACCCGAGCCCCTCACCATTGCGGTGAGGGGCTTTTTTTAGTGTTTAAACCAAGTTGACCCCAACACGACGCTATACGGTGCTTGCACACAGTGGACATGTCTTGTGATGCTATGACCGCTTTTGACGGATGAGTTGACCGAAGTTGACCGCAGAGGGGTGGCGTCATCGTGCCGGCCAGTACAGCGCCTCAAGTGCCTCCCCAGTCCACCCCGGTCGTCCCGGCCGCCGAAGACGCGGAGACGGTCCCGGCCGAGACGCCCGACGGCACCGACGCACCCGCCAGGACCAGGGGCGCGGACACCAGGGCGCTCACCCAGGTCCTGTTCGGACAGCTCAAGAACCTGGAGCCGGGAACCCCGGAGCACGGCCGGGTGCGGGCGGCGCTGATCGAGGCGAACCTCCCGCTGGTGCGCTACGCCGCGGCGCGCTTCCGCAGCCGCAACGAGCCGATGGAGGACGTCGTCCAGGTCGGCACGATCGGCCTGATCAACGCCATCGACCGGTTCGACCCGGAACGCGGTGTCCAGTTCCCGACCTTCGCGATGCCCACCGTCGTCGGCGAGATCAAGCGGTACTTCCGGGACAACGTACGGACCGTCCACGTCCCGCGCCGGCTGCACGAGCTCTGGGTCCAGGTCACCGGCGCCACCGAGGACCTGACGACCGCTCACGGCCGCTCGCCCACCACCGCGGAGATCGCCGAACGACTGAAGATCTCCGAGGACGAGGTGCTGGCCTGCATCGAGGCCGGCCGTTCCTACCACGCGACCTCGCTGGAGGCCGCCCAGGAGGGCGACGGGCTGCCCGGACTGCTGGACCGCCTCGGCTACGAGGACCCGGCCCTCGCCGGGGTCGAGCACCGCGATCTGGTCCGGCATCTGCTCGTACAGCTGCCCGAGCGAGAGCAGCGCATCCTGCTGCTGCGCTACTACAGCAACCTGACGCAGTCACAGATCAGCGCGGAACTGGGTGTCTCCCAGATGCATGTGTCAAGGCTGCTGGCCCGTAGCTTCGCCCGACTTCGATCCGCAAACAGGATCGAGGCCTAACCGGATCGAGCGCAACGCCCGAAGTTCGTTCCGAGCGAACAGAATTGCCCCACACCCCCCGTTAACTGCACAGACGCCACAAAGACTTGTCGACATGTCACTACAGCGTGTTGCCGACATGTGACATTCTGCGGGAACCGCGTTTGCCGTGGCCTCGCCTCCGGTATTCAGGTGGAGGCTGCGTTCCTCCGATGGTCGCGGCTCGACGCGACCGTCCGCGACCTCAAGGGGGTGGCATGTCCGCAGAACAGGGCAGCTCGAAGGTGCTCACGCTCACGAAGAGCGCGCCCGCACCCGTTGCGCTCACCAGCTCGCCGGAAGCCATCGACACCCGCACTCTGTCCCGCTCCCTGTTCCTGCGGCTCGCCGCACTGGGCCCCGCACCGGGTCCCGACGGAACGGACAGCCCGGAGCGTGCCTACGTACGGGACACGCTCATCGAGCTCAACCTCCCGCTGGTGCGCTACGCCGCGGCGCGCTTCCGCAGCCGCAACGAGCCGATGGAGGACATCGTCCAGGTCGGCACGATCGGCCTGATCAAGGCGATCGACCGGTTCGACTGCGAACGCGGCGTCGAGTTCCCCACGTTCGCGATGCCGACCGTCGTCGGGGAGATCAAGCGCTTCTTCCGCGACACCTCGTGGTCGGTGCGTGTTCCGCGCCGCCTCCAGGAGCTGCGGCTCGCGCTGACCAAGACCAGCGACGAGCTCGCCCAGAAGCTCGACCGCTCGCCGACCGTGCCCGAGCTGGCCAAGGCACTCGGCGTCTCCGAGGAGGACGTGGTCGACGGTCTGGCCGTCGGCAACGCCTACACCGCCTCCTCGCTGGACTCCCCCTCGCCCGAGGACGACGGCGGCGAGGGCTCCCTCGCGGACCGGCTGGGGTACGAGGACTCGGCGCTGGAGGGTGTGGAGTACCGCGAGTCGCTCAAGCCGCTGCTGGCCAAGCTTCCGCCGCGCGAGCGCCAGATCATCATGCTGCGGTTCTTCGCCAACATGACCCAGTCGCAGATCGGCGAGGAGGTCGGCATCTCGCAGATGCACGTCTCGCGCCTGCTGACCCGCACGCTCGCCCAGCTCAGGGAGGGGCTCATCGCCGACTGACCGCCATGGACCGCCGCACTGTGACGCCGACACACGGGTTCCGATTTGACGGACCGTCAGCCACACTGGCGCGATGCGACGTCAGATGCGCGACTCGACCGGCCGCCGGGGCACCCTGATCGCCGCCTCGGCGGCCGTGCTGTGTCTGGGCGGCACGCTGGCCGCCTGTGGCGGGACGGCCGACGACGACGGCTATGTGGCGGTCGGCGCGGCGGACTCGGACCCTCGCAGGGCGCCGACAGGTGCGGTGGCACCGTCGGGGAAGGTGACCCTGGTACCGCTGGACCGGAACGGCGGAAGCACCGGGGGCGGCGATGGCGCCGGAGGCCGGGCCGGTGGGCCCGCGCCGGAGGCCGCACCCGGCGGCGACGGCTCCGGAGGTACGCCGGGCAGGAACGGCTCCGGCGGCACGACCGGGCGTGACGGCTCAGGACGGGCCGACGGCGGGTCCGCCCGGCCGTCCGGCACTCCCGGCACGGGCGGCCCGGGCGGTCCGGGCGGCGGTGACGGCAGCGGCGGTGCGTCCGGACCGGGTGGGCCGGGCGGCGGCCCCACGGGTCCCGCGACCCCGTCGGCGCCCGGCCCCACCGCACCTGCGGGACCTGCCGTGCTGGCGGTGGGCGCCCCCGAGCGGGCGGCCGCGTCCGAGCGCTGGTGCGAGAAGGTGACCGTCACGTTCCGCAACACCGGAGGATCACCGGCGGACGCGGGGACCGTCACCTTCGCCACGCACATCATCGGCGGGCTGGGAATCGACTGGGCGGCCGTCGAGTCGTCGGCGCCGCTGCCCGCGCCGATCGGCGCGGGGGCGGCACGGACGAAGACGTACACCGTCTGTGTGGACGCCTGGCGGGTGCCCCTGGGCATGCATGTCGAGACCAGGGACGTCACCGCCGTATTGAAGTGACGGGTGGAGACGGAAGGTGGAGGAGAAGCCGGTGCGCCGGGTCAGCCGAGCGCGAGCCAGGCGACCGCCGCGAGGACGACGATCACCGCGACGACGGTGACGATCACCCCGGTCCTCGGTCCGGACGAGGCGGCCGGCTGCTGCCGACGCTGCGGCTCGCCCTCGTCGACGAAGGCGCGGAACATCTGGGTGCTGCCGGCCGGGTCGTGGTTGCCCTCGGGGCCCTGCGGGGCATGGGGGTTGTGTGCCATGGGCCAGGACCCTAGCGAACTCGGAGTTGGGGCCCAACCCCCGGGTCGCCGAAGGGTCCGGACCGAAGCCGGCGGCCCGCGAACGAGGGGGTGGGCGCCCGCACCCGTACCCGCACGGACGGAAGCCCCGCACCCCTATATACGGAACGGCCGGCGCGCGGTCGCGGGGAACGGGCACCCCGAAGCGGCGGACAGGCCACCCCGCGCACCGCTCGAATCGGACATCCGATCGCCCCACCTGTGGCGCGAACCACACCTGCCCCGACGCGCATCCCACACGCTGGGCCTTTGACTCGGGCCCTACGCGCCCTTTTGCGTTCCTTTACTTATGCAAGGGCTTTTTCGTTTGCCTGCAGCAACCAACGACTCTATGGTTGCCCTAAGCAACAAGATGCACCGGTGAGATGTCTGGGGGTCCCGTGGCCGCACGGAGTCAGTACGAAGAACTGGCCCGGCAGCTCAGCGCCGTCGGGGCCGTCAAGCGAGGTCTCGCCCGCATCCTGCCCGCCGAATGCCCTGCCGGATCCGCCGCCGTGCTGGCTCTTCTCCATCAGCACGGCGAGATGCGAATCAGCAGACTGGCCGAACTATTGGACGTCGACATGTCGGTGACCAGCCGTCATGTGGCCCATGTGGCGGAACACGGCTGGATCGAGCGGTCCTCGGACCCGGCCGACAAGCGGTCCCGCATCCTGCGGCTGACCCCCGCCGGGAACGACGTGCTCAGTGATCTGAACCGTCGGACCACCGAAATGTTCGCCCACAACCTCTCCGACTGGTCCGACGACGAGGTCGGACAGCTCAACACGCTGTTGGCCCGGCTGCGCGACAGCTTCGCCTGTCGCGGCCCCGGGGGATGCGCCCCCGGAAAGCACAGTGGCGACTGCCGCCCCCGGCACGCCGACAGCGACAACGACTCGCACACCCGTACACCCGTGTAACAGAAGCAAAGACAAGGAACTCAATGGCTACGACCACACCGACCGGTGTGCGGGGCGGCCACGCCAAGCACGGGGGATCAGCCGATTCCTCGTCCGGCGCGCCGATGACACACCGGCAGATCATGGAAGCACTGGCCGGGCTGATGCTCGGCATGTTCGTCGCGATCCTGTCCTCGACGGTCGTCTCCAACGCCCTGCCGGAGATCATCTCCGACCTCGGCGGCGGCCAGAGCGCCTACACCTGGGTCGTCACGGCCTCGCTGCTGGCGATGACCGCGACGACCCCCCTGTGGGGCAAGCTCTCCGACCTGTTCAGCAAGAAGCTGCTGGTCCAGATAGCCCTCGTCATCTACGTCGCGGGCTCGGTCGTCGCCGGTATGTCGACCAGCAGCGGCATGCTGATCGCCTGCCGCGTCGTCCAGGGCATCGGTGTCGGCGGTCTCTCCGCCCTGGCGCAGATCGTGATGGCGGCGATGATCGCCCCGCGTGAGCGCGGTCGCTACAGCGGATACATCGGTGCGGTGTTCGCCGTCGCCACCGTCGGTGGTCCGCTGCTCGGCGGTGTCATCACGGACACCAGCTGGATGGGCTGGCGCTGGTGCTTCTACGTCGGTGTGCCGTTCGCGGTCATCGCGCTGATCGTGCTCCAGAAGACCCTGAAGCTCCCGGTCGTCAAGCGTGAGGTCAAGGTCGACTGGGCCGGCGCGTTCTTCATCAGCGCCGCCGTCTCGCTGCTGCTCCTCTGGGTGACCTTCGCGGGTGACAAGTACGACTGGCTGTCCTGGCAGACCGGCGTGATGCTCGCGGGCTCCCTGGTCCTCGCGCTGATCTTCGTCTTCATCGAGTCCCGGGCCAGCGAGCCGATCATCCCGCTGCGCCTCTTCCGTAACCGCACCATCACACTGGCCTCGCTGGCCTCGCTGTTCGTCGGTATCGCGATGTTCGCGGGCACCGTCTTCTTCAGCCAGTACTTCCAGCTGGCGCGGGGCGAGACGCCGACGATGTCCGGTGTCCTGACGATCCCGATGATCGCGGGTCTGTTCATCTCCTCGACGGTCTCCGGCCAGATCATCACCAAGACCGGCCGCTGGAAGGCCTGGCTGGTCAGCGGTGGCTTCCTGGTCACCGCCGGGCTCGGGTTGCTGGGTACCATCCGGTACGACACGGCCTACTGGCACATCGCGGTCTTCATGGCCGTGATGGGTCTCGGCATCGGCATGATGATGCAGAACCTGGTGCTCGCCACGCAGAACCAGGTCGACCCGTCCGACCTCGGCTCGGCCAGCTCCGTCGTCACCTTCTTCCGTTCCCTCGGTGGCGCGATCGGCGTCTCGGCGCTGGGCGCCGTCATGGCGAACCGCGTCACCCACTACGTCAAGGACGGTCTCGCGGAGCTCGGCCCCAAGGGCCAGGCCATGGGCCACGGCGGCACCGGCGGCGGGGGCATCCCGAACCTGGACGCGCTGCCCGCCCCGTTCCGTACCGTCGTGGAGAGCGCCTACGGGCACGGTGTCGGCGACGTCTTCCTGTTCGCCGCCCCGGCCGCGCTGATCGCCTTCCTGGTCACGATCTTCATCAAGGAGGTCGCGCTGAGGACGAACTCCGCGAACGCCGCCGCGGCCACTGCCGAGGTCCCCGCAGAGGTCCCCGTCGAGGAACCGGTCGAGGCTCCGGCCGCCGCTGTGGCGCACGTCGCCGGGGCGACGTCCGGGGGCACCGCGGTCGACACCCTTCAGGCCCCGGTCGCCACCCTGCAGGGCACGGCCGTGCACGGTGTGGTGCGGGGCGCCGAGGGCGCACCCGTCGCCCGCGCCGCCGTCACGCTGATCTCGCTGGCCGGCCGCCAGCTGGGGCGCTCCGTCGCCCAGGCCGACGGCAGCTACGGCCTGGACGCGCCGGGCTCCGGCAGCTACGTCCTGATCGCGTCCGCCGACGGCTTCCAGCCGCAGGCGTCCACGGTGGTCGTCGGTGACGAGCCGCTCGCCTACGACATCCTGCTCTCCGGTACGAGCGGCCTGGCCGGGACCGTGCGGACCGCCGAGACCGCCGCCCCGGTCGAGGGCGCCATGGTCGTCGTGACCGATGTGCGCGGCGATGTGCTGGCCACCGGCAAGTCCGGCGAGGCGGGCGAGTTCACCTTCGGTGAGCTGGTCCCCGGTTCAGTGACCGTCGCGGTGAACGCCGCCGGCTACCGCCCGCTGGCACTGCCGGTGGAGATCGGCGGCCAGGGCGTGACCCGGATCGAGGCCGCGCTGCAGTCCGGCGCGCTGGTCCAGGGTGTCGTACGGGCCGGAGCCGGCCGTCGGCCGCTGCCGGACGCCCGGGTCACGCTGGTCGACGCGGCGGGCAACGTGGTCGCCACCTCGACGACCGGGGAGGACGGGGCGTACGCCTTCGCCGACCTGGACGCGGGCGAGTACTCGGTCATCGCGACCGGCTACCCGCCGGTGGCCGGCGCACTGACCGTGGCCGGTCGCGGGGTCGACGGCCACGACATCGAGCTCGCCCACCCCGGCGAGTAACGACCTCGATCGAGGTCGTGATCACAGACCCCTGGCGGGTCGGCGTTCCGAGCGGAGACGCTGTACCGGCCGGTGGAAATGGGCCCCGGTGGCGGGGACGGCAGGCAGGGGACGGCCTGCCGTCCCCGCCCCGGGGCCCGACTCATTGAGTCATTGAGCAAGGAGAGAAAACGGGATGGGACTTCGCGCACAGGTACGGACGCGGGACGGCTGGGCGGTTCAGCACGCGGTCGTGACGGTCACCGACATGACCGGCACGCAGGTGCTGCGGGCCACCGCCGACGAGGACGGGGCGGTGCGGACCGACGCTCCCCTGCAGGCCGGCGCGTACACGGTGATCGTCACGGCGGTCGGGTACGCCCCCGCCGCCTCCACCGCCCTCGTCACGGCGAGCGGGCGGGTCGAGGCCGGCACGGTGGTGCTGGCACGCCAGGGCGGTGTGGAGCTGCCGCCGCCGGGCGCCTGGTCGCTGGACCCGGCGCACTCCTCGGTGGCCGCGGTCGCGCAGCACCTGGGGATCTCCAGCGTGCGCGGCCGGTTCACCGAGTTCAGCGGCCGGATCGAGATCGCGGAGGAGGTCCACCGCTCCCGGGTCGACGCCGTCATCGGCGCGGCCAGCATCGACACCGGCAACGGCATGCGGGACAAGCACCTGCGCTCGCCGGACTTCCTGGACTCGGACCGGTTCCCGGAGATCACGTACCGCTCGAACGGGCTGACCCCGGCGGGCCCGGACCGCTGGCTGGTCCACGGCGAGCTGACGATGCACGGTGTCGTGCGCCCGGTCGACCTGGACCTGAGCTACCTCGGGACGGGCCCGGACCCGTGGGGCGGGGTGCGTGCGGCGTTCAGCGCCACGGCGGAGCTGCGCCGCGAGGACTTCGCCATGAACTACAACCAGGTGGTGCAGGCCGGAATCTCGGCGATCGGCACGACGCTTCGGGTGGAGCTCGACATCCAGGCCGTGCAGGGTGAGTCCCTGCCGTCGTAGTCTGCGGACATGGCACCGAACATCGCGACGAACACCGCTGTGGAACTCGACGAGTTGCTGTCCTTCGTACGGCCCAGGCACCGGGCGATCCTGCTGACCACCCGGTCCGACGGCCGTCCCCAGGGCTCCCCGCTGACCTGTGGTGTCGACGACTCCGGCCGGATCGTCGTCTCGACCTACCCCGAACGGGCCAAGACCCGCAACGCCAAACGGGACGAGCGGGTCAGCGTGATCGTCCTGTCGGACGAGTGGAACGGACCGTGGGTGCAGATCGACGGTTCGGCCGAGGTGATCGACTCGCCGGATTCGGTCGAGCCGCTCGTCGAGTACTTCCGGAACATCTCCGGCGAGCACCCGGACTGGGACGAGTACCGGGCGGCGATGGTGAAGCAGGGCAAGTCGATCATCCGGATCACTCCCGAGCGATGGGGTCCGATCGCCACCGGCGGCTTCCCCGCCCGCCTGGCGTCCGGCAGCTGACGGCTGGCCGGACGACTTCCCGCCGTGCCCTCCCGAACACATGAGCACGTTCCGGCGCCGGGCGCCCTCGCTCGGGCCCGGCTGCTGGCCGCGCCGACGGTGGACGCCTCCGTCGTCCGTGAACTGGAGCGGATCACCGGCCGCCCCGTGCACCGGGGTTCTCCCGGCACGGCGCCGCGGGAGCCCTTCGTCTATGTCGGCGCCACGCTGCCAAAGGCTCTGCGGAGCGGGTCGCTGCTGTGGTTCCACAGCGTGAACGCCGGTACGGACGCCCTGCTGGCCGCCGGACCGTGGCCGTCCGGCGCGCTGCTCACCCGGACGGTGGGGCGCATGGGCGAACGCATCGCGCAGTACGTGCTGGCCTGGGTGCTCGCCGACTGTCAGTCCGTCCCCGAGTTCGCCGCCCAGCACGCACGGGCCGAGTGGCGCCGCATCCCCTCCGAACTCGCGGCCGGCCGGACGGCCCTGATCTACGGCACCGGCCGCATCGGCTCGTCCGTCGCCGCTCTGCTGCGGGGGTGCGGCATCCGGACCGTGGGCGTGGCACGCGGGACGCGCACGGCAGCGGCGGGCTTCGACCGGGTCGTCGGGGCGGGCGAGGACGCGGGGCCGCTCGCCTCCGCACGGTGGGTGGTCTCCACACTGCCGCTGACCACCGGGACGGACGGGTTCTTCGGCCCGGACCGTTTCGCGGGCATGGGCGGCGCCACGTTCATCAATGTCGGCCGGGGCGGAACGGTGGACATCCGGGCGCTGGAGGCCGCGCTGCGCTCCGGTGCGGTCGGGCGCGCGGTACTCGACGTGCTGCCCGAGGAGCCCGCCGCACCCGGCGATCCCTGCTGGCGGCTGCCCCGCACGGTGATCACCTCCCACTCCGCGGGCATCACCGCGAACGAGGACATCGTCACGGACTTCGCGGCGTGCTGGGACGCGGTGGTGGAGGGGCGGGTGCCGGACACCGCCGTGGATGTGGGACGCGGGTACTGAGGGACGAGCGAGGTCTCAGCGGTCCCGCATCGCCTCGATGCCCGCGATCAGGAGGTCCAGGGCGAAGGTGAAGTCCCGCTCGCGCATCTCCTCGACCGTGTCACCGCCGCGGGCGTCCATCAGGTCCTGCGAGGACTCCACGATCCGGCTGAGCTGCGGCTGGCTCCGGATGGCGCCCAGCGCCTGCCGGAAGAACTCGTCCTGGCTGATCCCCGAATCGACACTGCGCTGCACGAAGTGGCCCTCGATGGTGCCGAATCCGTACACGAACTGGAAGACCGCGGAGAGCGCCCCCGTCTGCTGGTGCAGCGGCAGGCCCGTCGCCCGGATCACGTCCTGGATGGCGTACGAGAACAGCATCGAGTGCGGACCCATGTTGAGGAAGTGCCCGGCGAGCGGCGACACCCAGACGTGCCGGATCAACAGGTGCCGGTAGGCGGTCGCCAGTTCGCGCAGCCGGTCGTGCCAGTGCGCGTCCTCCCGAGGGGGCGCGATCTCGCTGTAGACCGAGTCGAGGGCCAGCTCCAGCAGGTCGTCCTTGGTGTCCACGTACCAGTAGAGGGACATCGCGGTGACATCCAGCTCGGCGGCGAGCCGGCGCATGGAGAACTTGGCGAGGCCCTCGGCGTCCAGCAGCCGGACCGATGCCGCGGTGATCTTCTCCCGGTCCAGACCGGCCGGCTGGTCCGATCTGCGGGCGCGCGACGGTGCCCGCTGTTCCAGCCACACACTGGTCCTGGCGGGGTTCTTCACACGATCGGCCGCGGACACCATGGCACTCTCCTCGTCTTGCCGGAGGGACGGATCGGACGCGTACACGTGCGCATGAAGCGGATTTATACGATCCGATACGCCCCGCCTCGATGCTATGCCGCTGCCCCGGCCCCGGCCGAGGCCGCCCGGGCGGATTCTGCCCGCTCGGCACGGCGCAGAAGCGCCGCGGCCAGCAGACCTCCGGCCAGCACCGCCACCGCCCCGACGAGCTGGCTGGTCTCCAGTCCCGAGGCGAAGGCGTCCGTGATCCGTACCCGCTCCCCGGCATCGGTGGCCGAAGCCAGTGCGGCGGGCAGCGAGGCCGCCCCGACGGCCGCCGGCACGAGCGCCGCGAACCGGGAGTTGAGCACCGCGCCGAGCACGGCGACCCCCAGCCCGTTGCCGAATTCGGCGAGCGTGCCGTTGACCCCGGCGCCCACGCCCGCCTTCTCCGGCGGAATGGCGCTCATGATCGCGTTGGCCATGGCGGGCATGGCGAGTGCGATGCCCGCACCCATCACGACCAGGCCGAGCAGCATGCCGCCGTAGCCGTTGCCGCCGAGCAGCGCGATCGCCGCGAGACCGGCGGCCAACAGGCTCATCCCGGCCGCGATGGTGACCGGCGTCCCCAGCTTGGGCACCAGCCTGGCGCCCAGCCCGATGAGATTGAGCGCGACGACGCTCAGCGCCAGCGGAGCCGTCCGCAGGCCGGCCTCCAGCGGTCCGTATCCGAGGACGAACTGGAGCTGCTGGGTGAGCAGGAACAGCGAACCGCCCATCCCGAAGGCGACCAGGATCGCGCCCGCGACCGCCCCGATGAACTTCTGGTTCCGGAAGAAGTGCATGTCCAGCATCGGGTACGGGATGTGCAGCTCCCACAGCACGAATCCGGTGAGGACGACGACCCCGGTGAAGGCGGTCAGCAGCACCCGGCCCGACGTCCAGCCGTGCTCCGGGCCGGAGATGATCGCGTACACGACGGACGCCATGCCGATGGTGGAGAGCAGCGCTCCGAACAGGTCGGGACGGTCGCCACTGGGGTTCTTGGACTCCGGGACGAGCCGGACGACGGCGGCCAGACCGATGACCGCGACGGGAATGTTGATCAGGAAGATCGCGCCCCACCAGAAGTGGTCGAGCATCACTCCGCCGATCAGAGGTCCGACGGCGAAGCCGAGCGAGCTGACGGTCGACCAGATGCCGATCGCCTTGACCCGCTCCGTGTCGTCGAAGATCTGCACGACGACGGCCAGGGTCGTCGTCATCAGCAACGCACCGCCGATGCCCATGCCCGCACGGGCGGCGATCAGCTGCGCGGACGACTGGGCCAGTCCGGCCACCAACGAGCCGATACCGAACAGGGCGAGCCCCGCGACGAGCATCTTCTTGCGGCCGTAGCGGTCGGCGGAACTGCCCGCCGTGAGCAGCAGACCCGACTGGACCAGCGAATAGGCGTTGATCATCCACTGCACATCGGCGGTGGAGGCGTCCAGCTCCCGGGTGAGGGAGGGGATCGCGACATTGAGCACGGTGTTGTCGAGCAGCACGGTGAGCTGGGCGAGGCAGATCACTCCGAGGATCAGCCAGCGCTGCGGGTGGCTCGGCGGCGAGAGGTGTTTCTGCTCGGCGGCGGTCGCCGTCATGCGGACTCCTGATGCCTTATACGGTGTACGAGCAATAGACGTACACCGTATAGCTAGCCTTGTACGGTGTACAGCTCATTTCCGCGCGGTACCGTGCTCGCCGCTGATCCGACAAGGACTGGAGTGGTATGTCACTGCGTCGTCGTACGGTGGAAGTACTCATCGCAGCGGGCCTGTTGGGGACCGCTCTCGCGCCTCCCGCGTCGGCCGCCGGGCAGGAGCACACGGTGCCGCTGCGCGTGGCCACGTACAACATCCATGCGGGCGCCGGCATGGACAACGTCTTCGACCTCGACCGGCAGACCGCCGAACTGCGTTCGCTGGACGCCGATGTGATCGGGCTGCAGGAGGTCGACGCCCACTGGGGCACCCGCAGCGAATGGCGCGATCTGGCGGGAGAGCTGGCGGAGCGGCTGCACATGCGGGTCTCGTTCGCCCCGATCTACAGCCTCGATCCGGTGACCCCCGGCGCGCCCCGCCGAGAGTTCGGGGTCGCGGTGCTGTCCCGACACCGGATCGTGAGCGCCGAGAACCATGAGATCACCCGGCTCTCCACCCAGGACCCGAACCCCGTACCGGCCACGGCGCCCGGCTTCGGCGAGGTGGTCCTGCGGGTGCAGGGGCTGCCCGTGCACGTGTACGTGACGCACCTCGACTACCGCGGCGACCCTTCCGTACGGACCGCACAGGTCGCCGACACCCGCCGGATCATGGCCGAGGACAAGGCCCCCGGCCGGCAGCGGGTGCGGCAGATCCTGCTCGGTGACTTCAACGCCGCCCCGACCGCACCCGAACTCGCCCCGTTGTGGAACGAACTGACGGATGTCGAGCCCGGCGGGCCGACGTACCCGGCGCAGGACCCGGTGCAGCGGATCGACTACGTGGCGGTCTCGAAGGATTCCGTACGGGTGCGCGACGCGGCGGTGGCCGAGACACTCGCCTCGGACCACCGCCCGGTCGTCGCGGATCTGCTGCTGCGCCGTTGAGCCGTCGGACCGGCTGTCCTACTCGGCGCTCTTCGGCCGGGTCAGGTCGTAGAAGGTGGCACTGCCGACCGTGACCTGCTGGTAGTTCTCCTCCACCCAGGAGGAGATCTCGGACGAGGTGCCGCCGTTGCCGCCGCCCCCGCCCATTCCGCCCGCGACGAAGTAGTGGATCCTGCCGTCCTCGACGTACTTCTCGAACTGGGAGAGCGTCGGGGACGGGTCACTGCCGTTGAAGCCGCCGATGGCCATCACCGGTTCACCGGTGGCGAGTTGGTAGCTCGCGGCGTTCTGCGAGCCGATGGCCGCGGCGACCCAGGTGTAGTCGCCGGCGTCCTTCTCCAGGAGCTTCTCGGCCGCGGCGCCGACGGTCGAGCCGTTGAGCAGACCACCCATGCCGCCGCCTCCCGGAGCACCGCCCTCACCCATGCCGCCGGGTGGGACGCCGGGTGCGGTGCCGGTGCCGGGCATGGCTCCCGGTCGTCCGCCGTTCTGCTGGTTGCGGCCCTGACCTCCCGTCGGGGGCTGCCCCATGCCGCCGCCCTGCTGACCGGCCTGGCCCGGAGGCCGCATTCCGCCCGGCATCCCGTCGCCCGTGCCCCCGGGGCCACCGCGGCCACCGCCCCCGGGGCCGCCCATGGAACTGGCTCCGGACGGACCGGCCGTGACGATCGAGCCCTGATGCCCGGTGTTCAGCGTGGAGACGGTGTACGCCGTCGGGCCGGCCAGCGACGCGACAAGGCTCACCCCGACCGCCACGAGCACCGGTCGGCGTCCGATGCGCGGGGCGATCAGCAGGCCCGCCGCTCCGGCCAGACCTCCGACGAGGACGGCCCAGCGCAGCCACGGGAGGTGGTCCGGCGTCCGTCCCAGCAGGACGTACGACCAGAGCGCGGTCACCACGACCGTGAGGCCGAGCACGCCGCGCGCCCACCACCTCGACCGTTCCTCCCACAGGACCGTGGTGCCCATGCCGACGAGCGCCGCGAGATACGGCGCCAGCGCCACCGTGTAGTACTGATGGAAGATGCCGGCCATGAAGCTGAAGACGAGCGCCGTCATCAGCAGCGAACCGCCCCAGGCGAGGAACGCCGCACGGGCGGTGTCGGTGCTCCCCCCGCGCTCGGTGCCCGGGAGACGCCTCCCTGCCCGCCAGGTCAGCCAGACCCCCGCGACGAGCAGGATCAGCGCGGCGGGCAGCAGCCAGGAGATCTGGCCGCCGATCTCGGAGTTGAACATCCGGCCGATGCCGGTCTCCCCCCACTGGCCGCCGGACCGGCCGCCGCCTCCTCCGACGCTGCCCGTCTCGTCGCCGCTGATCCGGCCGAGGCCGTTGTAGCCGAAGGTCAGCTCCAGGAAGGAGTTGTTCTGCGAGCCGCCGATGTACGGACGGGACGACGCCGGCCAGAGTTCGACGATCGCCACCCACCAGCCGCCCGCGACGACCGTCGCCAGTGCCGAGAGGCCGAGTTGACCGAGCCGTCTGCGCACCGGTACCGGTGCGGACACCGCGTACAGCACGGCCAGCGGCGGCAGGATCAGGAACGCCTGCAGGGTCTTCGACAGGAACGCGAAGCCGACTGCGACACCCGCCCACACCAGCCACCGGGTCCGGCCGTGCTCCATCGCGTGCAGCACGCAGTAGACGGTGACGGTCATCAGCAACGCCAGCAGCGCGTCCGGGTTGTTGAAACGGAACATCAGCGCGGCGACGGGCGTGAGGGCGAACACCGCCATCGCGATCAGCCCGGCGGCGGCGCTGAAACGGCGGCGTACGGCCGCGTACAGCACCCCGGCCGTGGCCACCCCCATCAGCACCTGCGGGGCCAGGATCGCCCACGAGTTCAGGCCGAAGAGGCGCACCGACAGAGCCATCGGCCAGAGCGCGGCCGGGGGCTTGTCGACCGTGATCGCGTTCGCGGCGTCCAACGAACCGAAGAAGAAGGCCTTCCAGCTCCGGCTGCCCGCCTGGACGGCCGCGGAGTAGAAGGAGTTGGCGTACCCGGAGGCGCTGAGATTCCACAGATACACGAGCGCGATGACCAGCAGCATCGCCAGGAAGGCGGGCCGCGCCCAGCGCGGGTCCTCGGGTCTGCCCCGCCACACGCGGTGCGCCAGGGGCCTGTTCGGTCGGGCGTGGCCTGCGGCCCGTGCCGCGGGCGGGAGCGTCGGCGCGTCCGGCGGGGCCGGAAGGTGGTCGGGACGCAGTGCGGTCATCGGGCGTTCCCCCGTTCGTGGTGGGTGTCGTCGGTGTGCCCGGCAGGTCCCACGGAGGCCCCGGGGGCCAGGGGGGCCGCAGAGCTTCCGGCGGCGGCGCGCTCCGGGAAGACCCAGGCGCGGAAGAGCAGGAACCGCAGCACCGTCGCCGCGAGGTTCGCCGCGATCAGCACGGCGAGTTCCGTGCCGTGCGACGGCGAGCCGGACGCCGCTCCCAGCGCGGCCAGCGAGCCGCTGGTCAGAGCGAGACCGATGGCGAAGACGACCAGGCCCTGCGCCTGGTGGCGTACGGCTCCGCCCCGGCCGCGTACGCCGAAGGTGAGCCGCCGGTTGGCCGCCGTATTGGCGACGGCCGACACCAGCAGCGCGCCGCCGTTGGCGATCTGCGGGCCGGTACCCAGCCGGAAGAGCGAGTACAGGACGAGGTAGAAGAGCGTGGAGAGCGCGCCGACGACACAGAACCCGACCAGCTGCCGGGCCAGCCCGCCCGGCACCCCGTTCAGCGCGCGGTCGCGCGGATCGTCCCCGAAGGGCCTGGCCAGCCGGTCCAGTGGCAGTGCGCCGACCGCCAGCGCCCGGCCCACCCGCCACACGCCCCGCAGGTCCTCCGTCGCCGTCCGCACGATGTGGACGGTGGAGTCGGGATCGTCGACCCAGTCGACCGGCACCTCGTGGATGCGCAGCCCGGCCCGCTCCGCGAGCACCAGCATCTCGGTGTCGAAGAACCAGCCCGTGTCCTCCACCATCGGCAGCAGCCGCTGCGCGACCTCCCGCCGGATGGCCTTGAACCCGCACTGCGCGTCGCTGAACCGGGCGGCCAGCGACGAGCGGAGGATGAGGTTGTAGGCCCGCGAGATGAACTCCCGCTTCGACCCGCGCACCACCCGCGAGCTACGGGCCAGCCGCGAGCCGATCGCCAGATCGGAGTGACCCGAGATCAGCGGTGCGACCAGCGGCAGCAGCGCGTTGAGGTCGGTGGAGAGATCGACGTCCATGTACGCCAGGACCGGGGCGTCCGAGTGCGACCAGACCGTGCGCAGCGCCCGTCCCCGGCCCTTCTCCTCCAGCCGGTACGACCGCACCCGGGGCAGCGCAGCCGCGAGTCCGGCCGCCACCTGCGGCGTGCGGTCCGTGCTCGCGTTGTCCGCGACGGTGATCCGGAAGGCGTACGGGAAGGTGCGCGCCAGATGGTCGTGCAGGCGCAGCACACACGGTTCGAGGTCCTTCTCCTCGTTGTAGACGGGTACCACCACATCGAGTACGGGGTCACCCGCCGCATCGACCGCTCCGGCCAGGAGGTGGTCCCGGGCCGGCAGGGCGCTCCAGGGAGTGTCGGTTCGCATGCCGTCGACATTCGTCAACCCCGCTGTCACACCGGTGTGCTGAGCCTGTCCCCCCGCTGTGAGTGCGGCGCGGCCGGGGACCAGGCCCCGGGCTCCGCGGGCAGATGGACCGCGAACACCGTGCGCCCCGGGACCGAGGACACCTCCACCCGGCCGCCGTGCGCGGTGACGACGGCCTGCACGATGGCGAGCCCGAGCCCGGTGGAACCGGCGTGGCGGGAGCGCGAGGCGTCGCCGCGCGCGAACCGTTCGAAGACGTGCGGCAGCAACTGGGGCGGAATGCCGGGCCCGTCGTCCTGGACCTCCAGCGTCACCGGGGACCGGCCGGCCGCGGCACGCACCCGTACGGTGACGGTCGTGCCGGGCGGGGTGTGGGTACGGGCGTTCGCCAGCAGATTGACCAGCACCTGGTGGAGCCGGGTCGGATCGCCGTGCACGGTCACCGGCTCGTCCGGCAGGTCGAGGCGCCAGTGGTGCCCGCGCTGCCCGGCGGCGCGGGCGTCGCTCACCGCGTCGACGACGACCGGGGAGAGGTCGGTGCTCTCGCGGCTGAGCGGGCGCCCGGCGTCCAGGCGGGCGAGCAGCAGCAGATCCTCCACCATGCCCGTCATGCGCTCCGCCTCGGACTCGATCCGGCCCAGGGCGTGACGGGTGTCGGGGCCGGTCTCCTCACGGCCGCGGCGGGTCAGTTCGGCGTATCCCCGGATCGAGGCCAGCGGGGTGCGCAGCTCGTGGCTGGCGTCCGCGACGAACTGACGTACCCGCGTCTCGCTCTCCTGCCGTGCCTCCAGCGCCGAACCGACGTGGCCCAGCATCCGGTTGAGCGCCGCGCCCACCTGCCCGACCTCGGTACGGGGGTCGGCCTCGGCCTCCGGAACCCGTTCCAGTGGCGCCACCTCGCCGCTGTGCAGGGGGAGTTCGGAGACCCGGGTCGCGGTCGCGGCGATCCGGCGCAGCGGCCGCAGCGCGACGCCGACCATGGCGACGCCCGCGATTCCGGCCGCGATCAGACCGGCGCCGGTGACACAGACCTCGACGAGGATCAACGTGGTGAGGGCGGAGCGCACCTCGGCGGCGGGCATGCCGACGAGGATCGTCGTCCCGTGCGGACCCGCGACGGCCTGCACCCGGTTGGAGCCGAGACCGGGCAGATCGATGCTCCGCGCCCCGTCCCCGGCAGGGGTCTGCGCCGCCACCAGGGCGTTCTCCTGGGCACCGGTCATCGGCTGTCCGCCGTCCTCGGTCCCCTGCCCCGGCGTGAGGGCGGTCTCCACGACCACCCTCGACTCGGTGACCGAGCCGTCCGCCACGACGGCCCCGAAGGCTCCGACGGGCAGCCCGCGCGCGTCGACGAAGGCCAGCGGGTCGTCGCTCTTCGGCACGCCGCCCGGCATCGGTCCCGCCCCGCCGCCGGGCGGTTTCCCGGCCCGCATGGCGATGGCGTTCAGCTGGTCGTCGAGCTTGCCGTACATGTAGCTGCGGTAGGCGATGGTGGTGACCGAACCGATGACCGCGGCCACCACGGCGATCAGCGTCACCGCCGAGACGACGAGCCGGGTCCGCAGCGTCCACGGCCCCCTCCGCCGGCCCACGCGCCTGCGCACGGGGCCGCTCACCGGTCCGCTCACCGGGCTACTCACCGGGCTTGATGAGATAACCCGCCCCGCGCCGGGTGTGGATCATCGGCGACCGTCCCGCGTCGATCTTCTTGCGCAGATACGAGATGTACAGCTCGACGACGTTCGCCTGTCCGCCGAAGTCGTAGTTCCACACCCGGTCGAGGATCTGCGCCTTGCTCAGCACCCGCCGCGGATTGCGCATCAGGAAGCGCAGCAGCTCGAACTCGGTCGCGGTGAGGTGGATGGACGTCCCGCCCCGGCTCACCTCGTGGCTGTCCTCGTCGAGGGCCAGATCGCCGACGACGAGCGTCGACTCGCTGCGCACGGCCGCCGTACCGGAGCGCCGGATCAGGCCGCGCAGCCGCGCCACGACCTCCTCCAGGCTGAACGGCTTGGTGACGTAGTCGTCGCCGCCCGCGGTGAGACCGGCGATCCGGTCCTCCACCGCGTCACGCGCGGTCAGGAAGAGCACCGGGACCTCGGACAGCTCCCGCCGCAGTCTGCCGAGTACGGCGAACCCGTCCGTGTCGGGCAGCATCACGTCGAGGATCACCACGTCGGGCCGGAAATCGCGCGCCATCCGGACGGCACCGGCACCGTCCCCGGCGCTGCGCACCTCCCAGCCCTCGTAACGCAGGGCCATGGAGAGCAGCTCGGCGAGCGGAGCTTCGTCGTCCACCACCAGCACACGGACGGGGCTGCGGTCCGCCCTCAGCAGTTCGGTACGCCCCAGGGGCGAGGTCGTCGTCATGCCTCAACCCTGTGAGGCGCCTCTGAGAGGGTCCTTTTCCGTTTCTGTGAATTCCCTGAGAAAAGGCGGCCCGTCAGGAGCGCCCTCTCGGGACCGGCCTCTTCGCGAGCGCCCCTCACGAGCACCCCTTCGCGCGCGGTCAGTCCACGGCGAACAACGCGCTCGCGTTCCCGTGACAGACCGCGCGCAGCCAGTCGTCCCCCAGCTCCAGCCTTTCCAGCGCGTGCAGTTGATGCGCGTACGGATACGGGATGTTCGGGAAGTCCGTCCCCAGCAGGATCCGGTCCCCGAGCGCGGCGAGCCGTCCCCGTTCGGCCGGCGGGAACGGGGCGTGGTCCTCCGTGAAGTCCGTGAACGCCATCGTGGTGTCGAGCCGCACCTCCCGGTACGTCTCCGCCAGCGCCAGGAACTCCACGTACTCCGGCATCCCCATGTGCGCCACGACCAGTCTCAGCCGCAGGTGCCGCGCGAGCAGCCGGCCGACGGGTTCGGGCCCCGTGTGCTTGCCGGGCGCGGGCCCGGATCCGCAATGCGTCACCACCGGGATCCCGGCCTCGGCGAGCAGCCCCCACACCGGGTCCAGCAGCGGGTCGTTGGGGTCGTACGCGCCGACCTGCACATGCGACTTGAAGACCCGCGCCCCGGCCTCCACGGCCTCGCGCACGTACCGCTCCACGCCGTCCTCGGGGAAGAAGGTCGCGGTGTGCAGACAGTCCGGCACCCGGCGTGCGAAATCGGCCGCCCAACCGTTCAGCCAGGCCGCCATCCCGGCCTTGTGCGGGTAGAGCATCGAGGTGAACCGGAGCACGCCGAACGACCGCAGCAGCGCGAGGCGTTCGTCCTCGTCGTGCCGGTACTCGATCGGCCATTCCATCCCGGTCAGCGGGCCGGCGGAGTCGAAGTACGCCCAGACCTTGCGCAGCACCCGCTCCGGCATGAAGTGCGTATGGACATCGATGATCCCGGGCAGCCCCAGCCGTTCCCGAAACCGCGCGACGTCCTCGGTGTCACCACTCACTCCGCACCCCTTTCACCGTTCGCCCCCCGACGATCTCAGAACAGCCCGCCCTGCACTCCACCACCCCCGATGTCGGCCACCGGCACGTCCACCCCGGCCCCCGGATCGGCGCCCGCCAGCTCCCACCCGGTCATCAGCCGGGTGTCCAGCACCACGGCCCCGTGCGTCGCCGTCTCCAGATGCAGATCGGGCCCGGCCGCCGCCATCAGCCGTCCCCCGACCACACCGCCGTCCACCAACTCGGTGACCGCCCACGCCACCTCGACCGCGCCGTCCAGGCCGAAGACCCCGGTGTGATCGACCGCTTCGAACGGCAACCGCTCCAGCGACTCCGGCCACCCCGCCCCCTCCAGCGCCACAGCCCGCCCGTAGAGCTCCGCCACCTCGGCACGCCGCTCCGCCGCCCCCGGCAGCACCGCGCGCACGGCCCGCTTCCGGGCGTACGGAATCCGGTCCGGCACCCCGAGCGCCGACCGCAGCAGCTCCTCGGTCCGCCGCGCCGCCATCAACGGCCCGCGACCCAGCCAGCTGAACACCACGGCCCCCTGCTCCCGCAGCCGCGCCGCCTCCCGCTCCTCCGCGGTGATCCCGACCTTCACCATCCCCGGCCCGAACCAGGCGAGATACACGCGGTACGTCCGGGGGTCGTCCGCGATCGTGTCGGCGGCCACCGAGTGCGCCCGGTCCAGCCGCGCACACTCCGGACACCGGGCCCCGGTGCTCCGCCCCGACACCACGGCGCCCATCGGACACGCGTTCCCGCGCGCCCCGACACAGCCCCGCCGCCCCACGGCCCGGAACCCGAGCTCCGTCCCAAAGGCCGGCGCGCTCACCCGTACGGCCCCGCCCCGCCGCCACCCCAGCACGGGCAGCCCCCGCGCGTCCGGCCATCGAAGCCCGGTGCACTGCCAGCCCATGCGCGAACTCCCGGATTCCGATTCGGTGGAGGAATGCCGAGAGGCCCCCGGATCCTTCCGGGGACCTCTTGGCTGCTGTGCACTCGGCAGGATTCCGAGCTGCGACCTTCCGATCCGTAGCTCCGGCCGGATCGGTCGGCAACGGCCGTACCGGCAGCTCCGAGGCCCCGGAAGGACGCTACCGGACGGGGCCGGTGGCCGGGGTCCGCACGGGGCCGCTCGCGCACCAGGCCGGCCGGCCTCTTCAGTTCTTCAGTTCTTCAGATCGAGGACGATCAGGCGCATGCTGTCCGTGCCGGCGTACGAGACGAACACGCCCGCGCCCTTGGTCATCGCGTTCGGGGTGCTGGTCGCTTCCGGCAGGGGCTTGGCGGCGCCCGTTGTCACGGATAGGGAGACCGGAGTCCTCGCCGGCCTGGCCGTAGGCGGTGCCGTCGTCGCCGACGGCCGCGAGGGTGATCTTCTTGGCGCCCTCACCGCTGTCCGCGCACGAGCCCCTGCCCGTCCCCAGGTCGAAGACGTTACCGCCCTTGACCAG
Source organism: Streptomyces sp. NPDC101194 (assembly GCF_044767885.1). Taxonomy (NCBI): domain Bacteria; kingdom Bacillati; phylum Actinomycetota; class Actinomycetes; order Kitasatosporales; family Streptomycetaceae; genus Streptomyces; species Streptomyces sp. NPDC101194. The sequence continues at coordinate 147,177 of NZ_JBIWOS010000004.1, forward strand.
GTAGCGGCCGTTGGGTGACAGGGCCGGCTGCACCTCCGCGAGGTTCTGCGGGCCCGGAACATCCACGTCGTACTCGGTCTCGCGGGTCCGGCACGGGGCGGTGGCCTTGACGGCGCCGGTCCCGATGTCGTGGACGGCGGAGATGTCGTCCGAACCCTTGATCCAGTTGGCCATCACGTAGTTGCCGGCGGCACCGACGATGCGGCCGTTCGGTGTCTCCTCCATGCCGAAGCCCACGTTCTCCTCCTTGCGGACGGCTTCGACGCCGGGCGGAGCCGCCTTCGTGCTCTGCCAGCCACCGTCGGCACCGAAGCCGCCGTCGCCCCTGGCGCCTTCGTCGCCGTTGGTCACGAGCCCCTCCGGGCCCTGGAACGACATCAGATAGTCGGGGTCGACCGCCTTCCCGTTGAGCGTGACCTTCGCGTCGCTGGTGTCGGTGACCTTGCCGTCGGGAGACAGCAGGATGCTGTCGCCGCGGTACGAGGTGACGACCAGGCCTCCGGGTCCGGGGAAGACACTGGGCCGGTCGAACTCGCCGTCCGGCGCCTCGGCGTTCCCCGCGCCGGCCGGGGACAGATCCTTCCCGGAGGCGTCGGCCGGGTAGAAGGCCGCGGAGATGACCTCCTTGTACTCGTGGAGCGCGTCCTTGCGCTCCTGCCCACGCGCCCACACCGCGAAGTAGTCGCGCTCCGTGCCGGGGATCAGAGCGATCTGCGGGACCGCCAGTTCGCCGGACTGCTCGTCGCTCTGCTCCTCGGTGAGCTTCGGGCCTTTCCACGGCTTGCTCGTGGACAGCACCTTGCCGGACGACGCCCCTCGGACGTTCAGGACATAGCCCTGCTCCGTCTTGTCGAGGTACGCGACCGAGTCGCCCTTCCCCGAAACCGCATAGGGCAAGGGCTGCCCCTGGGGAAGCCAGTCGGCCTCGACCTCCCAGCCCTTGGCGCTGTCGAAGGCGGCCGGGGCAGTGATCCTGCTCTTCAACGGGCCGCCGCTCGTGCCCCCGGTGCCGCCCCCGTGCGCGCTGTCGCCGCCGGTGGCACCGCCGTCAGATCCGCAGCCCGACAGGGTGCCCAGGAGCGCACCCGCCAGCAGCACCGGCATCGCTGCCTTGCCGATCCTCATCCTCAGTCCCTCTGGATTCATGGGGCGATGAGGCGAAGTGCCATCTCCCCCCGGTGGATGGTCTTCGAACGATCAAGCAAAGGTGGAGATTAGCAGCCGCGTCCGATGCAGGTTGAAGACTTCGTTCGGCTCCCGGGGGCTGCGTGCCGGCGCGGGAGGCCATGGGGTTTGCTTCCGTGACCTGCGCCCCATGCGCGCGTCCATGCTCCGGGCAGGACGTCGGCACTCGCCCGATCAACGATCCCGATGACGTCGGCGGCGCGGCGGGCGTCCTTGCGGCGGTCCGACCGGCACCCGCCCCCGCCCCCGCAGGCGGGTGCTGCCACAGCAGAAGCCAGAGGCCCCCGGATTCTTCCGGGGGCCTCTGGCGGTTGTGCACTCGGCAGGATTCGAACCTGCACCCTTCTGATCCGTAGGCGCGTGCAGGTCGCAGTCGATCAGGTCGCAGAAGCCATCCACTGCACCAACGTCGCACCTTGCTTCAGGTAACCGTCCGTGACTATGCACCGCTGTCCGTGCTTGTTGATGTCAGCTGCTGACGTCAGCACCGCGCGTCCGCGCCGAGGACCGCATCCGCGCCGCCCGTTCCACCGGCCTGCGGCAACCTGCCCTGCACGACACTCCCCGGAGCCAGATCTGACTGGAGATCATCCAGATCGCCCTCGACCGGCTCGAAGCTCTGCCCGACCCTGGCTGACCAGCAGCATCCCATCCCAGCTACCAGCACCATCACAACCAGAGCCGTGGAACCCGGCGCCCACCCGGCACGACAGCCGGACCATCAGCCCTGCCCGCAAGCAGAAATCTTCACTCTGAACGAGCAAAGGGATCGTCAGCAAGCTGACGATCCCTCATGCAAGATCGAGGCTGACGACACCCCTTCGACTGCGTCGGGCCCTTCTGCGTGAAAGGCCGAGCCCGACCGGGGCGGGGCCCCGACGGCGAACTGTCGATCAGCGTGACGCGGGCGGGATGCTCTGCTCGTACTGGAAGACGTTGCAGGGGTCGTACTTCGCCTTGATCTGGCGCAGCCGCTCGAAGTGGCGCCTCCCCCAGTAGGCGGTCTCCCACTCCTGCATGCCGACGTTCGGCACGTTGACATAGGCGCCGTCCACGAAGCCGCGCATCGCCTGGCTGAATTCGGCGGTCCAGGCCTGGCACGTCGAGGTGAGCGGGTCGCAGACGCCTGGTGTCGTCGAAGGAGTCCCCCAGGCTGCGCCGATCTCGCCGTAGAAGATCGCGTCGCGATGCACGAACGCGGTGCCGCCGCGGGGCTCCTTCTTGATCGCCCCGCGGAAGGCATCGACGAAGTAGTTGCTGTCCTCCGTGGGAGCGTTTCGCATGTAGTAGCCGATGACGTCGATCGCCTTCTTCGAGAACAGCTTCTTGGCGAACTGCGAGAAGAACTTGACGTTGGCGGGCTCCTGCGAGCGCGGGACCTGGGCTCCGGCAAAGATGGGGCCCCAGTTGCCGACCTGCACCTTCACATCGGGCGAGCCGATCGACAGGATCGGGGCCAGCATCTTTCTGGCCTCTGCCGCCGTGCCCTCCGCGAGCCACGCGAACAGCAGGATCTGGGACTTGTGGATCTCGACTTCGGATCCGAGGCGGTTGTCGGCGAACGGTACCGTGCGCTGCCAGGCATCGAAGATCCCATGCAGGTCCGTAAGGCCGTCCCAGGTCGCCGTCACGTAGGCGATGCGCTTGAGCGGGTGCACCTTGTAGGTGAGTTGCGTGACGATTCCGAAGTTGCCGTTTCCCGCCCCACGGAGCGCCCAGAGGAGGTCCGAGTGGTCCTTCAGGTCGGCATGGATCACCTTGGCGCAGTCGCGACCCGACGGGACGACGACCTCGGTCCCGATCAGGCTGTCGCAGGCCATGCCGAGATAGCGGTTGAGGGGGCCAAGGCCGCCGCCGATCGTCGCGCCGACCAAGCCGACACTGCCCTCGCTTCCGGTCGTGACCGCGAGGTCCTGCTTGGCGAGCGCCGTCACCGCTTCCTGCTGGGTCAGGCCGGCGCCGACCGTCGCGATACGAGCGTCGGCGTCGATGTGGACCGACTTGAGCTGGCTGACGTCGATCACGATGCCGTTGTCGATGTTCGACCAGCCCTCCAGGGCGTGGCGGCCGCTGCGTACCCGCAGTGCGACGTTGTGCTGCCGCGCCCAGGTGAGGGCGTTCACCACGTCCTGGGTCTTCTGGGCGAAGACGATGACCAGCGGGTAGTGAGAGAACAGCTGGTCGTAGTCGATACGATCATCCGTGTACGAGGCGTCACCGGGGCGGACGATGTGGCCGGTCAGCTTCGCCGGCCGACACCCCGACGACCCTCCGGTCGGGTCGCTCGCGGCCAGAAGGCCCGAGGTGCTCGCGGCCGCAATGTCCGGCGCGCCTGCGGCCGCAAGGCCCGGGACGACGACCGCCCCGACGCCGGCGGCCGCTGACGCCCTGAGCAGGGATCGGCGGGAAAAATCGCTCAAGGTCCAGATCCTCTCGATCGGGCCACGCCGCTACGCGGCTGAGGGAGCCCTTACCCGTCAGCCGCCGGGCAGTCCTTTGTGGTCGACCCCCGCACGGTAACGGGGCGACCATGCGGTGTTTCCCGACACGCCAATTGAGGACGATGACGACAGCCTGGAAGGAGTAACTCAGCGGGATCCCGTCATTGATGTCAGGTGTTGTCTTCGAAGCCGTGGTCAGCAGGTGCCGTTGGGCGCTGCGCGAGCCATCCGGAAACGCGCGGACCCCCGTTCACCGCACCGCCCTCCCGGACAGTGCGCACGTACGCGGACCCCTGCCGGAGGTAGTACCGCTGTAGCGCCTCATTCGTCGTCCAGGCGTCAAGGCGCAGCCACTTGGCACCTGCGCGGTACGCCCTGTCGCCCGCCCGATCGAGAAGCCGACCACCAAGGTTCTGTCCAGCATGAGTGCGCGCCACGGTCAGCTTGGTGACGAAGGTGGACGGCTCCCTCGATTCCGGCTCCGTCCACAGACCCGGGCTCCGGCGTGGGGAAGTTCTCGGCCTCACGTGGTCGGACGTGGACCTGCCGGCAGGACAGCTCCGGGTTCGCCGGAACCTCCAGCGGATCAAGAGGGAGCTCCTCTTCGGTACGCCTGAGACCGCCCGGTCCATCCGCACGGTCTCGCTCCCGAAGCGCTGCGTGGACGCGCTCCACGCTCACCGGGCCGAGCGGGAGGAGGAGCGGAAGGTGGACGGTGCGAAGTGGAGGCCGCTGGACCACCAGCCGACCGGGCTCATCCTCACGACGTCCACGGGGCGGGCCATCGACCCGCGCAGCCTGAACCGCATGCTCACGATTCTGTGCACGAAGGCCAAGGCGCGCCGCGTCCGCGTGCACGATCTCCGGCACACGTGCGCGTCGCTTCTGCTCGCTCAGGGGGTGGACGCCCGGGTCATCATGGAGACGCTCGGGCACAGCACGATCACGATGACGCTCGACACCTACGCACACGTCATGCAGACGACGCTGCGGGCGGCTGCTGATCGGATGGACGACGCACTCAGGCCTGACGCCAACGGCGAGGTCTTGTAATCCGACGCCTTGATGACGTCGTCTGCCCGGCCGATCCAGGCGTTGATGTCACCGGCTGATGTCAAAGGCCCCGCCGGGCGAACCGGCGGGGCCTTTGATCTGTGTGCACTCGGCAGGATTCGAACCTGCAACCTTCTGATCCGTAGTCAGATGCTCTATCCGTTAAGCTACGAGTGCTTGTGCGTTCCGGGCTTTTCTGCCTGGTCGGCGTTGCGGGAACAACATTACATGACCTGCGCCGTAGTGCGAAATCCTTTAGCCACACCACCTCTGACCTGCGAAAACGATGTTCTGACTCCATCGAGAGTCCATCGCGGACGACGGCAGGACCGGGCGCCCGAACGGCCCGGACGTCACCTCGGGGCCACATCCGGACCGATCGGGTCCGGATACGGCCGAAGCCCCGTGCCGGTGGCACGGGGCTTCGGTGAGAAAGCGGAGGCGGAGGGATTTGAACCCTCGATGGGCTTTAAGACCCAAACCGCATTAGCAGTGCGGCGCCATAGACCGGACTAGGCGACGCCTCCAGCACACCCCGCGCGAGCGCGAGTGGTGCGTGCAGATGATGACACAGTTGAGTGTCGTGCCACCAATCGCGACCTACGGTACTAGGCAGTCGGGCGCGAGGGCAAAGCATCCGCGGTTGCGCAACGCCGTGGCGTGCGGAGCGTTAGTGATGACGGAGGCGCCGTCCTCCGCCGTTCCTCCGTTCCACCGGCTGCCCCGTCCCTCCCGTCGAAGTGCACGAGCACAGGAGCCCGCATGCTGCGCCGCCTCGCCCTCACCGCCGTCGTGTCCCTTGCCGCACTGTCCGCCGCCGTGCCGGCCGCGGCCGCCGCCCCTCTTCCGCTGCCTCTGCCGCTGCCGCTGCCGCTGCTGCACGGGGACGACGGCCGCACCCGGCTGACGGTGACGGTCTCGAACACGGGGGACCCCACGTCCGAGGGGGTCTTCGAGCTGGAGTGCGGACCTGCGGGCGGCAGTCACCCGGCGGCGCGGCAGGCCTGCGACCGGCTGGACGAGCTGGCGGCCGAGGGCGCGGACCCGTTCGCCCCGGTCCCCGGGGACGCGATGTGCACCCAGCAGTCCGGTGGGCCCGCGACCGCCCGGATCACCGGGAGCTGGCGGGGGAGGAACATCGACACGGTCTTCGACCGGACCGACGGCTGTGCGATCGGGCGCTGGAACGGGCTGCGGCCGGTGCTCCCCGACGTCCGATGAGCAGGGCCGCTTCCCTTCCCCGGCGATCCCGAACGGCACGTGACGGGCTGGAGTCGTACGCCGTATGCACAGAACCTTGGTGAGAGCTCCCCCGCATCCGCCGCCCCACGTTCCTTCCCTGCCTTTAGACTCCTTCCGTGACAGCCTGCGGCCCGAGGGGCAAGATGGGGCCCGCTGTCGGCAAGGTGCGGTAACCAGGGAGGAAGCGTCGTCGTGAGCAGCAGGCCATCCCGAGGCACTGCTCGCCTCGCAGCCATACTCGATGCACTCCCCGACGGGCTACTGCTCGTCAACTGCAACGGCACGGTCGTCAACGCCAACACCATCGCCCTGGAGATGTTCGAGACGCCGGGCACGGCGCTGGTCGGACGCGGACTCCTCGACCTGCTTCCGGAGTTCGACTCCAAGCTGATCCCCGGGTCGATGCGCCGACCCGATTCCGACGACGACCGCGGCCGTACGAAGCCGACGCGGATGACCGCACGGCGGACCGACGGCAACGAGTACCCGGTCGAGGTCACCAGCGCCAGCCTGGAGGACGGTCAGGCCGCGTACAACGACTTCCAGAACGGCTACGGCGGCAGCTACACGGGGGACGAGCTGCTGATGCTCGTCGTGCGGGACCTGTCGGGCACCGTCGACACGGAAGCCGAACTGGCCCGTTCGCAGCGGCAGACCGAGATGATCCTGCGGGCCGCGGCCGAGGGCGTCGTCGGTACGGACACGGACGGCCGGGTCGTCCTGGTCAACCCCGCCGCCGCACAGATCCTCGGCTTCCGCGCCAGCGACCTGGGCGGCCAGGAGCTGCATCCGCTGATCCTGCACTCGCGGGCGGAGGGCGAGCCGTTCCCGTACGAGGAGTCGCCGCTCGCCGACACCCTCCGGTCCGGCCGCAAGCACCGGGTGCGCGGGCAGGTCCTGTGGTCCAAGAGCGGTGCGCAGGTGCCGGTCGACCTGACCACCGCGCCGGTCCGGGACGGGGACCAGCTGGTCGGCGCGGTCATGACGTTCACCGACCGCAGGCCGTACGAGGAGCTTCGCGAGGAGCACGGGGCCGAGGTCGCCGGGCTGACCGCGAGCCACGCCGACGAGATCGCCGGGCTGACGGAACGGCACGGCACGGAGCTGGCCGACCGGGCCGAGCGGTACTCGGCCGAACTGGAGGAGCAGGCCGAACGGCTGGCGGCGCTGACGGCCCGGCACACCCAGCTCACCGCCGTGCTCGGCGAGTCACTTCGCGGGCCGCTGGAGGAGCTGCGCGGCGAACTCTCCACGCTCGCCGCCGACCCGGCCGGCCAGCTGTGGCCGGAGGCCAACCAGATCCTGCATCATCTGGCCGCGGGCTACGCCCGGATGACCACGCTCGTCGACAACGTGCTCGGCTACCAGCGCCTGGACGCCGGTGCGGAGGAGCTGGTCAAGACGAACGTGCTGCTCGACTCGGTCGTGACGGCCGGAATCGACGCGGCCGTCGAGCTGATCGGGCCCGGACGTGCCCAGTTCGCGGTGCACGCGCCGCCGATCGAGGCCGAGGTGGACGCGCCCCGGCTGGTGACCGCGCTCGCCCATCTGGTCGCCGACGTCGCCGGCGTCGACTCGACCGGCAAGACCCGCTTGGTGCCGGGCGGTGGCTACGTCGACTCGACGGTCGTCGTCGCGGCGGCGCAGCGCGGTGAGGTCGTACGGATCGAGGTGCGCGGTCCGTTCGGCGGGGGAGACCCGGTGCACGAGCCGATCGTGCGCGGGATCGTCCGGGCGCACGGCGGTGTGCTCCAGACGCACGAGGTGCCGGGGATGAGCGGCAGCGCGTACGTCCTCGAAGTGCCGTTGGGCGCGGGTTCGGGCACGGTGATGCCACCGGCGCCCGAGCCGGAGCCCGCACCCGAGCCGGAACCGATGGCCGGTCAGGGCGCGCCCGGGGGCGGGCGGCGACGCGCGCGGCGGGCGTCCACGGACGCGTTCCTGGAGAGCCCCGTGGGTGGTTCCGGGGCGGCCGGGGCCTCCGGGGAAGGCGACACCGGGGCGGCCGAGCCGACGGGGCGGCGACGGGCACGCCGCGAACCCTCGGCACCGGATTCGCAGGAGACGCAGAGCGCGAACGACATCATGCCCGCCCAGCAGGGCGAGGGGTCGGGGCGCAGGCGGGGACGGCCGAGTCCGGCCGAGACCGGTGACCGGCACGCCCTCCCGGCTCAGCCGTCCCAGTCGCCCGAACAGGGGCAGGGGCAGCGGTCGGGGGAGGGCGCCGTCGAGCAGCAGGGGCCGGGACAGGCGTTGGCGCTCCCTTCGGCCCCGGTGCCGTCCGAGGGTGCGGTGGTGACCGCGGCGGAGGGCGCGCAGGGAGGTGGTGGCCGTCCGCAGCGCGGGCAGGCCGTGCCACCCCGGGGCGTGCCGGCCGAGGCGCCGTCGCCGGTGCCGACGGGCGGGCACCGGGCGCGTCAGGGCGGCGAGAACCAGCTGGCCCTGCCGACTTCCGGTTCCCCTTCCGCTCCCGTTCCCCCGTCCGCTTCGGCACCCGCTCCCGAGGGCCTCTCGTCGGCCGGTGACGGCCCGGCTCCGGTGCCGCAGCCGGGCGGAAGGCGGGCGCGGCGGGCGCTGGCGGCCGCGCAGGAGCGGTCCGCTCAGGCCGAGCAGGCCGGACCCCGTACCGCGTTCGCCCTCCCGCCCGCGGAGGCCGACCGGACCCCGGCCACGGCCGCCGACGCGGACGCCTCGCTGCCCGGACGCCACGACGCCGTGGGCATCGCTCCGCACGACGACCACACACCGCCCCAGGCGCACCCCGTACCGACCGGGCGGCGCCGGGCGCGTCATGCCGACGGGTCCCAGCAGCCCGGGCCGGCCGTGGCGGCCGACGAACGGCCCGGCGGACACCCCGATGAGCAGGGCGTCGAACTGCCCGGCGGCCGGGTCGACGACGGCCCGGACCCGGCCACGGCCGGCCGGACCACGCACACCACCGGCACCACGGCCCTCACGGGCACGCCCGAGTCCGCCGGGAGCACCGGCGTCGCGGAGAGCGGCCCGCGGAACGACGTGCCCGGACAGGACCCGCGCAGGCAGCCGCTGCCCGCGGAGGCGCCGATGCCCGGCGGTTCGTCGGACTCGACGCAGGGGCGCGCGTTCAGCGTCCGGACGCTCGGCCAAGGTGTCCCGTTCGCCCAGCACATCGCGCACCAGCAGAACCAGACGCTCGGCGGCGGCGCCGGGCGGCGGCGCAAGCTCGCCGCTCCGCCGGAGAGCGAGCGCGCCCCGCAGGCGGCAGTGCCGCAGCCCGCGCCTTCCCAGGCCGTCCCGCCCGCGTCCGGCCCCGCGCCGGCCGCACCGGCGGGCTCCGCCGCGGGGCCGGGGCAGCTGCTCTCCGCCCCGGAGGCCGAAGGGCGCGCGTACGCCATAGGGGCGCCCGACGAGGGCGCCGAGGGGCCGGAGCCGCTGGACGGTCCGGGTGGCGCGGTCGAGGTCGCCAACCGTCCGTCGCCGCGGCCGGTCGACGACGAGCTGCCCCCGGAGCCGCTGGACAACCCGCGGCGACTGCTCGTCTGGCCCGCCCCCGACGTCTCCACCCAGCAGGCGCTGAGCGACCGCGGCTACCGGCCGGTGATCGTGCACTCGCGCGAGGAGGTCGACGCCCAGATAGCGGCGTTCCCCGCCGCGCTCTTCGTCGACCCGCTCACCGGTCCCATCACCCGCAAGGCGCTGCAGTCGCTGCGTCAGGCGGCGGTCGCGGCCGAGGTCCCGGTGCTGGTGACGGCCGGTCTGGGGCAGGCGTCGCGGGAGGCCGCGTACGGTGCCGACCCGGCCGTGCTGCTCAAGGCGCTCGCCCCGCGCGACAGCGAACAGCATCCGCCCCGGGTGCTGTTGATCGAGGAGCACGAGGAGATCGCGCTGGCGCTGACGGAGACTCTGGAACGCCGCGGCATGCAGGTGGCCAGGGCCGCCACCGACAACGAGGCGGTGACGCTCGCCACCCGGATGCGGCCCAATCTGGTGGTGATGGATCTGCTGCAGGTGCGCCGCCGCCGAGCCGGGATCGTCGACTGGCTGCGCGCCAACGGGCAGTTGAACCGGACCCCGCTGGTCGTCTACACCTCCGCCGACATGACCGGGTCGGAGCTGCCGAAGCTCAGCTCGGGCGAGACCGTCCTCTTCCTGGCCGAGCGCTCCACGAGCGACGAGGTGCAGTCGCGCATCGTCGACCTGCTCGCGAAGATCGGCACGAACTGACCGGCGGACGGCCGGGAGCACGACGAGGGCGGTACGGGGAAGTCCCGTACCGCCCTCGTCACGTCCCGGCCGGGGTGGGTCAGAGCCGGGTGACGTCCAGCTCGCCCTCCGCGTACTGCTTGCGGATGACCTTCTTGTCGAACTTGCCGACGCTGGTCTTCGGCACCGCCGGAATGATCGTCCAGCGCTCCGGCAGCTGCCACTTGGCGATGCCCGACTCGGCGAGGAAGCCCTTCAGCGCCTCGTAGCCCGCGGTGGCGCCGTCCTTGAGCACCACGGTGGCGAGCGGGCGCTCGCCCCACTTCTCGTCCGGGACGGCGACGACCGCCGCCTCCGCCACGTCCGGGTGCGCCATGAGGGCGTTCTCCAGCTCGACGCTGGAGATCCATTCGCCACCGGACTTGATCACGTCCTTGGCCCGGTCGGTGAGGGTGAGGAAGCCGTCCTCGCTGATCACACCGACGTCGCCGGTCTTCAGCCAGCCGTCCTCGCTGAACTTGTCCTCGGGGCGCAGGGGCTCGCCGTCCGATCCCCCGTAGTAGGCCCCGGCGATCCAGGGACCGCGTACCTCCAGCTCACCGGCCGACTCGTTGTCCCACGGCAGATGCTCGCCGCCGGGGCCGACCAGGCGCGCCTCGACACCGGCCGGGAAGCGGCCCTGGGTGACGCGGTAGGGCCACTCCTGCTCCTCGGTGAGCCCGGCGGGCGGGTTGGCCATGGTGCCGAGCGGAGAGGTCTCCGTCATGCCCCAGGCGTGGCAGAGGCGGACACCGAGCTTGTCGTACGCCTCCATGAGGGAGGGCGGACAGGCGGCGCCGCCGATGGTGACGCGGGCCATGGACGTGAGGTCGCGCGGGTTGGCGGTGACCTCGGCGAGCAGCCCCTGCCAGATGGTGGGGACGGCGGCGGCGTGGGTCGGCCTCTCGCGCTCGATCATGTCGGCGAGCGGGGCGGGCTGCAGGAACCGGTCGGGCATGAGCATGTTGACGCCGGACATGAACGTCGCGTGCGGCAGTCCCCAGGCGTTCACATGGAACTGGGGGACGACCACCAGCGTGGTGTCCTTGTCGGTCAGGCCCATCGACTCGGACATGTTGACCTGCATGGAGTGCAGGTAGACGGAGCGGTGGGAGTAGACGACGCCCTTGGGGTCACCGGTGGTGCCGGAGGTGTAGCACATGGCGGCGGCCTGGCGTTCGTCCAGCTCGGGCCAGTCGTAGCCGGTCGGGCGGCCGGCTATGAGTTCCTCGTACTCGTGCACCCGTGCCGTCGCGCCGTCCAGGACCGAACGGTCGCCCGGCCCGGTGACGATCACGTGCTCGATCGACGTCAGATGGGGGAGGACGGGCGCGAGCAGCGGCAGCAGGGAGCCGTTGACGATGACGGCCTTGTCGTCGGCGTGCTCGACGATCCAGATCAGCTGCTCGGCGGGGAGCCGGAGGTTGAGCGTGTGGAGCACCGCGCCCATCGAGGGGATCGCGAGATACGCCTCGACGTGCTCGGCGTTGTTCCACATGAGGGTGCTTATGCGCTGGTCGCCGTCGACTCCGAGTTCGTCGCGCAGCGCGTGCGCGAGCTGCGCGGCTCGACGGCCGATCTCGGCGAAGCTGCGCCGCTGCGGCTCGGGCTCGCCTGTCCAGGTCGTGACCTGCGACTTCCCGTGGATGGTCATCCCGTGTTCGAGGATGCGGGTGACAGTCAGCGGTACGTCCTGCATGGTGCTCAGCACGGCGTCCTCCCGGTGGGCGCTACGCGGCAGTAGGGGTTCCGCTGATTCTGCGCACATACCGGGTGGTATGTCACTAGGTCTCGGGGTACGAATCGGTGTCGTTCGCCCGGGACGGTCCCCCGCGGGCACCCCGCCGTCCGTCCGGGATCACCGCACCGGAGCCAGCTCCGGATCCTCCCTGAGCTTGCCGAGCGCCCGCGACACCGCGCTCTTCACGGTGCCGACGGACACCCCGAGCACCTCGGCCGTCTGGGCCTCGCTGAGATCCTCGTAGTACCGCAGGACCACCATCGCCCGCTGCCGGTCCGGGAGCTTCAGGACGGCCCGCCACATCGCGTCGTGCAGCGTCTGGTGCTCGGCCGGGTCGGGGGTCGGCGCGGCCTCCTGCTCGGGCAGCTCGTCGCAGGCGAACTCGTCGACCTTGCGCTTGCGCCACTGCGAGGTCCGGGTGTTCAGCAGCGCGCGGCGGACATAGCCGTCGAGCGCGCGGTGGTCCTCGATCCGTTCCCAGGCGACGTACGTCTTGGTGAGCGCTGTCTGCAGCAGGTCCTCGGCATCGCTGGGGTTCGCGGTGAGCGAGCGGGCGGCACGCAGCAGTACGGGCCCCCGCGCCCGTACGTACGAGGAGAACGACGGATACCGGGCGTGCTGGGCCAGCGAGGCGTACGGGCTGTGTGCGGCGTACGAGCCGTGCTGGACGTGTCCGATGGCGGCAGCTCCCCCGGAGGTGCCCGTGCAGACTGGCGTGGTCATGGCTTCCACGCTAGGAGCGGGTGCCGCCGCGTGGATCGGCCCCAGGTCCCGAAACGGCGTCCGACTCAGGGTGTAGGGGTGGGGCCTGCTCCACCTCCTGTAGGTGGAGTCCTCGTCATCAGGGCTCAGGGTCGCCCCCGATGCCCCGTCGGGCCGGCGTCGCCGCCCGCGCCCGGGCGGCGACCGCGCAGCCGGTCGCCCGCACTCAGTCGTCCACGCCCAGTATCAGACCCGAGGTGGGTACGCCGGTGCCTGCCGTGACCAGCGTTCTGGCCGCCCCGGACAGCTGGTTCACCGACGTGCCCCGGATCTGCCGGACCCCCTCCGCGATGCCGTTCATCCCGTGCAGATACGCCTCCCCCAGCTGGCCGCCGTGCGTGTTCAGGGGCAGCGCGCCGGACGCGACGAAGTCGGCGGCCTCCCCCGGCCCGCAGAAGCCGAACTCCTCCAGCTGCATCAGGACGAACGGCGTGAAGTGGTCGTAGAGGATGCCCACATCGATGTCGGTGGGGGAGAGGCCGGAATTCCGCCAGAGCTGCCGGGCGACCACCCCCATCTCCGGCAGCCCGGTCAGATCGTCCCGGTAGAAGCTGGTCATCTGTTCCTGCGCCCGTCCGGCCCCCTGGGCGGCGGCCACGATCACGGCGGGCGGCTGCGGCAGATCCCGGGCCCGCTCCGCACTGGTGACGACGATCGCCTGTCCGCCGTCGGTCTCCTGACAGCAGTCGAGCAGCCGCAGGGGTTCGACGATCCACCGCGACGCGGCGTGGTCGGCCAGGGTGATCGGCTTCCCGTGGAAGTACGCCGCGGGGTTACGGGCGGCATGGCGGCGGCCCGTGACCGCGACATGACCGAAGGCGTCCGGCGTCAGCCCATGGGTGTGCAGGTAGCGCTGGGCGGCCATGGCGACCCAGGAGGCCGGCGTGAGCAACCCGAAGGGGAGGTTCCAGCCGAGCGCCGCGCCCTCCGCCGTGGGCTCGCGCTGCTGGACCCCGGAGCCGAACCTGCGCCCGGAGCGCTCGTTGAACGCCCGGTAGCAGACCACGACGTCGGCCACCCCGGCCGCCACGGCCAGTGCCGCCTGCTGGACGGTGGCGCAGGCCGCGCCGCCTCCGTAGTGGACGCGGGAGAAGAACGTCAGCTCACCGATGCCGGCCGCCTGGGCGACGGTGATCTCGGGGCTGGTGTCCATGGTGAACGTGACCAGGCCGTCGACATCGGAAGGGGTCAGCCCCGCGTCGTCCAGGGCGGCGCGTACCGCCTCCACGGCCAGTTCGAGTTCGCTGCGCCCGGAGTCCTTGGAGAAATCGGTCGCCCCGATCCCCACGACCGCCGCCCTGCCGCCGAGCGAGTCGGCCCTGCGCAGGCTCATGCCGCCCCCTCCGGAACACCGACGGTCACGGTGCCGGTGACATGCCTGCCCAGACCGTTGGTCCCGACGACCTCCACCTCGGCCGTCCCGTCGTCCCCGAGGGCGGTGACCGTGCCGCTCAGGACCATGGTGTCCCCGGGATAATTGGGCGCGCCCAGCCTGATGGCGACCCGGCGGAGCACGGCCGACGGGCCGAGGCGGTCGGTCACGTACCTGCCGACCAGGCCGTTGGTCGTCAGAATGTTCATGAAGATGTCCGGGGACCCCTTCTCCCGGGCGAGCTCCGCGTCATGGTGCACGTCCTGGTAGTCGCGGGAGGCGATGGCGCCCGCCACGATCAGGGTGCGGGTCACCGCGATCTCCAGCGGCGCCAGCTCCTCACCGACCTTCACTCCGATCCCTCCTTCACCAGTGACCGGCCGAGTTCCTGAAGCACTTCGCTGCCGCATCCCAGATGGGCGTCGAGCTGGCGGCCCCAGAGGAAGTGGCGGTGCACGGGGTGGTCGAGGTCCGCGCCCGTTCCGCCGTGCAGATGCTGTCCGGCGTGCACCACCCGCTTTCCCGCCTCCGACGCCCACCAGGCTGCGGTCAGCGCCTGCTGCCCGTACGGCAGTCCCGCGTCATGGCGCCAGGCGGCCTCGTACGCGGTGACCCGGATCGCCTCGGTGTCCATATGGGCGTCGGCGGCGCGCAGCAGCACCGCCTGCTTGGTGGAGAGCGGGCGCCCGAACTGCTCGCGGGTGTTCGTGTGGGCGACGGCACGGGACAGCGATCCGGCGCACACACCGGCCTGCAGCCCGGCGAACGCGGTCCGGCCCGCCGCCATCATCGCCTCGTACGCCCCGGCGCCGCCGAGCCGCTCGCCGGACGCCCGGTCCAGCACGAGCCGCGCCGCCGACCACGGAGCCGTGGTCTCCACCGGTTCGGTCGCCACCCCCCGTGAGTCGGTCCGTACCATCCACAGCGCCCGGTCCGCGTCCGCGACGAGGACGAGGTCCGCGTCCCGCAGCCACGGCACGTACGGCACGCTGCCGCTCAGCCGCTCCTCGCCGTCCGTCCAGAACCCGCCACGCGCCGGGAACGCCCCGGTGGCGACGGCCGTTCCGTCCCGCAGTGGGGGCAGCAGCCGCTCCCGCTGCTCGTCCGTGCCGTGCCCGGCGACGGCGAGCAGCCCGTGGACACAGCTCGCCGCGAACGGCACCTGCGCCGTCGTCCGGCCCTGCTCCTCCAGCAGGAGTACCAGGCCCAGGAGCCCGATCTCTTCGACGGCGGCGGTCAGTCCGGCCGCGCAGAGCTCCTTCCACAGCTCGGCGTCCGTCCCCGTGCCCGCCCCGGCCAGGCGCTCGTGCGTCGACAGATCCCCGAAGATCCGTGCCGCCAGCCCCTGTGCCGCCGTCTGCTCCTCGGTGGGTGCGAAGTCCATGTCAGCCCTCGTCTCCCCGGAAGACCGGAAGTTCCAACTCCGGGTCCGTGCGGAGGAATTCCAGCCGCACCGGCATCCCCGTCCGCACCTTGTCGTACGGCACACCGATCACATTGCTGACCATCCGCACGCCCTCGGCCAGCTCGATCAGCGCCACCGCGTACGGCCCGCCCTCCTCATGGGCGCCGAAGGCGGGGAACGGCGGGTGATGCATCACGACATGGCTGAAGACGGTCCCCTCGCCGCTCGCCTCGACCGTGTCCCATTCCTGGCAGCCGCACGCGTTGCAGCCGGGCAGCCAGGGAAAGCGCAGCGTCGCGCACGCGACGCACCGCTGGATCAGCAGCCGGTGCTCGGCGACGCCCTGCCAGAAACCGGCGTTGTCCCGGTTGATCACCGGCCTCGGGCGCAGGCTCCGGCCGCCGCGAGGCGCCGCGCGCTTCGCCCCGGCGGGGGCGTACTTGAGGATCCGGAAGCGGTGCGTCCCGGCGGGCTCCCCGGCCGCGCGCACGTCCATGCGCGTCGTCACGAAGTAGCCCGTCCCCAGCTTGGTCGTCTTGCGCTGCGAGACCGACTCGATCACCGCGTCGAACGTGATCCGGTCGCCGGGCCGCAACGGCCGCAGATACTCCTGCTCGCAGTCGGTCGCCACCACCGAGGTGTATCCGGCGCCGTCGAGCAGGCCGAACAGCTCCTCGTACGCCTGGGAGCGGTCGGTGTGGCCCGACAGTCCGCCCATCGTCCACGCCTGCAGCATCGTCGGCGGAGCGATCGCCTCCGGCCCCGTGTAGGCGGGATCGGTGTCCCCCATCGCCTCGCACCAGTGCCTGATCATCGGCTCGTTGACCGGATCCTTGCCGACGCCGGCGGTCGCGGCGGCCCGCCCCTCGAACTCCTTGAGCCGCTCGTACAACCGGTCCGGCTCGCCCGGTTCCTCCCGCCCGTCCCGCGCACTTGTCATCGTGCGCCCCCCTTCATGCCGAGCCGCATCGTCGCGACGATCTCCCTCTGCACCTCGCTCACTCCGCCCCCAAAAGTGTTGATCTGCGCCGCCCTGTTCATCCGTTCCAGCTCCCCGTCCCCGAAGCAACCAGGCGAACCGCCCCGGACCGTGCCGGCGTCTCCCACGATTTCCTGGCAGATCCGGTAGACCTCGACGGCGCTCTCGGTCCCCGCGAACTTCACCCCGCTCGCCTCACCGGGGGCCAGCGAGCCCGCGCCGACCTCCCCCACCAGACGCCAGTTGAGCAGGCGCGTCGCCGCCAGCCGGGCGTACGCCTCGGCCAACCGGGCCCGCACCCACGGCTCGTCGGCGGGACGCCGGCCCGTCGCCGGGTCGGGGGTGCGGGCGAAGTCGAGTGCCGCCTGGTAGAAGTCCTCGGCCTGCATCCCGATCGCGGCGAGGGCCACCCGTTCATGGTTCAGCTGGTTGGTGATCAGACCCCAGCCGCCGTTCTCCGCACCGACCAGATGGGTGAGAGGCACCCGTATCCCGTCGTAGTAGGTCGACGTCGTGGTCAGCCCGCCCACGGTCTCGATCGGCGTCCAGGCGAACCCGGGGGCATCCGTCGGGACCAGAATGATCGAGATGCCCCGGTGCTTCGGCGCGTCCGGGTCCGTGCGGCAGGCGAGCCAGATCCAGTCCGCGTTCTGCGCGTTGCTGGTGAAGATCTTCTGCCCGTCGATCAGCCAGGAGTCGCCGTCCCGCACCGCCCGGGTGCGCAGCGCCGCGAGATCGGTGCCGGCCTCCGGCTCGCTGTAGCCGATGGCGAAGACGAGGTCGCCGCTGAGGATCCGGGGCAGGAAGTACGCCTTCTGCTCATCGGTCCCGTACTTCATCAGGGTCGGCCCGACGGTGTTGAGGGTGACCATCGAGACGGGTGCCCCCGCCCGGTATGCCTCGTCGAAGAAGACGAACTGTTCGTCGGATCCGCGGCCCTGACCGCCGTACTCGACGGGCCAGCCGAGTCCGAGCATCCCGTCGGCGCCGATCCGGCGCAGCAGTCGGCGCTGCTCGGCCCGGTCCTCGGATCCGGGCCCCGGCCCCGCGTCCCTCCCGGGCATCACCTTGCCGAAGTACGTGCGGAGTTCGGCGCGCAGCTGTCGCTGACGCTCCGTCTGGGCGAGGTGCACGGCGGCTGCCTCCCGGACACGGGCGTACGGATCAGGGTTTCTGACTGTCCGTCAGATACGTGCGTGCTGTCAAGGTCGACGACACCCGGGACGCGATTTCCGGGACGGCCACCACCAGGCCCCGACCGCGACCGCCGGGGCAATGCGAAGCGGCCTGCGCAAAGGCACCGGAGCACCTTCACGCAGGCCGCTGTCACTCAGCCGTGACCCGGCCCCCCGACCGGCCCACGACCGGCCCGGATCACCAGAGCTTGGTGAAGTTCACCACGACGTTGTCGCTGTGCTGATCGATCGCGGTGAACACCGATCCGTTCACCTGCGCCGAGGTGCTCTTGTTCGACGCTCGGGAACCGACGGCCTGCTGCTGCGATGTGGACGAGATACCGGAGTTGTTGCCACCGACGCCGCTGCCGGCGACCGTCGCGACGGCCGCGTTCGATCCGTCGTTCGCGAACGAGCCGTTGTCGGCCTGGGCCACGCCGCCGAAGAGCGCGGCGGCAAGGGGCAGGGCTGCAACAGCGGCGAGGGCACGAGCGGTACGGATGCTTGCCATGTCAATTCCTCCAGGAACCGAAAGTACGGCTTGTTCCGGGCCAGTTGGCCGACCGTCCCGGTTGGTCACGACGTCGCGACACCAGAGTTGCCCACCGAATCCCCGGTGAACCACCCGGGCGAACCGATTCCCCCGCAAGCATGAGGGGCGGCCGATAAACCCCTTCGCGCCCCCAAAGCTCCAGCTCACCCCTCCCGCCCCACCCTCACGGCCTCCGGCCCGCCCGATCCGCACCACCTGGGAGGAGAAACGCTCCGGCACCCCACTCACCCCCGGTCCGCACCCCTTCCCATCTTCGAACATTCGTACGAAAATAAAGTCATGGCCACCACCGACCGGCAGACCGCCACCCTGGCCCTCGCCCACGCGCTCTCCGCTGCCGAGCGCGGTCTCCCCGTCATCCCGCTCACCGCCGGCAAGCTCCCCGCCCTGCCCTCCCCGCACCGGAACGAGGACCGGCCGGTCGCCTGCCGGGGCGCCTGCGGCCGACCCGGACACGGGGTCCACGACGCCACCACCGACCCTGCCGCCGTACGCGCCCTCTTCGCCGCCGCCCCGTGGGCCACCGGCTACGGCATCGCCTGCGGCCGGCCCCCGCACCACCTCATCGGCATCGATCTGGACGTCGACACCACCGGCCGCCACGACTCCGCCGTGTCCCTCCAGCAGATCGCCCTGCACCATCTGTTCACCATTCCGCCGACCGTCACGGTCCTCACGCCCAGCGGCGGCCGCCACATCTGGCTGACCGGCCCGCCCGGCGTCCCGGTACCGAACTCCGCGAGCCGTCTCGCCCCCGGCATCGACGTCCGCGGCGCCGGCGGCTACCTGGTGGGACCCGGCTCGGTCACCGCCCGCGGCACGTACCGGCTCGCCCCGGGCACCGCCGACCTCCCGCCGGCCCCCTGCCCCCGCGCACTCCTGCGCCTGCTCAGGCCCCCCGCACGCCCTCACCACCCCACGGCCCTCCCCGACCGGGGCCGGGGGCTGGTCCGGTTCGTCCTCGCGGCACGCGAGGGCCAGCGCAACACGCGGCTCTTCTGGGCAGCCTGCCGCGCCTACGAACACGGCTTCGGCGAAGCCCTCACGGACGCCCTCGCCCGCGCCGCCGTCCGCACCGGCCTCACCGAACACGAAGCCCGAGCCACCATCGCCTCGGCGGCCCGCCTCACGACCGGCCGGCCGGCCGACGGGACCGCACGCTGAGCACGGCCTCATCCGGTCTCCCGTCGAAGAACCCGGGGTACACATGACAATTGGCCCGTACACGGACGCGGAACAGGGGCGGTCCCGACCAGGGACGAAGGGGAGGACGACCGTGGAGCAGCAGTGGCCGGAGGGGCCGAACGCCGACCCTGATGCGGCGAGAGAGCGCTACAACGCGGCCCTGCAGGCGTCTCGGGGTGCGATGCGAAATCTGTTTCGTGGGGAACTGCCCATGGCTCACATCGGTTTGGTGATCACGATCACCGCGAGCGTGTTCGTGGGGATGGTCTGGTCACCGAGGACAGGCCTGATCATCGCTGGAGTTTTTGCCGCACTGTTCGCCGTCGCGCTGGCCGTAGCCCTCATGGCAGGTGGCCGAGGCCTGGACGCCGTACGCGCCGCATACAAGTTCGCCTTCGGCTGGGCGGACTGGATCTAGCACCGGTGCCGTGCCCGATCCGTGCCCGAGAGACCGCGGACCCATGAATGATCACGTCGCCCGCGGACGACGGACACGACGAAGGCCCCTGATTGTTCGACCTGATCAGGGGCCTTCGACCTGCAAGCGGTGGGTGTGGGATTTGAACCCACGGTGACTCGCGCCACGACGGTTTTCAAGACCGTTCCCTTAGGCCGCTCGGGCAACCCACCCCGCCCCCTCGGCCCACGGACCGAGGTTGACGAGAGGACAGCCTAGCCGGTCAGCTGTCGCCCTTGCGCTCCCCCAGGGTGACTTCGGCCGTCGCCGTCCGGCCGTTGCGCTTGTAGGTCAGCGTCACCTGATCACCGGGCTGGTGGGTCCAGATCTCACCGATCAGGGTCGGGCCGCTGTCGATCACGGTGTCGTCGAACTTCGTGATGACATCGCCCGCCCGGAGGCCCGCCCTGGCCGCCGGGCCGCCCTTCGCCACGGCCGCCACACCGCCCGTGCCCTGGTCGGAGATGACCGCACCGCCGGTCTTCTCGTCCATCGTGACCGTCGCGCCGATCACCGGGTAGACCGGCTGACCGGTCTTGATCAGCTGCTGGGCGACGTTCGTCGCCTGGTTGATCGGGATGGCGAAGCCGAGGCCGATGGAGCCCGCCTGCGTCTGGCCGACACTGCTGCCGGTCGACTGGATGGCCGAGTTGATCCCGATGACCGCGCCGCGCGAATCGAGCAGCGGGCCACCGGAGTTGCCCGGGTTGATCGAGGCGTCGGTCTGCAGGGCGCTCATGTACGAGTTGCTGCCGCCGGAGCCGTCGCCGGAGGCGACCGGTCGGTTCTTGGCGCTGATGATGCCCGTGGTCACCGTGTTGGAAAGACCGAACGGGGCACCGATCGCGATCGTCGAATCGCCGACCGCGACCTGTTCCGAGTTGCCGAGGGCCAGCGGGGCGAGCCCCGGGGGCGGGTTCTTCAGCTTCAGAACGGCGACGTCGTAGCCCTGCGCCCGGCCGACCACCTCGGCGTCGTACTTCTTGCCGTCGGAGAACGTCGCCGTGAGCTGCCCGTTGTCCGCCGCGGAAGCCACCACGTGGTTGTTGGTGAGGATGTGGCCTTCCTTGTCGTACACGAAGCCGGTGCCGGTACCGCCCTCGCCGTCACCGGCCTGCGCGTCGATGGTGACCACGCTGGGCAGCGCCTTGGCGGCCACGCCCGCGACCGTGCCGGGGTCGCGCTTCAGGTCATGCGGGTTGGCCGACGCCGCCACCGTGGTCGAGCCGCGGGAGGAGGTGGTGCCGTTCCGGTCGGCCGCCCAGTACCCGAGGGCACCGCCGATACCGCCCGCGATCAGCGCCGCCGCCGCCACCGCGGCCACCAGTCCGCCCATGCCGCGCTTGCGCGGGCCCGCCGGGGAGTGGAGCTGGTCCGGGGCGCCCCAGACCGGGCCGCCGCCCGCGCCGTGGTGCGCGTACGCGGGGACGGTGGGAGGGGGCGGGGGCCAGTTGGCCTCGGCGGCCGAACGGACCCCGGGGGGAGGCGTGCCCGGAGCGGAAGGCATGGAAGTGGTGGGGGCCGGTTCCTCCGTCGGAGGGAACGGCTGCTGCGCGGCTTCCGAATCCGGCCCCTGCGAGTACGCCGGGGAGGGCGGGGGCGCGGGTGTGCTCCCGGTCGGCCCTCGAGGAGCATCGGCCGGCACTGGAGGTGCGGACGGAACGGACGGAACGGCCTCGGCCGCAGTGCCCTCGTTGCCCTCGTTCTCTGTGCTCACAGCTCTTTACTCCTCGGTTCCACATCATCTTCGGCAAGAGATCCGCTGTGTACGTGTCATGGGACAGCTTTTCCCAAGGCACGTCAGGCCACTGTAAGCAGGACCTGTGCATCCGCACATCAATCTTTACATCCGGCAAAACGGTCTCCCGGCGCGAGGCGCGCACGGCGGCGGCCCAAGGCGTGGTGCGAGCCGTGGTGCGAGCTGCCGCGCAAGCCGTGGCGTGGGATGCACGCGGCCTCCGCGCACCGTACGGAGCGAGGCGCGGCTGCCCGCGGCGCAAGCTGTACGCGGCTGTCGCCTCTCGATGTCACCATGACGCAGTGACCCATGCACGGCAGCAATCCATGCACCATCCCATCCAGGTCGTTGCCCACCGGGGCGCCTCCGACGACGCTCCCGAACACACCCTGGCCGCATACCGGAAGGCGATCGAGGACGGCGCCGACGCCCTGGAGTGCGACGTACGCCTCACCGCCGACGGCCACCTCGTCTGCGTGCACGACCGCCGGGTGAATCGCACCTCCAATGGGCGGGGCGCCGTCTCCGCGCTGGAGCTCTCCGAGCTCGCCGCGCTCGACTTCGGCTCCTGGAAGGACCGTGAGGAGTCCCCGGACTGGGATCCGGTGCCGGGGGAGCTCACCTCCGTACTCACCCTGGAACGGCTGCTCGAACTGGTCACCGAGACGCGGGCCGCCGGGCGCCCGATCCAGCTGGCGATCGAGACCAAGCACCCCACACGCTGGGCGGGCCAGGTCGAGGAACGGCTGCTCGAACTGCTGAAGCGTTTCGAGCTCGACGCCCCGCCGGCCGACGGCCCCTCACCGGTACGGATCATGAGCTTCTCGGCGCGCTCCCTGCACCGTGTCCAGGCCGCGTCCCCCACCCTTCCCACCGTCTACCTGATGCAGTTCGTCTCGCCGCGCCTGCGTGACGGGCGGCTGCCGGCCGGGGCGCGCATCGCCGGTCCGGGGATGCGGATCGTACGCAGTCACCCCGGCTACATCGAGCGCCTGCACCGTGCGGGACACCGCGCGCACGTCTGGACGGTCGACGAACCGGAGGACGTCGCGCTCTGCATCGACCTCGGCGTCGAGGCCATCATCACGAACCGCCCGAAGCGGGTTCTGTCACAACTGGGACGCTCTTCACATCAGTGACACGGAGTACACCGGCGCATTCGAACCGTATTCGATCGTTACGAGTGCGTCACCGGCGGGCGATTGGCCGGTTTCCGGTCCAGTCCGGGAGGGCATCCACTCCGTGGCGTGGGGCAAAGGAGGTCTCGGGGGTGGCGTTGGTGGTGGCACAGGAAGTGCCCACGTCGTCGAGCATGGCCGTACCCCATGGCCCTGCGGGCGTGGGGCAGGCGCGGCACCGGATGCGCGAGCAGTTGCGCAGCCACGGGGTGCCGGATTCGGTCGTCGACGATGCTGTATTGATCCTTTCCGAACTGCTCAGCAACGCCTGTCGGCACGGCAGGCCGCTGGGGCGACACACGAATGTGGGTGACGGCGACATCCGCGCCGCGTGGCGCGTGGACAGAACCGGCGGGCTGACCGTGGAAGTGACGGACGGTGGTGGTCCCACCCGCCCCGTTCCGGCCACACCCTCGGTGACGGCGCGCGGCGGCCGCGGGCTCAACATCATCAGCGCGCTCGCCGAGGAGTGGGGTGTGCGCGACAGTTCGTCCGGCGAGGTCACCGTCTGGGTCCTCGTCGGCGAGGGACACGGCCGGGCCTCCGGAATGCCGGGCATGTCGGGCTCGTCAGGTGGGCCGGGCGTGTCGGGCGTGCCGAGTGTGTCGGGCATGCCGAGCGCCCCGGGACTCGACGGTCTGGGTTTCGCGGACGCCTTCGACGACGTGGGCTGACGTGCCCGCGCGCAGGGCACGGATCTGCGCCGTCACGGCAGGCACGAGCACCCGGGCGGTACGAGATCCGGGCGGTGCGAGCACCCGTACCGGCACACATGCCGACGCACGGATGTGTACCGCCGGACGGATGCACCTGTGCCGGTGGACGAGGCGTACGCGCCGTGAACGAGACGCGCGCACCGGGGTTCCGCACCCCCGTTCCGCCAGGCGCGCGGGCGTGTGTGCCCCGGACGCGACGGGGGCCGCTAGGCTCGCGGGCCAGACCGCACTGTCGCAATCGGGAGAAAGCCCACCATGGCCAAGAAGCGCCCTCAGACCAAGGCCGGGAAGCAGCAGCTCAAGGATGGCGAGATCCCGGTGGTCGGGGCTCGTGAGCCCTGCCCGTGCGGTTCGGGCCGCCGCTACAAGGCGTGTCACGGCCGCGCCGCCGCCCAGGCCGTGACCGAGCTCGTCAACCGCCCCTTCGAGGGGCTGGCCGGCGAGTGCGACTGGGTCGCGCTGCGCGAACTGGTGCCCGCCGCCACGGTCGGGCTGACACTCAAGGGCGGGCTGCCCGAGGGCGTCCCCTCCGTGACCCTCGCGACCGTCCTGCCGATGGCCTGGCCGGCTCTCCGCCGGGACGACGGCTCGGTGCTGATCGCCCTGCAGAACGACACCCCGTCCGGCGACCTCAGCCGTGACCTCGCGGACATCCTGCAGCGGGCGCTGGTCGCCGAGCCCGGCTCGCCCGTGGCCGCCCGACGCGTACCGGCCGACGGTCCGCGGCTGCAGGACGTGCTCGATCCCGACGCCGCGTTCGAGCCCGTCGTCCACTCCGGGTTCGAGTTCTGGGTTCCGGACGCGGAGAACGCCACGCCCGAGGTGTCCGCCTCCCTGGAGCGCGCGAACGAGGCGGCGCTCCCGACGACGCGGCTCGTCGGTGTGGACGCCGCCTACTGGTGCGAGACCCCGGAGAAGAACCACCTGCGGTGGGTCATGCCGCACCCGGAGGAGCAGCTCCTGGACGCACTCGCCCGGCTGCACGCCGCCGGCACCTCCTCGCTGGGCGAGGGAACACGGCTCGTCGGCTCCTTCCGGGCGCACGGGCTCATGGTCCCCGTCTGGGACCTGCCGAGCGCGATGGGGGCGGCGGAGTGCGAGAAGCCCGCGGCCGAGCTCGCGGAGCGACTGACCGCGGCGCTCGCCTCGGACGCGCCGCTCACCGCGGAGGAGCGGCGGGCCCGCGGCGGGCTCACCAACCGCCAAGTGACGCTCAGCTGACAGTGACGATTCCCGGGGGCATTCCGTGACTCGCGTCACAACTCGCCGTACCAACAGGTAAATCGCTGTCCGAATACGCGAGATCGAATTTGCGAACGGCAGATCTCTTGTTACCGTTCTAGAAGCCCGGTCGCTGGTGCATCCCCCGTCGCCAGCGATCGGGCATCCTCATTTCCGGGTACGGCGCACAGCGCGCGACCCGGCGCGCGACCCGGCGCGCGACCCGGCGTACGGACCACTCGACGGCACACTCCCCGCCGCCGACCCCTTCCCGCTCCGGCCGCCCCGGCTTCTCAGAACCCGCGCGCCACTGCCAACACGGCACGACAGGGCCCGGATTGACGACGTGCCCTCATCGGCGACGAGACCGCTTCCGCCCGACGCTCCGCAGGCTCCACCGGAACGACCCGTCCCGGACAGGCCCCGGCGCCGGAACTCCCGCACGAATATCGCCCCGCGAAGCCATTCGAATAGATCTTCGAAAAACCATTCGAGGGACTTCCGGAAGATCCATCAGAAAGACCGCCGCGGAGGGACTTTGCAGCGGCAGACTTTGCATCGACCGGTAGAGCGCGGGACCGGAAGAGGTACCGCGAGAACGGGCAAGAGAAGAGCGCGAACGGAAACCGGAGCCGATGCACGCCGACGCGCCGTCATGCCCGCGCGCCCCCGACACCGATCGCACGAAGAATCGCACGGCACCATCCGCCTACACCTTCGGAGCCCGACGGCCTCGCCCGTATTCCTGATGCTCCGCCGAATGCCCCGCCGGGGATATCGACGGAACACAAACGCCCCGGTGCCGCGCGTCTCCGCTCCGGGAACCCTGGTCGGCCCACGCCCGGACGGGTGAGCCGACCGCCTGTCAGTAGGCGAGCCGACTGCCGCCGCCCGGCGCGCCGTTGCTCGCCTCGACCAGCGCGTCGAGCACCGCTCCCACATCCGGCAGCCACGGCGCAGCCGGTCCGGGGACAGGGACTCCCTTGTTCGAGCCCCGACCGGGGACCGGTGCGGGAGCCCGTTCCCAGCGCACCTGCCCCGCCCCCACCTCGGACGGCGGAAGGACGAGATAGCCGCCCTCGCCGTGAAAACGCAGCGAACTGGGCACCCTGTCCTGGGCGTGCAGCAGCTCACCGAGCCGTTCGAGGGTGTACGGGGACACCAGCAGCGACCACCGGGTCGGCGTCGCCACGACGGGGCCGAGCCGCGTTCCCATCCGGTCCAGCTCGGCGAGCGCACGGGCACCCGCCACGGCCGGCAGGCTCAGCGCGCACGGGGCGCGCCCGCCGGTGGCCAGCACGATCGGCGCGGTGGGCCGATTGGTCCACCACCAGCGCACCATGCGCTCGTCGGTGGTCGCCGCGAGGAGACCGGGATCGAAGGGGTGTGCGCCGGGAACGGCGCACTCGGGATCGGGGCAGGCACAGCCACGGCCACGGTCACCGCGACCACCGGCCGCCTCAAGTCCTACTCCGGGGAGCACGGGCCACTGCCATGCGGTGGCACAGGTCAGGACCGCGTCGAGCTGGGCGGGCCTTGTCCTGCGTCGGAGCCGGAGCCTGCGTCGCCTTCCGAGGATCTCGCGCATGAGCGCTCGTTCCTTTCCGTTGAACGCCGAGGGACCACATCACACCACGGGTGTGTCACACCGCGTGCATATCTCTTCACTGTGCGTACATGCTCTTCAGGGTCGCGGTACGGGCGGGTCGTCGGTACCGAGCATGAGCTGAGCCGGGTCGAGCAAGGGCGAGGCGGGTCCGGACACAAGCATGGCGAGGAGCAGCGCACATATCGCGCCTGCCGTCTCAAGGTGCAAGCCCCGCCACTCGGGGGTGGGGGCGTAGCCGTCACAGGAGAGGACGCCTGGGCCCGCTGCCAGGTTCCGGGGCGATCAGAACTGCCCCTGGTCATCATCGATTACGTACCCAGCATGCCCGAAATGACGCTCCCTCTGGAACTTCACCCCGAGAACACCCCCTGTCGAGCACGCCCAGTCGACCGCAAATCACCGCCACCAGGTGCATTTTTTAGCCAACTTTGCAGTCACTTGGACACCACAATTCCCGCAGGGACAATGCTGGACATCGCCTTACTTGTGCGTGTACATGTGGATGCTACGTGTACATGTGGATGCACTGATAGCGGCGCAGAACGACATGGGGGTTTGCGATGCTATTCGACGAATCGCACCGGTGGGGAAGCCGACTGTCATGAGCGCCCCGCACTTGCCGAAAGTGGCCGGAATCGATCCCATGGTTCCTGTTTCAGCTCACACTGCCGGATCTCTGTCCGAAGTACCGGCCGCGCCCGGAGCGTTCATCCAGGACCGGCTGGCCGGCTGGGTCTCCGACCTCACCACCCTGCACGAACTCACCGAACGGCTCGCCAGGACCAGCGCGCTCGACGACGCGCTGCACGAACTGCTGAGCGCCGGAGCGGCCCTGGTCGGTGCCCGTCGCGGTCTGGTCGTCTTCGAACCGTCCGACCGCCGCGGCCCCGTCAGCACCATCGGCCTCGGGCTCGCCCACGCCGAGCTCGGGCACATCGAAACGATTCCGCGCCGGGCCACCTCCTACGGGCGGATCCTGGAAGGTCTCCCGGACGCCGAAGAAGCCCGGACCACCCCCGATCTGCTCGGCGACACCTCCCTGGACCCCCGCCGCCGCGAGGTCGCCGCCCGGCTCGGATACGCCGCCAGCTACACCCTGCCGATCAGCGCCGAGGCGACCGGCAGGCTCGGCGCCGCCGTCTGGCTGTACGACGAGCCCGCCGAACCGCTGGAACGCCGACGCCATCTCGTCGGCCTCTACACCGGATTCGCCGGCGAGCACCTCGCCAGACTGCTGGAACTGGAACGGGCCAGGGCGGATGTCGCCATGGTCACCGAGGAGCTGCTGCCCAGCCGGCTCCCCCGTGTCGCCGGGGTCCAGTTGGCCGCACGCCACCGCACGGCGCCCCAGGGCGGCGGCGACTGGTACGACGCGCTGGCCCTGCCGGAAGGGGCGCTCGGTCTTGCCGTCGGCTCGGTGAACGGCTCCGGACCGAGCGCGCTGGCCGCCATGGGCCGACTGCGTGCCGGTCTGCGGGCGTACGCGGTGATGGAGGGCGAGGATCCGGTCGCCGTGCTCTCGGATCTGGAACTGCTGCTGCGGCTGACCGAGCCCGCCCGTTCCGCGACCGCCCTCTTCGCCTACTGCGAACCCGCCCGCCACAAGGTCCTGCTGGCCGGCGCCGGCCACAGCCCGCCGCTCGTGATCGGCGACCGGCGCACCCAGTTCGTCGAGACCTCGGTCTCCGCGCCGCTGGGCATGCTCGCCTGCTGGGAAGCGCCCAGCGTGGAGATCTCCCCGGCGCCCGGCGAGACCGTGCTCCTCTACACCGACGGGCTGCTGCGCCGCACCGGCGACTCGACGGACCGGGCGTTCGCACGGCTCCACTCCGCGGCGGCCTGCGTACCGAAGGCGCTGCGCGACGACGCCGGGGCCGTCGCCGATCACGTGCTGCGCACCGTGCTGCCGGACGGGCTGGACCAGGACGGCGAGACGGAGGACGTCGTCGTCCTGGCCGCGCGCTTCGACTGAGCCGCGCCGCCCGCCCCGGCCCGGTCATGTAACAGGTCTTCCGGCCCTGTGCCCCCTTCCGTACGCCCGTACGATGGATGAGGTCCAGTGTCGTATCAAGGAGAGACAAGTCGTGGCTGAGGAGCTCACCCCGGAGAACCCGGAGACCGAAGCAGAAGAAACGGTCAAGCAGCGGAAGAACGGCCTGTACCCGGCCGTCTCCGATGAACTCGCCGCGAACATGAAGTCCGGTTGGGCCGATACCGAGCTGCACGGCCTCGAACCGATCGCCCAGGCCGCACACACCGCCGCCCGCCGCGCCGCGCTCTCCGCGCGCTTCCCCGGCGAGCGCCTGGTCATCCCCGCGGGCAACCTGAAGACCCGCTCCAATGACACCGAGTACGCCTTCCGCGCCTCCACCGAGTACGCGTACCTCACCGGCGACCAGACCCAGGACGGCGTCCTCGTCCTGGAGCCGACGCGGGACGGGCACGAGGCGACCATCCATCTGCTGCCGCGCTCCAACCGTGAGAACGGCGAGTTCTGGCTCGACGGCCAGGGCGAGCTGTGGGTCGGCCGCCGTCACTCCCTCGCCGAGGCCGAGCAGCTGCTGGGCATCCCGGCGCAGGACGTGCGCGAGCTCCCTGCCGCGCTGGCCGAGGCCACCGGCCCGGTGCGCAACGTCCGCGGCCACGACTCCGGCATCGAGGCCGCGCTGACCGACAAGGTCACCGCGGAGCGCGACGAGGAGCTGCGCGTCCACCTCTCCGAGGCCCGCTTGGTCAAGGACGCCTTCGAGATCGCCGAGCTGGAGAAGGCCTGCGATGCCACCGCGCGCGGCTTCGAGGACGTCGTGAAGGTCCTCGACAGGGCCGAGGCGACCAGCGAGCGCTACATCGAGGGCACCTTCTTCCTCCGCGCCCGCATCGAGGGCAACGACATCGGCTACGGCTCGATCTGCGCGGCCGGTCCGCACGCCACCACCCTGCACTGGGTGCGCAACGACGGGCCGGTGCGCTCCGGCGAGCTGCTGCTCCTCGACGCCGGTGTGGAGACCAATGACCTCTACACCGCCGACGTGACACGCACCCTTCCGATCAACGGCACGTTCACGCCGTTGCAGCGGAAGATCTACGACGCGGTGTACGAGGCCCAGGAGGCGGGCATCGCGGCCGTCAAGCCCGGCGCCGGCTACCGCGACTTCCACGACGCGGCGCAGCGCGTGCTCGCCGAGAAGCTCGTCGAGTGGGGCCTGCTCGGCGACCTGTCCGTGGACAAGGTCCTGGAGCTGGGACTCCAGCGCCGCTGGACGCTGCACGGCACCGGCCACATGCTCGGCATGGACGTCCACGACTGCGCCGCCGCGCGCACCGAGACGTACGTCGACGGGACGCTGGAGCCCGGCGTCTGCCTCACGGTCGAGCCGGGTCTGTACTTCCAGACCGACGACCTGACCGTCCCCGAGGAGTACCGGGGCATCGGCGTCCGGATCGAGGACGACATCCTGGTCACCGAGGACGGCAACCGGAACCTCTCCGACAAGCTGCCGCGCCGGGCCGACGAGGTCGAGGCGTGGATGGCTCGGCTCAAGGGCTGATCCGGAAGGTCCGGCCGATCCGGCGACGGGCCTCCCGCACGCCGAAGGGCGCCCCGCTCAGGAAGCCATGAGCAGGGCGCCCTTCCGCCATTTCAGGATCTTGTCGAAGCTCACCACGGCGCCGCGGCCGGGGCGGTTGGCGAAATGGACGTGATCGGCGAGCTGCTCGATGATGCAGAGCCCCCTGCCGTCCTCCGCGCCGAGCGGCGGGTACTGCTGGGGCGCCGAAGCGCGCAGCGTGCGCCGGGCGGGAAAACCGGGCCCCGAATCGGCGACTTCGATACGGCACTTCTCGCCTTCCAGATAGGCGGTGACCCGGTACTCCCCGGAGGTCGTCCCGGGGAACTCGTCCCATACGTCCCACGGATCGCGGCCGACGCTCCGTTCGTCCCGGCCCCTGTGGTCACCGCCGTGCTCGACGGCGTTCGCACAGGCCTCGCTGAGCGCGACCGACAGGTCGAAGGAGATGTCCGGGTCCACACCCGCGGTCTCCATGGCACCCAGCAGGAAACGCCGGGCGAGCGGCACGCTCGCAGCCTCGCGCCGCAAGTGGAGGGACCACCAGATGCTCATGCTCCAGCCTCCTGGCTGCGGCTCGACATACCGATACCTATTGCCGCACTGGACCATTCGTAAGCACGGACCGGATGTGAGACCGCTCATTCGGCGGATACCCGCACGCCGTACATCCCGTGTATGCCGGACCCGGCCGACGCGCCCGCCCGTGGCCCGGCGATCTCCCCACCCGGCGCCCGGCCCCGGCCACACCGGCGACGGCCCGCGCCCCATCGGACGGAAGCCGACCTTCCGGACCTGCCGTACCCAAGCCCGGGGTGCGGTGCGATGATGGCCCCGCCATGTCTATGCCTGTCGCACGCGCCGGAGCCGGTCTGCGGCTCCTGAGGGCCGCGGTGTTCACCGCGGTCTGTGTAGCGCTGTCCGCGGCAGGCCACTCCCTGGCGTCCTGCGCGGCCGTCCCCTGGTGGACCCTGCTCGCCGGATTCCTGGGGGTCTTCGCGGTGGCGGCACCGCTCGCCGGCCGTGAACGCTCGCTGCCGTCCATCGCGGCCGCGCTGGCCGGCGGACAGATCGCCCTGCACACACTCTTCGGCGTGGGTGCGCACGCCACGCCGACCGGGACGACGACGGGCGACGACCCGCTGATCCGGTTCGCGGCGAGCCTTGTGTGCGGCATGGGACCCGCCCAGTTGAACGCCGCCGAAGCTCGTCGCATCGTCACCACGGCAGGCATCGACCCGGCATCGGTGTCGGCCGTCGGCCATCAGCACATGGCATCCGCGGCCGGCTCGGATCCCGTCGGCCTCGCCGGTCTGCTGCCCGGCCTGCCCATGCTGCTCGGCCACCTGCTGGCCGCCGCGGCCACCGGCTGGCTGCTGCGGCGCGGCGAGATCGCGCTGTTCCGGCTCGCCCGGCTCTCCGCACACGGCGTCCAGCAGCTCGCGGCCGGGGCCCGGCTGCGCGCGCTGCGCGCCGCACTCTCACTGGTGAACGCCTTGCGGGCCGGCCTGCCCGGGGCTCCGACGACCGGGCCGCGCATCCCGCGTACCGGGGCCGACGCCCCGGTCCCCGCCGACGGGGACCCGTTGCAGCACATGGTGATCAGGCGAGGGCCTCCCCCGGCGTACGCGCTCGCAGCCTGACGCGACACCCACCACACGATGCACACCCGACTCGACGCCCGGAACCGACCGGTGCCCCGCGAGTCGGCGTACGCACGCCGCACGTGAGGCATAGGTGTCGTGATGCCGCCGCGCACCCGCGCGCCGGCCACCCTCCTTCGTGCTTCCGTGGAGTGATCCCTGTCATGAACGTTTCCCGCATCGCCCTCGTCGGTGGCATCGCCGCGTCCACCGTGCTGATCCTCGCCGGTACCGCCTCCGCGCACGTCAGCGTGCAGCCCCAGGGCGAGGCCGCCAAGGGCGGTTATGCCACCGTCAACTTCAAGGTCCCCAACGAGCGCGCCGATGCCTCGACGACCAAGGTCGAGGTCAACTTCCCGACCGACCACCCGCTGGCCTCCGTCATGCCTCAGGCCGTGCCCGGCTGGGACGTCGAGGTCACCAAGAGCAAGCTGGCCAAGCCGCTCGAGATGCACGGCGAGAAGATCGACGAGGCCGTCTCCAAGGTCACCTGGACCGCCAAGGGTGACAAGAACGACCTCGGCATCCGTCCGGGCAACTTCCAGCAGTTCCCGCTCTCCATCGGACAGCTCCCCGAGAACGCCGATCAGCTGGTCTTCAAGGCCCTCCAGACGTACGACAACAAGGAGGTCGTCCGCTGGATCGAGGAGCCGAAGGACGGCGCCGCCGAGCCCGAGAACCCGGCACCGGTCCTCAAGCTGACCGCGGCCACCGACGGCGAGCAGGGCGCGGGTACCACCGACAAGGCCGGTGCCGACGCCACCGAACAGGCAGCGGACAAGCAGACGACGGCCGCTTCGGACACGTCCGACAGTGACACCACGGCCCGCGTTCTCGGCATCGTCGGCATCGTCGTCGGCATCGCGGGAGTGGCCTTCGGCATCCTCGCCGGCCGCCGTCGCACTGCCTGAACCACAGCCCCACCCGTCCCACCGACCCACCAGGAATCAGTGCTCCATGCGTAAGAAAACCGTGCTGGCCGCGGCGCTCGTCGCCGCGGCCGCGCTCTCGCTGTCCGCCTGCGGCAGCAGCGACGACAGCGCGAAGAAGCCGATCGCCGATGTGTCCGTCGAGGCCAAGACCAAGGCCGCGACGGTACTCGACCAACCGTTCACCAAGCCCGCTCTCGTCCTCACCGACACTCACGGCAAGAAGTACGACCTCCGTGAGCGGACCAAGGGCAAGCCGACGCTGATCTACTTCGGCTACACCAACTGCCCCGACGTCTGCCCGCTCATCATGAGCAACATCGCCATTGCCAGGAAGTCCCTCCCCAAGGCCGACCAGGACAAGCTCCAGGTCGTCTTCGTGACCACCGACCCCGAGCGGGACACCCCGTCGTCGCTGGGCACCTGGCTCAAGTCCCAGGACCCCTCCTTCATCGGCCTCACCGGCGACTTTCCCACCATCCAGGCGGGCGCGCGCCAGATCGGCATCGGCATAGACGCGCCGAAGAAGGAGAAGGACGGCACGGTCAGCTCGATGCACGGATCCCAGGCCGTCGCGTTCTCCCCGAAGACCGACAAGGGGTACCTCGTGTACAGCGAGGACACCTCGCCCGACGACTACACCAAGGACCTCCCCAAGATCATCAAGGGAGAGACTCCGTGAACCGCCGCACCGCCCTCGCCGGCGTCGTCGCCCTCACCATGGGGCTGACGCTGGCGGGGTGCTCCTCCTCGGGCAGCAGGCCCGAGCTGAAGGTGACGGGCGCGTTCATGCCGCAGCCCGTCAGTGACATGGCGGCCGGCTTCCTCGTCATACGGAACAGCGGCGGCACGTCCGACCGGCTCACCTCGGTCACCAGTCCCCTCTCCGACAACGTCACGATCCACGAGTCGAAGAACCAGACGATGCGCATGGTGTCGTCCTTCGAGGTCCCCGCGGGCGGCGAACTGGATCTGGAACGCGGGGGGAACCACATCATGTTCATGAAGCTCAAGCAGCAGCCCAAGCAGGGCGAGAAGGTGTCCGTGGAGCTGCACTTCGAGAAGGCCGACCCGATAAAGGTCGACCTTCCCGTGAAGGAGACCACCTACAACCCGAAGAAGCAGTGAGGGACTGACTCGCCATGACAGCCACCGCCCCGCACTTCGGACCGTCCCCGTCCACTCCCGTGCCACGACGGCCGCTCGCCGCGGCCGTGCTCCTCGCCGCGCTTGTCGGCATGGTGTTCGGCCTGCTGCTGGGCGGTGCGGGCCCCGCGTCCGCACATGCCGCGCTCACCGGGAGCGATCCGCAGGACGGGGCGGTGGTCGACACCGCTCCCAAGGAGGTCACGCTCACCTTCTCCGAACAGGTCGCCATGGGCAGCGACTCCGTCAGGGTCCTCGACCCCCACGGCAAACGCGCCGACACCGCCGTCGCCCCCCGTGACCTGCGCAGCGGCTCCACCGTGAAGTACGGCGTCTCGCTGCACTCCGGGCTGCCCGACGGCACGTACACCGTCGCCTGGCAGGCCGTCTCCGCGGACAGCCACCCCGTCTCGGGCGCCTTCACCTTCTCCGTCGGCGCGCCCTCCGAGACCACGGTCGCCCTTCCGACGGAACAGGCCGGCGGCGGACTCGTCGGGACCCTCTACGACATCGCGCGCTACGCCGCCTACGCCGGTTTCATCCTGCTGGCCGGCGGCGCCGCCTTCGTGCTGGCCTGCTGGCAGCGCGGGGCCGGTGCACGCCCCCTGCAGCGTCTGGTCGTGCGTGGCTGGACGACCCTCACCGCGGCCACCCTGGCCATGCTGCTCCTGCGCAATCCGTACACCGGCTCCGGGAAACTCGGGGACGCCTTCGACCTCGACGGTCTGAAGGCCGTTCTCGACACCAGGCCCGGGGCGGCGCTCGTATCCAGGCTGCTGCTGCTCGGCGCTTCCGCCCTCTTCATCGCCGTGCTGTTCGGTGCGTACGCCAAGCGCGAGGACGAGCGCGAGAAAAAGGACCTCACCTTCGGACTGGCCATCGGCGGCACGGTGATCGCCGCCGGGATCGCCGGGACCTGGGCACTCGCCGAACACGCTTCGGCAGGGATCCAGCCGGGCATCGCCATGCCGGTCGACATACTCCATCTGCTGGCCGTCGCGGCGTGGCTGGGCGGGCTGGTGGCCCTGCTGGTCGCGCTCCACCGGACGCCGGACATCGGAGCCGAGGCCGTACGGCGCTTCTCCCGCATCGCTTTCGGCAGCGTGCTCGTACTCACCGCCACCGGGATCTATCAGTCCTGGCGCCAGGTCGGCACCTGGTCCGCGCTCACCGGCACCGAGTACGGGCGACTCCTGCTCGTGAAGGTGGGACTCGTCGCCGTCCTGGTCGGGACCGCCTGGTTCTCGCGCCGCTGGACCGCACGCCTGGTCCCGAACGGAGCCGAGCGACCGGTCTCGAACGGAACGGCCGCGAAGAAGAGCGCGGAAGGGGCCGGGGCGGGGACCGATGCGACCGAGGCCGGATCCGGGACCGGAGCGGCGATCGAGGGGCCCGTGGCCGGGACGGAGGACGGGACCGGGGCCGAGAAGCCCCAGGCCGAAAGCGCACCGGCGTCCCTGGCCGAGGACCCCGCTCGGGCGGCGCAGCTCGCACGGCAGCGGGCCGCCGTGGCCACCGCCGAGAAGAAGCGGATCCGCGACGCCGACCCCGAGCGGTCCGGACTGCGCCGCTCGGTGCTGGTGGAAGTCGCGGTCGCCGTGGCGCTGTTGGCCGTGACGACCGTGCTGACCTCGACCGAGCCGGGACGTACCGAGGAAGAGGCGGCCCGTGGCTCCACGACGGCCACCGCCCCCGTGGCCGAAGGCCCGGTCAATCTGACGCTGCCCTTCGACACGGGCGGCCGGAACGGCAAGGGCACGGTACGGATGGACATCGACCCCGCCCGTACCGGCGCCAACGAACTCCACATCTGGATCGACAGCCCCGCCGGCAAGGCCATGGACGTCCCCGAGCTGAAGCTCGCCTTCACCCTGGAGTCCAAGGACATCGGCCCGCTTCCCGTACTCCCCGTCCGGCTCACCGAGGGCCACTGGACCGCGAGCGGCGTCCAGATCCCGATGGCGGGCACATGGAAGGTCGCCGTGACCGTGCGTACGTCGGACATCGATCAGACGACCATCGACAAGAACGTGAAGATCGGCTGAGCAGGATCGTGAGCGGAAACAGCAACAAGAAGAGCTCCCCCCGCAGCAACAGGACCACTGCGGGGAACGGCAGGACCTCCGTCGGAGACGGGAACGCAAACGGCGGAGCCGGCCACGGCAGGGGCAAAGGGCCCAGCAAGGGCGACGGGACTCCCGGCAGCGGTTCCCTCTCCCGGCGGCGGTTGCTCGGCACCGCAGGCGCGGCCGGTGCGACCGGGCTCGTACTGGGTGCGGCGGGCGGTGCGACCGGCTATGCCGCGACCCGGCCCGATGAGCGCACCGCTCTGACCACGGTCGGCGCCACCCAGGTGATGTTTCACGGGAAACATCAACCGGGGATCACCACTCCGCTTCAGGCACGCGGTCATCTGGTCGCCTTCGACCTGGCGCCCGGCGCGGGACGGAAGGAGGCGGCCGCCCTGATGCGCCGGTGGTCGGACATGGCCCGGCGCCTGATGGCCGGCGAACCGGCCGACAGCGGTTCGGCGGACGGCACAGCCCATGACACCGGCATCGCGATGGATGCCGGACCTTCTTCGCTGACCATCACCTTCGGCTTCGGCAGCACCTTCTTCGAGCGCACCGGTCTGGTCGACCACCGGCCACCGGGGCTCGACCCGCTGCCGCCGTTCTCCGCCGACCACATCGACGCCAAGCGCTCCAACGGCGATCTCTGGGTGCAGATCGGCGCCGACGACGCACTCGTCGCCTTCCACGCGCTGCGTGCCGTACAGAAGGAGGCAGCCCCGGCCGCCCGGGTCCGCTGGCAGATGAACGGCTTCAATCGCTCTCCCGGCGCCACCGCGCAACCGATGACCGCTCGCAATCTGATGGGGCAGGTGGACGGCACGAACAACCCGAAGCCCGCCGACAGCGACTTCGGCCGGCGTGTCTTCGTCCCGGCCGGAACCGACACGAAGTACGACTGGCTGGCCGGCGGCTCGTATGCGGTCGTCCGCCGGATCAGGATGTTGCTCGACGACTGGGAGAAGCTCCCGGTGCAGCGACAGGAGCAGGTCATAGGGCGCCGCAAGAAGGACGGCGCTCCGCTGAGCGGCGGCACCGAGACCACCGCGATGGACCTCGACCGGGCGGGCTCCGACGGCAAGCTCCTGATCCCGGACAATGCCCACGCCCGGATCTCCTCCCCGGAGAAGAACAGCGGTGCGGCCATGCTGCGGCGCCCCTTCTCGTACCACGACGGCATCGCGGCGGACGGGTCTTTGGACGCCGGGCTGCTGTTCATCTGCTGGCAGGCGGATCCACTGCGTGGATTCGTACCGGTGCAGCGAAAGCTGGACCGGGGAGATGCCCTGTCCTCGTTCATCCGGCACGAGGCCAGTGGTCTGTTCGCGGTGCCGGGCGGCGCGACGGACGGCGAGTACGTGGGTCAGCGGCTACTGGAGTCCTGAGCGTCCGGGGCAGATTAGGGTGACGGTATGTCCGCCACGCGCTACGCATATCTCGGCCCTGAAGGCACCTTCACCGAGGTCGCCCTCCGTACGCTCCCGGAAGCCGCCACTCGCGAACTCGTGCCGATGGTCTCCGTACCGGTGGCTCTGGACGCGGTGCGCAACGGGACCGCCGCGGCGGCGCTCGTACCGATCGAGAACTCCGTCGAGGGCGGCATCACCGCGACGCTCGACGAGCTGACCGCCGGCGAACCGCTGATGATCTATCGCGAGGTGCTGCTCTCCATCACCTTCGCACTGCTGGTGCGGCCGGGCACCAAGCTGTCCGACATCAAGTCGGTCACCGCGCATCCGGCCGCGCAGCCGCAGGTGCGCAACTGGATGGCCGCCCACCTCCCGGACGTCGTGTGGGAATCCGCGGCCTCCAACGCCGACGGTGCCCGGCTGGTGCAGGAGGGAAGGTACGACGCCGCCTTCGCGGGTGAGTTCGCGGCGGCGACCTACGGTCTCGAACCGCTGGTGACCGAGATCCATGACGCGGCGAACGCGCAGACCCGCTTCGTCCTGGTCGGCCGTCCGGCCCGGCCGGCCGCGCCGACGGGTGCGGACAAGACCTCGGTGGTCATCTGGCTGGGCGAGGACCACCCCGGAGCGCTGCTCGAACTGCTCCAGGAGTTCGCTGTGCGCGGAGTGAACCTGATGCTGATCCAGTCGCGACCGACGGGGGCGGGCATCGGGAACTACTGCTTCGCGGTGGACGCCGAGGGGCACATCTCGGACCGTCGGGTCGGCGAGGCGTTGATGGGGCTGAAGCGGATCTGCCCGAAGGTGCGTTTCCTCGGTTCGTATCCGCGGGCCGGAGTGGCACCGCAGGACGTACGGCCGCTGCGGGCGGGCACGTCGGACGCGGAGTTCACAGAGGCCTCCGACTGGCTGGCCCGCAACCTGGACGGCCGGGGCTGACGACGGTACGGAGGCGACGGCCCAGGGTTCTCCCCGGCTTGCGACCGGGCCGCTCGGGGTCCGTCGCACCCGCACCGCTGTTGCTATCGGCCGATTTTCGTCATCCACAGAGTTATCCACAGGCATGGTTCACGGCCTGGGGACAAGTCGACACCCCGAGGGGACATCGTCGACAAATCACCCCAGGCGACCCAGATGCATCCACAGGGCAACAGTCCACCCCGGTCGCGCCGTGTCACCTCAATTCCGTTGATCAACTCTTCAGTAGGGCGAATTCCCACCCGAACGAGCGTCTGAAGCGGGTTTGAGACGACAATCCAGGAGCCCTCACACACTTTTCGGAATGATCACTTCCGGCATCCACAGATCTTCTTCACAGCCTGTGGATAACCTTGCGGAACGACTACGCCTGTGGACAAGTGACGGTCAACTCCCCTTCCGGGCAAGGCTGATACGTCAAGACGGTCGACACCTTCTGCCCCATTTAGGGGAGTAAACTCTTTTTATTGACGGTCGAGATCGACCCAGACCCGTAATGCTCTTCAGCATTATCAATTCAGGCAATTCGGGCAAACTGACACGCTTGGCGATATCGGTTCGAGCAGGAGAAGCGCTCACCGGTAGCCTGGAGAGGTGATTGACCTTCGCCTGCTCCGTGAGGACCCCGACCGTGTTCGCGCCTCCCAGCGCGCCCGTGGAGAGGACGTCGCGCTCGTCGACGCCCTGCTCTCCGCCGACGAACGGCGCAGGACGTCCGGCGTCCGCTTCGACGAACTCCGCTCCGAGCAGAAGTCGCTCGGCAAGCTGATCCCCAAGGCTTCGCCCGAGGAGCGCGCCGAGCTCCTCAAGAAGGCAGAGCAGCTGAAGGCCGACGTCAAGGCTGCCGACACGGCGCAGGACGAGGCCGACGCCGAGGCCAAGAGGCTGATGCTCCAGCTCGGCAACATCGTCCACGAGGACGTGCCGGTCGGCGGCGAGGAGGACTTCGTCGTCCTCGAGACGCACGGCACGATCCGTGACTTCGGCGCTGAGGGCTTCGAGCCCAGGGACCACCTGGAACTCGGCGAGAAGCTCGGCGCCATCGACATGGAGCGCGGCGCCAAGGTTTCCGGTTCGCGCTTCTACTACCTGACGGGTGTCGGCGCACTGCTGGAGCTCGCCCTCGTCAACGCGGCGATCGCGCAGGCCACCGAGGCGGGCTTCGTCCCGATGCTGACGCCGGCGCTGGTCCGCCCGCGCGCCATGGAGGGCACCGGCTTCCTCGGCCAGGCCGCGGAGAACGTGTACCACCTGGAGAAGGACGACTACTACCTGGTCGGCACCTCCGAGGTCCCACTCGCCGCCTACCACATGGACGAGATCATCGAGGCCGACAAGCTGCCGCTGCGGTACGCGGGCTTCTCGCCGTGCTTCCGCCGCGAGGCCGGCACGTACGGCAAGGACACCCGGGGCATCTTCCGCGTCCATCAGTTCGACAAGGTCGAGATGTTCTCGTACGTCGACCCGGCGGACGCCGAGGCGGAGCACCGCAGGCTGCTGGACTGGGAGAAGCAGTGGCTCACCGCTCTTGAGCTGCCGTTCCAGGTGATCGATGTCGCCACCGGCGACCTGGGTGCCTCGGCCTCGCGGAAGTTCGACTGCGAGGCGTGGATCCCGACGCAGGGCAAGTACCGCGAACTGACGTCCGCGTCGAACTGCGACGGCTTCCAGGCGCGGCGGCTGTCCGTCCGGATGCGCGACGGCAAGAAGGTCCAGCCGCTGGCCACGCTGAACGGCACGCTCTGCGCCGTACCGCGCACGATCGTGGCGATCCTGGAGAACCACCAGCTGGCCGACGGTTCGGTACGGGTGCCCGAGGTGCTCCGTCCGTACCTGGGTGGGCGCGAGGTGCTGGAGCCGGTCGCCAAGTGACCTTTCCGTACAAGCTCGTCGCGACCGATCTCGACGGCACGCTGCTGCGTAACGACGACACGGTCTCCGAGCGCACCCGTGCGGCGCTGGCCGCGGTCACCGAGGCCGGCGCCGCACACATCATCGTCACCGGCCGCGCGGTCCCGTGGACCCGGCACATCCTGGACGACCTGGGCTACGAGGGCCTGGCGGTCTGCGGTCAGGGCGCGCAGGTCTACCACGCGGGCGAACGCAAACTGCTGACCTCACTGACGCTGGACCGGCAGCTCGCCGGTCTCGCGCTGTCCAAGATCGAGGCCGAGGTCGGTCCGCTGGCGCTGGCGGCGAGCCGCGACGGGCTCGACGGCGAAGTGCTGGTCGGCCCCGGCTACCGCGTGCAGGAGGGGCCGCTTCCGGCCCTCTTCGTCGAGGACCCGGCCGAATTGTGGTCCGCCCCCCTGAACAAGGTCTACATCCAGCACCCCGATCTCGACGACGACACACTGGCCAAAGCCGCGCGAGCGGCGGTCGGCAATCTGGTGGACGTGGTCATGGCCGGTCCCGGCGTGGTGGAGATCCTGCCGCTGGGGCTGAGCAAGGCGACCGGACTCTCGCTGGCCGCGCGCCGACTGGGGGTGAAGGCCGCGGACACGCTGGCCTTCGGTGACATGCCGAACGACATCCCGATGTTCGCCTGGGCTCGGCGGGGTGTGGCGATGGCCAACGCGCACGCGGACCTGAAGGCCGTGGCGCAGGAGATCACCGCGTCCAACGAGGACGACGGCATCGCCGTGGTGCTGGAGCGGTTGCTCAGCCGTACCCCCACGGCTTGACGGAAACGTCTCTGCCGGGCGCCCTCGCAGGCGCGCCTCCAGCGGACGTCCGTGCAGGTACGCGTACGGACCGGCTGCGGAAGGAGCGGCCGGCCGTACGTGCACCCGGCACTTTCGCTGCGGAGGATGCGCGGATCGAACGCGCGCGGGGTCTACAGCCCCGACGACGGCTTAGCAAGCCGCTGCCTTACCACTCGGCCAATCCTCCGGGAGGGCGGCCGCGCGATGCGCGAGAAAGCCGCCCCGGGCGTCCTGCGCCGATCGGCACGGCGGAGTTCTCGGTGACTACTCCGGCGCCGGCTCGGGCCCGCCCTGCTGGGAACTCGACGGACTCGGACTCTCGGTCATCGTCGCGCTCCTCTCCCGGTCTGCGGCATGCGGCGGTTGTCGTCGGTATGCACTGCGCCCACCACTCTGCCCGGGACGGTCTTTCGGTGCCACCCATTTTCCAGGCAGCACCGAGAGGCCGCGATCCCGGATCAGCGCTGCTTGTTGCGGCGGTTCAGATCCTTCAGGTGGCGGGCCAGATCATCCATCCTGCCGTCGATTCGGATGATGTCCTCGGACAGACGGCCCAGCCGCACGCTCATGGCGCCGACGACCTGATGGGTGGCGTCAAGCCTCCGGTCGAGGCTGTCGAGCCGGTGCGACATCCGGTTGAGCACGGGCCCGAGTTCCTGAAGGGCGCTGCCCACTCCGGCGAGGCAGCTCTCGACCCGGGTCACGCGGTGTTCGAGCGAGGCATAGCCCGCACGCAGGTCCTGCTCGGCGTCGAGCAGATAGGTACGGACGCATCGCGCGATGTCGCTGTCGCGAAGAAGCATCGCTACGTTGAGGACGGTTCTGCGGGTGTAGAGAGTGAGCCGAGTGGCGGCCTGTGGATAACTGTCAGCCCCCTCGCCGCTCCATAGGGACAACATGTCCCTATGGAATTCCCGCAGCTCAGAGCCACGCAGAAGCACGAGCCCGTTCTCTGTGACCTCGGCTCGATGCCGCTGGGTCACCTTCTTGATGACCTCTGTGGATACTTCGAAGTACCGAGCCACGTCCTCTGTGCGAAGGTGAATTCCGTCCGGGAGCATGACAAGGCCCTTGACCTTGTCGAGGACATCGACGCGCCCCATCTGCTCGACGCGCAGCGCACGCGATTCGAGCAGGGCGATTTCCGTGGGCATGGGCATGTCTTCCGATCATGAAACCGACGATGGACAGCCCTGTCCCGGGCTTGAGGGGCGGAGGACGCTCACGGTTGCCACTCACTCAATGACCGACCCGGCGGGCACTGCCTCGCAGGCATCGGCAATCCCTGTTTCACGAAAGCTACGACGTCACAGATCCCTATTACGCACCCTGCCCAACGAACCGATAACCGTACAGTTACGCGTACTACTGTCCGAAATACCGCAACCCCCGCCCGAAGGACGAGGGTTGCGGCATTTCGGCGCGTTCACGGACGGAGCGCGGCAGAGGTGTCCGGCGGGAACCTCCCGGTCATTCCTCCCCGGCCAGCTTCAGCGTGCGCAGCTTCTGTCCCGCGTACCAGGTCGCCACCACCGTGACCGCCGCCAGCAGGACCGTCGCGACCGGCAGTCCGACATCCGAGGTGATCGCTCCGGACCCGCCCACCTTCTCGGCGACCGCGAGGGACCACTGCTGAACGCTGAGCGTGCGCGCCCCCGGCACGAGGGTGCCGAACAGGGCCTCCCACACCAGCGCGTAGACGAGCCCGAAGACGACCGCGTGCCGGCTGACGGTGCCCAGCAGCAGGAACAGCGAGCTGTACGCGATCGACGCGACCAGTGCCGCGACGGTGTAGGCCACCGCGATCTGCTGGCCGTTACCGTTGAGGATCAGCCCCGCGATCAGTGTGGGCAACGCTGAGAAGACCATCGTGACGGCGATGGCCACGATCAGCTTGGTGAAGATGATCGTCGGCCGCTTCACCGGCTTGGCCAGCAGATAGACGATCGAACCGTCGTCGATCTCGGGGCCGATGGCTCCGGTTCCGGCGATCACGCCGATCAGCGGCACCATCGTGGCGATGGCGAAGCCGCCCAGCACGTCCGCGGCGACCTGGTCGTCGACTCCGGCGAACATCCGCACGGCCACGGCGATGACCACCAGCAGTGCCGGCAGGACGAAGAGGATGGCGGCCCGGCGTCGGCCGAGCAGGGCCCGGTAGGTGAGCCGGGCGACTGTGGGGTCGTACATGACGCTTCACAGCTCCTTTCAGGCCACTACTCAGGCCGCTACGAGATAGGAAAAGACCGATTCGAGGGACTCGTCGGACGGCGAAACGGTCAGAAGACGAATTCCGTGGTCCCGTGCGACCTTCGGCAGCAGTTCGGTGAAGCGTCCGAAGTCGACCGCCTGGATGCGCAGGGCCGGTTCGCCCAGGTCCACCTCGATGCCGGCCGTCGACGGGTCGGCGATGAGCGCGGCGGCGAGGGCACGGTCGTCGCTGGAGCGCACGAGATATCGGTGCGGGCGGTCCGTCATCAGTCGGCGGATCTTCCGGAAGTCGCCGGACGCCGCGTGCCGTCCCGCCACGATCACCTCGATGTGCGAGGCGAGTTGCTCGACCTCTTCGAGGATGTGGGAGGAGAAGAGCACGGTCCGGCCCTGGGCACCCATCTGCCTCAGCAGCTCCATCAGCTGCATCCGCTGACGCGGGTCCATTCCGTTGAACGGCTCGTCGAGCAGCAGCACCGACGGTTCGTGGACCAGCGCGGACGCCATCTTCACGCGCTGGCGCATGCCCTTGCTGTACGTCGAGATCTTGCGGTCCTGCGCGTACTCCATCTCGACCGTCGCCAGCGCCTTCCGCGCCGCCGCGTCATCGAGTCCCTGCAGCTCCGCGTTGGCGACGACGAATTCGCGGCCGGTCAGGAAGTCGTACATCGCTTCCCGCTCCGGCACGATCCCGATGTCCTTGTACACCGCTTCATTGCGCCAGATCGGCCGACCGTCGAGCGTGACCGTGCCCGTCGACGGGGCCAGGAACCCGGCCATCATGTTGATCAGCGTGGACTTCCCCGCGCCGTTGGGGCCGAGCAGCCCGGTGACGCCCGGTCCCACCGTCATGCTCACGTCGTTGACGGCGACCACA
The DNA here is from genome assembly GCF_044767885.1 of Streptomyces sp. NPDC101194. NCBI lineage: Bacteria > Bacillati > Actinomycetota > Actinomycetes > Kitasatosporales > Streptomycetaceae > Streptomyces > Streptomyces sp. NPDC101194. The sequence continues at coordinate 190,946 of NZ_JBIWOS010000004.1, forward strand.
TTGCCGAACCAGCGCGAGGTGTGATCGATCTCGATGGTGGTCACAGCCCGACCTTCCGGTAGCGGCGCATCAGCACGGCGTACGAGCCGGCGACGAGCGCGAGAACAACGATCAGATAGACCACACCGGCCCCCGCCCCCGGGCCTTCCCCTCCGGGGAAGGCCGAGTTCGCTCCGAGGAACGCGGTCTGCACACCGCCGATCAGTGTGATGGGGGAGAACAGCCCCAGCCACTGGACGGCCCCCTCGGAACCCGTCTGCCAGGCGATGGCCTGGACCGTGGAGACCGCGCCGTAGGAGATGGTCAGTACGGCGATCACCGCGGCGACACCGAAACCGCGGCGCGGTGTCAGTGCGGCCATCACCAGTCCCAGTCCGGCGAAGAGCACGGAAAGCAGCGCCACCGACACCAGTCCCTGTCCGAACCCCTTGGTCTGCTCGACGAAGTCGAACTTCCCGAGCAGCGCCCCCACATAGAGGATGACGAGTGGCGCCCCGGTGAGAATGAAGAGCGCGGACGCCATGGCCGCAAGCTTCGCGACCACGTAGTCGACCCGTTCGATCGGCCGGGAGAAGTACAGCGGCACACTCTTGAATCGCAGGTCCCGGGAGACCGACTGCGGTGCCTGCGCGGCGAGGAAGAGACCGATGAGGGCCTGCATATAGATCGCGAACGCCGTGTACTTGATCGGGAGAGCCGTGGTCCCCGGGGTGGCGATGGCGACGGCGACGATGATGGCCGAGATCATGCACATCACGCCGAAGAGCAGCATCGGCAGCACCTTGGACTTGGCGGAACGCCCCAGTCCGAAGGATCCCCGCAGCGACTGGGAGTAGAGCGAACGCCGGGCGTACCCGCGGCCCAGTCGCTTGCCGTCGTAGGAGCGGTACCCGATGTTGTGGATCCGGGAGGTGTCGCTCACGGTCCCGGTCTCGGTGCTCATCACGGCCGCTCCCCTTCTGCTGTAAGGCCCTTCTCCTGTACGGCCCCGACGGCCGCGGGCACGGTCTGCGCGGCGGCAGCGGCCCGCGGTTCCGCTTCGGTGCGGAAGACCTCGGCGATGTGGTGGCGCCGCTGCTCCATCCGTACGAGACCGAGTCCGAGTCCGGCAACGGCGTCGCGCACGATGTCGTAAGTCTCCTCACCGGCCGCCTCGACCAGCAGGATGTGACCCGCTCCGGGCAGCCCCTGCCCGTCGAGACCGTCGTGACCCACGAGTCCGACGCCGGCCCTGATGAGGACCTGCCGCAGCGCGTCGGTACCGTCCGGATGGGCGTCGCTGTCGGTGACCTCGACCGCCAGGGTCGTCGTGGTCTGGGTGAAGTCGCTGGTGGAACTGGAACGCAGGAGTGTGCCGCCGTCGATGACGACGACGTGGTCGCAGGTGCGTTCCAGCTCGCCCAGGAGATGCGAGGTGACCAGGACCGAGATGCCGAAGTCCGTGTACACGCGACGGATCAGCCCGAGCATCTCGTCACGACCGACCGGGTCCAGACCGTTGGTCGGCTCGTCGAGCAGGACCAACTGCGGGTCGTGGACGAGCGCTTGGGCCAGCTTCACGCGCTGCTTCATGCCGGTCGAGTAGCCGCCGATGGGGCGGTAACGCTCCTCGTACAGACCGACGTGGCGCAGCGTGTCGGCGGTGCGCTCGCGCGCTGCCGTCGGCGGGAGTCCGGACATCCGCGCCATGTGGACGACGAACTCGGTGGCCGAGACGTCCGGGGGCAGACAGTCGTGCTCGGGCATGTAGCCCACCCGCTCCCGGATGGCGGCGCCGTCGGTGGCGACATCGAGCCCGAGTACCGCGGCCCGGCCTTCGGTGGCGGGGGACAGACCCAGCAGAATCTTGATCAATGTGGACTTGCCGGCTCCGTTGGAACCCACCAGGCCGGTCACACCGGGCCCGATGTCCAAGGAGAGCCGGTCAAGCGCGGTCACCCGGGGGAACCGCTTGCTCAGGCTTTCGGTCGCGATCACAGTCACGTCTTCGAAGATAGTGGCGTGCGCCACAGCCGACGTCAGCCCTGGCGGCTGGATGCGCATCAGACTCCAGATGTACGGACCCGTAGGGGGACCACCACAAGGGAGGAGCTACCCCGTCGGGGGAGGGCGTCCCCCGAGTTGTCCACAGGTCTCCCCGCCCCTCTTGACGTGACCGCCGGACATTGTCACATTCATCAGTGTCACGTTACGGGCACGTACCGCACACGGCAGGGAACGGACGGTGGCATGACCTCGGCAGTGAAGGACGAACGGGCCCCGGAACTGAGGGGCTTCAGGGAAGTACAGCGTCTCGCCTACGACTGCGCCCAGGCGGTCGCCGGCCGGCTCGCTCCGGGTGTGACCGAGCGCGAGGCGGCCCGGATGCAGCGCGACTGGCTGCGCGCGCGCGGCGTGCGGGACTGGTTCCACCTCCCCTTCGCCTGGTTCGGTGACCGCACCGCCTTCGCCGGGTTCAAGGTGCCCCTGCAGTTCTTCCCGACCAACCGCGAGCTGGAGCCGGGGATGCCGTTCATCCTCGACATGGCACCGGTGTACAAGGGCTTCACGGCGGACATCGGCTACTCCGGCTGTCTCGGGCTCAATCCCCTGCACGACAGGCTCCTGGCCGACCTGGAGGTCCACCGCGAGCTCATTCTGCGCGAGGTGCGTGAGCGGCGTTCGCTGCGCGAGATCTACGAGGACGTCGAACGCCTGATGATCAGGCAGGGATACGCCAACAGGCATCGCGCCTATCCCTTCGGGGTGATCGCCCACAAGATCGACCGTGTCACCGAGCGTCGGTGGTCCCCGCATGTGTTCGGCTTCGGCACCCAGTCGCTCAAGGGGCTGCTGAGCGACGCGCTGCACGGGCACCGGGACGGCTGGTCGCCGCTGTGGAGCCCGTACCGCTTCTCCGACCATCCCCCGCGGCCCGGGCTGTGGGCGGTGGAACCGCACCTCGGATTCCGGGGCACCGGCGCCAAGTTCGAGGAGATCCTGGTGGTCACGGACTCCAAGGACCCCGAACAGAGCGCCTTCTGGCTGGACGACGATCTGCCGCATGTGCGGCGCTGGGCCGAGGAGAGGGTGGCGGCATGAGTCCGCGGAATCTGCCGGGGGCGCGCGAGCGCCGGGTGCGTACGGGCGGAATCGAGCTGTGCGTGGTCGAGTTGGGGGACGAGTCACGACCCACGGTCGTTCTCGTGCACGGCTACCCGGACAGCAAGGAGGTCTGGACGGACGTGGCGAGGCAGCTCGCCGACCAGTGGCACGTCGTGCTGTACGACGTGCGCGGCCACGGCCGGTCCACTGCTCCGAAACCACTGCGCGGCGGGTTCACCCTGGAGAAGCTCACCGATGACTTCCTGGCCGTCGCCGACGCGGTGAGCCCGGACCGTCCGGTGCATTTGGTCGGGCACGACTGGGGGTCGGTCCAGTCCTGGGAGTTCGTGACGGTCAAGCGGACCGAGGGCCGGATCGCCTCGTTCACCTCGATGTCCGGGCCCTCCCTGGATCACTTCGGGCACTGGATCAAGCAGCGGATGACCCGGCCCACTCCGCGCCGGGTCGGCCAGCTGCTCGGCCAGGGTGCCAAGTCCTGGTACGTCTACATGCTGCATACACCGGTCCTGCCCGAGCTCGCCTGGCGCGGCCCGCTCGGCAGGCAGTGGCCGCGGATTCTCGAACGGATGGAGAAGGTGCCCGCGGGCGACTATCCGACGTCCTCGCTGCCCAGCGACGCGGCGCACGGCGCCTGGCTCTACCGGGACAACGTCCGGGCCCGGCTACGCCGGCCACGCACCGATGCCTATGCGCATGTCCCGGTCCAGCTCATCACACCGACCGGCGACATCTTCCTTTCGGAGAAGCTGTACGACCGACTGGAGCTGTGGGCGCCGCAGTTGGTGCGCCGCTCCCTGCCGGGCAAGCACTGGGTGCCCCGCACCAGGCCGGACCGGCTCGCCGCCTGGATCAGCGAGTTCGTCGCCGCCAACGAGGCGGCACGGGCGGATGGCCGGCCGGTACAGGGCACCGCGCCGTCGGGGGCGTACGCGGACCGGTTCGGTGGACAGCTGGTCCTGGTGACGGGCGCGGCCGGCGGCATCGGCCGGGCCACGGCCTTCGCCTTCGCCGAGGCGGGTGCCCGGGTGGTGGCCGTGGACCGGGACGCGGAGGGGGCGGCCAGGACGGCGGAGATGGCCCGGTTGATCGGCTCCCCGGCCGCCTGGGGGGAAGCGGTCGACGTCAGCGACGAACAGGCGATGGAGAAGCTCGCCGAGAAGGTCGCCGCCGAGTACGGCATCGTCGACGTCCTGGTCAACAACGCCGGGATCGGGCTGTCCGGCTCCTTCCTGGAGACCACCAGCGAGGACTGGAGGAACGTCCTCGACGTCAATCTGTGGGGCGTCATCCACGGCTGCCGGATCTTCGGCCGGCAGATGGCCGAACGCGGCCAGGGTGGCCACATCGTCAACACGGCCTCCGCCGCCGCCTACCAGCCGTCCCGGGCGCTGCCCGCGTACAGCACGTCCAAGGCGGCCGTGCTGATGCTCAGCGAGTGTCTGCGGGCCGAGCTCGCCGACCGGTCGATCGGGGTCAGCGCCATCTGTCCCGGCATCGTCAACACGAACATCACCGCGACGGCACACTTCGCCGGTGCCGACGCGGCGGAGGAGAAGCGTCTGCGCAAGCGGACCAGCCGCTTGTACGGGCTCCGCAACTATCCGCCGGAGAGGGTCGCCGATGCGATCCTCAAGGCGGTGGTGCGCGACCAGGCCGTCGTACCGGTGACGCCGGAGGCCCGCGGGGCCCGGTTCCTGTCCCGACTCAGCCCCGGCGCGCTGCGCGCCATCGCCCGGCTGAAGCCGCCGCTGTGAGCGGCTTCGGGCAGTCGTCGGCGGGGGAGCACCGGGCCGCCGAGTACCGGATCGAGGACCTGGCGCATGCGAGCGGCACCACGGTCCGTACGATCCGCGCCTACCAGGACCGCGGCCTGCTGCCGACGCCGGAACGGCGCGGCCGGGCCAATGTGTACCGGGACACCCACCTGGCCCGGCTCCGGCAGATCGCCGATCTGCTGGACCGCGGTTACACCCTGGCCAGCATCAAGGAACTCCTGGACGCCTGGGACACGGGCCGCGGTCTGGGCGGGGTGCTGGGGCTCGTCGCGGAGGTGCACGGCCCCTGGACGGACGAGCAGGCCGACCGGATCACCCGGGCCGAGCTGAACAGCAGGTTCGGCGGAAGCCCCGACGACGACGCGGTCGCCGAGGCGGTGGATCTCGGCGTGCTCGAACCCGTGCCGGGGAAGGACGACGAGTTCCTGGTTCCCAGCCCGCAAGAGCTGGCCGTGGCAGTCGAGTTGTACGCGGCCGGGGTACCGCTCAGCGCAATCTCCGGGCATCTGAGGGAACTTCGCGGTCGGGTCGAGCAGATCGCCTCTCGTTTCCTGGAGTTCACCACCGAGCATGTTTTCGCGCGCTATCTCGGTCATCGCCCGCCCACCGACACGGACGCGACGGAAGCGGCCGCCATGGTGCGCAGGCTGCGTCCGCTGGCCCAGCAGACGGTGGACGCGGAACTGGCCCGCGCCATGCGCATGTTCGCCACCCGCCACCTGCGGCACCACCTCGACGCGGACACTCCGTTCCCTTCCAGGTCCGCGGCATCGACGACACGACAGATCGCCCTTGCGGCGCGGACACTTGATGCCGTGCAGGATCTGGTTGGCCCGGACAACGTGCCCGCCTTCATCTCCGCCGCCGCCGAACGCGAGGTACAGGCAAGGACATTGAACGCACTCACCTCATATCACTCTGAAACAAGGCATATTGACCAAGCCGACTGATATCAAACTGACTTGTCCACAGAATCGCCAATTACTCTGTGGATAAGTCGAGTTGGCTGTGGATCAAACCTGTGGACGAAAATTGCTTCGGCGAATAAAATTGCTGAAGTGAATCGGCAGGTGAAATCCGGATGCACACGAAAGACCGCTGCGGGCACTCTGGCGGGATGGACGAAAGACGCACCGTCAAGGTGTCCAAGTACCTCTCGAAACATCTGCGGCACCAACCGGAACGGATCGGGATCACTCTCGACGCCAACGGCTGGGTGGCGATCGATGAACTGTTGCGCGCGATGGCCCGCAACAACTTCCCCATCAGCCGGACCGAGCTCGACCACGTGGTCGCCGTCAACGACAAGCGGCGTTTCGCGGTCGAGGACGGCCGTATCCGCGCCAGCCAGGGGCACACCGTCCCGGTGGACCTCGCTCTCCCGGCGGCCGAGCCGCCCGCATACCTCTACCACGGCACGGTGGGACACGCACTGGATGCGATCCGTAGCGAGGGCCTGCGTCCCATGAACCGTACGCATGTCCATCTCTCGCCCGACCGCGAGACGGCGACCCGGGTCGGCGCCCGGCGCGGCCGTCCCGTCGTCCTGTCCGTGGACGCGGGCGCGATGCACCGCGCGGGCCACACCTTCTACGTCAGCGCCAACGGCGTCTGGCTCACGGATGCCGTGCCGCCCGCGTTCCTGCGTCTGCGCGGCTGACCCCACGGCCGGTCCCGGCCAGGCCCCCGCGCCGCCACGGAAACGGAGCCCGCTTCGGGAGCCGTATCGTCGTAGGCATGCGTCTGAGCACTGTGATTCTTCCGATCCACCGCTGGAACGAGGGCCAGAAGTTCTGGCAGCGCGCCGAGGACATGGGGTTCCACGCCGCCTACACCTACGATCACCTGTCCTGGCGGACGTTCCGCGACGGACCCTGGTTCGGCGCGGTGCCGACTCTCACCGCCGCGGCCGCCGTCACCCAGCGGATGCGCCTGGGCACCCTCGTCACCTCCCCCAACTTCCGGCACCCCGTCACGCTGGCCAAGGACCTCATCACGCTGGACGACGTCTCCGGCGGACGGATCACGCTCGGTATCGGCGCAGGCGGCAACGGCTTCGACGCCACGACGCTGCGCCGGGGCGACGAGGAGCCGTGGACGCCGCGCGAGCGTGCAGACCACTTCGACGAGTTCGTGCCGCTGCTCGACCAGCTGCTCCGCGAGCCCTCGGTGACGTACGAGGGCCGGTTCTACGCAGCGAACGAGGCGCGGAACATCCCCGGCTGTGTCCAGCGGCCCCGGCTGCCGTTCGCGGTGGCCGCCACCGGGCCGCGCGGGATGAAGCTGGCCGCGCGATACGGCCAGGCCTGGGTCACCACGGGAGACCCCAAGCTCTACGAGACGGGGACCCCGGAACAGTCCGTGGAGGCCATCCGGGGACAGATCACCAAGCTGGGCGCGGCCTGCGAGTCCATCGGCCGGAACGTCGACGGGGTCGACAAGATCCTGCTCACCGGTTTCACCCCGGACCGACCGCTGCGGTCCGTCGACGCCTTCGTCGACTTCGCGGGCACCCACTTCGCCCTCGGCTTCACGGAGATCGTCGTCCACTGGCCGATCCAGGACTCCGACTTCGCGGCGGACGAGAAGATCTTCGAGCGCATCGCCACCGAGGGCCTGGCCCAGCTCGCCCCCTGACGAACCCGGCGCGACCGCCGACCTGTCCGCCGGGACCTCCCCCCGGCGGACCCGGCACAACCTTCCACCGGCCCGTCGCCGCGGCCGATCGGCCCACGTCACAGCCGATCGGCCCGGCACCGCGGACCCAAACCACTGGCATATTCACATGGCATGTTCCCCGGTCAGCGGTGCGCATCCTCATATGTGCGCCCCTCCGCACGCCCGTGCGGCTTCGTACGCGAGAATGAGCGTGTGACCTCAGCTACCGACTCGCCTTCGCCTGCCGCTCCCCGGCTGATCGCCACCGACCTGGACGGCACCCTTCTGCGCGACGACAAGACCGTCTCGGCCCGTACGGTCGCCGCGCTCGCCGCCGCCGAGGAGGCCGGTATCGAGGTCTTCTTCGTCACCGGACGCCCGGCCCGCTGGATGGATGTCGTCAGCGACCACGTCCACGGCCACGGCCTGGCGATCTGCGCGAACGGCGCCGCGGTCGCCGATCTGCACGCGGACGGCAAGCTGGTCAAGGTCCGACCGCTGCCGCGCGACATCGCCCTGGACGTCGTGCACACCCTGCGCGCCGCCGCACCCGGTACCTCCTTCGCTGTCGAACTGAGCACGGGCATCCACTACGAACCGGCCTACCCGCCCTTCCACCTGGACCCCGGCGCCACCGTCGCCGTCGCCGAGAAGCTGCTGCACGAGGAGACGCCCGGCAGCGGCGCCCCCGTGCTGAAGCTCCTCGCCCACCACGACGAGCTGCCCCCCGACGACTTCCTCTCCCTGGCCCGCGCAACGGCCGGCGACCGCGCCTCCTTCACCCGGTCCAGTCCCACGGCCCTGCTGGAGATCAGCGGCCCCGGAGTCTCCAAGGCCAGCACCCTGGCGCTCTGCTGCGCCGAGCGCGGCATCTCGCCCGCCGAGGTCGTCGCCTTCGGTGACATGCCCAACGACGTGGAGATGCTCAGCTGGGCGGGCACCTCGTACGCGATGGGCAACGCCCACCCGGCCGCACTCGCCGCCGCCTCGGGCCGGACCACCACCAACGGCGACGACGGCGTCGCGGTCGTCATCGAACGGATCCTCGCCGAACGCCGGATGCCCGACACGGCAGGCTGAAGGCCCGCGCCCGACGCCTGATGCCCGACACGGCGGGCCGATGCCTGCGCCTGCCCGCTGTGCGGCAGGCGGAGGCCCGCGCCCGGCGCGAGGCCTGGGCCTTCACCCCGTACGACGTGCTCGGCCGCCTCGCGGCCGGGTGATGCCGTGCGGCAGCGCCCGCCGCGAAGCCGGACCCTGAGCACCCCGCCACCGACTCAGATCGGCGCCTCCCACACCACCGTCGTGCCGCCCCCGTCCTCCCCGATGCCGGGCCCGAACCAGCTCGCACCACCCAGCGACTCCGCCCGCCGTGCCAGGTTCCGCAGTCCGCTGCGTCGGCCGCTGTCCGGTATGCCCACCCCGTCGTCGGCGACCGACAGCCGCACCGCGTCCCTCCCGTCGGGCAGCGCAACGGTCGCGTCGACGACCACGTCGATCGACGAGGCCTCGGCATGCCGGAAGGCATTGGACAGCGCCTCCCGCAGCGCAGCAATAAGGTTCTTCCCGGTCAGTTCCCCCACCAGCGAGTCGACCGGGCCGAGGAAGCGGTGCGAGGGCTTGAAACCCAGCGGGACCGCCGCCATGTTGATCTCGCGCAGGACACGGGTGCGCAGCCCGGACGGCGCCTCCGCGGGCTCCTGCTGCAGCGCGAAGATCGCGGTACGGATCTCCTGGATGGTCACGTCCAGTTCGTCGACCGCCCGGCCGACACCGGTCTGCACCTCGGGCACGTCCGACCTGCGCTGGGCGCTCTCCAGCATCATTCCGGTGGCGAACAGCCGCTGGATGACCAGGTCGTGCAGATCGCGGGCGATCCGGTCACGGTCCTCGTAGACCGCGAGCCGTTCCCGGTCCCGCTGGGCCTCCGCCATCATCAGCGCGAGTGCGGCCTGCGAGGCGAACTGGGTGGCGAGGGCCCGTTCCGTCTCGGTGAACGGCCTGCCGCCCCGGCCGCGAGGGGTGGCGAGCGCGCCCAGCACCCGTCCACCGCTGTGCAGCGGCAGCAGCATGCTGGGGCCGAAGTGGTGGGCCAGCTTGGTGACCATGCGGGAATCGGTGGCCGAGTCCTCCACGAAGACCGCCTCGCCGTCCAGCAGCTTCGCCGCCACCGGGCTCTCCGGCCCGATGATCACCCCCAGCGGGGCGGATGCGTTGTCGTCCGCGGAGACCGCGACGATCTCCAGGCCGCCACCCTCCGCCGGCAGCAGCACGATCCCGGCGGCGGACGCGGCGAGATGGCGGGCCTGTTCGGCGACGACGGAGAGCGCGTCATCGGCGTCACCGCCGGAGAGCAGGGCGGTGGTCACGGCCACCGAACCGTCGATCCAGCGCTCGCGCTGGCGCGCCGCCTCGTACAGCCGGGCGTTGCCGATGGCGATCCCGGCCTCCGTGGCGAGCACCCGCACCATGTGCAGGTCGTAGTCGTTGAACTCGCCTCCGTCGTCCTTCTCGGCCAGATAGAGATTTCCGAAGATCTCTCCCTGTACGCGGATCGGAACGCCGAGGAAGGTCCGCATCGGGGGGTGGCCGGGCGGGAACCCGGCGAACCTCGGATCGGCCGTGAGATCGGCGAGCCTCACCGGAACCGGATCGTGGATCAGCGCTCCGAGCAGTCCCCGGTGTCCGTCGGGGCGGCGCCCGATCTCGCGCGCCACTTCGTCCGGCACTCCGTACGTGACGAAATCGGAGAGCCCCTCACCCTCCTCGTCGACGACGCCGATGGCGGCATAGCGGCAATGGGCGAGTTCGGCCGCGGTCTCGCAGATCCGGTCGAGGGTGGAGTGCAGTTCAAGGCCCGTACCGACGGAACGCATGGCCTCCAGCAGCTGCGGCACCCGAGCGGTGAGTTCGGTGGACAGGCCCTGCAGGCTGCGGGTCGCCCGCGTCGCGGCTTCGAGTGAGTCCTTGGGGTCCTGCTCTGGCATACCCCGAGACTAGTTAGTCCCTATTGGTGGCGAAAGTTGGCTAATGTGCCGTCCGGCTCACGCCGGTACGCCCACAGCTGTGCCGGCCTCCTGCACGGTCTCCCGCTCGCGATCCAGCATCCGGCGCAACGGGCCTTCCCCGGCGGCGAGATCGGCGTACGGGCCCCGCTGCACGATCCGGCCGGCATCCAGCACCACCACCTCGTCGACGGCTTCGAGTCCTTGCAGACGGTGGGTGATCAGCACCGTCGTACGTCCCTGGGTGGCGGCCAGCAGGTCCGCCGTCAGGGCGTCCGCCGTCGCCAGGTCGAGATGCTCCGCGGGCTCGTCCAGAACCAGTACGGGGAAGTCGGCGAGGATCGCCCGTGCCAGCGCGAGGCGCTGTCGCTGGCCACCGGAGAGGCGTGCTCCGTGTTCACCGACGAGCGTGTCGAGCCCGTCCGGCAGCGCCTCGGCCCAGTCGAGCAGCCGCGCCCGGTCGAGAGCGGCCCGCAGTTCCTCGTCCGTGGCATCGGTACGGGCCAGCCGCAGGTTCTCCCGGATGGAACTGTCGAAGATGTGGGCGTCCTGGGCACACAGCCCGACGAACCGCCGGACCGTATCTCCCCCCAGCGAGGCGGCCTCGACCCCGCCGATCCGGTACGTGCCCGCTCGCGCGTCCAGGAACCGGAGAAGAACCTGCGCGAGGGTCGTCTTCCCGGAGCCGGACGGGCCGACGACGGCGATCCGGCGGCCGACGGTCAGCCTCAGGTCGACGGACTCCAGGGCATCCCGTTCCGTGCCCGCGTACCGGGCCGACAGCCCTCGCACCTCCAGCGGGAAGGGCGATCCGGGTGCCGCTGCCGGGCTGTCCGGTTCGCTCACCGGCAGCGGAGTGTCCAGCACCTCGTACACCCGCTCCGCACTGCGCTTGACCCGCTGCCGGTACTGGACTGCGAGGGGCAGACCGGTCACGGCCTCGAAGGCGGCCAGCGGCGTGAGCACGACCACCGCGAGCTCCACACCGGCGAGCCGCCCGTCGTGCACGGCCGGGAGGGCGACGAGTGCGGTGACGACGACGGTGAGGCCGCCGATCAGAGCGATGAGACCACCACCGAGGGCGGTGGAGGTCGCCGCGCGGGCGGCGATGCGGGTCAGGACCCCGTCGGCCTCCCGGGCACGCGCCCGGCGGTCGGACAGGGCCCCCGCAACGGTCAGTTCGGCGGTCCCGCCGAGCAGATCGGTGATCCGGACAGCCAGGTCGGCGCGTGCCGGGGCCAGTCGGCGTTCCGCACGGCGGGAGCAGGCCACACCGACCAACGGCACTCCCACTCCGGCCAGCAGCAGTCCGGCGGCCAGCACCACGCCCGCCGCGGGCAGCATCCAGCCGATGAATCCGGCGGTCGCCGCTCCCACCACGACGGCGGTCCCGGCGGGCAGCAGCCAGCGCAGCCAGTAGTCCTGGAGGGCGTCGACATCGGCGACGAGCCGGGAGAGCAGGTCGCCGCGCCGGGTCCGGCGCAGACCGGCCGGGGCGACGCGCTCCAGGCCCCGGTAGACCGCGACGCGCAGCTCGGCGAGCATCGTGAGCACCGCGTCGTGCGACACCAGACGCTCGGCATAGCGGAAGACGGCCCGTCCGAGGCCGAAGGCACGGGTCGCGGTGACGGCGACCATCAGATAGAGCACGGGGGGCTGTTCGGAGGCGCGGGAGATCAGCCAGCCGGAGACGGCCATGAGCCCGACGGCCGAACCCAGGGCGAGGCTTCCCAGCAACAGCGCGAGTGCCAGCCGCCCGCGCTGCGCCCCGGCGGCCTCCCTGACCCGGGCGAGGACCTGCCCGGAGCGGGCCGCGGTGTCCCGCAGCGCCTCGCGGTCCGACGGCGCGTCGCTTCCGTCGGCGGCTGCGCTCGTGGGCCGTGGCATCGCGGCGGACGGCTCGGGCTTCCCCGGGCGAAGGGCCACGCCCGGTTCCAGCGCCACCACCCGGTCGGCCACCGAGAGCAGCGCCGGGCGGTGCACCACCAGCAGCACGGTCCGCCCCGCCGCCAGTCTCCGTACCGCCTCGACGATTCCCGCTTCCGTCTCGCCGTCCAGGCTCGCGGTCGGCTCGTCGAGCAGCAGCAGCGGCCGGTCGGCGAGGAAGGCCCGCGCGAGCGCGAGCCGCTGACGCTGACCGGCGGAGAGACCCGCACCGTCCTCACCGAGGAGTGTCCGGGCACCGTCCGGCAGTTCCGCGACGAAGTCGTACGCGCCCGCGTCCCGCAGCGCGGCGGTCACCGCGTCGTCGTCCGCGTCCGGCCGCGCCAGCCGTACGTTCTCCGCGATCGTGCCCGCGAACAGATAGGGACGCTGCGGCACCCAGGCGATCCGCTCCCGCCAGCGCTCGGGCGCCAGCGTCGCCAGATCGATGCCACCGACCCGCACCCGCCCCTCGTCGGGCGCCGTGAATCCCAGGACGACATCGAGCAGGGTGGACTTCCCGACGCCGCTCGGGCCGACCAGGGCGACGGTCTCCCCCTCGTCCACCACCAATGAGGCCCCGTCCAGGGAAGGTTCGGTACGGCCCTCGTGCCGTACGGTCACTCCCTCCAGCTCCAGGCGCAGCGACGTCGGGATGCCCTCGGTGCCGCCGGGCCGGGGTTCGGTCTCCAGGACCGAGAAGATCTCCTCCGCGGCCGAGAGACCCTCTGCGGCCGCGTGGTACTGCGCTCCGACCTGGCGGATCGGCAGATAGGCCTCGGGCGCCAGGATCAGCACCACCAGGCCGGTGTAGAGGTCGAGTTCACCGTGCACGAGCCGCATGCCGATGGTGACGGCGACAAGAGCCACCGACAGGGTCGCCAGCAGCTCCAGGGCGAAGGACGACAGGAACGCGATCCGCAGGGTACGCAGGGTGGCCCGGCGGTACTGAGAGGTGATGGTGCGGATGGATTCGGCCTGTGCCTTGGCACGGCCGAAGACCTTCAGCGTCGGGAGTCCCGCGACCACGTCGAGGAAGTGTCCGGAGAGCCGGGACAGCAGCCGCCACTGGCGGTCCATCCGTGACTGGGTGGCCCAGCCGATCAGGACCATGAAGAGCGGGATGAGTGGCAGCGTGACCACGATGATCGCCGCCGAGACCCAGTCCTCGGTGACGATCCTGGCCAGGACCGCCACCGGCACGACCACCGCGAGACCGAGCTGGGGAAGATAGCGCGCGAAGTAGTCGTCGAGCGCGTCGACCCCCCTGGTGGCGAGTGCCACCAGGGAGCCCGTGCGCTGCCCGCTCAGCCAGCCGGGACCGAGCGCGGCCGCCCGCTCCAGCAGCCGGCCGCGGAGTTCGGACTTGACCGCGGCGCCTGCCCGGTACGCGGCCAGTTCCGTCAGCCAGGAGACCAGCCCCCGGCCGAGTGCCACCGCGGCGAGCAGAATCAGCGGGGTCCGCAGCCCCGCCACGGTCAGCCCGTCCTCGAACCCGCCCACCACCACTTCGGCGACGAGCATGGCCTGGGCGATGACCAGCGCCGCACCGACAACTCCGAGTGCCACCAGGGCTGCCAGAAAGAGGCGGGTTGCTCGGGCGTGGTGGAGCAGGCGCGGGTCGATCGGTTTCACGTGAAACAGCTCCCAGTGGGCTCGGTCGGCGGGCCAGATGCGCTCAGTGCGCTTCGGCGATGTGCTGCGTACCGATGCGCTTGCGGAACACCCAGTACGTCCAGCCCTGGTAGAGCAGGACGACCGGGGTGGCGATCCCGGCACACCAGGTCATGATCTTCAGCGTGTACGGGGTGGACGAGGCGTTGGTGACCGTGAGATTCCAGGCGTCGTTCAGCGAGGACGGCATGACGTTCGGGAAGAGCGTCAGGAAGAGCATGGCGACCGCGGCCGCGACGGTCACGCCGGAGAACGCGAACGCCCAGCCCTCGCGTCCTGCGGCGATCGCACCGATCGCGGCGACCAGTGCCACCACGGCGATGCCCATCGCCAGCAGGCTCCAGCCGTCGCCGTTGTCGCGCTGAGTCCAGATCATGAAGCCGAGGGCGAGCACCGCGGTGACGGGCCCCAGCTTCAGCGCCAGCTTGCGCGACCGCTCCCGGATGTCTCCGACGGTCTTGAGTCCCGCGAACACGGCACCGTGGAAGGTGAAGAGGGTGAGCGTGACCAGTCCACCGAGGATGGCGTACGGGTTGAGCAAGTCCCAGAAGTTGCCCACGTACTCCATGTCGGCGTTGATCTTCACGCCGCGCACGATGTTCCCGAAGGCCACGCCCCAGAGGAGCGCCGGGATCAGCGAGGTCCAGAAGATCGCGTGTTCCCAGTTGGCCTGCCACTTCTCCTCGGGCCGCTTCGACCGGTACTCGAAGGCGACGCCCCGCACGATCAGGCAGACCAGGATGATCAGCAGCGGCAGGTAGAAACCGGAGAACAGGGTGGCGTACCACTCGGGGAATGCGGCGAAGGTCGCACCGCCCGCGCTGAGCAGCCACACTTCGTTGCCGTCCCAGACCGGGCCGATCGTATTGATCAGAACCCGGCGCTCCTTGCGGTCACGGGCCAGCAGCTTGGTGAGGACACCGATTCCGAAGTCGAATCCCTCCAGGAAGAAGTAGCCGGTCCAGAGGACGGCGATGAGTACGAACCAGACGTCGTGGAGTTCCATCTCTCAGCTCCTCTGCTCTCAGTAGGAGAAGGCCATCGGCCGGTCGGCGTCGTCATGGTCGTCGCCGCCGATCTTGGTGGGCGGGTTGAGGTCGGCCTCCGTGAGTTCCGGCGGTCCGGCCTTGATGTACTTCACGAGCAGCTTGACCTCGATCACCGCAAGTGCGGCGTAGAGCAGGGTGAAGCCGATCATCGAGGTGAGCACCTCGCCCTGCGAGACGCCGGGGGAGACCGCGTCGCGGGTCTGGAACACGCCGTAGACGACCCAGGGCTGACGGCCCATCTCGGTGAAGATCCAGCCCCAGGAGTTGGCGATCAGCGGGAAGAGCAGCGTCCAGATCGCGACGATCCAGTAGCACTTGGCGAGCTTGGGGCTGAGGGCCTTGTTCTTGAAGAGGACCAGATGGGGCACTTCGTCCTCGCCGGTCCGCATCCCCGGCGGCAGCATGAACTTCTTCCGCGTCAGCCACAGTCCGAGGAGGCCGAGAGCGAAGGACGCCATCCCGAAACCGATCATCCAGCGGAAGCTCCAGAAGGCGACCGGAATGTTGGGCCGGTAGTCGCCGGGGCCGAACTTCTCCTGCTCGGCCTTGTTGATGTCGTTGATGCCGGGGACGTACGAGGTGAAGTTGTCGTCCGCGAGGAAGGACAGTATCCCCGGGATGGAGATCTCCACGGTGTTGTGGCCCTTGGCCACGTCGCCGACCGCGAAGATCGAGAAGGGCGCCGCGTCCTGACCCTCCCAGAGCGCCTCGGCGGCGGCCATCTTCATCGGCTGCTGCTTGAACATGACCTTGCCCAGCTGGTCACCGCTGATGGCGGTGAGGAGCCCGGCGATCACCACGGTGATCAGACCGAGCCGCAGCGAGGTCCGCATCACCGGGATGTGCTTCTTGCGCGCCAGGTGGAAGGCGGCGATACCGACCATGAACGCGCCTCCGACGAGGAAGGCGGCGGTGATGGTGTGGAAGAACTGGGCGAGCGCGGTGTTCTGGGTGAGCACATGCCAGAAGTCGGTGAGCTCGGCCCGGCCGCGTTCCTTGTTGATGCGGTAACCCACCGGGTGCTGCATCCAGGAGTTGGCCGCCAGGATGAAGTACGCGGACAGGATGGTTCCGATGGAGACCATCCAGATGCAGGCGAGATGGATCTTCTTCGGGAGCTTGTCCCAGCCGAAGATCCACAGGCCGATGAAGGTGGACTCGAAGAAGAAGGCGATCAGAGCCTCGAACGCGAGCGGGGCACCGAAGATGTCACCGACGAACCGCGAGTAGTCGGACCAGTTCATACCGAACTGGAACTCCTGGACGATGCCGGTGACGACGCCCATGGCGATGTTGATCAGGAAAAGCTTGCCCCAGAACTTCGTCGCCCTGAGGTACTTCTCCTTGTTCGTACGCACCCAGGCGGTCTGCAGGCCGGCGGTGAGCGCGGCGAGAGAGATCGTCAGGGGGACGAACAGGAAGTGGTAGACGGTGGTGATACCGAACTGCCATCGCGCCAGGGTTTCCGGCGCCAGAGCTAGCTCCACGTCGTCTTCTCCTTACGTCACCGTAGTCGCACCGGCAATTTGCCCATTAAATCCGACTAATCACGGGATGAAACAGGACACGCTTGTGAACGCGTTCACATTCACAAGCAATTATGGCGCACGGACTTTCGGGACGTTCGGGCGGGGTACCCCTCTTCGGATGTTCCGATCAATCCCCCCGAAGCAGACACCCCCGAACCGCCGCGGCCCGGGCTGCGCCCGCCGCCTCGAACGCGAAGGCCCCGCACCTCGACGGACGAGGTGCGGGGCCCGGGGCCTCAGGTACGCGCAGGTGGCCGCGCGCCGCTCTACAGGTCCTTGCGGTACGACTCCGTCACCTTCAGGAACAGATCGTTCGCCTCGTCCTCCCCGATCGTGACCCGCACGCCCTCGCCCACGAACGGCCTGACCACCACACCGGCCCGCTCGCAGACCGCGGCGAAGTCGGCGGTACGGTCCCCGAGCCGCAGCCAGACGAAGTTCGCCTGGGACTCCGGCACCGTCCAGCCCTGCTCCGCCAGCGTCCGCTGCACCCGGTCGCGCTCGCACACCAGGGAGCCGACCCGCCCCAGGAGTTCGTCCTCGGCGCGCAGCGAGGCCACCGCCGCGTCCTGCGCGAGCTGGCTGACCCCGAAGGGCACCGCCGTCTTGCGCAGCGCCGCCGCCACCGGCTCATGGGCAACGGCGAAGCCGACCCTCAGTCCTGCCAGGCCGTAGGCCTTGGAGAACGTCCGCAGCACCGCCACATTGGGCCGGTCCCGGTAGATCTCGATGCCGTCCGGCACCTCGACGTCGCGGATGAACTCCTTGTACGCCTCGTCGAGCACCACCAGGACATCGCTCGGCACCCGGTCGAGGAACCGCTCCAGCTCGGCCCGGCGCACCACCGTGCCGGTCGGGTTGTTCGGATTGCAGACGAAGATCAGTCGGGTGCGGTCCGTGATCGCGTCCGCCATCGCGTCGAGATCGTGCACCTCACCGTCGGTCAGCGGGACCTTCACCGAGGTCGCACCGCTGACCTGCGTGATGATCGGGTACGCCTCGAAGGAGCGCCAGGCGTAGATGACCTCGTCGCCCGGCCCCGAGGTGGCCTGGAGCAGCTGCTGCGCCACACCGACCGAGCCGGTTCCGGTGGCGAGATGGGAGACGGGCACACCGAAACGGTCGGCCAGCTCGTTCATCAGACCGGTGCAGGCCATGTCCGGGTAGCGGTTGAAGTTCGCGGCTGCGGCGAGGGCGGACTCCATCACACCGGGCAGCGGAGGATACGGGTTCTCGTTGGAGGACAGCTTGAACGCAACCGGTCCGTCGGCAGCAGCCGGCTTGCCCGGCACATAGGCGGGGACGCCGTCCAGCTCGGCGCGCAGCTTGGGGCTCGTCTCGCTCACCGCAGGTCCTCCTCGACCGTCTGTACACATCAATACTGCTCACCTTATGAGGATTGGGCGCTGCTGCGAATGGTGGAAGCGACCAATCGTCCGGTGCGCCCGGAAATCGGGGGGAGCGCTTCTCTCCTTGACGTGCGCCGGTGGCTCACGCCGTGGCGCGCGTCCCTCGAAGAGGTGAGATGAGACCTCTTCGAGACATCGGCCGTTTAGTAGGCCCAAAGGGTTCGATGCATGACACATAACGATGGATCCAGCCAACGCCCTTTCTTTACAAGGCACTTGGCGCATGATGATCATGCAAAAACGTGCCTGCCAGTGAGTGAATATGCAGCCGGGCCAACCCCCTGTCCGAGCCCTACTATCGGCTCGCCATGACAGCAGCAGGGAAGCACCAGGTGAGCCGGACGGAGACACCCCGGCGCGGCGGTCGGCAGGGACGAGCGGGAATCCGGGACGTGGCCGCCGCCGCCGGCGTCTCCATCACGACCGTCTCCGACGCACTCAACGGCAAGGGCAGGCTCCCGGACGCCACCCGCCGCCATGTCCGTGAGGTCGCTGAGCGCCTGGGCTACCGCCCTTCCGCCGCGGCCCGAACCCTCCGCACCGGCAAGTCCGGCCTCATCGGCCTGACCGTGACGACGTACGGGGACGAACCCTTCACCTTCACGGAGTTCGCCTACTTCGCCGAGATGGCCAGAGCGGCCACCTCGGCCGCGCTCGCCCGCGGCTACGCCCTCGTCATCCTGCCCGCCACCTCACGCCACGACGTCTGGTCGAACGTCGCTCTCGACGGCACCGTCGTGATCGACCCCTCCGACCAGGACCCGGTCGTCACGGAGCTCGTACGCCAGGGCCTGCCCGTCGTCTCGGACGGACGGCCGGCCGGAACGCTCCCGGTGACCGCGTGGGTCGACAACGACCACCGGGCCGCCGTGCTCGACCTTCTCGACCATCTCGCCGCCGCCGGGGCCCGCCGCATCGGACTGCTCACCGGCACCACCACCGACACGTACACCCGGCTCTCCACCACCGCCTACCTCCACTGGTGCGAGCGCGTGGGCCAGGATCCGGTGTACGAGTCCTATCCCGCCCACGACCCGTGCGCGGGCGCGGTCGCCGCCGACCGGCTGCTGGCCCGCCCCGACCGGCCCGACGCCGTCTACGGGCTCTTCGACCCCAATGGCACCGACCTCCTGGCGGCCGCCCGGAGATACGGCCTGCGCGTCCCCGAGGACCTCCTGCTGGTCTGCTGCAGCGAGTCCACCGTGTACGCGACGACCGAGCCCCCCATCACCACCCTGTCGCTCAAACCGCGCAGGATCGGCACAGCAGTCGTCCAGCTCCTGATCGACGCCATCGAAGGCGTCGATCACGACGGAACGGTGGAGCAGGTGATACCGACGGAACTCATCGTCCGGACGTCCTCGCAACGCCGTCCCCCCCGCACCACGGTCAGTGCGCCTCGCTCCCCCGCAGGGGACTGATCAGGCAATTTCGGACCAATCGGCCGGTGAACCTGACGTGCGCCCGGATTCACCACCCCTGGTGCGTCACAGAGCACGATTCGCATTCCTATGATGGGCGCACGACACCGCGGACCGCCCCGACCAGCAGGGCCCGTCAGGTGTACGGCGGCGCGACGGTGGTGGAGGGGTCGATGACACAGGGGGCCGGTCAGGAACCCGTGGTGCGGACTGCGACGTTGCGTGACTTCCGCGTACCGCCCTATGCGCAGACCCCGGTGCCGCCTTCACCGCCGCACCCGGGCCACGCAGTCCCGGAAGACCAACTGCCGGAGGGGTACACCCCCACCGAGCGCGATCTCCCCGTGATCAACCGCGGTGACACCGTCCAGGTGCGGGCCGTCCCCGACCCCCGGCCCGTCCCGGAGCCGGGGCTCGGACCGCTGTACGTCGTCGGCGATGTCCACGGCTATCTGGACGAGCTCCACACCGCACTCGCCGAACAGGGCCTCATCGACGCCGAGGGCAACTGGTCCGCGGGCAATGCCCGGCTCTGGTTCCTCGGCGACTTCACCGACCGCGGCCCCGACGGCATCGGCGTCATCGACCTGGTGATGCGTCTCTCCGCCGAGGCAGCGGCCGCCGGCGGCTACTGCAAGGCCCTGATGGGCAATCACGAACTGCTGCTCATCGGCGCCAAGCGGTTCGGCGACACCCCGGTGAACTCCGGCGCGGGCACCGCCACCTTCCAGGCCGCCTGGCTGCTCAACGGCGGCCAGAAGAACGACATGGAGCGGCTTCAGGACGTCCACCTCCAGTGGATGTCCCGGCTCGACGCGATCGTCGAGGAGGACGGGCATCTGCTGATGCACTCCGACACGACGGCGTACCTCGACTACGGCACCAACATCGAGGACGTCAACGACACCGTGCACGCCATTCTCACGCGTAACGACGCCGACGAGTGCTGGGACCTGTTCCGGAAGCTCACCAAGCGGTTCGCCTTCCGCGACGAGGCGGGTCCGCAGGCCGTCCGGGAGCTGATGTCGGCCTATGGCGGACAGCGCATCGTCCATGGTCACAGCCCCATTCCGTACCTTCTCGGCGAGGTCGGCTCGGAGGACGGAGAGGACAGTTCCGGCCCCGTGGTCGAAGGACCGCACGTCTACGCGGACGGCCTCGCCATCGCCATGGACGGCGGAGTGACCATGGCCGGAAAGCTGCTGGTCGTCCAACTGCCCCTGCATGACTGACGTTCTTCCGGGAAGACGCTTCCACGACCTGACCACGCCGATCACTGGGCCTATTTCCGGAAACCCCCTGTCACCCCGTGCCGTGGGCGCTCTACCATCGGCGTATCAGTAGCAGGCTCTCCTCCGTTTCCGCCCAACTGCCCGGTCCGAGCGGGTAATCAGGCCCAACGGAGCATCGGGGGATGCACATGAAAAGCGCTCCGCACCTGCTGACCGAGGACCGCCCCGAGTACGAGCGGATCCTCGACGACGCACTGCGCCACGCACATGAACGACCGGATCTGGCCGCGGTCGGCGAGCGGCTCAATGCCGTCCAGCTGCGCACCATGGCGCTGGACGCCACGGCGCTGATCACCGCCACGGCCGCCACCGAGTACGAGCACTATGTGAAAGCCCGGCAAGAGCTGCGTGGACCGGTCGAAGGAGCGGGCGAGGATTCGGACGTCGGTCCCGGCACCGGCCGTCAGAACCGGTCGGGCGCCGGCATAGGGGCTGTCGTCACGGTCCTGGCGCCCGTACTCGCCGGCACCGCCGCGTTCATATTCCTGCTGGCCGGCTATCTGCTGAAACTGCTCAGCCAGCCGCCGTCCTTCGCCTCCACCATGGTCACCGCGGGCTGGTTCTTCGCGGCGGTGACGGCCGCCGCGATCCTCGCCGCCGCCATCGGACTGCTCATCACCGCGCTGCGCAACGGGTCGGCGTCGCAGCCCTCCGAGGACGCCGAGGACGAACTGCCGGAGGATGTGGCGCGCGCCCGGGAGGCATGGCGCCACGCACTGCTGGAGCGCGGCATCCTGCCGTTCCTCAGGGACGCGCTCGCCGACCCCGAGGCCGGCCGCGCGTCGCGCACACCGCATCGATCGGCGAACCGCATCCCGAAGGTCGGCTACAGCCGACCGGACTTCACCAGCCCGGACGAGGGCCCGGCGGCAGGCCCGCGCCCGACGTTCACCAGCCCGGACTTCACCAGCCCCGACTTCGGCGGGCCCGAGCACGAACCGGACTGACCAGGTCCGGTCGCCTCGACGACAACCGGTAAGTTCCCCGCCGCAGAACCATCTTGAGGGGCCGTCTGCTGAACGCTCTCGTTCGCCGGCTCTTGGGAACCCTCGCGTCCCGGTCACACTGCGCGCCCGGAGAGCGACGGACGGGTGGCGAAAGTCCGCGAAAAGACCTTCGCCACCCCGGCGCCGCGCGACAGGCTCAGTCAGCGATCGGCAGATAGACGCGGTTGCCCGCCGCGGCGAACTCCCTGGACTTCTCCGCCATGCCCGCGTCGATCTCCGCCTGGGAACCACCGTGTTCACGACGGATGTCCTGGGAGATCTTCATCGAGCAGAACTTCGGGCCGCACATCGAGCAGAAGTGCGCCGTCTTCGCGGGTTCGGCCGGCAGCGTCTCGTCGTGGAACTCCCTTGCCGTGACCGGGTCGAGAGCCAGGTTGAACTGGTCCTCCCAGCGGAATTCGAAGCGGGCGTCGGAGAGTGCGTCGTCCCAGTCCTGCGCCCCCGGATGCCCCTTGGCGAGGTCCGCCGCATGGGCCGCGATCTTGTACGTGATGACGCCGGTCTTCACATCGTCCCGGTCGGGCAGGCCCAGGTGCTCCTTGGGCGTGACGTAACAGAGCATCGCGGTGCCCCACCAGGCGATCATCGCCGCGCCGATGCCCGAGGTGATGTGGTCGTACGCCGGAGCGACATCGGTGGTCAGGGGGCCGAGC
Organism: Streptomyces sp. NPDC101194; assembly: GCF_044767885.1. NCBI lineage: Bacteria > Bacillati > Actinomycetota > Actinomycetes > Kitasatosporales > Streptomycetaceae > Streptomyces > Streptomyces sp. NPDC101194. The sequence goes on from NZ_JBIWOS010000004.1 coordinate 213,446, forward strand.
GTGTAGAACGGCGCCTCCTCGCAGATCTCCTGCTGCAGGTCGATGTTCTCCTTGATCTTGTGCATCGGGACATGCCCCGGCCCCTCGATCATGGTCTGCACGCCGAACCGCTTGGCAATCGTGTTCAGCTCACCGAGCGTACGCAGTTCGGCGAACTGGGCCTCGTCGTTGGCATCGGCGATCGACCCGGGGCGCAGCCCGTCGCCCAGCGAGTACGTCACGTCGTAGGTGGCGAGGATCTCGCAGAGCTCCTCGAAGTGTTCGTACAGGAAGGACTCCTTGTGGTGCGCGAGGCACCACGCCGCCATGATCGAGCCGCCGCGGGAGACGATGCCGGTCTTGCGGCGAGCGGTCAGCGGAACGTACGGCAGACGCACGCCGGCGTGGACCGTCATGTAGTCGACGCCCTGCTCGGCCTGCTCGATGACGGTGTCCTTGTAGATCTCCCAGGTCAGCTCCTCGGCCTTGCCGTCGACCTTTTCGAGGGCCTGGTAGAGGGGAACGGTGCCGATCGGCACGGGGGAGTTGCGCAGAACCCACTCACGGGTGGTGTGAATGTTGCGTCCGGTGGAAAGGTCCATGACCGTGTCGGCGCCCCAGCGCGTCGCCCATGTCATCTTCTCCACCTCCTCCTCGATGGAGGACGTCACCGCGGAGTTGCCGATGTTGGCATTGACCTTCACCAGGAACCGCTTGCCGATGATCATCGGCTCGATCTCCGGATGGTTGACATTGGCCGGCAGCACGGCCCGCCCCGCGGCGATCTCCTCGCGCACCGCCTCGGGTTCGACGTCCTCCCGGAGCGCCACGTACTCCATCTCCGGAGTGATCTCGCCCCGGCGGGCGTACGCGAGCTGGGTGACCGGCTGCCCGTCCCGGCTGCGGCGGGGCAGCCGCGGGCGGCCGGGGAAGACGGCGTCGAGGTTGCGCAGTCCGCCACGCGGCGAGGTGTGCTTGAGCCCGTCGTCCTCGGGGCGGCCCGGGCGGCCCGGGTACTCCTCGGTGTCACCGCGCGCGGTGATCCAGTTCTCCCGCAGCGGTGCGAGACCGCGACGGACATCGGTCTCGGTGGTGGGATCGGTGTACGGCCCCGACGTGTCGTACAGCGTCACGTCCTTGCCGTTGGTGAGGTGCACCTGACGGACCGGCACCCGGAGGTCCGGGCGTGAGCCCTGGACGTACCCCTTGTGCCAGCCGATGGACTTCCCGGCCTCGTCGCTCTGGTTCGAGGCAGGCGTGCGTGCGTCCGATGTGGTCATGAGACCTACTCCCTACGCCGGCATTACCCGGTAACAGGTTCGGCGGTCGGCGCAGCCTGTCCCGTACAGATGTACGGATATCAGCGCCCTCTCAGCCCGGTGCTCCGAGCTCCCGCGTGTGCAAAGGTCCCCCCACGCTAGCGCCCTGTCCGGCGGAATGAACAGAGGGCCCTTCTCTTCTTGCAATGATCGGCCGGTGACGTCCCCCCAGAACGACCCCGACCCGCAGGGCCATCAGCACGGCCATTCACACGGACACGGCCCCGCCGCGCCCGTCTCCAAGCATCTGCGCAAGGTCATCGCCGCCGTACTGATCCCGTTCGCCACCGCGGTCGTCGTCGGCCTGGTGGCGCTCTGGCCGGGGGGTGCGCCCCCGCACGAGCGGACCGGTGTCGGTTTCGACCGGCAGACCCAGCAGGCCAAGGTGGTGAAGATCGACAAAGTGGACTGCAAGGAAGTGAACGCCGCCCAGATCCCCACCAGTGGCGACACCACGACGCCGCCGGCGAGCGGGGCGGGGCTGTGCGAGAAAGCCATCGTCGAAGTGACGACCGGTCACGACAAGGGCCGCACCTTCGTCGAGATCGTCCACCCCGACGCACCGCGTCAGTTGCGCGAGGGGCAGGGAGTGGTCGTGGCGTACGCCCCCGACGCCCCCCATGACCTGCAGTACTCGGTGACGGATGTGAACCGGAAGTTCCCGATGACGCTGCTGGCGGGGATCTTCGCCCTGGTCGTGGTCGCGGTGGGCAGGATGCGCGGCGTGATGGCGCTGGTCGCGCTCGCCGTGTCGTTCGCCGTGCTGACGCTGTTCATCCTCCCGGCCGTCCTCCAGGGCTCGAATCCACTGCTCGTCGCAGTGGTCGGGGCCAGCGCGATCATGCTGATCGCGCTCTACATGTGCCATGGCCTGACCGCCCGCACCTCGGTCGCCGTCATCGGCACCCTGATCTCCCTGCTGCTGATCGGGCTGCTCGGATCACTCTTCATCGGCTGGGCCGGCCTGACCGGCAACACCGATGACAGCACCGGCCTCATCCACGGCCTGTACCCGCACATCGACATGAGCGGTCTGCTGCTGGCCGGTGTGATCATCGGCTCGCTCGGGGTGCTCGACGATGTGACGGTCACCCAGACATCTGCGGTCTGGGAGTTGCACCAGGCGAACCCGATGATGGGTGCGCGGGGTCTCTACCGGGCAGGGATCAGGATCGGGCGCGATCACATCGCGTCGGTCGTCAATACGCTGGTACTGGCTTACGCGGGCGCCGCGCTGCCGCTGCTGCTGCTGTTCTCGATCGCCCAGAGCAGCGTGGGAACGGTGGCCAACAGCGAGCTGGTGGCGGAGGAGATCGTACGTACGCTGGTCGGCTCGATCGGACTGGTCGCCTCGGTACCGGTGACGACCGTGCTCGCCGCGCTGGTCGTCTCCGCGGACCGCACGGGGCTCGGCGCGGAAGCCGGAGCTCCAGCACCCGTACGGACCGGGAAAGGTCGCCGTCGCAGGGCGAGGGCTTGAACGCCTCAACACGGAGAGTGATTCACCCATTCGGCGGGTGTCGTGTTCGACCGGCGGGCCGACCTGCGGCGCCGCGCTCTTCAGCCGGCGTTCTGTTCCTCCGCGAGGATCCGGCCCAGGGCCTCTTCCAGATTGCCCTCGAAGTCACCCAGCGTGCACTCCTGCCCGAGCGGCACGAGTTTGTCGGTGCGGTCGAGGAATGCCACGAGCGGCGCCGTACCGGCCCTGAAGAGGGCGCGATCCGCGCCCACCTGAAGACGGATGTGTACATCGGACAACCCCTCGGGCTCCGTGGGCCCGATGTGCACATCGCCGTCGCCACTGGGGCTGTTGAGGCCGTCGAGCAGCAGCTCACGGCCGAATGCCCAGGTGACGGGGGCGTCGCCGGGCAGATGGAAGGTCATCCGGATCGCATACGGATCGCACACTTCGTACCGGAGCTCCACCGGGATCCGAAAAGAGAGCTCCTCGGAAACGAGGAAGCTCATCATGACCTCAGCTTGAACCGACTCGCGCATCGTTCAACCCCGCAGTAGATGAATCTGGCCAGGAATGATCCCCCGTGGCCCTATTGACGCCATCGTGGTGCACGCGATAGCAGATCACAAGGAGTGATTTTTCAGATACTGATAGAGAACATGAACGAGCGCAAGAGGTTGGCAACTTCGCAACGTAGTTGTTCGACTGCGGGGAGCAACCGGTCTTCCTGCTCCAAGGGTACGGAAATCGCCATCGCTGCGGCAGTGAAACCGGCAGCGATCGGGATGGCCGCACAGACCGTCCCCAGGGCGTACTCCTGTCGTTCGATGACGGGTTCCATTCGTTCCAACGACCGCAATCGCTCGAGAAGCGACGCGCGGTCCCGCACCGAATAGCGGGTCAGCGGACGTACCGGGTGCCGGTCCAGATGATCCTCGCGGGCCTTCTCGTCGAGCCGACTCAGCAGACACTGGCCGATCGCATGGGCGTGGCCGGTCTCCCGGAAGGATGCCCACTCGTCCACCGCGGGTGCGGCGGGGTCGTCGGCGACCGCGACGAGTTCGATCTCGCCCTCGCGGTAGACGGCGCAGTACACCGGCGCGCCAATGGTGTCGCGCCAGCGGCTCAGCGACTCCGTCATCCGGCTGCGACGATTCCGCAGCGTTCCCTCGCCGACCAGGCGCTCCGCGACGGCGCCGAAAAGAAAGACGCCGTTCTCCCGGCGTAGATAGCCCTCATGGGTCAGGGTGCGCAGCAGGTGGTAGGCGGTGGGAAGGGGAAGGCCCGCTTCCCTGGCCAACTGCTTCGCGGGCGCCCCGTCCCGATGGGCGCCCACAGCTTCCAGCAGCCTCAGCGCTCGCTGTACCGAACCGATCAGCGTCGGGACAGCAGTGCTCGATGCCGTGGTCAACGGTCACCCCCAGGCATGGTGACGGACAGTCAGCCCGCCTGTGGGGGCCGCCCCCACGGACCGCCGCGTGTCTGGGGTCCGGAGGCCGAACGCCGTACAAACCACTGGTCAAAGTGGCGACAGACAGTTAATTCCCAGGTGGCGGCAGCGGTTTTCCACCATATCGGCCACATCCGCCAGGAGTGTCGTTTCGTCTTGTACTTAGCTCAGCTGGGCTAATCCTGCGCCCGGTTTCCGATCTTCCTACCAGTCGCTGCGCGAGGAGGACGACATGAACTTGCGTACGACGAAGACGAGTCCCCCGACCAGGATCACGAAGACCAGCACCTTGAAGAGCAGACCGATCACGAACCCGACCACGCTGGCGATCAGACCGCCGAACACGACGATCGCGATGACCGGCACCGCGACCCACTTCACCCACCAGGGCATCCCAGCGAATATCTCCCGCACGGCCATCGTCCTTACCTCGTCTCTGTGAGTTCCTGCTTTCGATGCTAGAGGCGCGGAGGGGGCCGGCGGTGGTTCCACAGCCCTTGAAGTCCCCTGATCGACCCCCTAGGGATCCCTGAGACCGGAGCCCGGCCCTCCGTAGGAGCGGGCTCAGCTCTCCGGCGGGGAGAAGACCACCATGACCCGCAGGTCCTCGGTGATGTGGTGGAACTTGTGGGCCACGCCGGCGGGCACGTACACCACGCTTCCTCTGCCCACCTGCGTGGTTTCCATGCCGACCGTGATCGAGGCGCGGCCGCTGACGACGAAGTAGACCTCGTCCTCCTTGTGCGGCTGCTGCGGGTCGAGGTCACCGGCGTCCAGCGCGTACAGGCCGACGGACATGTTCCGTTCCTTCACGAACTGCAGGTACGCACCGTCGTTGGCAGCCCGCTCCGCTTCCAGTTCGTCCAGTCTGAATGCCTTCATGGCCCGTCCGCCCCTTGCCTCTGCTCTGCCGGTGTCAGCCACCGATCGTGTCTGCCACGATCAGACACATGAAGAATTTCGTAGTCAAGACGATCGCCAACGCAGGTGCGCTGGCCGTGGCCATCTGGTTGCTCCAGGACATCACGCTGGACGGCGGCGGCACGGGGCGCAAGGCGCTCACGCTGATCCTGGTCGCCCTGCTCTTCGGCCTGGTGAACTTCGTGGTCAAGCCGATAGTGAAACTGCTCACCTTCCCGCTCTTCATCCTCACTCTGGGGCTGATCACCCTGGTGGTCAACGCCCTCATGCTGCTGCTGACCTCCTGGCTGGCCGGTCTGTTCCATCTCAGCTTCCACGTCCACGGCTTCTGGACCGCCGTACTCGGCGGCCTGATCATCTCGATCGTGTCGTGGGCGCTGAACGTGGTCCTGCCCGACGAGGACTGACCCGACACCTACTGAGACAGTGCAGGTCGGACCGGTGGCACACCGGGAGAGAAGCGAGGAACGGTATGAGCACCATGGGTGACGGGACCCGGGCGGTACGGGCCGGGCTGCCCGAGCCGGAGCAGTTCGAGCCCACCCTGCCGGGGCCGGTCTTCGCCGCACATTTCCACCTCACCGGCGAACCGACCGGCCCGTACACCTACGGCCGGGACACCAATCCGACCTGGACCCACCTGGAACGCGCCATCGGCGAGCTGGAGGCGCCGGGGGAGCAGGTCGAGACCACCGTCTTCGCATCCGGAATGGCGGCGATCTCGGCGGTTCTGCTGTCCCAGGCGCGCACGGGCGATGTGGTCGTGCTCCCCGACGACGGATACCAGGCGCTGCCGCTGGTGCGTGAGCAGTTGGAGGCGTACGGCGTCGAGGTGCGGACCGCGCCGACCGGCGGCGATGCCCAGCTGGCGGTCCTGGAGGGTGCCAGGCTGCTGTGGATCGAGACCCCGTCCAACCCGGGGCTCGATGTCTGCGACGTGCGTCGGCTCGTCGGGGCCGCTCACGCGGCCGGCACCCTGGTGGCCGTCGACAACACTCTCGCCACGCCTCTCGGCCAGCGCCCGCTGGAACTGGGGGCCGATTTCTCGGTGGCCAGTGACACGAAGGGCATGACCGGGCACGGCGACATCCTGCTCGGCCATGTGACCTGCCGCGATCCCGAGCTGGCAGCGGGCGTACGGCGTTGGCGCAAGGTTGTCGGGGCGATTCCCGGGCCGATGGAGGCCTGGCTCGCACACCGTTCGCTGGCCACTCTGGAACTGCGGCTCGACCGGCAGTGCGCCACCGCCCTGGCCCTGGCCGAGGCGCTGGGCAGGCGCGAGGAGGTGACCGGGGTCCGGTATCCCGGTCTGCCCACCGATCCTTCGTATCCGAACGCCGTACGGCAGATGCGACGTTTCGGCTCCGTGGTGTCGTTCGTACTGCCCGACCGCGAGCGGGCCGAGCGCTTCCTCACCGAGCTGCGGCTGGTCGACGACGCGACAAGCTTCGGTGGCGTGCGCTCCACCGCCGAACGGCGGGCACGCTGGGGCGGTGACGCCGTACCGGAAGGCTTCATCCGCTTCTCTGTCGGCGCCGAGAGCCCTGACGACCTGATGGCCGATGTCGAACGGGCACTGGACGCCGCGCTGCGCACGAGCTGAGCCAGTGGTGCGGACGGTCCGAGCCTCCCCCCTCGTGGCTCGGACCGTCCCGGTTCCGGGTGTGAAGAACCGCCTGAACAAGGCTAATTGACTCTCTGTCAGAGTCCAATCACGCTAGCGACAGCGACCTATCGACATATTTATAGTTGTACGGGTCGAAGCATCGCGAGCGTGGGAGGCGGCAGGACATGGACCTGGCCCTGCTGCGCACATTCGTCACGGTGCACCGGGCCGGCTCCTTCACCCGGGCTGCTGCCCTGCTCGGCCTCTCCCAGCCCGCGGTGACCTCGCAGATCCGCACACTGGAACGGCAGCTGGGCCGTCCGCTCTTCCTGCGCAGGGCCCGTGGTGTGACCCCGACGACCATCGGCGACGAGCTCGCGCATCGGGCGGCGCCCCATCTGGACGCACTGGTCGAGATCGCCGAGACCGAGCTCGACGAGGAGTCGGGCGTCCGGACGCTGCATCTGGCCGGGCCTCCCGAGTTCACCTCGATGCGAGCCCTGCCCGCGCTGACCCCTCTCATCGTCCAGGGCCTGGCTGTGCGCAGTTCGTTCTTCGCAGGCGCCGAGGAAACGCTGGAAGGACTGGCCGCCGGACATCACGATCTGGCCCTTGCGACGGTCCGTCCGCGCGGTGGGCTGCTCACCGCGACTCCGCTCTGTGACGAAGAGCACGTCCTGGTCGCCGCACCGCGCTGGGCCGGGCGCCTGGGGCCCGGGGCCCTGCGGCACAAAGGGCCCGTGGTGCTGGACGAGCTTCCGGTCGTGGAGGTCCACGAGAGCCTGCCGCTCGTCTCGCGCTACTGGGCCGCCGTCTTCGACTGCCGGCCCGCCATCGCGGGAACGGTCATCGCCCCGGATCTCCGGGCGGTCCTGGAGTGCGCCGTGGCGGGCGCCGGGCTCGCCGTGCTGCCGCGCTATCTGTGCGAGGTGGCGTTGGAGAGGGGCGAGGTCGTGGCACTTCTCGACCCTCCCGTACCTCCGCTGCGCACCTACTTCCTGGCCGTGCGGACCGGCACCCTCGCGCTGCCGCACATCGCGCGGGCGCACGAGTGGCTGCTGCGCGCCGCCGCCGACTGGTGAGCGCAGGACGGCCCGGCGCCGCTCCGGTGTTTCAGAACCGGTTTGGTGGGCCACTCTCTTGCCATGACCGAACGTCCTGTGGTCAAGCGCACCGCACGCGCCATCCTGCTCGACGGCGACGACCTCGTCCTCATCAAGCGCACCAAGCCCGGAGTGGATCCGTACTGGCTCACGCCGGGCGGCGGGGTCGAGCCCGAGGACGCGACCGTCGTCGACGCCCTGCATCGCGAGCTGGACGAGGAGCTGGGCGCCAAGATCACCGATGTGGTGCCCTGCTTCGTCGACACCGTGGAGCACATCGAGGGCGGCGGAGTAAAAGGCGTCAAAGTCCAGCACTTCTTCGTCTGCCGGCTGGAGTCGATGGATCTGTCCCGGCGCCACGGGCCCGAGATCGACGATCCCTGTGGCGAGTACGACGTCGTTCGGGTGCCGTTCAGCCGGATGGGGATCGCTGCGGTCCATCTCGTCCCGCTGTCGCTGCGGCACTACCTGGACGGCAACATCGAGGGCGTCCGGGCGATGCACGCACCCGACCTGGGTTGACCCCGCCGCTTCCGGGGCGCAGGGTTCAGCCGTCACCGCCCCCGCGGGCAGGGCCTGCAGGCCTCTCGCCCACGGTCAGGCGGGGCCGGTGGCCGCCAGTTCCTCCACGGCATCGTGTCGGATGCGCTCGGCAGGCATGCCGATACCTCTGAGTACGTCCACGCCGCTACGGATCATGCCGGGCGGGCCCGAGAGATAGGCGTCGTACTCGTGCCACGGGCCGCACGCGCGCACAACCTCGGGCAGCAGCCCCTTCAGGCCGCCCTCCATTCCCGGGCCGGCGGAGACCACCGGCCGCACCGCGAGCCAGGGATAGGTCCGCTGGAGCCGCAGCATCGTATCGATGTCGTACAGGTCGTGACCGCTGCGTGCCCCGTAGAAGACCTCCACCGGACGCCGGTCGCCGTACTCGGCGACGTCCTCGACGAGCGCCTTGATCGGCGCGATGCCCGTGCCGCCGCCCAGGCAGAGCAGACCGCTGTGGGTGGAGTGGTCGACCGTCATCGAGCCGGTGGGCGGACCGAGGCGCAGCATGTCACCGGGCCGCGCCCGGTGCACCAGGGCGTTGGAGACCCAGCCCGCCGGGACGGCCCTGATGTGGAAGGTGAGCAGACCGTTTGGACGGGGCGCCGAGGCGAAGGAGTAGTGACGCCAGTTCCGGGGCCACCACGGGGTCTCCATCGCCGCATACTGGCCTGCGCGGAAGGGATAGGCCTGGTCGGGACGGACTGTGAGGACCGCTATGTCGCGGGTCCTGAGGTCGTGGGAGACGACCTCCGCATGCCAAAGGGCGGGAGTCAGCATCTCGTCCTCGGCGGCAGCATCGATCATGATCTGCGATATCGCGGTGTAGGCACGGACCCAGGCCGCTTCGGTCCCGGCGTCCCAGGTGCTACTCGCGTAACGGCTCAGCGCACCGAGGAGCGCCTCCCCCACGGCGGGATAGTGCGTGGGCAGCGTGCCGTACTTGCGGTGTCCCCGTCCCAGCCCGCCGAGGTACTCGGCCAGCGCACGAGGGTCGTCCAGCCGGTCGGCCGCGGTGAGGATCGCCCGGAGGAGACGGTCGCGCTGAACATCCATGGCGACCGGGAACATGTCACGCAGGTCGGGGTGCCGGATGAAGAGCAGGGCGTAGAAGTACGAGGTCGCTTGGTCTGCGACCGGCGAGATCTCGGCCAGAGTGCGGTGGATCAGGATCGCGTCGGGAGATCTTCCCGTTCCGTCTTCGGTCCACCCGGTGGCCGGAGCATCCATACTGTGCCTCGCCTAGAACGTCTTCTGGTCGCCTTGTGCACCCGCACGGCTGCGGCCCCCCGCCCACGGACGCAGTCGGGTTCCGGTTGCGGTCGCCGACCGGGTCCTGCCCGCGGTCCCCTGCCCCAGCATGCCCTGCCGTGAACGCAGACCGGACGGACAGCGGGATATCCGAGTACCCGAACCGGCTTTCCCATGACGCACCATTACCCATGGCCGAGCCGTGAATCCACGACAGTCGCCCGCCTTTCGCACCAGTGCGGGACCGCGCGTACCGGCCGGCCCACCGAGAGAGCCACCGAGGAGTGCTTCCCCTCTGCTCCCGGCCCACAAAGCGGCTGGGGGGCGCCCGTCGTACGCCGAGGCTAGTACGTGCGATTACTCCCGCTGTCGGACGCTCGGCTTCCTCGTTCCCGGCACCGTGTTTCACGTGAAACCACTCAAGCGCTCCGCCCGCCGCGGCCTCCTCGTCGCGCATGTTTCGATATCCGTGAGCTGGCTGGGACTGACCGTCGGACTGCTGGCGCTCGGAATCACCGCCTTCCTCACCGACGACCCCGCCACCGCACAGGCCACCACCCGTGCCATGAAGGTTTTCGGAGACTGGCTGCTCGTACCCGTCGCCCTTCTCTCCCTGTCCAGCGGACTCGTGCTGGCGCTCGGCACGCCTTGGGGGCTGGCAAGACACCGGTGGGTCTGGACGAAGTTCTGGCTCACCCTGATCACCACGGCGCTGTCGATCTTCTCGTTGCGCCCCGGCATCAACGAGGCGGCGCTGCGCGGCTCCGTCGACATCGATCTGGTGGTCGCTCCATCGGTGGCGACGACGACGTATCTGTTCATCACCGCGGTATCGGTACTGAAGCCCTGGGGGCCGACCCGGCGCGGCCGACGGCTGCGCGTCCCGTCCGGTAAAGGGGTGGACGAGCGATCGCCACGTCGGACAGCCTGACCCTCATGTCCTCCCCGCTGCCCCGTCCACTCAGCGATCTGCCTGTCCGGCACCTCACCCTGGGCGACCTGGTCGCCTGCGCCGACCTCTGCGAGGACCGCGGCTGGCCACGCGATGAGCACAGATGGGGGCTGCTCCTTGCTGCGGGAACGGGCTACGGCGTGGACGACCCCGGGGGCAAGGGGCTGATGGCAGCCTGTGTGGTGACCTCCTACGGTCCGAGCCTGGCTGCCATCGGCATGCTGCTCGTCGCCGAACGGCATGCGCGACAGGGGGTCGCCCGGCGTCTGATGCGCCATGTCATGGACGAGGCCGACGGGATGCCCCTCAGCCTGTACGCGACCTCCCCAGGGCGACCACTCTATGAACAGCTCGGTTTCGCGGCCGTGGGCCGCGTGGAGCGGGTCACCGGGTTCTTCCGGCCGACCGGTGAGAGAGCGTCCGCCGTGACCGTTCGTCCGGCTGCGGCAGAGGACCTGCGATCCATCGTCCGGCTGGACTCGGACGTCTTCGGCTCCGACCGGACGCACGTCCTTGCCCGGCTGCCCGCGTACGCCGACCACATCCGGGTCGCGGAGGACGAAGGAAGACTCATCGGTTACGCGGCGGCCTGGCCGAGCGACCGTACGCATGTGGTGGGCCCGCTGATCGCGTCCGACACCGCCACGGCTCAGGCACTCATCACCTCGCTCGCGGAAGCGACCGATCTGCCCTTGCGCGCTGATATCGACGCGCGCCATGCGCAGCTGCTCGATTGGTTCCGGCAATGCGGTCTACGGAACGGTTCCGAAACCACGGTGATGACGTACGGGACGCCGGACCTGCCGGGCGACTGGACCCGTCGCTACGCTCCGCTGACCGTGGCGACGGGCTGACTCGCCCGGCCGTCACACCGCGGACGGCGAGGGCGCGGGCGAGAGGAATAAATAATTGCATACGCGGGTTAACTGCATTGACTGTCTATTGCGGTAGTCGCCTACCCTGGACGCAAGCGGCTCCACAACGGAGGAGAGACCATGACAGCGACGGACCCCGCACTGACCGCCCTTTCCCAGGGCTGGTGCGCCCTCTCCTTGCTCCACGGGAAGATCGAGGCCCGTATCGAGCGGGCGTTGCAGAGCGGGCACGGACTCAGTGTGCGGGAGTACTCCCTGCTCGATGTCCTCAGCAGGCAGCACAGCGGTCCGGGTGGCCATCTCCAGATGAAGCAGGTCGCCGACGCCGTCGTCCTCAGCCAGAGCGCCACCACCCGCCTGGTCACCCGCCTTGAGGACCGCGGACTGCTGACCCGCTATCTCTGTGACACCGATCGCCGCGGCATCTACACCGATGTCACCGAGGCCGGACTCACGCTGCTCTCCGAGGCCAGGCCGACCAATGACACAGCGCTGCGCGCCGCACTCGACGAAGCCGCCAAGAACCCCGAGCTTGCCCCGCTCATCAGAGCGGTCGAAGAGCTGAAGGTCCCCGTCAAGGCCGCGTGAATCGCCGCGCGCCGTGACCGGCGCGCACGGTCTCGGCGATCTCCCGCGCCACCGTCATGAACTGCGTACTCTGCCGATCATGAGCGATCTGGAAATACGCCCTGCGACACTCACCGACATCGCCGCGATCGTAGCCATGCTCGCCGACGATCCGCTGGGGGCGCAGCGTGAGTCGCCGGACGACCTCACCCCGTATCGCGTCGCGTTCCAGCGCCTGGCGGATGACCCGAACCAGCACCTGGTCGTGGCCGTGCGTGAGGGCCGCGTCGTCGGGACCCTGCAGTTGACAGTGATTCCCGGGCTCTCGCGGCGCGGCGCGACCCGCTCGGTCATCGAGGGCGTCCGCGTCCACACCGACGAGCGCGGCAGCGGCCTCGGCACCTTGCTGATCGAATGGGCCGTGGACGAATCCCGGCGCCGGGACTGCCAGTTGGTCCAGTTGACGTCCGATGCGACCCGGGTCGATGCCCATCGCTTCTACGAGCGGCTGGGGTTCACCGCCAGCCATGTGGGCTTCAAGCTCGCGCTCTGACCGAGGCCCGGAACCGGAAGGGATGTCTGTGCATCACATCAGCGACGAACAGCGCAGGATCAGGCTCGGGCGGCGACACCTCCTGGCCCCGTCGGTACGAGCCTTGTCCCCGGTGTCCGTGGCCGACGCGATCGTCGCTCTGCATGCCACGGACGCCGCCACGGTCTTCCTCTCCGTGTGTGCCCGGATGTCCGAGGCAAGCGTCGCCTCGGTCGAGCGGGCTCTCTACGAGGACGTCTCCCTGGTCCGGCAACTCTCCATGCGCAACACCCTCTTCGTCGTGCCGCAGGAACTCGCCCCCTGCGTCGACGCCTCGAACGCCCGGGCCGTGGCCGCCAAGGAACGCCGCACCTTTCTCAAGCACCTGGCAGATGACGGCAATGGACTGGACGAGTGCTGGCTCGCCGACACCGAACTGAAGGTGCTGGCCGCCCTGATGGCCCATGGCCCTGCCACCGGCAGCGAACTCTCCGCCTCCGTGGCCGCTCTGCGGACCAAGATCACGATCTTTCCCGGCAAGAAGCAAGAGACGGTACAGGGCGTCGCCTCCCGTGTCCTCCGGGTCCTGGCAGCCGAGGGCCGCATCCGGCGGGACCGGCCACGCGGTTCCTGGACGTCCAGCCAGTTCCGCTGGACCGCGTCCGAGCCCTGGCACTTCGAGGACCCGGCGCAGGCGCAGGCCGAGCTGGCCCGGCGCTGGCTCCGGTCGTACGGGCCGGCGACCGAGGCCGACCTCAAGTGGTGGACGGGCTGGGGGCTGGGCCAGGCCCGCAAGGCCCTGGCAGTCGTCGGAGCGGAGGAGGTCCGGCTCGACAACGGTTCCGTGGGACGGGTCCTGCCGGAGGACCTGGAACCTGAACCGACCCCTGAGCCCTGGGCCGCGCTGCTTCCGGCTCTGGACCCCAGCGCGATGGGCTGGGCCGACCGCGACTTCCATCTCCCGGCCGAACACCGGAATGCGCTTTTCGACCGGTCCGGCAATATCGGCCCGACCGTGTGGTGGAACGGCGAGATCGTGGGCGGCTGGGCACAGCGCGCCGATGGCGAGCCGGTCTGGCGGCTGCTGTCCGACGTCGGTCGGGACGCCACCACCGCGATCGAGGCGGAAGCGTCCCGACTGTCGCAATGGGTGGGTCGAGCGCGGATCACCCCGCGCTTCCGAACCCCACTGGAACGGGAGCTGACGGCCTGAGTCGGCCGCCCTCTGCCGTTTCACGTGAAACGCGGCACTCAGGCCCGAAGGCCCCTCCAACCACCCTCGTCCACACCGCCGGGAACGGCCGCGGCGGGGTCGTACGGCTCGCGCGTGAAGACGAACGACCCCAGATCGAGATGGTTCACGCTGCCGTCGCCGTTTCGGACGATGCGCAACGTCTCCCCTGCGTAATAACCATCGAAACCGGTCCAGGTGCCGTCGGGCTGTGCCGTGAACCGGGCACCGCGGCCACTGCCCCGAAGGGGCTGAAGCTCCAGCCCACCATCCGCAGTCAGTGTCAGGATGTTCGCGCGCGTGCCCCAGTACCAGGGACCGGTCAACGCGAGCAGCTCGGCGTCCACCTCGGGCAGCGGGCGCCAGGGCTCCGGAATACGGGGCTCGGCCTCGGCGACGATCTTCACGAGGTCGGCGGCCACGTCACCGATCATCACCCCCGACGTGGTGTTGGTGAGGACAACGGCCGCCACATCGTCCTCGACGCTGAACCACAGGGCGGCCAGGAAGCCGGGCAGCGAACCTGTGTGTCCGAAGAGAGCGCGGCCATCGTTCCGTGCGCACTGCAGGCCCAGGCCGTACGCGGAATCCCAGGCACCGGACTCGGTCGGCGCGGACGGTTCACGCATCTGCTCCACGGAGGCGTCGCAGAGCACTCGGTCATCCCCCTCCGCCAGAAAGGCCGCGAAGCGGAGGAGGTCGCCCGTGGTGGACCAGAGTTGGCCGGCCGGAGCCATCAGCCCGAGATCCTCCGCCGGTTCGGGAAGCATGGCATCGGCCCAGGGATGCACGGCCCAGCCGCCTGCATGCGGTGCTTGCGGCTGGGGGCTCGTACGGTGCATGCCCAGCGGTTCGAGGATCTCGCGCCGCAGCACCTCCGCCCAGCTCTCCCCGCGCACCTTCTCGATCAGCGCGCCCAGCACTGTGTAGCCAGGGTTCGAGTAGTGATGGAGGCGGCCCGGAATGTGCATGCTCGGCTGCTCACCGAGTACATCGGCAAGCTCGGGCCGCAAGGTGCCCGGAGTCCTCTCCCACCAGGGCGCAGGTGACTCGGCAGCCAGTCCCGCGCTGTGACCGAGGAGTTGGTGGACGGTCACTCCACCGATGCCCGTACCGGGCAGATGCTTCTCCAGCGGGTCGTCCAAGTCCAGAAGACCCTCGTCCCGCAGTCGCAGGACCAGCACCGCCGTGAACGTCTTGGTGATCGAGCCGATCCTGAACTGCGTTTCGGCGTCAGGTGCGTGACCATCCACGCAGCTGCGGGAGCCGCTCCAGACGATCTGCCCCTGCCTCTGTACCGCAGCGACGAGTGAAGGCGCCCGGCCTTCCGACTGCGCGGTGGCAATACGGTGCAGCAGGGCACGCCGCGTACCGGGGAGCAACTGTTCAGATGGGGAGGTCATCCTCAACAACTACCCGGAGAACCCGAGCCGTGGCGAACTCATTTCACATCCCCGGGCCGCTCGGCGCCTGCGATCTGGACGTGAGCACGAGACCCAGCGGCGGCCGAGCCAGATCCAGGGTCTCTCGGCTCATGGCATGAGGCAGCCCGCTGACCTGGTGCTCTGCGATCAGTCTCCCCGTGTGACACAGAAGATCCGTCTCACAAGGGTGGCTACGTCCTCAGTGCAGACGGCGAAGTTCAGCGGTGACCTCGAACTCCCCACACCCCGCTCGGCACGAACCAACTGCCGCCGACCCTGATCTCTATCCGGATCTTGCGGCTGCCGGCAGTCTGGCCGCGGCCCTGACCCTGGCTGCTGTCGAACAAGGACTCGACCTGGGTGCGGCGCTGAGCAACGATTCGGACCCGCTGCGGACAGCCGAGGTGGTCAGCGTGGTCTCCGGCCGGGCACCCTGCTTCATCTTCATCGGGTCAAAGAGCCGTTGGTTCAACATCAACGGCCTCCATCGAGGCGTTCGATTGCTCTCGGGCTCGACCTCCGATTTGGAAGAGCCGGCCCGAGCCGCAGCGAGTCGGCGAAACGGGGCCCGCCTCCGCGAGATTCAGGAAGCTGCCCCGTTCCTCAAGGTGACCGAACCGGCCGAAGCCCATGAACGCGGTCCGGCGGAAGCCGTCACCGTGCAGTGGCGGCTTCTCTTGGAGGACTTGCGCCAGGAGGCCGATCGACTCGACCTCGCCCGCCGGACACTGGCGCTCGCCGAGGCTGCGTCCGCCGAACCGAAGCTGCGGCAGTTGTATCCGTTCACCGGCCACTGGTCGCTGCACTTCACGACCTGCACCGGGTTCCCGAACTCGCGGAACCGGCGAGGTACACACCGCTGACCTGTGTGTTCCAGGCAGAGACTGCGCGCATTCGGAGGATCTCGTCGTGATCCGCACCTCGCCCTCGACAGCCATCCGGGTAGTACGCGCTACGTCGGTGCTTGGAAGCCGCCGATCTTCTGCTCGAGCAGTTCGGCCAGCCGCAGCGGGGTACGGTCCTCGAACATCGGACCGATGAGCTGCACTCCCACCGGCAGACCCTCGGGGGACCGGCCCGCTGGTATGGCTGTGGCGGGTAGACCGGGCATGGTGGCCACACCGGCCCAGACGAGCGGGTCGAGATACGGGTACTCGACGCCGTCGATGTCGATCCGGCGTTCCAACAGATTGGGGTTGTGGTCGTGCGGGAACGCGGGAGTCGGCGTGATGGGACACACCACGGCGTCGAACTCGGCGAAGAGCTGCCGCCAGCCGTGGCGGTGGAGCTCGCGATGGTTGTTCGCCTCGATCCAGTCGCGGTGGCTGAACACCATCCCGCGCAGCCGCGCGGCGTCGAGGCTCTGGTCGTCTGCGCTCAGTCCGGCGGCGCGGGTCCGCAGCTGCTCGTACGCTTCGACGGGAAAACGTGCAACGGAGCTCGAGAACAGCAACTGCGTGTAGAGCGTCGCCGCTTCGGTCAGATCGGGCAGCAGCGGACTGTGCCGTTCGACGCGAGCGCCGCCGTCGACAAGCGCGTCGGCCACCCGGTTCACACCCGCCCGCACAGCAGACCCGGTGGGAATGAGCGGATGCTCGTCGAGGACCAAGACCCGGAAGTCGCAGAGCCGCTCGTGACGCGCGAGCGGCAGCGTCAGGTCGTGCGCCACACCGAGCGTCAGCGGGTCCGGACCGGCCATGACGTCGAGCAGGAGCGTCAGGTCGCGGGCACTGCGCGCCATCGGACCGACGACGGCGAGGTCGAGGTCGGCCGGCAATGCCGGCGCGGGCGGCGGGACCATACCCCGGCTCGCCGCCAGCCCGAGCGTCGGCTTGTGTGCGTAGACACCGCAGAAATGTGCAGGGGTGCGCAACGAACCGGCAATGTCGGAGCCTATGGACAGTGAGCCGAATCCCGACGCCAGGGCCGCCGCTGATCCGCCGGATGATCCGCCCGGCGTGCGACCGTGATCCCACGGGTTATTGGTGGTGCCGTAGATCTCGTTGAAACTCTGCACATCTTGCAAACCCAAGGGCACATTGGTCTTACCGAGCACCACCGCGCCTGCGGCCTTGAGGCGCGACACCTGCACCGCGTCCTCGGCCGGCATGTGGTTCCGGTGCAGCGGCATGCCCCAAGTCGTGGGCAACCCGGCGATGTTGTAGGACTCTTTGACCGTCACCGGAATGCCGAGCAACGGCCGGTCCTCACCGCGGGCGCGCGCCTCGTCGGCACCGCGCGCGGCGGCCCGTGCACGATCGAAGTCCGGCACACAGATCGCATTGATCGCCTTGTCGTCCCGCTCGATTCGGGCGATCGCCTCATCGGTCAGTTCCGCCGAGGACACTTCACCGGCACGCAACGCAGCCGCGAGTTTCTCGGCCGTCTGGAAATTCCACTCCATGAATCCGACCGTACTGGCCTCCGGAAGAGGCCATGAAATGCCGATTCGCACAACGGCGCGTATGCGTCAATACGCATCATGTTCCTCTCCGGCTACAGAGAATTCGCCCCGCCCGCTGGTGATGGCGACGCGTGGCGGCTTCGCCTCCGCCTGAACGGAGACTGACAGCCACGGTGGAGTCGACCACGCGAACCTCCTCGCCCCACGTCATGGCCACATCGACACGACTCCCGCCCACGCCGCGGAAAAGGTATCGGCCGCTGTCATCCAAGGGTTGAGCAGGCTGACCAGTGAGCCTCATCAACACGTCACATATGCAGCCGATGTGCAGCCGGGCCTGAGATCGTGAAGCGGGTTTCGAGACCCCACACAGATGTGGGATCTCGCGGCTCGTGTCATAGAGCACGGCCCTGCCCAACGAGTCTCTGAGCTGTCTCAGCCCGTGTCAGAGGGCCCGTGTCTCAGGTCCGTGGCATTCCTTCAGGACCGGTGTCAGGAGCCGTCCGCTCCGACCACTCGCGCACGGTCACGGCATGCCCTATACGGCTGACGATGTCCTTCTTGAACGCCGTGTCCAAGGTCTCCGGAAGTTTGTCGAAGGTGTCGGGAAGGACGTCGAGCAGACCCCGGATCTGTTCGCCGGTCCTGACGGTCAGCAACTGCTGGCACCTCCACTGCAGCGGCACCTCAACACGGTGCGTGAGCCGCTGCACGAGCGTAGGGAACAAGTAGTGCGTCGCCTCCGCAGCGAGGTGCTCTTGGAGCCAGTCGACCGGGAGGCGCTGGCTGAAGCCGTGCAGGGCGGCCTCACGAGCCAGGTCCAGGAGCTGAGCGGTGTCGACGGCTCGGACGGTGTGGGGAAGCGGCGGGGTCATGTCGAGATGATGCCAGGAAGCCTCAGCGGGGCCTGGATGTGATCTGCCGACGGGCAGGCTCCCAGACTTCCTCGAACTCACTGCCGACTACCGTGTCCACGGGGTCCGGAAGATCTGGCGCGAACTGAACCGGCAAGGCCACGTCGCGGCCCGCTGCACCGTCGCACGCCCGATGCGCGAGATGGGCATCCAGGGCGCGGTACGCGGCAAGCGCGTGATCACCACGCTTCCCGGCGGGCAGATGGAGCGGGCCCCGACCGTCTCGACCGCGACTTTGTTGCCGACGCCCCCAACCGGTGCGGGGTCGCGAGCTTCACCCACCTGAAGACCTGGTCGGCCACCGTCTACGTCGCATGCGTCATGGACACCTTCTCCCGCCGGATCGTCGGCTGGTCGTGGGGCGGCCGCGGGCTCCTCGCACTCGGCGTCGGCGTCGCCGTTCACGAGGTCCGGAGCGCGCCGGACGGCCAGAAGGGCGAGGCGGCCGTCCCGGTCGGCTCCACCCTGGCCGGCGGCCTGGGTGGGAGCGGAGGTGGGCGCGGCGGCCGGTGCGGCGATCGGATCGATCACCCGGGCGCCGGAACCGCGGGCGGAGGCGTGGTCGGCGGCATCGCCGGGAGCCCTCTCGGCAGTAACGCAGGCGATTTCTTCAACAGCCTGTGGTGACGCACACCGGTAGTTCCCGGTAACGCACCAGCCGATAACCTGGCCTCCGCGGTTCTCTTGGACCGCGGAGGCCGGGCCCTTGTCAGGTCACTTCATTCACGGCCCCGTTCCGGGGCCGTGCGAGGCAGCAGCGTGATGAACGAGCACGACACCCCCGGCCCCGTCTGGTTCGAGCCCGACGCGGAGCTGGAGGCCACCGAGGTGGGGCTTCGCTTTCTCGCCGCTCTCCGTGAGCGGGCGGAATCCGGCGCGTGGTCCTGCGATCCCGACGACACTTTCGCGAGCTTCGCGGTCTTCGAGAACCGCACCGAACTCCTGGTCACCCTGGAGCTCTGCGATCCCGATTCCGATCCGGAAACACACATGCTCACCGTGGGCGCGTTCTTCACCGGCTCCCGTCTCGTCGGAGGCGAATTCCGTGATCAGCTGTACACGCTGGAGCAGAACCCGGAAACGGTGATCAAGAGTTCTGGAACGCCCGAATTCCTCGCGGAGCGTGCGGCGGAGTGGTTTACCCGCATGCTCGAACTTCCCGTCCTGCGGAACGAGTTCGAGGTCGGTGGCCGGGTCGTGAACCGGCAGTGGGTGCTGGCCGGCACGGGTCGGGAACTGACCTCCCGGTTCCGCGTGCAGCCGGGTGACCCGCCGGCCCGTACGGTCCCGGTCCGGGGCGGCCGCGCGGCAGGGGCATAGCCCCCGTACCAGCGGAACGTCCGCCATGGATGTGCCGACTGCAGAAGCTCTAAAGACGCCGTGCCCCAGTCTCGGTCCTCCACCAGAGGACCACGCCCCCGACGGACACTCACCGTTGCGGCGACACCGTCCATCACGTCCCCCAGTCCCACGGGCGATGGCCCGTGCGGCCAAGGGTGTCAGCGGAACTTCAACGCGCGGTACGAGCTGGAACCACCCACCCGAAAGGGCGAACGCCCCGACCGACGAGTCTCACATCGACGGCACAAGTGCCATCGATGGGCCATCGGAGATGAGATTGTGCCGCGAAATCCGAGACCCGACGAGACCGCTCAGGTCTGTGCCATGTCCACGAAGCGCGAGTAGTGGCCCTGGAAGGCCACGGTGATCGTCGCCGTCGGGCCGTTACGGTGCTTGGCCACGATCAGGTCCGCCTCGCCTGCCCGGGGGGACTCCTTCTCGTACGCGTCCTCGCGGTGCAGCAGGATCACCATGTCGGCGTCCTGCTCGATGGATCCGGATTCACGCAGGTCGGAGACCATGGGCTTCTTGTCCGTGCGCTGCTCGGGACCACGGTTCAGCTGGGAGAGCGCGATCACCGGGAGCTGCAACTCCTTCGCGAGCAGCTTGAGGTTTCGGGACATGTCCGAGACCTCCTGTTGACGGCTCTCTGCGCGCTTCGACCCACCGGACTGCATCAGCTGGAGATAGTCGATCACCACGAGCTTGAGGTCGTTGCGCTGTTTGAGACGACGGCACTTCGCCCGGATCTCCATCATGGAGAGGTTCGGGGAGTCGTCGATGTACAGGGGAGCGGCCGAGACGTCCGGCATTCGGCGGGCCAGCCGGGTCCAGTCCTCGTCGGTCATGGTGCCGGACCGCATGTGATGGAGCGCCACCCGGGCCTCGGCCGAGAGCAGTCGCATGGCGATCTCGTTGCGCCCCATCTCAAGGGAGAAGATCACGCTGGGCAGGTTGCTCTTGATCGAACAGGCCCGAGCGAAGTCCAGCGCCAGCGTGGACTTACCCATGGCCGGACGAGCCGCGATGACGACCATCTGGCCCGGGTGCAGTCCGTTCGTCAGGGCATCGAGGTCGGTGAAGCCGGTCGGAACCCCGGTCATCTCGCCGCTGCGCGAACCGATCGCCTCGATCTCGTCGAGAGCGCCTTCCATGATGTCGCCGAGCGGAAGATAGTCCTCGCTCGTGCGCTGCTCGGTGACGGCGTAGATCTCGGCCTGCGCGGAGTTCACGATGTCGTCGACATCGCCGTCGGCCGCGTATCCCATCTGCGTGATCTTCGTCCCGGCCTCGACGAGCCGCCTCAGGACCGCCCGTTCGTGAACGATCTCCGCGTAGTACGAGGCGTTGGCGGCGGTCGGCACCGACTGGACGAGGGTGTGCAGATACGGGGCCCCGCCCACCTTGGTGATCTCACCGCGCTTGACCAGCTCGGCCGCCACCGTGATCGGGTCGGCCGGCTCGCCCTTGGCATAGAGATCGAGGATCGCCTGGTAGACGGTCTCGTGCGCGGGGCGGTAGAAGTCGTGCCCCTTGATGATCTCCACGACGTCGGCGATGGCGTCCTTGGACAGGAGCATGCCGCCGAGGACCGACTGCTCGGCATCGAGGTCCTGGGGCGGGACCCGCTCGAAGCCGGGGGGGCCGTCCTCCCACCCACCGCGTTCCCTGCCGCGTTCGTGCTGCTCGCCGCGGTCCCGGCCTTCACCTCGGCGCTGGCGGGTGACGGGCAGACGATCACTGGGACCGGTCTCGGCCCAGGGGTCGTCCAAAGGCTCGGGAATGCTCACCGGGCCACCTCCTCCCGTCCGCTCCGCGGACCTCGCCGTGCCACTCTTTCTTACGGCACAGCACCGACAAACAAGACGCCCGACTCCGGTTCCGGCGCATCGAGTTCTGCGGGGTTCCAGGGCCGGAACGGGCTGCGGGCGCCGGACCACGGTAGGCCGCCATGCACCGTCAGCCAATCTGGTTATCCACAGGGCATGTGGACGACGGACCAGATGCTGTGGAGAACTCCGCAGAACCTGTGCACGGAGCGGGGGACAGCACTGTGGACAAACTCATAGCACCCTCCCGACCAACCCCCTGACCTGGCCTTTCTCCATCCACGGGCTGTGGGGGAGAAAAACTTTTCAACTCAACCCAAGATCACGACAAACAGCACGCAGCAGAACCTCGCCCGCCAGCAAATGTAAGGATTGCTAGCGCATTGCATCCATTACCTGTGGAAGATTAGATTGGCCCCTATGACCCAGGCCCCGGCAACCTCGCCGCCCAGTCGTCGACGGCACGACCGCGAGATCATCTCGCTCGCCGTCCCTGCCTTCGGTGCACTCGTCGCCGAGCCCCTCTTCGTGATGGTCGACAGCGCCATCGTCGGTCATCTGGGCACACCGCAGCTGGCCGGTCTGGCCGTCGCCGCGGCACTGCTGACGACCGCCGTCAGCGTCTTTGTCTTTCTCGCGTATGCCACCACCGCGGCGGTGGCGCGTCGGGTCGGAGCAGGCGATCCGGCTTCCGCGATCCGACAGGGCATGGACGGAGTCTGGCTGGCTCTTCTGCTCGGCACCGGTGTCATCGCCGTCGCGCTTCCCACGGCCCCGTGGCTCGTGGACGCCTTCGGCGCCTCCGACACCGCCGCCCCTTACGCGATCACGTATCTAAGGATCTCCAGCCTCGGTATCCCCGCCATGCTCGTGGTGATGGCCGCGACCGGCGTACTCCGTGGCCTGCAGGACACCAGAACCCCGCTCTATGTCGCCATCGGAGGCTTCGCGGCCAACGGAGCCCTCAACGCGGGACTCGTCTACGGTGCCGGGCTCGGCATCGCAGGATCGGCCTGGGGAACAGTGATCGCCCAGGTTTCCATGGCCGCCGCCTATCTGGTCGTGGTGGTCCGGGGGGCACGCCGGCATGGGGCCTCACTGCGTCCTGATGCCGCGGGCATCAGGGCCAGCGCCCAGGCCGGCGTTCCACTGCTCGTCCGTACGCTGTCGCTCCGTGCCGTCCTGATGATCGCCACGGCGGTGGCTGCCCGCCTCGGCGACACCGAGATCGCCGCGCACCAGATCATTCTCTCGCTCTGGAGCCTGATGGCCTTCGCGCTCGACGCCATCGCCATCGCAGGGCAAGCCATCATCGGTCGATATCTGGGAGCCGACGACGCCGAGGGCGCACGTGAGGCATGCCGCCGCATGGTGCAGTGGGGCATCGTTTCCGGAGTGGTGCTCGGGGCGCTGATCGTCCTTGCCCGACCGCTGTTCGTGCCCCTGTTCACGGATGACCAGTCCGTTCAGGACACCCTGTTCCCGGCGCTGCTGGTGGTGGCGCTGTCCCAGCCGATCGCCGGCGTGGTCTTCGTCCTGGACGGTGTGCTGATGGGCGCCGGAGACGGTCGGTATCTGGCCTGGGCCATGCTCGTGACTCTGGCCGTCTTCGCCCCGGTCGCCCTGATGGTGCCCACCTTCGGCGGCCTGACTGCCTTGTGGTGGGCGATGGCGCTGATGATGGCCGTCCGCATGGCGACGCTCTGGCTGCGCACTCGGTCGGGCAAGTGGATCGTCACCGGCGCCTCCCGTTGAGCACCGCCGAGCGGCACCCCCGTTTCACGTGAAACCGCCGAACCGCCGAACTGCAGAGCCGGGGAAGACCGGACTACAGAACCGTGAAAGAGCGGAGAGACGGATCAACGAAGCCGAACAGTGAAGGGCCGTACCCCGAGGGGTACGGCCCTTCACCTGCTCTGGTGAGCTGTGCCCTTAGGCAGCAACAACCTCGATGCCGAGGTTCGCAGCGACCTCGGGGTGCAGACGCACGGACACCTGGTGTCCGCCGAGCGTCTTGATCGGCGAGCCGAGCTCGACGCGACGCTTGTCGACGTCGGGGCCACCGGCAGCCTTGATCGCCGAGGCGATGTCGGCCGGGGTCACGGAGCCGAAGAGACGGCCGGCTTCGCCGGAGCGAACGGCCAGGCGGACCTTGACGGCCTCAAGCTTCGTCTTGACCTCGTTGGCCTGCTCGATCGTGGCGATCTCGTGGATCTTGCGGGCGCGGCGGATCTGCGCCACGTCCTTCTCTCCACCCTTGGTCCAGCGGATGGCAAAGCCACGCGGAACCAGGTAGTTACGGGCGTACCCGTCCTTGACGTCGACGACGTCGCCCGCAGCGCCGAGGCCGGAGACCTCGTGGGTGAGGATGATCTTCATGTTTCGGTCACCCTTCCCTTATCGCGCGGTGGACGTGTAGGGCAGCAGCGCCATCTCACGGCTGTTCTTGACTGCCGTGGCGACGTCACGCTGGTGCTGCGTGCAGTTGCCGGTCACGCGGCGGGCACGAATCTTGCCGCGGTCGGAAATGAACTTCCGCAGCATGTTCGTGTCCTTGTAGTCCACGTACTGGGTCTTGTCCTTGCAGAACGCGCAGACCTTCTTCTTAGGCTTGCGCACAGGCGGCTTCGCCATGGTGTTTCTCCTGTGTGATCAAGAAGTGGGGGTACGAGCTGCCCTAGAAGGGAGGCTCGTCCGAGTAGCCGCCGCCGGAGCCGCCGGAGCTTCCGCCCCAACCGCCTCCTTGCTGGCCCCCGCCCTGCTGGCCGCCGGCCGGCGCGCTCGTGGCCCACGGGTCGTCGGCGGGAGCGCCGCCACCACCCTGCTGGCCACCGCCGCTGGGACCGCCGCCCCAGCCGCCTCCGCCCTGCTGGCCACCGCCGTATCCACCCTGGCCGCCCTGACCACCGCGACCGGTGGTCTTGGTGACCTTGGCCGTGGCGTTCTTGAGGCTGGGGCCGACTTCCTCGACGTCCAGCTCGTAGACCGTGCGCTTGACGCCCTCGCGGTCTTCGTACGACCGCTGCTTCAGCCGGCCCTGCACGACAACGCGCATGCCTCGCTGGAGCGACTCGGCGACGTTCTCCGCCGCCTGCCGCCAGACCGAGCAGGTGAGGAACAGGCCTTCGCCGTCCTTCCACTCATTGGTCTGCCGGTCGAAGATGCGGGGAGTGGACGCGACACGGAACTTCGCGACCGCCGCACCGGACGGGGTGAAGCGCAGCTCGGGGTCGTCGACGAGATTGCCGACGACCGTGATGACGGTCTCGCCTGCCATGGGTGAACCTCTCGGCGGGGATTGCTTCTGGCTGCTTGCTGCTACTCGAACCCGATGACCACTGAGCTAGATGCTCAGTGGATCTCGGGACGGAGGACCTTGGTCCGGAGGACCGACTCGTTCAGGTTCATCTGGCGGTCGAGCTCCTTGACGACCGCAGGCTCGGCCTGCAGGTCGATGACCGAGTAGATGCCCTCGGGCTTCTTCTTGATCTCGTAAGCGAGACGACGACGGCCCCAGGTGTCGACCTTCTCGACCTTTCCGTTGCCCTCACGGACGACGGAGAGGAAGTTCTCGATCAGCGGGGAGACAGCGCGCTCCTCGAGATCGGGGTCGAGGATGACCATCACCTCGTAGTGACGCATGTGGAACCCACCTCCTTTGGACTCAGCGGCCACGGTCGTTCCGTGGCAGGAGGGTCGTGATGCGTGAGCAACAGTGTCTCCGAGTAGAACAGCCACCACTGACAACGCCCTCCTCCTGGAGGGGGCCGCAGTGCTGGCCTGGGCAGACACCGGTGCAGACGTTACAGACTACCCGCACACCCGCTTCCGGTTGAAATCCGGTGCCCAGGAGACGCAATCTGGACACATCGGATGTGAGCGGTGCCACAAGACGCCGCCTTTCGGCCAGGAGGTACTCCATGGCACAGGCAGTTCGACCCCGTCCCCGCGTCTCTCTTCTTGCCACGGACGGCAGGAAGCATCCGCTCCAGGAGACCCTGGTCGCGGTGACCCTGGTGCTCGGTGCGCTCGCCTTCGTGACGGCGATGTTCCACAACCTGCACCTGATCAGTTCGTGGGCCGGGCTGATCGGAATCCTCACCGCCGCGTACGGGCAGTACGTGTCGGCGACCACGCGCGAGAGGTTCCCGCTGATCATCGGCATGGGTGCCTCCGCCATCGGGTTCTTCCTGGGCATGGCTCACGGTGGCCTCTTCGGCGGCATAGTGGGCTGATTCAAGAAAGACACAACCACACACAGTCGGACATATCTGGACACGCAAGTCGGTGCCAGGGCCCTCGTGGGGACCTGGCGCCGTTCCTCGTGCGGGGGCCCCGCCACCCGGGTCCCGACGGGACGAACCGGCAAGGTCGCACAGGGCCAGACGGGGCGCTCCCCGGTCGCAGTAGGCTTCGGCGCGAGAGCCGGAGCCCCTGACCGATGGGGACACACCTGCCGAGGAGCGCCCCGCATGAGCCTGACCCTGAGGACCATCAGCCGAGAGCAGCATCTGGCTTACATCCAGAATCTGCCCGCGGCGAGTCACATGCAGGTCCCGGCATGGGCAGATGTGAAAGCCGAGTGGCGCTCTGAGAGCCTGGGCTGGTTCGACAAGAACGGACAACTCGTCGGAGTCGGCCTGGTGCTCTACCGGCAGCTGCCCAAGATCAAACGGTATCTCGCCTACCTGCCCGAGGGCCCGGTCATCAACTGGTACGCCCCGAACCTGGACGACTGGCTGCAGCCGATGCTGACGCACCTCAAGCAGCAGGGCGCCTTCTCCGTGAAGATGGGCCCGCCGGTCATCATCCGCCGCTGGGACGCGGCCGCCATCAAGTCGGGTATCCAGGACCCGGACGTGAAGCGGCTGCGCGATGTAGAGGCCACCCACATCGAACCGCGTGCCTTCGAGGTCGCGGACCGGCTGAGGAAGATGGGCTGGCAGCAGGGCGAGGACGGCGGCGCCGGGTTCGGTGACGTGCAGCCGCGCTACATCTTCCAGGTACCGCTGGCGAACCGGTCGCTCGAAGATGTCCACAAGGGCTTCAACCAGCTGTGGCGGCGCAACATCAAGAAGGCCGAGAAGGCCGGCGTCGAGGTCGTGCAGGGCGGCTACGAGGAACTCGCCGAGTGGCAGCGGCTGTACGAGATCACGGCGGAGCGCGACCACTTCCGGCCGCGGCCGCTGGGCTACTTCCAGCGCATGTGGACCGCCCTCAACAACGAGGACCCCAACCGGATGCGGCTGTACTTCGCCCGGCACGAGGGCGAGAACGTCGCGGCCGCGACCATGCTGATCGTCGGCGGCCACGTCTGGTACTCGTACGGCGCGTCCGCCAACCACAAGCGCGAGGTCCGGCCCTCGAACGCGATGCAGTGGCGGATGCTGCGCGACGCGTACGCCATGGGAGCCACCGTCTACGACCTGCGCGGCATCTCCGACTCGCTGGACGAGACCGACCACCTCTTCGGTCTGATCCAGTTCAAGGTGGGCACCGGTGGTCAGGCCGCCGAGTACCTCGGCGAGTGGGACTTCCCGCTCAACAAGCTGCTGCACAAGGCGCTCGACATCTACATGTCGCGTCGCTGATACGCGTCGTCCCGCTGACGAAACCGGCTTCATTCGTTTCAATGGGGACTTCGACCCGACAGACACCCCTCAAAGCCCCGTACACCTCTGATCCACCGCAGCCACCAGAAGGGTTCCGGACCGGCCATGGCGCTCTCCCTCTACGTCGACACCGCGCGCTGGCGGGCGCACCAGAAATCCGTCCTCGACCAGTTCCCCGGCCTCGTCCCGGTCTGCAAGGGCAACGGATACGGTTTCGGTCACGAGCGGCTCGCCGACGAGGCCATCCGCTTCGGCTCCGACATGCTCGCCGTCGGCACCACCTACGAGGCGGCCCGCATCAAGGACTGGTTCAGCGGCGATCTGCTGGTCCTCACCCCGTTCCGCCGGGGCGAGGAGCCGGTGCCGCTGCCCGACCGTGTCATCCGGTCTGTCTCCTCCGTGGACGGAGTGCACGCGCTGGTGGGCGCGCGGGTCGTCATCGAGTGCATGAGCTCGATGAAGCGCCACGGCGTCAAGGAGGAGGAGCTCGGGCTGCTGCACGCCGCCATCGAGGACGTACGCCTCGAAGGTTTCGCCCTGCACCTGCCGCTGGACCGCACGGACGGCTCGGACGCGGTCGAGGAAGTGATCGCCTGGATGGACCGGCTCCGCGCCGCCAGGCTGCCCCTGCACACCATGTTCGTCAGCCATCTGCGCGCCGAGGAGCTGGGCCGGCTGCAGCAGCAGTTCCCGCAGACCCGCTTCCGCGCCCGCATCGGTACCCGGCTGTGGCTCGGCGACCACGAGGCGACGGAGTACCGGGGCGCCGTTCTGGACGTCACACCTGTCGTCAAGGGGGACCGCTTCGGCTATCGCCAGCAGAAGGCCGCCTCGGACGGCTGGCTGGTGGTCGTCGCGGGCGGTACGTCGCACGGTGTGGGCCTGGAGGCCCCGAAGGCCCTGCACGGGGTGATGCCGCGCGCCAAGGGCGTCGCCCGCGCGGGTCTGGCCACGGTCAACCGCAACCTGTCCCCGTTCGTCTGGGCGGGCAAGCAGCGCTGGTTCGCCGAACCGCCGCACATGCAGGTGTCGATCCTGTTCGTTCCCTCGGACGCTCAGGAGCCGAAGGTCGGTGACGAGCTGGTGGCCCATCTGCGCCACACGACCACCCAGTTCGACCGCCTGGTCGACCGCTAGGAGGGCTCCCAGGAATCTCTCCGGGGGCTCCGTCCCCGGAGAGATCCGGATCAGTCGGCGGTGGGGCCGTGCCCCGTACCCCAGTCCACCCGCGGCCCTTCGACGGCGGGCTGGTCGTGCAGCGGCGGACGCGCCGCCCGCCTCAGCACGAATACGTCCGCGGATCCGTCGAGCACCCCGCCGGACGGATCGTCCGACCCGTCGCGCCGTACGACGTCCCGCTCGGGCACCAGGATGTCCCGTACGACCACGGCGCAGAGGTACAGCGTGCCCAGCAGGTGCAGGGCGATCGCCAGCTGATACCCCTCCGTGGGCAGCCCCTGGTGCTTGTCCCCGCTCGTCGTGTACGCGAGGTACATCCAGATGCCCAGGAAGTACATGACCTCGCACGCCTGCCAGATCAGGAAGTCGCGCCAGCGCGGCCTGGCCAGGACGGCCAGGGGAATCAGCCACAGCACGTACTGCGGCGAATAGACCTTGTTGACGAGGATGAACGCGGCGACGACGAGAAAGACGAGCTGCGCGAAGCGCGGCCTGCGCGGAGCCGTCAGCGTCAGTGCGGCGATGCCCGCGCACAGCAGGACCATCAGCAGCTCGGAGACGTGGTTGACCGTCGATGTCTCGATGGACATGCCGGTGCGCTGGGTGATGATCAGCCAGAAGGAGCCGAAGTCGATGCCCCGTTTTTCGCTGAACGTGTAGAACTTGCTCCAGCCCTCGGGCGCGAAGATCATCACCGGCAGGTTCACCACCAGCCAGGAGCCTGCCGCCCCGAGCGTCGCCAGGCCGAACTCCCGCCACTTGCCCGCCCGCCAGCACAGGACGAGGAGGGGCCCCAGCAGGAACAAGGGATAGAGCTTGGCGGCCGTGGCCAGCCCGACGAGGATGCCGAACGCCAGCGCCCGTCCCCGGGACCACATGAGCATCGCCGCGGCCGTCAGCGCGACGGCCAGCAGATCCCAGTTGATCGTCGCAGTGAGTGCGAAGGCGGGCGCGAGGGCCACCAGCAGCCCGTCCCAGGGGCGGCGGCGATGGGTACGGGCGACACAGACGGCGATGATCACAGCGCAGATCATCAGCATGCCGGCGTTGACCATCCAGTACATCTGCTCACGGTGCTGCACGTCTCCGCCCGGCGTCAGCCAGGACGCGATCTGCATGAACAGGCCCGTCAGAACGGGGTACTCCAGGTACTGCATGTCGCCGGCCAGCCGGTCGAAGTACGGGACGAGGCCGTCGGAGAAGCCGCGTGCGACGTAGAGATGCGGAATGTCCGAGTAACAGGCGTGCGTGTACTGCGAACCTGCGCCCCTGAACCAGGCCCAGTTGTAGCAGGGCAGCTTCTGCACCATGCCGAGCGCGAACATCCCGACAGCCACCAGCGCGATGACGCCCACGGGCGTGAGTGCCGTGGTACCGAGCCGTGTCCAGCGCCCCGACCGCCCGCCGATCAGCTCGCTGCCGGCCTCGGCGATCTCGTCCTGGTGCGTGGGCCGCACAACGGGCCGTGTCCGGTCCACACTCGTGTCTTCTGGGCTTGGCATGCCGCTCATCCTGCCGTACGGGGCTGTGGAAACGTCGAGGGCCGCCGCACCGTGTGGTGCGACGGCCCTCGACCGGAATCCGGTCGGCCGGATCGCCTGTCTAACCGGCCGGGGGGCCGCTAACCGGCCGGACCTCCGAAGATTCCACCGTTCCCGTTCCCATTGCCGTTCCCATTGCCGTTCCCGTTACCGCCGCCCGGTGACGTGGCGGATGTCGACGGGTCGGGAATGGGGCCGCCGCCGTCTCCTCCGTTCCCCGCACCGGCGTTGGCTCCGCCGTTGCTGTTCTGGCAGCTCCGGTCCCATACGCTGCAGGTCTCGCTGGGGTCGGGGTCGGGCGTGGGCGGGGGCGTCGAGGGCGACTCGGACACCGGCGCGGTCGGCGTCGGCGAGGTCTCCATCGTGGGCGTCGGCTCGGGGCTCTGCGCGCCGCCGCCGTAGACCGTCTCACCGATCGGCGTCGGCTCCGGGAAGGTCAGGACCGGCTGACCCTGCAGCGCGCCCGCCATGTAGTCGTGCCAGATCTGGGCCGGGAACGAGGCACCGTGGATCTTCGCCTCACCACCCGTACCGAACATCTTCTCGAACTCGCGGTGGGTGTTCTTCTCGTCGTCGTCCAGCCGGTACATGCTGATGGCCGTCGACAGCTGCGGGGTGTAGCCGACGAACCAGGCGGACCTGTTGCCGTCCGTCGTACCCGTCTTGCCGGCCACGTCGCGGCCGGGGAGCTGCGCGGGGGTGCCGGTTCCGTGCTCGACGACGTTCTTCAGGACGTCGGTGACGTTGTCGGCGATGTTCGGTTCGAAGGCGCGCTTGGGAACGCCCTTGTGCCGATAGATGACCTCGCCCTCGTGCTTCACCTCGGAGACCGAGTAGGGCTCGCGCTGCATACCGCTGTCGGCGAAGGTCGCGTACGCACCGGCCATGCGGATCGCACTGGGCGAGGACGTACCGATGGAGAACGACGGCACATTCGAATTCGCCATGTTGGTGTCGTCCTTGAGCCCCGCGGCCATGGCGACGTCCTTCACCTTGTCGGTGCCGACGTCCATGCCGAGCTGTACGTAGGGGGAGTTGGCGGACACCTGCATCGCCTCACGGAGGGTGATGTTGCCCTCCGACTTCCCGCCGTCGTTGGTCTGCAGCCACTCCTTGCCGTTCTCGTCCGTCCAGATCTCGCCGTTGTATCTCTTGATCTTCAGCTTGTCGTCGCCGTTGTAGATGCTCAGCGGCGAGACCTTCTCACGCTGGGAGTCGGCCTGGTCCGCAGGGAGCGAAGGGTCGAGCCTGCCGTACTCCATCGCCGCCGCCAGCACGAACGGCTTGAAGGTCGAGCCGACCTGCGCACCGGTGGGGTCGGCGTTGTTGGTGTAGTGCTTGGTCGCGTCCTGACCACCGTAGATCGCCACGATGGCACCGGTCTTGGGATCCACCGAACCCCCGCCGAACTGGACGTGGGTGTCCGTCTCGGGGCGCTGCTTCGGTTTGATCTTGTTGTCGTAGACCTTCTGGACCGCGGCGTCGAGCTCCTTGACCTTCTTCTTGTTGAAGGTGGTGTGGATCTCGTAGCCGCCCTGGGCGAGCTTTATCGCCGTGACGCCCTGGTCGTTGTTGTTGAGGAAGTACTTCTTGGCGAGGTCGACCAGGTAGCCGGTCTGACCGCCCAGCTGGGCGTTCTTCTTCGGCGACCTGGGCATCGGGAACTCGGTGTACTTGGCGCGCTCCGTCGCCGAGAGGCGGTTGTCCTTCACCTCTTCGTCGAGGATCCACTTCCAGCGCTTCTTGGCCCGTTCGGTGTTCTTCGCCTTGGTGGCCTGCACTTCATCGACCTCGGGGGCGCCCGCCGGGTCGTAGTAGCTGGCTCCCTTGAGCAGCGTGGCCAGGAAGGCGCACTCGCTCGGGTTCAGATCCTTGGCGTCCTTGCCGTAGTACGTGCGGGCCGCGGCCTGGAGACCGGACGCGCCTCGCCCGTAGTACGAGATGTTGAGGTAGTCACGGATGATGTCCTTCTTGTCCATCGTGTTGGTGACTTTGAGCGTGATGAAGAGTTCCTGGAACTTCCGGCTCAGGGTCTGCTCCTGAGACAGGTACGAGTTCTTCACGTACTGCTGGGTGATCGTGGAGCCGCCCTGGGTCTCGCCACCACTGGCCATGTTGTACAGGGCGCGGGCGATGCCCATCGGGTCGATGCCGCTGTCATGGTCGAAGGACTTGTTCTCCGCCGAGATGACCGCGTTCCGCATGGCTTCGGGGATCTGGTCGTAGCCGATGATCTGACGGTTGACCTCACCGCCCGTGGCGACCATCTGCGAGCCGTCGTCCCAGAAGTAGACGTTGTTCTGCGCCTTCGCGGTGGCCTTCACGTCGGGCGTGGTCACCATCGCGTACGCGAGACCGGCAAGGCCCATGATCAGGCCGAGGAAGCCGACACAGAGACCGGAGACCAGCTTCCACGACGGGACCCAGCGCCAAAAGCCGTACTTCCCGGCGCGCGGGTAGTCGATGAAGCGCTTCTTGACAGGACCCTGGCCACCCCGGCCACGTCCCCTGCCCGGGCCCTCGTGTCCACCGTCGCCGCCACCACGACGACGGCCACCGCCGCCGCCACGGCTCCCGCCGCCGCGCTGGGCGGCCCGTCTGGCCGCCGCGCGCCCGCCGTACGGACTGTCACCGCCATCCGCACCGGAAGGTGATCCTGATGTTACTCCGCGTGACGGAGCGGCGCGGCGTCCTGAGGACTGCTGGGCGGCTCGTCTGGCCGCTGCACGCCCCCCACCTTGCGGTTGCGGCGTTTTGCGACGGTGCTCGCTCATGGAACGACTACTCCTCGGGCAGGCGAGAGCGCCTGGAAGCGGCAGTTGAGATCCGGTCCCCCGAATTACGGACCAGCCCTGCGACGGGCTCGTCCACAGTGCATCCGGCTAGTCCGCGAAAACCGACGCGTATGCGCGTCTCGCGGTTCCCGGTGGTCTGCATGCCGGACAGACTACGCACGGCCAAAACCCCCCTAGGGCCGAACTTCACCTCAAACAGCGCAAGTCGGTGCCTACGAATTCACGATGTGACGCCGTTCACGATGACCGCTCTTGTCGCAGAGCGACGACCGATCTATCGTCGTGATGTATCGAGTCGATACATCAGCTCGGTACATCGACTCGGCACAGGGCTCCGCAGGAGCACTCGGTGAAGCGCGGAGAAGGAGGAGGCGAACTTGAGCAGACGCTCCGGCATCCTCGAATTCGCCGTTCTCGGTCTGCTCCGCGAATCTCCGATGCACGGGTACGAGCTGCGCAAACGCCTCAACACTTCGTTGGGGATCTTTCGCGCCTTCAGCTACGGCACCCTCTACCCCTGCCTCAAGACGCTGGTCGCCAACGGCTGGTTGATCGAGGAGCCGGGCAGCGCCCCGGCCGATCTTCCGCCCGCCGCCGGCCGCTCGGTCGCCCCCGCCTCCTCACTGGCCGGGCGCCGCGCCAAGATCGTCTACCGGCTGACGGCAGAAGGTAAGGAGCACTTCGAGGAGCTGCTCTCGCACACTGGCCCCGATTCCTGGGAGGACGAGCACTTCGCGGCTCGTTTCGCCTTCTTCGGTCAGACGGAGCACGAGGTGCGGATGCGGGTGCTGGAAGGCCGGCGCAGCCGACTGGAGGAGCGCCTGGAGAAGATGCGGGCCTCTCTGGCCCGCACGCGCGAGCGCCTCGACGACTACACGCTTGAGCTGCAGCGACACGGCATGGAATCCGTGGAGCGCGAAGTGCGCTGGCTGAACGAGCTCATCGAGAGCGAGCGGTCGGGACGGGATCAGCGACGATCCTCGCCCGGGAGCGAAGCTCAGCAGAACACAGCAGGAGAGACGGACGGCCTGCCCCGGCACCGGGGTGACACCCCGCCGGATCCGTCCGACGACACCTCAAAGTGAGGTCCCCGCTGAATCGCGGGGCCTCATCGGGAACATCCATTACACACAGGGAGCAACCGGAATGGGTTCGGTTCGCGTAGCCATCGTCGGCGTGGGCAACTGCGCCGCCTCGCTGGTCCAGGGCGTCGAGTACTACAAGGACGCCGATCCGGCCGGCAAGGTGCCCGGTCTGATGCACGTCCAGTTCGGCGACTACCACGTGCGGGACGTCGAGTTCGTCGCCGCCTTCGACGTCGACGCGAAGAAGGTCGGACTCGACCTCGCGGACGCCATCGGCGCCAGCGAGAACAACACCATCAAGCTCTGCGACGTGCCGAACGCCGGCGTCACCGTCCAGCGTGGCCACACCCACGACGGCCTGGGCAAGTACTACCGCCAGACCATCGAGGAGTCGGCCGAGGCCCCGGTCGACGTCGTCCAGGTCCTCAAGGACCGCAAGGTCGACGTTCTCGTCTGCTACCTGCCGGTCGGGTCCGAGGTCGCCGCGAAGTTCTACGCCCAGTGCGCCATCGACGCCAAGGTCGCGTTCGTCAACGCTCTCCCGGTCTTCATCGCCGGTACCAAGGAGTGGGCGGACAAGTTCACCGAGGCCGGTGTCCCGATCGTCGGCGACGACATCAAGTCGCAGGTCGGTGCCACCATCACGCACCGCGTGATGGCGAAGCTCTTCGAGGACCGGGGCGTCATCCTGGACCGCACGATGCAGCTGAACGTCGGCGGCAACATGGACTTCAAGAACATGCTCGAGCGTGAGCGCCTGGAGTCGAAGAAGATTTCCAAGACGCAGGCCGTCACCTCCCAGATCCGCGACCGCGAGCTCGGTGCGGACAACGTCCACATCGGCCCGTCGGACTACGTGGCCTGGCTGGACGACCGCAAGTGGGCGTATGTGCGCCTTGAGGGCCGCGCCTTCGGTGACGTTCCGCTGAACCTGGAGTACAAGCTGGAGGTCTGGGACTCCCCGAACTCCGCAGGTGTCATCATCGACGCCGTCCGCGCCGCGAAGATCGCCAAGGACCGCGGCATCGGTGGCCCGATCCTCTCCGCATCCTCGTACTTCATGAAGTCCCCGCCGGTCCAGTACTTCGACGACGAGGCCCGCGAGAACGTCGAGAAGTTCATCAGGGGCGAGGTCTCCAACTGACGCGACCGGACACGGTGCGTCGGCGCGGATCGCTGATGAGCGGCAACGCTCGTCCCTTTCCGCATCGTTGAGGGTCCCCGGGTAATCCGCCCGGGGACCCTCAACGTATGTGACCCTTGATCACATGCCCGTCGTAGGTGATCTGCGCGTACTTCTGCGCCTTCGGAACTTCCGTCGTCTGCTCGCCGTACGACTTCTTTCCCAGTCGGCCGACGGCGTCTACCAGGTGGCGCTGGCGGCGCATGTCGTCTTCTCCCCGGAGAAACAGGCATCGGCGGGGGCCATCGCCTCCGCGATGGCCGTGCTGCTGCTGCCCTACTCGCTCATCGGCCCGTTCGCCGGCGTCCTGCTGGATCGCTGGCCACGACGCCAGGTCTTCCTGTACGGCAATCTGCTGCGCGCCGCACTCGCCTGCTGCACGGCACTCCTGATCCTCGGCTCCGCACCCGACTGGCTCTTCTACACCTCGGCGCTGTGTGTCACCGCGGTCAACCGTTTCGTGCTGGCCGGACTCTCGGCCGCACTGCCGCGAGTCGTCGACAGGGACCGGCTGGTGCTCGCGAATTCACTCTCACCGACCGCGGGCACGCTCGCCGCCACAGCCGGCGGCGGGCTCGCCTTCATCGTGCGGCTGGTGCTCGCCGATTCCGATGCGGCGGTGGTGTTGCTGGGCGCCGTGCTCTATCTCGCTTCGGCACTGGTCTCGTTGAGCCTTGCCACCGGGCTCCTGGGCCCGGACCAGGACGGGCGCCGCATCCGGCTGGGGAAGGCGCTGGCCATCACCGCCCGGGGTCTTGCGGACGGGCTGCGCCATCTGGCGGAGCGGAGGCAAGCCACCCGGGCGCTGGCCGCCATGACCGTGCTCCGCTTCTGCTACGGGGCGCTCACCGTGATGGTGCTGATGTTGAGCCGGTACGCCTGGTCCGACAGCGAATCCGAGGGCCTGGCCCTCCTCGGGCTGGCAGTGGGGATCTCCGGAGCGGGATTCTTCGCGGCGGCCGTGGTGACGCCTTGGACGGTGGGGCGGCTCGGCCGGTTCCGTTGGATGGCCGTATGCGCGGCGACGGCGGCCGTCCTCGAACCCGCACTGGGGCTGTGGTTCGTTCCCGCACCGATATTCGCGGCGGCGTTCGTGCTCGGACTCGTCACGCAGGGGGCGAAGATCGCGACGGACACGGTGGTGCAGACCTCGGTGGACGACACCTTCCGCGGCCGGGTCTTCTCCCTCTACGACGTGCTGTTCAATGTGGCTTTCGTGGGCGCCGCCGCAGTCTCCGCCCTGATGCTGCCTCCTGATGGGCGGTCGGTCGTACTGGTGACCGGCGTGGCCGTTCTCTATGCGTTCGCCGCCGTGATGCTCTTCCGCTGGAGCCGAGCCGAGAGGCCGCTCTAGCCCTACGGCCACGGAAGGCTTACGGGGATGCTCGCGGGGCCGGTGCCGTACGCCGCACGACGGAGGATCGTCCTCGTGCCGGACGCACTCAGGTGAGGCCACAACGTGGACAGGCGCCATGCCGGGCATCGCGAGCCGGTGAACCCTTCTCGTCACAGCACCGGCGTTCCCGGCATGACGAGGGGCGCTGTTTCACGTGAAACAGCGCCCCTCGTCATGCCGGGCCCCCGGTCGTGTTCGTGCTCATGTTTCACGTGAAACATGAGCACAGCCGCCGCACGACCACTGGCTGCACCGCCACTGGTCTCAGCTCTGCCCGGCCCACCATTGCTTGAGCTTCCCGACCGCCACGTCATGCTCCATGGGCCCATGCTCCAGTCGCAGCTCCAGCAGGAAGGCGTACGCCTTGCCGATCACCGGACCAGGCCCGATCCCCAAGGTCTTCATGATCTCGTTGCCGTCCAGGTCGGGGCGGATGGCGTCCAACGCCTCCTTCTCCTGGAGCTGAGCGATGCGCTCCTCGAGCCCGTCATAGGTCCGCGAGAGGGCAGCGGCCTTGCGCTTGTTGCGCGTGGTGCAGTCCGATCGGGTCAGCTTGTGCAGCCGCTCCAGCAGGGGGCCCGCGTCACGTACGTACCGGCGCACCGCGGAGTCGGTCCACTCTCCGTCGCCGTAGCCGTGGAAACGCAGATGAAGTTCCACGAGCTTCGAGACGTCCTTGACCATGTCGTTGGAGTACTTGAGCTCGGTCATCCGCTTCTTGACCATCTTGGCGCCCACCACTTCGTGGTGATGGAAGGAGACGCGCCCGTCCTTCTCGAAGCGCCGTGTCCTCGGCTTACCGATGTCATGGAGGAGGGCGGCCAGACGCAGAACCAGATCGGGACCGTTCTCCTCCAGGTCGATCGCCTGTTCCAGGACGGTCAGCGAGTGCTCGTAGACGTCCTTGTGACGGTGATGCTCATCACTCTCCAGGCGAAGGGCGGGGAGCTCGGGCAGCACCTGCTGTGCCAGTCCCGTGCCGACCAGCAGCGCCAGCCCCTTGCGGGGGTGGGCGGAGAGAAGCAGCTTGTTGAACTCCTCCCGGACCCGCTCGGCGGAGACGATCTCGATACGCTCTGCCATTTCCGTCATCGCCGTGACCACATCGGGGGCGACGTCGAAGTCCAGCTGCGCCGCGAAGCGAGCAGCGCGCAGCATGCGCAGCGGATCGTCCGAGAAGGACTCCTCGGGTGTGCCGGGAGTACGCAGTACACGCTCGGCCAGATCCTCAAGACCGCCATGAGGGTCGATGAAGTCCTTCTGCGGAAGTGCGACGGCCATCGCGTTGACCGTGAAGTCACGACGGACGAGATCTTCCTCGATGGAGTCGCCGTAGGACACCTCGGGCTTGCGCGAGGTCCTGTCGTACGCCTCCGACCTGTATGTCGTCACCTCGATCTGGTAGCCGTCCTTCTGGGCGCCCACCGTGCCGAAGGCGATCCCGACCTCCCATACCGAGTCTGCCCACGGACGGACGATCTTCAGCACCGCCTCGGGGCGGGCGTCGGTCGTGAAGTCCAGGTCGTTCCCGAGCCTGCCCAGGAGTGCATCCCGGACCGAGCCGCCGACCAGGGCGAGACTGAATCCTGCATCCTGGAAACGGCGGGCGAGGTCGTCGGCGACCGGTGACACCCGCAGCAGTTCGCTGACTGCGCGGTGCTGCACCTGGGTCAGGGCACTGGGGCTGTCTTCATTGGCGTTCGACACAACAGAAAAGGGTACGTGCCCAGACCGGCCCGGTCGTCCTGGTTTCGTCCCGCCCTGCGAGACTCTTCCGATCATGTAGCGGACTCCGCAGCACTTGGCGCCCGCGCACATCGTTACCATGCGGGGACGCAGCAACCGACAACCATCGACACCAACCGACGACGACGAGGGACGGGTAGGCGCGTGGCCGAGGCGGCAGACATCCAGGAGATCGGTCCGTCTCCTGCCCGTCGATGGCTGCGGCGCACAGCCTCCTTGATCATCGGGGCGCCGCTCGTCGCCGCACTGCTGGCCGGTACGGCGGCTCCCGCCGCGCTGGCGAGCGGGACGAACCGGGTCCCCACCGGCTCGGAGACGGTCAAGGTCTCCCTGGACACCCTCGCTCCGAGCGCACCGGTGAAGGGGGACACCCTGAGTGTCTCCGGCACCGTGACCAATCGTGGCAAGGAGACGATCACGCAGGCGGAGGTCGACCTGCGGGTGGGCCCGAAGCTCTTCGGCAGGGCGTCGATCGACGCCGCCGCCAAGCGCACCGGGTATGTCCCCGGCACCGACCCCGCTCCGCTCGGCGGCAAGTACACGGTGAAGTTCGCCAAGCTCCCTGCCGGAATCAGTCAGGACTTCACACTGTCCGTCCCGGTCGACAAGTTGGGGCTCGGCGACGACGGCGTCTACCAGCTCGGTGTCTCGTTGTCGGGACAGACCTCCCGGGCCCGGTACGACCAGGTGCTGGGGATCCAGCGCACCTTCCTGCCCTGGCAGGAGGAGCAGCGTGATTCCAGGACGAAGATCACCTATCTCTGGCCTCTGATCGCATCGGCCCATGTCACCGCAGAGACCGGTTCCGACGATCAGCAGACACCGGTGTTCGCGGACGACGAACTGGCCGCCGAACTCGCTCCGGGCGGCCGTCTCGAACAGATGGTCTCGCTGGGCAGCCAGCTGCCCGTGACGTGGGTCATCGACCCGGATCTGCTGGCCAGTGTCGACGCGATGGCACGGAACTACCGCGTCAAGTCCGGCGACACCACTGTCGCCGGGAAGAACCAGGCCGTCGCCAAGAAATGGCTCGCCTCGCTGGAGGCCGCGGTGTCGGACGGCAAGGTCGTCGCGCTGCCGTTCGGCGACCCCGATCTCGCCTCCATCGCGCACCGCGGCAAGAACGTGTCGGGGACCCTCAGCCACCTCCAGACCGCCACCGAGGTGGCTGGAACGACGGTGGAGACCATCCTGCACGTGAAACCGTCGACGGACTTCGCCTGGCCCGTCGACGGGGCGATCGACCCGTCGATCGTCGATGTCGCCACCTCGGCCGGCGCCCACAATGTGATCGCCCGCAGCGACAGCCTCCAGGAGACCGGCGATCTGCCGTACACGCCGACCGCGGCCCGCCCGATCGGTGGCGGCACCACCGCGGTGGTCTCCGACGCCCGGCTCTCCACGGCCTTCCAGGGCAACATGTCAACGGCGGGGAACTCCACCCTCGCCGTGCAGAAGTTCCTCGCTCTGACCCTCGCCCTGGCGGAACAGGACACCGACACGGAGCGGAGCATCGTCGTCGCACCGCAGCGGATGCCGACAATCGCCCAGGCCCAGTCGATGGCCGGCGCCCTGCACGCCCTCGACGACGAGCGGTGGACGCAGCCCCTCGGGCTCGTCGACGCGGCCGAGGCGAAGCCCGACGCGGACGCGACGACCAGCGTTCCCAGGTCGTCCCAGTACCCGAAGAAGCTCCGCAGCCAGGAACTGCCCACCCAGGCGTTCCAGGACATCAAGTCCACCCAGGTCTCGCTCAACGACTTCCAGGTCATCCTCACCCACCCCGAGCGGGTGGTGACCCCCTTCGGCAATGCGATCAACCGGTCCATGTCGACGTCGTGGCGCGGCAGTCCGCTGAAGGCCCAGCAGTACCGGGACTCGGTGCGCACCTATCTGCAGGGCCTCGTCAACGAGGTCCAGCTCATCTCGAAGTCGGACGTCACCCTGTCCGGCCGCAGCGCCACGATCCCGGTGACGGTGCAGAACCGGTTGTTGCAAGGTGTGGATCATCTGGTCCTCCGGCTGAAGTCGGAGAACGCCACCCGGCTCAAGCTGAACAACGGCGGAGCCGTGGCGGAGCAGCCGATCCGGATCGCCGGCGGTCACAGCCAGTCCGTGAAGTTCGACGCCGCGGCCAACGTCAACGGCCAGGTGCAGATGACCGCACAGCTCTACACCGAGGACGGCACGCCGTACGGCGAAGAGATGACCTTCACCGTGAAGGTCTCCGAGCTCACCCCGACCGTGCTGCTGGTGATCGCCGGCGGGCTGCTGCTCCTGGTCCTGGCGGGCATCAGGATGTACACCCACCGCAAGCGTGCCAACGCGGGCGGCGCGGCCGGGGACAACGGCAGCGAACCCGAGCAGCCGAGTGACCCGACGCCGGACACCGGTCCGGAAAACGGGGCGCCGTCGGGCTCGGGTGAGAAAGTGGAACGTTGAGCGATGTCTGTCGTGGCCGGTCGGCCGGGGACGATGAGGTGGGGTTTCGATGAACGCGCCGTACGACGGTGACCGCGGTCAGGGTGCGGGCGGAGCCGGGTCTGCCGATGGGCCTGCCCCGCATCCCGGACAGGGCCAGGTTCCGCCGGCGCCCGATCCGTACCTGCAGGCCGCGTACGACTACGACCCCTACAGGGCCCAGGATCTGTCCGCCCAGGACCCGGTGAACGAAGCGCTGTACGACCGCGCCGCGCACCCGCCGCCACCTCCTGGCACCTACCAGCAGCCCCAGCCGCTGTACCAGCAGCCACCCGCGGCGCAGTACGCACCCGACCCGCGCATCTGGGCACAGACCCCACCGCCCGAGCCCGATGGGCCGTCGCGGCACCTGCCGTACGGCGACAACCCGGCGACCACCCAGTTCGTCGGGGTCGACGACCTCGTCAGCCGGGCGTCCGACGACCGGGAGCAGGACGCCTTCGCGCACCTGTTCCGGGACCAGGAGGGTCCGGCCGGACCCCCGTCCGTTCCGGCCGAGCCCGAGCCGGCTCCGGCACCCGCACCGCCCAAGTCCGGCGGCCGGGCGTCCGGCCTGCTGAAGTCCAGTGCCGTGATGGCGGCAGGCACGCTCGTCTCCCGGCTCACCGGCTTCGTCCGCAGCCTGGTGATCACCGCCGCACTCGGTGCTGCCCTGCTCGGCGACAGCTTCACCATCGCCTACACGCTGCCGACGATGATCTACATCCTCACCGTCGGTGGCGGGCTGAACTCGGTCTTCGTTCCCCAGCTCGTCCGTTCCATGAAGGACGACGAGGACGGCGGCGAGGCCTACGCCAACCGGCTGCTGACCCTGGTCATGGTCGCGCTCGGTGTCATCGTCGCGATCGCCGTCTTCGCCGCTCCGTGGCTGATCCACATGATGTCGCCGACGATCGCCGGGGACGCGGCGGCCAACAGCGTCGCCGTGACGTTCGCCCGGTACTGTCTGCCGACCATCTTCTTCATGGGCGTGCACGTCGTGATGGGCCAGATCCTCAACGCCCGCGGCAGGTTCGGCGCGATGATGTGGACCCCGGTCCTCAACAACATCGTCATGATCTTCACGTTCGGCATGTTCATCTGGGTCTACGGCACCTCCGCCGAATCCCAGATGGGCGTGCAGACGATCCCGCCGGAGGGCGTCCGGCTCCTGGGCATCGGCACCCTGCTCGGCCTGATCGTCCAGGCCCTGGCCATGATCCCGTATCTGCGCGAGGCCGGCTTCCGCTTCCGCCCGCGCTTCGACTGGAAGGGACACGGGCTCGGCAAGACGGTCAAGCTGGCCAAGTGGACCGTCCTGTTCGTCCTGGCCAACCAGGCCGGGGTGATCGTCGTCACCCAGCTCGCGACGTCGGCGGGCAAGCTGTCCGGCAAGGACGGCACCGGCTTCCTGGCGTACTCCAACGCCCAGCTCATCTGGGGCATGCCGCAGGCGATCATCACCGTGTCGGTCATGGCGGCCCTGCTGCCCCGCATCTCGCGCGCCGCCCATGACGACGACCCGGGTGCCGTCCGCGACGACATCTCCCAGGGGCTGCGGAACTCCGCCGTGGCGATCGTGCCGGTGGCCTTCACGTTCCTCGCCCTCGGCCTGCCGATGTGCACCCTCCTGTACGCCTCCGCGGGCACCGAAGCCGCCCGCTCCATGGGCTACATCCTCATGGCCTTCGGTCTCGGCCTGATCCCGTACTCGGTGCAGTACGTGGTGCTGCGTGGCTTCTACGCCTACGAGGACACCCGGACGCCCTTCTACAACACCGTCATCGTCGCCGCGGTCAACGCGGCCGCCTCGGCCCTCTGCTACGTGGTTCTGCCGGCCCAGTGGGCCGTGGTCGGCATGGCCGCCTCGTACGGACTCGCCTACGCCGTCGGCGTGGGCATCGCCTGGCGACGGCTGCGCAACCGGCTGGGCGGCGACCTGGACGGCGCCCATGTCGTACGCACCTACGCCCGCCTGTGCCTGGCCGCCGTCCCGGCGGCCGTGCTCGGTGGTGGCGTGGGCTTCGCGGTGCTTCTGGGCCTCGGCGAAGGAGCCTTCGGGTCACTCGTCGCGCTGATCTGTGGTGGAGCCGTTCTGCTGGGCGTCTTCTTCGTGGCCGCCAAGCGGATGCGGATCGAAGAGATCAACGGCATGGTCGGCATGGTCCGAGGACGTCTCGGGCGCTGAGGATCACCGGCCGCACAACCATCACCGCCTCTGGCGTGTCGTGCATAGCGCCGGAGTGTGGGCACAATTGGCGTGACTGTGCAGAGCTGGCTGGCATCGCGCAACGGATGGGGAGGCAGGAACGACGGTGGCGGAACGTAGCACGGCTGCCGTCGACGTGGCCGACAACAGCGGTGATGAGCCGCTGACCGCCAAGGCGGACGAGGCCACGACCGACGGGACGGCAGAAGCTCAGGACACGACGGGCACCGAGCCGCAGGACACGGACGGAGAGCGGATCAGCTCCGAAACCGCCCTGCCAACCCCTGATCTGCACAGCGGGCACAAACTTGCCAGACGGTACCGGCTCGAGGAGTGCGTCACCCGTCTGGACGGATTCAGCAGCTGGCGCGCTGTCGACGAGAAGCTGCGCCGCGCCGTGGGCGTTCATCTGCTCCCGGCCGATCACCCCCGCGCCCGCTCCGTGCTGGCCGCCGCCAGATCCTCCGCCCTGCTCGGCGACCCGCGCTTCGTGCAGGTGCTCGACGCGGTGGAGGAGG
This sequence comes from Streptomyces sp. NPDC101194, assembly GCF_044767885.1. NCBI lineage: Bacteria > Bacillati > Actinomycetota > Actinomycetes > Kitasatosporales > Streptomycetaceae > Streptomyces > Streptomyces sp. NPDC101194. Next base: position 256,873 of record NZ_JBIWOS010000004.1, read on the forward strand.
ACGACCTCGTCTATGTCGTCCATGAGTGGCTCCCCGACGCCACCGAGCTCACCTCTCTGCTGGCCTCGGGGCCGATGGAGGCGCACGACGCGTACCAGCTCGTCAGCCAGGTCTCCCAGGCCATGGCAGCCGCGCACCGAGAAGGGCTCGCGCATCTGAGGCTGACGCCCGGGGCGGTGCTGCGCAGCTCGACCGGCCAGTACCGCATCCGTGGCCTCGCGGTGAACGCCGCCCTGCGGGGCATCACCTCCGAAGGCCCCCAGCGTGCGGACACCGAGGCGATCGGTGCCCTGCTCTATGCCGCGCTGACCCAGCGCTGGCCGTACGAGACCGACGCCTACGGCCTGTCCGGGCTGCCCAAGGGAATGGGGTTGATCGCCCCCGACCAGGTGCGGGCCGGCGTGCATCGGGGCCTGTCCGAGCTCTCCATGCGCGCACTCGCCAACGACGGCGCCACTGCCTCCCGGCAGGAACAACCGTGCACCACCCCGGACGAGCTGGCCAAGGCCGTTGCCGCGATGCCCCGCATCCGTCCTCCGGAGCCCACCTTCACGGCCCCTCCGGAGTATCAGCGCACGACCTACCAGCAGGGCACCTACGGACGCCCGACTGCAAGCCTTGGCGCCACGCAGCCCGTGGCTGTGCCACCGGCCCCGCTCCAGAGCCGCACCGGCAAGGTCCTCAAGTGGGCGGTGTCCGCACTGCTCATTGCCGCCCTGGGCCTCGGCAGCTGGCAACTCGCCGAGGCGCTGCTCAACAGCGACCCGAGTGACCCCGGCAGTACACAGATCAACCCGAAAAACGGTGACGACGGCAAGAAGGAGCCCACGGGCCAACTGCTCACGGTCAAGGACGCGGTCGAGTACTTTCCGGATGGAAAGGCACAGCACCCCGACGACGTTCACCTGACGTATGACGGCGACAGCACGACGTACTGGCGGTCCAAGAGCTTCATAGACGGCCCCAAATTGGCTCCCTTCAAACAGGGCGTCGGCATCATGTATGAACTCGATTCCGCCCAGTTCATTTCGTCAGCCTCCGTAAAACTTCAATTCGGTGGCGATCACACCACCGCCTCGCTCTACGCGGCCGACTCTCTCAGCTCATCAACGCCGCTAACATCGATGAAGAAAATTGCAACGACCGAGACGATCGGCACAGAAGCGAAACTGCAAACGAAGAACCCGGTAAAGACCCGGTTCGTTCTCGTATGGCTTACCGACATGCCGAAGTCACCCGCCGATCGCTACAGTAGCGCAGGCTACAAACAAGCCATCATCGATGTTAAATTCATGGGCTGACTATCTACTCGCGGGTCACCACACTCGCCCCTCTGTTCACCGATGCCGCGGGCAACGCCGCAATCCCACCAGCCGTCAGAAACACACGGTGTCGCCATAACTCATCCGCACCGCCAGGCAGCGCAGTAGGAGTAGGACTAGACCGTGCAACGGTTCGGGAAGTCGTGCGGGGGACTGTAAATCGTTCGACTCTGTCTTATGGTCGGTGGTGACGAAATGTGACCGGGATCGTTGGCGTCGCATGCGCGACGTCAACTCCCTTATCAGGAAATTGTTTTCCGAGTTGTCGGCACTGGTCATTGAGAACGTGACGGACAGCGGGCCGGGCAAGCGCCCGACTCTCCGCTACCTCATCGTTGTGATCTCACGCTCGAGCGCGCTGCGGATGCTGATGCGGCTGCCACTGCCCACGCTGCGCGTGCCGCGGGTGCTCGGCGTCGACGACTTTGCGCTGAAGCTGCACGACCGCTGTGCCAGCATCCTGATCGACGCCGAGACCGGCGAGCGGATCGACGTGCTGGCGAAGCGCAGCGCGACCACACGCGAGCGGTGGCTGCGCGAACATCCCGGCGTCGAGGTCGTCTGCCGCGACGGCTCGGGGGCCTACGGCGAGGCAGTCCGCCGGGCCTTGCCTGACGCGGTGCAGGTCAGCGACTGCTGGCACTTCTGGGAGAACCTCTGCGACAAGACTCCGGCTGAGATCCGCTCCCACAGTTCCTGCTGGGCAACCGTAAAACCGCCCGGAGCAGTACATGAGCTGACCACCCGCAAACGATGGCACCAGGTCCACGACCTGCTCGGTAAAAGCGTGGGACTACTGGAGTGCGCCCGACGCCTCAACCTCGCTCTCAACACCGTCAAGCATTACGCGCGTACCCGGGAATCGGAGGCCCTGCGCTACCAGCCCACCCTCGTCGAACTCTACCGCGACCACCTCCGCACCCGTCGGGCCGCCGACCCCGCCGTTCCAGTGCTCCAGCCCTTCCGCGAGATCACGGAGCTGGGCTACACCGGCAGCCTCAGCCTCCTCTACCGCTACATCGCCCAAGGCCGGGCCGAGAGTAACCGGCCCGTCATCACCCCGCGCACTTTGCCCGCCTTCTGCTGCCCCGCCCCGACAACCTGCGGGACAAGCTCTGGCGGCACCTCACCGACGCCTGCCCCGAGATGGCGGAACTCGCCCACCTCAACCAGGAGTTCGCCGAACTCCTCACGACGAGTCCGGCGCGAAAGCGTCAACGTCGGCCGCAAGCATGTCCAACGACTCATGCGCCAGGCCGGACTCGCAGGGATCAGCCCACGCCGTGACAAGAGCTTCGCCCGACATGACCCGGACGCGGATCCAGCTCCTGCCCTGGTCAGGCGCGACTTCACCGCGAATGGGACAAACCGGCTGTGAGTCACCGACCTGATCCTGGCCTCGCTGGAATACGCCCTGGCCAGCCGCGAGCCCGTTGCCGGCGAGTTCATTCACCATGCGGACCACGGCTGCCAATACACGTCCGTGAAGCTCACAACACGCCTGGTCAGAGCTGGGATCCAAGCGTCCATGGGCTCGGTCGGCGACTCGTACGAGAATGCCCTGGCGGAGAACCTCTGGATGCACCCGCGTCAAGGCGAGCCTCGCGGTCTTCGAATACATCGACGGCTTCTACAACCCCCGCCGCATCCAGAAACGGCTCGGCTACCTCAGCCCGATCGAGTACGAAGAGAAGCACTACGCCAACCAGGCAGCCAGCGAACCTGAAACCATGCCAACCCGCCCTGACCAAAGCACTGCTCAGTTGCTGAGGCGCTTGATGACCTCGCTGGCATTGCTCACCTTGCGCTTCTGGAAGGAGCGCAGCCTGTTCAGCGTCGAGGATTTGTTCTTGACCATGCGTGCCTGAATCTCGGTCTCGACCGCACCCCAGGTCTTCAGCAGACCCACCTCGGTCTTGCAGTCCATGTCCGCCAGGGCCACAGCCCTCTCCCGCTGGGTCGGTTCCTCGGTGTCGAAAGCCCGATCGCCCACGGACGCCATGGGGTCCTGGTACGAGTAGCCGTGGCGTTCCACGCACGTCGACCACTCACGGAAAGCCTGTACGACTCTCTTGTCGGCCAGGGAGTGCCTGAAGCTCTCCTTGTCGATGGTCGCTGCGACGGCGATGTCCGACTCGGGGAGCGGTCCGCCGTTCAGCTGGACCTCAGCATCCCCGTAACAGCCGCCGGGTGGAATCGTGCGGCCGTCGGGACTTTTCGTCTGTTGCTCTCCCTTGCGATTCGTTCCGAACAGGATCGCCTTCTGTGCCTCGGTGGGCTGCTTGGCAACGTCTGCCTGTCCGGCCTGTGGGGGCAGGTGGTATCCGTGCTCGCGGGCGACCTCGCGGTCCGTTATCCCGTAGCGCCTGGCGGATTCGAGAACCAACGGTGAAGGGTCCGGTATCCGGTAGTCGAGACCGAACCCTCGCAGACACTCATTGGCCAGGAGTACCTTGGCACGCTCGACCGTGTGGGACTCCTGGGCAGTGAGAGCGAACTTTTCAATCGGCAGGGAAGCACTGGCAGAGGGTGCTGCCGAGGAGCGAGCGTCCATGCCTTGACCACCGGACTTGCCACCGGTGCCTACTTGAGGGGCCGAGCAGGAGGTCGTCGCCATGAGCACGGTCGCCACGAGCGCAAGAGCACGTGACGTCATACCTGGCAAGTCCTGTCTCGCCGCGGACACTGCACACTCCTCCACAAGAATGGGGCGGCCGCTTGGAACGCGTCCGCCGCAAATCCATGACCCTGGTCAGCTGAAGTTGACGCAGCCCTGGCTGACCTTCGCGCTCCGGAAGAGCACCGACGCATTGTTGTTGTACGTATTCGAGAGCTGGTAGGCAGCCGGCCGTTCGTTCGTGTGGAGCTTGTCGCAAGGGCCTGCGTAGCCGCTGTTGTAGTAGATCGTCACGCTGGAGTCGACACTCCAGATACGCGCCTTCGCCGAGGCCGCGTGGTTCTTCAGGCTCATTCCCTGCCCGGCACCGGAGCTCAGAAAGGTGTACGCAGCCAAGTCGCGGATTCCCTCGCTGCCAGTACCGGTGGAGCTGAACCTCGTGTACGAGCCCGCATAGCCGGTGTTGTAGAAGAAAACCAGGCACTGGGAATCACAGCTGGTGCTGCTGGATGAGTCGGTCCAGACCGATGCGCTCGCCGGGGAAGCCGCGACAAGGGCGCTCGCAATGGCCGATATCGCTACTGAAGCAGTAACAAGTGCCTTACGGACAAAAAGCATTGACTCCCCATTTCAAGATCGTTTTCGGCGCTCGTCAGCTTACCCCGAGTGTGGACAGGCCCCATGACGCCATCCCGCTTCCATGCTCGTACACGCGTCCGCCCCGGGTGGGCGAACGCCGAGAGGTGTGTCAGAACGGCCGAAGGGAGCGGTCTTGAAACCGTCGTTGCGGCGGCGTCACTGATTAACCTCAATACCAGTGGCTTAAGGGATCGAGCCCCAGCTTCGTGCGACCTTCGTTGGTGGGTTGCTAAGGCTTTACGCCAGTACGGGGCGATGGCGACGACCCTGGCCGGGCTCCGGGCGGGTTGAGGAGAGTGTCGGTGTTCGTCGCGTTTGACGCCGAAGCCGGACATCTTGCGATTGCTGGCGCGGGGGTTGAAGCATCTGCGGCAGGCAGGCAGCAGGTGTCGGGATATCTCCTGCAGGCCTCCGGCGAGGGCTGTGGCCAGGCGGCCGGAGGAAAAGGCCGCCTGCACGGTGACCTGGCGGCGGGCGAGGCGGAGGCTGCGAGTGAAAAAGATCCGGTCGGCGTCGAGTTGGGCGGCGTCCGCGGTGTCGTACATCAGGCTGCGAATGGTGTAGCGGAACAGCAGGTGGCCCCAGACTCCCTGTTCGACGCCGTCGGCCGTACGGGAACGCAGGACCTGGGCGGGACCGCGCTGGTGGGTCTTCAGCTCGTTCAGCGTGGTCTCGATCTCCCACCGCTCGTGGTAGAGGGCGGCCGCGGGGTCGAGGTTCGTGGTGATCAGCTGGTAGGGGACATCCTGTTCGGGAGAGTTTGTGCCGTGAAGTACGTACCCGACGACCCGCACGGGCGTGGGGTCGGCGCGCTTACGGTCCTTCGCGACGACGATCTCCGACAGGGAGGAACTGTCGGGAAGTTCCTCGCGCGTCGGCAGGATCTGATGCAGCGAATCCGCCACAGCAGGTCCACGCCGCCGGCCGAGCCCGCCCGCCGCAGCTCCACCCCGGTGAACCCACGGTCGGCCAGCAACAGATCCCTCTCGCCGAGATGGCCGAACAGCCCACGAGCCAGGGCCGGTTCGGAGGACGACAGCGGCCCCAGGGCGGCGGTGATGGCGCGGGTGCCACACTCGGGCCAGCGCCACCATCCGCACCTGCGGATACGCGCACCGCTCGGTGCGACGGTCTTCGGCCGCCCGAAGTGCGCGGCGTTCTACTCGCTGCACGGCACATCGAAGACCGTGCCGTCGATCACCACCAGCCACCACCGCCCATACCTCGCACCTCGGGTCTCCTCGGTCGCCAACGGCCGGGCAACCTCGGCGAACAGCGCCTTCAAAGGCTCCGGTCCCAGCTTCACCTGCGCCCGCGAGATCGCCGCCGTACTCGGCACCTGCCACGAGCCCGACCAGCGCTTCGCCCAGGTCAGGCCCTACATGAACAGCCGCGCGACCTCCGCATGGTCCTGCCTTGAGAACAGGCACATCGCCAGCACGAAATAGACCACCACCCGCGGCGCCAGCAGCCGAGTGCACAGGCCAGAAAGGCCACACTCAGCGACCACCCGGTCCACCAGCTCCGGCCTCGCCCGTCGGCCCAAGGCCCTCTGCCACGGCGTCACCCTCATCCCGGCAGCCGCCTGACAGCACACGCTACCGGGGCGGGATCTCGGAGATCTCCGTACTCAAGTGACCGCGAGGCAGGTGGGTCGGACCCACGGGCCTTTTGCGCCCCTGCCCCGTCCGCTCGAATCGTGATAGACAGACCCACCTTGACGCAGCAAAAGGGAGGGAGGGGAAGTGGCCGGCGAGCCGTCAGAACCACTCAGCGACTCAGACCTCCTCGCTCGCCATGTGGCCGGTGAACCCGACGCCTTCGGCGAGCTCGTACGACGCCACCGCGACCGGCTGTGGGCCGTGGCACTCCGGACCCTGGGTGACCGCGAGGAAGCCGCCGACGCCGTCCAGGACGCCTTGGTCTCCGCCTTCCGGGCCGCCCACACCTTCCGCGGCCAGTCCGCCGTCACCACCTGGCTGCACCGCATCACCGTCAACGCCTGCCTCGACCGGGTCCGCAAGGCAGCCACCCGCAAGACTTCACCGGTCAATGACGCCGAACGGTTCGAGCAGCTCCTCGACCCGCACGAGTCTGCCGAGGCGCCGGCGGAGCGTCAGGATCTGCACCGCGAACTCCTGGCCGCACTCGCCACTCTCCCCGGCGAACAACGTGCCGCGCTCGTCCTCGTGGACATGCAGGGATACCCCGTGGCCGAGGCAGCACGCATCCTCGACGTACCGACCGGCACCGTGAAGAGCCGCTGTGCCAGGGGCCGGGCCCGGCTGGCCCCTCTGCTCGCCCACCTCCGCAGTGAGAGTGCGAAGACCGATGAAACCGCCACGGAAAGGAACCGGACGCCACGCGCATCCGTCCCACCGGCATCGGGGCCGAGAGACACCGGGACAAGCGATCCTGCTGCAGTGAAGGGCGGAGGTGGGCGCGCATGACATCAACGACCGACACGACCCAGCACCCGGATGTCTCGGAGATCTCCGATCTCATGGAAGGGCTGCTCCCACCGTCACGTGCGGCAGAGGTGCGCAGTCATGTGGACGGCTGCGCACTCTGCGGTGATGTCCATGCGTCCCTCGTTGAGATCCGAGGGCTGCTCGGCGCTGTGCCAGAACCACACCCCATGCCCGACGATGTCGCCGAGCGCATCGACGCCGCGCTCGCCGCCGAGGCCCTCCGCACCACGGCACCCGCCGACGCGGCACATGTTTCACGTGAAACAGAACGTTCCGTGGCACAGAAGTCGAGCACGGAACCCACCGGCCCCTCGAGCCGTCCTGCGGGGCATTCGAGGGCAGCGACCGGCCCCGGACGCCGATCTGCCGGACGTCGCCGCCGCGCAGCCGTCCTCGGCACCGCTCTCGGTGCAGCCGTGGTCGGCGTGAGCGTCCTCATGCTGCAGAGCCTTCAGCCGTCACAGGAGGCTGCCGGCCTCAAGGCGGCGGACCGAAGCTCCGACTCCACGGCAAAGAGCGCGGGGGGCTTCTCGGAATCCACGCTCGAAGACGAGGTACACACGCTGCTTGCGAGTACCACCACGAGGCCTTCGACTTCGGACAGTGCTGATACGGAGAAGAAGGCGCCGTCCGTCGAGGAGCAATCGACGCCGAAGAGCGACTCCCCGGAGTCCGAATCGCCTCGCACACCGTTGCGCGCGCCCACCGTGTCCGTCCCGCCCTGTGTGGAGCAGGGCATCGGGCGTAAGGCCGCGGCCCTCGCCATGGAGGAAGGCAGCTACGAAGGAACGCATGCTTTCCTGGTCGTGCTGCCGCACCCGTCCGACGCGACACGTGTTCAGGCGTATGTCGTCGACGCGGCCTGCGTCGGGGAGAAGCCCACCGCCAAGGGGAAGCTGCTGCTGACTCGCGCCTACACGCGCCCCTGAGAATCGCGCCGTACGCCGCCCCGGCACGTCGGGAATGCATCCCCCGTAGGATCCGTTGGGTGGGGTGAGAGTCGTTGAACCGGCCCCAGTAGGCGTGGACAGTAGGCAGTCTGCAGAGACGAGGAAGAAACCCGTGAGCGACGTCCGTAACGTGATCATCATCGGCTCCGGCCCCGCGGGCTACACGGCCGCCCTTTACACCGCACGCGCCTCGCTGAAGCCGCTGGTGTTCGAGGGCGCCGTCACCGCCGGTGGCGCGCTGATGAACACCACCGACGTGGAGAACTTCCCGGGCTTCCAGGACGGGATCATGGGCCCCGAGCTCATGGACAACATGCGCGCCCAGGCAGAGCGCTTCGGCGCCGAGCTCGTCCCCGACGATGTCGTTTCCGTGGACCTCACCGGAGACATCAAGACGGTGACCGACACGGCCGGGACGGTGCACCGCGCCAAGGCCGTGATCGTGACGACCGGCTCCCAGCACCGCAAGCTCGGCCTGCCCAATGAGGACGCCCTCTCCGGTCGAGGCGTCTCCTGGTGCGCCACCTGTGACGGCTTCTTCTTCAAGGACCAGGACATCGCCGTGGTCGGCGGTGGTGACACCGCGATGGAGGAGGCGACCTTCCTCTCCCGCTTCGCCAAGTCGGTCACCATCGTTCACCGCCGTGACTCGCTGCGGGCCTCCAAGGCCATGCAGGACCGCGCCTTCGCCGACCCGAAGATCAAGTTCGCCTGGGACAGCGAGGTTGCCGGAGTCGAGGGCGAGCAGAAGCTGTCCGGTCTGACCCTGCGGAACACCAAGACCGGCGAGACGTCGGAGCTCCCGGTGACCGGCCTGTTCATCGCTGTGGGCCACGACCCGCGCACCGAGCTCTTCAAGGGCCAGCTCGACCTCGACGACGAGGGCTACCTCAAGGTCGACGCCCCCTCGACACGCACCAACCTGACCGGTGTCTTCGGCGCCGGTGACGTAGTCGACCACACCTACCGGCAGGCCATCACCGCTGCCGGCACGGGCTGCTCGGCCGCTCTCGACGCCGAACGCTTCCTCGCTGCGCTCGCCGATGACGAGAAGGCCGCTGCGGCCACCGTCTGATCCACGACTTTCTCACCCCACACCCCAAAGTAGTTAAGGAGGCCGCCGTGGCCGGCGCCCTGAAGAACGTGACCGACGACTCCTTCGACGAGGTCGTCCTGAAGAGCGAGAAGCCCGTACTGGTGGACTTCTGGGCCGCTTGGTGCGGTCCCTGCCGCCAGATCGCGCCGTCGCTGGAGGCCATCGCTGCCGAGCACGGCGACCAGATCGAGATCGTCAAGCTCAACATCGACGAGAACCCGGCCACGGCCGCCAAGTACGGCGTCATGTCCATCCCGACCCTGAACGTCTACCAGGGCGGCGAGGTCGCCAAGACCATCGTCGGCGCCAAGCCGAAGGCTGCGATCCTTCGCGACCTCGAAGGCTTCATCGGCGAGTAGGACCGCCGACCGTTGTTTCACGTGAAACGGGTCCATCCCTCGGGGGGATGGACCCGTTTCACGTTCGTTGTGGCCCTTCGGTCACAGCGGTCGCAGCGCCGGTTCCTTCTGGACTGCACCCAGCAACCGGTCCAGCGCCAACTCGACGTCTTCCTTCCAGGAAAGCGTCGTACGCAGCTCCAGTCTCAGCCGTGGATAGGCGGGATGCGGCCTTACGGTCTTGAAGCCCACCGCCAGCAGATGATCCGCAGGCAGCACACACGCGGGTTCCTTCCACCGGGCATCCCCGAAGGCCTCGATCGCCTTGAATCCCCGACGCAGGAGATCCTTGGCGACGGTCTGCACCATGACCCGCCCCAGACCCTGCCCCTGGTAGCCCGGCACGATCCAGGCAGTCATCAGCTGCGCGGCATCTGAGGAGACGGGACTCGTCGGAAAAGCCGTCGAGCGCGGTACATAGGCCGGTGGTGCATAGAGCACGAACCCCACCGGCACATCGTCGACATAGACGACGCGGCCGCAGGAACCCCACTCCAGCAGAACGGCCGAGATCCAGGCCTCTTTCTCCAGCTCGGGCCTTCCCGCCTTTACCGCAGCGTCCCCGCTGACCGGATCAAGCTCCCAGAAGACACACGAGCGGCAGCGCCTGGGGAGATCGGAAAGGTTGTCCAGTGTGAGCGGTACGAGCCGACGCCCCATGAAGGCTGTTCCTCGCTTCCTTCGCCCGCCGTATCGCGTACGGCAGTCAGTGCACTCCGTTCGAGGAGCAGGCTGCCGAAGAACCCTCCGACAGCCCCCAGGCCCAGCCCCACTGTCACCAGTCGACTGCGGCTCACTGATCGCATGGCCCTCCCTCCGCCGAGGTGACTCAAGCCGGATGTGCCATACCAGAACGCATCGTATCCACCCAGAGATGAAGCGGACACCGAGAGAAAGCAAAGGGCGGGCCGTGTTCCGGTATGCACCCGGACACAGCCCGCCCCTCAGCCCATCCGGCAGAGGTCAGCCCTTGTCGCCGTCAGCAGGATCGTCGGACGGTCCCTGCTCCAGCACCCGACCCTCACCCGGTGCCAGGCTGCCGAGGATGCGGTCCAGATCCTCCATCGACGCGAACTCGACGACGATCTTTCCCTTCTTCTGTCCGAGGTCGACCTTCACCCGGGTCTCGAAGCGATCCGACAGCCGGGAGGCAAGGTCAGTCAGAGCGGGCGACACCCGGCCACCCGCTCGCGGCCCCTTGGACTTGGCGGGACCCGTGGACGTGGACCCCATGAGGGTCACGATCTCTTCGACCGCCCGCACCGACAGCCCTTCGGCCACGATGCGATGCGCCAGCCTGTCCTGCTCCTCCGAGTCGTCCACGGACAGCAGCGCCCGTGCATGACCGGCCGACAGAACCCCGGCCGCAACCCTGCGCTGAACCGGAGGCGACAGCCTCAGCAGACGCAGCGTGTTGGACACCTGAGGGCGCGAACGCCCGATCCGGTCGGCCAGCTGGTCATGCGTGCACTTGAAGTCCTTGAGGAGCTGGTCGTACGCGGCCGCTTCCTCCAAGGGGTTCAACTGAGCCCGGTGAAGATTCTCCAGGAGCGCGTCCAGGAGAAGCTTCTCGTCCTCCGTGTCCCGGACAATGGCCGGGATCCGCTCCAGACCCGCCTCACGGCAGGCCCTCCAGCGACGCTCACCCATGATGAGCTCATAGCGATCCGGACCCGTCTTCCGCACAACGACCGGCTGGAGAAGGCCCACCTCCTTGATGGAGGTCACCAACTCGGCAAGTGCGTCCTCGTCGAACACCTCACGGGGCTGACGCGGGTTCGGAGTGATGGAGCCGAGCGGAACCTCGGCAAAGTACGCACCGGCAGCTCCTGACGACTCCATGCCGGCTTCGGGTGCCGTAACCGACGCACTCGGCTCCGGAACAACCGGCGCGGGCGCGAGAGTGGTCACCTTCGCAGCGGCCACCCCGCGCTCTGCCGTCAAGACAGGACCCGCCCCAGGAGACGCTGCACCCGCCCCCGTGGACGGCACCTGCTTCTCCTGGGGAGCGGCGGGGATCAGGGCACCCAGCCCACGCCCCAACCCTCTTCGACGCTCGCTCACTGAATCCCCTCCGAAATGCTCTGCTGCTGGCTGTTCCCAGTGCCCGTGTGGGCATGCTGGGCCTCGTACTGCACTCCGACACCCCGCAGGGCGATCTCACGCGCCGCTTCGAGGTACGAGAGCGACCCGCTCGAACCCGGGTCATAGGTCAGCACGGTCTGCCCATAGCTCGGTGCCTCCGAGATCCGCACCGACCGCGGAATGTTCGTCCGCAGCACCTCCTTGCCGAAGTGGCTGCGCACCTCCTCCGCGACCTGCGAGGCGAGCCTGGTCCGGCCGTCATACATGGTGAGCAGAATCGTCGACACATGCAGAGCGGGGTTGAGATGGCCCCGCACCAGGTCCACATTGCGCAGTAGCTGCCCCAGCCCTTCCAGGGCGTAGTACTCGCACTGGATGGGAATCAGCACCTCGGCACCGGCGACCAGGGCATTGACCGTCAGCAGACCGAGCGAGGGCGGGCAGTCGATCAGGATGTAGTCCAGCGGCTGCTCGTACGCCTGGATCGCCCGCTGCAGTCGACTCTCCCGCGCCACCAGCGACACCAGCTCGATCTCCGCACCGGCGAGATCGATGGTGGCGGGGGCACAGAAGAGGCCTTCGACGTCCGGGACGGGCTGGACCACCTCGGAGAGCGGCCTGCTCTCCACCAGGACGTCATAGATGGAGGGAACTTCGGCATGGTGATCGATACCCAGAGCCGTAGAGGCATTGCCCTGCGGGTCAAGATCGACCACCAGAACGCGTGCACCGTGGAGCGCGAGCGAGGCGGCAAGGTTGACCGTCGTGGTCGTCTTGCCCACCCCACCCTTCTGATTGGCCACCACCATGACGCGCGTCCGGTCAGGACGAGGCAGGCCCTCGCCGGCGCGGCCAAGGGCCTCAACCGCCAGCTGGGCCGCGCGACCGATGGGTGTGTCGTCCATCGGCGGCGGTGTTTCACGTGAAACACCCTCCCCCGCCGATTCGGTTCGGGGACCGGGGACCGGATCGGTCATCGGTCCCGCGATGTTGGCGTCGGACCGCAAGGATTCACTCTCCTCGACTTCAGGCTCGCAATGAACAGAGCCTGCCATGCTTTCGGGGTCGTGAACCAGCGAGGCCCGCTCTTCTGTGGATGAATCCACTTCTGTGGACAACTCCGTAGCCCTATCGGGCCCGCGATGCCGCGGCGCGGCGGCCGCACGACCGCGGCTGATGATCCCATGCAGCAGAGAGCGACGTTTCACGTGAAACACGATGCCCCTGCAGCGTAGCTACAGGGGCACGACACTCCGCAGGGGGTATGTATGGCCGCTTGCCGGGATCATTGCCAACAGGCGACACAAACCGTACGTAGTGGCTGAGTCCACAGCGTGACCAGCGGGTCAGCGGCGGCGTCTCGTACGGCTCGTCCTCGCGGCCTTGGCCCTCTTTGCGGCGAACCTCACACCGCCCGGGCTCTCCCCGACCACCACGCGCACCACTGTGGACATCGGATCGACAATGCCCTCTCCGACATGCAGCACCTCGGTCTCCACCACACCGAGCTTACTCAGGGCCGCACGCGCACCGGCGATCTCCTCCTCGGCGGTATCCCCTTTGAGCGCCAGCATCTCTCCGTACGGACGCAGCAGCGGAACACCCCAGCCGGCCAGTCGGTCGAGGGGCGCCACGGCGCGAGCAGTCACCACGTGAACCGGCTGCAGCGTTCCCAGGACCTCCTCGGCCCGGCCGCGCACGACCGTCACATGGTCCAGCCCCAACAGTTCGACGACTTCCTGGAGGAAGTTCGTCCGGCGGAGCAGGGGTTCCAACAAAGTGATCTTGAGATCCGGACGCACCAGCGCCAAGGGGATACCCGGCAGACCCGCCCCCGAGCCCACATCGCAGACCGTGACCCCTTCGGGCACGACCTCGGAAAGCACCGCGCAGTTCAGCAGGTGCCGCTCCCACAGGCGCGGCACCTCACGTGGGCCGATCAGCCCGCGCTTCACCCCGGCATCCGCCAGCAGTTCCGCGTACCGGACGGCCTCCGGGAAGAACTCGCCGAAAACCGCCCGTGCCCCTTCGGGCGCCTGGGGAAGCTCTACTTCCGCCGTCACGGGATCCGTCCTTCCATACCGCACTACCGCACTGTGGGTGGCTGACTATCAGGCTGACAAAGATCGGCCCCGCCTGCGAACAGACGGGGCCGACAGAACAAGGGTCCGGTCAGGCCGGGAGAACGACGACGAAGCGCTGCGGCTCCTCGCCCTCGGACTCACTGCGCAGACCGGCGGCCGCGACTGCATCGTGCACGACCTTGCGCTCGAACGGCGTCATCGGGTCCAGCTTCACCGGCTCACCGGTGCTCTTGACCTCGTCGGCGGCCTTGGCGCCCAGCTCGGCAAGCTCGGCCCGCTTCTTGGCCCGGAAGCCCGCGATGTCCAGCATCAGCCGACTGCGGTCACCGGTCTCCCGGTGCACAGCAAGCCGCGTCAGCTCCTGGAGCGCCTCCAGCACCTCACCGTCGCGGCCCACGAGCTTCTGCAGATCACGTGCCGAATCGCTGATGATCGAAACCGCGGCCCGGTCCGCCTCGACGTCCATGTCGATGTCGCCGTCGAGATCGGCGATGTCGAGCAGGCCCTCGAGATAGTCCGCCGCGATCTCGCCCTCCTGCTCAAGGCGGGTCAAGGTGTCGCTGCCCTCAGCGGCCGTGGAGGTGGTGCCTTCCGTCACGGATGGACTCCTTCTTACTTCTTGGACGGGTGCTTGGGCCGCTGCGGACCCTTGCGCTGCCCGGACTTGGCTTGGCGTGAGGAGCCGGACGCGGACTTGCCCTCCGGCTTCGACTTGTCGTCCTGCGATCCGTCCTGCTTCTGCAGGGAGGTCTTGGATCCCGACTCGGTGGAGCCGGCGTCCTTGGCGCCACCGGTCTGACGCTGGGCCTTGGTCTGGCGCTTGGGCTGCTGACGCCGCTGCGCGGCTCCGCCCTCGGCGTCGGCAAGAGCCGTGTCGCTCTTGATCACCGTGCCGTCCTCCTGGGCGGCGAGGCCCAGCTTGGCCAGCCCCGTGATGAACTTCCGCTCGATGTCGTTGCGGTCCGGGCCCTTGGAAACGATCCGCTTGACCGTATTGCGCTTCGTCCTGCCACGGACCTCACCGTGAGCGGTGACGCTCTTCAGTAGGCGTCCCAGGTACTGGTCCTGCGCCTTGCTGCCCGGCGTCGGGTTCTGGTTGATCACGTACATCTGCTGACCCATGGTCCAGACGTTGGTGGTCAGCCAGTAGACGAGGACACCGACGGGGAAGTTGATGCCCATGACGGCGAAGATCACGGGGAAGATGTACATCAGCATCTTCTGCTGCTGCATGTACGGCGTCTTGACCGTCAGGTCGACGTTCTTCGTCATCAGCTGGCGCTGGGTGAAGAACTGCGACGCCGACATCATCACGATCATGATCGCGGTGACGACCCGGACATCGGTCAGAGAGGCACCGAGAGCGGTGACGTCCGCCGTGCTGTCCATGAACTTGGCAGCGAGCGGAGCACCGAAGATGTGTGCCTTACGGGCGCTGTCGAGCAGCGGCTGGTCGATGACACCGATCGTCTTGCCCGAGGCGATGGCCGACAGCACGTGATACAGGGCGAAGAAGAACGGCGACTGCGCCAGGATGGGAAGGCACGAGGAGAGCGGGTTGGTACCCGTCTCCTTGTACAGCTTCATCATCTCTTCGGACTGTCGCTGCTTGTCGTTCTTGTAGCGCTCCTGGATCGCCTTCATCTTCGGCTGGAGCACCTGCATGTTCCGGGTCGACTTGATCTGCTTCACGAAAAGCGGGATCAGGCAGATCCGGATCAGCACCACCAGGGACACGATGGACAGGCCCCAGGCCCAACCCGTGTCATCGCCGAAGATCGCTCCGTACAACTTGTGGAACTGGACGATGACCCATGAAACGGGCCAGGTGATAAAGCTGAACAGACTGGCAATCGTGTCCACTAATCAAGCTCCTTGAGCATTGGGCGAAGTCTCTGCGGCCGGGCTCGGGGGGTCGGAATCCGCCCCCCGGGGAGGCACATCAGCGGCGGAGTCCCCGCCCTTGCCACCGCGCATGGCATTACGCAGCAGTTCGTGCCAACGCGGACGTTTGCGCGGTGGAACGTGGTCCACGCCACCGGGTGACCACGGATTGCACCGAAGGATGCGCCAAGCCGTCAGCGCGGTTCCCTTGATCGCTCCGTGCCGGTCGATCGCCGTATATCCATAGTGGGAACACGACGGGTAATAACGGCAGACAGGCCCGAGGAGTGGGCTGATCGTCCACTGGTACAGCTTGATAAGAGCCAGCAGCGGGTACTTCATCGCGCGCCACCTCCCAGTAGCCGCTGCAGAGCGGCGTCCAGGTCTCGGGCCAGCTGTTCATGGTCGGCGTCACCCGCTCCGGGCAACGCTCGTACGACAACCAGGCTACCGGGGGGCAGCAGGGCCAGCCGTTCGCGGACCAGATGGCGAAGCCTTCGCTTCACCGCTGTGCGCACAACCGCTCCACCCACGGATTTGCTGACAACGAAACCCGCACGCGGCGGGGGAGCGTTCTCCCCAGTCACGTGCGGGTCCGTTGCACCGCTGCGTAGATGAACGACGAGTAGCGGGCGGCCGGCCCGGCGTCCTCGACGTACTGCGGTCGCGAAGTCCTCGCGCCGCCTCAGCCGATTCTCGGTAGGCAGCACGTCATGACCTGTAAGCGATCAGGCGGACAGGTTGGCGCGACCCTTGCCACGGCGGGACGCAAGGATCGCGCGGCCGGCTCGGGTACGCATACGCAGCCGGAAGCCGTGGGTCTTCGCGCGACGACGGTTGTTCGGCTGGAAGGTGCGCTTGCTCACTCGGGGGCTCCAGAAATGACTCGTGTGTTGGCGGGACATCGCCTGGCTGTCACCGTGCGCCCACGAGGAACTCGCGTAAACGCTCTAGTGCACCGCTTCACAATCACAGATCGTGATCTTTGCCCATCGGAGGCAGGCGGCAGCAGCCATCGACAACTCGACCTGGTCACGGTACGCGCGGCTACGCCATCCGGTCAAACCGGCTCCGCGACACCCCGCACTGTGCACAGCCTGTGGACAACGACTTGAACCACGCGGGTCGGCCTGACTACCGTGGCTGAACTCCGGTTCTTTTTCTTCCTGCCTGCCGGTCCTCACCCATCCCGACCCATCCCGTCCCGAGAACCACACATTCGTGGGACCAGCGAGAGAGCGTGCCTTGTGGCTGATGTACCTGCCGATCTTGCCGCAGTGTGGCCACGAGTGCTGGAGCAACTCCTCGGAGAGGGCCAGCAGGGCATCGAGCCGAAGGACAAACAGTGGATCGAGCGCTGCCAGCCGCTCGCACTGGTCGCCGACACGGCGCTGCTCGCCGTACCCAATGAATGGGGCAAGCGCGTCCTGGAGGGCCGGCTCGCGCCGCTCATCAGCGAGACGCTGAGCCGGGAGTGCGGCCGCCCGATCCGCATCGCGATCACCGTCGACGACTCCGCGGGCGAGCCTCCGAGCCCGCCCGCGCCTCCGATGCACCAGCCCCAGCAGCCCCAGCAGCACCGCTATCCGGGTCCGCAGCACGACGAACGTCAGCACAACGACGCGTACGACGGATACGGGCACCGGCCCTCGGACGACGGCATGCCGACCGTGCGTCCCGCCTACCCCGACTACCAGCAGCAGCGTCCCGACCCCGGTGCGTGGCCGCGCACCCAGGAGGACCTCTCCTGGCAGCAGCCGCGGCTCGGTGGATTCCAGGACCGCGACACCTCCGCGGAACAGTGGCGCGAGCCGTACGCCGGCGGCCGCCCCCAGCAGCCGCAGCACGACTACCGGCCGCAGCCGCCCGAGCGCCAGGGCTACGAACAGCAGCGCCCCGAGCACCACGATCTGCAGGAGCCCCAGCACCGGCAGGGCGGCGCGGGCACCGGCCGGCCCGGCGGCGGCACCGGGCCGATGGGAGCACAGCCCGCCCCCGCACCCGGCCCCGGTGAGCCGGCGGCACGGCTGAATCCGAAGTACCTCTTCGACACCTTCGTCATCGGTGCGTCCAACCGGTTCGCGCACGCCGCGGCGGTCGCGGTGGCCGAGGCACCCGCCAAGGCGTACAACCCGCTCTTCATCTACGGGGAGTCCGGGCTCGGCAAGACCCATCTGCTGCACGCCATCGGGCACTACGCACGCAGCCTCTACCCGGGCACCCGGGTGCGGTACGTGAGCTCCGAGGAGTTCACCAACGAGTTCATCAACTCGATCCGCGACGGCAAGGGCGACACCTTCCGCAAGCGCTACCGCGACGTGGACATCCTGCTCGTCGACGACATCCAGTTCCTGGCGAGCAAGGAGTCGACGCAGGAGGAGTTCTTCCACACCTTCAATACGCTCCACAACGCGAACAAGCAGATCGTGCTGTCCTCCGACCGGCCGCCCAAGCAACTGGTGACCCTGGAGGACCGGTTGCGGAACCGTTTCGAGTGGGGTCTGACCACCGATGTGCAGCCGCCGGAGCTGGAGACGCGGATCGCGATCCTCCGCAAGAAGGCGGTACAGGAGCAGCTCAATGCCCCGCCGGAGGTCCTGGAGTTCATCGCGTCCCGAATCTCCCGGAACATCAGGGAGTTGGAGGGGGCGCTGATCCGGGTCACGGCCTTCGCCAGCCTCAACCGTCAGCCGGTGGACCTCGGGCTGACGGAGCATGTGCTGAAAGATCTGATTCCGGGGGGCGAGGACTCGGCTCCGGAAATCACGGCGACGGCCATCATGGCGGCGACCGCGGACTACTTCGGTCTGACGGTGGACGACCTCTGCGGAACCTCGCGCAGTCGCGTGCTGGTGACGGCCCGCCAGATCGCCATGTACCTCTGCCGGGAGCTGACCGATCTCTCACTGCCCAAGATCGGGGCGCAGTTCGGCGGTCGTGACCATACGACGGTGATGCACGCGGACCGGAAGATCCGTGCGCTGATGGCGGAGCGACGCTCCATCTACAACCAGGTCACCGAGCTCACCAACCGCATCAAGAACGGCTGACGGCCGGCGGTACACGCTCTGTACGCGCCACAGGGGCGCCCGGAGATCCCTCACAGGGCTTTCCGGGCGCCCTTCCGCGTTGTCCGGCTCCTGCCCGGAACCTTCCTGGAACTCCCCGAGGCGGCTCCGGGGCCTCCCCGGGCTTTCCCCGAGCCGCCCGAGTCCGCCCGGGGACCATCGGACACCTCCGCGGAACCCGCGTGAAGGCCTCCTCGGCACCTCGGGCCGCTTCCTGATGCTTCCCCGAGCCCCGGAAACCCCCTCCCGAGCCCCGAACCTCGCCCCCTGAACCCCTCCGAAGCCTGTTCCCGGGCCTCCGTCGCGGCCGCGGTGTTCGAATACCTGCCGCCGACCGTCCGTTCTCCACAGATCTGGGGAGAATCCCCTCTCCACAGCCTGGGGATTCGTAAGTTGTCCATATTGCTTCCACAGGGGCGACTGTCGATACTCCATCAGGCCAGGTCAAGGGCTTGGGGATTTGTGGCCAACAACGATCCACAGGCTGTGGACAACATCTTCGTCCACAGGGCGCCGATGATGTTGTCCACCGGCTGCCCACAGCCCGGCCCCTGTTGTCCCCAGCTCGTTTGAGCTTCTCCACACCTCTGTCCACTGTTCGGCAACGCAACGCCGCCTTTCACCGCGCAGAGTGAAAGGCGTCACACCGAGAAGGTCGGTTGGGCTGTGGGGAACCTGGGTAAAGCTGGGGACAGCCCTGGGGAGAAACCCCCCTGCCCTGTGCACCGGGTGTGCAGAACTTTCGCGCGTCCACAGAAGCGCCGGGTTGTCCACCGGTGCCACCCACAGGGTCGGTGGACAAAAAACTGGGTGTGACCTGGGAAAACGACGTTATCCACGGTTTCCACAGGCCCTACTACTACTGCCACCTAGAGTTAGCCCGGAATCCGCTTCGAAGTGGGGCCTGTGCACAACTCGGCGCCGGAGCGCTCCGAAGCTCTTGTCGCGACTTGACCCCGAGCAGCACCGAGTGTCGGTGCCGTACGTCAGACTGGTCCCCGGCGTCCTCCCGCTCTCATCGGCGGGACGACCCGATCAGACGACGAAGGCCAGCAGGGCGAGCGAGCAACAGCAGGAGGCGGTTCCGGTGAAGATCCGGGTGGAGCGCGATGTACTCGCGGAGGCTGTGGCCTGGGTGGCCCGTAGCCTCCCGGCCCGTCCGCCGGCGCCCGTTCTCGCGGGCCTTCTGCTGAAGGCTGAGGACGGCGCCCTCAGCTTCTCCAGCTTCGACTACGAGGTCTCGGCCCGGGTCTCGGTGGACGCCGAGGTCGAGGAGGACGGCACGGTGCTGGTCTCCGGCCGGCTGCTCGCCGACATCTGCCGCGCCCTTCCCAACCGCCCGGTGGAGATTTCCACAGACGGTGTACGGGCGACCGTGGTCTGCGGCTCCTCGCGATTCACACTCCACACCCTTCCTGTGGAGGAGTACCCGGCGCTGCCGGAGATGCCGACCGCGACCGGCACGGTCCCCGGTGAGGTCTTCGCCTCGGCCGCCGCCCAGGTCGCCATCGCCGCGGGCCGTGACGACACCCTGCCGGTCCTGACCGGTGTGCGGATCGAGATCGAGGGCGAGACCGTCACCCTGGCCTCCACCGACCGCTACCGCTTCGCGGTCCGCGAGTTCCTCTGGAAGCCGGAGAACCCGGATGCCTCGGCCGTCGCCCTGGTGCCCGCCAAGACGCTGCTGGACACCGCCAAGGCGCTGACCAGCGGTGACACGGTGACTCTGGCGCTTTCCGGCTCGGGCGCCGGTGAGGGGCTGATCGGTTTCGAGGGTGCGGGTCGGCGTACGACCACGCGACTGCTGGAAGGCGATCTGCCGAAGTACCGCACGCTGTTCCCCACCGAGTTCAACTCGGTCGCGGTCATCGAGACCGCTCCCTTCGTCGAGGCCGTCAAGCGTGTGGCCCTCGTGGCCGAGCGGAACACCCCGGTGCGGCTCAGCTTCGAGCAGGGCGTGCTGATCCTGGAGGCGGGTTCCAGCGACGACGCACAGGCTGTGGAGCGGGTCGACGCGGTGCTGGAGGGCGACGACATCTCGATCGCCTTCAACCCGACCTTCCTGCTGGACGGGCTGAGCGCGATCGACTCCCCGGTCGCCCAGCTCTCGTTCACGACATCCACCAAGCCCGCGCTGCTCAGCGGCCGTCCGGCCGTGGATGCCGAGGCGGACGAGACGTACAAGTACCTGATCATGCCGGTGCGTCTCTCCGGCTGATCCGGCCACCGGTCCCGCAACGGCAGGTCCCGACGGGCACGCTCGGCGTCGAGCATGCCCGTCGGTCTGTCCCCGGCCGGGCGTAGGCTCGACCTTGGGTACGAATCGGCACAACGCTTAAGGAATCTCTGATGGAGCTCGGTCTCGTCGGCCTCGGCAAGATGGGCGGCAACATGCGCGAGCGCATCCGCCGCGCAGGCCACACCGTCATCGGTTACGACCGCAACCCGGACGTCTCGGATGTCCAGAGCCTCGAAGAGCTCGTGGGCAAGCTGAAGGGCCCCCGGGTCGTCTGGGTGATGGTTCCGGCCGGTGCCCCGACCCAGGCGACCATCGACGAGCTGGCCGGGCTCCTCTCGCCCGGTGACATCGTCGTGGACGGTGGGAACTCCCGCTGGACGGACGACGAGAAGCACGCGGTCGAGCTCGGCATCAAGGGCATCGGCTTCGTGGACTGCGGAGTCTCCGGGGGTGTGTGGGGTCTGGAGAACGGCTACGCGCTGATGTACGGCGGCGACGCCGAGAACGTGGCGAAGGTCCAGCCGATCTTCGACGCGCTGAAGCCCGAGGGCGACTTCGGTTCCGTCCACGCGGGCAAGGTCGGCGCCGGTCACTTCGCGAAGATGGTCCACAACGGCATCGAGTACGCCATGATGCAGGCCTACGCCGAGGGCTGGGAGCTCCTGGAGAAGGTCGACTCCGTCACCGATGTGCGCGAGGTCTTCCGCTCCTGGCAGGAGGGCACGGTCATCCGTTCCTGGCTGCTCGACCTGGCGGTCAACGCGCTGGACGACGACGAGCACCTGGACAAGCTCCGTGGTTTCGCCGCCGACTCCGGTGAGGGCCGCTGGACGGTGGAGGCCGCGATCGACAACGCGGTGCCGCTGCCCGCGATCACGGCGTCGCTCTTCGCGCGTTTCGCCTCGCGCCAGGACGACTCCCCGCAGATGAAGATGATCGCCGCGCTGCGCAACCAGTTCGGTGGCCACGCGGTCGAGAACAAGAAGTAGCCGCAACGAGGAGCGGGCCGGGCCGAGGTGTCCGACCCGTACTACGGAGCACGGAGCAGGAAGCCGGGAAGGTCGGCGTACACCCCATGCATGTCACGCATCTCTCGCTGGCCGACTTCCGCTCGTACGCCCGGGTCGAGGTACCTCTCGACCCGGGCGTCACCGCTTTCGTGGGGGCCAACGGCCAGGGCAAGACGAATCTGGTGGAGGCCGTCGGTTATCTCGCGACGCTCGGCAGCCATCGGGTTTCCTCCGACGCGCCGCTGGTGCGGATGGGCGCGGACCGGGCGGTCGTACGAGCCGCTGTCACCCAGGGCGAGCGTTCGCAACTGGTCGAGCTGGAGCTCAACCCGGGCAAGGCCAATCGAGCCCGGATCAATAGATCGTCGCAGGTCAGGCCGCGTGACGTGCTGGGGATCGTGCGTACGGTGCTGTTCGCTCCGGAGGACCTGGCGCTCGTCAAGGGGGACCCCGGGGAGCGTCGGCGCTTTCTCGACGAGCTGATCACGGCGCGTTCGCCGCGGATGGCGGGTGTGCGTTCGGACTACGAGCGGGTGCTGAAGCAGCGCAACACCTTGCTGAAGTCGGCGGCGATGGCGCGCAGGCACGGCGGCCGGTCGATGGATCTGTCCACGCTCGACGTGTGGGATCAACATCTGGGCCGGGTCGGTGCGGAGCTGCTGGCGCAGCGCCTGGATCTGATCGCGACCCTGCAGCCGCTGGCCGACAAGGCGTACGCGGATGTGGCGCCGGGCGGTGGTCCGGTGGCCTTGGAGTACCGGAGTTCGGTCGGCACGGGGGTGGATTCGGCGCGTACCCGTGAGGAACTGTTCGAGCAGCTGATCGCGGCCCTGGCGGAGGTCCGGAAGCAGGAGATCGAGCGGGGTGTGACGCTGGTCGGCCCGCACCGCGACGATCTGTTGCTGGGGCTGCGCGGCATGCCCGCCAAGGGTTACGCGAGCCATGGTGAGTCCTGGTCGTACGCGCTGGCGCTGCGGCTGGCCTCGTACGAGCTGTTGCGCGGCGAGGGAAACGAGCCGGTGCTGGTGCTGGACGATGTCTTCGCCGAGCTGGACGCGCGTCGTCGTGAGCGGTTGGCGGAGTTGGTGGCTCCGGGTGAGCAGGTGCTGGTGACCGCAGCGGTGGACGACGACGTTCCGGGGGTTCTGGCGGGGGCGCGGTATGCGGTGTCCGCAGGTGAGGTGGAGCGGCTGTGAGCGGTCGTGGTGAGGCGTCCGGGGAGCCGGCTCAGGCTCGGCCGGAGGAAGTCAGGCAGCCGGAGCCGTCGGGTGTCGATCTGGCGCGGGTGGCACTGCGGGCGGCGAAGGAGCAGGCACGGGCGCGTGGAGCCGCTGCGCAGCAGAAGAAGCAGGCCAGACGGGGCGGTGGGCTGCGTTCGGGGGCGCGGGCGGATGGGCGTGATCCGCTGCCGCTGGGTGCGGCGATCAATCGTCTGATCACCGAGCGTGGCTGGGAGACGCCTGCGGCGGTGGGTGGGGTGATGGGGCGCTGGCCACAGATCGTCGGTGCGGATCTGGCCAATCACTGTGTGCCGTTGCGGTACGACGAGGATCCGGACGAGCGGGTACTGACGGTGCAGTGCGATTCGACGGCGTGGGCGACGCAGCTGCGGTTGCTGGCGCCTCAGCTGGTGGCCCGGCTGAACGCGGATCTGGGGCAGGGCACGGTCAGGTTGATCAAGGTGTTGGGGCCGGGGGGCCCGCAGCGTCGGTTCGGTCCCTTGCGGGCGCCGGGGAGCACGGGGCCCGGCGATACCTACGGCTGAGCGTGTGAGCTGGGCTTCTTCCCGTTTCTGAGCGTGGTGGGGCGGTGTTCCGGGTGGGGCGCCGGCCCTGTCCGGGGTTCCCGGCGGTGCTGTCCGTCGCATCCGAGTCGTGACGGTATGTGGTGGTTGCAGCCGGGCGGGAAGAGTGGGGTGTCCCTCACGGTAGCGGGAGGTTGACAGGCCGAAGCGCTCAATGCCCGCTTGAACGTCTTGGGGGCCCTTCCTGAATATGGGGAGTCGTCAGGCGCTGGTTCAGGGCGGCACATGCGTACTCAGGTACCCGCAAACCCCCATTCGTGTCAGTGCTACCGGTAGACTGGTGGACAATCCCGCATACCTGCGGGAGTCGTCGATACAAGCCGAACGACGCAGCCGCTCCCGTTTGCCCGGAGAACGGCCTGTGCTGTGCCAGAAAGGGCGCTTCGTGGCCGATTCCGGCAACCCCAACGAGAACATTCCGTCCACCCCCGGTGAGAGCGGCGAGGTCATCGCCTCGGGCGAGGCATCCGCCTCGTACGACGCCAGCGCGATCACCGTCCTTGAGGGCCTGGACGCGGTCCGTAAGCGACCTGGCATGTACATCGGCTCGACCGGTGAGCGCGGCCTCCACCACCTCGTACAAGAGGTTGTCGACAACTCGGTCGACGAGGCGATGGCAGGGCACGCGGACACGATCGACGTCACGATCCTCGCCGACGGCGGGGTCCGTGTGATCGACAACGGCCGAGGCATCCCGGTCGGCATCGTGCCGTCGGAGAAGAAGCCCGCGGTCGAGGTGGTGCTGACGGTGCTGCACGCCGGCGGCAAGTTCGGCGGCGGCGGCTACGCCGTCTCCGGCGGTCTGCACGGCGTCGGTGTCTCCGTGGTCAACGCGCTGTCGTCGCGGCTCTCTGTCGAGGTCCGGACGGACGGTTACCGCTGGACCCAGGACTACAAGCTCGGTGTGCCCACCGCTCCGCTGGCCCGCAACGAGGCCACCGACGAGACGGGGACGTCCGTCACCTTCTGGGCCGACGGGGACATCTTCGAGACCACCGAGTACTCCTTCGAGACCCTGTCGCGCCGCTTCCAGGAGATGGCGTTCCTCAACAAGGGCCTGACGATCAAGCTCACCGACGAGCGCGAGTCGGCGAAGGCGACCGCGGGCGCGGATGTCGCCGAGGTGGCCGAGGTCGCCGAGGAGCAGCAGGCCCGTACGGTCACGTACCACTACGAGGGCGGCATCGTCGACTTCGTGAAGTACCTGAACTCCCGCAAGGGCGATGTCATCCACCAGTCGGTGATCGACATCGAGGCCGAGGACAAGGAGCGCCTCCTCTCGGCCGAGATCGCGATGCAGTGGAACACGCAGTACAGCGAGGGTGTGTACTCCTTCGCGAACACGATCCACACGCACGAGGGCGGTACGCACGAGGAAGGCTTCCGCGCGGCGCTGACCACGCTGGTCAACAAGTACGCCCGTGAGAAGAAGCTGCTGCGCGAGAAGGACGACAACCTCACGGGTGACGACATCCGTGAGGGTCTGACGGCGATCATCTCGGTGAAGCTGGGCGAGCCGCAGTTCGAGGGTCAGACGAAGACCAAGCTGGGCAACACGGAGGCGAAGACCTTCGTCCAGAAGGTCGTCCACGAGCAGCTCACGGACTGGTTCGACCGCAATCCCAATGAAGCGGCCGACATCATCCGCAAGGGGATCGCGGCGGCCACGGCCCGTGTCGCGGCCCGCAAGGCGCGCGATCTGACCCGTCGCAAGGGGCTCCTGGAGAGCGCCTCGCTGCCGGGCAAGCTGAGCGACTGCCAGTCCAACGACCCGACGAAGTGCGAGATCTTCATCGTCGAGGGTGACTCCGCCGGTGGTTCGGCGAAGTCCGGCCGCAACCCGATGTACCAGGCGATCCTGCCGATCCGCGGCAAGATCCTGAACGTCGAGAAGGCCCGGGTCGACAAGATCCTGCAGAACACCGAGGTCCAGGCGCTGATCTCGGCCTTCGGCACCGGGGTCCACGAGGACTTCGACATCGAGAAGCTCCGCTATCACAAGATCATTCTGATGGCGGACGCCGATGTCGACGGTCAGCACATCAACACCCTGCTGCTGACGTTCCTCTTCCGCTTCATGCGTCCGCTGGTCGAGGCCGGGCACGTCTACCTCTCCCGCCCGCCGCTCTACAAGATCAAGTGGGGCCGGGACGACTTCGAGTACGCGTACTCGGACCGTGAGCGCGACGCTCTGGTCGAGCTGGGCAAGCAGAACGGCAAGCGCATCAAGGAAGACTCGATCCAGCGCTTCAAGGGCCTCGGCGAGATGAACGCCGAGGAGCTGCGCGTCACCACGATGGACGTCGACCACCGGGTCCTCGGCCAGGTCACGCTGGACGACGCGGCGCAGGCCGACGACCTCTTCTCGGTGCTGATGGGCGAGGACGTCGAGGCGCGGCGCTCGTTCATCCAGCGCAACGCCAAGGACGTCCGCTTCCTCGACATCTGAGTCGGCCGCACCAGCAAGCCGCAGCTCGAAAGGACTTTGACCAGCAATGGCCGACGAGAACACCCCTGTGACACCTGAAGAGGAGCCCACCACCGCCGGTGTGGGCATGCGTGTCGAGCCCGTGGGGCTCGAGACGGAGATGCAGCGCTCCTACCTCGACTACGCGATGTCCGTGATCGTCTCGCGTGCCCTGCCGGACGTACGGGACGGTCTCAAGCCCGTGCACCGCCGGGTGCTGTACGCGATGTACGACGGCGGCTACCGGCCCGAGAAGGGCTTCTACAAGTGCGCCCGTGTCGTCGGGGACGTCATGGGTACGTACCACCCGCACGGCGACTCGTCGATCTACGACGCACTGGTGCGACTGGCGCAGCCGTGGTCGATGCGCATGCCGCTGGTGGACTCCAACGGCAACTTCGGTTCTCCGGGCAACGACCCGGCCGCGGCCATGCGGTACACCGAGTGCAAGATGATGCCGCTGTCCATGGAGATGGTCCGGGACATCGACGAGGAGACCGTCGACTTCCAGGACAACTACGACGGCCGCAACCAGGAGCCGACGGTTCTGCCGGCGCGCTTCCCGAACCTGCTGGTCAACGGTTCCGCGGGGATCGCGGTCGGCATGGCGACCAACATCCCGCCGCACAATCTGCGTGAGGTCGCGGCCGGTGCCCAGTGGTACCTGGAGCACCCGGAGGCCTCGCAGGAGGAGCTCCTGGACGCGCTGATCGAGCGGATCAAGGGGCCGGACTTCCCGACGGGCGCGCTCGTCGTGGGCCGCAAGGGCATCGAGGAGGCGTACCGCACCGGCCGCGGCTCGATCACGATGCGCGCGGTCGTCGCGGTCGAGGAGATCCAGAACCGGCAGTGCCTGGTCGTGACGGAACTTCCGTACCAGACCAACCCGGACAACCTCGCGCAGAAGATCGCCGACCTGGTGAAGGACGGCAAGATCGGCGGGATCGCGGACGTCCGTGACGAGACCTCGTCGCGGACGGGGCAGCGTCTGGTCGTCGTGCTGAAGCGGGACGCGGTCGCCAAGGTCGTGCTGAACAACCTGTACAAGCACACCGACCTGCAGACCAACTTCGGCGCCAACATGCTGGCGCTGGTCGACGGTGTGCCGCGCACCCTCTCGATCGACGCGTTCATCCGCCACTGGGTGACGCACCAGATCGAGGTCATCGTCCGCCGTACGAGGTTCCGTCTGCGCAAGGCGGAGGAGCGGGCCCACATCCTGCGTGGTCTGCTCAAGGCGCTGGACGCGATCGACGAGGTCATCGCCCTCATCCGGCGCAGCCAGACGGTCGAGGTGGCGCGTGAGGGCCTGATGGGCCTGCTGGAGATCGACGAGATCCAGGCGAACGCGATCCTGGAGATGCAGCTGCGCCGACTGGCCGCGCTGGAGCACCAGAAGATCACGGCCGAGCACGACGAGCTCCAGGCGAAGATCAACGAGTACAACGCGATCCTGGTGTCTCCGGAGCGCCAGCGGCAGATCGTCAGCGAGGAACTGGGTGCGATCGTCGAGAAGTTCGGCGACGACCGGCGTTCCAAGCTGGTGCCCTTCGACGGTGACATGTCCATCGAGGACCTGATCGCCGAGGAGGACATCGTCGTCACGATCTCGCGCGGCGGCTATGTGAAGCGTACGAAGACGGACGACTACCGCTCGCAGAAGCGCGGCGGCAAGGGCGTGCGGGGCACGAAGCTCAAGGAAGACGACATCGTCGACCACTTCTTCGTGTCGACGACGCACCACTGGCTGCTGTTCTTCACGAACAAGGGCCGGGTGTACCGGGCGAAGGCCTACGAGCTCCCGGATGCCGGCCGTGACGCCCGCGGCCAGCACGTCGCCAACCTGCTGGCCTTCCAGCCGGACGAGCGGATCGCGCAGATCCTGGCGATCCGTGACTACGAGGCAGCGCCGTATCTGATCCTGGCCACGAAGGGCGGTCTGGTGAAGAAGACCGCGCTGAAGGACTACGACTCGCCTCGGTCCGGTGGCGTCATCGCCATCAACCTCCGGGAGATGGACCACGGCGCCGAGGGCACGGCCGACGAGCTGATCGGTGCGGAGCTGGTGTCGGCCGAGGACGATCTGCTGCTCATCAGCAAGAAGGCCCAGTCGATCAGGTTCACTGCGACGGACGATGCGCTGCGTCCGATGGGCCGTGCCACTTCGGGCGTGAAGGGCATGAGTTTCCGCGAAGGCGACGAACTGCTCTCGATGAATGTTGTCCGGCCGGGTACGTTCGTGTTCACTGCCACCGACGGTGGTTACGCGAAGCGGACCGCCGTCGACGAGTACCGCGTTCAGGGTCGCGGCGGCCTGGGCATCAAGGCCGCCAAGATCGTGGAGGACCGGGGCTCGCTGGTCGGCGCGCTGGTGGTCGAGGAGTCGGACGAGATCCTCGCCATCACGCTCGGCGGCGGTGTGATTCGTACGCGAGTCAATGAAGTCAGGGAGACGGGCCGTGACACCATGGGCGTCCAACTGATCAATCTGGGCAAGCGCGATGCCGTCGTCGGCATCGCCCGCAACGCCGAAGCCGGCCGTGAGGCCGAAGAGGTCGAGGGGTCCGAGGACGCCGAGGCCGCGACGGCGGAGGCTGCCGAGAGCACGGTCGAGGGCAATGTCGAAGGCACGTCGCCTTCGGCCGGGGAGCACGAGGAGTAGAGCGTGAGTGGAGCCACGGGCGCCGGTTCGGCCGCTTCCGGAGCTGGAGCGAACGGTGCCCGTGGCCCTGCCACGGACTCCCAAGGGGGCACTGTGACGGACACCCGGGGGCCTCAGCCCCAGTACGAGGGTTACGCGACCGGGCCGTTGCCCGGTGAGCGCGAGCCCGCACCGGGGCAGGCGAGCGGGCCGTACCACCCGCCGCAGGCGTATCCCTCGCCCACGGGCGGGACCCAGGGCGGCCGGCCGGACGCCGCGCAGGGCGCCGGCGCCGCGCAGGCGGCCCGGCGGCCCAGGACGGGTGCGCGGACGACTCCGCGTACCCGCAAGGCGCGTCTGCGGGTGGCCAAGGCCGATCCGTGGTCGGTGATGAAGGTGAGCTTCCTGCTCTCCATCGCGCTCGGCATCTGCACGGTGGTGGCGGCCGCCGTGCTGTGGATGGTGATGGACGCGATGGGCGTCTTCACCACCGTGGGCGGCACGATCAGCGAGGCCACCGGCTCGAACGAGAACAACGGCTTCGACCTTCAGTCGTTCCTGTCGCTTCCGCGGGTCCTCATCTTCACCTCGGTCATTGCGGTGATCGACGTGGTGCTGGCGACCGCGCTGGCGACGCTGGGCTCCTTCATCTACAACTTGTCGGCGGGTTTCGTGGGTGGCGTCGAGCTCACCCTGGCCGAGGACGAGTAGGGCTCGGAGTATCGATTTTGGGACTGGCCCCGACGTGCGCTAATCTTCAGAAGTCAGCGCGCAGCGCGGCGGGGCTATAGCTCAGTTGGTTAGAGCGCATCCCTGATAAGGATGAGGCCACAGGTTCAAATCCTGTTAGCCCCACCAGTGCAGAGGCCCCCGACCGGAAACGGTCGGGGGCCTCTGACGTGCCCGGCTGACATCGGCCGGAGCGCGGATCTTCCGGAAGCTTCACCAGCATCGTCGCGGCTCCCCGCTCCCCGCTCCCCGTCACGCACCACGTGGGCGCCGGCTTCCATCGTCGGAGCGCGGTGGCCATCCTCCGTTCCGGGTCCGGCAGCTACCGGCGCTCCTCCGGGGCGCGGGCGCAGAGTTCGGGCAACGGCAGCGCATCGGTGGCCGGGCCGGGGTGCGCGTGCGGGAGATCTCCGTGGGGAACCGGAGCGCGAGTGCGCCCGGCTCCCGTGCCGGGACGAGCGGGGGCAGGGCGGGGCCGGAGCGCACGAAGAAGCCCCCGTCCGGTGTGAACCGGCCAGCGGGGGCTCTGTGCGCCGATTGCGCCGCTCTCACGGTGGCAGGAGGGACACGTCCCCCGCCGGGGCCCCGTGGGTGGCGCGGGCGGCGCTTCTGGCGCCCATGGCGTTCGTCGTGTCCGTGGACGGTTGCCGGGCGGCGGCGGGCGAGGAGCCGTGTGCCTCGGCCCGGATGCGCTGCTTCGTCGTGGGTGGCAGCGCCCGGTCACGCGGAAGGGTCCATCGCACCGACGGAGCGGTCGCGGTTGCCGCGGTCGCACCCGTGTGCTTCCGGTTCGTGGTCGTCGGCTCCGGGGCGCTCTGCTCCGTGGCCGTCGCCGGGCTGCTCATGAGCCCCAGTGCGGCGAGGAGGGCGAAGAAGGCGGTGACGAAGGCGGTCCAGATGCTCTTGGGCTTGAAGGTGCTCATGGATTTTCGCTTTCGGGTGGTCCGGTTTGCTTACCTTTCCGATGATGTGGATGTCGCTCGCGATGTCATGGACCGACGCCGTAGATCGGTCGATCTTCAGATGAACACCACTCGTATGGTTCAACCGGGCTTGACGGACTTGTCCTGCCCGGGGCCAACGGCGTGAGCGTGTCCGCCGGCCGGAGCGACGCTCGTGACGAATCCGGGAGATCGCTCTTCTCCGGGCGCCAGTTGGGTCGCGGGCAGGTCACCGATCGATATCGGTCGGTGTGTATAGTCGGGCGGCAGAAGTCCCCTACGTCAAGGAAAGACGAGGTCGCGCGGTGAAGAAGCTTCTCCTGGTCGCACTGGCCGCCATCGGCGGGCTCCTCGTGTACCGCCAGATCCAGGCGGATCGCGCCGAGCAGGATCTGTGGACGGAGGCGACCGACTCCGTGCCCGCAGGTTCGGGTGTGTGAGACAGAACAGCCTGATTGCGGGCCCCGGTCGCTGAGCGGCCGGGGCTTCGTGCTGTTGCGGGACCGTGACACCTGTGCTCTTGAGTTCACCTAAGCAAATCAATAGGTTGCGGGAGCAAAACACCGGGTTATTCGGTCGAGGGGGCACGAGTGAAGGCACGGGACCACCATCGGCGCACCGCTGCTGCGGGGGCATGGATCGGCGGGGCGCTGCTCGCCCTGGTGGCGGGCGCGATGCCGGCCGCGGCGGTGGCACCGGGCGGTGCGCCCGCCGCTTCGGAGGCGCCCGGCCGCACGCCGGGCGGCAGCCTGGTCATGGTGCTCGACTCGTCCGGCTCCATGGCGGACGACGACGGCACGGGACGTAC
The DNA here is from genome assembly GCF_044767885.1 of Streptomyces sp. NPDC101194. NCBI lineage: Bacteria > Bacillati > Actinomycetota > Actinomycetes > Kitasatosporales > Streptomycetaceae > Streptomyces > Streptomyces sp. NPDC101194. Next base: position 288,126 of record NZ_JBIWOS010000004.1, read on the forward strand.
CCGGATGGAGAGCGCCCGTACGGCCGTCGGCACCGTCGTCGACGGTCTTCCCGACGGGTATCCGACCGGGCTGCGGGTGTACGGCGCCGATCGTCCCCGGGGCTGCGCGGACACCAGGCTCGTACAGCCGGTGCACAGGCTCGACCGGGCGGCCGTGAAGCGGGCCGTGGCGGCCGCGGAACCCAGGGGCGACACTCCCATCGGGTTGTCGCTGCGCAAGGCCGCCGAGGACCTTCCCCGGCCCGCGGGCGGTGCCATCGGCACGCGCACGATCCTGCTGATCTCCGACGGCGAGGACAACTGCGGTACGCCGCGGCCCTGCGAGGTAGCCGCGGAGCTCGGCCGGAAGGGGGTCGGGCTGCGGATCGACACCGTCGGCTTCCAGGTGCGGGGCGAGGCGCGCCGGCAGCTCGAATGCGTGGCCGCGGCGGGCAACGGCCGCTACTACGACGCGCCGGACGCCAGGTCGCTGGTCCGGCAGCTGCAACGGGCGTCGCGGCTCTCCGCGGACGGCTACCGGTTCCGGGGCGAGCCGGTCGAGGGCGCGGCGACGGACGCGGGCGCGCCGGTGCTCGCACCCGGGCAGTACCTGGACACCATCGGGCCCGGTGAGAAGCGGTACTACGCCGTCGACCTGGACGCCGTTTCGACGGTGGACTTCTCCGCGACGGCGGTGCCGCAGCCGGGGGCGGCCGTCGACACGTTCGACGCGCTGCGCACCAGCATCACGTACGGCTCCGGCAGCTCCTGCGGGACGGACACCGCGCACTTCCTCCAGAGGGAGGGCGCGACGCCCTTGACTTCGGCCCTGGCCCGTATCCCCAGTGAGCGCGGCACCCGCCTCTGCGACCGGGCGGGCCGGTATCTGCTGGTGGTGGAGCGGGAGAGCAAGAAGGGCTCCGACGCCGCGCGTTGGCCGCTGGAACTTCTTTACGGGGTGGAGGCGCCGCTGGACGGGGGTGTCACGCCCGCCGGGTCGCGGCCGCGGTACGGCGACGGCGGCAAGGACGCGGTGCCGCCCGCCGGCGACCCCCGGGACGTGCGGGGCGGCACCGGCTTCAACGACGCCGAGGGCATCGGACCGGGCGTGTGGCGCGACCGGATCCTTCCGGGGCAGACCCTCTGGTACAAGGTTCCGGCCGGATGGGGCCAGCAGGTGCGCTACGACGTGGAGTTCGCGAACGAGCCCACGGTGGAACGCGTCGGCTCCACGTACTCGTACGGCGCGACCCAGCTGTTCACCCCGGCTCGTTCCCCGCTCACCGGTGGCGGCGAGTTCACCCCGACGACGGTGTACAGCGGCCGCCCGTCGGCGATCAGGATGGGTGGCGTGCCGGTCGCCTGGACCAATCGCTACGAGTACCGCTCCCACGTCCGGCCCGTGCACTCCGCGGGCGACTTCTACGTCTCGGTGACGCTGGGGGCGGGCGCCGCCGACATCGCGGAGAACCCGCAGATCGGCGTGGTGCTGCGGGTGTCGGTGCTCGGCGACGAACTGGCCGGACCCGAGCACAACGCTCCTGTCGCAGCCAAGAAGGTGGACAAGGAAGGCAATTCGACCAGCTCCGCAGACAGCGGCGGTACGGGCGGGGCAGGATGGACCGGCATCGCGGCCGCTGCCGGGGCGGGCGCCGTGGTGGTGGTGATCGCGGGACTCGTGTTCCTACGCGGGCGTCGCGGGCGGGCCGCACAGACGACGAGGGGAAGCGCGTGATGAGGCAGCGCAACAGGGGCCGGGTGGCGCTGGCCGCGGCCGCGGTGATCTGCGTGGCGGCGGCGCTGCCGGGGCAGGCGTACGCGGCCGGGGAGCCCACCGTGTACACCTTCGACCCCGGGGCGAAGCCGGTCGACGGCGCGGAGGTCAGCACCGAGGCGACGGCGCTCACGCCCGGATCGGTCTACAAGAGCTCGATCGAGCCGGGCGGCAAGCTCTACTACCGCCTGAACCTGGACGCGAAGACCAACGCGTACGTCTCGGCGGTGGTCGTGCCCAGGGGCGGCGGACAGGTCGCCTACGGGGACGGCATCAAGGTCAGCATCAGGGACAGCACCGACCTGCAGTGCAGTTCGGAGTACGCGCGGTTCGAGTCGGCGGAGTTCCCGCGTCCGATCGCGGCGTACGCCTACCGGATCGCGGACAAGGACAGCAGTACCTGCCAGGAAGCCGGTACGTACAACGTCCTGATCGAGCGGGAGGACAAGGCCACCTCGACGCCCGACGCGTGGGATCTGGAACTGCGCTACGAGTCGGAGCCGCAGCTGAAGCAGGGCGGTTCGACGCCGACCGAGGCGCCGGACAACTGGCCGTCGGTGGTGCCCGCGCCGCCCACCGACGCCCCGCAGAAGCGGTCGGGCGGCACCAGCTACTACGACGCGACCAGCCTGCAGACCGGCGAGTGGCACGACACCATCGCACCGGGGCAGACCCGCTTCTACCGGGTGCCGGTGGACTGGGGTCAGCAGATCTTCGCCACCGCCGACCTGGGCAACAACAACGCCTCGGACAAGTTCATCGGAAGCGCGCTCGCGCTCTCCCTCGACAATCCGGCACACGGTCATGTCGACAGCGCGACGCCGCTGTCGTACTCCGGAAAGCCCGCGTCCGTATCGCTGGACCCGCTGCCGCCGGTGGCGTACGAGAACCGGTACGACTCCACCGGCAGCGTCAGCGCCATGCGATTCGCCGGCTGGTACTACCTGTCGGTCGCGCTCAGCCCGGAAGTCGCGAAGTCGTACGGCGACAAGGGGATTCCGCTGATCCTCAAGGTCAAGGTGGACGGTACGGCGGCGAAGTCGCCGTACACGGGCGACACCGGCATCTTCTCGGTCACGCAGAACGACAAGGACATGGCGAGGAGCGGAAAGAGCGACCCCGAGGCGGCCAGGAGCGACACCATGAGGATGGTCGGTGTGGCCGGGATCGGTGCGGGAGCGGTGCTGGTGCTCGGGCTGGGCGTGTGGACGCTGCTGGCGCGGCGCCGCGCCCTGACCGCGCCGGCGGTTCCGGCCGGTTCGAACGGCCCGGTGGGTACGGCGGGTCCGGTCGGTTCCAACGACCCCGTCGCGGGAGGCCCGGCCGGGGGCGGGCAACCGCCGTACGGAGGCGGGACACGGACCTGGTGAACGGGCCGGAGCCGTTGCCGCACACGGCGGCGGCTCCGGCCCACCACGCTCGGCCCAGGGCAACGACGCGGGCTGCCGCCCGCCGGCTCAGCTCTGGGTCAGTGCCCAGATGCCCACGGCGAAACAGATCAGCGCCAGCAGCAGGACCGGGACCGCCACCTTCATGGACGGTCCCGGACGCCTCTGCGGAGCCGGAGCCGGAGCGTGCGCCTGCGCCTGTGCCGGGACAGCGGCCGAGAGATGCGCGGAACCCCCTGGTCCGGGGGCGGGGATCTGCGGCTGCCCGGCGGTGTAGGCCCGGGTGAGGGCCGATTCGTGCCGCACCGCGGCCGTGGGGGCCTGCGAGAGGTCCGGCGCGGGCGCGTGGAAGGGGGTGGTCGTAGGGAGGGGAGTGGCAGGTGTGGACGGCTGCGTCGGCCGGGGCAGCGGTGTGGGCTGCTGCGGAGGCGGCGGGAGATGGAAACTGCCCGTCTCCGACATCGGCATCGGCGGCTGGGCGTGCGGCTGCTCCACGGGCTGCTGGGCCGCCTGGTCCGTGTGAGCCGAGCGTGAGTCCTGCACGGCCGTCCGGGGGGCCGTGAGCGGCCCGGCGGGGCCGAAGCCGTCGGGCAGCGGGCCGAGTTGGTCGAAGACCTCCACCGGCTCGTCGTCGATACCGGGCTCGGGCAGCATGTCGACCGCGGCGGTCAGCGCCTTGCGCGCGCCCGTCGCCGTACGGAACCGGGCCTGGGGATCCGGCTGCAGCAGCCCCGCGAGGACCTGCCACAGCGGTTCGGGAATCCCCTCAGGGGCGCCGGGAGTTCCGTACGAGGCGAAGTGCTCGACGAGGGCCTGCGCGTCCGGCTTCCTCCCCTGCAGCAGATAGAGCGCGACGAGACCGACCGCGAACAGGTCCGCGGGGAAATCCGGTTCCGCGCCCATCATCTGCTCGGGCGCGAAGTAACCCGGCGTCCCCACCACGTAGTTGGTCTCGGTGAGACGCGGCTCCCCCTTGCGCATGGAGATACCGAAGTCGGACAGGCGCAGATGCGGCCGCCCGGTGCCGGTGGCCTCCATCAGGATGTTCGCGGGTTTGATGTCCCGGTGCACGACGCCCTCCGCGTGCACCGTCGACAGCCCGGACAGCAGCTGGTCGAGCAGGGTGCAGACGAACCGGGGCGGCAGCGGCCCGTAGTCGCCGATGACATGGGCCAGGGAGCCTCCGCTCACCAGATCCATGGTGAACAGGACCTTGTCGTCGTCCGCGGCCCAGCTGGCCGGGGCGAGCACATGCGGATGCTCGATCCGCAGCGCCTGTTCGCGGACGAAGCGCAGCAGCGTGTGCGCGTCGCTCTGCTGGAGGACCTTGGCCGCCACATAACGGCGGCGTCGGTGGTCCCAGGCGCGCCAGACGGCGCCGACTCCACCACGTCCGATCGGATCGATCAGTTCGTACCGACCGGCGAAGACCTCACCCATTGCGCTGCGCCCGCTCCAGTTCCTGTTTCGGCTCGTGCCCGGCTCTCGGAGGTAGTGCCCCAGGGCCTCTCGTTCGGATCATGCCGGGCTCGCGTGTTCCGGCAGCGCGCCTCGCCGCGTCGTCGTCGGGTTGCCATGACTCCGCCATGCCCCCCTCCTCCGCCGCGCGATCCACGGCACCGGGCCCGCTCGCCGATCCGGCCTGATCCGAACGAGAGGGCCTAGCTCTGGTGTCCTTCGTAGTGCGCGACCGCGTCCGCGGTGCGCCCCGCGCCGTACACCTTGAGGAACTCTGCCAGTTCCGGGTGGGTCGGGGCGAGGGAGTCGGCGGCATCGATGATGTCGCCGGCGGCCGCGACCGACCGCAGCAGCGACTGGATCTCACGCACCACGCGCCGGACGGTGGGGGCGCCACCGGTGGTGGAGGTCTGGCTGGTGCCGGTCAGGACGGAGCCGCCCTGAGACTTCTTGATCTCTTCCATGCGATCGGTGGCCTCCCCCGCGCTGACGCTGCCGTCGGCGACCTGACCGGCCAGTTCCTGGAGCGCCTGGACACGCTGGACGACCGCGGGATTGCCGATCTTCGCCCGCTGGCCGCTCATCAGCTGGGAGAGCATGGGGGCGGACAGCCCGAGGACCGCGGCGAGCCGAGCCTGGTTCAGGCCGAGATCATCGATCAGCCGGCGGAAGAGCGCCCCGAGAGGTTCTCCGTACCAACTGCGCTGAAGCTCCCTGGCTCTTGCCGTTGCCTCTTGCTGAGCTGCGTCCATGGCGTCTCCCCTTCGCTGCGGCTTCGCTGCTGCGAACCTCGACGAGCATCTTACGGAGAGTGGTCGTCCACCGGGAGCCCCTATCTTTTTGCAGGATTCCGGGGGGTACCCGGTACTCTGGTCTGCGACGGTTGCCGAGACGTCGAAGCGTCCGGTGCTGTCCCCTTTTCGGGGCCTTAGCTCAGTTGGTAGAGCGCTGCCTTTGCAAGGCAGATGTCAGGAGTTCGAATCTCCTAGGCTCCACAGAACAAGAAGCGGGCGCCGGAGGACTCGAGGTCTTCCGGCGCCCGCTTTCTCGTACGGGTCGGTTCAGCGGCCGTCGTCGAGATCGGTGCCGTCCACACCTCCCGGACCGTCCGTCCCCCTGGCTTCCCTGTCGGTCTGCCCGGCCTGGGCGTCGGGGTCGAGCGAGGCCGGACCGCTGCCGTCCACCGAGGACAGCGGCGCGCGGTCGGACACCTCCGTGGGAGCGGGGGGCTCGACCAGCCAGTCCGGGTTGGCCTGCCTGTCCCACCACCGCCACGCGGCGTAGGCGCCGCCCGCCACGACGCCGACCACGAGGAGGCCCTTGAACAGCCGACCGGCCTTCGCCCGCCGCTCGTGCTTTCTGGCCAGCTGCCTGATCTCCTTCGCAGTCACTTGACTGCGCAGCGCGGCCAGCGCGGCTGCGCTGCGCGCCGAGGCCTCCTCGGCCATGGGCTGGGCGACGGACATCGCGTGCTCGACGCGCGGGACGGTGTAGTCGGCGGCGGTACGGGCGGCCCGGCGGGTACGGACCGCGGCACGCTGGGCCGCCTCGTCGACCTTGGGGGGCACATGGGCACGGGCCAGTTCGAGACGTGGCGCGAGATGCGCGTCGTATCGGACGCGGGCCTGCCGGGCTGCCTTCGACATCTTCGGCGCGAGCCGCGCGCGGGCCTCGCACGCGAGATGCGCGGCCTGGTCCTTGGCCGTGTCGGCGTAGGGCGCCACCACTTCCGCGGCGTGCTGCACGCTGTCCTTGGCCGAGTCGGTTGCGGCGCGCACGCTGTCGATGCGGGTCACGGGATCCTCCTCCTTGGTGGCGGGTTGGCACTCCGCCTTTCCACCCATTTCGAGATCATGCCCGCCGGAGACCCGTACGGCATGCGGGGCGGGCATCCGGGTCATTCAGCCCATGAGTGATGCCTTGGGGCAATGCGGTGCAAGGGGAGCTTGTCGATGACAATGCCACGGTTCGGCTCAGCCCGCGCCGGGGCGTCACGCGCTTGGCCGCATTTGTTCCTGCAGCAAGCGGACAGAAGGGTTTCGGTCACGTCGCAGGCGAGCGGGGCGGAGCTGGCCTCGGCGCAGGGGGCGCGGTATCGGGCAAGAAGGTGAGCGCGGCGCGTTCGGGGTGGCGGCCGGGCGCCGGAGCGGACGGGCCGTGCGAGTATCGGTGGACGGCATCGAAGACTTAACGTCACCGAAGACTTACGGAAGGCAGATCGTGGCTGAGCAGCTTTACGCCACCTTGAAGACCAACCAGGGCGACATCGAGATCCGGCTTCTGCCGAACCACGCGCCCAAGACGGTCAAGAACTTCGTCGAGCTCGCCAAGGGCGAGCGCGAGTGGACGCATCCCGAGACCGGCAAGAAGTCCACGGAACCGCTGTACGACGGCACCGTCTTCCACCGCGTCATCAGCGGCTTCATGATCCAGGGCGGCGACCCGCTGGGCAACGGCACCGGCGGCCCGGGGTACGAGTTCGGTGACGAGTTCCACCCCGACCTCAGCTTCAACAAGCCGTACCTGCTGGCCATGGCCAACGCCGGCCCGGGCACCAACGGCTCGCAGTTCTTCGTGACCGTTTCCCCGACCGCCTGGCTGACCGGCAAGCACACGATCTTCGGTGAGGTCGTCGACCCCGCCAGCCAGAAGGTCGTGGACGCCATCGCCGCCACCCAGACCAATGCCCGCACCGACCGCCCGCTGCAGGACGTCGTGATCGAGTCGGTCGTGATCGAGAACCGTTGATCACCGGTGGTCGTCACATGATCACTCCCTGATTGTCCTTTCGGGGAACCAACAGCCCTGCTCGTCCGTACTTGTTACATAGCGGACGAGCAGGGCTGCGTTGTGCGTGCTGCCGCCACGACGAGGACCGAAGGGGCCGGGAAGTGAGGGGACCGATGGACCAGCAGCCGCCGGGAGACCGGGACCGGACCGCCGCCACGGACGGCTCGCTCAGCTGCTACCGCCACCCCGGCCGCGGGACACACATCCGTTGCACCCGCTGCGACCGGCCGATCTGCCCCGAGTGCATGGTCAACGCCTCGGTCGGCTTCCAGTGCCCGGACTGCGTCCGTCAGGGGTCCGGTACGGGACACGGCCCGGCCGCGAACGTGCCGCGCACCGTCGCGGGCGGCAGCATCACGGCCGACCCCCGGCTCATCACCAAGATCCTTCTCGGTATCAATGTCGCCGTGTACATCGCCGTGCTGGCGAAGGGCGACGCGCTGGTCAACGAGCTGGTGCTGCTCGGCCGTGCCACGACCCACTTCGGCGGCCCACTGGAGGGCGTCGCCGAGGGCCAGTGGTACCGGCTGGTGACGTCGATGTTCCTGCATCAGGAGATGTGGCACATCGTCTTCAACATGCTGGGGCTGTGGTGGCTCGGCGGCCCGCTGGAGGCGGCGCTCGGCCGCGCCCGCTACCTCGCGCTCTACATGCTCTCCGGCCTGGCGGGCGGCGCCCTCACCTACTGGCTCTCCGCACCCGTACAGGGCTCGCTCGGTGCCTCCGGGGCGATCTTCGGTCTGCTGGGTGCCACCGCCGTGCTGATGCGCCGGCTCAACTACGACATGCGCCCGGTCTTCGTGCTTCTCGCGGTGAACCTGGTCATCACCTTCAACCCCTGGGGCGGAATCGCCTGGCAGGCGCATGTGGGCGGGCTGATCGCGGGCACGCTGATCGCGATCGGCATGGTGCACGCACCCCGAGAGCGGCGCGCACTGGTGCAGTACGGCACCTGCGCCTTGGTCCTGGCGGCCGTGGTCGTCATCGTCCTCGCCAGAACAGCAGCGCTGACCTGACCTGAGCGAACGGGGCCGCAGGCCCCGATCCTGCGGGACGCGGCGGCTGTGGACACCGGACCGGTCACGGCTGCGGGCGCCGGTGCGGGCATGGCTGCGGAAGCCGGTACGGACATGGCCGGGGGTGCCGATGCCCGGTTGTTCCCTCGGTCAGTTGTCCACAGCACCAGTTGTCCACAGCGTGTACCGGATCTTGTGCATTCTGTGGGAACAACTGTGCCCCTTGTCGCTGAGCTGGGTTTTTTCCAGCAGGGACAAGGGGCGTTCCGCCTCTGGACGAGGCGGGCTGCAGTCACATCGGCGTCAACAGCCAGGGAGTTATCCACAGATCGTCTGACCTTTTCCCCTGCCTGTGGATAACGCTGTGGGTAACTCGGGGCAAGGCTTGCCGGACCGGGCCCGCCGCGAGGTCACCCGCTCCGCGGCACTACTTCCACTGCGTGGAGACTCCGAAGCCGCCGGCGATGAAGCCGAAGCCGACGACGATGTTCCAGTTGCCCAGCGACTTGACCGGCAGATCGCCGTCGGTCACATAGAAGACGACGATCCAGGCCAGACCGATCAGGAAGAGCGCCAGCATCACCGGCGCCACCCAGCTGCGGCTGGTCAGCTTTATGTTGGTTGCCTGCTTCGCCGGAGGAGGCGTGAAGTCGGCCTTCTTGCGGATACGTGACTTCGGCACGAGGAACTCTCCTGTCGATGCGCTGCGTGACCGCGCAGGGAACTGTGGCTGGCGCCGGGGCAGGGGACGCGAGGGGGAATGCTGCCTCCCCCGGGCGTCCGTTAGCGTAGTGCTTCTGTGGCTCCGAAGGAGATAAGGGTACGTTGAGCAATTCTGCCGACTCTCCCGAAGGACCGGTCCGGCGCACCTTCCGGCACCCGGCCCGGGTGCTCACGGCTGCCGTCTTCGCCCTGGCCGGACTGATCTTCGTCACCAGCGCCAACACGGCCAAGGGCACCAACATCCGCACCGACTCCTCGCTGCTGAAGCTCTCCGACCTCATCCAGCAGCGCAGCGGCAAGAACGCGGAGCTCGACGAGACCACCGCGTCCGTCCGCGAGGACATCGACTCCCTCGTCCGGCGCGACGACGGCAGCACCGAGGCCGAGGACGCGCGGCTCAAGGCGCTGGAGCGCGCCACGGGCACGGCGAAGCTCTCCGGGCGGTCCGTGTCCGTCACCCTCGACGACGCCCCGCCCAACGCCACCGCCAACCCCGGCTACCCCGACCCGCAGCCCAATGACCTGGTCATCCACCAGCAGGACCTTCAGGCGGTCGTCAACGCCCTCTGGCAGGGCGGCGCACAGGGCATCCAGGTCATGGATCAGCGGCTGATCTCCACCAGCGCGGTCCGTTGCGTCGGCAACACGCTGATCCTCCAGGGCCGGGTGTACTCCCCGCCGTACAAGATCACCGCGGTCGGCGACCCGGGCAAGCTCAAGCAGGCGCTCAACGACTCCCCGGCGATCAGCAACTACCTGCTCTATGTGAAGGCGTACGGGCTCGGCTGGAAAGTCGACGAGAACGAGGCGGTGACTCTTCCCGGCTACTCGGGCACAGTGGATCTCCACCATGCGGAGCCGGTGCGGTAGCGAGCAGCAGTGGGGAGGCCGACGGGGTGTCGGTGCGACTGGTCGTGAGGACGTTCAGTGAACTCTGTATCACCGTCGGTGCCCTGATCGTGCTCTTCGTGGTGTACGTGCTGTTCTGGACCGGGGTGAAGGCCGCCGACGCGACCGAGGGACAGATCGACACCCTGCGCAGCCAGTGGTCCCAGGGGCCGGTGACCGCTCCCGCGCCGGACAGATCTCCGAAGCCGACGGCGCCGCCCGCCCCGGCGGCGTACCGGGACGGCAAGCCGTTCGCGATGCTCTACATTCCGCGCTTCGGCAAGGGATGGGAGTGGCCCGTTCTGGAGAACACCGAGGTCCGGACCCTGCAGAAGGGGCTCGGCCACTACACCGGGACCGCCCGTCTCGGCGCGCAGGGCAATTTCGCGGTGGCCGGGCACCGCCGTACGTACGGGGACCCGTTCAAGGACTTCCCGAAGCTGCGACCGGGCGACCCGGTGGTGCTGACGGACGGGACGACGTGGTTCACGTACCGCATCGACAAGAAGCCCTACCGGACGGTGCCGAGCGACATCGGGGTCATCGATCCCGTACCCCGCAGGTCCGGCTTCGACGGGCCCGGCCGCTATCTGACGCTGACCACCTGCGACCCCGAATGGGGCAGCAGCCACCGGCTGATCGCCTGGGCGCACCTCGACGCGACCCAGCCTGTGACCGACGGCAAGCCGGCGGCTTTCCACAGCTGACCCACGCCTGCGCCCCGGCCCTTTAGTCTGGTTCCCGTACCGAATGGAGGGGACAGCATGTACGGCTGGATCTGGCGGCATCTGCCGGGCAACGCATGGGTGCGTGCGCTCATCTCGCTCGTGCTGGTGCTGGCTGTCGTCTACGCGCTTTTCCAGTACGTCTTCCCGTGGGCGGAGCCGCTGCTCCCGTTCGGAGATGTGACGGTCGACGGCTCGACCGGGACGGGGGCCGGCCAGTGAGTGCCCGCATCCTTGTCGTGGACAACTACGACAGCTTTGTCTTCAACCTCGTCCAGTACCTCTACCAGCTCGGCGCCGAGTGCGAAGTGCTGCGCAACGACGAGGTGACCACGGCACACGCCCAGGACGGCTTCGACGGTGTCCTGCTGTCGCCCGGCCCGGGGACCCCCGAGCAGGCGGGTGTCTGCGTCGAGATGGTCCGCCACTGCGCGGCCACGGGCGTCCCGGTCTTCGGGGTCTGCCTCGGGATGCAGTCGATGGCGGTGGCGTACGGCGGGGTGGTCGACCGGGCCCCCGAGCTGCTGCACGGCAAGACCTCGCTGGTGACCCACGAGGGCACCGGGGTCTTCACCGGCCTGCCGTCCCCCTTCACCGCGACCCGCTATCACTCGCTCGCAGCCGAACCCGACACGGTTCCGCCGGAGCTGGAGGTGACGGCGCGCACAGCCGACGGCATCATCATGGGGCTGCGCCACCGTGAACTGGCTGTGGAGGGCGTGCAGTTCCACCCGGAGTCGGTGTTGACCGAGCACGGCCATCTGATGCTGGCCAACTGGCTGGCGCGGTGCGGCGACACAGAGGCCGTGGCGAGATCGACGGGGCTCGCGCCGGTGGTGGGCAAGGCCGCCGCGTGACCGCACTCCGCCCCGAGCACGACGCCGGACAGGACGGCCCGTACGAGCAAGGAGCGTACGAGGCCGCAGGCGCGTTCGAGGCGGCGGTCGACCGGCTGGCGGATCCGCTGAACGATCCGCTGCCGGGGCAGCATGCCTCGCCGTGGTTCCGGTCGGGCAACATCCCGCCGGAGGGGGCGGGGCAGGGCGCGGGACGGGGCCGAGGGCAGCACCGGGCCCCGGATCGGCAGCCACCGGCGCAGACGCAGGCACAGAGACCGGCACCGGCAGCGGCTCCTCAGGGCGCGCGGAGCCCCGAGCAGACCCCGCGGGAGTGGTACGACCCCGAGGGGTTCGAACGGGACTGGTACGGGCAGCGGACGCCCTCCCCGGCAGCCTCTCCCGAACCCGTGGCGGAGCCCGTCTCTCCGCCGCTCCCGATGCACGACGCGACGGTCGGTCCGCGGGCGGCGGCCCCCCGGAGCCCGGCCCGTCGGCCGGTGGCGCCCCAGCGGTCGGTCACCGGGCCGGATTCCGGGTTCGGACCCGAGCCGGAGCCGGAGCCGGAGCCGGGGGCGGCGAGCGGCGCGGAGAGCTTCCCGGAGCCGGGTGCCGGGCGCGGGGGGACCGATCCGGAACCAGGTACCGGAGGCCGCGCCGAGCGCCGACGTGCCGCGAAGGGGCGCGGTCGCCAGCGTGCCGAACCGCGCCCGGGGACCACGGGGCCGACCACCGCGCCGACCGGAAGGCCGATGTCGCGCGTCGAGGCGCGGCGGGCGGCGCGCGCCGCCAAGGACAGCCCGGCCGTGGTCGCCAGCCGGGTCACCGGGGAGCTGTTCATCACTCTCGGTGTACTGATGCTGCTGTTCGTCACGTACCAGCTGTGGTGGACGAATGTGCGTGCCGACCAGTACGCCGGCAAGGAGACGCACAAGATTCAGGACGACTGGGCGAAGGGCGACCGCAATCCCGGTGTGTTCGAACCGGGACAGGGATTCGCCATCATCCACATCCCCAAACTGGACGTGGTCGCTCCGATCGCCGAGGGCATCAGCAAGGAGAAGGTCCTCGACCGTGGCATGGTCGGCCACTACAGCGAGGGCACGCTGCGCACCGCGATGCCGTCGGCCAAGCAGGGCAACTTCGCGCTGGCGGGCCACCGCAACACGCACGGCGAGCCGTTCCGCTACATCAACAGGCTGCGCCCCGGTGACCTGATCGTGGTCGAGACGCAGGACGCGTACTACACGTACGAGGCGACGAGGACCCTTCCGCAGACATCTCCTTCCAATGTCTCGGTGATCGGACCGGTCCCGCCCGGTTCGGGGTTCACCGGGCCGGGCCGGTACATCACGCTGACGACCTGTACGCCGGAATTCACGAGTACGTACCGATTGATCGTCTGGGGCAAGATGGTCGACGAACGACCGCGCAGCAAGGGAAAGCCCGACGCGCTCGTCGGCTGAAACATCATCACGACAGGGACGGGTGCGGTGACAGCGAGGACCGAGCACGAAGAGCGAATCGGTGAATCCGGGCCCCCACCACGGCGCAGCGACCGCCATCCCCTCGCGACCGCGGTCAGCTTTTTCGGCGAACTGCTGATCACCGCGGGCCTGGTGCTGGGTCTCTTCGTCGTCTACTCCCTCTGGTGGACGAACGTGCTCGCCGACCGCGAGGCCACCAAACAGGGGCACACGGTCCGTGACCGCTGGGCCGGTGGACCGGGCGCGCTGGACACCAAGGACGGCATCGGCTTCCTGCATGTCCCGTCGATGCGGAACGGCGAGGTGCTGGTCAAGAAGGGCACCGACACGGAGAACCTCAACGACGGCATCGCGGGCTACTACACGAACCCGGTGAAGTCGGCTCTCCCCTGGGACAAGAAGGGCAACTTCACCCTCGCGGCACACCGCGACGGGCACGGTGCCAAGTTCCACAACATCGACAAGGTGAAGACGGGGGACGCCGTCGTCTTCGAGACCCGGGACACCTGGTACGTCTACAAGGTCTTCAAGGAACTTCCCGAGACGTCGAAGTACAACGTCGACGTGTTGCAGGCGGTGCCGAAGGGCTCGGGAGCGAAGAAGCCCGGCCGCTACATCACGTTGACGACCTGTACGCCGGTCTACACGTCGAAGTACCGCTACATCGTGTGGGGCGAGCTGGTGCGTACGGAGAAGGTGGACAAGGACCGCACGAAGCCGGCGGAGCTGCGTTAGGACCTCTCGTCCGGATCACGCCCCGCTCGATCCGAACGAGACGGCACGACGAATCGAGCCCGAAGTCGCGATCATTACTTGTGACTTCGAGATGAATGAGCGTCAAGAGCTTTGGATCGCAGGACCGTTCGCATGTTCCGGGACGAGTCGGGCCGGGTTCCGTTGCGACCCGACCCGGCCGGTCATGCTTGGTCGAAGCACAGGCAGAAGGGGTGTCCGGCGTAGGCGGACATCACCCGGACGTTCTTCTGCGGCTGGAACTCCGCCACGGTGGCTCCCAGGGCGACCGCCTCGGTGACAGCGGAGTCCGGCTCGCCGACCGGGAAGTCGAAGCATCGATCCTTCGGGCGCTCCGGGCTGTCGTGGCCTGTGTGCACGGCAAAGGGCCCCGGTCACCGTTGAGGTGCCGGGGCCCGATGGCGGTCGGTGCGGTTCGGGGTCAGTGCCGTCGGCCGGACGGGCCGCCGAAGATGTTGCCGTCTCCACCACCCGGCATGGTCTGGACGTTGACGGCGCTGTTCTTGTCGACCTGTTCGTTCGCGTTGGGCTGGAAGGCGATGACCCTGGCATTGTCGTCGCCCGGTCCCTGTACCTGACCGAGCTGCAGACCTGCCTGAGCAAGCAGGGCCTTCGCCTCCCCGAGGGTCTTGCCCTGCAGGTCGGGAACGGTGGCCTTCTCCGGCTGCTGCGGGCCCTTCGAGACCGTCAACACGATCTGGGCGGTCAGCGGCTGCATCGAGTCCGCGGGCGGGTTCTGGCTGATCACCTGGCCTGCCGGCTTATCCGAATCGACGTCGGTCCTGGAGACGTTCTTGAAGCCCACGCCGTTGAGCTGAGCCACCGCGGCGTCGTAGTCCCGGTCGGCCACGTTCGGCATCTTCTGGGTGGCCTGCTTGGCGACCGTGATCGTGACCTCGGAGTTCTTCTCGGCCTTCGTGCCACCGCCGGGGTCCTGCTTGACAACCGTACCCGCGGTCTTGTCGGACTCGACCGTGGCGACGTTCACAGTGAAGCCCTTGGCCTCAAGGTCCTTGCGGGCGGTGTCCTCCGTCTTCTCCACGACGTCCGGGACCTCGACCTTGGGGGCACCGGTGGAGACGACGACCCTGACGGTGCCCTTCTCCGCCATCTTGTTGTTCGGGGTCGGTGTCTGGCTGCAGATCCTGCCCTTGGGCTGATCCTCGCAGGGCTCGCGCGAGCTGACTTCGAGGACGACGTCGGAGGTGTCCGCGAGCTTCTGTGCCTCCTTCAGGGTCGAACCGACCACGTTCGGCACATCGACCTTGCCGCTGTCGCCATTGTTGCCACTGAACACCGCCCGGCCGATCAGGATCGCGCCGATCAGCACCAGGACGCCGGCGACGATCAGCAGGATCGTCGAGGTGTTGTTCTTCTTCTGGCGGCGCCGGTCCGGGCGGTCGTCGTAGCCGTAGCCGCCGTCGTCCGGGTTGACCGGGGGCAGCATGGACGTGGGCGCGCCGTTCTGGTCCGCAGCGTGCAGCGCGGTGGTGGGCTGGTCGTTGCCGTACCCCTCGTAGCCGCCGTAACCGGGCGTGCCCATCGCCGCGGTGGCGGCGACCGGCCGGCCGTCGAGGTACGCCTCGATGTCGGCGCGCATCTCGTCGGCCGACTGGTAGCGGTAGTCGGGGTCCTTGGTGAGGGCCTTCAGCACGATCGCGTCCATCTCGGGCGTGATCTCGGGGTCGAAGTTGCTCGGCGGCTGAGGCTCCTCCCGTACGTGCTGGTAGGCCACCGCGACCGGTGAATCACCGACGAACGGCGGCCGGACCGCCAACAGCTCGTAGAGCAGACAGCCGGTGGAGTACAGGTCCGAGCGCGCGTCGACCTGCTCGCCCTTGGCCTGCTCCGGGGAGAGGTACTGGGCGGTGCCGATGACTGCCGCGGTCTGGGTCATCGTCATACCGGAGTCGCCCATGGCGCGGGCGATACCGAAGTCCATGACCTTGACCTGGCCGGTGCGCGTCAGCATGACGTTCGCCGGCTTGATGTCACGGTGGACGATGCCCGCGCGGTGCGAGTACTCCAGCGCCTGGAGGATGCCGACGGTCATCTCCAGGGTGCGCTCGGGCAGCAGCTTGCGGCCGGAGTGCAGAAGTTCCCTGAGCGTCGACCCGTCGACGTACTCCATCACGATGTACGGGATGGAGACCCCGTCGACGTAGTCCTCGCCGGTGTCGTAGACCGCGACGATCGCCGGGTGGTTGAGCGAAGCGGCGGACTGGGCCTCACGGCGGAACCGGGCCTGGAAGGACGGATCGCGGGCCAGATCGGCCCGCAGCGTCTTCACGGCTACGGTGCGGCCGAGCCGGGTGTCGTGTGCGAGGTAGACCTCGGCCATGCCACCACGACCGAGCACCGAGCCCAGCTCGTACCGGCCGCCGAGGCGACGCGGCTCTTCCATAGCGGTAGACCTCTCCCTGAACCGTCCACGTACGGGTGCCTGGAATACGGTACCCGTCGAGGCAAATCAAACCCGGCGCTGCCCGGAGCCGATACGCGACCGGTACAAACGGTCTCGGCGGGTGATGGCCGGTGCGGGTCGTGTGACATCCGCACGGGCCGTGCAGCGCCGTTGATCACGTCAGTGCAGAGATGATGCGGCTTTCACTACGGTCTCGTTGTATGTGTGCAGTTTGTTCAATTGGTCGGCATTCTCACGGATTGCGCCGTTCTGGTATGCCGTCTCCGTTGCGTACCAGACACCCACGACATTGAACTTCTGCTTGCACGCCACATCCGCCGTCGCGGTGGACTTCTCGGCAGCGGTCGGCGGTCCCGCGGCAGTGAATTCCTTCGCGGGGTCCATGGGCGTCTTGAAGTCGAAGCCCTTTTCCTTCATGCACCCGGACCACGAAGCGAAGACCTTTTTGGCACGCCGGTCGTCCATGGACCGTATGAAGCTTTCCTGGGAGAGGATCTGCGCGGCCATTCCATCGCCGATGTCCGGGGCACCCTCCGCCAGCTCTCGTTCCGCCGTGCCCACACAACCGCGGTCGGAGTTTCCGAGATTGGTCGCCTTCGGACGTTCTCCCGGCTTGAGTCCGGTGAGTGCCTTGAATGCCTTGTCCGAGAGCCCCTCGTTCTGGGTCGGTGGCTTCTTCTGGGCGCTGGGATCGCGTTCCGGAGGCAACCGGTACCCGTACGTGGCGGCGATCTCCACGTCGGCGCTCCCGTAGCGGAGCTCGTTTCCGAGTGGCCCGGCTGCGGGGATGGGCTTTTCGGGAACGTAGTCGAACCCCTGCTCCCGCATGCATTTCTGCTTCAGCTCTTCGGTTGCCAGGAAGATCTGCCGGGACCGGGCAGCGTCGATCATGTAGGCGTCGAGAGGAAGTTTCAGGTCCCGTGCCACAGGATTCTTGGGGATGGTCCGTACCGGCGCGGGATCCGCCTCTTCGACGACCGATGAGGCCCTTCGCGTGGGCTGGGCAGGGCCTTCGGCGTCGCCGCCGCTGCCGCAGGCCGCCGCACCGGCCATGAGAACGAGGGCCGTGGCGATCCGCCGGGTGACGGCCGGACGCGCGGTGGACCATCCTGCTGGAGCTGAGCGTGGCATTTCTGATTCGTGTCCCGGTC
Source organism: Streptomyces sp. NPDC101194 (assembly GCF_044767885.1). Taxonomy (NCBI): domain Bacteria; kingdom Bacillati; phylum Actinomycetota; class Actinomycetes; order Kitasatosporales; family Streptomycetaceae; genus Streptomyces; species Streptomyces sp. NPDC101194. The sequence continues at coordinate 305,519 of NZ_JBIWOS010000004.1, forward strand.
GCTGGGTGGGAACGACGAGTTGCCGCCGAGGTCGGCGGCAACTCGCCGACGGGCATTACGAAACGTACTGTGCGGACGCGTTGTTGTTCTTCAGCGTGCTGTTGAGCGGGCCGGCGTAGGAGCTGCTGAACACCTTGCCGAACGTCTGGTAAGCACCCTGGTAGTTCGAGTTGTAGTAAATGCGGACGCTGCTGGAGTTGTTCCAGTTCACGACGTACGCCGCGTTGTTCTTCACGATCTGGGTGTAGCCACTGCCGTTGCCCCGGCACATGAAGTAGTCGTCACCGAAGCTGGGGTCGTTCCAGGCCCACCCCTGCCATGCGCTGCTCTGGTTCGAGTTGAAGTAGAGCTCGTAGCCGCCCTTGTCCGCTCCGGACATGCAGGTGTCGGCAGCGGCCGGAGTGGCCGTCGTGATGGTGACGGCCGCAGCCGCGGAAACGCCTGCTATGAGCAGGGAAAATGCCTTCTTCATGTGGGTACCCCTCCCTGGATCGGCCAGTGTCGATGGAAAGCGCCGACCGTTTTGTGAACGGAATTCTTTGCTGTGTCCATCTCAACTGGTTGATCTTGGGAGCGTAGCCAGCGCCGACCTCGCAGGGTAAGGAGTCCGCACTCGGTGTGACGGAGATCATGCGTGAACGCACTCGCACCCGGCCGTACGCGTACGACGACCGGGTGCGAGTTGGCGGGGTGCGGAAGGCCTACCTGCTGCGTGCCAGGACCGCCTTCATCACGTCCCGGGCGATCGGCGCGGCCAGGCCGCCACCCGAGATGTCGTCGCTGACCGCGGCACCGTCCTCCACCACGACGGCCACGGCGACAGGAGATCCCGCCTTGGTCTTGGCGTAGCTGATGAACCAGGCGTACGGCTTCTCGCTGTTGTTGAGGCCGTGCTGGGCGGTACCGGTCTTGCCGCCGACCGTGACGTTGGGAATCTGAGCGTTGCGGCCGGTGCCGTTCTGGACCACGGTCTCCATCATCTGCTGGAGCTTCTGAGCATTCTCGGCCGAGAGCGGCTGGCTGAACTGCTCCTTCTCGTGGGTGTAGATCACGTCCAGATTGGGTGCCTGGCGCTGGGCGACCATGTACGGCTGCATCAGCTTGCCGTCATTGGCGACCGCGGCGGCGACCATGGCCATCTGGAGCGGGGTGGCACGGTTGGAGGCCTGGCCGATGCCCGCCATGGCGTTCTGCGGCCGGTTGTCCTTCGGGTAGATGCTTGCCTCGGCGCGGACCGGAGTGAAGATCTCCTTGTTGAAGCCGAACTTGTTCGCTTCCTCGATCATCTTCTCGTTGCCGAGGTCGTCGCTCATCTTGCCGAAGACGGTGTTGCAGGAGATCCGAAGCGCCTCGCGGAGCGAAGCGTTCTCGCACGGGATGTTGCCCTCGTTGGCGAGGTTGTCGGTGGACAGCGGCAGCCGCCAGGGCAGCGGGGAGTCCGTCTTGGCGTCGATGTCGGAGTGGAGGCCGTTCTCCAGGGCTGCGGCGGCCGTCACGACCTTGAAGGTCGAACCGGGCGGGTAGGTCTCGCGCAATGCCCGGTTGAGCATCGGCTTGTCCTTGTCGTTCAGGAGCTCCTGCCGCGCCTTGCTGTCCTTGTTGGAGTTGCCCGCGAAGACCGAGGGGTCGTACGAGGGGGTGCTGGCGAGGGCGAGGATCGCGCCGGTCCGCGGATCGAGGGCGACCACCGCTCCCTTCTTGTTGCCGAGCCCCTTGAAGGCGGCTTTCTGGGCGTCGCCGTTGAGAGTGGTGACGACGTTGCCGCCCTGCTTCTTCTCGCCGGTGAACATCGACAGCGTGCGGTCGAAGAAGAGCTGGTCGTCGTTGCCGGTGAGGATGCCGTCCTCAATGCTCTCGAGCTGTGTCGCGTCGAAGGCCTGCGAGGAGTAACCGGTGACAGGGGCCCACATGGGGCCGTTCTTCCAGACCCGCTTGTACTTGAAGTCGCTGCCCTCGGTCGCGACGGAACCCGTGACGGGGTTGCCGTCGACGATGATGTTGCCGCGCTCGTGTGCGTAACGCTCGATGCGCACGCGGCGGTTCTCGTCGCGGCTGTTCAGTTCGTCGGCGCGGACGTACTGCAGGTAGTTGGTCCGCACGAGCAGGGCGAGGATGAGGACGCCGCAGAAGATCGCGATCCGGCGGAGGGGCTTGTTCAAGGTCGGACCACCTGGGTCATCTCGGCATCGGAGGACGGGGCGGGGGCCGGGGCCGGTCGACGGGCGGTGTCGCTGATCCGGATCAGAATGGCGATCAGCGCCCAGTTGGCCAGCACGGACGAGCCGCCGGCCGCGAGGAACGGCATGGTCATACCGGTCAGCGGGATGAGTCCCATGACACCGCCGGCGACGACGAAGACCTGGATGGCAAAGGCGCCGGAGAGGCCGATCGCGAGGAGCTTGCCGAACGGGTCCCGGGCGGCCAGAGCGGTGCGTACGCCGCGTTCGATGATGAGACCGTAGATCAGAAGGACGGCCATCATTCCGGCGAGCCCGATTTCCTCACCGACGGTGGCGAGGATGAAGTCGGCGTTGGCGGCGAAGCCGATCAGGTCCGAGTGGCCCTGGCCCCAGCCGGTGCCGAGAGTGCCTCCGGAACCGAAGGACATGATCGCGTTGGAGATCTGTTCACAGGCGCCGTCGGTCTTGAAGCAACCGAACGGGTCCTTCCAGGCGTTCACCCGGGACTGGACGTGATGCTCGAACGTGGCGACACCGACCGCTCCGGCCGCGGACATCAGCAGACCGAAGACGATCCAGCTGGTCCGTTCCGTCGCGACGTACAGCATGATGACGAAAAGGCCGAAGAACAGCAGCGACGTGCCGAGGTCGGTCTCGAAGACCAGGATCAGGATCGACAGTGCCCAGATGACCAGAATCGGTCCGAGGTCACGGCCACGCGGCAGGTACATGCCCATGAAGCGACGACTGGCGAGAGCCAGCGCATCGCGTTTCACCATGAGATATCCGGCGAAGAAGATCGCAATGATGATCTTGGCGAACTCTCCCGGCTGGATCGAGAAACCGGCGATCGTGATCCAGATCTTGGCGCCGAACTTGCCGGGGAAGAACATCGGCAGGATCAACAGGATCAGTGCCACGACCATGGAGATGTACGTGTAGCGCTGCAGGATGCGGTGGTCCTTGAGCATGAGCAACACGGCGACGAACAGCGCGACACCGATTGCGGAGTACATCAGCTGCCTGGGCGCGGAAGGGGTGAAGACGCCGTACTGGTACTTGGCCAGCGAGATCAGTCGATCCGACTGGTCCAGCCGCCAGATCAGCACCAGGCCCAGGCCGTTGAGCAGGGTCGCCAACGGCAGCAGCAGCGGATCGGCGTACGGCGCGAACTTGCGTACCACCAGGTGGCTGACGCCGCCGAGCAGGATGAGCCCGCCTCCGTAGCCGAACATGCCGGACGGGAGCTTGCCGTCCATGGCGAGTCCGACATTGGCGTACGCGAACACCGAGATGGCGATGGCGAAGACCATCAGTCCCAGTTCGGTGTTGCGGCGGCTCGGTGCGTCGATCGCGCCGATCGTGGTCGTGTTGGTGACAACGCTCATGGTGCTGAAGGCCCCCTACGGCTTTACTGCTTACCGCACTGCGGGACCAGCTTTTTCTCTTCCTCCGAGAGGCTGGGACCAGGAGTGGGAGTTGCGGTCGGCTTGGTCTTGGTGGCACCGGACGTCCTGGTGACGTCCGAGCCGGTGCCCCGGGCTTGGGTCTCGTCGGGGCCGGCCTTCTCGGCCGCGCGTCGCTCGGCGTCCTTCTTGCAGGCGGATGCCTGGACGGCGAGTTCGCTGATCTTCTCGCGCGCGGAGGCGATGTCGCCCTCGGCGATGGTCGCCTTGACCTGCTTGCGCTGGTAGGGCGGGAGGTACTTGAGTTCGATCTCGGGGTGGTCCTTCTCGACCTCCGAGAGCGAGACCCACGCCAGGTCCTGGCTGATGCCGCGGAACAGCGCCACGTGTTCGTTCTTCGCGCCGACGTAGAACTGATTCTGCGTCCAGCGGTACCCGCCGTAGAGACCACCGCCGACGACGGCGAGCGCGAGCACGGTGTAGAAGGACCTCTTGAGCCACTTGCGGCCGCCGCCGGGCTTGACGAAGTCGTCGTCGGTGTAGGCGTCGAAGGAGCCGTCCGGCATCCCGTCGTAGCCGACGCCGTCGCCGCTTCCGGGCGGGCCGAAGCCACCCGCGGGCGGCTGGACGGGGCGGCCGAGACCGGCCGCCCGTCCGGCGGGGGTCTGCATGGCGCCGCCGTCGTTCAGCTGGGCGGCCTGGTTCTCGGCGACCGCGCCGACGATGACCGGGGTGTCGTTGAGCTGTCCGGCCAGGGCGTCGTTGCTGTCGACGTCGAGGACGTCGGCGACGATGCAGGTGATGTTGTCCGGGCCGCCGCCGCGCAGGGCGAGCTGGATCAGCTCCTGGATGGTCTCCTGGGGGCCCTGGTAGCTGGCGAGGGTCTCTTCCATCGTCTGGTGGGAGACGACGCCGGAGAGCCCGTCGGAGCAGATCAGGTAGCGGTCGCCGACCCGGACCTCACGGATGGAGAGATCGGGTTCGACATGGTCGCCACTGCCCAGCGCACGCATCAGCAGGGCGCGCTGCGGGTGCGTGGTCGCCTCTTCCTCGGTGATCCGGCCCTCGTCCACCAACCGCTGCACCCAGGTGTGGTCCTGCGTGATCTGGGTGAGTACGCCGTCGCGCAGCAAGTACGCGCGGGAGTCGCCGACATGGACGAGGCCCAGGCGCTGGCCGGTCCAGAGCAGGGCGGTGAGCGTGGTGCCCATGCCTTCGAGCTGGGGGTCCTCCTCGACCATCATGCGCAGCTGGTCGTTGGCACGCTGGACCGCCGTACCGAGGGAGGTGAGGATGTCCGAGCCCGGGACGTCGTCGTCGAGCTGGACGAGCGTGGAGATCACCTCGGAGCTGGCGACCTCGCCGGCTGCCTGGCCGCCCATGCCGTCGGCGATGGCGAGAAGGCGCGGACCGGCGTAGCCGGAGTCCTCGTTGCCTTCCCGGATCATGCCCTTGTGCGATCCGGCGGCGAAGCGCAGGGAAAGACTCATGCGCACCTCACCCGTCGGCTCGGGGTACAGCCGGTCTCGAGCCACACTGCCCACCCTCCGGTCGGGAGCCGGGCCGGGTCCGTTGCCCGGGCCGCCGCGACTCGCTCGCTCCGCTCGCTCATTGTCGTACTACTTCCGCAGCTCGATGACGGTCTTGCCGATCCGGATCGGCGCGCCCAGCGGAACAGGTGTCGGGGTGGTGAGTCGGGTCCGGTCGAGATACGTGCCGTTGGTGGACCCGAGATCCTCGACGATCCACTGGCCGTCACGGTCGGGGTAGATCCTGGCATGCCTGCTGGACGCGTAGTCGTCGTCCAGGACGATCGTTGAGTCGTGGGCCCGGCCCAGCGTGATGGTCTGCCCCTGGAGCGCCACCGTGGTGCCGGTGAGGGTGCCCTCGGAGACGACCAGCTTTGTGGGTGCCCCCCGGCGCTGGCGGCCGGGCTGTTGGCGCTGCTGCGGCGGTGCCGCGGCATTCTGGCGCGCCTGTGGCGGTCGCGCGTCGGTCGCGTTGCGGCGTGAGCCGCGCTGCGTGACGCGCGTTCCGAACAGGTCGCTGCGAATGACCTGGACGGCCACGATCACGAACAGCCACAGAACAGCCAGGAAACCTAGCCGCATGACCGTCAGGGTCAGCTCTGACATTGCCCCCGCTTCACCCTTCGGCTTGCCGGTAAACGATGGTGGTGCTGCCCACGACGATCCGCGAGCCGTCGCGGAGCGTAGCGCGGGTGGTGTGCTGCCCGTCCACCACGATGCCGTTGGTGGACCCGAGATCCTGGATCGTCGAGGGCGTTCCGGTCCGGATCTCACAGTGCCGACGCGATACGCCGGGGTCGTCGATCCGCACGTCGGCTTCGGTGCTGCGTCCCAGCACCAGCGTCGGGCGGGAGATCTGATGGCGGGTGCCGTTGATCTCGATCCAGCGCCGCACCTGCGCGTTCGGCAGGGGGCTGGGTCCGGCCGGCGGGTGCCGGTCGGAGCCGGGCGCTCCGGGCCTGCCTGCGCCCGGCGGCGGGGCCGCGGGCATGGGCGGGGCCGAGCTGGGCGGGTAGCCGTAGCCGCCGGTGGGCTGCGGGGTCCGTCCCGGGCCCGGGTGAGGGGGCTGGCCCTGCTGTCCCGGCCGGCCCTGGGGCTCCTGCTGCTGTGACGAACTCGACGCCAGGGTGCGGCTGCGCACCCGGTAGAGCCCGGTGTCGAGGTCGTCGGCCTTTTCCAGATGGACCTTGATGGGGCCCATGAAGGTGTACCGCTGCTGCTTGGCGTAGTCGCGGACCAGGCCGGAGAGTTCGTCGCCCAACTGGCCGGAGTACGGGCTGAGTCGCTCGTAGTCGGGGGTGCTGAGCTCGACGATGAAGTCGTTGGGGACGACGGTCCGCTCGCGGTTCCAGATCGTTGCGTTGTTGTCGCACTCGCGCTGGAGGGCTCCCGCGATCTCGACCGGCTGGACCTCGGACTTGAAGACCTTGGCGAAGGTGCCGTTGACCAGACCTTCGAGACGCTGCTCGAAACGCTTCATGACTCCCATGGGGCACCTCCTCCGTTGTAGTCGTCCCTGTACTGCTTACTGATCGTATCCACGCGTCGGGAAATCGGCTGGTTCCCCTTGTCTGCCCTGTGGATGAGTGTCACCTCTCACACGGATCGTAGAGGCGGCCTCCTGACAGTGTCCCGCACCAGGGGTGCACTGAGGAGGAGTGGGGGCGGCCGTACGGCGTTCCCGGTTCCCGCCAGGCGTTCGGTGAAACAACGGATGTGAATCCACCCTGTCCAGCGTGCTAATCTTCCGGATGTCGCCAGGCGCTCGCACCAAACGGTGAGAGAGTCTGGAAACACCACTCTTGCGCGAGTGGCGGAACGGCAGACGCGCTGGCTTCAGGTGCCAGTGTCCTTAGGGACGTGGGGGTTCAAATCCCCCCTCGCGCACAAGAGAGAAGCCCCACAGGCCCAACGGCCTGTGGGGCTTCTTCGTTCCCCGGTGGGTGCCGATATTTCGTCGGTGGTCGGCCACGTCCGTCGGTGCCGGGGCGTTCGTCGATGCTTGGTGGTGCTCGGCAGTGCTCCTGGATGTTCCGGGGCTTCTGTGCGGCGGGTAGGGGCTCAGCGGGATGCGGCTACTTTCGTCGTGGGCGGACGCGACGAAAGGGGGGCGTCGTGAGCCTGCGGGGCTGTCTAGGGTGCGGGGCGTGTACGCGATATCGAAGCTCCGGGCCGGGTGGCAGTGGTGTGCGGCACCCGAACTGTGGTCCCGGCGCAGGACGGCCGGAGAGGCCGTGCTGGCCGTGGTGCTGGGGTTGCTCGCCGCCGGGACGGAAGAGCTGCTGCGCAGCGGTGAGCTGAGACTGTGGACGGTCTCGACCCTGGTCGCGGTGCTGTCCTTGATGAGGCGACGGCTGCCGGTGACCGTGCTGGTGGCCACGGCAGCCCTGGCCGGGCTCTCCGACGGCTTCGCTCCGCTGCTGATGGTGGTGGCGTGGAGTTCCGGGCGCCGGATCGCCGGAGCCGGGCGGGCTCTGGGGGCCTTCACCGCTGCCTACACGGTGTACGTCGGTCTGACCGTGGTGGTGAACTGGGCCGGATTGCGGCCGCTGACCTACGTGCTGTTCACCACCCTCTACTTCCTGGCCACGACACTCGTGCCCGGCCTCGCCAGCCGCTACTGGACGCAGCGCCGGACCCTGCTGCACGCCCTGCAGGAACGCAATGCCCAGCTGGTCCGGGAGCGGGTCATGATCGTCGGGCAGGCGCGGCTCATGGAGCGCCAGCGGATCGCTCAGGACATGCACGACAGCCTCGGCCACCGGCTGGCCCTCATCTCTGTCCATACGGGGGCGCTGGAGGTCGACCGCGAGCTGACGGAACGGCAGCGGGAAGTGGTCGGAGTGCTGCGGGACGCCTCGGTCCACGCGATGCACGAGCTGCGCGAGGTCGTCGGCATTCTCCGCGACGGTGTCGAGGGGCCGCAGGGCGACGAGGGCGGGCAGCCTGCGGCGCGGGGCACGGCGGGCATCGAGGAGCTGACAGCGACGGCGCGGGCCGCCGGCAGCCATGTGGAGCTTCGCCGTACAGGAACGGTCCGGACGCTTGCGGCGGCCTCGGACCATGCGGCGTACCGGATCGTCCAGGAGGCCTTGACCAACGCGTACAAGCACGCGCCGGGTGCGGAGATCAAGGTCGAGCTGCGCTACGAGCCCGATTCCTTCGTCGTCGAGATCGTCAACGGTCCACAGCGGCAGGAGCGGCCGATGGGCGAGGTGGTCAGTGGCGGCCAGGGGTTGCCCGGCCTGCACGAGCGGGCCCGGCTGGTCGGCGGCATGGTGCACACCGGCCGGATCGAGGGCGGCGGCTTTCGGGTGGCCGGTGTGCTTCCGTACGGCGCCGAGGGCATGCCCGGCGGGATGCCGGTCACGCCGATGGTTGACGCGGAGGACGACTTCCGGCAGCAGTCCCAGAGGGTCCTGTGGGGGAACGGTGGTCCGGTCATGGACGGGACGGTTTCCGAACGGGAGTTGGCGATGAGCGGCAGCGGAAGGAAGACGGGCGGCGGGGTCGCGCTGGGCTGCGGGATAGGGGTGGGAGCCCTGGTGCTCCTGGTGCTGGCCGGTGGCTTCGGCCTGTACTTCTTGGTGAAGGAGATGGACAAGGCGATGATCGACCCGAGTCGGTACCGGTCGATCAGGATCGGCACGGCGGAGGACGAGGTGCGGGAAGAGTTGCCCACCGGGGATACATTCATCGCGTCCGGGTTGGACGGTGAGGGGCCGGAGAAGCCGGCCGGGTCACGGTGCCTGGTTCTCATGTCCTCGGAGACGGGCAGGAACATCAACACCGAGCCGGTGTTCCGGTTCTGTTTCCGGGACGGCAAGTTGATCGAGAAGAGGTCCTACGAGATCGCCAGTAGGTGAGGCGTCCGGGAGGAGCGTGGGGGTACGAGTGACGGGTCGGCCGATCAGAGTCGTCATCGCGGACGACGAGCCTCTCATCAGGGCCGGGATACGCATGATCCTCACCTCGGACCGTTCCATCGAGGTCGTCGCGGAAGCGACGAACGGGCGGGAAGCCATCGAGCTGGTCCGTGCCCATGCGGCGGACGTGGTGCTGCTCGACATCCAGATGCCGGTGATGGACGGGCTCACGGCGCTGGCGGAACTGCGAACGGCGGCGCCGACAGCGCGAGTGATCGTGCTCACAACGTTCGGCGAGCGGGAGAACGTGCTGCGGACCCTGGAACAGGGAGGTGCCGGATTCCTGCTCAAGGACACCGCCCCGACCGAGCTGATCCAGGCGGTGCGGGCGGCGGCTGCCGGAGACGCCTATCTTTCGCCCGGTGCCACCCGGCATGTGGTGGATCAGCTGACCCTGGGACGGGCGGCGGTCCGGGGTGAAGAGGCGCGGCAGCGGGTGGCGGCGCTGAGCGGCCGCGAGTGCGAGGTGCTGGCGCTGCTCGGGGAGGGGCTCTCCAATGCGGATGCGGGACGGCGGCTGCACATGAGCGAGGCGACGGTGAAGACCTATGTGAGCCGGATCCTGGCGAAGCTGAGGTGCGAGAACCGGGTGCAGGCCGCGTTGCTGGCGAGGGATGCGGGGCTCTAGAAGGCTGCGGGGCGGGCTCGGGGGGTCGGGTCGTGTTTCACGTGAAACGCCCGATTGGAAGCGTTCCCATATGCGCGAGGAGGGCCGGGGCGGACGGAGTGGTTGGCTGCCGGGCCCCGGCCCGCCTCGCACGGTTCAGGCAACGAGGCGGGTGGCAAGAGCCTTGGCCTTCTCCGCAGCGGCGGCGAACGCCTTGTCGCGGGAGGCGTCGGCGAGCGGAATGAGGTCGGCCATCTCGGGCTTGGACCGGGCCAGCGTCAGTTCCGGAACGATGAAGTCGACCTCGGCACCGAACATGCTCGTCAGCAGCTTCTCCAGGTAGTTCTGGACGAACTCGGCATCCTCGCGCGGGGTGCCGACGGCGTACGAGCCGCCACGGCTGGCGACAACGGTGATCGGGGTGCCCGCCACGGGGCCGTCCGGGCCCGCGTTGTGGCCGACGATGATCACCTGGTCGAGCCAGGCCTTCAGCGTGGACGGAATGCTGAAGTTGTACATCGGGGCGCCGATCAGGACGGCGTCCGCCGCCGCGAGCTCGTCTGCGAGCTCGCGGCGCAACGGGTCCTCGGCGCCGGCGGCGACGGCCGCGGCGTCCAGATGAGGCAGCGGGGCGGCGGCGAGATCGCGGTAGACGACCTGCCCGTCGGGGTGCTGCTCGCGCCAGGCCTGCACGAAGGCGGCGCTGACGTCGCGTGACGCGGAGCCCTCGGGGAAGACGGCGGAATCGAGATGCAGGAGTGTGGCCACGGGGAGTCTCCACGGATTTCTGGGAATGGCGGCGCACCGATGAGGTGTGCCTCTCTTTTGTGCGTACCTAGTAATAACACAGGGACTTACTATTTGTAAGCCGCTCACGGCGGCGCAGTACCCTGGGTGTATGGCGGAGCACAGCGAGCAGGCGTGTCGGCGGGTCGATGTGGGCATCACCCGCGTGTTCGAGCTGTTCGGCAAGCGTTGGACGGGGCCGATCGTCTCCGTGCTGATGCAGCAGCCGGTGCACTTCGCGGACCTGCGGCGAGCGATTCCGGGCATCAGCGAGCGCATGCTCTCGGACCGGCTTTCGGAGCTGGGCGCGGCCGGACTCGTGGTCCGAGAGGTCGACGAGGGGCCACCGCTGCGGGTCTCGTACCGCCTGACCCGGGCGGGTGCCGCGATGGAACCGGCGCTCAAGGAGCTTGCTCACTGGTCCAGGACATATCTGTCCTCCGATGGCCCCTGTTGAGGCTCTGTCCTCCGACGGCCTCTGTTGAGGCGCACCTGGACGGCAAGGCCCTCTTCTTCAAGTCTTGCCGGGCCCGCGTGCCCCGGCGATCCGGCCTGATCCGAATGAAGGGTCGTGGGGCGGCTTCGAGGGTGCGCGTGTGCCCGGGCCGAGTGGTTCGTGCGCTGCTCCGGCGGATCAGGTCCTCGGTGCCTGCGGGGTGGTTGTGCTCGTGTCGCCTGCCGAGTTGTAGCGGAGCAGATACTCCGCGAACCTGGCGAGATCGTCCGCCGTCCAGTCCGCGAGGCGCTCCTGGTAGGCGGCCCGGCGGCTGGCCTGTGTCGAGGCGAGCGCCTGGGTTCCGGCCTCGGTGGGGTGCAGTACCTGGATGCGGTGGTCGTCCGGGTCGGGGTGGCGCTCGACCAGCCCCCATTTCTCCAGGGCGCCGATCTGTCGGCTGACTGTTGATTTGTCCAGCATGTAGTGCGCGGCCAGATCCGTTGCGCGGCAGCCTTGCCGGTCGTCGATGTGGGCCAGCAGCGTGTAGGAGACCAGGGGCAGCTCCGGGTGGAGGCGTGCCGCCGCGGCCCGCGCGCGGCGTGCGAAGGCGGTGAGTTCGCGCTGGATGACGTCCAGCGACTCTTCGCGTTCTCCGGGAGTGCCTGGCACCGATCCGCCTTCCTTCGCCTTCCTCGGGATTTCAGTTGTATAGTACAACGGATTAGGAGTTGTAAAAGCCAACTAATGGAGTGTTCCGCATGTCCTCAGGCCCGAGTGCCGCCGCCGGCTCCACCGCCGCCGCCCTGCGTCATGTGCTGAGCCATCTCGTCACACCACTGCTGATGTGCATCGGCATGGGGCTCGCCTACCTCGGGGCGTTCCACGCCCCCGAGCCGCATGATCTGCGGGTGGACGTGGTCGGATCCGGGCCGAGCGCACGGGTGCTCGCGCAGACACTGCAGGACAAGGGCGACGGGGCGCTGAGCGTGCGCACGGTCCCCGATCGCGCGGCCGCCGAGAACAACCTGAGGGACCAGGCGAGTTACGGCGCCTATCTGCCGGGGAAACACCCCGAGCTGCTGGTGGCGAGCGCATCCTCCGACACCAGCGCCACGGTCGTCGAGAAGGTCTTCACCAAGGTCGCGGCCGAACAGGGGCACCCGCTGAAGGTGACCGACACCGCACCGACGGCCGCGGGCGATCCGACAGGTCAGGGCATCTTCTTCCTGTTGGTCGCGGTGAGCATCGGCTCCTACGCGTCGGTCGCGGTGATCGGCGGCGCGGGCGCGGTGCTGGGGCTGCGGATCAGGGCCGCACTGGCGGTCGCCGCATCCCTGGTGGTGAGCGTGATCGGGGCGGTGTTCGCCGGCCCGATGTTCGGCCTCGTGGATCACGGGCTCGGCGGTCTGTGGGCGATGGCCTGGCTCTACTCGGCGGGCATTCTGCTGATAGGCGTCGGGCTGCACACCTTCCTCAAGCGATGGACGACGCTCGGCGTGATGGTGCTCTTCGTGATGCTCAACTTCACGAGCTCGGGCGGCATCTTCCGGCCCGAGCTGCAGCCCGGGTTCTTCGGTGCGCTGCACTCGTTCTGGAACGGCGCGGGCTTCGTCGAGGGGGTACGCAGCCATGTGTACTTCGGCGGACACGCGCTCGGCCGGCAGGTGCTGGTGCTGGCGCTCTGGTTCGTGGTGGGTCTGGCAGTGATGGGCCTGGCGGGGGCGGCCGAGGCGAAGCGGCGGAAGGTCGCGACAAAGACGGCTCCGGCCGTCGCCGGATCCGTCGAGGGCGGGGGAGCACAGGGACGGGGGCGGCACGTCAGGGCCGAAGTCCCGACCGGGGCGGACGGCTCGGAAGAGCTGGAGGAAGAGCTGGAAGAAGCCGTTGCCGTCTGACCAGGGCAGAGAGTCGTCCGAACCATGTTGTCCACAGGTCGGTCGGTGAGTTCTCCACAGGGGCGGACGGCTTTCGGTGGACGGCGGTAGCTTCGTCGCAATTGATCTGCGACAGGGCGTCGGGCCAGGAGCGCAGGACGAGGACGGGGGAGGCCGCGCCATGGGCGAAATCGAAGCGACAGTGCCTGTTCAGCGGGGTGTCACAGGTGGTCCGCGCATTCCGGTCGTGCCCGGATTCGCGCCGCAAGCGGCTGTGGCGGGCGGAAGCGCCTCGCAGTCGCCCAAGAAGGCGGGCAAGGCGCTGCGGGAGAGGGTGCCACGGGCCTCTCACTCCTCCCTGGTCCTTCCGGCAGGCCGGCCCGATGCCGTGCGGGCGGTCGAGGAGTCGAGCCGGGGCAGGGTGCCCGCACTCGCCCCGATCCGAGTGGGGCGGATGGCGGCCACACCGTTCGCCTTTCTGCGCGGCTCGGCCGGGCTGATGGCCCATGACCTGACGGGCACACCGGTCAGCGGGGTGGGTGCGCAGCTCTGCGGCGATGCGCACGCGGCGAATTTCGGGCTGTACGGCGATGCGCGGGGCAGCCTGGTCATCGATCTGAACGACTTCGACGAGACCGTCTTCGGCCCCTGGGAATGGGACCTCAAGCGGCTCGCGGTCTCGCTGGTGCTTGCCGGCCGGGAGGCCGGGGCGGACGAGGACACCTGCCGCCGGGGCGCGTACGACACGGTGGGCGCGTATCGACGGACGATGCGACTGCTGGCCGGACTGCCCACGCTCGACGCCTGGAACGCCATCGCGGACGAGGAGTTGGTCTCACACACGGACGCGCGGGATCTGCTCGGCACCCTGGAGCGGGTCTCGGAGAAGGCGCGCAAGAACACCAGCGCCCGTTTCGCGGCCAAGTCCACCGAGAACTCCGGGGACGGCGGACGCCGCTTCGTCGATGCGCCGCCGGTGCTGCGGCGCGTGCCGGACGAGGAGGCCGCGGCGGTGGCGGCGGGGCTCGGCGACTACCTGGGCACGATCTCCGAGGACCGGGTGCCGCTCCTCGCCAGGTACGCGATCCACGATGTGGCGTTCCGGGTGGTCGGCACGGGGAGCGTCGGCACCCGGTCGTACGTGGTGCTCCTGCTCGATCACCGGGGTGAGCCCTTGGTCCTGCAGGTGAAGGAGGCACGGCCCTCCGTGCTGGCTCCTCACCTGCCGGCTGTCGGGTTCGATGTGCCGGAGGTGGCGCACGAGGGACGCCGGGTGGTGCTCGGGCAGAAGCGGATGCAGGTCGTCAGCGACATCCTGCTGGGGTGGGCCACCGTCGGCGGACGGCACTTCCAGGTGCGGCAGTTCAGGAACCGGAAGGGCAGTGTGGATCCGGCGGCTCTGGCGGCCGACCAGGTCGACGACTACGGCCGGATGACCGGCGCGCTGCTCGCGCGGGCCCATGCGCACAGCGCGGATCCACGCCTGATAGCGGGCTACTGCGGCAGGAACGAGGAGCTGGACGAAGCGGTGGCGGCGTTCGCGGTGATGTACGCGGACCGTACCGAGGCGGACCACGCGGAGTTGGTGCGGGCCGTCGGAGCAGGGCGAATAGCCGCTGAACGGGGCGTGTGAGGGACATCGGGCCGACCGTGCGTCCTCGGGGCGCGGGTGGTGGCCATACGCTGGACGGGTGACCCACGAAGCCGCCGGGGTGCCGACCACCCGGAACGACGAAGACCGGCAGGACAACGACCGGCAGCACGAGCATCATGAGCAGGACGCGCGTCATGTCCGGCCGGGCGGTGCTGGTGCCGGTTCCGAAGCGGACGCTTCCGCTGGAACTGCCGAGGAGACGGGCGGGGCTGTCGGCGGGACCCCCGAGGAGACCGGCGGGACCGCCGAGGGGGCCCGGCCCGAGGCTCGACTCGCCAAGGCCGTGCGGGCGGCGGAGCAGGCGCTGATCGAATTCGAGATCGCGGTGGAGACCTTCCGGGTCGAGGTCGAGAATTTCTCCCGGCTGCACCATCAGAAGCTCGGGCCGATGTACGCCCGCCTCGATGAGCTCGATGCCCAGATCGCGGAGGCCCGCGCCGCCCGGACCGGTGACCCCGAGGACCTCCGCAAGGCACAGGAGGCCCGGGCGATCGTGATGCCGATGCCGGGCGTCGACGAGCTGTTCCACGACTGGATCGACTCGGACGGGCTGTCCCCCGAGGCGGCGGCGATGCTGACCGAGCAGCCGGTCCGGCCGCCCAAGCGGGTCCGGCCGACCGAAGAGGCGCGCAAGCTCTACCGCGAGCTGGCGCGCAAGGCCCACCCGGACCTGGCACAGGACGAGACGGAGCGGGCGCGCCGGGAGGAGTTCATCACCCGCGTCAACGCCGCCTATGGGCGCGGGGACGAGGCGCTTCTGACGGAGCTGGCGCAGGAGTGGGCGGCAGGGCCGGTGGTGCCGGAGACCGAGCTGAGCGAGAGCGAGGAGCTCTACGCCCGGCTGAACTGGCTGACCCAGCGCAAGGAACTCCTCACGGTGCTCGCCCAGGAGCTCGAGGAGAGTGCCATCGGGTCCATGCTGCGGATGGCACCCGATGATCCGGACCGGCTGCTCGACGAGATCGCCGATCAGCTGCTGGGCGAGGTCGCTCAGCGAGAGGCGGAGCTGGCAGGTCTGGTGCAGTAGCGTTCCTGGTGACTTTGGAGCGTACGTACGAGAGAAGGCATGACCCATGAATTTCGCCCCGCTGCCCTCGCTGGACGTCGCGGCGGTTCCGTCGGACGGCTTCGTGCTGGACGTCCGGGAGGACGACGAATGGGCGGCCGGGCACGTCGAGGGCGCCCTGCACATCCCGATGAGCGACTTCGTGGGGCGCTTCGGTGAGCTGACCGAGGCCGCCGAGGACGGTCGGCGCGTACATGTGATGTGCCGGGTCGGTGGCCGGTCCGCCCAGGTCACCCAGTACCTGGTGCAGCAGGGCATCGACGCCGTGAACATCGACGGAGGGATGCTCGCCTGGGACGGCGCCGGACGGCCGATGGTCACCGACAACGGCTCCGCTGCCTTCGTCCTCTGAGCCCGGGTGGCTGCCCGGCCGCCGGGGCACCGGGTGCTCACGGCCGGTGCCGAGGTCGTGGCGGACGTTCGAGGTCCTGGTCGGGTTCAGCCGAGGAGGTGCGCGGCCAGCAGGTCGCCCAGCGCTTCCTCGTGCGCCGCTGCCGGACCGAGGGAGAGCTCGATCTGCTTCGCCCAGGCATGGAAGCGGTGCAGCGGACAGTCCGTGTCCGCACCGAAGCCCCCGTGCAGGTGCTGCGCGGTCTGTACGACCCGGCGGACACCGTCCGAGGCCCAGATCTTCGCCACGGCGATGTCGCCCTCGGCGGGAAGCGCGCCGTCGGCGCGGGTGGAGATGCGCCAGGCCGCCTGCCACAGCGTCACTTCCATGGCACGCAGGTCGATGTAACGGTCCGCGGCTTGTACGGCGACGGACTGGAAGGTCGCGACCGGAAAGCCGAACTGTTCGCGCTTGCCG
Organism: Streptomyces sp. NPDC101194; assembly: GCF_044767885.1. Taxonomy (NCBI): domain Bacteria; kingdom Bacillati; phylum Actinomycetota; class Actinomycetes; order Kitasatosporales; family Streptomycetaceae; genus Streptomyces; species Streptomyces sp. NPDC101194. Next base: position 321,791 of record NZ_JBIWOS010000004.1, read on the forward strand.
GTGTAATCGCTCGTCATGGCGAGTACGGCCTCACCCAGCCCGAGAGCCAGCGCGCAGGTCCCCGTGGTGAGCAGGGCGCGCAGCCAGTCCCAGGCCCCGGCGGCGTCCATCAGCGCACGGTTGTCGATCCGCACCGAGTCCAGCCGGACCTCGGCGAACAGCTCTCCATTCGTGGAGACCTGCTCGGCCAGGGTGACGCCTTCGTGGGTGGGCCGGACCAGGGCGACAACGGCTCGGCCCTCGTCCGTGTGGGCGGGAACCGCGATCCAGTCCGCGGCCTGTGCCCAGGGCACCCCTGACTGCAGGCCGTCGAGCACCCAGTCCGCAGCGCCATCGGCGGCATCCGTGGGGGCCTCGCCGGACGGATCGTTCGTCGCGGGAGCGACGCGGCCGGCGGTGACCGCGAGTTCGGCCGGATCGTGACCGGAGCGGCCGTTGGCCCCGACGGTGAGGATCAATTCGCCCCGGCCGACCCGTGGAAGCAGCTCGGCGGCCAGCCCGCGGTCGCCGTAGCGTTGGAGCGCCATGGCGACCGCACACGTCTCCAGCAGCGGCACCCGTGCGAGCACCCTGGCGGATTCGCGCAGCACCAGACAGAGCGCGACGAGATCGAGTCCGGCCCCGCCGTGTTGTGGCGACAGTGTCAGGCTCAGCAGGTCGCCCGCCGCGAGCCCGGCCCACAGAGGCCGGTCGATGTCCTCGGACACCGCGCCCGGTACGAGAGCGGGGCTGGGCACCCCGTCCGGCGCAACGCCCGAGAAGACCGCTCTCGCCGCCTCCGTGGCTGCCTGCTGTTCCTCGGTGAAGGTGAAGTCCACTGCCCTGGCCTCCCGCCAACCGCTGCCCTCGTGAACCGATCTGACGGTTCGTCAAGATAGAACAGGTTCTATGAGAAGGGAACAGACAGGGGCACGGGCCGTGGGCAGGGAGGGGAAGGAGCGCCGGGGGTGCTGTCAGCGGTCGAAGTCGAGCTCCACCTCCGGAGTGACCGGATGGGACTGGCACGCCAGCACATAGCCGGCACCTGTCTCCTCGGGTTCCAGCGCGAAGTTGCGGTCCATCCGCACTTCGCCCGAGACCAGGAACGCCCGGCAGGTCCCGCACACACCACCCTTGCAGGCGTACGGTGCGTCGGAGCGGCTGCGCAACACGGTTTCCAGCAGTGATTCGCCGTCCTGCACCGGCCATGTGCCGGAGCGGCCGTCCAGGGTCGCGGTGAGTCTGCTGTGAGCCGGTGTCTCGGCCCGGGTGCGGGCAGGCGCGTTCGCGCCGTCGTCCACATGGAAGATCTCCTGGTGGATACGGGTCCGGTCCACGCCCAGGCCGTGCAGTGCGCTTTCGGCCGCCTGGACCAGCCCGAACGGCCCGCACAGATACCAGCCGTCCACCTCTGTCACCGGAAGCAGCGAGGGCAGCAGCCCGGTGAGCCGGTCCCGGTCCAGTCGGCCGGACGGAAGACCTGCCTGCTGCTCCTCCCGGGAGAGCGCCGTCACCAGCTGGAACCGGTCGGGGTAGCGGTCCTTGAGGTCGGCGACCTCGTCCAGGAACATCGTCGAGACCGCGGTCCGGTCGCTGCGGATCAGACAGAAACCGGCGTCGGGCTCCCGTGCCAGCAGTGTCGCCGCGATCGACAGCACCGGTGTGATCCCGCTGCCTCCGACGATCGCCGCGAAATATCCGGCGCGCGGTGCGAGCACGAAGCGGCCCATCGGAGGCATTGCCTCCACCAGGTCACCGACAGCGAGTTCCTTCAGTGCGTAGGTGGAGAACACGCCGCCGTCGACGAGCCGAATCCCGACACGTAGTACCGGATCGGCCGGTTGCTCGACGGCCGGGGAACAGATCGAGTACGAGCGGCGGATCTCCTCGCCGTCGACGGAGTAGCGCACATTGAGGTGCTGTCCCGGCTTGTGCCGGAAGGTCTCGCGAAGCTCGGGCGGCACGGCGAGGGTGACGGCCACCGAATCGTCCGTGAGCCGTTCGACAGCGCGGACCCGGAGCGGATGGAACATCTACAACTCCTTGAAATGGTCGAACGGTTCGCGGCACGTCACGCACCGGCGCAGTGCCTTGCAGGCGGTGGAGGAGAACCGGCTCAGCAGCTCCGTATCGGTCGAGCCGCAGTGCGGGCAACGCACCGAGAGCGTGAGCGGCACCGGGCCGCCCGCGGGGACTTCGACGCCGCGAGGGCGCGGGGGTGCGATGCCGAATTCGGCGAGCTTGCGCCGCCCCTCCGCGCTGATGTCGTCCGTGGACCAGGCCGGCGAGAGCACCGTGACCACGGAGACCTCCGGTATGCCGTGGTCATGCAGCACCCGCTCGATGTCGGCGGACATGGCCTCGATCGCCGGACAGCCGGTGTAGGTCGGGGTGAGACGCACGGTCACCCTGCCGGGTGCGAGCACGTCCACGCCGCGGAGCACGCCCAGCTCGTCCAGAGTCAGCACCGGCAGTTCCGGATCGGGCACGGAGCCCGCGATCCGGTGCAGCTCCTCCTCCAGGAGTGTCTCGGTCACCATGACGCCCCCGGGTGGCTGCGATGCAGATGCTGCATCTCGGCGATCATCCGGCCGAAGGGTTCGGTGTGGATGCCCTGACGGCCCGCGCCCGCCGTCCACGCTCCGGACTGCGGACCGTCCGGCACGGTCAGCGTGGCCTGCTCCAGCACCGTGGTGACGGACTCCAGCCAGTCGCTGCGCAGCGACTGCCAGTCGATCTCCAGGCCCTCGACGGGCTGGAACAATTCGCCGGTGAACCGCCACAGCGCGTCCACCGCGCGCTGCATCCGCTCGTGGCTCTCGGTCGTGCCGTCGCCGAGCCGCAGTGTCCAGTGCTCCGCATGGTCCTGGTGGTACGCGACCTCCTTGACCGCCTTCGCCGCCAGCGCGGCGAACGGGCCGTCACCGGCCGACAACTGCTCGTACAGCAGTCGCTGGTAGCCGGAGAAGTAGAGCTGGCGGGCGATGGTGTGGGCGAAGTCGCCGTTCGGCTGCTCGACCAGCTGGACGTTGCGAAAGGCGCGTTCCTCTCGCAGATACGCCAGTTCGTCCTCGTCCCCGACGAGGGAGAGCAGCAATCGGGCCTGCCCCAGCAGGTCCAGGGCGATGTTGGCGAGGGCCACTTCCTCTTCCAGCACCGGGGCGTGGCCCGCCCACTCCCCCAGCCGGTGCGAGAGCACCAGCGCGTCGTCGCCCAGGGCGAGAGCCGCGGTCACAGGTGCTTCACCCCTTCCGGGATCTCGTAGAACGTCGGGTGCCGGTAGGGCTTGTCGCCGGCCGGCTCGAAGAAGGAATCCTTCTCGTCCGGCGAGGAGGCCGTGACCTGTGCGGACGGGACCACCCAGATGGAGACGCCCTCGGAGCGGCGCGTGTAGAGATCGCGCGCGTTGCGCAGGGCCATTTCCGCGTCCGGGGCGTGCAGGCTGCCCGCGTGGGTGTGGGACAGCCCGCGGCGCGAACGCACGAACACCTCCCACAGCGGCCATTCGGTCGAGCTGTTCATGCCGTCGCCTCCCCGTTCCTCGGTGCTGTGTGCTTCTCGGCGTACGCGATCGCCGCGTCCCGTACCCAGGCCCCCTCCTCGTGCGCCCGGCGGCGCTGGGTGAGGCGCTGCTCGTTGCACGGGCCGTTGCCCTTGAGGACTTCCTGGAACTCCGTCCAGTCGATGGCTCCGAAGTCGTGCTGTGCGCGCTCCTCGTTCCACCGGAGATCCGGGTCCGGAAGGGTGAGCCCCAGTGCCTCGGCCTGTGGGACACAGATGTCCACGAAGCGCTGCCGCAGCTCGTCGTTGGAGTGCCGCTTGATCTTCCAGGTCATCGACTGCGCCGAGTGCGCCGATGCGTCGTCCGGTGGGCCGAACATCATCAGGGACGGCCACCACCAGCGGTTCACCGCGTCCTGCGCCATTTCGTGCTGGGCCGGGGTGCCGCGGCTGAGGGTGAGCAGCAGCTCGTACCCCTGGCGCTGGTGAAAGGACTCCTCCTTGCAGATGCGCACCATCGCCCGGGCGTACGGGCCGTAGGAGCAACGGCAGAGCGGTACCTGATTGGTGATCGCGGCGCCGTCCACCAGCCAGCCGATCGCTCCGACGTCCGCCCAGGTCAGCGTGGGGTAATTGAAGATCGACGAATATCTCTGACGGCCCGCGTGGAGTTTGTCGAGCAGTTCCTCACGGCTGGTGCCGAGCGTTTCCGCGGCGCTGTACAGATAGAGCCCGTGCCCGGCCTCGTCCTGGACCTTGGCCATGAGGATCGCCTTGCGGCGCAGCGAGGGCGCCCGCGAGATCCAGTTGGCCTCCGGCTGCATTCCGATGATTTCGGAGTGGGCGTGCTGGGCCATTTGCCTGACCAGCGAGGCGCGGTAGGCATCCGGCATCCAGTCACGGGGCTCGATGCGCTCTTCCGCCGCGACCGCGGCGTCGAAGCCCGCCTCCAGAGCCTCGACCGTCCCTTCGGGTCCGCCTGCTCCCGCCTGCGCCGCCTGGCTCGCAGTCACTGCCGTCATCCCGGGCTCCCTACCGACCGACCGATCGTTCGGTTCAATGTCTTCAATGGTGAGTCGGCGGCCCGTAGGGTGTCAACCCTGTGGATGACGGACCGGGGATCGACGGGGATCGGGGCGGGATGGATTCGTACGACGACAGGGGCGCCGAAGGCGGGAACGGGAGCACCGGGCCGGGGGCGGGGCGGGCCGAGAGCACGGTGTCCGACGTCGTTCAGCGGCCGGGGCCGGGAGCCCGTGCCGGCATGGCCGCCCTGTCGCTTCCGTACCAGATCGTCGCCGCGATCGCGCTGTCCGTCATCGGGCTGGTCGCCTGCGCCCAGCTGGCCATGGTGTTCCTCCATGTCGCACCCCCCAACACGCTGACGAAACAGCATGGGAAAGCGGTCGACGAGTGGATCTACCCCGAGTTCGAACAGAACTGGAAGCTCTTCGCCCCGAATCCGCTTCAGCAGAACGTGGCCGTTCATGTGCGGGCCGAGATAGTCGGCGCCGACAGCCGCCGCACCACACCCTGGATGAGCCTTTCCGCCGAGGACGGCCGCGCGATACGCGGCAATCTGCTCCCCAGCCACATCCACCAGAACGAACTGCGTCGCGGCTGGGACTTCTACATCGGCTCCCACGACAACGAGGACCGGGCGAACGGCCTGCGCGGTGAGCTGTCCGAGCGCTACCTCCGCCGAATAGCGATGGCACGCCTGAGCGAGCACGACTACGGCGGCACCATCGAGCGCATCCAGATCCGTTCCGAGACGCGGTCGGTCGGGGCGCCCGACTGGAGCGAGGAGAAGATCAGTACGAAGCCGTCCTACCGAGTGCTGCCCTGGTGGACCGTGACCCCCGCCGACCTTCCCGAGAACACCGAGGGGGCGGACAAGTGAGTACGTTCACCTTCGACCGCAAGCTCGCCCGCGGCATCCAGCGCATCACCTCCTCGGCTCTCGGCCCGTACCAGAGCGCCGTCATCCGGATCGGATTCTCCGCCACCTATCTGCTGTTCCTGCTGCGCGAACTGCCGCATCGCCACGCGATGTACGGCCCCGACAGCCCATGGGGCTGGGACATGGCGAAGCAGCTCATATCGGGCAATCAAGCTTTCACCGTGCTCATGTGGTCGGACAGTGCGGTCTGGTTCGAGATCGTGTACGCGGTGGCGCTGCTCTCCGCCGCGCTGCTGATGGTCGGCTGGCACACCCGTGCCACGTCGGTCCTGTTCATGGTCGGTGTGCTCTCCCTTCAGAACCGCAGCATCTTCATGGGTGACGGCGGCGACAACGTCATCCATCTGATGGCGATCTACCTCGTGCTGACGCGCTGCGCACAGGTCTGGTCGTTGGACGCCCGGCGCGTGGCTCGTGCAGCCCGTGCGGCGGAGACGGATGGCGGAGCAGAAGCGGGTGAGGGCGCGGAAGCGGCGGCGGATGCCGGTGATCCTCGGCGCCCGGTGCGGGGTGACGTGGCCGGTCCGGTTCTCTGGGGACTGCTGGGCCTGGTCCTGATCGTGGCCACCCTGACGGACGGCCTCGGCGGTACCTGGTGGCTTCCGGTTCTCCTCTGGGTCCTCTGGGTCGGCCAGGGCGTCTGGTGGGCCCTGAATCGCCGCGCGCCGCACAGCGAGGCGCGCACTCTGCTCGACGTCATCGCCAACCTCGCCCACAACGCGACCCTCGTCGTGATCATGGCCGAGGTCTGTGTGATCTATGCGACGGCGGGTTGGTACAAGATCCAGGGGTCGCGGTGGCAGGACGGCACGGCGCTGTACTACCCGCTCAAGCTCGACTACTTCACGCCCTGGCCCGCGCTGTCGGACATCCTCGCTTCCAACGGTGTGATGGTGATGCTGCTGACGTACGGCACGGTCGTCGTGCAGGTCGCCTTCCCCTTCACGCTGTTCAACCGGCGGGTCAAGAACGTCCTGCTCGTCGTCATGATGTGCGAGCACGCCGGAATCGCCCTGCTGCTCGGGCTGCCCTTCTTCTCGATGGCGATGATCGCCGCCGACTCCGTCTTCCTGCCGACCGTCTTCCTCGTGTGGCTCGGCGGCCGGGTGACGCTCGGGCGGGAGCTGCTGTTCTCGCGCCAGGACAAGGTTCCCGGGCCGCGGCGGGCCGTCGATGACGAGGAGGCGCCGCAGCACAGCGGCGACGGGGGCCATACGCTCGTCGGGTGAGTAGTGAGAGCGGCAGCAGCACTGGTGGCACCGTCGGCCCCGGCGGGAAATCCCCGACCGGGGAGTCCGCGGGGTCGGAACCGTCCGGCGAGTCCGTTCCGACGGCAGATCCTGGTCAGGCCGCGGAACCGATGCAGTACGACGACGGGTTCGGGACGGAGATCGGCGTCGGGCCGCACCCGCTTCCCTGGCCCGTGGACGAGCGGTACGACCCCGAGCTGCTTGCCCACGGCGACCGGCGCAATGTGGGTGACGCCTACCGGTACTGGACGCGGGAGGCGATCGTCGCCGATCTGGACCTACGGCGGCATGACTTCCACGTGGCGGTCGAGAACTGGGGCCATGACTTCAATATCGGCTCCGTCGTGCGCACCGCGAACGCCTTCCTCGCCAAGGAGATCCACATCGTGGGGCGGCGGCGCTGGAACCGGCGCGGTGCGATGGTCACCGACCGGTACCAGCATGTGCGGCACCACCCCGACACGGAGTCGCTGACGACGTGGGCGGCGGCGGAGGGGCTGCCGATCATCGGGATCGACAATCTGCCGGGGTCGGTGCCGCTGGAGCGGACCGAGTTGCCGCAGCGGTGCGTGCTGCTCTTCGGGCAGGAAGGGCCCGGACTGACCGACGAGGCCCGCAAGCACGCGGCCATGGTGTGCTCCATCGCTCAGTTCGGGTCGACGCGGTCGATCAACGCGGGCGCGGCGGCCGCGATCGCCATGCACGCGTGGGTGCAGAGGTATGCGGAGATTCCGGGGGACGTACGGAAACCCGGGGTCTGACGCAGGGGACGTGGCGAGGTACGAGGGCGAGGTACAGGTACGTGCACGGACAGGACGCGTGGTTGCGGGCCGCGGCCCCTCCACCCGCCTCTTCACAGGGGCGGAGGGCCCTCCTCCGGCCGGGGCCCCGTCCCGGCCCCGTCCCCACCGGTCCCCTCTCCTCGAACTCCGGAGAGATCGGACGGCCCACGGGCATCGCCGGCGGGGAGGGACAAGGAGGGGCGGTGCGGGCGAACCTCCGGAGGCCCGGGAGAGGTCCGGGGGGCGCGGAAGTCCGGGCGGACGGGGAGGGGCGGGCCGACGGCTCGGAACGCGGGTTACGCCTGGCGACGGACTTCCACCATGCGGAAGCGGTTTGATACGAAGGCCCCGTCGCACAGGGCCGCGTTCGCAGCCGGGTTGCCCCCCGAGCCGTGGAAGTCGGAGAACGCCGCAGTCTGGTTGACGTACACCCCACCGGTCAGATTCAGCGAGAGCTGGGCCGACTCGTCCAGGCAGACGTCCTCCACCGCGCGCTCCACCTCCGGTGAGGTGGTGTACGCGCCCACCGTCATCGCGCCCTTGTCACGAATCGTGCGGCGGAGCAGTTCCACGGCGTCGGCGGTCGAGTCGACCGCCACCGCGAAGGAGACCGGCCCGAAGCACTCCGACAGGTAGTGCTCCTCGTCGTCCGGCTTGGTGCCGTCCAGTTTGACGAGGACAGGGGTGCGGACCACGGCGTCGGGGAATTCCGGGTTGGCCACCTCCCGGGAGGGCAGGGCCACCTCTCCCACCTCCGCGGCCGCGTCCAGACGGGCCTTCACATCGGGGTTGACCAGGGCGCCGAGCAGCGCGTTCGCCCGGGAGTCGTCGCCCAGCAGTCCGCCGACAGCGGCCGCGATGTCGTCGACGACCTCGTCGTACGTCTTGTCGCCGGCATCGGTGGTGATGCCGTCCCGGGGGATCAGCAGATTCTGTGGGGTCGTACACATCTGCCCGCTGTACAGAGAGAGGGAGAACGCCAGGTTGGCGAGCATCCCCTGGTAGTTGTCGGTGGAGTCGAGGACGATCGTGTTGACTCCGGCCTTCTCCGTGTAGACCTGGGCCTGGCGGGCGTTGGCCTCCAGCCAGTCGCCGAAGGCGGTGGATCCGGTGTAGTCGATGATCTTGATCTCGGGGCGGACCGCCAGGGTCTTCGCGATGCCCTCACCCGGTCGTTCGGTGGCCAGAGCGACCAGGTTGGCGTCGAAGCCCGCCTCGGCGAGCACCTCGCGTGCCAGCTGCACCGTGAGCGCCAGCGGGAGCACGGCGCGCGGATGCGGCTTGACCAGGACGGGATTGCCGGTGGCCAGGGAGGCGAAGAGCCCGGGATAGCCGTTCCACGTGGGGAACGTGTTGCAGCCGATCAGGAGCGAGATGCCACGGGGTGCCGCGACGAACGACTTGTGCAGTCGGAGCGGATCGCGCTTGCCCTGGGGCTTGGACCAGTCGGCGCTCCGCGGGGTGCGGATCTGCTCCTCGTACGCGTACGCCACCGCTTCCAGGCCGCGGTCCTGGGCGTGCGGGCCGCCCGCCTGGAACGCCATCATGAAGGCCTGGCCGCTGGTGTGCATCACCGCGTGGCCGAACTCATGGGTCCGGGCGCTGATGCGCGCGAGGATCTCCAGGCAGACCAGGGCCCTGGTCTCGGGGCCCGCCGCGCGCCAGGCGGCCATGCCCGTACGCATCGCGGGAAGCAGGACGTCCAGGTCGGCGTGCGGGTACTCGACGCCCAGCTCGGGCCCGTAGGGAGAGATCTCTCCGCCCGTCCAGCCGTCGGTGCCCGGCTGGCCGAGGTCGAGCCGGGTGCGCAGCACGGCGTCGAAGGCGGCCTTGCCCTCGGCGGCGCTCAGGCTGCCGGCGGCACCACCCTCGCCGTACGCCTTCGGATGCTCGGGGTGCGGGGACCAGTAGGCGCGCGTACGGATCGCGTCGAGGGCCTGGTCGAGCGTGGGGCGGTGCTTCTCGGACAGCAGGTGCGGGGAGAGCTCGGCGGCCATGACGGACCAACTCCTCATCGAGCTGGGCAGGGACGGGCGGACAGAGTTAGAGTAACCGAACGATCGGTCGGGACAAGGGGGCCCGCCAAACCTGTGGACAACTCGTAGGGGAGGATCGCGGACATGACCACGGCCAAGCGGGACACGTACACCCCGGAGACTCTGCTCACCGTCGCCGTCCGTGTCTTCAACGAGCGCGGCTACGACGGCACGTCCATGGAGCATCTCTCCAAGGCGGCGGGCATCTCCAAGTCGTCCATCTACCACCACGTCGCGGGCAAGGAGGAGCTGCTCCGCCGGGCGGTGAGCCGGGCGCTGGACGGGCTCTTCGGGATTCTCGACGAGCCGGGGGCGACGCGGGGACGTGCGATCGAGCAGGTCGAGTACGTCACCCGGCGTACCGTCGATGTGCTCATAGCCGAACTGCCCTACGTCACGCTGCTGCTGCGCGTACGGGGAAACACGAAGACCGAGCGCTGGGCCATGGAGCGCCGCCGCGAGTTCGACCATCGGGTGACCGATCTGCTGAGAGCGGCGGTCGCGGACGGCGATCTCCGCTCCGACGTGGACATACGGCTGGTGACACGACTGCTCTTCGGAATGGTCAACTCGCTGGTGGAGTGGTACCGCCCGCAACCGGACGGTGGTGTCGACGGGGAGCGGCTGGCCGACACGCTCGTCCGGGTCGCCTTCGACGGGATGCGGTCCGACCGCTGAACCGGTCAGGCCGGGAGAGGACCGGAGCACCGTCCTGCGGTGCGACGGATGCCTTGCGTTCGCCCGGGTTCCTGTCCGCCCGCACGGCTTCTGAAGGGATTGCGTGCGTGCGCGGGTCGCGCGCGTGCGCGGGTCCCGTGGCGGAGCGAGTCGTGTTCCCGGTTCGGATTCCGGTCTCCGTCACGTGAGCTCGGTGGGCCGGTCCGGGCCCGGTGCGAGGTCCGTCTCCTCGAACACCAGAAGTGTGCGGGTGGAGAGCACCTCCGGGATGGCCTGGATCCTGGTCAGGACCAGCTCGCGCAGTGACCGGTTGTCCGGGGTGTGCACCAGCAGCAGGACGTCGAAGTCGCCGCTGACGAGTGCGATGTGAGTGGCCCCCGGCAGCGCTTGGAGCTGCTCGCGAACAGTGCGCCAGGAATTCTGGACGATCTTGAGCGTGATGTACGCGGAGGCGCCCTGCCCCGCCCGTTCATGGTTCACCCGCGCGCTGAAGCCGCGGATCACGCCGTCCTCGACGAGCCGGTTGATCCGGGCGTACGCGTTGGCCCGGGACACGTGGACGCGATCGGCCACCGAGCGTATCGAGGCGCGGCCGTCCGTCTGGAGCAGTCGCAGGATGTCGCGGTCGATGGCGTCGAGCGGGCGCGCGGGCGGAACCTGGCCGGAGCCGTCGCCCCCGACGGCCATTTGTTCAGCTGACATGTGCCCGCGCCTCCCTGTCCTGGACGACCTGCCCCTATCCCAGGCTGTGGAGAACCGTTTGTCCACAGGCTGAAGGCGCCTGTAGCCAAAATGCGCTCGCGACCGAACAATCGGTAGGTGAGGCGCACCACACCCGTGCCTCGGACAGCGCTCGACATTTCGATGCTTTTCGACACCCTCGGCATCGGACGATCCCCGATGCCGCCAGACGCCGCTCGAAACCCTCGATGCCAGGAGGTGCTTGTCATGACGGTCCAAGAGCTGCCCGGCGCGGCTGCTTACCGGCCCACGCCGCCCCCGGCCTGGAAGCCGCTCACGGATCCCGCGCCGCTGCTCCCGGACCCCGAGCCGTACCGCGTGCTCGGCACCGACGCCGCTGCCGATGCCGACCCCGAGCTGCTGCTGCGGCTCTACGCGGAGCTGGTCCGCGGCCGGCGGTACAACGCGCAGGCGACCGCTCTCACCAAGCAGGGCCGACTCGCCGTCTACCCGTCGAGCACGGGGCAGGAGGCCTGCGAGATAGCTGCCGCCCTGGTGCTGGAGGAGCGGGACTGGCTCTTTCCCAGCTATCGCGACACGCTCGCGGCCGTGGCGCGAGGCCTGGACCCGGTCGAGGCACTGACCTTGCTGCGCGGAGACCGGCACACCGGCTACGACCCGCGCGAGCACCGCATCGCACCACTGTGCACGCCCCTCGCCACCCAGCTGCCGCACGCCGTGGGCCTGGCACACGCGGCGCGTCTGAAGGGCGACGACGTGGTGGCGCTGGCCATGGTCGGGGACGGCGGAACCAGTGAGGGCGACTTCCACGAGGCGCTGAATTTCGCGGCCGTCTGGCGGGCCCCGGTCGTCTTCCTCGTACAGAACAACGGCTTCGCGATCTCCGTACCGCTGGCGAAGCAGACCGCCGCGCCCTCCCTCGCGCACAAGGCCGTGGGGTACGGGATGCCGGGCCGGCTGGTGGACGGCAACGACGCGGCCGCCGTGCACCAGGTCCTCGGCGAGGCGGTCGCGCGGGCCCGGAGCGGTGGCGGTCCGACGCTCGTCGAGGCGGTGACGTACCGCATGGACGCCCATACGAACGCCGACGACGCCACTCGATACCGCGTCGAGAGCGAAGTGGAGGCATGGCGTGCGCACGATCCGATCCAGCTCCTGGAGCGGGAGCTGACCGGGCGGGGGCTGCTCGGCGACGAAGGGATCGAGGAGGCGCGCGCGGCCGCGGAGCGGATGGCGGCGGCTCTGCGCGAGCGGATGAACGCCGATCCGGTGCTCGACCCGATGGATCTCTTCGCCCATGTCTACGCGGAACAGACCACACAACTCCGGGAGCAGGCAGCGCGGTTGCGTGTGGAGCTGGACGCCGAGCAGGACCAGCACGGCCACAACGACGTGGAGGAAGGGCGATGACCACCGCAGCGGCGCCGACCGGAGAGCGTACGGCGAAGGCCAAACCCGCCACCATGGCGCAGGCGCTCGGGCGAGCGCTGCGCGACGCGATGGCCGAGGACCCGACGGTGCACGTCCTCGGCGAGGATGTGGGCACACTCGGTGGCGTCTTCCGGATCACCGACGGCCTGGCGAAGGAATTCGGCGAGGACCGTTGCACGGACACCCCGCTTGCCGAGGCGGGCATTCTCGGTACGGCTGTCGGCATGGCGATGTACGGGCTGAGGCCCGTGGTGGAGATGCAGTTCGACGCCTTCGCCTATCCCGCGTTCGAGCAGCTCATGAGTCATGTGGCCAAGATGCGGAACCGGACGGCCGGTGCCATGCCGTTGCCGATCACGGTGCGGGTGCCGTACGGCGGCGGGATCGGCGGGGTCGAGCACCACAGCGACTCCTCGGAGGCGTACTACATGGCGACGCCCGGCCTCCAGGTCGTCGCGCCCGCCACCGTCGAGGACGCGTACGGGCTGCTGAGGGCCTCGATCGCCTCCGACGACCCGGTGGTCTTCCTGGAGCCGAAACGGCTCTACTGGTCGAAGGCCGACTGGTCGCCCGATGCTCCGGTGACGGTGGAACCGATCGGACGCGCCGTCGTCCGTCGGTCCGGGCGCAGCGCGACGCTGATCACGTACGGGCCGTCGCTGCCGGTCTGTATGGAGGCCGCGGAAGCAGCCGTCGAAGAGGGCTGGGATCTCGAAGTGGTCGATCTGCGCTCACTGGTGCCGTTCGACGACGAGACCGTCGCCGCTTCCGTGCGGCGTACGGGGCGCGCGGTGGTCGTCCATGAGTCCTCCGGTTTCGGCGGTCCGGGCGGCGAGATCGCGGCCCGGATCACCGAGCGTTGCTTCCACCATCTGGAGGCGCCGGTGCTACGGGTCACCGGGTTCGACATTCCGTATCCGCCGCCGATGCAGGAGCGGCACCATCTGCCGGGCGTGGACCGGGTGCTCGACGCGGTTGCCCGCTTGCAGTGGGAGGCGGAGAGCTGATGCCTCAGGTTCTCGAATTCAAGCTGCCGGACCTCGGCGAGGGGCTGACCGAGGCGGAGATCGTGCGCTGGCTGGTGGAGGTCGGCGATGTCGTCGCCATCGACCAGCCGGTCGTCGAGGTGGAGACGGCCAAGGCGATGGTGGAAGTGCCGTGCCCGTACGGGGGCGTGGTGACCGCCCGGTTCGGCGAGGAGGGCGCGGAGCTTCCGGTCGGGGCGCCGCTGCTGACGGTGGCGGTGGGGACCGAGGGAGTTTTGGGGGCCGAGGAAGCCTCGGGGCCTCGGAGATCGGCGGGCGCGGGGACGGACGAGGGCTCGGGCTCGGTCGCGGAGGCCGGGGCTGCGGTGGTGGCGTCGGCTGGGGCCGAGTCGTCAGGAAATGTGCTGGTCGGGTACGGGACGGGCGCACCGTTGGCGCGCCGTCGGCGGGTTCGTCCCGAGGCGATGGGGGCGCCCGCTGCCCCACATGCGACGGCTGTGGCAGCGAGTACCGCATCTGTGCCGGACCCGGTGCGGGGGCCGGTGGCCGTGGTCTCCCCGCTGGTACGGAAGCTGGCGCGGCAGCACGACCTCGACCTGCGGCAACTGGCGGGGTCCGGGCCCGACGGGCTGATCCTGCGAGCCGATGTCGAGTCCGCGATCAGGGCAAAGGCCGAACAGAAGGCGGCTCCTCTGCCGACCGCGGTCCCGGTCTCGGTTCCGGTGCCGGAGCCGGGAACGATGCCGGGAGAGGTTTCTGAACCGTCGTCGCGGCCCCCGGTGGCGCGGGGGGCGGGGAGCCCGGCCGTGGAGCGGATCCCGTTGCGTGGGGTGCGCGGCGCGGTGGCCGACAAGTTGGCGCGCAGTCGGCGGGAGATTCCCGATGCCACGTGCTGGGTCGACGCCGACGCCACCGAGCTGATGGCCGCCAGGTCCGCGATGAACAGCGCCGGTGGTCCGGCCGCCGGCCCCAAGGTGTCGGTGCTTGCCCTGCTGGCGCGTATCTGCGTCGCCGCGCTGGCCCGCTTTCCCGAGCTCAACTCCATGGTGGACGCGGAGGCGCGGGAGATCGTGCGGCTGCCGGAGGTCCATCTCGGGTTCGCGGCCCAGACCGAGAGGGGCCTGGTCGTCCCGGTCGTCCGGGACGCGCACACCGGGAACGTCGACTCGATCGGTTCCGAGATCGCCCGGCTCACCGAGGCGGCCCGGAACGGCAGGCTGACCCCGGCGGAGCTGACCGGCGGCACGTTCACGCTGAACAACTACGGGGTGTTCGGGGTCGACGGTTCGACCCCGATCATCAACCACCCGGAGGCGGCCATGCTGGGCGTCGGCCGGATCGTTCCCAAGCCGTGGGTGCACGGGGGCGAGCTGGCCGTACGCCAGGTCGTCCAGCTCTCGCTGACCTTCGACCATCGGGTGTGCGACGGCGGGACGGCGGGCGGTTTCCTGCGCTATGTGGCCGACTGCGTGGAGCAACCGGCCTTGCTGCTGCGCACGTTGTAGGCGAAATCGGCCGCGGGCTCTCGTTCTCCCCCTCGTCGATCCGCCGGATCGCGGACGGGGCGGATCGACGGGAGGCCGCGGCCCGCATACTCGGATGCATGACCGCGTATGACGCCATCGTTCTGGCCGGAGGAGCCGCCAAGCGGCTCGGCGGCGCCGACAAGCCGGGGATCCTGGTCGGTGGCCGTGCGCTGCTCGACCGGGTCCTCGCGGCCTGCGCCGATGCCTCGGCCACCGTGGTGGTGGGCGGGCGGCGGCCCACCGTGCGCACAGTGACCTGGACGCGCGAGGAACCGCAGGGCGCCGGCCCATTGGCCGCGCTCGACGCCGGGGTTCGGCGGACCTCCGCGGAGTGGGTCCTCGTCCTCTCGGCCGATCTGCCGTTCCTGGGGAAGGGCACCGTCGGAGCTCTGCTGGCCGCCGCCGGTGAAGGACAGCGCGACGGGGCCCTGTGCATCGATCAGGACGGTCGTGATCAGCCGCTCGTCGCCGTCTACGGTGCCGAACCGCTGCGCCGCGAGCTCGCCCTGCTCGCCACCGAGCACGGCAGTCTGTCCGGGCTTCCCCTGCGGTTGCTGACGAATGAACTCGACCTCGCCCGGGTGGAGGCCGGTCCGCTCGCCTCCTTCGACTGCGACACCTGGGAGGACATTGCGTCGGCCCGTGCCCGTATCAGAGAGCATGGGGCGGTGCTGGACGAATGGATCACTGCAGTCAAGAACGAGCTGGGCATCGAACTCGACGTCGACACCGACGTCCTGCTCGATCTGGCCCGTGACGCCGCTCACGGCGTCGCCCGGCCCGCCGCGCCCCTGACGACCTTCCTGGTCGGCTACGCGGCGGCGAAGGCGAGCAGGGAAGGCGACGGCCCGGCGGCGGTTGCCGAGGCCGCTCGCAAGGCCGCCGCGCTCGCCCTCCGGTGGGCGGACGAGAACGAGACGCAATGACGGCCCACGACAGCAGATCCGACCCGCCTCCTGCCGCCGACGTCGCATCGATGGGCGTCGGCCCCTCGGTGAGCGCCAGTCCCTCAGAGGGTGCCGGTCCCTCGACGGGCTCCGCTCCCTCGGCGGGGGTCGGGCCCTCTGCCCGTGACCGTGCGGCTTCGGCCGATCGCGAGTCGGAGCCCGGCGACAGTTCCTTGGCGGCCGATCCCTTCTCGACGGGCGGTCCGTTCGCGCAGGCCGCTCTCTTTTCGGCGGGTGGGGTGCCTTCGGAGGGTGGGGTGTCTTCGGGGAGCGACCGGTTTCCGGCCGCAGCTACGTCTTCGGCGGGCGGTTCGTCCTCGGCGGGCGGCTCGCCCTCAGGAGGCGGGCGCTCTCCGTCGGCGGATCGGGGACCGACCCCGGAGGAACTGCGGGCTGCCGAGGAGGAACGGGCCGTCGAACAGGCGCTCGCCCTGGTCGGGCGCCGGGCGCCGGGCGATTCCTGTTCCACAGGGCGATCTCACCCTGCGGATCAGTCCCACCTCGCCGGCCGGCCTCGGCCGGCGGACGAGTCCCACTGCGCGGACTCCCGGTCGTCGGAGCAGCCGTGTTCTTCGGGGCGATCCCGCGCACCGGGGCGGCCGCATTCCATGGACCCGACCCGGCCCGCGGAGGAGGGTGCGGGCGCAGCCGCGGTCCCGCCTCCGAACCAGGGGGCCGACCGGCCCCGCGGACGTGAGCGGCACAGCCGGGCGACGCCCTGGCAAGCGGCCCGCGTCCTGGCCGCACGTTCGGGCCGCGACGTCCCCGTCCGCGCCCGGCGGATCCCCCTCGATCAGGCAATCGGACGCGTACTGGCCGAGCCGCTCATGGCACTCACCGACCTGCCGTCCTTCGACACCTCCGCCATGGACGGCTGGGTCGTCACCGGGCCGGGGCCGTGGACCATCCGCGAGTTCGACGAGCCCAGGGGTGAAGAGGGAGCCGGGAACAGCGAGGGAGCCGGTGACGGGGCGGAAGTCCGGGGCAAGGAGGGAGTCCGCGATGCGGGGGCCGGTTCGCGCCCCGGTCAAGGTCTCGGCATCCTCGCCGGACATGGTGCCCCCGCCGTGCTCCCCGACGGGGATGCCGTACGGATCGCCACCGGCGCGCGCATCCCGGCGGACGCCAATGCCGTGATCCGCAGCGAACACGCTCACGTGGACGGGGCCAAAGGGCTGCTCCACGCGAAACATCAGGTGCTCCCCGGGCAGGACATCAGGCCGCGTGGTCAGGAATGCCGTTCCGGAGATCAACTTCTGCCCGCCGGAACCCTGGTGACGCCCGCTGTCCTCGGTCTGGCCGCCGCTGCCGGGTACGACGAGTTGCTCGCTGTCCCCCGCCCTCGCGTCGAGGTCCTCGTACTCGGTGACGAACTGCTGACCAGCGGTCTGCCGCACGAAGGGCTGATCCGTGACGCGCTCGGCCCGATGATCGGTCCCTGGCTGTGTGCGCTGGGCGCCGAGGTCTCCGCGCCGCAGCGCCTCGGTGACGACGTGAACGCCCTCCGGCGGGCTCTCACCACGTCCGGCGCCGATCTGGTCGTCACCACCGGCGGCACGGCATCGGGACCTGTCGACCACGTCCACCCGGTCCTTGCCGAGATCGGAGCCGAGTTGCTGGTCGACGGAGTTGCGGTCCGCCCCGGCCATCCGATGCTGCTGGCCCGGCTCAAGACGAAGGACTCCGACGCGGGCCCGTATCTCGTCGGGCTGCCCGGCAACCCCCTGGCCGCCGTGTCCGGGCTCCTCACACTTGCCGAACCGCTACTCCGCGGGCTGACCGGACGGGCACTGGAGACGTCGCACCGGGTCGTCGTGCGCGACGAGGTGCACGGACACCCGCACGACACCCGTCTGGTGCCCGTCGTCCACCGAGCGGGCAGGGCGACTGCCGGCGCCGATGGCTTCGGCAGCACGGGAACCGACAGCGGCGCCGAGCATGTCGTACCGCTGCATTACAACGGTCCGGCGATGCTCCGAGGGGTCGCGGCGGCGGACGGGCTGGCCGTCGTACCACCTGGCGGGGTACGGTCCGGCACCGAGGTGGAGATCCTCGACCTACCGTGGGCCTCGGCGACGCCGTGGACGGAAGGGTGTTTCACGTGAAACTTCCCGGTCACGACGCGATGGCCAGGCGTGCCGACGAGTATGTCGCGCCCACGCGGGTGCAGCTCCCGCGCAGGGTCGTCCAGGGACCGGCGCGGCAGGTGGCCAAGCGACTGTTGATGGCCCTGATGGTGCTTGCCGTCACCGTGCTGATCGTCTGGCTCGACCGTGGCGGATATCACGACGCCGCAGACGGCAACGTCGATCTGCTGGACGCGGTGTACTACGCGACGGTCACCCTCTCCACCACCGGCTACGGCGACATCACTCCGTACGGGGACGTCGCCAGGCTCACCAATGTGGTGCTCATTACACCGCTGCGGGTGCTCTTCCTGATCATCCTCGTCGGCACCACTCTTGAGGTCCTTACGGAGCGGACCCGCGAGGACTTTCGGCTGAAGCGTTGGAGAACCAACTTGCGTGACCACACCGTTGTCGTCGGCTTCGGCACGAAGGGACGTTCGGCGATCCAGACTCTGCGCGCCACCGGCCTGAGGAAGGAACAGATCGTCATCGTCGACCCGGCGACCAAGGTGATCGAGATCGCCAATGCCGAGGGGTTCGTGGGAGTGGTCGGCGACGCGACCCGCAGCGAGGTGCTGCTGCGGGCCGAGCTCCAGAAGGCACGGCAGATCATCATCGCCACTCAGCGCGATGACACGGCGGTGCTGGTGGCTCTGACAGCGCGACAGCTCAACCGCGGCGCGAAGATCGTCGCCGCGGTGCGCGAGGAGGAGAACGCTCCGTTGCTGCGGCAGTCCGGAGCCGACGCCGTGATCACCAGCGCCAGCGCGGCGGGCCGACTGCTCGGCCTCTCCGTTCTCAGCCCCAGCGCGGGGACGGTGATGGAGGACCTGATTCAGCAGGGCAGCGGTCTCGATCTCGTCGAACGGCCGGTGATAAAGGCCGAGGTGGGCAAGAGCGTCCGGGAGACCGACGATCTCGTGGTCAGCGTGCTGCGCGGACATCGGCTGCTCGGCTACGACGACCCGGCTGCCAGCCCACTGCAGTTGACGGACCGTTTGATCACCATCGTGCGCGCCTCGAACGAGTCACCGCCGAGCAACCCGGTTATGGGGGGCCCGCTCCCGTAGCGGTGTCGCTCCGGCTCGGTTCGCCTCCGTCGGCACGACCCTTCGCTCCTTGGAGTGGACTCACGGCGTTCCGGCGTCCCGGGCATGGCGTTCCGGCGCCGCGGCCTCCCGGCCTGCCGCCGGCCCCCACGGACCTCCGGCCGACCGCCGTGACACCGTCGTCCGGCCCGCGTCACGGAGTAGCCTCGCCGCCATGTATGCGATCACGATCCCCGAACCCGGCGGCCCCGAGGCGCTCGTATGGGCCGAGGTGCCCGATCCGGTAGCCGGCGAGGGCGAGGTCCTCATCGATGTCGTGTCCAGCGCGGTCAACCGCGCCGACGTGCTGCAGCGGCAGGGGTTCTACAACCCGCCGCCCGGCGCGTCCCCGTACCCGGGCCTGGAGTGCGCGGGCCACATCTCCGCGGTCGGGCCCGGTGTCACCGGCTGGTCGGTCGGCGACGAGGTGTGTGCGCTGCTCGCCGGCGGCGGTTACGCGGAGAAGGTCGCCGTACCCGCCGGACAGCTGTTGCCCGTACCTGCCGGTGTCGACCTGACCTCGGCCGCCGCGCTGCCCGAGGTGACGGCCACCGTCTGGTCGAACGTGTTCATGGTGGCTCATCTCCGGCCCGGCGAGACGCTGTTGGTGCACGGGGGGTCCAGCGGCATCGGCACCATGGCGATCCAGCTCGCCAAGGCTGTGGGCGCAACCGTCGCGGTGACCGCAGGTGGGCCGGAGAAGCTCGCGCGCTGTGCGGAACTCGGGGCCGACGTCCTGATCGACTACCGGGAACAGGACTTCGTCGAGGAGGTGCGCAAGGCGACGGACGGGGCCGGTGCGGATGTCATCCTCGACATCGTCGGCGCGAAGTACCTGGACCGGAATGTGAAGTCGCTCGCCGTCAATGGCCGGCTGGCCATCATCGGCCTCCAGGGCGGAGTCAAGGGCGAGCTGAACCTGAGTGCTCTGCTGAACAAGCGGGCCGCCATCACCGCGACCTCGCTGCGGGGGCGCCCGCTCGTCGAGAAGGCCGCCATCGTGGCCGCCGTACGCGAGCACGTCTGGCCATTGATCGCCGACGGCGTGGTCCGGCCGATCGTGGACCGTACGCTGCCGATGGCCGACGCCGCCGAGGCCCACCGGGTGCTGGAGTCCAGCGCGCACGTCGGAAAGGTGCTGCTGCGCAGGCCCGCGGGCTGACGCGCGCCTCGCCGAACACACGTAACGGGCCCGGCACACAGGTCGTCGACCATGTGTGCCGGGCCCTGGAGCCTCTCGTTCGGGTCACGCCGGGCTCGCGTGCCGAACGAAAGGCCCTCGGTGTCGCCATGTGATCGAGATGTACGTACCGATGGCGACGTACGGACTAGAGATACGGGCCGGTCCTGATGGCCCCGTGCTGGTCCCCGCTGCCGTCCTCGTCCTCGTGGCCGCTCCCCGGCGGAAGGGCGCGCCGCATCTGCTCCAGCTGTGCCCGCGCCGCCATCTGCTGGGCGAACAACGCCGTCTGGATGCCGTGGAAGAGGCCCTCCAGCCAGCCCACCAACTGGGCCTGCGCGATCCTGAGTTCCGCCTCGGACGGCACCGACTCCTCGGTGAACGGCAGGGAGAGCCGCTCCAACTCCTCCACCAGCTCCGGCGCGAGGCCGTCCTCCAGCTCCTTCACGGAACTCGCGTGGATCTCCTTGAGCCTGACCCGGCTCGCCTCGTCGAGAGGAGCCGCCCTGACCTCCTCCAGGAGCTGCTTGATCATGCTGCCGATGCGCATGACCTTCGCGGGCTGTTCGACCATCTCCGTCACCGGGACCTCACGCGATTCGTCGTCAGTGCCACCGCCGCCGATCGCCATGCCGTCCTGCCCCACCACGAGGACTTGGGGGTGCTCCTGCGACCGTTCATTCCTCGGCATCTCCATGGCGTCATTGTCTCGCACACCTGCTGTACGACACGGTGGTGCCCCCGCAAACGGTTGATCCACCGTTCGCAGGGGCACCGAATCAGCCGATCAGGCCGTTCACCGCACCGCCCTCGCGCTCATCCGGCCCGCCGCGCGAGCACCAGGCGTGACCGTGTGAACGCCGCCGCGAGCACCCCGGCCAGCAGCGGAATGCCCAGAACGAGCAGACCGATGGTCGCCCAGGGCAGCACGATCGGCGTGTACGCCGACTGTGTGGGATCTATCCGCATCGCCTTCAGGGCTTCCCGCAGGTCGACGAGGCGCAGCGCCACCGCCGGCACCAGGCCGGCCAGTGTGCCGAGCACCACACCTGTGAGCGCCACCACCAGGCACTGGAAGCCGGACAGCTTCCGTCGCACGCCCGCAGGCGCGCCCACCGCGCTGAGGGTGTTCAGATCGGCCTCCGCGTCCGCCTTGGCGAGGCCCGTCGTGATCGCGGCCGCGCCGAGCGTCACCACGCCGGCGAACAGGGTCAGGATCAGCAGTGCGGTGTTGTCCTGGCGACCGAAGCCGTTCTCGGACTTCACCCAGAGGCCGCCACCTGCCTGCTCGATCGCTCCGTCGGTCCGCTGTGCCTCGGCATTCGTCGGCGTGTGGGCGACGGCGTACACGCTTCCGCCCGCCTCGGTGTGCAGGCCGAGCCGTTCCGCGGTCTGTCGCGGCAGGATCATGTTGATCCCGGGGGTGGCGGCGTACTTCGCGGGTGCCACGTACACCTTCAGCCTGTCCGTGGTGGTCCGTGCCCTCTCCGGGTGCGGCTTCCCGTTCTGCTTGTCCTCCTTGCTGTAGCGGTGGACCGCCTTGATGGTGACCTCGCCGTTCTTCGCGAACACCTTGTTGAGCAGTACCGGTGTGCCCGCCGCCAGTGCCTTGGCGGCCGCAGGGTCGTGGAGCTTCACATAGGTGCCGAGCATGGCCTCGTCCGCCACGACGATGCTGCTCATGTCGGTGTTGAAGATGCCCGAGGACATGTGCTCGGTGAGGCAGGCGGGGGAACGCATCAGTTTCTTGTGCTCGTCGGCGGTGAGTCGCGCGGCGAGCGCCTTGGCGCCCTCACCGGTGAGTGGGCAGACGTGGGCCTTGCCGGTGGGCCTGACCATTTCGAGCGAGCCGCAGTTGTTCTCCTCCTCGCTGTAGAGGCTGCAGTCGCTGCCCGCCCAGACCCGTCGGAAGTCGGCGCGCCCGCCGGTGACGGCCATGTTCTGTTCGACGGCGGCCCGTGCCTGGGGGAGCCGGGCGGAGGACTCGGCGGAGGACGAGGAGAGGAGGACGGTTCCCTCGTTCAGGGAGGGGGTGTAGTTGAACGCGTGCTCGGCCGTGGAGCTGGCCATGTACGTGGCGATGCCCACCGAACCCGCGACGGCCGCCATGACCGCGGCGACGGCGGGAGCGGTGCGGCCGCGGTTGCGGGCCGCGTCGCGCAGCGCCATCCGGGGCGTGAGGGGCAGCCTCCTGCCGAGCCTCCCGAGGAGGCCGACGATCACCGGGATGCAGCCGAGCAGTCCGAGTTCGGCGACCATCGAGCCCCCGGCGACCAGTGTCGAGTTCCCGCTGGTGCCGCCGTAGAGGGCGATCGCGGCACCGAGCGCCAGCACGCAGGCGCCCAGGACGGGCAGCACGCGCGAGGAACGGCGGACACCTCTGCGGCCGGTCAGCGATTCCAGTACCGACTGCCGACTCGCCACGATCGCCGGGGCGAACGCCGCCAACAAGCCGGTGATCAGGCCGATCGCGGCGATGACCAGCAACTCCAGCGGCGCAATCGTCAGGGAGCCGAACCGGTGTCCGGCCCAGTTCTCGATCACGGGCTGGAAAGCCGCGGTGAGCCCGAGGCCGAGCACGACACCCGTCACCGCTCCGATGCCGCCGAGCACCAGACCGCCACCGAGCACCACGGCCCTGACATGGCGCCGGTCTCCGCCGCAGGTGCCGAGGAGACCGAGCTGGCGGCGGGAACGGCGCGCACCGACGGCGAAGGCCGGCCCGGCGAGCAGCACGATCTCCAGGACCGCCATGGCGATCACGGTGATGAGTGCCGTGCTGAGCTCTCCGGAGCCCCCGTCGGCGATCTGCGGGTTCCTGGACATCAGCGGGACCTCGGAGTCCGGCGGCGGGTCGAGGGCGACCTGCCGGGACGTGACGAGCACGCCCGACTTGTTGGCCTCCATGACGTGCGGCCAGGTCACACCCACCCCTGCGGGGCCTTTGACCAGCCAGTCCGTGGACCCGGCGTTCGGCGGAAGCGCCTTCTTGTCGTGCTCGGCCCTCGCCTTCCACGGAGCTATGACCGCACCGGGGTCCGCGTAGAGCGCCTCGGTCTTCAGCTCGCCGGGCAGCTCGACAGCGCCGGTGATGGTGTACGTCCGGCCGGAGTTGCGCACGGTGGTGGTCGAGCCGACGTGCAGCCCGGTCGCCTCCAGGAACGGCTCGGTGGCGGCCATCTCGCCCTTGCCGTGCGGGTAGGCGCCGCGCACGAGGTCGATCTTGCCGCGCGCCATCGCGTCCGACGTCCGGAACTCGACGATGTCGGTGTTCGTGACGCCGTACCGGGTGGTGACACTCGCCGGGACGGACTGGATGCTGATCGCCCGCGAACCCTTGGGGAATGTCGTGCTGATGTCGAGCGGTTCGCGGTTCTCCACGGACGGTGCGTCGTCCACGCCCATGTAGATGTTGCTCACCGCCCCATCGGGGAGTTGCTCGATGGGCCCCATCGTCTCGTCGCTGAACAGCGCGTCGGCGGATCCCATTTCGCTGGTCAGCTTCTCGGCGACGGACGGATTCTCGCTGCGGTACGTCACATCGAGGGCTGTGACGCCGAGTACCGGTATCGCGATCATCGCGACCACCAGTGCGCTGCGGCCCTTGGCGCGCATCGCGTCGCGCCTGGCCATGCGGAGGGAGGCGCGCCAGCCCGTGAAGACGCTCACTCGGCGCCCTCGGCGGCCAGCAACGAGTCGGCGTCGGCGAGGAGAGTCTGGTCGACGAGTGATCCGTCCCGGAGGAAGACGACCCGGTCCGCCCAGGCCGCGTACCGCGGCTCGTGCGTCACCATGACACCGGCCGCACCCTGGTCGCAGCGCTTGCGCAGCAGCGCGAGCACGGCCTCGCCGGTCTCCGAGTCGAGCGCCCCGGTCGGCTCGTCGGCGAGCACGAGGCGCCGGTCCCCCACCAGCGCGCGGGCGATGGCGACGCGTTGCTGCTGGCCGCCGGACATCTCGTCCGGGAACCGGTCGGCGATCTCCAGGAGCCTCATCTCCTCCAGCGCCGCCCGCGCCTCCTTGCGGGCCGTGCGCACGGAGACGCCGTCGAGTTCGCGCGGCAGGGCGATGTTCTCGGCGGCGGTGAGTGCCGGGATCAGGTTGTAGTCCTGGAAGACGTAGCCGATGCTGCGGCGGCGCAGGGCGGCGACGCCCTTGCGGCCGAGGCCGGAGATGTCCTGGCCCTCGATGACGACCTGGCCGCTGGTCGCGGTGTCGAGACCGCCCGCGATGGTCAGCAGGGTGGACTTGCCGGAGCCGGAAGGGCCCATCACGGCGACCAGCTCACCGGTGTGCACGGAGAGGTCGATGCCGCGCAGGGCGTGCACCTCGGCGATGCCGGTGCCGTGGGTGCGGGTGAGTGCCCGGAGTTCGAGCACCGGTGTGCCCGCGGCCGGCGGTGGGCCGGACGCGGATCGGGACGGGGCGCGCGAGGACATGGTGGTGGTTCCCCCCTTGGAACGGGTTGTGGGGCCGACGCCGGGGCACCGGGGCGGTCCGACGTCGGACGGGGCACGTACGCAGTGGTCCGTCGTGGTGGCGGAAGCCGGGGTGCGTACGCGCGGTGGTGTGTGGTCAGCGTCGGCCGCGCGGGCGGGCGGCGCGGGCAGGAGTGCGGGCGCCCGGGGTGCGCCCGGTCGCGCGTACCTCGGGCTCCGGCTCCGTGGCGGCGGCCTCGGCGAGGCGGATCAGCCGGGACTCGCAGTGGTCCAGCCAGCGGGCCTCGGCCTCCGCCTGGAAGATCAGCTGTTCGAGCACGAGCAGCCAGGCGACCTCGTCGCGGTTGGCGGGCGCATCGGTGAGCGCCTGTGCCTTCAGGCGTGTGTAGTCCTGCATCGCCTTCACGGTGTGGCGGCGCTGGGACTGGATGACGGCGCGGATGTCCACGCCGGGGGCGCCGACCGCCATGGCGAGCTTGATGGCCAGCTCGTCGCGCGGCGGACTGTTGCGGTCGACGGGCGTCTCGAACCAGCTCCGCAGTTCGGTACGGCCGTCCTCGGTGATGGCGTAGAGGGCGTGCCCCTGGTCGTCCTCGTCGTCCTGGACGACCAGGCCGTCGCGCTCCAGCCGACTCAGTGTCGTGTACACCTGGCCGACGTTGAGCGGCCAGGTGGAGCCGGTGCGCGACTCGAATTCGGTACGGAGCTGGGAGCCGTATCTGGGTCCCCGCTCCATCAGGGCCAGCAGCCCGTGGCGGATCGACATACTGAGTATGTATACCGAGTATGTTGGTGGACGCAAGTTCCTTCCGGAGCGTGTGCGCGCTGCTGGGGAGGGGGTGAGGGGTCTCAGTTCGTGCGACGCAGGCGGAGCGCCAGGAAGCCGAGCCCCAGTCCTATCAGTGCGATTCCGGCGCCCAGCGATACGTGCTGGACCTGTCGTGCGACGGGGCGGTCGAGGGCCTGGGGTGCGAGCCGGCCGGCTGCGGGGGATGTGTTCGCCGCCGGTGTCACGGCGGGCTCCGGCCCGGGATCGCTCGCCGCGGGCCGTGCGTCGGGCTCGTCGGTGGAACTGTCCACGTGTGCGAGGTCCTGCGGCGCGAGCGGCCGTCCGGGGCGCGGTCTTCCTTCGGCGGCCTCGCGCCCGGCGAGCGGAGGCTGGGCGTCGGGGGGCGCCGACCCTTCGGCAGCCGAGGCACCGGGGGAGGCGGACGCGCCGGAGGGGGCGGAGGAGGCGGAGGGGGCGGAGGAGGCGGAGGAGGCAGGGGTGGACGGATCGGCGGAGGCGGACGGGGAAGGAGAAGGGGGCCGAGAAGCGGACGGGGAGGGCGCCGGGGGTGCGGGGGCGGCCGAAATGCCGCCCGTGGATATCGCCGAGGGTTCGGCCGAAGGGGTGGCGGAGGGAGTGGCGGAGGGGGCGGCCGGAGCATCGGCTGACGGCTCGACACCGGAGGGTGTGGGGCGGGCGGAAGATATGTCCGGCGCGGCCGGGGGCGGCGGCGTCATCGAGGCGCTGACCGGTCCCGGTGCCCTGCCGGGCGAGCGCTGTTGGGCGTGCGCCTCACCCGGGGCGGCCCCCAGTGCGGCGCCCGCCGAGAATATGAGACCGACCACGCACCTCGTGGGCCGAGAAGGGAGAAGTCCTGGAGCCATGACGGCAGCGTCACATGTGACGATATGTCCGGCATCTCGGGTGTAAGGCGCCCTCCTGGGCTCGCGGCGCATTCCTTGGGCTCGCCCCGATCACGGCTCGCGTCGATCCCGCAGGGCCGCCGCCCGCGTGCCCGTACCTCCGTGCGTGCGCCCGCTCAGGCGGGGTCGCCCGTCGCCACACGCAGCTCGAAATGGGCGCCCGTCTTGTCGACGGCCGTTCCGGAGGTCGGGAACTGGTCGATGACCTGGTCCTCCGCGTACGCGTTCCCCGGCACCTTGATCTTCTTGACACTCCAGCCCGCCGCATCCGCGCAGGCCTTCGCGGAGAGGAAGTCCTTGTACAGGAACTTCGGCGCGTCCACCTTCTCCGGGTCGCTCGCGTCCTCCAACGGGTCCGTGCAGTCCTCGGTCCTCATCGTCCGGTTCCGCTCAGGATCCTTGTGCTCGCTCGCGGCCGGCGACTCGTTCGCGGAGGAGCCGCCCGAGGGCGAGTCCTCCTTCAGCGAGAGGACCGTGATCAGGCCCCCGATCGCGATCAGCGCGACCACGATCGAGCCGACGATCACCGGCATGTTCCGCTTGGAGTCGCCACCGCCCGAGCCGCCATGGGTCTGTGTTCCGGGCGCGACCGTGTACGGCGGTGGGGTCTGGTGCTGCATCGGCGACATCGGGGTCTGGCCCTGGTACGCCGGAGCCGACTGCGGATATCCGTACGACGGAGCCGGTGCGGGGGCCGGGGTCGGCGCACCGTACGGTCCCGACTGGTACGGGCCCGGCTGGTACGGCGTCTGGACGTTCTGCGGCGCCGGGGCGGACTGGTCGACCGGCGGGAAGACCGCCGAGCCGACGCCCGAACCGCTGTTCGACGGCGCGCCGCCACCGGCGACGATCACCGGGGCACCGGTCTGGCCGCCCGCGCCCAGCACGCGCGCGATCTCGTCCTGCATCGCCGCGGCGCTGGGGAAGCGCTCGTTCGGGTTCTTCCTCAGCGCGCGGGCCACGAGCGCGTCCATCGCCGGGGTGATCGACCGGTTGATGGTGGAGGGCGCGACCGGCTCCTCCTGGACATGCGCGTACGCGATGGCGAGCGGCGAGTCCGCGTCGAACGGGATGCGCCCGGTCAGCAGCTGGAACAGCATGATGCCGACCGAGTACAGGTCGGAGCGCGCGTCCACCCCGCGGCCCAGGGCCTGCTCGGGGGAGAGGTACTGCGGGGTGCCGACGACCATGCCGGTCTGCGTCATCGACGTGACGCCCGACTGCATGGCACGGGCGATGCCGAAGTCCATGACCTTCACGACGCCGCGCTTGGTCACCATCACGTTGCCGGGCTTGATGTCGCGGTGGACCAGCCCCATCTCGTGGCTGGTGTCCAGGGCGGCCAGCACGTCGGCCGTCACCTTGAGCGCCTTGTCGGCCGGCATCGCGCCGTAGCTCTGGATGTCCGCCTGGAGCACCGAGCCGAGCGGCTGCCCCTCCACGTACTCCATGACGATGTACGGCATCAGCGCGCCGCCGAGCTCGTCCTCACCGGTGTCGAAGACCGAGACGATGTTGGTGTGCTGCAGCTTGGCGACGGCCTGCGCCTCGCGCCGGAACCGCTCGCGGAAGGACTGCTCGCGTCCCAGCTCCGTGTGCAGTGTCTTGATCGCGACCTGGCGGTCCAGTGCGGAGTCGTATGCCAGGTATACGGATGCCATCCCGCCTTCGCCGAGCAGGTCGCGCAGCTGGTACCGGCCGCCGGCGACCGAACCGCCGGCATAGCGCCCCTGAGCGCCGTGTGCGCCGTCCTGGCTCATGACTTGCTTCCCCCTCGGCGCGCGACTGACGCGGTGATCCCTATTACGCGCCAAGTCTGCCCGAGGGGTACGACACGTCAAGCCAGGTGCCCGTTCCGTGACCCTACGCACAAGAAGCGTCTCGGAAGCGTTACAGGAAGCGCATGGAATTTGCGCGCGCGGCACGCCGGCCGATTGGATGGCCCGTCCCTCTCGGAAACGGTGTGTCCGGCGGAGGCTGTAGCGTGACGTGGCAATGCAGCTAGACACCGTGAGAACCCGCGGACGCGCGGACAGATACGACGGCGAGGACTGATGGCACCCGATTCCGAAGCAAACGGCGGCGGAGTTTCGGATGGCACCGACTCCTGGGGCATCGGCGGCGTCGTCGGTGACGGGCGCTACCGGATGACCCACCGGCTCGGCCGGGGCGGCATGGCGGAGGTCTTCGCGGCCGAGGACGTCAGGCTGGGACGGACGGTCGCGGTCAAGCTCCTGCGTTCCGATCTCGCCGAGGACCCGGTCTCCAAGGCCCGGTTCACGCGCGAGGCACAGTCGGTCGCCGGCCTCAACCACCACGCGATCGTCGCCGTGTACGACTCCGGCGAGGACGTCGTGGGCGGCCAGACCGTCCCCTACATCGTGATGGAGCTCGTCGAGGGCCATACCATCCGCGATCTGCTCCTCAATGCCGAGGCCCCGCCGCCCGAGCAGGCGCTGATCATCGTCTCGGGCGTCCTGGAAGCCCTCGCGTACTCGCACCAGCACGGCATCGTGCACCGTGACATCAAGCCCGCCAACGTGATCATCACGAACTCGGGTGCGGTCAAGGTGATGGACTTCGGCATCGCCCGTGCGCTGCACGGCGCGCAGTCGACGATGACGCAGACCGGCATGGTCATGGGCACGCCGCAGTACCTCTCCCCGGAGCAGGCGCTGGGCAAGGCCGTCGACCATCGCTCCGACCTCTACGCCACCGGCTGTCTGCTGTACGAACTTCTCGCGCTGCGGCCCCCGTTCACGGGTGAGACACCGCTCTCCGTCGTGTACCAGCACGTACAGGACATTCCGGTTCCGCCGTCCGACGTGCTGGAGGCGGCTCCGCCGGAGCTGGACGGGCTGGTCATGCGCTCGCTCGCGAAGGACGCGGACGACCGGTTCCAGAGTGCCGAGGAGATGCGCGGGCTCGTCCAGTACAGCCTGCAGATGCTTCAGGTGCAGGGTGGCCACACCGGGACGTGGAACACCGGCCCGGTGGCGATGCACGAAGGCGGACACACCCCGCCCATGGGCGTCGGCGGAGCCACGATGGCGATGGGGCACCCGCCGCACGGGGACACCTCGCAGGGCCCGATCCTGCCGCCGATGAACCCGGACGACGGTGGTTACGAGGGCGGACAGCAGGGCGGCGGCCGGGGCAAGATGTGGCTCTTCGTCGTGCTCGCGCTGATCGCGATCGGGGCCGGCGTCGCCATCGCCGTCAACGCGGCGGGCAGCGACAGCAACCGGCACGAGAAGAAGCCCGCGGAGACGTCCAGCTCGTCGTCGCCGGAGAGTTCCCCCTCGCCGAGCGACGAGGAGACCGAGCAGAGCCAGCAGCCGGAGAACTCCACCGGCAACCAGCAGAACACGCCGCCGCGGCACTCCTACTCCCCGTCGCACACCCCGAGCCAGCCGGCCGAGCCGCCGCCGACCGAGCCGTCGACACCGGCCACGGGCGGCACGTCCGACGGGGGTACGGGCACGACCGACGGAGGTACCGGTACGACCGACGGCGGGACGGGCACGACCGACGGAGGCACCGGTACGACCGACGGCGGCACCGGGACCCCCGGCGGCACGGGCACGACCGAGGGCAGCCCCGGTGGCGAGGCCGCCGGGACCACCACCGGTACGTCCTCGGGGACCGGCACCGTGATGGGCACCACCCCGTAACCGGTGTTCCGTGCCCCGTGCGGCGGACCGCACGGGGCGGGCTCACCCCGTGAACGCCTCGCACACCGCCTGGTACTCGCGCGTCCACCAGACCGCCAGGGCCGACACCGCAGGGAACTGCGGGTCGGCCCTTCGGTCGTCCAGGCAGTACCGCCAGCGCAGTATCCAGAAGTCGTTGAGCCGTTCCCACCACACCCGGTGCACCGCCGCGGCGAGTTCCGCCGCCCCCGCCCCGGCCACCCGCCGGTAGGCCCCCGCGTACGCCCGTACCTTCTCCAGCTCCAGCTTCCCGGCCGGCTGGACGAAGAAGATCGCCGCTGCCCGCACCGCCTCCTCCGCCCGCGGTTGGACGCCGAGCCGGTCCCAGTCGAGGATCGCGACCGGGTCCGTGCCCCGGTAGAGGACGTTCAGCGGGTGGAAGTCGCCGTGCACCCAGCCGGTGGCCGGGACGTCGGGGGTGGGAGGCCTGCGGTCGGCGTGCTGTTCCAGCAGGGTGCGCCGTTCCAGGAGGCGGTGTTCGGCCAGTTCGTCGAAGGAGTCCCGGGGGCGGCGCCCGCGCGCGGCCGCCAGCAGGTCCTCGATCAGCGCGAAGGTGTCGACGGGGTCGGCGCTCCGGTGTCCGCCGGGCCGCCCGGCAGGCCCCGAGCCCGTCTCCATGACCTGTTCGAGACCGGTGTGCACGGCGCCGAGCAGTGCTCCGAGCCGCTGCGACTGGGCGGTGGTGAGCTGGGCGCCGACCCGGTGCAGCCCGTCCACCCAGGGGTGCAGGGCGTAGCACCGGCCACCGATCTCCGTGACCGTGCCGCCCTCGGTGTCCTCCAGCGGCGGGGCGACGGGCACGCCGAGTGACTGCAGCCGCTGGGTGGCGCGGTGCTGGCGGACGATCGTGGCGCGGTCGCCGGTGGAGTCGTCGAGGTGGTGCTTGAGGAAGTAGGAGCCGCGGGTGGTGGAGACGCGGTAGCCGTGGTTGAGCAATCCCTGGGTCACGGGCTTGCAGGTGAGGGGCGTACCGGCGTCCGGATAGCGGCGCAGCACCTCGTCCACCGGAGGAACGGGCGGCCGGGGCACGGAGGAGCGGGGCACGGGCGGGCACAGCACCTCGCCGGCCGGTGGAGCAGACGGAAGGGTTACAGATGAGCGCGGCACTCGCCAGATGTTAGATCACGCTGCGTTGCCGATCGGCTGACTTGCGTGGAAGCCCAGAGTGTGCACGGAGACGAAGTGCGGGTCGACCCCGAGGAACGCGGGGGTGAAGGGCTCCCCGTTGACCCTGGTGGGGGCGATGCCGAAGCGGCCTTGCTGTTCGGCGGTCGGGTGCACGATCTCGGCGGGGCCGGTGAACTGTACGGACCACAGTTCGCCGTCGTCCCCCGAGGGTGCGGCGTTGAAGTTGTCCGCCCCGTACGCCACGACCGTGCCGTCGCAGGCGTCGTGGTAACCGAGGCCGCCGTGCATCCGCAGGACGACACGGCCGTCGACCACGATGTGGCGGGCCACCGCCAGTATCGGGAGGGCCCGCATGCTCGTCGCCAGCCGGCCGTAGGGGACACGGCCGAGCAGTTCGAGCGCGTGGAGTTGCTCAGAGGGCATGCCGTCCACTCTCCGTCACCGGAGGGGCTGTAGAAAGAGGCCGCGGCCCCAGGCGGTACGGGACCAAAGTCCCGAAGGTCACTCACCGCGGAGCGCGGCTGCCCCGCCCACGTCCGGGCCCGCCCGGTTCGCGACGTCCGGTCCCCGCCGGGGCCCTTCCCGACTTGCCGGGGTGCGCGGTCTCCGGCCCGGTCACCGGTGGCGTCCGGGCCGGACAGGTCCGACCGTCGTGCGCGGCTCAGCGCTTCTCCGCCTGCAGCCTGGCGACGTACGCGGCGGCCTGCGAGCGCCGTTCCATGCCCAGCTTGGAGAGCAGGCTGGAGACATAATTCTTGATCGTCTTCTCGGCGAGATGCAGCCGCTCGCCGATCACCCGGTTCGTCAGCCCCTCGCCGATCAGATCGAGGATCTTGCGCTCCTGATCGGTGAGGCTCGCGAGCTTGTCGTCGCCGCGGCCCTTCTTGCCGTCGCGCAGCCGTTCCAGCACCCGGGCGGTCGCGACCGGGTCCAGCAGGGACTTCCCGGCCGCCACGTCCCGTACCGCGTTCAGCAGTTCGTTGCCGCGGATCGCCTTCAGCACATACCCCGAGGCGCCCGCCATGATCGCGTCGAAGAGCGCCTCGTCATCGGCGTACGAGGTCAGCATCAGGCATTTGATGCTGTCGTCCTGGGAACGGATCTCCCGGCAGACCTCCACCCCGCTCCCGTCCGGCAGCCGTACGTCGAGCACCGCCACATCGGGCCGGGTCGCGGGAATGCGGACCAGCGCGTCGGCCGCCGTGCCGGCCTCGCCG
This sequence comes from Streptomyces sp. NPDC101194, assembly GCF_044767885.1. Lineage (NCBI taxonomy): Bacteria > Bacillati > Actinomycetota > Actinomycetes > Kitasatosporales > Streptomycetaceae > Streptomyces > Streptomyces sp. NPDC101194. Next base: position 354,158 of record NZ_JBIWOS010000004.1, read on the forward strand.
ACGACTTCGATGTCGGGCTCCACCGAGAGCAATTCATGGACCCCGCGTCGGACGACTTCGTGGTCGTCCAGCAGAAAAACAGTGATTTTTCCTTGTTCGCGCACAAAACGCAGTCTCACACACTCGCCTCTTCCCTGCCGCCGAACGGCGGGATAACGTGCCGTTGTTCCGGCGGCCTGCGAGGCTGTTCCCAGTGCTGTGACCAGCGAGAGTTCCCGACTTTTTCGATTTACTTGGAAATCCAAGCAAAATCGCAGGTCAGATAGGGTTTCGCAGTTAAGCGGCGTACTGGGTAACGTGCTTTTGGCAGGGCGCTCGCCGGGGCACCTGTCACGCCTGTTTCCGGACCGAGCGGCACCCACCCCGTGCACGGGTACGGCCACAGGCGAGCCGCACTGGCTTCCCGGCAGACCCCGGGGGCCGGACCGACGGAGGAGCACGCACGTGACCGTGGAGAGCACTGCCGCGAGCAAACCGCGACGCAGCAGTAAGCGGACCAGCGCCGTTAAGACAGCCGCTAAGACGTCCGCCAAGACGCCGGCCAGGACGTCCGCGAAGACGTCCGCCAGGACGCCACAGAGTTCCGAGCCCGAGCTCGTACAGCTGCTGACGCCCGAGGGCGAGCGCGTGGAGCACCCGGACTACCGGATCGACCTGACCGACGAGGAGCTGCGCGGTCTGTACCGGGACATGGTCCTGACCCGCCGCTTCGACGCCGAGGCCACCGCCCTGCAGCGCCAGGGCGAGCTGGGCCTGTGGGCCTCGCTGCTCGGCCAGGAGGCCGCCCAGATCGGCTCCGGCCGGGCCCTGCGTGACGACGACTACGTCTTCCCGACGTACCGCGAGCACGGCGTCGCCTGGTGCCGCGGGGTCGATCCGACCAATCTGCTCGGAATGTTCCGCGGTGTGAACCACGGTGGATGGGACCCCAACAGCAACAACTTCCACCTGTACACGATCGTCATCGGCTCGCAGACCCTGCACGCCACCGGCTACGCCATGGGCGTCGCCAAGGACGGCGCGGACTCGGCCGTGATCGCGTACTTCGGCGACGGTGCCTCCAGCCAGGGAGACGTCGCCGAGTCCTTCACCTTCTCCGCGGTCTACAACGCCCCGGTCGTCTTCTTCTGCCAGAACAACCAGTGGGCGATCTCCGAGCCGACCGAGAAGCAGACCCGCGTCCCGCTCTACCAGCGCGCGCAGGGCTTCGGCTTCCCCGGTGTACGGGTCGACGGCAACGACGTGCTCGCCTGCCTGGCCGTCACCAGGTCGGCGCTGGAGCGGGCCCGCCGGGGGGAAGGGCCCACGCTCGTCGAGGCCTTCACCTACCGCATGGGCGCGCACACCACCTCCGACGACCCCACGAAGTACCGGGCGGACGAGGAGCGCGCAGCATGGGAGGCCAAGGACCCGATCCTGCGGCTGCGTACGTACCTGGAGAAGCAGGGCGCCGCCGACGAGGCGTTCTTCACCGCGCTGGAGGAGGAGAGCGAGGCCCTCGGCAAGCGGGTGCGTGAGGCGGTGCGGGCGATGCCCGATCCGGACCGGATGGCGATCTTCGACCACGTCTACGCCGACGGGAATCCGCTCGTCGACGAGGAGCGCGCCCAGTTCGCCGCGTACCAGGCATCGTTCGCGGACTCCGCCGAGGAAGGCAAGTAGCCATGGCCATGGAAAAGATGTCCATTGCGAAGGCGCTCAACGAGTCGTTGCGCAAGGCCCTCGACACCGACCCCAAGGTCCTCATCATGGGTGAGGACGTCGGCAAGCTGGGCGGTGTCTTCCGGATCACCGACGGACTCCAGAAGGACTTCGGCGAGGACCGGGTGATCGACACCCCGCTCGCCGAGTCCGGCATCGTCGGCACCGCGATCGGCCTGGCCCTGCGCGGCTACCGGCCCGTCGTGGAGATCCAGTTCGACGGCTTCGTCTTCCCCGCGTACGACCAGATCGTCACGCAGCTCGCCAAGATGCACGCGCGGGCGCTCGGCAAGATCAAGCTGCCGGTCGTCGTGCGGATCCCGTACGGCGGCGGCATCGGCGCCGTCGAGCACCACAGCGAGTCCCCCGAAGCCCTGTTCGCGCACGTCGCGGGCCTGAAGGTGGTCTCGCCCTCGAACGCGAGCGACGCCTACTGGATGATGCAGCAGGCCGTCCAGAGCGACGACCCGGTCATCTTCTTCGAGCCGAAGCGCCGCTACTGGGACAAGGGAGAGGTCGAGACCGACTCCATTCCCGGCCCGCTGCACAGGGCCACGGTGGCGCGTACCGGCTCCGACCTCACGCTCGTCGCCTACGGCCCGATGGTGAAGGTCTGCCTGGAAGCGGCCGCGGCCGCCCAGGAGGAGGGCAAGTCGATCGAGGTGCTGGACCTGCGGTCCATGTCCCCGATCGACTTCGACACCATCCAGACCTCGGTCGAGAAGACCGGCCGGCTCGTGGTGGTCCACGAGGCACCGGTGTTCTACGGCTCCGGGGCCGAGATCGCCGCCCGGATCACCGAGCGCTGCTTCTACCACCTGGAAGCACCGGTGCTGAGGGTCGGCGGCTACCACGCCCCGTACCCGCCGGCGCGGCTGGAGGACGAGTACCTGCCGGGTCTCGACCGTGTGCTCGACGCCGTCGACCGCGCGCTGGCGTACTGAGGACTGGGGCGTGACAACGATGACCGACACTTCCAACGCTGCTCGCTTCCGTGAGTTCAAGATGCCCGACGTGGGCGAGGGACTGACCGAGGCCGAGATCCTCAAGTGGTACGTCCAGCCCGGCGACACCGTCACCGACGGCCAGGTCGTGTGCGAGGTCGAGACGGCCAAGGCGGCCGTGGAGCTGCCGATCCCGTTCGACGGGGTGGTGCACGAGCTGCGCTTCCCCGAGGGCACGACCGTGGACGTCGGCCAGGTGATCATCGCGGTGGACGTGGCACCGGGCAGCGGTGACGCCGCTCCGGCCGCCGTGCCCGCCCCGGCCGCGGAGCCGGAACCGGAGGCTCCCAAGGGCCGTCAGCCCGTCCTGGTGGGATACGGCGTGGCCGAGACCTCCACGAAGCGGCGCGCCCGCAAGGGCACCGGGGCGGCGGTTCCGGCCGCGGCGGCGGCCGTCCAGGGAGAGCTGAACGGGCACGGACCCGTGGCCGTTCAGAGGAGCCGGCCGCTGGCGAAGCCGCCGGTGCGCAAGCTGGCCAAGGACCTGGGCATCGACCTGGCGACGGTCGTGCCGACCGGTGAGGGCGGCATCATCACCCGCGCGGACGTGCACGCGGCGGCCACGCCCGTACCGGCCCAGGCCCAGGCCCAGGCCGTGGCCCCGGTCGAGGCGGAGCCCACCGTGCCCTCGGCCCCCGAGGCGCCGGCTCCCGTCGTCGCGGGTGCGCGGGAGACCCGTGTCCCGGTCAAGGGCGTACGGAAGGCCATCGCCCAGGCGATGGTCGACAGCGCCTTCACCGCGCCGCACGTCACGGAGTTCGTGACCGTCGACGTGACGCGCACGATGAAGCTGGTGGCGGAGCTCAAGGAGGACAAGGAGATGGCGGGGGTCCGGGTCAACCCGCTCCTGATCATCGCCAAGGCGCTCCTGGTCGCGATCAGGCGCAATCCGGACGTCAACTCCGCCTGGGACGAGGCGAACCAGGAGATCGTGCGCAAGCACTACGTCAACCTGGGCATCGCCGCCGCCACCCCGCGCGGTCTGATCGTGCCGAACATCAAGGACGCGCACGACAAGACCCTGCCGGAACTCGCCGCGGCACTGGGCGAGCTGGTCTCCACGGCACGTGAGGGCAGGACGTCCCCCGCGGCCATGGCGGGTGGCACGGTGACCATCACCAACGTCGGTGTCTTCGGCGTCGACACGGGTACGCCGATCCTGAACCCGGGCGAGTCGGCGATCCTCGCCGTCGGTGCGATCAAGCTCCAGCCGTGGGTGCACAAGGGCAAGGTGAAGCCGCGGCAGGTCACCACGCTGGCCCTGTCGTTCGACCACCGTCTGGTCGACGGCGAGCTCGGCTCCAAGGTTCTGGCGGATGTCGCCGCGATCCTGGAACAGCCGAAGCGGCTGATCACCTGGGCCTGACGGCCCGACCGTAATGAAGGAGGGGCCCCGCGCACCGCGGGGCCCCTCCTTCGTGCCGTTGTCCGTGGCCCGGCCGGTTCGGCCGGGCCGACCGCCGGCCGGGACTACTTCTTGAAGCTGTAGTCCATGATCTTCTTCATGTCCGCGGTGCGGGTGGTCGCGCTCGTGGAGGCGAGCACCGTGCCGATGACCGTCTTGCCGTTGCGGGTCGCGGCGAAGACCAGGCAGTACTTGGCCGTCGGGCCGGAACCGGTCTTCACACCGATCGCCCCGCTGTAGCTGCTGAGCATGGCGTTGGTGTTGGACCACGACATGTAGCGGTAGCCACCGGACTTCGTGGTGACCTTCTGCTTCGTCGACTTGGTCTTCACGACCGTGCGGAACGTGGAGTTCTTCATCGCGCTGCTGGCGATCTTCGTCAGGTCGCGCGGCGTCGAGTAGTTCGAGCCGTTCCCTATGCCGTCGAACGAGTCGAAGTGCGTGTTCTTCAGGCCGAGGGACTTCGCGGAGGCGTTCATCTTGCCGATGAACGACTTCACGCGGGCCGCACGGGTGGTGCCGGAGCCGTACTTGTCGGCCAGCGCGTACGCGGCGTCGCAGCCGGACGGCAGCATCAGGCCGTACAGCAGCTGACGGACCGTGACCTTGTCGCCCACGATCAGGTGGGCCGAGGAGGCGCCCTTGGAGACGATGTAGTCGCTGTACGCCTTCTGGATCGTGACCTTGGAGTCCAGGTTCAGATTCTTCTGCTCCAGGACGACCTTGGCGGTCATGATCTTGGTGGTGGAACCGGTGGAGCGACGGGTGTCCGCGGCCTTGCTGAACAGGGTCTTCGCGGTGCCGTTGTTCATCACGAACCCGCCCTTGGCGGTGATCGAGGGGGTGGGCGGCGTGGCGGCCTGCGCCGTGGAGGCGAACACGCTGCCCGCGATGACGGCACCCGCGGTGAGAGCCACGGTGGCAGTGGCGGAAACGCGGTTTATGCCCTTAATGCCGATTTTCAACTTGAACGCTCCAAATGCCCCTGGAATGCGGCCACAAGAGGGTGCCGCTCGGTGGTGAGACTCATGAGACGGGCGGAAGGATGTGCTGATTCCTGGGGCAATTTCGGAGCAACGCGGGGTTCGGTTCGAGGGGCTCCTCCGTGGAGGTCCGGCAGGTGTTCCCGGAAGGTTCGGCGCGGGCCTCCTGTGGTCCGCGGCACGGGTCTCCCCCGAAGCGCGGCATGGATCCTTCTTCGCGGCGGGTCGCGGGTCTGTCCGGAAAGCAGGCGGGGGCCTGTCCGGATCCCGGACGGATGCCGTCATGCACGCATCTTGTATCTATGCTGTGTACATGCCTGCCGCACCCCCAGCCGTGAAGCCCCCCGTGAAGTCCGCCGTGAAGCCGACGAAGCCGACCGTCAAGCAGCCCCCCGCCGCCGAGCGCGTCTATGCCCACATCAAGGAAGCGGTTCTGGACCGTCGCTACGAGGGCGGCACGCTCCTCACCGAAGGCGATCTCGCGGAGGCCGTCGGTGTCTCCCGTACGCCCGTGCGGGAGGCGCTGCTGCGGCTGGAGGTCGAGGGGCTGATCAAGCTGTATCCCAAGAAGGGCGCTCTCGTGCTCGCCGTCTCCGCGCAGGAGATCGCGGACGTGGTGGAGACCCGGCTGCTGGTCGAGGAGTTCGCGGCCCGCAAGGCCGTGCCCGCCTCCGCGCAGTTGATCGGACGGCTCGAAGAACTCTTGGAGGAGCAGCGCCAGTTGGCTCAGGCCGGGGATCTGGCCGCGGTGTCCGTGAAGGACCGCTGCTTCCATGCCGAGATCGTGCGCAACGCGGGCAACGACATTCTCTCGCGTCTCTACGACCAGCTGCGCGACCGGCAGTTGCGGATGGGGGTCGCCGTGATGGAGGCGCACCCGGGGAGGATCGCCGCGAACATCACCGAGCACGGCGAGCTGCTGGAGGCCATCCGGTCCGGTGACGCCGACGGTGCCGCGCAGGTCGTGCGGCGTCATGTCAGCCGGGTCAAGGTGCTGGTCAGGGGTGAGGACCGGTGAGTTCTGCCGCCGCTCCCAGCCTCTCCCTGCCCGGTGATCCACCCGGCGGCCGGCGTGCCGTGTGGGTGTGGGGCATCGGTGTCGCCGTCTACTTCGTCGCGATCATCTTCCGTACCAGCCTGGGTGTCGCCGGACTCGACGCCGCCGACCGGTTCCATGTCAACGCCTCGGCGCTCTCCACGTTCTCCATCCTTCAGCTGCTGGTCTACGCGGGCATGCAGATACCCGTCGGCCTGATGGTCGACCGGCTCGGCACCAAGAAGGTCCTCACCCTCGGGGCCGTGCTGTTCACACTCGGGCAGCTCGGTTTCGCGCTCTCCCCCTCGTACGGCATGGCGCTGGCGTCCAGGGCGCTGCTCGGCTGCGGCGACGCGATGACGTTCATCAGCGTGCTGAGGCTCGGCGCGCGCTGGTTCCCGGCGCGGCGCGGTCCGCTGATCGGTCAGGTCGCCGCCCTCTTCGGGATGGCGGGCAACCTCGTCTCGACGCTCTTCATCGCGCGGGCCCTGCACGGATTCGGCTGGACCACCACGTTCGCCGGCAGCTCCGCCGCCGGGGTTCTCGTTCTCGTCCTGCTTCTGCTGTTCCTGAAGGATCACCCCGAGGGCCACGAGCCGCCGCCCGTCGAGCACGCGGGCGCCGCCTATGTGCGCAAGCAGATCGCCGCCGCCTGGAGGGAGCCCGGCACCCGGCTCGGCATGTGGGTGCACTTCACCACGCAGTTCCCGGCCATGGTCTTCCTGCTGCTGTGGGGTCTGCCGTTCCTGGTGGAGGCACAGGGGCTGAGCCGGTCCGCGGCCGGTGAGCTGCTCACCCTGGTGGTGCTCTCCAACATGGCGTTCGGGCTGGTCTACGGGCAGATCATCGCCCGCCACCACGCGGCCCGCGCCCCGCTGGCCCTCGGGACGGTCACGGTGACGGCCCTGCTCTGGGCGTCGACCATCTTCTACCCGGGCGACCACGCGCCGGTGTGGCTGCTGATCGTCCTGTGCGTGGTGCTCGGCGCGTGCGGTCCCGCCTCGATGATCGGCTTCGACTTCGCGCGGCCCGCCAACCCGCCGGAGCGCCAGGGCACCGCGTCGGGCATCGTCAACATGGGCGGCTTCGTCGCCTCGATGACCACACTGTTCGCCGTCGGTGTGCTGCTGGACGCGACCGGCGACAACTACCGGATCGCGTTCGCCTCGGTCTTCGTGCTGGAGACGCTCGGCGTCGTGCAGATCCTGCGGCTGCACTCCCGGGCCACGCACCGCGAGCGGGACCACCATGTGATCAGCCGCGTGGAAGCCGTGCACGTACCCGCGTGACGCGCCTGTCGCGCCGGATCGGCGGCGCGCCCGTCCTCGCACGACGGGCGCCGCCGACCCACGGTGGCAGGGCGCCGGGGCGCTACGGCCTCAGGGCCTCGCAGCGTTACGGCGTCACGGCGAAGTTCTGCAGGATCGCCGCCGCCAGTTCCTGGTCGCCCTCGATCTTGACGCGGTCCGCGACCGCGCCGACGCGCACCCGCCCGCAGGCGAGGCGGAAGTACGTCTCCCAGTCCATCGCGAGCGTCACCGCGGGACCCAGCGACGGCGAGCCGTCCACCGAACCGCGTCCCTCCGCGTCGACCCTGACCGTGCGCAGGAACTCCATCGGCCCGTGCACATCGATCACGACCGCCGAGTTGTTCGGCGCGCCCGCGTCCTTGGCGACCACCTTCGGCAGCGCGGCGAGCAGGGTGTCCCGGACGACAGGGGCGCCGGGAGAGTCCAGGTTGCCGGGCCGCCCCAGCGTCGTCCGCAGGTCCTGCTCATGCACCCAGACGTCGAAGGCCCTCATCCGCAGCGCGAGTTCGAGGGTTTGCTCGGCACCCAGCGGCGCCCGGACCATGGTCTCGGGGGCACGCGTCTCGTTGCGCAGCTGACGTGCGCGGCGAATGATCGTGTACTCCAGCTCGGAGGTCATCTCCGGCGCGGTGTGGTGACGCCGCACATCGACCTGCATCTCCATGTAGCGGGCGATGTCGCTCTGCACATGGAAGAGATCGCGCGGCAGTGTGTGGATCGGACGCGGATCGCCGAGCTGCTCGCTCTCCATGCCGATGATGTGCGAGACGATGTCGCGCACCGACCAGTTGGGGCACGGCGTACGGGCGTTCCACTCTCCCTCGGCGAGCGGCTTCACCAGCTCGGCAATCGACTCGATGGAGTGGGTCCAGGCATCGGCGTAGGTCTGGAGGCTGGGATGGACGGTCACGGGACCCCTCGTGCGGTTCTGCGGTGCATGGGCTGGACTGCTGGGCGCGGGCGGCGGGCTGCGTGGGAGGTTCAGTCGCTCAGGGCGTCCGGTGACCGGGGGGTGGCGTCACGGGGGCTGGGTGCGCACATCTGCGGCGTTGTCGTCGGTCACCAACGCTCCGCGTCGACTTCCTCCTCCGCCCCGCAGCTGCACGCACCCGGCCCCGCGCCTTCTTCCACCCCCCAGTCGCCGGACGCTCTAAGTTACGCTGCGAGCAGGCACCCCGGCAGTGCTTTCGTGTGACGATCGTAGGCCCGTGTTGACGGCTCGAATGCCAGGACGGTGGTAGTGTGCGCGCCTCTCTCATCCAGATCGAGGTAGACCCGGACGAATCCGCCGATTCCCGCAGGGAGCGTGCGGCTTCGCTGATCGCGGCCCAGCGCGGTGCGGATCTGGTGATTCTTCCTGAGCTCTGGCCCGTGGGCGCGTTCGCCTACACGGCCTTCGAGGACGAGGCCGAACCCTTCCAGGGGCCCACCCACGACAGCATGGCGAAGGCCGCGGCCGATGCCGGGGTCTGGCTGCACGCGGGCTCCTTCGTCGAGCGCGCCACCGACGGCACTCTCTACAACACCGCGCTCGTCTTCACGCCCGAGGGCGAGCGGGCCGCCGCGTACCGCAAGATCCATCGCTTCGGCTTCGACCAGGGCGAGGCGGTCATGATGGGCGCCGGCGAGGAACTGGTCACGGTCGCTCTGCCGGAGACCACGCTGGGCCTTGCGACCTGCTACGACCTGCGCTTCCCGGAGATGTTCCGCGGCCTGGTCGACGCGGGCGCCGAGACGCTGATCGTCGCGGCGGGCTGGCCCGAGCGCCGCCGCTCCCACTGGACGCTGCTGGCCCGGGCCCGCGCCGTCGAGAACCAGTCGTACGTGCTGGCCGTCGCCACCGCGGGCACCCACGCCGGAATCCAGCAGGCCGGACACAGCATCGTCGTCGACCCATGGGGCGAGGTGCTCGCCGAGGCGGGCGCGGACGAGGAGGTGCTGAGCGTGGAGTTCGACCCGTCGAAGGTCGCCGCCACGCGCGAGCAGTTCCCGGCGCTCAAGGACCGGCGGCTGGGGCTGACCCCGCCCGAGACGGTCAAGTAGTCCCGTTTCACGTGAAACCGGGCCCGACGCCGTCGTCGGGCCCGCCCGCCGGTGATTCTGTCCACGGCCCGCGGGTCTTCGACGGTTCCGACCTCCGTCCGCGGGCCCACGGCCGCCCGACGGGCTCCGCGCCCGTCAGTCGTTGTCGTGCTCCTTGTCCGCGAGCACGATGACGCACACGGACACGGCGATCAGCAGCGCCACGTCGGCGTCCTCCCGTACGACCTCGATGCCGTACGTGTCCCGGACGGTCAGCCACCGTCGCGAGATCTGCGCCAGCAGTTCCCCGTCGTAGTCGATGGCGAACTCGCGGTCCAGGATCTTGCCGCTGACATCGAGCTCGGTGCCGTCCACCAGCGTGACCCGGTAGTGGTTGCGCAGCAGCGACAGCCGTTTGCGCTTGACCTTGGCGAGCTCCTCGCCATCGCGCTCGATGAGCATCGTGTCGCGCAGACTGAGCAGCTTCTGCCGGATCTCGACCAGGATCCGGCCCTGCGCGTCCTTCAGCTCGAAGGTGTCACGCACCCGCAGGGCCTTGCCGTCGACGAGGAAGACCTTCCGGCCGTCCGCGTCCTCGATCCAGTAGTCGTCACCGACGGCGAAGAGCCGTTCACGTACCAGGAATCTCATGGCTGACAGGTTCCCCCAGGACTCCCCGGAATGCGTGGACCCTCAGGAATGCGCGCGGGCCACGGTGATGTTGACTGTTCACATGGCAACACGTGCGCGCGTCAGGGCCCCCGAGCTGATCGGCAAGGGCGGCTGGCTCAATACAGGCGACCAGCAGTACACCCTCGCTGACCTGCGAGGACGCATTGTGATCCTGGATTTTTGGACCTTCTGCTGTGTGAACTGTCTGCATGTCCTCGATGAGCTGCGCGAGCTGGAGGAGAAGCACCGCGACACCGTCGTGATCATCGGCGTGCACTCGCCGAAGTTCGTGCACGAGGCCGAGCACCAGGCGGTCGTCGACGCCGTCGAGCGGTACGAGGTCCACCACCCGGTCCTCGACGACCCGGAGCTGGCGACCTGGAAGCAGTACGCCGTACGGGCCTGGCCCACGCTCGTCGTCGTCGACCCCGAGGGCTATGTCGTCGCCCAGCACGCGGGCGAGGGACATGCGCACGCCATCGAGAAGCTGGTCGAGGAGCTGGAGGCCGAGCACGAGGCGAAGGGCACGCTGCGCCGTGGCGACGGCCCCTATGTCGCGCCCGAGCCGGTCGCCACGCATCTGCGCTTCCCCGGCAAGGCCCTGCTCCTGCCCGACGGCGGTTTCCTGGTCTCCGACACCACCCGGCACCGCCTGGTCGAGCTCGAAGGCGACGGTGAAACGGTCCGCCGCCACGTCGGAACGGGCGAGAGGGGATTCGCCGACGGAGGGCCCGACGAGGCCCGGTTCTCCGAGCCCCAGGGACTCGCCGTGCTGCCCGACGGCCGGATCGCGGTCGCCGACACGGTCAATCACGCCGTACGCGCCCTCGACCTCGCCACCGGGACCACGACGACCCTTGCCGGCACCGGCCGCCAGTGGTGGCAGGGTTCGCCGACGGCCGGACCGGCCCGCGAGGTCGACCTCTCCTCACCTTGGGACGTCGCCTGGTTCGCGGACCGGTTGTGGATCGCCATGGCGGGCGTGCACCAGCTGTGGACGTACGACCCAGGGACGGGGACCGTGGGCGTCGCGGCGGGCACGACCAACGAGGGCCTGGTCGACGGGCCGGCCGACGAGGCATGGTTCGCCCAGCCGTCGGGGCTCGCCGTGTCGGCCGACGGGGAGCGGCTGTGGGTCGCCGACTCGGAGACGTCCGCCCTGCGGTACGTCGAGCGCGACGGCACCGGCTTCGCCGTCCGCACGGCCGTGGGCACCGGCCTCTTCGACTTCGGACACCGCGACGGCCGAGCGGATCAGGCACTCTTCCAGCACCCGCTGGGCGTGACCGCGCTGCCCGACGGGTCCGTCGCCGTCTGCGACACGTACAACCACGCGCTGCGCCGCTACGACCCCGTGAGCGGCGAGGTCACCACCCTGGCCACGGATCTGCGTGAGCCCAGCGACGCGGTGCTGGTCGAGGGCGATCTCGTCGTCGTCGAGTCCGCCCGGCACCGGCTGACCCGGCTGCGGCTCCCGGAGGAGGCTGTACGCGTCGCCGGTCAGGCACATCACACACAGCGCGCGGCCACCGAGATCGCTCCGGGCACGCTCCGGCTCGATGTGGTCTTCCAGGCGCCCGCCGGGCAGAAGCTGGACACCCGGTACGGTCCCTCGACCCGGCTGCTGGTCTCGGCGACCCCGCCCGAGCTGCTCGCGGAGGGTTCCGGTCCCGGTACCGACCTCTTCCGTGACCTGGTCCTGGCCGACGGCGTCACCGAGGGCGTCCTGCATGTGTCCGCCATGGCGGCGTCCTGCGACGACGACCCGGCGAACGAGTACCCGGCCTGCCATGTCCACCAACAGGACTGGGGCGTCCCCGTCCGCGTGAGTGCGGAGGGAACGCCCCGGCTGCCGCTGGTGCTGGCAGGGATGGACGAGCAGGCCTGACGGCGCGAGGAGCCCCGGACACGGCGGGCCCCTGCGCCGGGTGCGGTGTGCGCGGCGGGGCAGGGGTCGCGTTCCGCGGGGCTCGTCGTGCGGCCCGGCTCAGCGGGTCAGGAGGTGCCCGCCTGCTTCATGGAGCTGACCGCCTCGGCGACCGTGCTCCGGTACAGGCCGAGCTTCGGGTCGCGCACCTTCACATCGGGGCCGAGCTCGAAGTTCTGCGTCTCCGCGTTGGGCATGTGGTCGTCGTCGGCGAGCACGTTCATCTCGTTGATCCAGGTCAGACCGTTCGCACCGCTCGGGTTGAGGTCGATCACCGCGATGGCGGCCGTCTTGGGCTTGACCGGGTACGCGGGTGCGCCGCCCAGGCCGCCCGGAACGGTCGGCCTGATGTCGGAGCTGTGGTCCGAGGCCTTCGCGGCACCCAGGCTGACCCGCGGGAAGTAGCTCAGGCCGCAGGAGTTCGCTCCGACGTTGTTGACCTCGATCACCTGCTGGGTGGCCGAGCCCTCGCGGGGGTACACGCGTACCGAAAGGTCCCCGCTCTTGCACGGGTGCGTGTAGGCGTAGCTGTCGCTGGTGCTGCCGCCCGCCTTGGTGCCACCGTTGGACGCGCCGGTCTTCGAGGTGCCCGTCTTCGTGGCTCCGGTGTTCTGCCCGGCGCCGGTCTTCGAGGCGCCCGTGGTCGTCGCGTCGGTGGTGGGCTGGGTGGCGTCCGTCGAAGCGGCAGCCGCCGCGGCGTCGTTCGCCGGGCCGGCGGACTTCGTGCCGGTGCCGTCGTTGCCACCGCAGGCGGTGAGGGCCAGGGCGAGCACGGCGGTGGTCGCGGCGGCGAGGACGGTGGTGCGGTGGCGGAGCGTACTCATGGAAATTCCCCCGAGTGTGACGGTGCGGCGGACGCCTGGTCATGTGGCGAACGCGCCCCTGACCTGCTGACATGTATGAGTCTCGGGCGCCCCGCTCATGTTCTGCTGCCGTCCCGCTGACGTCCCGCTGACGCTCGCTGCCCGCACTCCCGTATCAACGTGCGGGCGCGTGGCTCACCCGTCGTCGGCGAGCCGCCGGACCGCCTCTTCGTACCGTTTGCGGTACTCCGTGTGTGCCGTGACCCGCAGCAGCGCTTCGAGGGCCCGGACCGCGCCCGTGTCGTAACCCGCGTCCTCCGCCTCTCGGGCCGCCAGGTCCAGCAGCCGGATGGCCTCGTCCTCCTCGCCGAGCGCCAGCCGGGCCTCGCCGCTGACGGTCAGCAGCAGCACCCGGCGCGCGGTCTCCTCGTGCTCGGGGCCGAGGTCGAGCGCCGTGCGGGCGGAGTGAAGTGCCTCCTGGGGGCGATTGGCGGTGAGCTGCATCCGGGCGAGGTGCTGCAGGGCGAGCATCTCGGTGTGTGCGTCGGCCTCCTCGCGGGCCAGGCCGACGGCCTGTTCGCAGCCCTCCAGCGCCACGTCGAGCCCGCCCTGTTCGGCCTGCACGAGGGCCAGGTTGACCAGCGCGGTCGCCTCGCCGAGCCGGTCACCGGCCTGTCGGGCGAGGGCGGGCGAGCGCTCCAGCAGGGTGACGGCCTCGGAGGTCCTGCCCTCCTCGGTCAGCACCCAGCCCAGCAGATTGAGCACCCGTGACTCGGCGTAGGGATCGTGCTGGGTACGGGCCGATTCCAGCGCCAGCTCCAGCAGCGGGGCCCAGCTGTCCCGTACCCGCCACACCACCTGCGGCCACTGGAGCAGGATGATCCGCCAGGTCCGGTCGTCGAGCCCGGCGTTGCGGGCCGCCAGGGCGGCCAGGGCCAGGTCGTCGCGCTCGCCGGCCAGCCAGCGCATCGCCGCCGCCCGGTCGCTGAAGTCCCTGACGGCGGCGGGGCGGCGGAAGTCGTCCGGCAGGACGAAACAGGGCTCACCGCCGGGTTCGGCCGTGTCGGCGGCGGCGAGCGCCGTCGCTATGTAGTGGTCGAGGACACCGATGAGGGCTTCGGGTCCCGACGCGGGGTCCAGGCCGTGCGCGTAGAGGCGTACCAGGTCGTGCAGGACCCAGCGGCCCGGCGCCGTCTCGGTGACGAGGTGCGCGGTGGAGAGCCGGTCCAGTGCGGCCGCCGCGACGACCGGGTCCGTACCGGCGAGCGCGGCGGCCGTGTACGGGTCGAAGTGGCTGCCGGGGTGGTGACCGAGCCGGGTGAACTGGTGGACGGCGTCCGGCGGCAGCTGCTGCACGGTCAGCCGGAGCGCGGCGGAGACGCCGGTGTCGTCCACGTCGAGGTACGTCAGCCGGCTGCGTTCGTCGGCGAGTTCGTCGGCCAGACCGGCCAGGGTCCGTTGCGGGCGTCCGGCCAGCCGGGCCGCGGTGACGCGCAGGGCGAGCGGCAGTCCTCCGCAGAGTCCGGCGAGCCGGCGGGCGGCCACGGGTTCGGCGAGGACCCGTTCCTCGCCGAGCACACCGGCCAACAGGGCCGTGCTGTCCTGCGGTTCGAGTACGTCGAGCGGAACGGGACGGGCCGCGTCCGAGGCGATGAGGCCTTCCAGCCGGTGCCGACTGGTGACCAGTGTGACGCAGTCCGTGCCGCCCGGGAGCAGCTGCCTGACCAGGGCCGAGTCACGGGCGTTGTCGAGGACGACGAGCAGTCGGCGCCGGTCGGTCAGGGACCGGAAGAGCGCCGCCGCGGCGGAGGCGGACTCCGGGACGCGGCGCGGCGCGACGCCGAGCGCCAGCAGGAACTCGCGCAGGACCTCGATGAGCGTCGGCTCACCGGTGTCGCCGAACCCGCGCAGATCGGCGAAGAGCCGGCCGTCCGGGAAGGCGGCGGAGTTGCGGTGCGCCCACTGGAGGGCCAGCGCGGTCTTTCCCACGCCGGCCGGTCCGGTGACCAGACAGACGGGTGCCTCGCCCGCCGCGGCCCGGCTGAGCGCGGCCAGTTCGGCGCCCCGGCCGTGGAAGCCGCGGGGCGCGCGGGGCAGCAGGTCGGTGGGGTGCGCTTCGGCGACGAACGGCTGCGGGACCGGGGGGCGGGGAAGCGGCGGGCCGGGGGTGCCGGCCGCCCCGGCCTCCGTGCCACCGGTCGGGGCGGCCGGCGCATCCGGTCCTGGGTCGCCGCGCAGGATCAGCGCGTACGCGTCGGCGAGTTCGTGTCCCGGGTCGATCCCGAGCTCGTCGGCGAGCAGCCGCCTCGTGCGGTGGAACCAGTCCAGGGCCTCCGACTGACGCCCCGCCCGGTACAGCGCCGTCACGAGCGCCGCCGCCAGCGACTCCCGCATCGGATGCGCGACCGCTTCCGCCCGCAGCACCGCCGCGGCACGGCTGTGTTCCCCCAGCGCCGTGTAGGAGTGCGCCAGTTGCTCGACCGCCGCCAGCCGCGACTCCTCCAGCGAGTGCGCGGCGGCCTGCAGCGGCGGGCCCGCGAACGCGCCGGTGAGCGCCGGGCCCTGCCACAGGGACAGGGCCTCCTTGAGCATCAGCACGGAGTCGGCGGGGCTGCGCTGCTCCCGCGCCAGTACCAGCAGTTCCTCGAACCGCTGCGAGTCCAGCAGGGTCTCCGGCACCCGCAGCACGTACGCGTCGCCGAGCGTGATCAGTTCCACCCCGTACGCCTCCGCGTCCGCGCCCACCAGGAGGGCGCGCAGCCGGGAGACATGACCCTGGATGACACTGCGGGCGTGCAGCGGCGGTTCGTCGTCCCACAGGGAGTCCGTCAGCCGGGCGATGGACACAGGCGTGTTGGCGGACAGCAGCAACGCGGCCAGCAGGCTGCGGCGTTTGGCGGGGCCGAGGGGCAGCGGCCCGGTGCGCGTGTCGACGGAGACGGTGCCGAGCAGCCGGAACTCCACGTACGGCTCCCCTTCCGGGCGGGTGCACCCGTGGTGGGGGCACAGGCAAAGTCCCAGGATATCGGGGGTGCCGCGGAGTCGGCGAGGGGTCACCGCCGGGTCGGCGAGCCACGGTCCGGGAGTCGTCGTGGGGCAGCGGCGGCGGCTCCGGGCCGGTGTACGGATCGCGTACCCGGCCCGGTGACGGCCTGTGGTCGGGGCGGTGGGGGACTCAGCCCGCCAGGAACGCCGCCAGCGCGTCGGCCAGCAGATACGGGTCGTCCGCGCCGCACAGCTCACGGGCGCTGTGCATCGAGAGGATCGCGACACCGATGTCCACGGTCTGGATGCCGTGCCGGGCGGCGGTGATCGGGCCGATCGTGGTGCCGCACGGCATCGAGTTGTTGGAGACGAACGTCTGCCACGGCACGTCGGCCTTCCGGCACGCCTCCGCGAACACGGCCCGGCCGCTGCCGTCGGTCGCGTACCGCATGTTGACGTTGACCTTCAGGATCGGTCCGCCGTTGACCACCGGGTGGTGGGTCGGATCGTGGCGCTCGGCGTAGTTGGGGTGGATCGCGTGGCCGGTGTCGGAGGACAGACAGACGGTCCCGGCGAAGGCGCGGGCGCGGTCCTCGTACGTACCGCCGCGGGCGAAGACGGAACGCTCCAGGACCGTGCCGAGCAGCGGTCCGTCGGCGCCCGTGTCGGACTGCGAGCCGTTCTCCTCGTGGTCGAAGGCGGCCATGACCGGGATGTACGGCAGTTCGGCGTCCGGCTGTCCGGAGACGGCGGCGAGTGCGGCGGTGGCCGCGTGCACGGAGAGCAGGTTGTCCATCCTGGGCCCGGCCAGCAGCTCGCGGTCCCGGCCCAGGTAGGCGGGCGGCTCGACGGGGTGCGGCATCAGGTCCCAGCCGGTCACGTCCTCGGCGTCGACGCCCGCCTCCTCGGCGACGAACCGGATCAGGTCGCCCTCCTCGACCTCCCCGAGACCCCAGATCGGCTGCATGTGCTTCTGCCGGTCGAGCTTCAGGCCGTCGGGGTTGGCCGACCGGTCCAGATGCACGGCCAGCTGCGGTACGCGCAGGAGCGGCCGGGCGATGTTCACCAGCCGGTGCGTGCCGTCGCGCAGCGAGATCCGGCCGGCGAGGCCGAGGTCCCGGTCCAGCCAGGTGTTGAGGAGCGTCCCGCCGTAGATCTCCACGGCGACCTGGCGCCAGCCGTACGCGCCGGTGTCGGGCAGCGGCTTGACCCGCAGGTTCGGCGAGTCGGTGTGCGCCCCGACGATGCGGTACGGGGTGTGGGCCGTAGCGCCCTCGGGCACGTACCAGGCCACGATCGCACCGCCGCGCAGGACGTACTTCCCCCCGGTGGTGCCGTCCCAGGCCGCGGTTTCCTCGACCTGGCGGAACCCGGCCTTCTCCAGCCGCTCGGCCGCAGTGGCCACGGCGTGGTACGGGGAGGGGGAGGCCATCAGGAAGGCCATCAGATCGTCGGTGTGGCCGCGGTCGAAGCGGAGGGAGGAACTCATGTTCTTCACTGTAACGAGGCCGGACCTGCCGGATTCACCGTCGCCCCGGGGTCAGCGCCGCGGCTGCGACGCCTGGGGCAGGGCCTCAGCGGTCATGGTTCCTGCCATGGACGCGATTCTCGGCCGTGCGCTCAGCGTACCCAGCTGATACGACAGCACCGCCACCCGAAAGCGTGTCCGGGTGACGGTGCGTGTCGAGGATCACGAGCGGGGCCTGAGGCCGGTGCCGCTCCGGGCGAGGTCCGCCCCGTCGCGTCGCCCGGCACGCACCGGACGACGCTTCCCACAGGGCGGGTCCTGCCGGTCACGGCACTAGAACGCGGCCTCGTCCAGCTCCATCAGCGAGTTGTCGACGGACTCCGCGAGCGCGCGCTCGGCGGAGACGCCCGGCAGGACGTTCGCGGCGAAGAACTTCGCGGCGGCGATCTTGCCCTGGTAGAAGGCGACGTCCTTCGCCGTGGCGGTCGGCAGCTTCTCGGACGCGACGGCCGCGCCCTTGAGCAGCAGGTAGCCGACGACGACATCGCCGGAGGCCATCAGCAGGCGGGTGGTGTTGAGGCCCACCTTGTAGATGTTCTTGATGTCCTCGCCGGTCGCGGTCAGGTCGGTGATCATCGTGCCGACGATCGCCTCCAGGTCCACGGCGGCCTTGGCGAGCGAGTCCAGCGCGCCGGACAGCTCCTCGTTGCCCTGGGCGCCGGCGAGGAACTTCTTGATCTCCTCGGAGAGAGCGTTCAGCGAGGCACCCTGGTCGCGGACGATCTTCCGGAAGAAGAAGTCCTGGCCCTGGATCGCCGTCGTGCCCTCGTACAGCGTGTCGATCTTGGCGTCACGGATGTACTGCTCGATCGGGTACTCCTGGAGGTACCCGGAGCCGCCGAACGTCTGGAGCGACTGCGCCAGCTGCTCGTACGACTTCTCGGAGCCGTAGCCCTTCACGATCGGGAGCAGCAGGTCGTTGAGGCCGTGCAGCGCCTTGGCGTCCTCGCCCGCGGCCTCCTTCTCCTGGATCGCGTCCTGGACGGTGGCGGTGTACAGCACGAGGGAGCGCATGCCCTCCGCGTACGCCTTCTGCGTCATGAGCGCGCGGCGTACGTCGGGGTGGTGCGTGATGGTGACCTTCGGGGCGGCCTTGTCCATGAACTGCGAGAGGTCGGTGCCCTGGACGCGCTCCTTGGCGTACTCCAGCGCGTTCAGGTAGCCGGTGGACAGGGTCGCGATGGCCTTCGTGCCGACCATCATGCGGGCGAACTCGATGATGCGGAACATCTGGCGGATGCCGTCGTGCTTGTCACCGATCAGCCAGCCCTTGGCCGGGTGCTGGTCGCCGAAGGTCATCTCGCAGGTGTTGGACGCCTTGAGGCCCATCTTGTGCTCGACGTTCGTCGCGTACACGCCGTTGCGCTCGCCCAGCTCGCCGGTGGTCCAGTCGAAGTGGAACTTCGGGACCATGAAGAGGGAGAGGCCCTTCGTGCCCGGACCGGCGCCCTCGGGGCGGGCCAGCACGTAGTGGATGATGTTCTCGGACATGTCGTGCTCGCCCGAGGTGATGAAGCGCTTCACGCCCTCGATGTGCCAGGAGCCGTCCTCCTGCTCGACGGCCTTCGTGCGGCCCGCGCCGACGTCCGAACCGGCGTCCGGCTCGGTCAGCACCATCGTCGAGCCCCACTGCTTCTCGACGGCGATCTCGGCGATCTTCTTCTGCGCGTCGTTGCCCTCCTCGAAGAGGATGCCGGCGAACGCCGGGCCGGAGGAGTACATCCACACGGCCGGGTTCGAGCCGAGCAGCAGCTCCGCGTAGGACCAGATCAGGGAGCGCGGCGAGGTGGTGCCGCCGATCTCCTCGGGCAGGCCCAGACGCCAGTACTCGGAGTCCATGAAGGCCTGGTACGACTTCTTGAAGGTCTCCGGGACCGGTGCGGTGTTGGTCTCCGGGTCGAAGACCGGCGGGTTGCGGTCGGCGTCGGCGAAGGATTCGGCCAGCTCGTTCTCCGCGAGACGGGCGACCTCGTCGAGGATGCTCTTCGCCGTCTCGACGTCCATCTCGGCGAACGGGCCGGTGCCGTACGTCTTGTCGCGCCCGAGGACCTCGAAGAGGTTGAACTCGATGTCGCGGAGATTCGACTTGTAGTGCCCCATGGAAGGCTCCGTAATCAATAGCAGTGGCGCGCAGCGCCCCGGGAGGGGGGTGTGGGCCGGGCGGGCGACGAGCTGGCGTGGGTATATCAGCTGACCTCTACGATGATGCTACCCGCCAGTAATAAGGCGCAACCCCTCAAGGGCCCGATGTGGCCGATTACTCTTTGCGGCATGTACGGCTACGACCAGAACCCGGGTGCACAGCAGCAGATGGGCGGCGGCTACGGCGAGCAGCCGCTGTATCCCGAGCCCTCGCCGCCCTCCCTGGGGGACGCGGTACGTGCCTTCACCACCGGCTCGCTGTCCGCCGAGGACTTCCAGCAGATCTTCGCGACGTCGAAGGTCTACTGCCCGCGCGGCGACAACCCCGGCTTCCTCGCGCTGCACAACACCCAGCAGCCGGTGATCCCGATGTTCACCACGCTCAAGGAGCTCCGGCTGTACGCGGGCAAGGAGTCCAAGTACTTCGTGATCACCGGGGCCGAGGTGATCGACCTGCTGCCGACCGGCTACGGCTTCGTCCTCGACATGGAGGGTGAGCACCGCATGGTCTTCGACGCCAAGGCCGTGGAGCAGATGGTCGACTTCGCGATGCGCCGTATGTACGGCTGAGATCCGCTCTTCACGAAGGGGCCCGTACCGCCTGGTACGGGCCCCTTCGTGTTGTCGGTGCGGGCTCCTTCTCCCTGCCGCGACGCTCCGGGAATGGATGACGCCTTGCAGGATGTTCACCATTCAACTAAATTGAACCCAGGACAACCCCGGAGGTGGCTCCCATGCCCGCAGTGACCGTCGAAAACCCGCTGACCCTGCCCAAGGTCGCCGCCTCGGGCGACGCCACGGCCCGTCCCGTGCTCGCCGTCACCACGGCGCCGAGCGGATTCGAGGGGGAGGGCTTCCCGGTTCGCCGTGCGTTCGCCGGGATCAACTACAAGCACCTCGACCCGTTCATCATGATGGACCAGATGGGCGAGGTGGAGTACGCGGCCGGAGAGCCGAAGGGCACTCCCTGGCACCCGCACCGCGGCTTCGAGACCGTCACGTACCTGATCGACGGAACCTTCGTCCACCAGGACTCCAACGGTGGCGGCGGCACCATCCAGAACGGCGACACCCAGTGGATGACCGCCGGGTCCGGCCTCCTCCACATCGAGGCCCCGCCGGAGTCCCTGGTGATGTCGGGCGGCCTCTTCCACGGCCTCCAGCTCTGGGTGAACCTGCCCAAGGCCGACAAGATGATGGCCCCCCGCTACCAGGACATCCGCGGCGGCCAGGTCCAGCTCCTCGCCTCCCCGGACGGCGGCGCGCTCCTGCGCGTCATCGCCGGTGAGCTCGACGGGCACGAGGGTCCCGGCGTCACCCACACCCCGATCACGATGATCCACGCCACCGTCCGTCCCGGCGCCGAGGTGACCCTGCCGTGGCGCGAGGACTTCAACGGACTCGCGTACGTGCTCGCAGGGCGCGGCACCGTCGGTGCGGAGCGCCGCCCCGTCCGGATGGGGCAGACCGCGGTCTTCGGCGCCGGCTCCTCGCTGACCGTCCGTGCGGACGAGCGGCAGGACGGCAACACCCCCGACCTGGAGGTCGTGCTGCTCGGCGGTCGTCCGATCCGCGAGCCCATGGCGCACTACGGGCCGTTCGTGATGAACAGCCAGGCCGAACTGAAGCAGGCCTTCGAGGACTTCCAGGCCGGCCGCCTCGGCACGGTGCCCGCCGTCCACGGAATGTGATCCGCGGGTCCGACGTGTGACAGTCCGTCACCCGTACGGCCTCGCAAGCGGGACATCACACCCACGCCGTGATCGGGTGGGAGGGTGCAGACCCCCAAGCCCCTCCTGCCCGACGGCGCGCGGCGTACCGCCGCCTGGTGCGGTGTCGTCCTCCTCGTCACCGGGGTCGCCGCGGTCGCCGTCTGGCTGTGCGTCATCTTCAAGACGGCGGTCACCCCCGTGCTGCTCGCGCTGCTCGGCACGGCGCTGCTCGGGCCGGTCCATCGCCGGCTGACCGGCCGCGGGCTGAACCGCTCACTGGCCGCGGGGCTCACCTGCGCCCTGCTCGTCGCGGTGGTCGGCGGCGCCGGATACATCGTCGTCACCGCGCTCGTCGACTCCGGCGAACAGATCGTCCGCTCGCTGAAGGACGCCGGGCAGTGGGTCGTCGACCACTTCGGGATCGGCAGGACCACCAATGTGGACGACCTCGTCGCCAACGCCGGGAAACTCTTCCAGAGGTTCGGCGCGAGCGCGGCGGGCGGACTCCTCTCCGGGATCAGTCTGGTCGGCTCGCTGATCGCCACCAGCGTCCTCGCGCTCCTGCTGACCTTCTTCTTCCTGCGCGACTCCGACCGGGCCGCGGACCTCGCCCACGCGGTCGCCCCGCGCGGCACCGGGGAACTGGTCGAGGCGATGGGACGGCGGGCCTTCGAGGCCGTCCAGGGCTTCATGCGCGGCACCACGTTCATCGCGCTGATCGACGCGATCTGCATCACCGTCGGCCTGCTGATCCTGAGCGTCCCCGGTGCGGTGGGGCTCGGCGCACTGGTCTTCGTCGGTGCCTACATCCCCTATCTGGGGGCCTTCATCTCCGGCACGGTCGCGGTACTGGTCGCGCTCGCCGACCGGGGGTTCGTGATCGCGCTCTGGGCGCTGGGGGTGGTGCTCGCCGTGCAGGTGCTGGAGGGCCACGTCCTGCAGCCGATGATCCAGAGCCGTACGGTCCAGATGCACCCCGCCACCATCATGATCGCGATCACCGCGGGCGCCAGTGTGGCGGGACTGCTGGGCATGTTGCTCGCGGTGCCGGTCTGCGCGGCCGCCTTCGGCATCGTCGGTGAACTGCGGGGGGAGAGGGGAGCGGAGGGCGAGGGCGGTGAGCCCGGTGGCCCGGCCCCCTCCCCGCCCCCGCCCGACGCGTGACCGGGGGCGTGTCCGTCCTCGCGCGAGCCCGGACGCGACGGGTCCGGCTCAGCCCTCCCCGTCCGGCCCCGACTCGTACAGCTCGAACCAGATCGACTTGCCCACCCCCTGCGGATCCACCCCCCAGGCGTCGGCGAGCATCTCCATCAGCACCAGCCCCCGCCCGCTGGAGGCCATCTCCCCGGGCCGCCGACGGTGCGGCAGCTCGTCGCTGGCGTCGGCCACCTCCACCCGCAGCCGCCGCTCCCCCGGCTCCCCCGTCGCCTCGGCGACCATCAGCGCGTCCCCGTCCGTGTGGACGAGCACATTGGTGGCCATCTCGGAGATCATCAGCACCGCCGCGTCGACCTGCTCCGGATCGGCCCAGTCGCGGAGCAGTTCCCGCAGATGACGCCGGGCCGCCGCGATCCGCTGCGGCTCCGCCTGCGCGATGGTCAGCGCCGTGCGCCGCGCGGTCTCCCTCGGCGATCCCCCGTCGCGTCGCAGCAGCAGCACCGCGACGTCGTCCTCCCGGCGGTCCGCCAGCGGCCCCGTCGTGTAGTGCGATGTCGGCCCGTGCACGGCCTGCACGAGGGCGTCGGCGAGCTTCTCCAGGTCGTCCGTGTGCTGTTCCAGGATCGGCCGCAGCCGGATCCAGCCGGTCGCCAGATCGTGGCCGCCGGTCTCGATCAGCCCGTCGGTGCAGAGCATGATCGTTTCTCCGGCCTCCAGGGTGATCCGGTTCGTCGGATAGTCGGTGTCCGCCTCGATGCCGAGCGGCAGCCCGCCCTCGGTCTGGCGGATCATCGCGGTCCCGTCGGCGGTCATCACCACCGGATCGGGATGACCGGCCCGCGCGATGTCGAGAACGCCGGTCTCCGGGTCGGCCTCCGCGTACAGACAGGTCGCGAAGCGCGGCCCCGTCCCCGCCCCGTCGTCGTACGCGTCGGTGAGGCCGGAGAGGAACCGGGACGCGCGGGAGAGCACCGCGTCCGGGCGATGCCCCTCGGAGGCGTACGCGCGCAGGGCGATCCGCAACTGACCCATCAGGCCCGCGGCACGCACGTCGTGGCCCTGGACGTCACCGATGACGAGTGCGACGCGGCCGTTGGGGAGGGGGATCAGGTCGTACCAGTCGCCGCCGACCTGGAGCCCGCCACCGGTCGGCACATAGCGGGCGGCGACCGTCATCCCCGGGATCTCGGGGCCGAGCGACGGCATCATCGAGCGCTGCAGCCCCAGCGACAGCTCGCGCTCCGTCTCGGCGACCCCGGCACGGGTCAGGGCCTGGGCGAGCATCCGGGCCACGGTCGTCAGTACGGCGCGCTCGTCCGGCGAGAACGACACCGGGTGCCGGAAGCCGGCCATCCAGGCGCCCATGGTCCGCCCTGCCACTATCAGCGGCAGAAAGGCCCAGGAGCGGCGTCCGAAGCGGCCGGCGAGCGGCCAGGTGGACGGGTAGCGGCGGCGGTACTCCTCGGGAGAGGGCAGGTAGATCGCCCGTCCCGTCCGTACGACCTCGGCGGCCGGATAGTCCGTCTCCAGCGGCATCTCGTTGAACGGGCCTTCGTCGCCCACGCTGTGCCCGTGGTGCCCGATGATCGTCAGCCGGTCGCCCGAGCTGCCGAAGACCGCCAGGCCGTCCGGCGAGAACCCGGGCATGGACAGTGAGGCGGCGACCCGCAGCACCTCCGCGGTCGACCGGGCCTCGGCCAGCGCCCGGCCCGCGTCCAGCAGGAACGCCTCGCGGGAGCGTCGCCAGTCCCCGGTGATGGGGGTGTGCGCCCCGGTGGTGCCTGGCTGCGGCTCGGCGACCTCCTGGAGCGTGCCGACCAGCACATAGGACGTGCTGCCGGGGGTCTCGGGCGGGAACGGCTTGGAACGGCTGCGCACGGTACGCAGCACCCGGCCGTGCTCGTCCACGATCCGCAGCCGGGCCTCGGCGAGGGTGCCCTCGGCGACCGCGAGATTCACCACTCCGTGGATCTCGTTCCAGTCGACCGGATGGAAACGGGAACGCACCGCGGACTCGCGGAAGACACCGGCTGCGGCGGGCAGCTCGAGCAGCCGGGCCGCCTCGGCATCGAGCGTGACGGTCCCGGCTGCGTTGTCCCAGCGCCACAGGCCTGTCGCGGTCGCGGCCAGGACGTCCTCGGTGCGCATTGCCCCACTTTAAGAAGATCTGCTCGGCAAACGCCACCGAGGACGGACGGCCGGGGCCCGCCGGGGCACGGTCCCGGCCGCCTGCCGCACCCCTCGATGATCTTGAAATGTCAATGTCAATGAATCGGTGCGGGTGCGAGCGGTAGCCTGGGGAGGCTGAATCCACCCCGAATCGCGAAGACTGGATGAACGAGAATGCATCGGTACAGGTCACACACCTGCGGCGAGCTCCGCGCCTCTGACGTCGGCACCGACGTCCGGCTGAGCGGCTGGCTGCACAATCGCCGAGACCTGGGCGGCATCCTCTTCATCGATCTGCGCGACCACTACGGTCTGGTGCAGCTCGTCGCCCGTCCCGGCACCCCCGGCAACGAGGCCCTGGCGAAGCTCACCAAGGAGACCGTCGTACGGATCGACGGCAAGGTCTCCGCGCGCGGCGCCGACAACGTGAACCCGGAGCTGCCGACCGGCGAGATCGAGATCGAGGTCACCGAGGTCGAGGTGCTGGGCGAGGCCGCCCCGCTGCCCTTCACGATCAACGCCGAGGACGGGGTCAACGAGGAGCGGCGCCTGGAGTACCGCTTCCTCGACCTGCGTCGTGAGCGCATGCACCGCAACATCATGCTGCGCTCGGCCGTCATCGCCTCCATCCGCGCCAAGATGGTGGCCCTCGGCTTCAACGAGATGGCGACCCCGATCCTCACCGCGACCTCTCCCGAGGGCGCCCGTGACTTCGTCGTCCCGTCCCGCCTGAACCCGGGCAAGTTCTACGCCCTGCCCCAGGCCCCGCAGCAGTTCAAGCAGCTGCTGATGATCTCCGGCTTCGACCGCTACTTCCAGATCGCGCCCTGCTTCCGCGACGAGGACGCCCGCGCCGACCGCTCGCCCGGCGAGTTCTACCAGCTCGACGTCGAGATGTCGTTCGTCGAGCAGGAGGACGTCTTCCAGCCGATCGAGAAGCTGATGACCGAGCTCTTCGAGGAGTTCGGCAACGGCCGCCACGTCACCTCGCCGTTCCCGCGCATCCCGTTCCGCGAGTCGATGCTGAAGTACGGCAACGACAAGCCGGACCTGCGCGCCCAGCTGGAACTGGTCGACATCTCCGACATCTTCGCCGACTCGGAGTTCAAGGCGTTCGCCGGCAAGCACGTCCGCGCCCTCCCGGTCCCGGACACCGCGGGCCAGTCCCGGAAGTTCTTCGACGGTCTCGGCGACTACGCCGTCCAGCACGGCGCCAAGGGCCTGGCCTGGGTCCGTGTCGGCGAGGACGGCGGCCTGACCGGCCCGATCGCCAAGTTCCTCACCGAGACCGACGTCAAGACCCTCACCGAGCGTCTGTCCCTCGTCCCCGGCCACGCGGTCTTCTTCGGCGCGGGCGAGTTCGACGAGGTCTCCAAGATCATGTCCGCCGTCCGCGTCGAGGCCGCCAAGCGCGCCGGCCACTTCGAGGAGGGTGTCTTCCGGTTCTGCTGGGTCGTCGACTTCCCGATGTACGAGAAGGACGAGGACACCGGAAA
This sequence comes from Streptomyces sp. NPDC101194, assembly GCF_044767885.1. Taxonomy (NCBI): domain Bacteria; kingdom Bacillati; phylum Actinomycetota; class Actinomycetes; order Kitasatosporales; family Streptomycetaceae; genus Streptomyces; species Streptomyces sp. NPDC101194. The sequence continues at coordinate 380,211 of NZ_JBIWOS010000004.1, forward strand.
GATCGACTTCTCCCACAACCCCTTCTCGATGCCCCAGGGCGGCATGAAGGACCTGGAGGAGAAGGACCCCCTCGACATCCTCGCCTGGCAGTACGACATCGTCTGCAACGGCATCGAGCTGTCCTCCGGCGCCATCCGTAACCACGAGCCCGAGGTGATGCTCAAGGCCTTCGAGATCGCCGGTTACGACCGCGAGACCGTCGAGCACGAGTTCGCGGGCATGCTCCGCGCCTTCCGCCTCGGTGCCCCGCCGCACGGCGGTATCGCCCCGGGCGTCGACCGCATCGTGATGCTGCTGGCCGACGAGCCCAACATCCGCGAGACGATCGCCTTCCCGCTCAACGGCAACGCCCAGGACCTGATGATGGGCGCCCCGACCGAGCTGGACGAGTCCCGCCTGCGCGAGCTGAACATCCAGCTCCGCAAGCCGGCCGCGACGGCGAAGGACAAGGCGGAGAAGTAGCCACGCGCCGCTTGTCCCGGTTCCACGTGAAACAGCCCCTGGCCGCCCGGCCGGGGGCTGTTCGCTGGGCGCGCCCGCGCCCGGCAGGATGCGAGTCTCCGCTCGGCGAGGCCCGACTCGTCGGGCTGCAAGCAAAGTGGGATGACGGCCGAGCGCGATTCGAAAGGGACGCTCTAGGCGGCGAGTAGTTCGCACCAGACGAACTTGCCCGAGTCGCCGCCGCTGCCGAGTGGATACCAGCCCCACCCGTCCGTGCAATTGCGGATGAGGTCGAGGCCGCGTCCGCCTTCGGCTTCCGCGGAGGGGTGGAGCGGCGGCATCGGTGGGTTCGGGTCCGCGTCCCAGACCCCGATGCGCAGTACGCGGCGCGCCCAGCGCAGACGTAAGGCGGCCGGGCCCTTGGTGTGGCGTACCGCGTTGCCGACCAGTTCGCCGGCGACGAGTTCGGCGGTCTCGGAGAGGGGCAGCAGGTCGTGCAGGGTGAGGATCAGGCGCAGAGTGCGGCGGGAGACCGTGACCGCGCGGGGGTCGTGGGGGATGTGGAGGGTGTACTCCCAGGGCGCGTCGGTGCGCACAGGCGAGCTCGGCATACGAGAACTCCGTTTGGTGCGTGAGTGGTTGTGGGGCGCGGCGTTCTGCGGGCGGTGGCATGTCGTACCCGTCATGGCAGGGCGGGGCGGTGCGCTTCCGGGGTCCCGGCGTTTCGCAGCGTGTGCGACACGTCACCGAAGGTAGGGCGAAAGTTTTCGCCCGTGCAAGCCGTTGCGTAATCTGGCACCCGAACGGGTTGCTCCAACGAGGCCCACAGGCAATGCGGTTGGGGAGGGGTTTGCATGCCGGCGAGGAGTCAGCCGACCGCACGCCAGGTGCGCCTGGGCGCGGAGTTGCGCAAGCTGCGAGATGCGGCGGGCATGACGGCTCGGGAATTGGCAGGGCTTCTCGGAACGAACTCTGCTCAGATGAGCCAGATCGAGGCTGGGAACGCCGGTGTCAGTGAGGAGCGACTGAGAAGGCTCGCGGCCCACTGTGCCTGCGCCGACGAAGAGTTGATCGACGCGCTCGCGATGATGGTGACCGACCGTACTCGTGGCTGGTGGGAGGAGTACCAGGGCGTGCTCCCGCCCACGTTCCTGGATCTGTCGGAGCTGGAGCACCATGCCTCGTTCCGGCGCGATGTGGAGATCATCCATGTGCCGGGCCCGCTGCAGACCGAGGACTACGCCCGTGCGGTCTTCTCGTACATGTCCCCGGAGCTTCCCGAAGGTGCGCTCGAAGCCAGGGTGGCCCACAGGATGGGGCGGAGGGCCATCTTCGAGAGGGCTGCTCCAGTGAAGTACGAGGCGGTGATCCATGAGGCGGCGCTGCGCATCCGGGTCGGTGACCGCAGGGCCTCTCGTGCCCAGCTCGACCAGATCCTCGCCCTGTCCGAAGGAACGGGCGTGACGGTGAGGGTTGTTCCCTTCGATACTGATGGCTTCGCGGGTGCCGGGAGCGCGATGGTGTACGCCGGTGGGCCGGTGCCTCGATTGGACACGGTGGTGCGGGACGCGCCTCACGGCACCGCGTTCCTCGACGGCGAGTCTCAGCTCGACCGGTTTCGTGCGCTCTTCCGCAAGGTGGAAGCGGCGTCACTCGATCCCGGCACGTCGCGCGATTTCATTCACCGGATGGCCAAGGAACTGTGAGGCGGAGCATGTCCAACTCGATGACCTGGCAGAAGTCCTCGTTCTCCGGCGGCGGAGACGGAAACAGCTGCGTCGAACTCGCCGCCACCGACGGCCTCATACGGCTCCGTGAGAGTGACGACCCCGGCACGGAGCTGGCGGTCACCCCGGCCCAGCTGGGCCGGTTCCTGAGGGGTGTGAAGGGCGGGCGGCTCGGCGGGGCGTGACGTCCGGACCTCACAGCAACACACAGCTCATACCCACCTGATTCCCAACTTCCCTGCCTAGCCTCGGCGTTCATGACAGAGACTCAAGGGCCCGCACACAAGAAGGACATGTCCCGCCGTCGAGTGGTGCTCGCCGGAGGTGCGGTGATCGTGGCCGCCGGGATCGGGGCGGGCGCCGTTGCCAGTGCCTCGGCCGACGAGGACACGGCCGGTGCCGCGAAGTCCGGGGGCGGACACGGCGAGGCGTGTTACCGGCTCACTTCGGAGACCACCGAGGGGCCGTACTACATCGACGCCGACAAGTTCCGGAAGGACATCACCGAGGACAAGGAGGGCATCCCGCTCACCCTCCGGCTCAAGGTCATCGACTCCGACACCTGCAAGCCGGTCGCGCACGCGGCCGTCGACATCTGGCACTGCGACGCGCTCGGCATCTACTCGGGCTACGAGGCGATGAGCTCCGGCGGACCGGGGGGACCCGGCGGTCCCGGCGACGGGGGCACCCCTCCGACCGATGCCCCCACCGGCCCGCCGCCGTCCGGCGGCCCCGGCGGCGGGGGCGGCGGACACAGTGAGCCCACCGACGACGAGCGGTACCTGAGAGGCACCCAGCTCACCGACAAGCACGGGTACGTGGAGTTCAAGACGATCTTCCCGGGCTGGTACCAGGGGCGCTGCGTGCACATCCACACCAAGGTGCACGTCGGCGGGAAGATGACCGACGGCGGGTACGAGGGCGGGCACACCTGCCACACGGGGCAGTTCTTCTTCGCGGAGTCGGCGGTCCTCGACTCGGCGAAGATCGAGCCGTACTCGACCAGCACCACCGCCCGTACCACCCTCACCGAGGACACCATCTACGACGGGAGCGGGGTCACCGGCGGGCTGCTGAAGCTCTCTTACCGCAAGCGCCACATGGCGCGCGGCGTCGTCGGTTCGATCACGATGGGCGTCGACCCGGACGAGACGCACGACGGCACGGACCTCTGACGGGACCTCAGCAGCCTGCTCTCCCCCCACGGAGACGAAGGGCCCGGAACCCGCGCGGGCGACCAGCGGTTCCGGGTCCTTCGCAGGGGCGCGTCCTGCGAGCGGTACCGCCGTATGGCCCTCGTGCGGATTCGCGCTCGCGGGTGGCGGCGTTAACTGGATGCGGCGGGACGAAGCGTGACGGGGAGCCCGCCCGAACAGCCTGCGCCCACGACCGCTGAGGAGTACCCGTGTCCGTGTACCGTCCGTCGGCCGCCCGGCGTCCCCCGTACGCCGTCCGCGCCGGGACCTGCGTCGCCGCGACCCTGCTGCTGCTCACCGCCTGCGACAACACCTCCGAGACCGACATCGCCACCCGCAAGGTCCGGGCGTCCGCCACGGCTTCCGCCGGTGTCGGAGGGCCGCAGGCCGACGGGACGCGGCGAAAGGCCGCCCCCGCTCCGGCGGCCCCGCGCCTCCGTCCCCGGGAGATTCCCGCCCTGGGGCCGCAGACGCGGGCCGAGATCCCGGAGGACTCCCGGCAGGCGCTCGTCGTCACCGGCGATTTCTACAATTCCAGCCTGTCCACCGCGGTCCTCTACACCCGTGACGATCCCGCCGGGGGCTGGCGCGCGGCCACGGACCGCTGGCCGGCCCGCAACGCCCTGAACGGCTGGACGGACGAGCACTGGGAGGACGACCTCCGCACCCCGGTCGGGGTCTACGGGCTGACGGCCGCGGGCGGCCTGCTCGAACCCCCGGGCACCATGTTCCCGTACAACCAGAGCCCGTCGTTCGCCGTGAGCGGCGAGGGGTTCGACGGGGAGTCCCTCGAAGGCTCCTTCAACTATGTCGTCGCCGTCGACTACAACCGGACCCCGGGCACCTCCCCCCTGGACCCGGAGCGTCCGCTGGGCAAGGAACGGGGCGGCGGCATCTGGATCCATGCGGACCACGGCGGCCCGACCCAGGGCTGCGTCTCCCTCCCCGAGAACCGGATGAGGGAACTGCTCCGCCTTCTCGACCCCCAGAAGAAGCCGGTCGTCGTGATGGGGGACGTGGAGGCGCTGGAGCAGTGAACCGGGTACGGGCCGGGTGGGGCGCCCGTACGCTGGACGCAGCCCGGGTTTCCTTCAGGAGGCAGTGATGAGTGTGGTTGAGGAGAGTGTGCTGACCCAGGAGGTCTTCGAGGACCTCGCCCGTCACGCCATACGTGCCGACGAAGCGCTGCGTCTGGAGTTCGTGAACGGGAAACTGGGGGTCAAGGCGGTGCCGGACGGGGACCACGGGCGGATCATCGAGTGGCTGACGCGGCTCTGCATGCAGGCCGATCCGGGGCGTTGGCTCTATGCCGAGCAGGGGCTCCGGATCGAGACGTACCGTAAGGGCAATGCACGCCCGGACGGTGTGCTCACCCACAGCGGTGCGTTCGTCGGCCAGGGAGAGTGGGCCAGTCCCGACGGCGTGCTGATGGTCGTCGAGGTCACCTCGTACGACGAGGACACCGACCGCCGGGACCGTGTCGAGAAGCCGCGTGCGTACGCCGAGACCGGCATTCCCGTCTATCTGCTCATCGACCGCGACACCTGCGAGGTCAAGGTGCACTCGCAGCCCGACGGCGTGCGGTACGAGCACGTGGTGACGGTGCCGTACGGGAAGTCCGTGGAACTCCCGGACCCCGTGGGCATCGCACTGGACACCGAGCCGCTGAAGAACTGGGTCCGCTGACCCGGAAGCGGCGGAGCAGCGGAAAGGGCCGGAACCCGAGTCGTGCGGTTCCGGCCCTTCCCCGTGCGTACGTCCGGTTACGCCGGCTTCTCCTCCAGGCGGGGGAACAGCACCGCGCCCTTCGTCACCGTCGAACCCGCCGGGAGCCGGCCCCAGCTGCCCGCGTCCTGTACGCGCTGGTCGGACAGCGCGCCCAGGGACGCCTCGGCGCCGAGGGAGTCCCACAGCTTCTGCGAGGTCTCCGGCATCACGGCGTTCAGCAGGACCGCGACACCGCGCAGCGACTCGGCGGCCGTGTAGAGGATCGTCGCGAGGCGGGCCTGGCCCTCGGGGGAGGTGTCCTTGGCGACCTTCCAGGGCTCCTGCTCCGTGATGTAGCCGTTGACCTGCTTCACGAAGTCGAAGATCGCCAGGATGCCGGCCTGGAAGTCCAGCTCCTCGCCGATCTTCTCGTCGGCCGTGGCGACGGCCTTCGCCAGCCCCTCCTGGACAGCCTTCTCGGCATCACCCGCGGCAGTGGCTTCGGGGAGCGCCCCGCCGAAGTACTTGCCGACCATGGCGGCGACGCGCGAGGCGAGGTTGCCGTAGTCGTTGGCGAGCTCGGAGGTGTAGCGGGCGGAGAAGTCCTCCCAGGAGAACGAGCCGTCGCTGCCGAACGCGATGGCGCGCAGGAAGTACCAGCGGTACGCGTCCACGCCGAAGTGCGAGGTCAGGTCCTGCGGCTTGATGCCGGTCAGGTTCGACTTCGACATCTTCTCGCCGCCGACCATCAGCCAGCCGTTGGCCGCGACCCGGCCCGGGAGCGGCAGCCCCTGCGCCATCAGCATCGCGGGCCAGATCACCGCGTGGAAGCGGAGGATGTCCTTGCCGACCAGGTGGACGTCGGCGGGGAAGGTCCCGTCGAACTTCTCCTGGTTGGCGCCGTAGCCGACCGCCGTGGCGTAGTTCAGCAGGGCGTCGACCCACACGTAGATGACGTGCTTCTCGTCCCACGGCACCGGGACGCCCCAGTCGAACGTCGAGCGGGAGATGGAGAGGTCCTGCAGGCCCTGCTTGACGAAGTTCACGACCTCGTTGCGGGCCGACTCGGGCTGGATGAAGCCGGGGTTGTCGGCGTAGAACTCCATCAGCTTCGGGCCGTAGGCGCTCAGCTTGAAGAAGTAGTTCTCCTCCTTGAGGATCTCCACCGGCTTCTTGTGGATCGGGCACAGCTTGACGCCGTTCTCGTCCTCGATGAGGTCGCCGGGGAGCTTGTACTCCTCGCAGCCCACGCAGTACGGGCCCTCGTACCCGCCCTTGTAGATCTCGCCCTTGTCGTACAGGTCCTGCACGAACTCCTGCACCCGGTCGGTGTGGCGCTTCTCCGTCGTACGGATGAAGTCGTCGTTCGCGATGTTCAGGTGCTCCCAGAGGGGCTTCCACGCCTCCTCGACGAGCTTGTCGCACCAGGCCTGCGGGGTGACGTTGTTCGCCTCGGCCGTGCGCATGATCTTCTGACCGTGCTCGTCCGTGCCGGTGAGGTACCACACCTTCTCGCCGCGCTGGCGGTGCCAGCGCGTGAGCACGTCGCCTGCGACGGTCGTGTAGGCGTGGCCCAGGTGAGGAGCGTCGTTGACGTAGTAAATGGGGGTCGAGACGTAGTACGCCGTCGCCCCCTGCTTCTCGGATCCAGTGGCCGCCATGGTCGAAATCCTAACGGCCAGCGGAAGATCGACTCACACCGATTACGGCCGGCCGCCCCCGGACCAGGGAAGGAAGGGGTCCTCGACGAAGGCCGAGAAGGCGGGGAGATCCATCACTCCGGCCGGGACGGGGGCGAGCGGGAAGGCGGTGCCGTCGACATGGCCGGTGCGGCAGCTCCTGAAGGGGCCGGTCACCGGGTGCAGCAGCACGGCCATGTGAGGGTCCAGGTGGTGCAGCCACCAGTGCGACAGGCCGAGCCCCGAGTCGTGCCGTAGGTACTCGAAGGCGCGCCACAGCACGCTGAGTCTGGCGACGACTTCCGGATGCTTCCACCAGGAAGGGCACCAGGCACCCACCGCGGTGACGTCGCGGTCCAGGAGGACCGGCGCGAGGTATTCGGCGACGAACGCCTCCAGGGTCGGGAAGACCAGTGCGGCCTGCTGTTCCTGACGGGTGACGTCGTCGGCGTCGAAGGAGTCGTAAGGGTTCTCGGTGGTCATCGTCGCTCGCTCCTCGTCGGTCACTTCTTCGCCGGCCGCTGCTCGGCGGTTGTTCCCCCGAGGGTGTCTCCCGAGGCCGTTCGCGGAGGCCGTTTCTCAACGGCATGTCTTGTTCTGTGCGGCACGTCCCGTCCTGCGCGGCGCTTCTCGGCGGGGGTGGCTCATGCGGCGTGGCGGCGGCGGACGGCTTCGGACTCCGCGACGCGGCCCAGTCGCAGCAGGAGCCCGGCCACCAGACTGCTCGCCTCCCGCTGCGACGTGACGTAAAGGTCCGGGGCGTCGCGGGCCAGGTGCCGGTACAGCGCGAGCGACTCGCGGGCCGGAGCGAGAACCTCGGTAGTGGCGTGCCAGCCGCCCCGGAGCGTGCCGCGGTCCAGGATCCGGGCCTGTTCCAGGAGGTGCCAGGCCAGATCGCCGAGTTCGCCGGCACCCTCCGCGAGGGCGGCCCGGCTGAGGGCGACCGCGCGTCGGGAGTGGGCCAGCGCCTCGGTGTACGCCCCCGTCCGCGCGTATGCCGAAGCGAGAGCGGTGTGGTCGGTGGCACGGTGGGCGGCCGGTCGGGCGTCGGCCCGCGCGGCCGTTTCCAGGAGCCGCAGCCCGGTGCGCACCGCTGCCCGATGGCGGCCCGCGCCGCTCTGGGCTTTGCGGAGGCGGGCGAGCGCGAGGAGAAGCGCGTCGCGCGCCGTCTCGTCGCCCCGGTCGCGGAGGATGCCGTCGTACAACGCGACGGCCTCTTCGAGGAGGGGGATCGCCCGACGCACGGCCGGCGGATCCTCACCGAGGTCGCTCAGGCACCGGGCGAGCGGCTCGGCCCAGGTGCCGGGGTCCGTCCGGTACCTGGGGCGCAGCAGGAGCAGTGTCTCCCGCAGCAGGATGCGCTGAGCCCTGCACCCGCCGTGCCGGTCGTAGGTGTGGGCGAGTTCCGTGAGGGCGTGGATCAGTTCCTGTTCGCGTGCGTCGTGCTTCTTCGGCACACCGGTGGCCTCCCGGACGAGCACCCGCCGCAGGGCGACGCATTCGCACAGCGCCGTGATCGCCTCCGGGTATCTGCCGAGGCGTGACAGGGTCCAGCCCAGATCGGACAGGGTGTGCGCGGTGCGTACCCGTTCCGGGCCGAGGGGGTTCGGGATGAGGCGGAGCAGGGCCAGGGCGCGTGACGTGTGGTCCAGGGCTTCGGTCCATCGCCCCTCGGCCCGCAGCAGGTACGAGATGCGGACCAAGGTGTCGGCCAGTGCGGAGCGCCGGTTCCGCCGCGGTGCCGCGGCGAGCAGTTCCTCGCGCAGGGCGGCGGCCCTGCGGGCGGTCTCCAGCGCCGCGCTCCGGTCGCCCAGGTCCTCGTGCAGGAAGCTGAGATTGTGCAGGACCTCCGCGAACCCTGCTTTGTGGACGGCGGGGCGCTCGGCCACCAGCGGTTCGAGGATGCCCACGGCCTCGTCCGCCATGGCCATGGCCTCGGCCGGCCGGCCCGCCGCGGTGTAGGTGACGAAGAGGGAGTGCAGCGAGTGCGCCAGGCGTGTCGCGTAGCCGTCATGGTTGGTCGCGGCCAGCTGCCGCAGCAGGGCCACCGACTGTTCGTCGGCGGCGATGGCCCGGTCGTACTCCTTGTCGTGCCAGTGCCCGACGCCCAGATCGCCCAGGCTGTAGGCCAGCAGGTCCTGATGCCTTCCCGGCTGCTCCTCGTTCAGCCGCTCGCTCTCCTCGCCCGCCCTGCGGCTGTGCTCGTCCGACTCCTCCCGCCGGTCCATGCGCCACAGGACGGAGGCCACCTGGCGTTCCGACTGGATGAGGTCGCGCCGATGCGGCGCCGGGTCCTGGGCGGTGAGCCGCTGCCGCAGGTGGAGCGCCTGGTGGGCGGCCCGGGACTGGCCCTCCAGGTCGTCGTCGGTCAGGGCGGTCGCGTACAGGTAGAGCGCGTGGGCCAGCTCGGCCTCGTGGTCGCCCGGCTCGGCGGTGACCGGGCCGAGGCACAGTTCCACGGCCTTGCTGCCGGCCGCCAAAGCGGTCCGCTCGTCCGCCATGCCGAGGCTGCGTGTGGCCAGATTGCGGTACGCCCACGCCAGCACCGTCGCGGGCGTGCCGGGCTCGGTGGCGTACCGGTCCATGAGCGTCCGCGCGATCCGCAGGGCCAGCGGGGCCAGCACCTGGGAGCGGTCGGGCAGCGCGGCGGCGCACGCCCGGAGCACCGGCGCGCCGACCCGTACCTCGTCCAGGGTGCTGTTGAGCTGGGCCAGGAGCTGCTCCGCCATGGTGGAGCGGCCCGCGTTGGCATGGCCGACCACCGCCCGGGTGAGCAGGTCCAGGGTGCGGATCTGCTGTTCCGGGGAACCGTCCCGGAACAGTGCGGTCAGCAGGCCGTCCGTTTCGACGAGGGTGCGGCTCGCGTGGTACTCGGCGATCCGGTCCGGGTGCAGCTGGCCCCAGTAGAGGGTGCTCTGCGGGGACGGGTACAGGGAGCGCAGCCACTCGGCGGCGCGCGTGTGCAGAGCGGGCGGTATGCCCGGGATCCGGCCGACCGTGGCCGCCGCCTCCGCCGGGCCGGACGCGCCGCACAGGGTCGCGGCGGTGACGGCCCGGGACAGCTCCGCCTCGCCGAGCGGGATGCCCACGGCGGCGGCGGACCGTACCCAGTAGCGCTTCTCGTGTCTCAGGAGCGCCATCGGCAGGGGCTCGGTGACGGGGGCGGACCGTGCGTGGTCGTGCCGCAGCAGGGCCAGCAGGGCGCTCATCTGGATGGTGAGCGCCGCCTCGAAGACGGGCCGGTCCGTCGCGGGCGGCGGGATCACCGATCGGGCCACCGACGGCCAGTCCACGCCGTGGTGGTCCGGTACCTGCCCCAGCAGTTCCGCCAGATCCTTCGCCGCCTGCACGAACGCGGAGTCACGGTCGACGAGCGAGTCGTCCAGGGCCGGCAGCAGGGTGAACGGGGCGAGGTCCAGGAGTTCGTGCACCGCGGCGGGGGCGTCCCGCGCCTCCGTCTTCCAGGTACCGATCGAACGGGACAGCAGCAGGATCCGCACGGGATGGACGCACTCCAGCGACTGGCGGAGCAGCTCCCGTATGAGATTCGGCCGGGACTCGGCATAGTCGACGACGAGCACGGCGGAGTGCTGGAGCCGGGCGAACCCGCCGAGGTGCGGGAGCAGTGCCGCGGCGGTGTCCGGCAGCTCGCTCCGGACGAAACCGGCGGCCCAGCCGTGCGAGCGCATCGTGGTCACCAGCCACCGGGCGAGCCGGGTCTTGCCCTGGCCGCCGGGTGCCACCAGGACCTGCACGGCGAGCTGCCGGCCCGGCGCCTCGCACCAGGCACGGAGCTCCTCGCGCTGGTCCGTCCGGCCGCGGAACGACACGGCCTCGACATCGGCGCGCAGCAGCGTCGCGGGGGAGACGAGGGCGCGTTGCGGGGGTGCGGGCGAGAGCAGGGCGGCCAGGTCCGCGGCCTCGGTCTCGGGGCGCAGGCCGGTGTGGGCGGTGAGCGTACGGACGAAGGCGCCGTCCCGCAGCAGCTCATGGCTACGGGTGGCGGACAGCCGGGCGCCGGTGCGGGCTCCCCGGTCGTGCCGTACCACTCCCAGCAGCAGCGGGCCGCTGAACACCGCGGCGCCCGACATCCCGGACCACGGGGACGGGCCGTCGGGCGGCGGGCCGCCGCCGGGGCCGCCGAACGCGGAGGCCGTTCCCAGCAGCTCGTAGCGACCCTTGGCCCTGCCCGTCAGCGGGTTGACGGTGGCCGACAGCTGCTCGACGGCGCTGCCGGAGGCGTCGCGCTGCATCCGGGGGTAGCCGACGCAGGAGACGGTGTGGCCGGCGGTGTCGGTGACCAGCCGTCCCCAGCGCTGGATGCGGAAGTCCCCCGACCCGTGCGAGCAGGCGGGCGGCCGCCAGTCGCCCGCGGTGATGTGGAGCAGCGCTGCGTCGACCGTGTCGTCGAGCCGGGACCAGACGGGTGGCGCGGGCCACTCGGTGAAGGGCGGCGGGCCGGGGGTGTCCGCCCGAGCGGCGTGGGCCGAGGGGACGGCGACCAGGGGGTCGGCGTCCTCGGCCAGCAGGTGTGCGGCTGTCAGCACCAGCCGGGGTGCCACCAGATAGCCCGAGCCGGTGCGGGTACGTCCGTCACGATGGCGGACATGGATGCGGACCACACGGTGTTCGTCCACGGCACCCCCCCGTACGTCTCGTCCGGCATGCCCGGCGCGGCCCGCCCGGAATCCGGGCCGCCTACTCCCAGTCGCCGATCTGTACGTCCCCGCCGCCGGGCCGCTCCGGCTTCAGCGTCAGGCTCACCCGCTGCACCGACCTTCGGCCGCTCTCCTGACGGGCCTTCGCGTCGGCGATCCCGAACCTGAGACCGCCACCGCCCTCCCGGGTCCGCATCAGCTCCAGTTCGAAGTCGACGGTGATCTGCTCCACACCGAAACGGACCTCTGAACGCCGGGCCCTGCGCTGCGACTCGGCCACCTGGGAGCGCAACAGATCGAGGGCGTCCGCCAGGTCGAGCCAGTCGTCGCCGTCTGTGGAACCGGTCACCGTACGCCCCCGTTCATACATGGGTTCAACACCTTAAGTACGTAACGCGGTTGAGGCCAGAGTTGGTTCCGGGAGCCCGGTGACGGGGTGTGCGGAGACCTTTGCGAAACATCCCTTCCCGTAGCAAAGACGCATCCTGGGAGGGAGTGGACACGCATGCACGAGGCAAGGGACATCACGATGCGGGTACTGGTCGCCGAGGACGAGGAGATCCTGGCGGAGCTGGTCGCCACCGGGCTGCGGCGGGCGGGGTTCGCCGTCGACACGGTGTACAGCGGTGACGCCGCCCTCGCCTACCTGGGACTGCACGACTACGATGTCGTCGTTCTCGACCGCGACCTGCCACGGGTGCACGGCGACGACGTGGCACGTGGGCTGGTCGCCTCCGGGTCCCGGACCAGGATTCTGATGCTCACCGCCGCCGTGTCCATGGAGGACCGGGTCGCGGGGCTCGATCTCGGCGCGGACGACTATCTGGGCAAGCCGTTCGAGTTCCCCGAGCTGGTGTCGCGGGTACGGGCGCTGCGGCGGCGCAGCGCCCGCCCCGTACCGCCGCAGCTGGAGCGGCACGGCATCCGGCTCGACACCGTACGGCGCACCGCTTCCCGGGAGGGGCGGGAGCTGGACCTCTCGCCGAAGGAGTTCTCGGTGCTCCAGCTGCTGCTGGAGGCCGACGGCGGGACCGTCAGCGCGGAGGAGTTGCTGGAGCGGGCCTGGGACGCCAACGCCGATCCGTTCACCGGTGCCGTCCGCGTCTGCATGAGCAAGCTGCGCGGCAAGCTCGGGGAACCGGCCCTGATCCGTACGGTGCAGGGCGTGGGGTACGCCCTGTGAAGCGCCCGTCACGCCTCCCGCGCGTCCTGCGCGCCGCTCGCGTCCCGCACGTCCAGCACTCGACGATCCGGACCCGGATCGCGCTCGTGTACGGCGGGGTGTTCCTGGTGCTCGGGACGGCACTGCTCGCCACCGTCAACCTCGCCTCGCGCGCGGGCACGGACTCCCAGGCGCGCGCCATCGCCCGCACGGCCGCGGTCGTCCAGCCCGGATACGCGGTGAACGGCCCCCTCATCACCCGGCGCAGACTCGGACCGCCCACCGTCTACGACCTCACGGACCACGTCAGCGACGCGGCCGGTCACCAACTGCTCATCTGGTCCGCGGCCTCGCTGCTGGTCATGACGGCCTGCGCGGTCGGCGTGGGGTGGTGGACGGCGGGCCGGGTGCTGCGGCCCGTCCACGCCATGACCGCCAAGGCGCGCCGGCTGTCCGAGCACACCCTGCACGAACGGATCGCGTCCAGTGGCCCCGACGACGAGCTGAAGGAGCTCGGCGACACGCTCGACGCGCTGCTGGCCCGGCTGGAGAAGGCGTTCGACAGCCAGCGCCGGTTCATCGCCAACGCCTCCCACGAACTGCGGACACCGCTCGCCACCCAGAGGGCGGCGATCCAGATCGGCCTGGACGACCCGTCCCCCGACGATCTCGTGCGGACCCGGCAGACGCTCCTGGACAACAACCGGCGCAGCGAACGGCTCATCGAGGGGCTGCTGGTCCTGGCGCGCAGCGAGCGCGGGCTGGCGACGGGCGAGCGGGAGGCGGTGGATTTCGCTCAGGTGGTGGTGGAGGAGACGGCCCGGCACCCGGGGGTGAAGGCCGACGCCGGGCCCTGCGCGGTGCGGGGGAACCGGATGCTGCTCGCCCAGCTGGTGGCGAATCTGCTGGCCAACGCCGTCACGTACAACGTGCCGGACGGGGCGGTGGAGGTGTCCCTGGTGACGGCCGGGGACGGGGCGCTGCTGGAGGTGCGCAACACCGGGCCGGTGGTGGACGCGGCCGACATCCCCGGGCTGTTCGAGCCGTTCCGGCGGGGTGAGGGCAAGGACCGGATGGGGCCGGGCTCGGGCCTCGGTCTTTCGATCGTACGTTCTATCGCGGTGGCCCACGGCGGTACGGTCACGGCGGTGCCGGGCCCCGAGGGCGGGCTCGCCGTGACCGTACGCCTGCCGGCGGATCAGCTCTCGGTGGCCGCTTCGCGGTCCGCGATCCAGGCGGGGAGGGCGGCGAGGACCTCGCGGTAGAACGTGGTGTCCGCGATCTCGCGGGGTGCGGGACCCGCGTGGAAGAACCCGGCGTTCGGGACGTCCAGCTTCCGCAGGAAGTCGAAGCCCTTCGCGTCCTCCTCGCCGAACGCGACGAACTGGAAGAACAGCGGCAGCCGCGCGGCATCGGCGAGCGCCTGCTTGGCGGCCTGCTTGGCGTCCGGCGGGCCGTCCGTCTGGAAGATCACCAGAGCCGGACCGGTCGCTTCCGACTTCTCGTAGTGCGCGACCACCTCTTCGACGGCGCGGTGGTAGTTCGTACGGCCCAGGCGGCCCAGGCCCGCGTTCATTTCGTCGATCCGGCCCTCGTGGGCGGCGAGGTCGACCGTGCCGGTGCCGTCGATGTCCGTCGAGAAGAAGACGACGGGGACGGTGCCGCTCTCGTCCAGGTGCGCGGCCAGGGCCACGGTGCGGTCGCCCAGGTGCTGGGCGCTGCCGTCCTTGTAGAACGGCCGCATGGAGCCGGAGCGGTCGAGGACCAGGTAGACGGTGGCACGCAGCCCGGTCAGCCCGTGCTCCTTCAGCCCGCCCTGGGCGGCCTTGTACGAGTCGACGAGCCCGGGGGCACGGGACTTGACCCGCGCGAGCGGGAGGGCGGGCTTGCCGGCGGCGTCCGGTGCGCTCTCGGTGGCCGGTGCGGCTTCGGTGGCCGGTGCCGGTGCCGATTCGGGGGCCGCCTCGGATGCCGCTTCCGGTGCTGCTTCGGAGGTTGTGTCGGCTGCGGGGGCGGGCGCGGGCTCCGGTTCCGTTTCGGGCTCCGGTTCGGGCGTGGTGTCGGCTGCGGGCGCGGGCTCCGGCTCCTCCTCGGGCTCCGGGTCCATCTCGATGGTGATCGGGGCGGACTCGGCCGGGGCCCCGGCGGCGACGGGCTCGGGCGTGGCGTCAGCGGCTACGGGCTCAGGCTTCGGCTCGGCTTCGCGCCCGGGCGTCGTCTCGGCCTCCGCGACGGAGGGCGTGGCCTCCGGTTCCGTGACCTCGGCCGCGGCGGTCTCCGGTGCCGTGACCTCGGCCTCGACGGCCTCCGGTGCCGTGACCTCGGTCTTCGGCTTCTCCGATTCCTCGGTGACCGGCTGTGCGGCTTCGGTCTCGTCGGCCTTCGCGTCCGCCGATTCGGCCGCGGCGGGCTCCGGTTCCGCGGCGGTCTCCGGCTCCGTGACCCCGGCCTCGACGGCCTCCGGTTCGGCGGCGGCCTCCGGTGCCGTGACCTCGGTCTTCGGCTTCTCCGATTCCTCGGTGACCGGCTGTGCGGCTTCGGTCTCGTCGGCCTTCGCGTCCACCGATTCGGCCGCGGCGGCCTCCGGTTCCGCGGCGGTCTCCGGTGCCGTGACCTCGGCCTCGACGACCTCCGGTTCGGTGACCGTGGTCTCCGCCGGCTCCACCGGCTTCGACTTCGGGGCGGAGCCCTGTGCCGGGACCGTGGGGAGGGACGCCTTGTCGAAGGCCGCCGCCACCAGGTCCGACGCCAGGCCGCTGTCGCCGATGGTGGACCGGGGGGAAGCGGGGGCCGGTACCGAAGCCTTGGTGACCGGGGCGGTTTCGCGCACCGAGGCGGTCTCCGCAGCCGGCTCGTCCACCGTGGCCGCGACCGGCTCCGACTCCGCGGACGCGGTGCGTTCGGTCTGGGGCGGGACCGTGGCCGTCGGCGCCGGCGCCGACGCGTCCTGCTCCGCGCGGTCGCGGCCGAACACCTTGCGCAGCAAGCTCCGAATGCCCATGGGCGAGGCCTTTCGCGTGAGTTGGGTGCGATGAATGTCCGACCTGCGGGATTCATCCCTGGCCAGGACGGATACGTAAGGTTAGCGGCCGGATCCGGCCGTTCGGTGGCGCGGCCCGCCCGTGGGACAACTGTGCCGCAACCGAGCTCGGGCCAAGTCCTGCGCATGCCTTGCAGACCTGACGTACTGCGATCGCATGGGCCTGTTCGGTCCAGGGTCGCCTTGTTGGTGCGAGTGGCCGATGTGTCTGACAAGCGGTCAGTCACATCGTTGTTCCGCCTCGCGTACGTGCTCGGGGGCGTGCGAGCGTGAGACGGGCAGCCGTAACTCGGGTGAGGACATCGGCGACTTCGACCGATCCCGACCCGGCCTGATCCCGACCCGACCCGGCCCGGCCCGGTCCCGACCCGGCCCGGTCCGGCCTGACCCGACGCGTGCGTCGCACTAGAGTCGGTTGCATGGTTTCCGGTGAGGCGCCGCAGGCGGAGGGAAGCGTTCGGGTCGACGTCTGGATCTGGTCGGTCCGGCTGACGAAGACCCGTTCGCAGGCCGCTGCCGCCTGCCGTGCGGGTCATGTGAAGGTCGGCGGCGAGCGCGCCAAGCCCGCCCAGACACTGCGTGTCGGCGACGAGGTGCGGCTCCGGCACGCGGGCCGGGACCGGATCGTCGTCGTGTCGAAGCTCGTCAAGAAGAGGGTCGGCCCTCCGGTGGCGGCGGAGTGCTTCGTGGACAACAGCCCGCCCCCGCCGCCGCGCGAGGCGGCGATCCAGGTTCCGGTACGGGACCGGGGCGCGGGGCGGCCGACGAAGCGGGACCGACGGGAGATGGAACGGCTGCGGGGATCGGGCCCGACGGCTTGACGGCCGGCACCGCGAGGGCACGAGGGGCTCGCGACGTCGGCGACCGCGGCTACGGCTACGGCTGCGGTGACGCGATGGCGCGTGCCGCCGCGACCTCCCGGCGCAGCGGAGCCAGTACCCCCTCCTCGTCGCCGCGCAGTTCGGCGCGCACGCCGATCAGGACCTCGCTCGCACGTATGCCGTCCGCGAGCTCCCGCAACTGCCGCTGGACCTCGGCGACCTCCGCGGCGGGTGGCTCCGGTGCTCCGTGGTCGACGCGGACCCGGGCGGCCGTCGTCGCGTCCACGATGCGTTCGACCGCGACGACCAGGGGCCACCACGCGGCGGCCCGGGTGCCGACCGGGGGCGGCTCCGTCAGGGCACGTTGGAATTCGGAACGCACGACCGACAGATCGCGATAGATACGACGCCTGGCCCGCACCCGTTCCGCCCGGTCGCCCGAGCCACCGGGTCCGAACGCGCACGCCACGTAGTCGGCGATGTCCGTGACCGCGTCCGCCAGCCGGTGCCCGACCCGGACGTGCCAGCTCTCCGGCCACAGCAGATATCCCGCCACCAGCACGATGGCGCAGCCGATCAGACTGTCCAGGAAGCGCGGCCAGACCAGGTGGAAGCCCTGGTGGTTCAGCAGGTCGGACAGGAGCAGGATGACCGGGGTGATGGCCGCAGTCTGGAAGGCGTACCCCTTCGCCGTGAGCGTAGGGATCAGCGCCGCGAGCACCACCATCACCGGCACGTCCCACCAGCCGATCGGCACCGCGGCGAGCACCGGTGCGGCGATCACGAGACCGGCCGCCGTGCCCACCGAGCGCAGCACGGCGCGCGAGAACACCGAGCCGAAGTCCGGTTTGAGGACGAACGTGACGGTCAGCGCCACCCAGTAGGAGCGCGGCACCGGGATCAGCGAGGTCAGTGCCTGCGCCAGACCGATGCAGAGGGCGAGGCGCAGCCCGTACCGCCAGGAGGCCCCGGAGAGCAGCACGTCGCGGGTCGTCCGCCGGATCCGCACCCCGAGCGCGGCGGGGCGGCCGAGCCGGTCGTCGACGTTGTAGGGATCGGGGTCGGCCTTGTGCACGACGACCGCCGCGTGCCGCAGTGCGCCGTCGACCGCCCTGGTCGCGGGCGAGTCCGGGGCGGGCAGGGCGAGTTCGGCACCGCCGGTGCGGCTCTCCTCGACGGCGGCTGCCAGTTCATGTACCGCCGCCGGGATCTCGTCCGGGAGCGGGCGCCGCCGGACATGTACCGCGGACGCCGCCTCGACGAGCGGGATGACGGCATTGAGCTGCGCGAGCAGCCGTACCCCGGCGTTGCTGCGGCCGTGGTACCGGGCCCGGCGGGCCAGGATCAGGTCGTACGAGGTGTTGAGGGACTGGGTGACGGCCTGCCGCTGCTCCTCGTACGCGTCGGTGCCCGCGGCGGCGAGCATGTCGGCGACCGCGAGGTAGGTGCCCGCGACCGCGACCCGTTCCGGCAGTTTCCCCCGCAGCGGCCACGCCAGCAGAGTCATGGTGAGGACGAACAGTCCGCCGACCGTCAGCAGCAGCGGTGCCACCCACCAGGGGTTCGGCATCGGGAGTCCGGCACCGACGACCGCGTTGAGCAGGAGCAGCAGCCCGGACACGGAGGCGACGGCGCCGATCGTCGACATCATTCCGGAGACCAGACCGACGAGGGACAGCGCGGCGACGGCCACCCAGCCGGCCCCGTACACCAGCGTGCCGAGCATGATGCCGAGCGCGCCGAAGAGCTGCGGCACGGCGATGTTGAGGATGCGCATCCGGTACGCGTCGGCGGTGTCGCCGATGACGCCGGAGAGCGCGCCCATGGAGACGAGCGCGCCGTACGCGGGCCGGTCCAGCGCGAAGCCGACGGCCAGCGGTGCGGCCAGGGCGATGGAGGCGCGGACGACCGCGGCCCGGGCGATGGGGGTGGACGGCTGGGGGCGAAGTCCGCTGAGGAGCCAGGGAGGTGGGGCGGTACGCCTGCGTCCGGAACCGGCCTCCGTGTCGGTCAACGCGTCCCCCTGTGTCGTTCGGTCAGCCCTGGTAGCCCTCGACCTCGGCGGCCGGCCGGACCTTCGCCGCGGACGGGTCCTCGCCGAACTCGCTGAGGGCGCGGCGCTGTCGCAGCAGGTCCCAGCACTGGTCGAGCCGCACCTCCACCGTACGCAGGCGGATCCGTTCGTCCGCGGTGAGGCCCGATTCCCGGTCGGAGCGGTTGCGCAGGTCCCGTTCCTCGGAGATGAGTCCGCCGATGTTGTCGATGATGTCGCGCTCGATCTCGCGCTCGATCTCGCGTTCCCGGTCGTCCATGACGCCTCCTTCGGTCGTGCGCGCGGCGTGGGCTTCAGAGCGCGATGACGGTCTTGCCGCGTGCGCCGCCCGTCCGGTTGCGGTCGAGGGCCTGGGGGGCCTTCTCCAGCGGGACCTCGATGTCGATGGGCACGCGCAGTACGCCCTCGGCGGCGCCCGCGGCCAGGACGTCCAGCAGTACCGGGGAGGGGTCGAGCCGGAAGTCGATGCCGGTCACGCCCGGGGGGAGAGCGGCGCCGGCGGCGACGCCCCGGGTGCTGAGGGCGATCCCGCGGTCCCGTACGAGCGCGGCGTGGGCGGCGAAGTCGTCCGGGGTGGTGGAGACCAGGTCGACCAGAGCGTCGACGCCGTCCGGGCAGCTTTCCCGTACCGCCGCTCCGAGGGGGTGGTCCGTGGTGTCGATCGTGGCGGTGGCGCCCAGGGCCTCCATCCGCCTGTGCTCGTCGCCGCGCACGGCCGCGATGACACGTACGTCGCGGGCCGCCGCGAGCTGGGTCAGACAGCTGCCGACGCCGCCCGCGGCCCCGATGACCAGCAGGCTCTCGTGGCCGCGGAGCACCGCGATCTCCAGGATCTGGGCGGCCGCCATCCCGGCGGACGGCAGCGCCGCGGCGGTGCGCAGGGAGAGGCCGGGCGGGACGAGGGTGATGGCGGAGTCCTGCGGCACGGACACGTAGTCGCAGTACGTACCGGTGCCGGCCGCCGACCCGGGGACCCGGCCGAAGACCTGGTCACCGACCCGGAACCGGTTGCCGCCGCTGCCGATCATGTCGACCCGGCCCGCGAAGTCCACGCCGACCACCAGCGGGAACGCCTGCGGGGCGAGTTCGTCGTCCAGGGAGCCGCGGGCGGCCTGCCAGTCGCACGGGTTGAGTGCGGCGTACTCGATCCGGACCCGCACCTCACCGGCTTCCGGCTCGGGCTTGGGCATCTCGACCAGTTCGGGGTCGGCCTGGAACGCGCCGACGGCTATCGCTCGCATACGGAAGACCTCTCAGTCGTCCTCGGTCCGGCGGTCACGAGAACCACTCTTCCCCGGCCGGTCCCCCACCGCACGTCGAACCCCGGCCCGCCCGTACGGCCCGTGCCGCCCCGGCCCGTGCCGTCACGGGCCCGTGCGCCGCCGTACCGCCCACAACCGCCCGAGCAGCGCGCCCAGCGCGACCGCCAGCCCCGTGCCGAACACGATCCACGCGGTCGTGCGCAGTGAGCTCGTCAGCGCGTCGTACACCGCCGCCGCACCGCCCGTCTCGCTGTCCGGCACCTCGGCGAGCACCCGGGCGCGGGCGATCGCGACCACCGCGCGCAGGACGAGCGCCCCGAGCGCGAAGCCGAGCCCGGTCACCACCGTGGCCGAGAGCGCGGCGAGCCCGGAGCGCCCGCGCCCCGGTCCGCCGCGCAGCCAGGCCACCACCACGGCCAGGGCGGCGAGAACGACCGTGCCCACGGCGGGCCAGACGCTGCCGGCCCGCAGCAACCGGAAGCTCTGGCGCAGTTGGTCGGCGCGGTCGGCGGAGATGAGCGTGATGTCGGTGTGCTGAACCGGAATCCGGTCGGCGAACGGCACCCCGTTCTCCTCCAGGTTCCGTTTGACCTGCTCGGTCACGGGGCCCAGATCGATGGTCACGGCCTCGCCGGTGTTCCCGTTCAGCGCTGCGGTGACGGCCTGGTGGGCGGTGCGGTTGGCGGCGTTCCACGCGTTCTGGAAGGCGTCGGTGGTGGTGAAGGACATGACCGCCTGGTGGAGGAAGTCACGCACGGTGTTCTGGAGCGGCCCCGCCTCGATCTGCTTCATCGTCGCGTCGGTGATGAGGTCGGCGACGGTGTTCCGCACCTGGGGGTCGGAGGCGAGCGGGGCCACCGCGGCGACGTAACGGTCCGTGTTGTCGATCTCCAGATCCACCCAGGCGGCGAGGGCGCTCAGCGGGACGAGCACGGCGAGCAGCACCAGCACCACCACCGCCAGAGCCGTCGAGAGATACGTCCGCACCCCTCCAGGGAATCCCGTACGGAAGCGGCACGCCCCGGGCCGTACGCCATCCGAGTTGCCGGGCGGCACGGCCGGGTGTGCTCTGGAGGGAAAAGGGGCGACGGAAGGAGTTCTCCGCCATGGCCACTCATGCAGCGATGCGGACCCACCGACGGACCCGGTCCGGGGCACGGTCGCGTCGGCACAGCGCGCGCGCCTGGGCCATTCCCGCCACGCTCGGCGCGGCGTACGGCCTCTACGCCTCGTTCATCCTCCGCAACAACGGCGCGAGCGGCGGCCGGCAGTTCTGGTACGGACTGATCGGCGCGGTGGTGCTCGCCGCCCTGTGCTTCGGGCTGGGCCGCATCCAGCACACCATGCTGCCCCTGGTCCGGGCGGTGGCGTACGGCGCGCTGACGGCCGCGGCGATCGGCCTGCTGGTCGGACTGACCGATTCCAGTGTGCTGCGGTCCTCGGCACTGGGACTGTCGGTCGGCCTCGGGATGTTCATCACGACGTTCTACATCTTCTACACACGGGAAGACGTGGGCGCCCCGAAGCGGCAGAGGGCGTAGCCCCGGCGCATCGGACAGGGGGACGGGCCCGCGCTCGACGCGGGCCCGTCCTCATGTCCTGAGCTGCACGCGGCCGTGTTCAGTCGCGCACGACCGTCACCGGGCACGGTGCGTGCTGGGTGACATGGAGGCTGACCGAGCCGAGCAGGGTCGCCTTGAAGCCGCTGTAGCCGCGTGCCCCGACGACCAGCAGGTTCGCGCCCTTGGCACGCTCCAGCAGGGACTGGGCCGGGTTGCCGATCACCACGATCTTGCTGACCGCGGCCGCGCCCTCGGCTCCCAGGGCCTCCTCCAGCGTCTCGGTGAGGGCCACGGTCGCGACCGCCTGCGGGTCGAAGTCCTCCGGCATGCCCGGCATCATGGACGCCCAGCTGGTCGCGGGGTACTCCCAGCTGTTGACGGCCTCCACGGTGTCACCGGTCAGCTCCGCCTGGCGCACGGCCCAGTGCAGCGCCTTGACCGACGAATCGGAGCCGTCAACGCCCACCACGATCCTGCCCATCCCTGCCTCCAGCTCGGTTCGGCTCAGTGTGCAGAGGCGTCGTACGAGAAACCTCGCACGACGCATCTTTCACTCCAACTCTAGTCAAATCGGGCGGACCTTCGAGCGGTGGGGCCCCGGGGTCCGCCCGGCGGTCAGTCCAGTCGGAGGTCGGCGAGCTGCTGCTCGAACGGCACGACCTCGTCGTCGAGCCCGAGGGTCCTCGGCGCCCCGGAGGCCGCCCGGCCGCCCGCGACCATGGCCGCGAGCTCGCCGCCCGCGCGCCGGATCCGGGACGGCAGGCCCTCGGTGTACTCGTCGCCGGACGAGCCCCAGTCCTCCGACGCCGCGTACACGGAGGTCGGTACGACCGTGGCCCGCAGGTAGGCGAAGAGCGGACGCATCGCGTGTTCCAGGACCAGCGAGTGGCGGGCGGTGCCGCCCGTCGCCGCGATGACGACGGGCTTGCCGGTCAGTGCCGTGTTGTCGATCAGGTCGAAGAACGACTTGAACAGTCCGCTGTAGGAGGCGGTGAAGACGGGCGAGACGGCGATCAGTCCGTCCGCCTCCGTCACCTCCTTGATCGCCTCGTCCAGCGTGCTCGGCGGGAATCCGGTCACCAGGTGATGGGCGATGTCGACGGCCAGGTCACGCAGATCGATCACCCGCACCTCGACCGTGCGGTCCTGCACGGCCAGCAGGCGCTCGCGCGCGGCGCCGGCCAGTCGCTCGGCCAGCAGCCGGGTCGAGGACGGCTGGCTGAGTCCGGCCGAGACGGCGACGATCCTCAGGGGTTCGGTGGCGAACACGCCGGGCGTGGTGGACACGGTGGTCAGCTCTCCTTCGTGGTGGTGCGGGCGGCGACGGCCGGGTGGACAGGGGCGGAGTCCGGGACTCCGGCCGGCCGCAGGTTGGCGAACTCCTTGCGCAGCACCGGGACGACCTCCTCGCCGAGGATGTCGAGCTGCTCCAGGACCGTCTTCAGCGGCAGTCCCGCGTGGTCCATCAGGAACAGCTGGCGCTGGTAGTCACCGACGGCGTCCCGGAAGGACAGGGTCCGCTCGATGACCTCCTGCGGGGAGCCGACGGTCAGCGGGGTCTGCCGGGAGAAGTCCTCCAGGGAAGGACCGTGCCCGTAGACCGGCGCGTTGTCGAAGTACGGGCGGAACTCCCGTACCGCGTCCTGCGAGTTCCTCCGCATGAACACCTGGCCGCCGAGTCCGACGATGGCCTGCTCGGCGGTGCCGTGCCCGTAGTGCGCGTACCGCTGCCGGTAGAGGTTCACCATCTTCTTGGTGTGCTCGATGGGCCAGAAGATGTTGTTGTGGAAGAAGCCGTCGCCGTAGTACGCGGCCTGCTCGGCGATCTCCGGGGAGCGGATCGAGCCGTGCCACACGAACGGCGGGACACCGTCGAGCGGTCGGGGGGTCGCGGTGAAGGACTGCAGCGGCGTGCGGAACTTGCCCTCCCAGTCCACGACGTCCTCGCGCCACAGCTTGTGCAGCAGGGCGTAGTTCTCGATGGCGAGCGGGATGCCCTGGCGGATGTCCTTGCCGAACCAGGGGTAGACCGGCCCGGTGTTGCCGCGCCCCATCATCAGGTCGACGCGGCCGTCCGCGAGGTGCTGGAGCGTCGCGTAGTCCTCGGCGATCTTCACCGGGTCGTTGGTGGTGATCAGCGTCGTGGACGTGGACAGGGTGATCCGGTCGGTGCGGGCGGCGAGGTAGCCGAGCGTGGTCGTCGGCGAGGACGGGACGAACGGCGGGTTGTGGTGCTCGCCGGTCGCGAAGACGTCCAGACCGACCTCCTCCGCCTTCTGAGCGATGGCGACGGTGGCCTTGATCCGCTCGTGCTCGCTCGGTGTCCTGCCGGTCGTCGGGTCCGTGGTCACGTCTCCGACGGTGAAGATCCCGAACTCCATGGCGCCCGCCTCCAGAAACAAGTTGGTTGAATGTTGAACTATGTGAACACACCCTACAACGGAACACCCCCGTCACCTATTCCGCCCCGGTGAGCCGGGCCGGGGCGGTGCGTACCCTGGACGGGATGCGCGGACCGGCCATGGGCCGCACCTTCGACGGAGGCAGGGCAGTGAGCGGGAGCGGCGGCGAGAGCGAGCGGTGGAAGGAGCGCGGCGTGGCCCTGCGCGTCTTCGTCTACGTCTTCGCCACGCATCTCTTCGCGGGCTTCGTCTGGATCCTGTTCTACGTGGGCGAGCACGCCAAGAAGTGAAGTGAGCGGGGTGGGGGACATGGACGGCGCCACACCGGCGCGCCTGGAGGCGGCGCTCGCGGCGGACGACATCTGGAGCGCCCTGTTCGCACTGGCCGAGGAGGCGCCGGACGGCCTGGCTGCCGCCGTCGAGGAGCGCTACGGACGGGCGCCGAAGGGTGAGCGCAGTCACCTCTCCCGGCTGCTCGGGGCGCTCGGTGAACAGGCCGATCCGGCGCTCCTGCGCCTGCTGGGCACGAGCCGGGGCGACGACGCGGCGGACCTGCTCGACAGGGCCGTGCAGCGGCGGTTGCGGCTCCCCGCCGCCGAGCTGCGCAGGCTGTCGGCGGACCTCGGCCCGGTCGGCCCGCTCGTGGACGCCCTGGGCCTGTCGCACGACCCCGGCTTCGCGCCGTTCCTCGGCGGGCTGCTGGACCACGAGCACCTGCGCGGGCGGGCGGCCATGGCGCTGGGGCGGCTCGGCGCACGGGAGTGGACGGTCCCGGTCGCCGAACGTCTGCGCGGCGCGACCGGACTGGAGCATGCCGCTCTCGTCGTGGCCCTGGAACTGATGGGCGATCCCGCGGCGATACCCCACCTCCTGAGAGAGCTGGCGCAGGGGCGGGGGCCGGCGGGCGATGTGCACCACGCACTGGTCACGCTGACGGGCCGGGATCCGCTGCTGCCGCTGACGCCCCCGAACGGCGACTACGGCGCGTTCCTGCACCGCGTCTGGTCGGGGCACCGGTCGGGAGGGCGGCGCACCCCGTCGGTCGATGCCCTCGTGCCCGACTCCCCGCGCCGGGCGCGTTTCACCGTCGAGGACGGCCGGGGCCGCATCCGGATCGACTACGACCCGCCCGTACCGGGTTCCTCCTGGCCCCGCTGGGGCAAGTCCCTGCGGATCGACGGGGAGCCGGTCTACCACGTCGGTTCGGACTGCGGCACCTGCGAGACGACGATGCACCTCCTCGGCTGGCCTCCCGCGGTGGCCCGACAGGGTGCGGACCGCCTGCGCACCGCACTGGCCGATGTCGACGACCTGGGCGCCGGTGCACTCGACGCGGCCGTCCCTCTCATCGAGGAGTTCCCGGCCGGCCACTACCGCGCCCACCTGCTCGACCTCGACCTGGAGCGGGTGACCGACCCGGGGACGTCGTGGTGGTTCCGGCGCCGCGCGCTGCGCGCGGACGCCGAGCCGTACACCGCAGACCCCCTCGACGACTGGCCGGGCACCGACCACTTCCAGCTGCGCGACCGCATACCCGGTGAGACCCCGACGTACGGCGTGCTGCTCCCGTCCCAGCCCCTGGACGCGCTCGACGCGGACACGGTGACCCGGTACGCCTCGGCCGTCGCGGCAGGCCGCCGCCCCGCGGCGCTGGCCCTCGCCTGGGTCGAGGACAGCTACGTAGAGGCCGAGTACCCCGAGCGCTTCCTGGTGGCCGCGGTCCTGGACGGCCACCACAAACTCGCCGCCTACGCGACGGCCGGCGTACCCGCGAGGGTCGTGCTGCTGGCGCGGGCGGAGGACAACCGGGGCCCGGAAGAGGGGTGGAGCGCGGCGTTCGCCGAGGTGCTGGGGCAGTTGCAGGGGGCAGACCCGCGGCCGTAGGAACCGGGCCCTTGGGGCCAGGACCATTCGCCGATGCGGACGAGGGGGCCGGACGCCTACGCTGCGGTCCCCGGCGCGCAGCCGAGCGTGCCGACGTCAGGGAGGGGCCCCGCCGTGCCGTTCACCGGTCAGACCCATGTCCGCATCGCCCGCCCGTCCCGGGACCTCGCCGCAGCCGAGAGGTTCTGGGTGGACGGCCTCGGGCTGGACGTCCTGTTCCGCGCCGAAGCGGGCCGGGAGCCCGGCACGCACGACCTGCTGATGGTGGGCCGTCCGGACGCCTCCTGGCACCTCGAACTCGTCCACGGCGGTGACCACCCCGTCGAACCCCGCCCCACCGACGAGGACCTGCTCGTCCTCTACTTCGACGGTCCGGTGCCGAAGGAGACGGTGGACCGCCTGGAGGAACACGGTGGCAGGCGGGTCGCGTCGCCGAATCCGTACTGGAACGAGTGGGGCGTCACCGTCGAGGACCCGGACGGATACCGCCTCGTGCTCTGCCGACGCGGCTGGTCCAACTCCTGACGGGTCCGCGACCGGTCGAGGTGCCTGCGGCTCCTGCGTCCAGGGCTCGCCCGTGGACGGGGCGCGACCGACGTGTCTTCGACCTGCTCCTGGCCCGGGCCCCGGATGCATGGATGGGCCCGGAAGGTCGCGCGGGCGGAGTCCGGCTCCGTTAAGCTCGCACCATGACCTCCGTACTGTGCCGGAACTGGTGGCGCTCCTCCTAGGAGCGGCCGCCTCATCTGCACGGAACCAGGGCCGTTCGACATGGACGGCCCTTTTCTCTGCCCTCGTACGGGTACGGAAGCCGGTGATCACGGCGGGCCGTCCTCCACGCAACCAGCATTCGCGAGGAGAGAGCCCCATGAACACAGCCACCGCCACCGTCGCACCCATCGCCACCGCGCCCGCCCGGCGCCGCAGTGCCGAGCTGGAGCGGCTGATCCAGCAGGAACCCGGACGGTTCCGGGTGATGACCGGGGACCGGCCCACCGGAGCGCTCCACCTCGGGCACTACTTCGGCACCCTCCACAACCGTGTCCGGCTCCAGGAGCTCGGGGTGGACGTCTTCGTGATCATCGCCGACTACCAGGTGCTGACCGACCGGGACGTGGCCGAACGGCTCACCGAGATCACGGAGGGGCTGCTGCTGGACTACCTGGCCATCGGGATCGACCCGGAACGCTCGACGATCTTCAACCACAGCGCCGTGCCCGCGCTCAACCAGCTGATGCTGCCCTTCCTCAGCCTCGTAACCGTCGCCGAGCTGAACCGCAACCCCACCGTCAAGGACGAGATCGCGCACTCCAGGCAGTCCACCGTCAGCGGGCTGATGTTCACCTATCCCGTGCACCAGGCGGCCGACATCCTGTTCTGCAAGGGCAACCTCGTCCCCGTCGGGCAGGACCAGCTGCCGCACCTCGAAGTCACGCGGACCGTCGCCCGCCGCTTCAACGAGCGGTACGGGGCGGTCTTTCCGGAGCCTGACGCGCTGCTCTCCGCCGCGCCGCTCCTCCTCGGCACGGACGGCACGAAGATGAGCAAGAGCCGGGGCAACTCCATCGCGCTGGGCGCCGACGCGGACGAGACCGCCCGCCTGATCAGGGGCGCGAAGACGGATGCCGAGCGGCACATCACGTACGACCCCGAGAACCGGCCCGGGGTGTCCTCGCTGGTGCTGCTGGCGGCGCTCTGTCTGGACCGGGAGCCGCACGCCGTGGCCGAGGAGATCGGCGGGGGCGGTGCGGCCGCCCTCAAGCGGGCCGTGACCGAGGCCGTCAACAGCCGGATGGCGCCGATCCGGGCCCGGCGGGCGGAGTACGCGCGGGACATGGGGTACGTACGGTCGGTGCTCCGGGTCGGGAACGAGCGCGCCAACGAGATCGCGGCGGCGACGCTGGAGGAGGTGCGGGGGGTGATGGGCGGCGGGCTCCGGTAGCGCTTTTTCAGGTGGCGTCGTGGGGTCGCGACGCCCCCGACACCACCCACGCGGCGAACTCCTCGATGCCGTCGATGAGCGCCTCGAAACGGAAGGAGTGGAAGAGGTCGAAGGCGTGGTGCCCGCCCGGGAGTTCGACGTACACGACCGGCGAGGTGGAGACGGAGCGCAGGGCGGTGACGAGGGCCTTGGGGTTCTCGGTCTCCACCAGCTCGTCCAGGTCGCCGTGCGCGATGAGGAACGGTGGCGCGTCCGACCGGACGAGGTTCACCGGCGAGGTCGCCGGATCCCCGTCGAAGTACTCCCCGAGATAGCCGTTCAGCGCGATGGCGGCGGTCACGGAGGTGTCCGCCTCCTCGAACCCGGGCTGATAGGAGGGTTCGTCGGGGGTGAGGGCGGCGAGCGCCGCCATGTGCCCGCCCGCGGAACTTCCCGACACGAACACGGCCGCCTCGGGGCTCGCGCCGTACTCCTCGGCGTGTTCGCGCGCCCAGGCGATGACCTTCTTCGCGTCGATCACATGGTCGGGGTGTGAAAAGGCGGGCCGCAGCCGGTAGTTGGCGCTGATGCAGACCCAGCCCTGGCTCGCGAGCCGGTAGAGCAGGGGCAGCGACTGGGTGTTCTTGCGGCCCTGGTCGTAGTGGCCGCCGTGGAAGTGGATCAGCACGGAGCCACCCTCGGGACGCGAGCGGTGGTGGTAGACGTCGAGGAGGTTGCGGCGGCCCGCGTCCCCGTAGCTGAGGTTGGCCACCCGTTTGACGTCACCGCGGCGGCGGAAGATGGGCCTGAGCAGAATGCGCGCCAGTGGCGGCCGGCGGCGCGTACCCGTACCGGCGCCGAGCGCCTCGTCCAGAGCGAGCCTGACCGCGGGCGCCGCCCGCATCCCGCGCCGGGCGACCACCACGAGCCCGGCGGCCGAGGCCGCGGCCAGGCCGACGGACACCCGGTCGGCGGCCGTGGCGATGTCGCCCTCCGCGAAGGCCAGTGCCGTCGATGCCACCAGCGCGTAGAGGGCGAGGAACGGTATCTCGTTGAAGACCAGGCCGAGCCGGTAACTGACGTAGAAGAGCGGTTTCGGCCCGCGGATGCGAACCAGGCAGAACACCACGATCAGCGCGGCCAACAGCACGGTCACCAGATAGCCCACAGCCACCCGAATCACTCCCGTTCGACTCTCGATCCCGAGTACCCCATCTGTGGTACCACAGATGGGGTACTTTGGGTACGTGAATCAGGAAAGACGGGATCGCCTGGGCGATGCGGCCATCGTCGTACTGGCGGAAGCCGGCAGCCGGGGCCTGACGCACCGGGCCGTCGACGCCGCAGCGGATGTGCCACTGGGCACGACCAAGAACTACTTCCCCACCAGGGAAGCGCTGTTGCGGGCGAGTACGGAGCGCATCATCGAGCTGTACGCGGCGATCCCCAGACCCGCGCCCGTGGACCGGGCGGGCCTGGCCGTCCTGCTGCGCACGCTCCTGGAGCACGTCGAGGGGCCCGGCCGTGTGCGGGTGCTCGCTCTCCTGGAGCTGCAGCGCGAGGCGACACGGACCCCGTGGCTGGCGGCGCCGCTCGACGCTTTCGCGGCCGCCGATTTCGTGTACTTCGAGCACGTCCAGCGCAGCGCGGGCCTGTCCGTGACCCCGCAGCGCGCCGCCGCCGTCACGCTGGCCCTGCACGCCGCACTCCCCCAACTGGTGGGCGACGGCCCCGCAACGCTGGCGGCGGCCGGGCTCGACGACCTCGACGGGTTCGTCAACGGCCTCCTGGACACGGTGTACGGGGCGGAGCGCGGAGGGCGCTGACCGTGGACCGGGCGGGCCGGACCAGGATCCGGTGGCGGGCGAGCCTCCCCGAGCTCTCGGCTCCGTTCGAGCAGGGGAGACCCCGTCGGCCGCGTGCCGGGCGTCCGGATTTCGGCGCCCACCGGCCCGCGCCGGACACGGCCTACGGCCTCGGGACCATCGTGCTCCGTCGGCGCAGCAGTTCGGCCAGACCGCGACGGGTCGCGGCGATCACCACCCGGTCCTGGGGGCGCAGTACGTATCCCGGGTGCAGGTCCCAGACCAGGCCCGACGGGCGGTCCGTGGAGGCGGGTGCGGGCACGGCCAGATCCGGGCGGCGGTCCTCGGGCGGGGTGGCGTCCAGGGCCAGCACCCGCCAGGCGCCCGCCCGGAACGCCTGCTCCACCGTGCGGCCCTCCAACTGCGGGTGCCCCGCGACCTCGACCGCGGCGAACAGCATCACCTTCCGCTCGACCGGGATCGCGCCCAGGATCTGCCGCCCCATCATGGCGACCGCGAAGGACGGGGCGGCCAGGTGGGAGACGGACCGGGAGCGGGTGAGGGCCTGCGGGTGGGCGGTGCGCAGGGTGCGGTAGACGGCCGTGGCGAACTCGTCGTCGAACAGGCGCAGGGAGACGCGCAGGTCCGGCTTGACCGAGCGGGCGTACAGCGCGGCCTCCAGGTTGGTGGTGTCGACGCTGGTCAGGGCGAGGAGCGCGCGGGCGCGTTGGATCTTC
This sequence comes from Streptomyces sp. NPDC101194, assembly GCF_044767885.1. NCBI lineage: Bacteria > Bacillati > Actinomycetota > Actinomycetes > Kitasatosporales > Streptomycetaceae > Streptomyces > Streptomyces sp. NPDC101194. Next base: position 410,269 of record NZ_JBIWOS010000004.1, read on the forward strand.
GCCGCCTCCAGCACGCCCTCCTGGGTGACATCGCCGAGCACCACCGGAACGTGCAGCCGCCTGGCCACGGCGATGCCGCGCGCGTCCGGGTCGTCCTCCACGCACACCACGGGAATGCCGAGCTCGCGCAGCCGGACCAGGACCCGTGTGCCGATCTTGCCGAGACCGAGCAGCACCACATGGCCGGAGAGGCCGCGCGGGGGGCGGCGCAGCGAAGACGCCGTACGGAGTGAGCCGAAGGCCTCCAGCACGGCCGCCACGAGCAGCGGGAGCAGCATCAGACCGGCCACGCCGGACAGGAGTTGCAGGATCTGACGGGCGGTCGGATCGCCGATCGCCGGGTCGCCCATCGCGAACAGGTCCAGCAGCGTCAGATACGCGGCGTGCGCCGGATGGTCGCCGGTGGTGAGCCAGGAGGCGACGGCGAGGCCCACGACGGCCAGCCCGACCCCCAGTGCCGACCAGCGCAGCCGCCGGGAGAAGACCTGGCCGAGCGGTGCGCCCCGGCCGCCCATCCGGGGTGGCGGACCGGCCGGGCCCGACTGGCTGACCGCTTCCAGCACGACCGTGCCGCGGCCTGTCGCCGCGGCCACCTGGCTCTCGTCGGGCAGGAGTTGAGGACCCTCGTCGCCGCTGCTGTCGGATCCCTCGGTGCCCGCCGGGTCATGGGTGGTGGAGGAGAGCAGCGCGAGGGTGCACAGGCCCGGGTCGGCGATCCGGCCGTCCCCGGGCGGGGTGCGTTCGGCGGCGCGCAGCAGCAGGCCCTCCGCCTGGATGACCTTGCTGGAGCCGGTGAGGGCGGTCGCCGCGAGGGCGGGCGCGGCGGTGTCCGCGTCGGACAGGACGGTGGTCGAGGCGTCCAGCGCGGCCGGGTCGAGGCCGGGAGCGGAGACGGCGGCGGCCTGGTCGAGCAGCGTCTCCAGATGCTGGCCCAGCTTCCGGTTGTAGAGCCGGATGACCAGCCGGACCCGGGGGTTGAGGCGACGGGCGGTCAGCGCGGCGCGGATGTTGCGCTCGTCGTCGTCGTAGACCAGGGCCAGCGCGGCGGCCGATTCGACGCCCGCCTCCTCGAAGATCTCGTCGGAGGGCTCCGGCGCCTCCAGGATGCGTACCGCCTCGACCCCGGCGTTGGTGTCGCCGTCCCCGGGACCACCCGCGGCTCCGTTCCCGCCGTTGCGGTTCATCGCCTGCGACATCCGGCCGAACAGCGCCGCCGCCCGGCCCCGCCCGGTCAGCGGCAGTTCGGGCCGGCGTGCGTCGTGTCGGGGCGGCAGGACGAGGGTGACTCGCTCCCCGTACACATAGCGCAGCTCCACGGCGAGCCGCTGGGCCAGTGCGTCGTCACCGCAGACGACCATGTGTCCGCTGAACGGGGAGCGTTGGGGTTGCTGGGGGAATGGGGGCACGTGACCCAGCATGCCTTGCTCCTCTCCGTCGTACCCGGCCCGTCAGTGATCTTCCTGTGGAAGATCTGGGGGTGGCGCCGCGTGCCGGGGCGGCGGGCCCGCGAGCAGATGGCGGGGGTCGGTGGCCCGCACGATCGCCGACTCCACCGCCGCGATCCGGTCCGCGAGCAGCCCCAGCGCGGCGACCGCCCGGGTCACGGGGTCGCCGTCCGGGCCGCCGAGCGTCTGCGTGCGGACGTAGGAGGCGGTGATCGCCGACCAGCGCGCGGACTGTTCGGCGGTGAGCCGGCCGCGCAGCGCCGCGAGCTTCAGCAGGTTGGACTCGGCGCCGGTGGTCAGCGTCTGGGCCTCGCCCGCGTAGTGGTCGTCGACGACGGCGAGGAGTTCGGCGTCGTTCATCACCGGCACGATCCGTTCGGCGATCTTGTTCATGTTGCGGTACGAGCCCTGCAGCCGGAACGGCGGTTCGGTGCGCGTCGCGTCCGTCCGCGCGGCCGAGGCGATGTACGCGGCGTTGACGGCCAGCACCGTGTCCCGCGCGGTCAGCAGATGGCGCAGGACCGAGACGATCCGCTCCACCTCGGCGGGCGCGTACGGATGGTCGAACCGGTCCGCGCCGACCGCGGGCGCCGTGCCGGAGGCGAGCCGCAGGAAGCGGGCGAGATCCTCGCGGGAACGCCCGGCGAGCGGCGCCAGCACCGGGTTGGCGGTCAGCGCGTTCTCGACGAAGCTCAGCGCGAAGACGTCCTCCCGGCCGCTCAGCACCTCGCCGAGATTCCACACGTCGGCCCGGTTGGCGAGCATGTCGGGGATCCGGAACCGCGCTCCCGACTCGGTGTACGGATTGCCCGCCATGCACACCGCGAACCTCTTGCCCCGCAGGTCGTAGCTGCGCGGTTCACCGTCCCGCACGCCCTCGATCCGGCGGGTGGCGTCGCAGAGCGGAATGAACTTCTGGAGCAGTTCGGGCGAGGTGTGCTGGATGTCGTCGAGGTAGAGCAGCGTGTTGTTGCCCGTCTCCAGGGCGAAGTTGATCTTCTCGATCTCCTGGCGGGCGGTCGCGGTGCGCGCCTGCGCCGGGTCGAGGGAGGTCACGTCGTGGCCGAGGTTCGGCCCGCTGATCTTGACGAGGACCAGTCCGAGCCGGTCGGCCACGTACTCCATGAGCGTCGTCTTGCCGTAGCCGGGCGGCGACACCAGCAGCAGCAGACCCTGCGAGTCGGTGCGCCGGTCGGCGTCGGCGGTGCCGAGCTGCTTGGCGAGGCTGTCGCCGATCAGCGGCAGATACACCTCGTCCAGGAGGCGGTTGCGGACGAACGCCGACATGACGCGCGGCCGGTGGTCGTCCAGCCGCAGCCGGGCGCGTTCGGCGGCCACGAGCGCGGTGCGCCGGCGCTGGTAGGCCCGGAACCCGGGAACGGTGGCGGTGCGGAACTCGGCGGTACGGGCGAGGAGTTCGTCGATGCGGACGGTCAGCCGGCCCCGGTCGATACGTGGATGGGTGCCGAGCAGGCCGTCCACGGTCGCGGTGAGCGGCGCCTCGCACTCGTACCGGTCGAGCACCGGCTCCGGGCACAGCTCGACGGCGACGGCCTCCGCCAGATCGCCCGCGTCGATCTCGTTGCCGCTCGCGGCGGCGTACGGGACGAGCCAGCCCTCGACCAGCTGACGCCGGGCACGGAGGTCGTCGTGGAGGGCGGCGAGATCCTCGTCGTACGCCGAAGAGCCGGTCGCACGACGGAACTTGTCCAGGAACGTGCGCACGGTGGCGCTCGTGACGAAGCCGGCCGGTCCGCTCGTCAGCTCCTCGAAGAGGTACGCGGCGACGGCCCCGGAGTCCGCGCCCCGGACGCCGGAGCCCCCGAAGTCCCCGGCCCGGACGGCGTCCGCCCACTCCTCCTGGAGCGCCTGGACGGCCGGGGCGAGGCCGAACGTCTCACGGGCGCGGGCCAGCGAGAGGGCCCGCCGGGTCCACGAGGTGCGCCGGGCCTCGTCCGTCCCGTACGCCCAGAACAGCTGCGCCGCCGCTCGTACGGCGGGCGGACGCCGCAGCAGTCCGGCCCCGGCGTGCAGCCCGAGCAGGGCGGTGAGGATCGCGGCGGCATCCTCGTCGTGGACACCGCGCTGGTGGCCCTCGTCGTACGCGGCGGCGGCCGACTCCCTCACCAGGGAGGCGAGTTCCGCGGCGTCCAGGGCGGAGAGGGCGTCGGCGCCGTGCTCGTCCAGGAGCCGGGCCGCCAGGTGCTCGGCGCGGTAGACGTGGCGCGACTCCGAGGGCAGCGTCTGGTCCCAGTACGGGCGGGTGGCCTCGAACTCCGGGTCGGTGACCGGCGCCCGGTAGTCCGTGCCGGTGAGCGCGAACGCGAGCCGGTCCCCGTGCGGGACGAGCGTCAGGTCGAAGGGCTGGGTGTTCACCGCGAACCGGTGCCGGCCGAGCCGGATCGTGGCGCCGCCGTCCGCGTACAGCTCCCCGCGGTCGCGCAGGGCCCGCCCGGCCTCCTGCCGGGCGGCCAGCAGCTGTCCGTCGAGTTCCTCGGCACGCACCGGGTCGCCGAGCTCGCGCAGTTCGTCCGCGGTGCGGCGGATCTTCGCGACCATCGGGTCGGAGCCGAAGTACGTGTGGACGGCGTCCAGGTCGGGCAGCGCGGCCAGCCGCCGGGAGACCGTCTCCAGTACCCGTGCCGCCGAGTCCGCCAGCCGCTCGGCCCGCCGGGCACGGGCGTCCTGCAGGGTCTGCTTGCGCGCCGAGAATGCCTCGTACACCTCCGTGCGCCGCTCGGCCAGCTCGGCGAGGAAGTCGTCGAACTCCGCGAACCGCGACTCCAGGTTCTCCAACTGCAGCAGCAGTCGGGCCAGTTGGTCGTCACAGGCATCCGGGGTGTCCGCGGCGGCCAGTGCCCCGGTGACGGCCTGCCCGAGCAGCGCGAACTCGGCGGCGAACTCGGCGCGGCCCTCGTGGTCGAGGAGTTCGCGGCGTCGCGCGTCGAGGACGGCGCGGGCCCGGTTGACCCCGCCGAGGACCTCGGCGATCCGTTCCAGGATCGACGTACGGACCGTCGCGTCACCGATGTCGAGCCCGGCGACCACGTCGGTGACGGTGCCCAGGCCCTCCGTCATCTCCGTCAGCCGGTCGCCGAGCGCCGAGGCGTCCACGACGGTGGCGAGCGCGGCGGCCTCGGCGGTCAGGCGGGCGATGTCCTCGTGGTGGCCGGCGAACGCGTCGTCCCGGCCGAGGAACTCCACGGCGCGCCGGCCGGCCGCGTCGATGTCGGCGGCCGTGGCGGTGGTCAGCTCGGTGATCCGCTCGGTGTCCGCGTACCGCATCTCGGCGAGGGTGGCCAAACGGCCGTGTGCCCTGCGCAGTTCGGTGAGCTGGGCCACCCAGTCGGCGGCCGTGCGCGGGGCCTCGCCGCGGATGCGGCGGACGAGCGCGGTGAGCCGGTCCGCCGTCTCGGTGAGGGCGTCGGCGGCCTGCCGGGTCAGCTCCCGCACCGTCTCGAACTCGGCGAGGACCTGCTGGGCGGTGTCCCGCAGCTCCGCCAGCGGGGCGGCGAGGGCGCCGAGGTCGGGGTCGGTGAGCCAGTGGTAGCGGTCGGTGGCGCGGGTGCAGTCCGCGACCAGCTGGGCGTACACGGCGGCGGTCGGGGTCGTCTCGGCGGCGCTGTGCGCGAGCGCCAGGCAGTCGGAGATGCCGCGCACCAGATCGGCGTTGCCGACCCGGGCGAGCGGACCGGACCCGGCGGGACGGGAGGCGGCGTGGGTGTCGGAGACGTAGGGGGTCAGCCAGCGCTGCACCGGGTGGACCCGGGCCGGTTCGTCACCCGTGGCGGTGGAGCGCAGCAGGACCAGCGTGCCGTCGTCGAGCAGGGCGTGGCCGCGGCCCTGGAGCGGAGTGGCGACCTCCTGCCGGATCAGGTTGTAGGGCAGGAGCAGGCCGCGGCCGTCGTCGGGGGAGCGGAAGACGTACAGGACGTCCTCACCGTTCGGGGAGCGGACCGCGCCCTCGAAGACCGGGTCGGTGAGCGGTTCGGCGATGTCGAAGGTCTTCACGGTGCCGGTGGTGAGGTAGTACCCGCCGGGGAAGATGATCCCCTGGTCCTCCGGCAGCCGGTGGCATGCGGGCCCGATGCCGTCCAGGCGCAGGACCGTGCCGAGCAGCGTGTTGAAGACCAGGTACCGCCACGACTCCTCGTTGTACGGGCGGACGCGGAGCAGGACCAGCGGTCCGATCGTGGCATGTTCGACATCCGCGTCGGCGAGGGACTGGAGGGGTTCGGTGACCGGCTCCTCGTAGATGCCGTCCGGGGTGTCGGTGTCGTCGACCGTCTTGACGGTGAGGGTGCCGCCGAGCGTGTCGACGAACAGGGCGGCGCCCGTGCCGTCCGCGTCCCCGCCCACGGCGATGTGCGGGTGGCGGCCCAGGACGTGGGACTCGCGGCCCGCGACGGTCCAGGTGAAGTCGTGCGACGGCGGGAAGACGTGGTCCCGGTCGCCGCGCGCGTCGAGGAAGGCGCCGGGCGAACCGTCCGGGGCGAGCGCCCAGCGCAGCACGCGGATGCCGTCGGCGCTCTCGCCGGTGCGGAAGACGGCGAGCAGCCTGCCGTCCACGCGGCGCAGCCGCAGCAGGCGGGCGTCGCGGTAGTAGCGGTGCAGTGCGGTGAACTCGCGTACGAAGGCCTCGTCGCCGAGCAGGCCGCCCCGGTCCGGGGCGGTCAGCTCCGGGTCGTACAGCGCGAGTACGTCCGCGACCTCGGGCGGCTGTGCCGCCCCCGGACCCCGCTCGAAGCCGAACAGCAGCCGACCGCCGACGGCCACCAGGTCGCGGGGTACGGACGCCTGCTCGGTACGGATCCGCTCGGAGCCGGTGAGCCGCAGCTCGGTCGAGCCGAACTCCTCGGTGCGCCGCGCGTTGAGCGCCTCGGCGCGGCTCGCGAGTTCGGCGGCCCGGTCGGCCAGCCGGCGGCGCAGCACGTCGTACGTCCCCGCGTCCACGGGGCCGCCGGCGGGCGGTGCGGTCGTGGTGTCGGTTTCCATACGTACGGCCTTTCCTACGAGGTCTGTGGTGCGGGTGGTGCGGGCCCGCCCGGTGCTGGGGACGGGAGCGGTCACCGGACGGGCCCGGGGTCGCCCGGGGCCGGGCCCTGCCGCCCGGCCCCGGATGCCGCTACGCGACCGGCGACCCGTTCCGTGCGGCGGGTACGTCCGAGCCACCCGCCGTGGCGGCCGGACCGCTCACCGCGGCGCCGCCCGCCGCCCCGGTCACCGCGGACACCGGCACATCGGCCAGGCCCAGTTCCTGGACCGTCGTCAGCAGCTTCTGCGCCTGTCCCGGCGCGAGCCCCGCGCCCGGCGTCCGCATCATCCGCATCAGCAGGGCCGACACCGTGAGGTTCTGCACGTCCCCCGTCGACACCGAGCTCAGCACCCGGGTCAGATCGTCCGTGAACGACGAGGTGCCGTTCAGCCACGGACCCGCGAGCGCCTTCGCCGTGTCCGAGTTCTCCACGAACCCGTCGAAGCTCTTGCCCATCGAGATGGACGAGACGAGGCGGTCGAAGAAGACCGACTCCCCGCCGACGATGTCGATGTCGGCGTTCTCCAGCCCCGTGGCCAGCACCGTCGCCTGCGCCTCGGCGACCTGCCGCTGCACATCGAGCCCGGCCAGCCGGATCTCCTTCTCCGCGGCGAGCCGCAGCCGGTACTCCTCGTGGCCGCGCGAGGCGTCGTCCAGCGCCGCCATCGCGGCCGCCTTCTCGGTGAGGCCCGCGGCCTCGGCCTTCAGCTTCTCGCCGATCATCGCCGCGTCGGCGGTGGCCTGGGCCTGGGTGCCCTCCGCGGTGGCCAGCGCCTTGAGCCTGGCCCCCTCCGCCTCGGCCTTGAGCCGGGCGGACGCGGCCTCGGCCTCGGCGAGCCCCGTCTTCTCGATGACGTCGGCCTCCGCGTCGCGCACCTGGACCTCCGCGAGGCCGGGCGCCGCGGACTCCGCCTGGATGCCCTCGGCCAGCCGCAGCTTCGCCTGGGCGTCCAGGTCCGCGGTCTTCAGCCGGGCCTCGGCGAGCGTCAGCTGCTCGGCCGCCAGGTGGCCGGCCGCCGCCTCCGCCGCCTCCGCGGCCTTGATGTCCTTGACCAGCTTCTCCTGGGCCTCCGCCTCGGCGGCGATGATGACCGACTTGCGGGTGCGCTCCGACTCCTCGACGGCCCGCAGGGTCTTGATGGACTCCTCCTGCTCGGCGACCGTGCGGTCCACGGCGATCCGCTCCCGGATCACATCGGCGACCTCGCGGCGCTCCGCCTCGACCTCCTTCGTCGCGGCGATCCGGTCGAGTTCGGTCTGCCGCTCGCGCCCGATGACCTCGATCAGCCGGTCCTTCTCGATGCGCTCGTTCTCCACGGCGATGACCCGCTCGCGGTTCTTCTGCGCGACGGCGATCTCCCGCGCCTGGTTCTCGCGCTGGATGCCGAGCTGCTCCTCGGTACGGATGAACGCGCCCTGGGCGCCGAGCCGTTCCTCCTCCTGGACCTTGGCGGTCGCGGCCTCCTCGCGGGCCCGCAGCGTCTCGACCTCGCGGCGCTGCTTGATCTCGGCCTCGGCCTGCCGGCGCTCCAGCTCCAGGATGGTCTCGCGGGCGTCGACGTTCTGCCGGGTGATCTCCTTCTGCTCGGTGCGCTGGTACTCGTTGGTGCGCACGTGCTCGATCGCCGTCAGCTCGGTGATCTTGCGGATGCCCTGGGCGTCGAGGATGTTGGCTCCGTCGAGCTGCGCCATGGGCGTCTGCTCCAGGAAGTCGATCGCCGCGTCGTCGAGGTGGTAGCCGTTCAGGTCCGTGCCGATGACCCGGATGATCCGGTCCCGGAACTCCTCGCGCTTGGTGTACAGATCGACGAAGTCCAGCTGCTTGCCGACGGTCTTGAGCGCCTCGGCGAACTTCGCGGCGAAGAACTCCTGGATCGCCACCTTGTCGCTGGCCCGCTCCGTTCCGATGGACTGGGCGACCTTGATGACGTCCTCGACGGTCTTGTTGACGCGCACGAAGAAGTTGATGTGGATGTCGGCGCGGATGTTGTCCTGGCAGATCAGGCCCTCGCGCCCGGTGCGGCGGATCTCGATGGTCTTCACCGAGATGTCCATGTACTCGGCCTTGTGCAGCACCGGCAGGACGACGGCCCCGGTGAAGGTGACATCGACCTTCTTGGTCTTGGAGATGATCAGCGCCTTGCCCTGTTCCACCTTGCGGAAGAGCCGGCTGATGACGAGAAGCAGGGCGACGGCGATGAGCAGGACAACGGCTACGAGCACACCGAAGCCCAGGGTGATGGCATCCATGACAGTCCTTGACGGCTGGTGAGGAAGGTGGTGAGGAGAGAGGGGCCCTGACGGGCGGTCGTCGGCCGCGGCCGACGGCGGGTACGGGCGGGACGGTCAGCCGGCGCGACGCGGCGTCCGGCGCGCACCGGGACCGGTGTCCGGGCGCGGGCCCGTGCGTGGTTTCGGCGGTCCCGGGTCCAGCGCCTTGTCGTAGGGCGAGACCCAGAAGAACTCGCCCTCGGCGTCGTACGCGTAGAGAAGCCCCGCACTGCCCGAGACGAGAACCGCGCCGTCCGTGGCACACGTGTCGTGCGCTCCGTCCACGGTCTTTGGGCCGTCGGCCGGACGCAACAGCCTGACCTGGACGATCGCGGTGGAGCCGTCGGCCGCGGCGACCTCGGCCTGGCCGAAGTCGGCACTGACGGAACCGGTACGGATCGTGCAGACCCGGCCGAGGAAGTCCTGCCGCGACGGAGGGGGTTCGTCCGGGAACCGCCGGCGCACCCAGTGCACCAGCATGCGCATCACGGCCCAGGCGGTCAGCAGCGCGCCGGCGAGCACGGCACAGGCCAGCCCGGCGCGGGTGAGGCCGGTGACACCGCTGCGGTGCAGCAGGACCGTACCGGCCAGGCTCGTGAACCAGCCGACGACGACCATCACGGACACCGAGACGGTGACCGGCACTCCGCCGATCCCGGCCATGCCGGTGTCGAGGTCCCCGTCGAAGGAATGGTGATCGGCCGCACCGGCCAGCACGAGGAGCCAGAAGAAGACGACCACGACCAGCGCGGCGGCGAACAGGACGGCCGGGAAGGCGGTTGCCGCGCTCAGGAACTCCCGCATCGTCCACCCCCTCCCTGTCGTCGGGGGCGGTTTCGGTGGTGGTTCCGGTGGTGACTTCGGGGGCGATTCCGGTGCTGCGGCCCGCGGACAGCGGCGCCGCAGCATCCGGATCTTCCCCCGTGTTCCCCCGTGTTCCCCCGTGTTCCCCCGGTTGGTGCTGACCTGATCGTGTCATTCAGGGCCATGGCATGGCACTGCCGGAGTCCGGCAATCTTTGTACGCTCTCAATGCCGGGCACCGGCAACGGCCGGTGTGCGTTGAAGTAGGTGTCGAGGTCGGTTCAGGACGGGAGGAGTACGCGTGGCGGTGCCGGAGGTTTCCGACGAGTATCTGGGGGACTACGTCAGCATCCTGGCCGATGTCGCCGCCACCGGGCGCCGACTGACCCGGGACGAGCTGGACACCCGCCGTCTCCTGGGCCGGGAGGCCGCCGAGGCCGGATGCCAGCTGCGAGCCCTGGTCGGCCTCCATCTCGCGGCGACCCGCACCGACTGGCCGCGCGCCGCGTCGGCCGATGACGCGTCCACCGTCTCCGTGCTGGCCGCGGTCGAGCAGGCGGTCGACGCCTTCGCCGAGGGCTTCGAGCGGGCCCAGCGGCTCACCGTGCGGCGCGAGGAGGCGGCCCGCCGCGAATTCATCGACGATCTGCTGTACGGGCGCAGCGACTTGGGCCGGCTCGCCGAGCGCGCCACCCGGTTCGGGCTGCGTCTCTCGCGCGCCCACGCGGTCGCGGTGGCGACGGGCCCGGAGGCGTACACCGAGACGGACTCCGTGCCGCGCACCGTGGAGGCGGCGCTGCTCACGCGGTTCAGCGGCCGGAAGATCCTGATCACGACGAAGGACGGGCGGCTGGTCTGCATCGCTCCCGGCAGCCAGCCCGATGTCCTGCGGTACTTCGCCAAGCAGGCGCACGCGGCGACGGACGGCGGCCGGGTCGCCGTCGGACGCCCGCACCGGGGCCCCGGCGGCGTGGTCCAGTCCTACGACGAGGCGCTCGACGCGCTCGATCTCGCGGAGCGGGTGGATCTGGACGATCCGGTGCTGTACGCGGCCGACCTGCTGGTCTATCCGGTGCTGACCCGTGACCGGCAGGCGATGGCCGATCTGGTGCGCAGTCAATTGGGCCCGCTCCGGCAGGCGCGCGGCGGCGCCGAACCCCTGCTGAGCACGCTCACCGTCTACTTCGACTCGGGCTGTGTGGCCGCCGAGACGGCGCGCCGGCTGTCGCTGAGCGTGCGGGCGCTGACCTACCGGCTGGAGCGGATCCATCAGCTGACCGGTGCCGACCCTTCCGACCCGATGCACCGCTACACGCTCCAGACGGCGGTCATCGGCGCCCGGCTGCTGGACTGGCCGGCCAAGGATCTGTGACCCGCCCCGCACCGACCGCGCCGCCCCCGTGCGGGCGCCGGGTTCTGCGCGACCGGTCGTCAACGTCCGCAACGGGTGGCGGCGGTGGGGCCCGACCTCGGGTACGGGGCGGGCCGGTGCACCCTGGCCGTGGCGGCGGGGACGGCCCGTCCGGGGGACTGCGCGGTCAGTTGGGGATCGACGGTGAGCACCGTGACCCCGAGCGGTGTGCCGAGCGCGCGCAGGGCCGGCTCGGAGAGCCTGATCCAGGGCTGACCGTCGCCCAGGGTGGCGGCCAGCCGGTGCGCGGAGGTGAAGCCGACGGCCGTGCGGTCGCCGAGCGGCGTACGGAAGAAGCGGGCCGTCCACCCGGTGGCGAGGCCGACCGGTCCCGGCCGGGCGGGGACGAAGAGCGGTCCGGCCGGGCCGGGTTCAAGAGGTTCGGGATCGTCCGTTCCGTTGCGCTCGGACATGGTGTGCCTCCTCGACGCGGCGGGTTGAGCGGGGCTGCTGCGTCCTCAACGTTATGCCTGCGGGGGAGGGACGCCGGGAGGGCCTTGACGCGCACGTGACGCGAAACCCCGCCGCCGTTACGCGATGCTGACGCGTAACGGCGGCGGGGTCTCGGAAGAAGGTGGCCGGGGATGCGCATCGGGGGAGTAGCGCACCCCCGGCCTGCCGGGCGCGGACCGGTGGTAGGTCGGTCCGCGGTCGTTCCGGCGGTACGGAGGGCGGGCCGGGAGACCGGTCCGCGCGGGGTACCTCGGGTCCTTCGTCCGGATCGGCCACCGGGGCACACGGGCCCGGCGTGATCCGAACGGGAGGCCCTACAGGTCGAACTCGTGCGGCGGAAGGTCGAGCGCGAAGCACGCCTCCCGCACGACGGCCTGCTCCGTCTTGTCGAAGTCGCCGTCGGCGCCGCCGATGACGATGCCGATCTGGATGACGGCACGCGCCTCGGCGGGCTTCTTCTTCGCCTTGCCGATCTCCTGCAGCACGCTGACCTTGCCGAAGGCGAAGTCGGCGGTGAGCTTGTTCACATACTCGTTGAAGCGGCGCTGCAGATCGTCCGCCGGGAAGTTCTGCAGAACCTCGTTGGTGGCGATCAGTGAGGCGACACGCTGGCGTTCGGACGGATCGATGGAACCGTCGGCGGCGGCGACCAGGGCGCACATCGCCATGCTCGCGTCGCGGAACGCACCGCTCTTCAGGTCGTTCTTCTTCGCTTCCAGCTGCGACTGCATCGACGAAGCGGATTCCTTGATCCGATCCCACAGTGCCATGTCGTCTCCATACGTTGCGTTGCGTTGTGTTGCCGGAACGGAATCCAACTCTACAGACGTGTAGAAGTTAGCAGGGCGGGTGCCCGCTGTGTCCGGAAACAGTGGTGGTGCGATGCCGCGGGCGCGGTGGGCCCGCGCGCTGTCCGGGGACCCGGGCCGGAACGTCGTCCCGGTCGCTTCGTCCGGCCTCGGAGCCTGTCCGGTCGAAGGTCGCTCGACCGGCTCTCAGTCGGCGGACGAGGCGAACTCCTCCTGCGCGGCGGGCGCCGGGCGGGCCGCGGGAATCCGGGCGCCGCCCGTGGTGTCCCCGCCGTCCCGGCCGCGCCACGCCTGGACCCGGGCCACGACCGGCTGGGTCCAGCGGGCGGTGAGCGGTCCGACGATGACGAGGATGAGGACGTACGCGGTGGCGATGGGCCCGATACGGGGCTCGGTCGCCACGGCCAGGCCGGCGATGACGATGGAGAACTCACCGCGGGCGACGAGCGTTCCGCCGGCCCGCCACCGTCCGCGCGAACCGATACCGGCCCGCCGGGCCGCGTACCAGCCGGTGCCGATCTTGGTGAAGACGGTGACGATGGCCAGCAGCGCCGCCGGAAGCAGCACCGGAGGAATCGCGGAGGGGTCGGTGGAGAGTCCGAAGAAAACGAAGAAGACGGCGGCGAACAGATCCCGCAGCGGGGTCAGCAGCTTGCGCGCCCCCTCGGCGACCTCGCCCGACAGCGCGATCCCGACCAGGAACGCCCCGACGGCCGCGGAGACCTGCAACTCCTGCGCCACACCGGCCACCAGGACGGTCAGGCCGAGCACGACCAGGAGCAGCATCTCCGGATTGTCGGAGGACACGGCCCGGCTGATCAGCCGTCCGTGCCGCAGCGCCAGATAGAGCACGAACCCGACGGTGCCGAGCGCGATGAGCAGCGCGATGCTGCCCCCGGCGAGTCCCACTCCCGCGAGCATCGCGGTGAGCAGCGGCAGATACACGGCCATCGACAGGTCCTCGATGACCAGGACGCCCAGGATGACGGGTGTCTCCCGGTTTCCCAGCCGCCCCAGATCGGTGAGCACCTTCGCGATCACCCCGGACGACGAGATCCAGGTGACGCCGGCCAGCGCCACGGCCCCCACGGGCCCCCAGCCGAGCAGCAGCGCCGCCACCGCCCCGGGGGTCGCGTTGAGCACGAAGTCCACGGCTCCGGACGGATATTGCGTCTTGAGACTGGTCACCAGCTCCGAGGCGCTGTATTCGAGGCCGAGCAGGAGCAGCAGGAGGATGACGCCGATCTCGGCGCCGACGGCGGTGAATTCCTCACTGGCCCCCAGCGGCAGCAGCCCGCCGTCCCCGAAGGCGAGTCCCGCCAGCAGATACAGCGGGATCGGCGAGAGCCCTATCCGCCCGGCGAAGCGTCCGATGATGCCGAGTCCCAGAATGACGGAGCCGAGCTCCACCAGCAGCGCGGTCGTGTCGTGCACGGTCAGCCCTCCGAAATGATCTCGGAGAGCGTGTCGACGCCCTCCCTCGTACCCACGACGACGAGCGTGTCCCCGATGGCCAGCCGGAAGTCCGGTCCGGGAGACGGATGCGCGCTGTGCGTCCGCAGCACGGCCACGATCGAGGCCCCCGTCCGCGTCCGCGCCTTCGTGTCCCCGAGCAGTCGTCCGCCGTACGGGGAGCGGGATCCGAGCGGTATGTGCTCGGTGACGAGGTCGATGCCCTCGGTGCGCACCGCGTCGATGGGAGCGGAGTCGATGAGGTGGGCGAGGCCGGTGGCCTCCTGCGGTGTCAGGGGTACCGAGAGGCGGCACGAATCAGGGTCGTCCTGGTCGTAGAAGCCGATGAACCGCCGCCCGTCGTGGTGGACGACGACGGAGATGTGCTGTCCCGACTCGGTCGTGTAGTCGTACTGCACACCGACTCCGGGCAGCGTGGTGCGGTGGGTTCCCATGACGTCCTCCCGAGGGGCGCGGCGGTGCGGCGATGCACTTGGTGATCTCTTTAGGTCCCCATTACTTTATCCGGAGGGTTCCGCCGCCTTCCGGGCGCGGGACTGCCGGATTCGCCTGCGGCACATGTCATGGCCTCGACATCGACACCGACGCACCTGTTCCACGACGTCCTCCGACCGGCCGTCGTGGACGCGGCGGCTGCGGCGGCGCACGTGGAACGGGCCCGGCCGGCCCACCTCGCCCGGGAAGGGGCAGGTGGACCGGCCGGGCCCGTCGGAACCCGACGCGAAGCCGGCCCCCGGGACCCCGTGGTCCCGAGCGGCCCGCGCATCCGCGCCGTCAGGAGATGCGGATGCCCGACCAGTTCGTGGCCTTGCCGACCTGCGACCGGCCGGCGAAGCCGCCGCGGCCGTCGCCCCGGTTCAGCCAGGCGCGACCGTTCTTGTCGAGAGAGATCAGGTCGGCCCGGCCGTCCCCGGACAGGTCGAGCCCGCCGACCACGTCCTTGTACGAGGTGCCCCAGTCCTTGAAGACCAGCGACCGGGGCTTGAAGGTGCCGGCGCCGGTCCCTCGGAACCGCCACAGTTCGTTCGACGCGTCGAGCGCCAGCAGGTCGTTCTTGCCGTCGCCGTCGAGGTCCCCGGCGGCGATCAGCCTCTTGTAGCCGCCGAAGCCGGACCCGGCGAGCGAGCGGGCCTTGAAGCCGCCCGCGCCGTTGCTCGCGTACACGTACAGCTTCCCGGTCGAGGCGGACCGGGTGAGCAGGTCGGCCCGGCCGTCGCCCGTCACGTCGCCGGGCGAGACGACCGCGTCGTACCCGCTCCAGTCCGAGGAGACCTTGACGTGGAACGACTGCTGGTCGGGCAGCCCGCCGCAGATCGTCGGGTAGACGCGGGCCTCGCCCTTCGGGTAGCGGACGAACACGTCGTTGCAGCGGTCGCCGTCGAGGTCGCCGAACGGCAGCACGAGCGTGCCCGTCGGCCAGCTGCTCGCGCGCTGCCCCGCGGACAGTTTCGTCGCGTCGCCCGCGTACACCCTCAGCCCGGTGCTGTTCCGGCCGAACAGGTCGGACGTGCCGTCGTCCGTGTGGTCACGCCACTTGGGCAGCGTGCGGGCGGTGGTGGTGGCCTGGTGGACGCCGCCCAGGAC
The DNA here is from genome assembly GCF_044767885.1 of Streptomyces sp. NPDC101194. Classification (NCBI taxonomy): domain Bacteria; kingdom Bacillati; phylum Actinomycetota; class Actinomycetes; order Kitasatosporales; family Streptomycetaceae; genus Streptomyces; species Streptomyces sp. NPDC101194. The sequence goes on from NZ_JBIWOS010000004.1 coordinate 425,553, forward strand.
GATGCCGTTCGTCGCGGTCGGCTTGTACTCGTCCCACAGCACGACGGGTCGGCCGAGCGCATCGGTGGCCACCCGGGGCACCCCGGTGGACCGGGCACTCGTCGCGCTCAGCCGCCGCGGGGCGGACCAGGTGCCGCCTTTGAAGACGGCGGCCATCGCGTACTCCTCGCCCGAGTAGCCCTCCCGCCACGTCACCGTGACCGTGCCGCCCGAGGTGGCGGCCGCGCCGACCGCGCGCACCTTCTTGTGCGTGGAGAAGCGCTGCGTGTACGGCTGCCAGGCGCCGGTGGCCGCCGAGCGCACCGCGTACCAGGGGCCGGTCGAGTAGCCGGGCGCGCCGGCGACGAAGAGGTCGCCGTTGGGCAGGTGGACGGGTGCCGTCATCCCGTACGTGCTGCCGGAGCCCGCGGCGGACCGCGGGGTGCTCCACTGTGTGGCGCCGGCGGTCCGGCGCGTGTGCATGAGGTGCGCGGTGTCGTCGTAGAACACGTCGAAGCCGCCCTGGGGATGGGCGAACACCTTCGGGCGCGCCAGGTCCACGCCCGGGACCGGGAAGCCCTTGACCGCGGTCCAGGCGGACGCGCCGGGGGCCTTCTCCAGGGCGACGACGGCCTTGCTCGCCTGCCACTGCCACACCAGCAGGGCGGTGCCGTCCCGGGCCACCGCCAGATCCATGGCGGAAATGTCCCGGCTGCCGGACGGCGGCTGCTCGTTGAGGTCGGCCGGAGCGGTCCACGCGGCCTGCGGGCCGGCCTTCTCGGCGGCCTTCACCACGCCGGAGACCGACCACACGGCGATCAGCCGGCCATCGGGGGCCGCCGCCAGGTGGTGGTAGCCCTTCTCGGGGACCGCGGCCACGTACTCGGGCTCGGAGAAGGCGGTCGCGCCGGGCGCGAGGGTGGCCACCTTCAGCCAGTGGTTGTTGTGGTCGTCGGCGCGCGCGGCCCGCCAGACCAGGCGCACCGAGCCGTCGCCGAGCGAGACGAGCTCGGTGTTGTACCCGCCGGCGTCCGGCCAGGTCTGCGGGGCGAGCCAACGGGTGCTGCCGGCGGGCCGGATCCGGGTGGAACGGGAGAGCCCGTCGCCGGTGAGGGAGACGAGGGCGCCGTTCCCGGCCGACTCCAGGGCGTTCAGCCCGCCGGAGGCGGAGGCGGGGTCGGGGCTCGGGGCGTGCAGGGTGCGGGTGCCCCACGGGCCCGGCGCACGCGTCTCGACGGCGGCCGTGGCGGTGGTGCCGGCGGCCGGGGCCGCGATCGTGGCGGTGGGACGGGCGGCGGCCGGGGCCGCGGCCGCCAGAGCGAGGACGGGAGTGAGCGCGATGCCGAGCACCACGCGGGACTGCGAAGTCATGGGAATGCCCCCCCGGGCGGGCGTATCCGACGGGCGCGGATTCGCCGAACTGTTCGATCAAATCAGGCGCAGCGTATATCAGCCAAGATCGGCCTGTTCAGGGGTTTCCCTCCCTCTGCGGAGAGGGATTCGGCAGGCGCGCGCAGCACCGGCGGGGTCTCGGCCGGCCCGTGCCCGCCGATCGGCATCCACCTGCCTGGTTCGGGGTGCCGGCCGTACGGCAGGGAGCCTGACGACCGAAGGAGCGGATCGCGGCGGTCAACGAGGGCGAGCAGGGGCGGGAGCGAGGGCAGGAGGCGGGTCCGTCCGCGTTCTCGCCGCCACGCGGGCTTGCGGAAGCGTCCGTGATACGGCGACATGGTCGTAGGCTCGCGGGCACAGTCGTCAGGGACCGGTCGGGTCGCCCATGGGCGCCGACGGGCGGAAGGGACACGCGATGGCGGACTTTCGGGATCTGAAGTTCCGGGCGGTCACGGCGTTCCAGCGGCATGTCGCCAACCCGCTCACCAGACGGTTGCGGTCGCAGACCCTCCTGGAGACGACGGGTCGCACCTCGGGCCTCCCGCGCCCCACCCCGGTGGGCGGCCGACGGGTGGGCCGGGAGTTCTGGCTGGTGTCGGAGTACGGCGAGAAGTCGCACTACATCCGCAACATCCAGGCCGACCCCCGGGTCCGGGTGAGGATCGGGGGACGGTGGCACACCGGTACCGCCCACCTCCTGCCCGAGGACGACGCCCGTGCACGGCTCAAGAAGCTGCCGCGGTACAACAGCGCCGCGGTGCGGGCACTGGGGACGGACCTGCTGACGGTGCGGGTGGATCTGGCGGACTGAGGCCGGCCCCCACCGGTCCGGACGTGCGCGTGCCCGGCCGGTGCGGTGCCGGCCGGGCACGGGCGGGGGTGCGGTCCGGGTCAGTCGGTGATCTCGATCTTCCCGTTGGCGGCCGCGGCGGTCGCGTCCGCGTCCCGGCCGGGAAGGCCGGCCGAAGTCGCTTCGCCGGTGCCGCCCTTGAGGTTCTTCAGCAGCGCGGCCAGGTCGACTCCCGTGGCGGAGCTGAGGAGTTCCATGCCCTGCGCGACGTTGTCCGTGACGGTACGGGACACCCGGCTCGCGCCGTCCGTCGAGATCACGGTCATCTTGTCGATGGCGCCCAGCGGTTCGGACGCCTTGGCGACGACCTGCGGCAGCACCTCGACCAGCATCTGGAGCACGGCCGCGTCGCCGTACCGGTCGAACGCGTCCGCCTTCTTCTGCATGGCCTCGGCCTCGGCCGCACCCTTGGCCGCGATGGCCGCGGCCTCCGCCTCGCCCTCGATGCGTACGGCGTCGGCGAGTGCCGAACGGTGCAGCTTCTCGCCCTGACCGGTCAGCCGGGAGCGCTCGGCGTCCGCCTCGGCCTCCTTGACCTGGGCGATCCGGCGGGCCTCGGCCTCCTGCTCGGCCTGGTAGCGGGCGGCGTCGGCGGGCTTGCGGACCTTGGTGTCGAGTTCGCGGTCGGTCAGTGCGGCCTGGCGCTCGGCGACCTTCTCCTGCTCCTGAAGGACTTCCTGCCGACGGGCGGCCTCGGCGAGCGGGCCCGCCGCGTTGGCCTTGGCCGCGGCGGCTTCCGTCTCGGCCTTGATCTCGGCCTGCTTGAGGTAGAAGGTCCGCTCGGCGATGGCGATCTCCTCGGCCGCCTTGAGCCGGGCCTGCTCGGAGGCGCGCTTGGCGATCGCCTCGGCGATGTCCGCCTCCTGCTTGGCGCGGGCGGCCTCGGGGCGACCGAGGTCTTCGAGGTAGGAGCCCTCGGTGGTGATGTCCTGGATCTGGAAGGCGTCCAGGATCAGGCCCTGGCCGGAGAGGCTGGCCTCGGCCTCCTCCGCGACCTGACCGGCGAACGCGGCACGGTCGCGGATGATGTCCTCGACCGACATCCGGCCGACGATCGCGCGCAGGGCGCCGGAGAGCACTTCCTGGGTGAAGCCGACGATGCCGTCCTGCTGCTGGAGGAATCGCTGGGCGGCGGCCCGGATCGCTTCCTCGCTGCCGCCGACCTTGACGATCGCGACGCCTTCGAGGTTGGACTTCACACCGCGCAGGGTGACGGCACCGCGCACCGCGATCGGAATGTGCCGGCTGGACAGGTCCAGGGTGAACTTCTGCTGGACGAACGGGACGACGAAGACGCCGCCGCCGACGACGACCTTCTGGCCGCTGTTGTCGATGCTGGTGCGGCCGGTCACCGGGTCGGTCGACTTCTTGCCGCGGCGTCCGGTGATGATGAACGCCTCGCTGGGCCCGGCGACCTTGTAGCGGGTGATGACGACGAGGGCGAGCAGGATCAGGAGTACGACGACTCCGACGACTGCGGTCACGACTGGGCTCATAAGGGTGTCCCCCCTGCCTCCCTGTGGGGACGGCAGCTTGTTTTCGGACGGTGCAACGGCTGACGGTGCTCAGCGCTCGACGGGGCGCACCGCGACCGAGGTGGTCGACAGCGCCGCCTCCACCCAGATCTCGGTGCCGCGTGCGACCGGCACCGGGCTCTTCGCCGCCAGCTTCACGGGCTGGCCCGCGAGCCGCAGCAGGACCTCGCCGTAGCCGTCGGCCGGGATGGCCGTGACGACCGACCCGGACGTGCCGACGAGATCCTCGCCGCGGGGTGTGGTGCTGGTCTGGTCCCTCATCAGGGCCTTGCTGAACTTCCAGGTCAGCCAGGCCGCGACGACCCCCGCCAGAACTCCGGCGGCGGTGGCGACGACCGTGCTGGCGCCGGTGGTGCCGAGCACGATCGCGCCGCCGAAGCCGAGCATGGAGAGGAATCCGGCGATGACGGGGAGGGACAGGAGGCCGTCGAAGAGGCCGTCCAGTACGCCTCCGAAAAGGCCTTCGAGGATCCCGTCGAAGATCAGCGACAGGACGAGCAGGACGATTCCCGCGATTCCGAGACCGAGAAACAACGTCACGTGAACACCCTCCCCGACCTTCGCAATCCCCGACGCATGTCTCCCCCGAGCGTTTCCGTCGAACTGGCTGCATGCTCCCATACGAGCCCGGCAACGGACACTGCCGGGTTCCGGCAATCTTTATGCAGATTTGATGCCGGACAGTTGTTCGGCCAACGTGTCCAGGGACTGGAACGTGGCGCCGAGGAGCGCCACGTGCTTCCAGCGCAGCACGCCGTCCGGCCCGATGAGGAAGACCGCGCGGCGCACCCCGATCCCGGGCGCCGCGACGCCGTACGCGCGGGCGGTCTCCCGCCCGGCGTCCGCGAGCAGCGGCATCCGCAGTCCGTGGGCGCGGGCGAAGGACTCATGGCTGTCCACACCCTGTGGACTGATTCCCCACACCTCCGCGTCGAGTCCGTCGAAGGTCTCCATGCCCGAGGAGTACGAGCAGAGCTGCTTGGTGCACACGGCCGTGTTGTCGCCCGGGTAGAACGCGAGGACCACGGCGCGCCCCCGTGCGGCGGAGAGGGTGTGGTCGCGGCGTTCGAACGTCTCGCCGGTGAGCACACCGCCCGGCAGCGTGAAGTCCGGTGCGGTCCGGCCGATTTGCGGTGACGATCCCATGTCGGTTCCTCCGAGGTTCGGTGCTGCGGAAGTCTTCCGGGTGGTGCTCCGTACAGCATGCTCGTCACGGGACCGGCCCCCCGCACCAGGAGGTACCCATGCCAGACCGACGACCACCCTCCGCCGCCGTGCTCCTGCTGCACGGCGGCCGTGAGACGGGCCTGGGCCCGCCCCCGCCCGGCCCGATGAACCTGCCGGCCGCGCGGATGCGCCCCTTCGCCCGGGCCCTCGCCGGGGCGACGGGCGACGGCGCGGCGGACGTCCTCGTACGCCCCGCCCGCTACACCCACCGAGGCTGGAACGGCCCCCGCGAGGACCCGTACCACGACGCCGTACGCGCGCTCGACGCCCTGCGCCGCGAGGCCGGTGAGATTCCGGTGGTACTGGTCGGCCACTCGATGGGTGCCCGCGCCGCCCTGCGCGCCGCCGGTCATCCGCTGGTGCGCGGCGTGGTGGGTCTCGCCCCGTGGTGCCCGGCCGACGATCCGGTCGCCCAGCTCGCCGGCCGCGACGTCGTTCTGCTGCACAGCACCCGCGACCGGGTCACGAGCCCCCGGGAGTCCCAGTCCTTCACCGTCCGCGCCCGCCGGGCCGGTGCCCACGCCTGTCTGATCGCGATCCGGGGCAGCGACCACGCGATGCTGCGGCGCGCCGCAGCCTGGCACGAGCTGACGACGTGTGTCGTCACCGGCCTGCTGGGCCTGGGCCCGCTGCCCGACGCGGTCACGGCGGCGCTCCGACTGCCCCTGGCCGCCCCGGCGACGGACGGGACCCTCGACCTGGACCGGCTCGGTCTCGGCCGGCGGGACCACGCCCTGTCCGGACGCGGGCGGCCGGGGGCCAAAGGTCGCGCGAGGACGTGACGGCTCGCGGTGCCGGGGTCACGCCCGTCTCCGGGGCCGGTGCCGTGGTGCAGGGGCGGGGGAACGGGAGCACCCTGGTAGGGAGGTGATCGTCATGGTGCAGACAACTGTCGGGTGGCATGTGGATCTGGAATTCGAGGAGGACACCCACCGCACGCGCGCGGCCGCCCTGGTCCGGCTTCCGGACGGGAACGAGGTGCGGGCCCACGGGTATGCGAGCCGTCACCCCTCCGACAAGGATCAGCCGCGGGTCGGTGAGGAGATCGCGGGAGCCAGAGCGCTCAATGAACTGGCGATGAAGATGCTGACGAAGGCGCACGACGAGATAGACGAGGCGTCCGGCCGGACATCGCACCCGCTCACCTGAGCCGCGACTGCCGGAATCCCCGCCGCCGGAGTTCCGGGCGTTCACACGTCCGGGGCCCGGCGGCCATGTGCGGGCCGTTCCCCCGCGGGAGGCGCCGCGTGCGCGCGAAAGGGGCGGCCGGACCCGCCCGGCGGACGAGGGGGCGGCGGGACCCGGCTGCGGATGCGCCGCGCGGGTGGGCGGCCGACGATTGAGGGCCGGGCTGCGGGAGGTCCGTGCCCCGCCCCAGGAGGTTGACGTGCAGGCCGATGCGTACGCCCACGGCGCCGTGCCGTTCGACCCCGCGAACCTGGTGGCCCTGATCGAGGGCACCACGGCCGGGGTGGGCGTCCTCGACGTGGGGCTGAGATATCTGTACGTCAATCCGGCCCTCGAACGGCTCAACGGGGTTCCGGCCGCCGAGCACCTGGGACGCACCGTCTCCGAGGTCCTCCCCGGGGTCGACGCGGGCGAGGACATGATGCGGGCCGTGCTCGCCGACGGGAAACCCCGTGAGATCACCTCCAGCGGATTCACCGCCGCGGCGGGCACCGGCCGACGGTACTGGCGCGGGGTGTACCACCGGCTGGAGGTCGGCGGGCGGGTCGTGGGTCTGGCCGGGATCGTGCTGGAGATCATGAACGCGGACCGGGGACGGCAGGAGCTGGCGCAGGCCCGGCGGCACCTGACCCTGCTCGACATGGCGGCCACCCGGATCGGCACCACGCTCGACATGGACACCACCTGCGCGGAACTCGTCGACCTCGTCGTACCGGGCCTGGCGGACCTCGCCACGGTCGAGGTGTTCCCGCCCGTCGCCGCTCCGGTACGCCCCGCGCCCGCCGGTGTGCTGCGGCTGCGCAGGGCGGCGCTGACCGCGGTGACCGGGCTGCGCGCCGAACTGGCGGAGTTCGGACTGACCGGCGAGTACGTCGACTACCAGGAAGGCGCGGCCGTGCAGCGGTGTCTGGCGACCAACCAGCCGGTCGTGGAGAACCACACCACCGACGACCAGCTCAGGCGCTCCGCCCCTGCTCCGGAACAGGTCGCCGCCTACCGCGCCCTCGGGATGCATTCGGCGGTCATCGTGCCCCTCACCGTCCGCAGCCGTCCGCTCGGCATCCTCGGCCTGGTCCGGGCGGGGGACTCACCGGACTTCACGGACGAGGACGTGGTGGTCGCCCGGGAACTCGCCGGCCGCGCCGCCGTCGATCTCGACCACGCCCGCCGGTACGGCCACGAGCACAGCATCGCCCTGGAACTGCAGCGCGCCCTGCTGTCCGAGCCGCGCCCGCCGCACCCGCACATCGAGATCGCCACCCGCTATCTCCCGGCCGACCGGAGCGTGATGGTCGGCGGCGACTGGTTCGACGTGATACCGCTGCGGGACGGAAGACACCTGAAGGCGATGGGCGACGTGATGGGCCACGGGGTGGAGGCGGCGGTGGCCATGAGCCACTACCGCTCGCTGCTGCGGATGTTCGCCGACGACGAGCTGCCGCCGCACCGCATCCTGGAACAGCTGGACCGGATGGTCGAACGGTCCGGACTGGACCGGGCGGCGACCTGTCTGCTGGCCGTCGTCGACCGGGAGGGCGGGACGTGCCAGGTGGCGAGCGCCGGCCATCTGCCGCCGGTGCTCATCGATCCGGGAACGGCGGGAACCAGGGTGTGCGACGAGATGCCGGTGGGACCGCCGCTCGGCACCGGGTACGGCGGGTACCGGACGACGTCCCTGGAGTTCGGGCCGGGCACGGTGCTGTTCCTGTACACCGACGGCCTGGTGGAGCGGCGCGGGGAGGACATCGACGTCTCCGTCGCCCGCCTCAGGGAACTGACGCTGCCCGCGGGCGGAAGCCTCGACGAGCTGCTGGACGACGTCCTGCGGCGGTTCGGGCCGGGCGCGGAGGACGACATAGCCGTACTGGCCTCGCGCACCCGGCCCCGCACCGCCCCCTGACCCGGGAAACCGTCCGGCACCCCGGGGCCGGTCAGCCCAGCTCCAGGCTGGTGATGCCGAACAGGCCGGAATGATCCACATCCGGTGACGGGCCCGTGTACATCCGGGCGGTCTCGAACGAGGGGGTGAGCCCCAGCCGTTCCGCGAGGCGCACGGCCGCCGGATTGACGTCGGGTACGTCGATCGCCACCGGGGTGTCCGGGGCGGTGGCCGCGAGTGCGCCGACGAGGGCGCCGGCCACCTCGGGCGATTCCGCGTACACGGGACCGATGCGGGACGACGTACGGCAGGGGCGCGTCACGGCGAGGCCCCGCAGCTCCCCGTCGCGGACGGCGGCGAGCGAGGTGCGCCCGGGACCGGCGATCCACGGGGCGAGGAAGCTGTCGCGGTCGGCGGGGAAGAAGCGGCGGTCGTAGGCGGCCAGCAGGTCGAACGGGACGGAGCGGGCGTCGACCAGGGCGGTGCCGGACGGGACGGGCGGACCGGCGAGCGGCCGGCCCTCGTAGCGCATGTTCGTCCAGACGGAACGGAAGCCCGATTTGCGGTAGTTGGGCTGCTGGGCCACGACACCGTCCAGCCCGACGTTGCGCCCGTCCAGCCGGGCCATGCCGGCCTGCCACAGCTGGATGCCGTATCCCTGGCCGCGCAGTTCGGGGCGGGTGAGGTAGAAGCCCAGGAACCCGAAGTCGCGGCCGTAGCGGACCACGGAGACGCAGGAGACCGGCACGCCGTCGAGCCGGCCGATCAGGAAGCCGCGCGGGTCCGCGGCGAAGAAGGCATGACGGTCGGTCAGCCCGGGATTCCAGCTCTCCTCGTGGGCCCATTCGGCCAGCATCGTGAGGTCGTCGGCGCTTGCGGTGGTGATCTCGAAGTTCGGCACGGGGCACCTGTACCCCGGGGGCGATCGGTTCAACGGTGGTCCTCGCGTCATCACCCGGCGGGCGGGCCGTGCCGTCGAACAGCGCTCAGACGAACAGGAACGTGCCCGCGGTCGCGGCCCCCAGCGACGCCCCGGCGACCGTCTGCGCCACCGAGTGGTACCCGAGCGCGACACGCGACCAGCACACGGCGACGGTCATCGTGTACGCGAGCAGCCACCACGGGGAGTGGACCACGGCGGGCAGCGCGACGACGGCCGAGGCGACGGCGGCGTCCACCGAGATCTTCCAGACGGTGTTGACGGCCAGCAGGATCACCGTCATCGCCCAGAGGGCGAGCATCGCCACGAGGATGCCGGTGGGGGCGTGGCCCAGGACCATCACCAGTGAACCGGCGCCTATGGAGCCGAGGATGACGAAGAAGATCGGGGCCCGTTTGGTGCGGTCGACGACATGGCGGTCGCCCCAGGTGCCGCGCCCCCGCTCCCATTCGATGTACCCGGCGGGAACGATCCCGGCGCACAGGGCGCCGAGGAGACCCCAGAGGAGTCCGGTCCAGTGACCGGCGGCGGCCAGGCCGATGCCGAGCATGCCGACCAGCAGCAGGTTGCGCGGCTGGAAGACGTCGGTGACGGTGCGCGCGGCGTCGGTGCGCGGCGATGCGGCGGCGTCGGCCGCACCGGTGGGGCCGGTCGTTCCGGTGGTGTCGGTGGACGTCATGCTGTCTCCTCCAGGGACGGGGTGCGGGCCGGTGCGGTGGTTCCGGTGGCCGGCGCGGACTCTGCGGACGCGGCGGACACGGCGCGGGCCAGCACCTGCTCCGCCCGGTCCTGAGTGACCGTCCGACAGGCGGTGGCCACCCGGACCAGCCAGGCCACCTCGCCGTCCTGGTCGGTGGCGTGCCGGGCCGCGACCGTCGCGGCGCCCGAGGCGGGCGCTCCGGTGCTCCTGGCCCGCAGCGCCGCCTTGATCCAGTACGCCTCGGCGAGCGGTCCGGCCTTCCCGCCGTCCGGGGCGTCGCCGCTGTCGTCCGCGGCGGCGGCCCTGGCGGCCGGGAGCAGGGTGTCCGGGACGTAGTGGCGCAGCTTCTCGACGGCGTCCGCGATATCGGCGGCCCAACGGTCGACACGCAGGTCGGCGGGGGTGTCGAAACGGGTCAGCTCGCGGGCCAGCGAGGCCGGGGGGTCGAAGGGCTGCTCGGGGAAGGCCGTCATCAACTCGTACCAGAGGCCGTGCAGTTTGACCTGGGCCCGCCACAGTCTGGCGCGCCGCTGTCCCTTGCCGAGGGCGGGAACGGAGGCGCCCACCGCGAAGAAGGCGAACAGCACCACCTGGGCCGCCTCGGTGATCTCGTCGAACTTCAGGGCGAAGTCCTCGCTCGGGGTGTCGACGACGCCGATCCACAGGAACAGGGTCCGGCTGACGGTGTACCCGACCCCGATGAACATGGCGAAGGTCATCATCCCGAGGCCCACGCGCAGATGGCGCAGTCCGGCACCGGCGGTGGCCAGCGCCCACTGGTAGGCGCAGACGGCGGACGCGGTGCCCAGGTAGAGGTAGAACACGCTCATGTACAGGGTGGCGCCCCACTGCCCCGCGTGATCGGCGACGAAGCGGTCCGAGGGCACGGAACGGTCGACGACGGTGAAGAACAGCACGGTCAGCAGGATCAGCGTGGCGATCGACGCCTTGGTCGCCACCTGCTGGATGGCGCGGGCGAAGCGCACATGGCGCGGAACGGTTCCGGCGTCGGGGTAATGGCCGTATATCGCGACGATGTAGCTGAGGATCGCCAGGATCGCGATCGTCGCCGTGTAGTGCTTGATGAGGACGGCGAGGTCGGTGACGGCGCTGTCGTTGAGGGCGATGCGTACGGCCCGGGTCTTGGTCCACAGCGCGACGGCGAACCCCGCGTAGCAGCCCCACAGGGCCCGGCGGCGCTTGTCTTCTTCGTCGCCCCACAGGGCGGCCGGCATGCGCCAGAGGGCGACGGCCGTCATCAGGGCCGCTACGAGATAGCCGGCGAGGTCGAGCGGGGTCACGGCGGATTCCTCGGAAGTGGGGGAATGGGGGAACGTTCGGTGTCAGGTGCGGCGGAACAGGCCGCGGCGACGGTTGGCGACGGGCCGGGCGAGGGAGTTCGCCAGGCGTCCCACCATGTCGTCGCTCGTCACGTCCCTGGCCATGCGGGGAATGAGCGAGGCGCCGAACTCGGCCATGCGTTCGTCGTGGGTGTCGTACTGCGCGCGGGCCTGCACGGTGCCGTCGCCCGAGCGGAGCGCGTCGGCGATCGTGGCGGCCACCGGCTGCGGACCACCGGCGGCCGCGGGCGGCCGCGACGGGGCCTCGGTTCCGAGGACCCGGGTGATCAGCGAGGTGTCGAAGACCGGCAGCAGCCGCCGGAGCTGTTCCGGATCGAGGGAGGTGCCGTGGTCGAACCACTCGTGGCACAGCTCGTGCAGGATGACGTGCTGGGTCTGGTACGCGGTCGGGCGGCGCCGGTAGAGCACGAAGCTGGTCCCGCCGGTCTTCAGCCGCAGACCGCAGGCGGCGTTGACGCGGGCCAGCCGGTCGGGCATCTCGTGCAGCACGATGGCGCGGCCGCGGGCCGTCTCCATGTTCGCCACCAGTGCGTCGATGGAGAAGGGGGCGGGGATGGGCAGGTCGGCCAGCCCGGCCTCGCACTCCTTGCGCAGTTGGCGCAGCGACATGAGGACCTACTTCTCCGGCTCGCCGAAGGGGACGGCGCCGTCACCGTCGACGGTGTTCCGCCGCACCTTGGCGTCCTCCAGCAGGGAGAGCGCGAACTGCAGCAGCTCCGGAGGGAGTCCGTCCTCGTCGAGGCCGCGTCCGGCCAGTCCGCTGATCTCTCCCGTACGCCGCTTCGCGAGGAACTGGAGTCCGGCGACGACGTCGTCGACGACCTCGGACTCCTCCTTGAAGAACCGCCAGTCCACGCCGAAGCCCAGGCCGAGTGCCTTGAGGATGTCCTCGGAGGGCTGAGTGACCTTTCCGGCGAGGATGTTGGAGAAATAACTGTGCGAGAGGGAGCCGCCGCGTTCCTTGACCAGGTCGGCGAAGACCCGTCCCGAGACCTTCTGGCCGGGGAACGTCTTCTCCACCATGTACTCGACCTTCTGCTGCAACGTCCGCAGCTCCGGCACGCGTTCCTTGCCGCCGTTCATCCGGTCTCCCACGTATCCGCCCCGTCCGACCGGCGCCGCACGGTCTCCGATTCGGTCAACGGGCTCGTACTGTAACGAACCTTGACGGGACGTCCTCAGCGCGGTGGGCGGTACGGGAGCGGGCTTGCGCAAACACTCTACGTCACTGTTAACTCGAAAAAACACGGGCAGGGAACCACGAGGGGAGTCCCCTGCCCGTGAAGTCGTCATGAGTAAAAGGGGCATGCTGCGCATAGTGGTGTAGCCCTTCACGACGGGGGATGCGTGAAGGGCTACACCTGCATTATGACCGCTGGTCAGGTCGTCATCAACTGACCGATGGGTCAGTGTGCGTGACGTGTGTCGCGCGTGCCGCCCCGACGGCGGCCCATGACCCTCCTGTCAGCGTCCGCCCGCGACCCGGAGCACCGCTCCGGTCACGTAGGACGCCTCGGCGGACAGCAGCCAGGCGATGGCGGCCGCGATCTCCGGCGCGGCCCCGGGGCGGCCGAGCGGGATGCCGGGCACGGCCGCCTGCGCACGGCCGGGGTCGCCCGCCGTGGCGTGCATGTCGGTGTCGATCATTCCCGGGGCGACCGCGTTGACCCGGATGCCGTCGGCCCCCAGTTCCTTGGACAGCCCGACCGTCAGGGTGTCCGTCGCCCCCTTCGTGGCGGCGTAGTGGACGAAGTCCCCGGGGCTGCCGAGGGTGGCGGCGGCCGAGGAGACGTTGACGATCGCTCCGGACCCGTTGGTCGCCATGTCCTGTGCCGCCCGGCGGCAGCACAGCAGATAGCCGAGGACGTTCACGTCGAGGACCTGACGCAGCGTCCGGGTGGAGGTGTCGACGAGCCGCCCCAGAGGTCCCGTCACTCCCGCGTTGTTGACCAGTCCGGTGACGGGGCCGAGCTGCGCGGCGGCGGTGTCGAAGAGCCGTTCCACGTCGGCCTCCACGGAGGTGTCCACCCGCACCGTGACGCAGCGTGCCCCCGCGGCCCGCACCGCCGCCGCGGTCCGCTCGGCGGCCTCGGCGTCGCTCACGAAGCCCAGGGCGAGGTCGTGCCCCTCGGACGCGAGGCGGACGCAGGTCGCGGCGCCGATGCCGCGGCTGCCACCGGTGACGACGGTGACGGGTCGCGAGGGCGGAGCGGTGCTGTCGACTGCCACTGGAGGAACCTCTCGCTCGGGTCGTGCCTGTCACGCCGTAGGCGGATTGTACGGAGAGCGCCTGCGGGGGAGCCTCTGCGGCGAGGGCCCCCGGCGGGGACGGCCGGGCCCGTGCGCACCCCGGCGTCCGCCGTTGGAGTGGTGCCGGACGGGCCGTTGGCGTGGTGTGCGGCACGGGGCGGACGGAGTGCCTAGGGTCGGCGGCTGACGGGCCGCTGCCGACGTGGACCGGGTTGAATCGCCCGACGTCCGGTGACGGCTCCTCCCGAACGGCGTTCCCCTGCCACCGCCTCGCATCGCGGTGGCAGGGGACGCCGACGGTCTTCGCCGGCGTCCGGCCGCGGGGCCGCCGGGCCGCGGCCGTCGGTCCCGTAGGGCTCCCGAGCGAGCCCGCCCCTCCCCGCCCGTCGGTCCGTCGGTCCGCCGGCCCGGTCGGGAGGACCGTGGCCGAAGCATCCGACGAGCGGCCCCGAGTGCCGTGCATCCCGCTGTTCCCGCTGTTTCCGCGGTGAATTCACAGGGCCTCGATCGGCGGATCCAGAACAGAATGAGGCATTCCGTTTTTGTCGGGCCAGGATGTCCGGATGTTAGGCTCGCGCGATCCCGCGCGGGGAGGACCGGGGGATCGCGCCGGGGGACGCGAAAAAATCTCAAGGGGGCACGAGGGAAATGGCCGTGGAGAAGACCTCGCCGAAGATCGTGGTGGTCGTGCCCACCTACAACGAGCGGGCGAACCTGCCCGTCCTCGTGAATCTGCTGGCGGAACTGGGCCTGCCCGATCTGAATGTTCTCGTGGTGGACGACAATTCGCCGGACGGGACCGGCGAGGTGGCCGACAAGCTCGCGGGCGACACCTCGGGAATGGTCGGTGTGCTGCATCGCAAGGAGAAGGACGGGCTGGGGCGCGCCTATGTGGCGGGCATGACACGGGCGCTCGCCGAGGGCGCGGACGTGGTGGTGCAGATGGACGCCGACCTCTCCCATCCGGCGTCGAGACTCCCGGTCATGATCGAGAAATTGTTCGCCGAGGACGCCGCCGTGGTGATCGGCTCCCGTTATGTGGCGGGCGGTTCGCTCGCCACGGAGTGGCCCTGGCACCGCAAGGCCCTCTCCGCATGGGCGAATTTCTATGTGAACGCGATCCTGCGGCTGCGGGTGAAGGACGCCACCGCCGGTTTCAAGGCCTGGCGGGCATCGACGCTGAAGGCGATCGATGTGTCCTCGGTCCGAAGCAACGGCTATTCGTTCCAGGTGGAGATGAACTACCGCACCGTCCGGCGCCATTTGAGGATCGTCGAGGTGCCGATCCGATTCGAGGAGCGGGTCGAGGGCGAATCGAAGCTCGGCCTGAGCGTGCAGATCGAGTCCGCGCTGGCGCCGTGGAAGCTGCTTTTCGGCAGGGACAACCACTGATTTCCGGACGGGAGTTCGGGGGACAACCCCACCCCGTGCCGTCATGCCTCCCGGATGGGCCGGGGCCCTCGGTTCGACGAGGCTTGCGGCATGACGACTCACCGCAGATCCGCCGCGTTCATCGCCCTGTCCGTCACCGTTGCCGCCACCGCTCTCACCGGGGCCGCGGCCCCGACGGCCCACGCGGGCAGCGCCTTACCCGCACTCGACTGGCGGCCCTGCGCCGAGTCCGGCGGCCCCGCCGCGCAGGAGTGCGCCGAGCTGCCCGTACCGCTCGACTACCGGACCCCGGACGGCCCGCAGCTCACCCTCGCCGTGACCCGGCTGCGCAGCGACCGCCCCTCGGCCCGGCGCGGCACGCTGCTGGTGATCCCCGGCGGCCCCGGCTCGTCCGGGGTGCAGCGGGTGACGCAGAAGGGGGAGGAACTGCGGCGGGAGACGGCCGGGCAGTACGACATCGTGAGCCTCGACCCGCGCGGCGTCGGCGGCAGCACGAAGGCGAGCTGCGGGCTCGCCCCGGAGGACCGGGAGATGGTGAATCTGCGGTCCTGGCCCGCCGCCGACGGTTCGATCACCGAGAACGTGGAGCGGTCGCGGCGGATCGCCGAGGCGTGCGCCCGCAACGGGGGAGCGGTGCTGCGGAGTTTGACCTCGGCCAACGAGGTGCGGGACATCGAACGCTTCCGGCAGGCGCTGGGCGAGGAGAAGCTGTCGGCCTGGGGGACCTCGTACGGCACCTATGTGGGTGCCGTGTACGCCCAGAAGTACGGGCAGCACACGGACCGGTGGGTGCTGGACAGCAGCGGCGACCCCGACCCGTCCCGCGTCGAGGTGGGCTGGCTGGCGAACATGGCCGTGGGCGCGGACGACCGCTTCCCCGATTTCGCGCGATGGGCCGCGGATCCGGCCCGGGAGGCGGAGGGGCTGCGGCTGGCCGAACGCGCCGAGGACGTGCGGCCGTTGGTCCTGGAACTGGCGGCGCGACTGGACCGTGAGCCGAAGGAGTCCACCACGGCGGGCGTCCCGCTGACCGGCAATCGGCTGCGGCAGGCGGTCCAGCTCGCCCTGTACAGGGACAGTGCCTTCGCCGGGTTGGCCGGGCTCGTCCAGGATGCCCGGGACGCGTCGGTGAAGCCCGTCCTGCCCGCCGAGCTGGCCGGGCCGATGCCGGACCCGGACGCGGCGGTCACGGTGGGCGTGATCTGCAACGACGTGCGCTGGCCGAGCAGCATCCCGTCGTACCGGCGCGCCGTCGCCGCCGACCGCCTGAAGCACCCGCTCACCGCCGGAATGACGGCGAACATCACACCGTGCGCCTTCTGGAAGGACGCCCCCGTGGGCCGGCCGACCAGGATCACGGACGAGGGACCGTCCAACATCCTGATGATCCAGGGCCTGCGCGACCCGGCGACCCCGTACTCCGGCGCCCTGAAGATGCGCGAGGCCTTCGGCGACCGGGCCCGCCTCGTCGCCGTCGACCACGGAGGACACGCCGTCTACCTGGGCAACGGCAACGCCTGTGGCGACAGCGCGGTCACCACGTTCCTCACGACGGGGGTGCGGCCGGAGCGGGACACGTACTGCGCGGGCTGAGCGGGAGGCGCGGCCCCGAGGGGCCGAGCGGGCCGGGGCGGCGCGGCCCCGGCCCGCTGCCCCGTGGCCCGCTCCCCGGCCGGCTGTCACCCGGCGGACTCCCTCAGGGCCGCCGTGACCAGCCCCCGGATCTCCTCGCGGGGCACGCCCCCGCCGCCGACCAACCGGTCGAAGACCAGTCCGTCCACACATGCCAGCAGGGTGAGGCTGCGGCCCTCGACGTCGGCGACACCCTGTGCGGCCAGGAACTCCCGCACACGGTCCCGGGCCGCGTTCTCACGTGGCACGAGGATCTCGCGCAGCTCCGGATGGCGCACGCTCTCGACGGCGCAGGCGTGGCGCGCGATCGTCCGCCGCCGCCCCTCCCCCGAGAGCCGCCGCTCGACGAACGCGGCGAGCCCGTCGGTCAGTTCGTCGGCGTCTCGCGGCACCGGTGCGTCCTCCCCGGCCGTGCGGAGCTCCGCCTGGTCGCGGGCGACGAGCCGGCGGACGAGCGCGGTGAGCAGCGCCTGGCGCGTGCGGAAGTACGCCGAGGTCGTCCCGGGCGGCAGGCCCGCCGCCCGGTCCACGGCCCGATGGGTCAGGCCCCGCATCCCGGAGTCGGCCAGCACGCCGATGGCCGCGTCGGCGAGGACGGTTCGTCGATCTGTGGTCACCACCCCTTTCTACACCTGTAGAGAGCGGGCGGTATCCTCCTTCTACAGATGTAGAAATACGTGGTGCGGACTGGGGGACCTGACATGGGCAGGAGCGCGGTGGTCGTCGGCGGCGGAATCGGCGGTCTCTCGGCCGCGATCGGGCTGCGCCTCATCGGTTGGGACGTGACGGTCGTCGAACGGTCCCGGGTCCTCGACGACGCGGGTGCGGGCATCTCCCTGCACGCGAACGGCATCCGGGCCCTGGACGTGCTCGGCGTGGGCGAGGCGGTGCGCGCGGCCGCGCGGCCCCAGTACACCGGGGGCACCCGCACCCCGGACGGCCGCCGGCTCGCGGGGATGGACGGGGCCGCACTGGAGCGCGCGCTGGGAACCCCCATCGTCGGCATCCCCCGCGCCACACTGCACCGCCTGTTGCGCGAGGCCCTGCCGCCCGGGTCCCTGGTCGTCGGGGCCGAGGTGGGGAGCGTCGAGGGGACCGGGCCCGAACGGGTGCGGGCGTGCCTCGCAGAGGCCGCGCTCGACGCGGATCTGGTCGTGGCCGCCGACGGCGTGTCCAGCCGGCTGCGCGGTCGGCTCTTCCCCGGCCACCCCGGCCCCGTCCACAGCGGGGCGACCGTCCTGCGCGCCATCACCGAGCGCCCCATCGATCTGCGGAGCGACTTCGAACTGACCTGGGGCCGGGGCGCCGAGTTCGGCCACATCGCCTTCGCCGACGGCCGGGCCGAGTGGCACGCGGTGCTCAACGCGCCCGCCGGTGTGCGCCACCCGGATCCCCTCGCCGAGGTGCGCCGTCGGTTCGGCGACTGGCACGCCCCCGTCCCCGCCCTGCTGGAGGCGACGCGGCCCGACGCCGTCCTGCACCACGACGTGAACGAACTGGTGACCCCGCTGCCCTCGTACACCGCCGGCCGCGTCGTTCTCCTGGGCGACGCGGCCCATGCCATGACGCCCCATCTCGGCCAGGGGGCCTGCCAGGCGCTGGAGGACGCGGTGACACTGGCCGCCGCGCTCTCGGCGGAGGACACCGTCGAGGCCGCGCTGCTGCGCTACGACGCCGAGCGCCGGCCCCGCAGTCAGTCGGTCGCCCGCGCCGCGCGCCGGGCCGGACGGATGGGCCAGCAGCTGACCCATCCGGTCGCGGTCGCCGTGCGCAACACCGCGCTCCGGCTGGCGCCGTCCGGCGCGACGGTCCGCACGATCCTGCGCCATGCGGCGTGGACGCCTCCGGAGCTGGTCCGCCGGGGCGCGTGACATCCGCCCGACGCCGATCTCCGACGCCGGGTCCCGGGGGCGGTCCGCGGCGGTCCGAGAGCCGCGCGTGCGCACGGAGCGGGAGCGATGCCGTGCGTCGGCCGCTCAGTCGGTGCCCGGCGTCGCGTGTCCGCTGTACTCGGCCTGGGCCAGCAGGGAGACGACCTCCTCGTCGGAGGTCTGCGAGAAGTCGCGGTACCACTCGCCGACGGCGTAGAACAGGGGCGGCGTCGACAGACACACCACCTCGTCCGCGGTCTCCCGCAGCCGGGCGACCGCGTCGGGCGGCGCCACCGGTACCGCCGCCAGCAGGCGCGCCGGATGCTGGGCCCGTACGACCCGACAGGCCGCCGCGGCCGTCGCACCGGTCGCGACGCCGTCGTCCACGACGATCACCGTCCGGCCTTCGAGCGGAGTCCGCGGCCGGCCCGCGCGGTAGGCCTGCGCCCGTCGTGCGAGCTCCGCCGCCTCGACCCGCTCGATCGCCGCGAGGTCCTGCTTCCCGATCCGGAGATGACCGACGACGTCCTCGTTGATGACCCGTACCCCGCCCTCGCCGATGGCGCCGAACGCCACCTCCTCGTGATGCGGCACACCGAGCTTGCGGACCACGATCACATCGAGTCGGGCGCCGAGCACCTGCGCCACCTGGAACGCCACCGGGACGCCGCCGCGGGGCAGACCCAGCACGACGGGGTTCTCCCGCTCCAGATGCCGTAGCGCCTCGGCCAGTTGCGCTCCCGCGTCCACGCGGTCGGCGAACAGCACGACGGTTTCACCCCCAACCGGGGGAGACGGGGCCGCACGGGTTCACGCCCCACCTGTTCCCTACTTCGAAACAACCCCATGTGCGGTGGCTGCGCAAGTCGGGCAGGGTCGATCGTATGGAAGGAATCGGAGCGGTCCTGATCGACATCGACGGTGTGCTCACGGTGTCCTGGAAGCCCCTGCCCGGCACCGTGGCGGCCATGGAACGGCTGCGTGAGGCGGGCATCCCGCTGGCGCTGGTCACCAACACCACCTCCCGCACCCGCGCCTCGATCGCCGGGAAGCTGGTGAGCGAGGGCTTCCCCGTCTCGGCCGACGACATCCTCACCGCCCCCGCCGTCACCGCCGCCCATCTGCGAGAACACCACCCCGGGGCCCGCTGCCTGCTGATCAACACCGGTGACGTCCGGGACGATCTGACGGGCGTGACACTCGTGGAAGGGGACACGGACGAGGACGGGGAGGACGCCACTGATCGCGGGGCCCCGGATGTGGTGATCCTCGGCGGGGCCGGGGACGCCTTCAGCTACGCGGCACTCAACCGCGCCTTCCGCCACGTGCGGCGCGGTGCCCGGCTCGTCGCCATGCACCGGAACATGTACTGGCGCACGGCCGCCGGGCTCGACCTCGATACCGGGGCCTTCCTCCTGGGGCTGGAGCGGGCCGCCCGCGTCGAGGCGGAGATCACCGGCAAGCCCGCCGGGTCGTTCTTCGCCGCGGCCCTGGCACACCTCGGCGTCACCGCGTCCCACGCCCTGATGATCGGCGACGACGTCGAGTCCGACGTCCTGGCGGCCCAGCGTGCCGGGCTGACCGGTGTACTCGTCAGGACCGGCAAGTACCTCCCCGAGACGCACCGGGCGGCCGACGGCACTCCGGACCACGTGATCGACTCCTTCGCCGATCTCCCGGCCCTGCTGGAGCGACCGGGGACGTGAGGAAGCCGGGGGCGGGCAGGCGTGGCGGCGGACCGTCAGGACACCAGGGAGGTACTGGGCACCTCGCCCTCGGTCGTGTGGACGTCGATCACGGAGAACGCCGCGCCCTGCGGGTCCGTCAGCGCGGCGAAACGGCCGAACGGGATGGTCATCGGGCCGAACCGCAGGATCGCGCCGCGCTCGGTCGCCCTCGCCACGGCGGCGTCGCAGTCCGCGACGGTGAAGTACACGTTCATGTGCGGCGGTACCTCGGGCGGGAACTCGTCGCCCATCCTCATCCGCCCCATGACCGTCCTGTCGCCCAGGTTGAACATCCTGAAGTCGATCTGCTCGTCCGCGATCTTCACCATGCTGTACGGGAAGACGGCGGGGAAGAAGGCATCGGACTTCTCCGGCTCCCGGGTGAACACCTCGGCCCAGCAGAACGCGCCGGGCACGTCCTGGGCCTCGAAGCCCTCATGCGTGCCCGCCTGCCACACGCCGAAGAGGACACCGCTCGGGTCGCGGGCCAGCAGCATCGTGCCGAACTCGCCCACCTGCATGGGGTCCATCAGCGTCTCGCCACCGTTCTCGCGGATCTTCGCCGCGGTGGCCGCGGCGTCCGGTGAGGCGAGGTACAGGCACCAGGCCGACGGGCCCTCCTGGCCGGGCATCGGAGGTACGACGGCGGCGACCGCCCTGCCGTCGGCGTACGCCTGCGTGTAGTCGCCGAACTCGGACGAGGACTCGCCGAACGTCCAGCCCAGCACATCACCGTAGAAGCGCTTCGCGCCGTCGAGGTCGGGGAACATCGCGTCGGCCCAGCACGGCGTGCCCTCCGGTTGTACAGCCATGACGTCGACTCCTTCGCGCTCGACGGGTTGCTCGGTGTTTTCACGCCAAGGGCTGTCCCGTGATCCCTGGCGGGCGCGTGACGACAGCTACCGCACCTCGCCGCGTTGCCGGAACATCCGCATACATCCAGTATGCGGACATTCATCCGCCCTGCGATGCGCCGCATCCGACGCCGCGCGCCGATCCACCGGGGATCACGGGACGGCTCCCGGTCGGCCGACCGGGAGCCGGGAGCGGGGCCGGTGAACCGGGACCGCACGACGCTCGACGGTGCGTACGCCGTACGGCGACCGTGCGGTGCACGTGGTTCACGAGGCGCTCTGCCGTGAGCCGACCGCCGGGTGGCCATGCCGGAGTCCGGCCCCGGGGAGGACGAACCGGAGGCGGACACGCGGCTGACGGCCCCCGGTACGTGGATTCCGGGGTGCGGTCCACGGCCCGAGTCCGGATGCCGACCCGGGGCAACGCCCTCTAAGATCCACTCCTGTTGGTGAGCGGGAGCCGGCCTGCGGCGAAACGAAGTCTTCGAGGAAACGAATCACACCATGTCCGAACAGGTCGCCGCGGAGTTACGGCGCGCCATCGCCGTGCACAGCCGCCGTGTGGTGGACTCCTCGGCCTTCGCCGGCACCGTGTTCTGCGTCATCGTGGCCAATGCGGCCCTGCTGGGGATCGAGACGTACAGCGGCGTCGTGCAGGAGTGGCACGGTGCGCTCAAGGCGACGGAACATGTCTTTCTCGCCGCGTTCACCGCCGAGATCCTGCTGCGGGCCGCAGCGCACGCCGACCGTCCCAGGGACTTCTTCCGCGACCCCTGGAACGTGTTCGACGTGCTCGTCGTCGCCCTGGCCTTCCTGCCGTTCGCCCGCGAGAACGCCACGGTGCTCCGACTGCTGCGGCTGGCCCGGGTGCTGCGTGCGGCACGGTTCCTGCCCCAGCTGCGCATCGTGATCGTGGCGGTCGGCAAGAGCCTGCCCGGCACGCTGAGCTTTCTGCTCGTCGGCGCGCTCCTGCTCTACGTGTACGCCATGGTCGGCTGGGTCTTCTTCTCCGACGACAACCCCGAGCACTTCGGCTCGCTCGGTCGCGCGGCGCTCACGCTCTTCCTCCTCATCACCCTCGACGGCCTCGGGGACGCGGTTCGCGCCGCGTTGGAGATCTCGCGCTGGACGATCCTCTACTTCGCCTCGTTCGTCCTGCTCGGTTCCTTCCTGCTCGTCAATCTCCTCATCGGTGTCGTCATCAACTCCCTTGAGGAGGCACGGGAGTTGGAGAAGGAGCGGGAGCTGGAGGAGAGCGAGGTGCCGTCCGGACGGCCGTTGCCCGCCGATGACGGCACCGAGTCCCTGCGGGCGCAGCTCGACGCCGCCCGCCGGGCCCTGGACGGCATCGAGGCCAACCTCGCGTCGCCCCGGCAACCGTGCGGCTGCCGGGGCGCGGCCGAGGGGGAACTCGTGGGGGCCGGGGAGCCCGTTCCGTAAGGCGGGCCCGGCCCGTGCGGCGGTGGCGGCCGGGCCGTCAGCGGTCCAGCACCGGACCGGCGGTGTCGAGCGCGGCACCGGCGTGATCGGCGAGCGTCACCGCCACGAGACGCGCCTGCAACGAGGGGACGGTTCCGGGGATGGGCCGGAGCATGAACCGGCCGGAGTAGTGGCCGCTCGCCGAGGCGCGGAGCTCGATCTCGCCCTCCGGCCAGCCGTCGCGGTCGACGTCGCGGCGCCGGTGCCCCACGACCACGGAGCCGTCCTGCTCCAGCCGTGGCGGATGCCCCAGAAGGCTTCCGTACTCGAAACGGCATTCCCGCAGCCGCAGGATGCCCACGAGCTGCTGACGCACCCGCTCCACCACCAGGTCGGGAGAGGCGGCGGACTGGACGAGCAGGGCGATGTCGTGGATCCGGGCGAGATGGTCGGCGTCGGTCACGGCGATCACCCGCAGACGACGGGCGTGCGCGGCCAGTTGCGACACCACGAGACCGACGGCCAGGAGCAGGACCGCCGTCTCCACGTCGCCCGTGCCCGCGATGCTGAAACGCTCGTACGGCGGCGTGAGGAAGAAGTCGAACCACGCGGCGGACGACAGTGCCGCGACGGCCCCGGCCCAGCGGTTCCCGATGGCCGAGACGGCCACCACCACGACGACCAGGATCAGGGCCAGATTGGTGCCCGACAGGCTGGTACGGAAGGGCGTCAGCACCAGCGCGGCGAGCAGGGGGCCGACCAGGGCCGCGGCCAGTGCGATGCGGTCACGAAGCGGGAGTCCCATGATCCACCTCGCTGTGGTCCAGAGGTGCTCCGGAATGCCGGCCGGTCCGGCCGGCCACTCCAGCATGCCTCCCGGACCACCCCGTACGGCCCCCTCGGCCGGATGCCTTGACACGTTCCTGGCACGGGCCGGACAGGGACGGGCGCACGCTTCGCCGAAGGGGGGCGGGCCACCGCGACCAAGCCCTCGGGCACCGCGCCCCGCCCGCTCAGCGCCCGTCGTCCGGCTGCGGCGGGTCCACCCGCACCAGGCCCGACTGGTAGGCCATGGCCACCAGTTGGGCCCGGTGCCGGGCTCCCAGCTTGCTCATCGCCCGCCCGACATGGGTGCGTACGGTCAGCGGGCTGACATGCATCCGCTCGGCGATCTCGTCGTTCGACAGCCCCTCGGCGGCCTGCGCCATCACCTCGCGCTCGCGGGCGGTCAGTACGTCCAGTGCCCCGGGCGCGGCGGTGCCGCCCTCCGGGCGGGCGAGATAGCGGGTGATGAGGGCCCGGGTCGCGGTGGGCGACAGGAGCGTGTCGCCCGAGGCCACCGTGCGGATCGCGTCCAGGAGTTCCTCGGGGCCGACGTCCTTGCCGAGGAAACCGCTGGCTCCCGCGCGCAGGGCCCGCGCCACGTACTCGTCGATCTCGAAGGTGGTGAGGATGAGGATGCGGGTCTCCCGCAGCGCCTCGTCGCGGCAGATCTCCTCGGTCGCCGCCAGCCCGTCGAGGCCCGGCATGCGGATGTCCATCACGACCACGTCCGGTGCGGTGGCACGGGCCTGATCCACCGCCTCCCGGCCGTCCGCCGCGACGCCGACGACCTCCATGTCGTCGTTCGAGTCGATCAGCAGCCGGAAGGTTCCGGCCAGCAGCGCCTGGTCATCGGCCAGCAGTACCCGGATGGTCACCGCGCCGTCCTCTCGTCGTCCTGGTGGGGTTCGGGTTCCGCCGTCTCCAGGGGAAGCTCCGTGGTCACTTCGAAACCGCCGCTCGCCCGGTGCCCGGCGGCCAGGCGGCCGCCGACGGACAGGGCCCGTTCCCGCATGCCGATGAGGCCGTACCCGGGCGCGCCCGCCGTCTGCGGCTCGTGTCCGTCGTCGGTGATGGTGAGGGTGAGCAGACGACGCGTGTAGCGGAGCCGGACCGAGGCCGTCGCGGAGCCCGCGTGCTTGGTGACGTTGGTCAGAGCTTCCTGCACGATCCGGTACGCGGTCAGGTCCGTGCCCGACGACAGCGCCCGCTTCTCACCCTCCACCGACACCGAGACGGCGAGGCCCGTCCGCTCGAACGAGGCGATCAGCTCCGGGAGCTGGGCCAGCCCGGGGGAGGGTTCCAGCGGCGTCTCCGGATCGCCCTCGCGGCGCAGCAGCCCCACGGTCGCCTTGAGTTCGCGCAGTGCGGAAGAGGTGGTTCCGGCGAGCTGGTCCATCATGTCCTGCGCCTGCTCGGGCCGGCTGCGCAGCAGGTAGGCGGCGGTGGCCGCCTGTGCGTGGGCGAGGGCGATGTGATGCGCGACGATGTCGTGGAGCTCGCGGGCGATCCGGGTCCGCTCCTCGCTCACCCGGCGGCGCGCCTCCTCCTCGCGGGTGCGTTCCGCCAGTTCGGCCCGTGCCTCCACGGCGGCGACATGGTCGCGCCGGGTCCGTACCGACTCACCGACGGCGCCCGCCAGCAGGACGCACGAGAGGGTGCCGATCTGGTCGGGCCGCAGCAGCGCGCCCCTGCCCCAGCCGACGGAGACGACGACGAGGGCGACGGCCACCCCGGCCGTGTACACCGTGGTCGTGCGGAGGTCCGTACGCACGGCCAGGAGATAGAGGGCGACCAGGGCGGCGCCGGCGACGCTGGGGCTGGGGTCGAACCCGATGTGGCCTCCCATGACGCCCAGGACGCCACCGCACACCGTCGTCACCGCCACCACCGTGCGCGGGAATCCGCGCTGCCCCAGCAGCAGAACGGCGGAGGGCACGAGGGCGGCGAGGGAGAAGGCGAGCGTCGGGGCGCGGACGATCCGGGCGTCGGTCAGGGTGCTGGAGAAGACCGCGAAGACCCACAGCACCACGGCCACCGCCACGTCGACGGCCCGGGGGTGGCGTCGGGCCCATTGCCACCAGTCGGTGAACACGCAGTCTCGCTTCCTCTTCCGCAGGGTCTGTCCGACCATCCATGGTCGTCGACTCGGCCGTCCGCCCGCGCAGGGCGGTCAAAGGCCCGTCCGTCCCGCGCACGACGGACGGGCCTCCGGCCGCCTCACGTCACTCCACCGCGACTCATACGCGTACGGGATCGGGGCCGGGTTCCGCCGTCGGCGCGGGCGCCGCGGGCGCCGCGGGCCCGCCGCGGTTCAGCTTCTCGCCCTCGACGTCCACCTGGGGCAGGATCTTCCCCAGCCACCGGGGCAGCCACCACGCCCGGTCGCCGAGCAGGGCGAGCACCGCCGGGACGACCGTCATCCGGACGACGAACGCGTCGAAGAAGACGGCCGAGGCGAGACCGACGCCCATCATCTTGATCATCGACTCGCTCATCCCGATGAACCCTGCGAACACCGCGATCATGATGACGGCCGCGGCTCCGACGACCCGGGCACTGTGCCGGAACCCGGTGACGATTGCCTCGCCGGGCCGCTCCCCGTGGACGTACGCCTCCCGCATCCGGGTCACGAGGAAGACCTCGTAGTCCATCGCCAGACCGAAGACCACCCCGATCAGGAAGATCGGCATCATGCTCATCACGGGTCCGGTCTGCTCGATGCCGAGGGTGTCGGCGAGCCAGCCCCACTGGAAGACCGCGACGATCGTGCCGAAGGCCGCCGTCACGGACAGCAGGAAGCCGAGGGCCGCCTTGAGCGGGACCAGCAGCGAGCGGAAGACGACCATCAGGAGCAGGAAGGCCAGACCGACGACGAGCGTGAGATAGGGGACCAGCGCGTCGGTGACCTTCTGCGACACGTCGATGTTCACCGCGGTCGTACCGGTGACGAGCATGGTCGCGCCGGTCTCGGTCCGCAGGTCACGAGCCTCGTCGCGGATGGTGTGGACGAGGTCCGTGGTGTCCGTGGAGCTCGGTCCGCCGGCGGGTACGGCGGTGAGCACCGCGGTGTCACCGGCCTCGTTGAAGGCGGGGGGTGTCGCGGCGACGATGCCGTCGGTGGCGGTGAGCTGTTCGGCGGCCCGCGCCGCGGCGGCCTTCGGGTCGTCCGAGCCCTTGGCGTCCACGACGACGGTGAGCGGTCCGTTGAAGCCGGGGCCGAAGCCGTGGGCCAGGGCGTCGTAGGCGCGGCGCTGGGTGGTCGAGGTGGACTTCGACTCGTCGCCCGGCATGCCGAGCCGGAGATCGAGCGCCGGTATGGAGATCAGGCCGAGGCCGAGGACGCTGAGCACCAGGACCGCGAGCGGCCGACGGATCACGAAGCGGGCCCAGCGGGTGCCCATGTTGGGCCGGCCGTCCTTGGCGCGCTGCCCGCCCCGCCGCTGGGCACGCGGCAGGACGGCCTTCCGGAAGAAGCCGAGCAGCGCGGGCAGCAGGGTCATCGCGACCAGGACGGCGATCACGACGGTGCTCGCCGCGGCGAGACCCATCCTGGTCAGGACGGGAATGCCGACCACGGACAGGCCGGCCAGGGCGATGACGACGGTGAGCCCGGCGAAGACGACGGCGGAGCCCGCCGTTCCCACGGCTCGCGCCGCGGCCTCCTCGGCGCCGTGGCCCTCCGCGCGTTCGGTCCGGTAGCGCGAGACGATGAACAGGGCGTAGTCGATGCCGACCGCGAGCCCCAGCATCAGGGCGAGCGTGGTCGTGGTCGTGGACATCCCGATGGCGACGATCGAGGCCACGCCCACGCCGATGCCGACGATCGCGGTGAGCAGCGGGAGGCCCGCAGCGGCGAGCGATCCGAAGGTGATGAGCAGGACGACCGCGGCGGCGGCGACACCGACCAGTTCGGTCGTGCCGCCGAGTTCCCCCTCCGGCACCAGGGCCGAACCGCCGAGCTCCACGGTCAGGCCCGCGTCCCGCCCGTTCTCGGCGGCGTCCTCCAGCGCCTTGGTGGTGGCGTCGGTGAGGTCGGTGTTCCGTACGTCGTACGAGACGGTGGAGTACGCGGTCGTGCCGTCCTTGCTGACGGCCCCGGCCATGTCGAACGGGTTGAGCGCGCCCTTGACCTGAGAGCCGGCCGCCACGTCCGCGACGATCTTCTCGACGGCGGCCTTGTTCGGGCCCGCGGTGATCCTCTGGCCCTCGGGCGCGACGAAGACGATACGGGCGTCGGCGGCGTTGGAGTTGCCGCCGGGGAAGCGCTGGTCCAGCAGGTCGAACGCCTTCTGCGACTCCGTGCCGGGCATCGAGAACCCGTCCTCGGGGGCGGTCGGCGCCTTGGCCGCCGCGAACGCGCAGGCGGCCAGGACCACCACCCAGAGCAGGGCGACGAGCCGGCGTCTCCGGAAGGAGAAGCGGCCCAGCCGGTAGAGGAAGGTAGCCACGAAGAGGCGCTCCAGTCTGTCTGGATCGGGCAACGGGTCGGCGGCGTGAATGCCGCGCTCCGGCCGTGCCGGGGCACGGCGGGGCCGGAGGAATGCCTCAATCCTTCGTGAACAGGGGCGTCATCGTCGTCGTCCGCCTGCATGGAGTCGCACGTACTACCGCTGCCGTACGCAGGCTCTCCGCCGTACCTCTGGAACAGGACGGCCGTCCCGCGTCGCGGGAGCCGCGCGACGCGGGACGGCGTGCGAAGTTCCCTTCGCACGGCGGGACATGGCGGCGGTGCGGCACGGTGACGAAAGCATCGCCCTCCGTGTGCATCCGTGTCGCCGCCGAACCCGAACGCCTGCCCTGGCGCGAACGCATCGCGCGAATCAACAGCAGACCGACAGCGCTGCCGACCGAGTCCTGCCCCCGCCAGGCACCCGGCCGCAGGCACTCTTCCGGTGCGCGCCCACGCGCGACTGCCGCCCCTGCGCCCTACCTTCTGTCCTCCGCTCGAGTGCGGGGCCGTCCGAAGTCCTGTGTCCAGTAGTTGCCGGGCTGTGCGAGCCCCAGGCCGATCTCCTTGAACGAGCAGTCGAGGATGTTGCGCCGGTGGCCGGGGCTGCTCATCCAGCCGGCCATGACGCTCTCCGGGGTGGTGTAGCCGTGGGCGACGTTCTCGCCGTACGCGCTCCGCTCGTATCCGGCGTCCGCGATCCGGTCGCTCGGGGCGGAGCCGTCGGAGCCGGTGTGGGACATGTTCCGGTGGGAAGCCATGTCCGCGCTGTGCTTCCGGGCGGACTTCGTGAGTTTCGTGTTCGTCGTCAGGGACGGGCAACCGACCGCGCGGCGCACGCTGTTGACCAGCGTCAGCAGGCGGGCGGTCTCCTTGCGTTGCGGGCCGAAGAGGGTCGTGGTGGCGGCGGCCGGCACATCTGCGGCTTCCGCGGTCGCCGCGAGTCCCGTGGTCCCCACGGCTCCCACGGTTCCGAGAGCGACGACAGCAACGGCCATCCGTCGGTGGGACGTCTTACCGCGGTGCTTCCTCATGTGTGTGACCTCACTCGGTATGCGGAACCCGACAGTCGGTGTTCGCCTGCGAACGGCTGCAGGAGTGTGCTGCGGGAAGCGTCGGACCCGTCGACGCCTCCCGCGCACTCCGCCTTTGGACCCCTTCCCGCCTCCGGCGGTCCCGCACTTGAGAACGAGTCCGACCGGATCGAGTGGATCCCGTTGACGAACGCACGCGGGACGGTCGACCGCCGAGGCCCCCCGCCCGGCAGACTATTTCGCCCGAGGAAGCCGAGCCGCTCGTCCACACCCGCCGTGCGACAACGTGACACCAGTGGAGCAACGCGCCTCGACCGTGTTGCCGAGGCGCCGGATTCCTGAATCGGTGTCAGCCGGCCTCGGACGGCAGCTGCTTCATGTCGTCGACGACGGCCCGCTGCATGACGGCGCTGGTGAACGCAGTGAGCGGCGGGGCTTTGTGGAGCCCCGCCCGCCCGGGTTCCGTGGACCCGTCCCGGAGCCGTACGTCCGGATCGAGCCCTGATCGGAACGGAAGGAGCTAACGCACTGCCCCGGTGCCCCGGGCGTCGCGGCCGCGGCGGGTCGCGGCCGCGACGGTGGCCATCAGCTCCGCGTCCAGGACGGACGGGTCGGCCAGCCGGGTCGGGGCGGCGTACGAGTTGAGCAGCGCCTTCGTGACGCGCAGGGCGGCCTCCGGGCGGCGCACGACGGGCTTGGCCCACGCCGTGACCGCCGCGTCGAGGGAGTCCTCGGGCACGATGCGCTGGAGGATGGACAGTTCGT
Source organism: Streptomyces sp. NPDC101194 (assembly GCF_044767885.1). NCBI lineage: Bacteria > Bacillati > Actinomycetota > Actinomycetes > Kitasatosporales > Streptomycetaceae > Streptomyces > Streptomyces sp. NPDC101194. The sequence goes on from NZ_JBIWOS010000004.1 coordinate 454,820, forward strand.
ACGCCTCCGCGGCGTCGAAGGCACGTCCGGTCAGGATGAGCTCGCGCGCACGGGCGGCACCGACCTCATGGATCAGACGGGGGAGCACACCGCCCCATGCGGTGGGCAGCCCGAGCGCCAGCTCCGGCAGCCGGAATCCGGCGGTGTCCGCGCCGACGCGCAGATCGCAGGCGAGTGCCAGCGCCAGTCCCGCGCCGATCGCCTTGCCCTGGATCCTGGCGATGGTGACGGCGTGGCTGGTGGAGATGGCCTCACAGACGCGGCGGGCCTTGTCGCCCGCGATCCGGATGCCCCGCCCGGTGGGGTCGTCGTCGAGCCAGTCGGCGAACTCGTTGCGGTCGCCGCCCAGGCAGAAGTCGTCGCCGGCACCGCTGAGCACCAGCACCCGGACATCGGGGTCCGGGACGGCCAGGACCGCCAGCAGGTCGTCCAGCATCGCCTCGGTGACCGCGTTGCCGGTGGCGGGGCAGTTCAGTTCCACCCGCAGGACGGGGCCCTCGCGTTCGGTGCGCACCGTGCCCGGTCGCCGGTAGGGGGAGAGGAGGTCGGGGAGGGAGAGCTTCATATCGCCACGTTCATCGAGGTCACGCGCCTGAAGACCAGACGGGACGCGTAGCCGGCCGGTGTGACGGTGCGCAGGGTGGGGAAACGTTTCAGGAGTTGGGTGAGGAGCGTACGGGCCTCCAGGCGGGCGAGGGCCGCGCCCAGGCAGTAGTGCACTCCGCCGCCGAAGGTGAGGTGGGTGCCGGTGCGCTCGATGTCGAAGGCGTCCGGGTTCTCGTTGCGCCGCGGGTCGTGGTTGGCGGCTCCGTACATGACGTGGACCATGCTGTCCTTCGCGATCGGCACGCCCGCCAGGACCGTGTCGTCGGCCGCGATCCGGGTGTTGATCCCGATGGGCGGGTCGTACCGGAGGACCTCGTCGACGGCGGCGTCGATGTACCCCGGGTTCTTCGCGAGCCACGCCCACCGGCCGGGTTCCCTCTGCAGGAGATCCACCATGGTCGACAGCAGCGTCGCGGTGGTCTCCAGCGAGGCGATGGTGACGAACATGGTGAGACGGTAGAGGATCTCGTCCGCCGCCTCGCGGTCGGGTTCCTTCGCGTCCCAGGTGTGGATCCAGCCGGTCAGGACATCGTTGCCGGGGTTCGCGCGGCGCTGCTTCACGAGTTCGGTGAAGTACGCGCGCAGATGCACGGTCGCCTCGGCGGACACGGCGAGCTGGCTCTTGGTGGGCAGCAGCTCCTGGGCGTGCACCTGGTTGTGGGTGATCTCCAGGATGTGTGCGTAGTCCTCGGGCGGGATCCCCAGCCAGGAGCCGATGGTGCAGATCGGGAGCTGTTCGCTGACCGTATCGACGAAGTCGGCCTCGCCCCCGCGCAGTTTGCCGGCCAGATCGTCGAGGAGGCGGGTGACGTGCTCCTCGACCTGCGGGGTCAGCCGCTCGATGGTCGAACGGTCGAAGAGGTTGCCGAGGCTGCGGCGCTGGCAGGTGTGCTCGGGCGCGTTGAGGCGGGAGAGCGTCTTGGTCATCTCCTGGGTGGCGACCGCTTCCCAGCGCTCGGCGTCCTCCTGGCGCTCCTGCCAGGCGAAGTCCGGCGCCAGCCAGTTGCGACCGCGGAGCACTTCGCTGCACGCCTCGAACCCGGTGACGAAGTACGCGTCCCAGGGAGCGCGCACGACGTCCCCCATGGCTCTCATCTCACCTAGGAGGCCGTAGGGATCAGCCTGCCCCTCCGGCGATTTGAGGCGTCGTAGGAGGGAGATGAGGGCACGACGGTCGACGGCGGGCCGGTCTGTGCCACATGTAGCGCTCACGCAGAGTTCCTTGCCCTGGGCTCATGGTTACGGCCAGAACCTACCCCTCCGCATATATCCGCCAAGCGTCCATCTCTGTTGCCCGTGTCACAGAGAAATGTCCTACCGGCCTCTTGCCCTGTGCCTGCCCGGCCCGAACGGCCTGCTGGGGCAGCCCTGTCGGACGGTCAATACGGCCGAAACCATGCCCCTGGCCGCTCATGCGCGACGACGCCGGCGGACGCCGTCACGCATGGCCGCGCCCCTGCGTGACGGCTGTCGTGAGCGGACGTCTTCGCGTGGGGGAGACGTCATACGCGGAAGACGTCCAGGAAGGAACTCCACCAGCCCTTCGTCTTCTTCGGCGGCTCCAAGTGGTCGTAGCGCGCCGGCGGAACCTCTTCAGGGGTGGTGATCCGGGACGGAACGGGCGACTGCGTCGCAGCCTTCGCGGCATGGCGCGGCGCACTCGGGCTGAACCGGACCGGCAGGGACACCATGGCCCGGTGGAACGGACCCGGCCGCCACTCGACCGCCGAGGACGGGATGGCGAGGGTGAGGTCCGGCACCGAGTTGAGGATCTTCTCGATCGCGGTGAGCGCGATGAGCTGGGCGGGGGACTTCGCCGGGCAGACGTGCGGGCCCGCGCCCCAGGCGAGGTGGGCGCCCTTGCTCAGGGTCTGGCGGGCGTCGGTGAGCGCGGGGTCGCTGTTCGCGGCGGCGAAGCTGATCAGTACGGGGGTCTCCGCCTTCAGCGTCACACCGCCCAGGTCGACGTCCTGGACCGGATAGTGCGTGGCGTAGTTGGCGATCGGCGGGTTGTTCCACAGCACGTCGTCGAGGGCGTCCTCGACCAGCATTCCCGTACCCCGCCGGTGCGGGTTCCCCGAGTCGTCGGACAACAGGAGGAGCAGTGCGTTGGCGATGAGGTTGCGTTCCGGCTCGATGCCCGCGCCCATCAGCATGACGAGCTGGTCCTTGAGCTCCTCGTCCCGCAGCCCGGCCGGGTGCTGGATGAGCCAGGAGGTGATGTCCTCACCGGGCTGACGCCGCTTGAGCGCGACGAGCTCCATCAGGCACTCCGTCAGCTCGGCGTTGGCCCGCAGCACGTCCTCGCCGTCGAAGATCGCGGACATCGAGCGCGTCAGCCGGTCACCGATGTCACCGGGGCAACCGAAGAGCTGGTTGAACAGCAGCAGCGGCAGGAGCTTGGCGTAGTCGCCCAGCAGGTCGGCGCTGCCGCGCTCGATGAACTGGTCGATGAGGTAGTCGGCGATGCGCTCGACGTCCCGGCTGAGCCGGTTGGTGTTGAGCCGGCCGAGGCTCTCGGTGACCGCCTTGCGCAGCCGCAGATGCTCGGTGCCGTCCGTGAACAGGCAGTTGGGCCGGTACGCCATCATCGGCAGCACCGGGCTGTCGAGCGGTACGCGGCCCTCCCGCAGCGCCGCCCACCGCCTGGAGTCACGGGCGAAGAAGGAGGGGTTCTGCAGGACCCGGAGCGCGGCCTCGTGCTGCACGATCAAAGTGGCGTCCACCCCGGGGGCCAGCTCGATCGGAGCGGCGAGCCCGTGCGCCCGGAACTCGTCGTACACACGCTGCGGATCGGACGCGAACTCCGGCCCGTAGAGCGACTTCTGCCGCTCGCCGTGCATCGGGCACCCGGAGGGGGCGCTGTACGGGGTGGCTCCCGGCTGAGAGTCCATGTGTGATTCCTAGGTGTGATCGCGGGCCTCGTGGGCCCGGACGGTGGACGGAAAACGGGGCTCGGGTCACCCGTTCCGACGGACGGCGTACTGAGCTGAGATCAGGCCACCCGGGCGAGAAGGTGCTGGACCAGGGTGATCAGGGCCTGCGCGGACGAGTTCTCGTCCCGGGCGTCGCAGTACACGACCGGGGTGTCCGGCAGCAGGTCGAGGGCCTCTCGCAACTCGTCCTCGGCATGCTGGGAGTACGGGTCGAAGCTGTTGACCGCGACGGCGTACTCCAGCCCGTACGTCTCGACCAGGTCGATCACCGGGAAGGTGTCGGCGAGACGTGCCGGGTCGACGAGGAGCAGCGCGCCGAGCGAACCGCGGGCCATGTCCTCCCACAGCTCGACGAACCGCTGCTGGCCCGGCGTACCGAACAGGTACAGCACCAGCTCGTCGCTCAGCGTCAGACGGCCGAAGTCCAGCGCGACCGTCGTGGTGACCTTGTCGGGTGCGCCCCGCAGATCGTCGACGTGGGCACTGGCCTGCGTCATCCTCTCCTCGGTGCGCAGCGGTGTGATCTCGGAGAGAGTGCCGATGAGCGTCGTCTTGCCCACGGCGAAGTGTCCGACGACGAGGATCTTCGCCGCACGCTGTACCGCGTCCGGCACATAGATGCTCTCAGCCGAACCGGACATGGAGTCCATGCAACACCTCTTCGAGGATCTTCCTGTCAACGAGCTGAGCCGGCGGTGGCGCCTTGCGGCGCATCAGATGACCCTGTTCCGCTAAATCGTTCAGCAGCAGCCGTGCCACTCCGACGGGCAGTTCCAGATGGCCCGCGACCTCGGCCACCGACAGATAGCCGCCGGAACACAGCTTCCAGATCGCCCGGACCTCGGGGCTCGGGTTCGGGGGCTGCTGCCGGCCGGGTGCGATGGTGACCAGAGTGACGAGGGACAGACCCTCCGCGTCGGGCAGCCCGCGTCCGCCGGTGATGACGTACGACCGGACGAACCCGCTGCTGACGGACTGCTCGTCGCCCGGCGCCGTCATGCGTCGCTTCCGACGTCGAGGCGGGGAGGCGTGGTCATCGCCTTACCCAGCGCGGTGACCTGCTGCTGCATACGGAAGGACATGGCCTCCATGTCCACGTCGGCCGCGGCGGCCGCCGCCAGATAGGCGCCGGTGCCCGCGGCGATCAGGAAGATCCAGCCGTGCTCGTACTCAAGGAGCGTCTGACGCCACCGACCCGGGGCCTGGGCCCCGATGAAGGGCGCGACGGCCCGGCTCAGCGACTGCATGGAGCTCATCGCCGCCGCCACGGTCTCCGCGTCGTCCCGGCCGATCTCACTGGAGTTGGCCAGCAGCAGGCCGTCGGCGGAGACGAGGATCGCGTGCCGCGCGCCGGGTACCTGGAGCACATCGTTGAGCACCCAGGTCAGATCGGGGTTCACTGGATCTCGGGTCCTTCCATCGTCGTCATGTCACGTCCGGACCGTGTTCCGCGCTGGAACGCGCCCAGGCGGGAGGCGGTCTCCTCGTTGCTGCGCACCGGCCCGGGGTCGGTCGACGGCACCACTGACACCGGGCTCTTGCGACGACGCTTGGGCAGGCCACCGGCGGTGGTGAAGGACCCCGTGGGCTGTGGGGCGGAAACCGGCTGTGCGGCCGGCGGGAACAGCGGGGTCGGAGGCGGCGCGCTCACCTGGCGGCGGGGGAGCGCCGACACCTCCGCGTCGTGGTCGACGGGCGCCGCAGCGGCCACCGGGGGCGTGGGCGCATCGCCGGTGAGAAGCTCGTCGGGCAGGAGAACCACCGCGCGTACGCCTCCATAAGGGGATACCGAGTCCACCGAGACCTTGAACCCGTAGCGGGCGGCCAGCACACCGGAGACGGCGAATCCGAACTGCGGGGGAATGCCCAGGCTGGACACGCTGATCGCGGCCTGGGGCGCGAGGAGGGCCGCCGCGCGGTCCTTCTCCTCCTGGCCCATGCCGAGGCCCGCGTCGTCGATGATGAGGCAGACGCCCTTCGGGACGGCCTGGATGTTGATCTCCACCGGCGTGCCGGGGGCCGAGTAGTTGGTGGCGTTGGCCAGCAGCTCGGCGAGGACCACCGCGACCGGCTCCACGGCCTTGCTGACGACCGAGAAGTTGACCTGTCCGTTCACCCGGACCCGGTCGAACTGGCGGATACGGCCCTGCGCGCTGCGGGCCACGTCGAAGACCGAGGCGACGGTCTCCCTGCGCCCGAGCCAGCCGCCGCACAGCACCGCGATGCCCTGCGCGCGGCGGCCGAACTGGCTGTTGGCGTGGTCGATGGCCATCAGGTCGGCGAGCATGTTGGGGTCGTCGCCGTACTTCTTCTGGGCGTTCTCGACGACCACCTGCTGCTCGTCCGCGAGCCCCTGGAGGGTACGCACGGCCGCCTTGAGGACGGCCTTGGTCTCCTCCTCGGCGTCCTTGCGGACCTCGTTCATCTCGGCGGCCTGACGGTGCAGCAGACCGGTGTGGGCGACGTGGAGTTCGTCCCGCTGCCGTTGCAGCGCGTCACGCTCGCCCCGGAGATCGGTGTTCTGTCTGCGCAGCCCGATGTTGGTCTTGCGAGCCCGCAGGACGGCACCGACAGCGACCAGTGCTACGACAACCAGCGCCCAGAAGAGAGGGCCCTGTGCAAATGTCATGAGACTCACTTCAAGTGCCATGGCTATGGAAACGGCTTGACGCTCCCTCATGAGCTGCACCGGCCGGACTGGTCGAGTCGCGACTTGTGCTGCGCAGGGAAGGCCCCTCCGAAAGCGGGGCCGAGGAATTCATCCCTCCCGGAATGCCCCCATACGCCATCAGCCCACTGGAAGTAAGATGATCTTAGCATCGGCCTCGCGGGTAAATGTCAAGACCGACACGCCAGTTGCACTCTTGACTCGGAATGTTCACATCCGGGGTCGGAGTCGGCCGTCCATCGCCGGGCTGACCTGGGTCTTTTCGGTGGACATAGGTGACGAACGATCAAGAATGCGTACGCGGTGCGTATATGAAGGTGTGACCCTCCTGACCGCCGCCGCGGCATACGCGTCGGTGGACGGCGCATCTGCCGCTTCCGCGGGAAGGGTTCGCGGGTTGTTCCCGGGCGAGGCCTCCGTCGCGCCTCTGCCTGTGGTGCACATGGTCAACCACCCGTACCCGTGGTCGGCAACCGGAGCCTCGGCCGGTGACAAAGCCGGATGTTCGCCGTGTTCCGCGGCCGGGCGGGTTCAGCCGCGGTGCGTACGGGTGCCGGTCAGCAAGGCCAGGGCGACGGCCTGGATCGCCGCGACCACCACGACGAGCACCGGGACCGAGTAGCCGTAGAGACCGCCGACGAGTGCGCCACCGGCCAGGGTCGCGGCGCCGACGACCCCCGCGAAGACCCCGTACGCGGTCGCCCGCCGCCCCGGCGGGACGAGGTCGGCGACGGTGGCCTGCAGCGTGGACTCCTGGATGCCCGTCGCAGCACCCCACACCAGTGAGCCGATCACCGCGACGGCGAGGCTGCCACCGAAGGCCAGCACGGGCACCGAAGCCGCCAGCAGCGGCAGCACGGCCAGCACCCGGGGCCCGATCCGGTCGTAGGCCCATCCGGTGGCCAGTGCCGCCAGCGCGTCCATGGCCATGGCACCGGCGTACAGCACCGGCACCCAGGCCGTGGCGAGCATCCCGTGCGCGACGAGGTGGAAGGACAGCACGCCGTACGTGGCGAACCCCGAGGTCGTGACGGCCGTGAACGCGGCGTACCGCCAGAACGCGGCCGGCAACCGCCCGGAGCCGGTCTCCGTGCCGGCCGCCGCCGCCCCTGCCGCGCCTTCGTACACCGCGGGCTGCGGGACGCGGTGCCTGAGCCGGACCAGCAGGGCCAGCACCGCCACGCCCGGCAGGGCCAGGACGCCGAGCGCCGGTGCGTAGTCGCCGCCCGTCAGGGCCAGCACACCGGCGACGGTCAGCGGGCCGATCAGCGCGCCGATCTGGTCCATCGCCTGGTGCACGGCGAAGCCCCGTCCCCGGCCCGTCAGCGCGGTGGCGTACGACAGGAGCGTGTCCTTGGCGGGGGAGCGGACGGCCTTGCCGACCCGTTCGGCGACGACCAGGGAGCAGGCGGCCCAGAGCACCCCCGTCAGGCCCAGCACCGGCACGCTGACCACCGTCAGCGCGTAACCGGCGATCGTCCAGCCCCAGAACCGGCCCGTCCGGTCCGCCAACGGCCCCGAGACCAGTCGCAGGATCAGCGCCGCCGCCTCACCCGCACCCGTGACGACACCGACCACCAGGGCCGAGGCCCCCAGCGAGGCCAGCAGCGGACCCGTGATCGAACGGGCCCCTTCGTAGACGAGGTCGGCGAGCAGGCTGACGGTTCCGAACCAGACCACGAATCGCCAGGGGCGCATCGTCGGCCGCCGCTCCGCTACGCCCACAGGGCCTGGGCGAGGGCGACTCCGGCGAACGCGGCGCCGAGTGCGGCCACGACGCTCGCCAGGATGTTGGCGGCGGCGTAGAACCGGGCGCCGTCCTCGGCCAGCCGCAGCGTCTCGTAGCTGAAGGTGGAGTAGGTGCTGAGCGCTCCGCACAGCCCGGTGCCGAGCAGGAGCTGCAGGTGGGAGGTGGCGGCCCCGGCGGTGGCGGCGCCGGTCAGCAGCCCGAGGACGAGTGATCCGGTCACGTTGACGGCGAGGGTGCCCCAGGGGAAGACGGTGTCGTGCCGGGACTGGACGGCGCGGTCGGTGAGATAGCGCAGCGGGGCGCCGACCGAGGCCCCGACGATCACCAGGAGCCAGTTCACGGGTTCCGCTCCCGTTCGTCGTCGTGGTGGACCGTCTCGCAGTGGTCCAGGACGGCCAGGCCACCGTCGGTGAGCAGTTCCTCGACGCGTGGCAGGAACGCGCGGATCTTCTCCTCGGCATCGATGATCACGACCGCCACCGGCAGGTCCTCGCTGAGCGAGAGCAGCCGTTGGGTGTGGATCATCGACGAGGTGCCGAACCCCTCGATCCCACGGAACACGCTCGCGCCGGAGAGCCCCGCCCGGTGCGCCCGGTGCACGATCTCCGTGTACACGGGCCTGTGGTGCCAGCCGTCGGTCTCGCTGACGAGCACCGTCAGTCGCAGGGCCGGGACCGTGTTCGTCCGTCCTGTCATGGTTGCCTCCACGCCAGTACGCGGCGGGTGGCCCACACCGCGCTCCACACCGCCGTCAGGGCGGCGAACAGGGTCAGTCCCAGATACGCCAGGCCCGGGCCGGGCCGGCCGTGGGCGACGAGGCGTTGGATGTCCACCGCGTAGGTGGAGAACGTGGTGAATCCGCCCAGCACCCCCGTACCGAAGAACGGTCTCACCAGCCGGTGTGCCGCCCATACGTCGCTGATCACCACCATGAACACGCCGATCACCGCGCAACCGACGACGTTCACGACCAGCGTCGTCCACGGGAAACCGTCCGGCGCGGTGGGCCACAGGAGGGACGCCCCGTACCGGGCCGACGCCCCGATCGTGCCGCCGAGGGAAACCACGGCGAGGACCGACCACGGTTGTTGGGAGAGCCCGACGCGCCAGCCGGGCGCACTCCGCCCGGCGTCCGGATCGCCGCGCTCCGTCACCGCTGCCGGGGGCACGCGGCGTGACTGGGCCTGCCTGGGCATACGTCTCCCACCTGCCGGGCGCCCGCGTACGGGCGCACTCCATCGCAAGCAGGGACCGTTGGCGGCACGCGCGCACGCGCCCCGCGGTTCGGGTACGGCGGGCCCCACCGCCGTACAGCAGCCGTCACCGGCCGCTGCTCCCCCCAGGCTAGCGCCGTCGACGACACCCCGGCCACCGCGGCCGCGTCCGGCCACCCGGAGATCACGGACGAGGTGCGCCCCTTCCCCTCGGGGCCCGGTGACAGGGCCCCGGAGCGGGATCACCGATCCGGGACGCGGTGGCTCTCCGACGCCGCCCGGCCCCACGGTCCTGCCCGCCGGGCCAGGGGATACCGATCGGGCGAACGGCGGCGCGTGCCACGGCCATCGGCCGCCGGAGGCGCGACCATACGCAGGCGATGGTTCCCCCTCCGAGGAAAGGACTTTCCCGTGCGCCGTGCTCTGATCGTCGTCGATGTGCAGAAGGACTTCTGTGAAGGTGGCAGTGTCCCCGTGAAAGGCGGTGCGGACCGGGCCGTGGCCATCGCCGACCTGATCCGACGAGCCGACGGGCAGTACGCGCACGTCGTCGCCACCCGCGACCACCACATCGACCCGGGCGCCCACTTCTCCGAACACCCGGACTTCCAGAACTCCTTCCCCGTGCACTGCGTCGTCGGCGGCGAGGGAGGCGAGTTCCATCCGAACTTCGCGCCCGCCGTCACCTCCGGCGCCGTGGAAGAGGTCTTCTACAAAGGTGCGCACTCCGCCTCGAAGAGCGGCTTCGAGGGGGCGACCGAGGACGGCACGTCACTGTCGGACTGGCTGCGCGCCCGCGATGTCACCGCCCTCGACGTCGTCGGCATCGCCACCGACCACTGTGTGAAGGCCACCGCGCTGGACGGTGTGCGAGCGGGCTTCGAGGTCCAGGTGCTCCTCGACTACACCGCAGGCGTCGCGGCCGACACCACCGGCACCGCGCTCACCGAGATGCGCCGGGCAGGTGTCGCGCTGAGCGGCAAGCCCGTCGTCCTGGCCTGACCGGCGCGGTCCCGACATCGTGGCAGCGTCCGTTCGGCCCGGCGGCGGAACGGAGCGTCCGGTCGACGGATCGGAAAGCGGCCCGCACTCCGGCGAGGCCGATCCCCGCGAGGCCGGCCCGCTGTCAGCGCCGTCCTTCGACGCCGTTCGCGGCGGTGGCGAGCGCCTGTGAGAAGGCGCGGACGCGCGCCGTTTCGTGACTTCTGTGCCACACGAGAGCGAGGCGGGAGTCCGGGAGCCCGGTGACGGGCACGAAGGTGATCGCGCGACGGCCGTGGTAGTCGGCAGTGGGGCGGCACAGGAGCATGGCGCCACGGTCCGCCTGCACGAGGGCGAGGCCCTCCTGAAGAGTGGTCACCACGGGCCCGGCGGGGATGGCGAGACCCCCGGGGCCGGTACTCGGAGCCTGCGCCCGGCGCCAGTACTCCGGCGCCGGTCCACGGACGCCGATGAGCGGGCAGGCGGCGAGATCCTCGACGCTCAGACTCTCGCGTTCCGCGAAGGGGTGCCGGGTCGAGACCGCGAGGGACTGCGGCTGCTCGGAGAAGACCTGTCCGACGACGAGTCCGCTCTCCTCGACCGGCATGAGCACCACCGCCGTGTCGACTTCGTGACGGTGGAGCGGGCCGAAGGGGTCGGAGAGAGGGATCTCCACGATCTCGGTGGAACAGTCGGGGTGCCTCTTCTGGAAGAGCGCCACCGCGTTCATGACGTGATCGTCGGCGGTGCCCTGGAAGCCTATGCGCAGAAGTCCTCCGACGCCCCTGGCCACAGCGCGGACGTCGTCGAGAGTGGTCAGTATCGCGTCGAAGGCGGGTCGCAGACCCTCGTACAACTGCTCGCCGAGGGGGGTGAGCCGTACGCGGCGACTCGTGCGCTCGACGAGCCGCGCACCGACCCTGCTCTCCAGGGCGCGCAGCAACTGGCTCACGCGGCTCTGCGACACGTAGAGACGCTCTCCGGCCCGTCCGAAGTGCAGCTCTTCGGCCAGTGCGAGGAAGGCCTCCAGCTCGCGGCTCTCCAGACTGCTCACAGGCTTCCTCCCGACAGGTGCGAGCCGGGCCTCGCAGGCTGCCAATCTATCCATGAGCCCAGCTCATGGACGGATGAGGGATTCGCTGTTGTTCGGGCGATCTGCGGGCTGTTGTCTGACGGCATGACACAGGTCGAGGAATCCGCGGGTACGCCGCTCATGCCGGAACGGTCCGCGGCACGGGCCTGGTCGGGTGTGGTGGCGCTGGCGCTCGGTACGTTCACCGTGGTCACTTCCGAGATGCTGCCCGTGGGGCTGCTGACGCCGATGGGCGACTCCCTCGACGTCTCGGAGGGCGTGGCCGGTCTCACGCTGACCATCACAGGTCTGGTCGCGGCGGTCTCGTCACCCCTGCTGATCCCGGTGGCGGGGCGGTTCGACCGGCGCGTGGCGCTCTGTGCGCTGGTGATCGTGCTGGCGATCGGGAACGCCGCCGCGGCCTGGGCCCCGGGCATCGGCGTCATGGTCGGGGCACGCGTGCTGGTCGGAATCGGGATGGGCGGGTTCTGGGCCATGGCGGCAGGTCTCGCGGTACGTCTGGTGCCGACGAAGTCGGTCGGCACCGCGACCTCGCTGGTCTTCAGCGGCGTCGCCGTGGCCTCCGTGCTGGGCGTCCCGGCCGGGACGTACGCCGGCGCTCTGGCGGGCTGGCGCGCCGCCTTCCTGGGAGCCGCCGGCCTCGCGCTCGTCGTGCTGATCGCGCTCGCCGTCCTCCTGCCGCGGCTCCCCGCGGAGCAGGCCGTTTCGCTGGGCGGTGTGATGCGGCTCTTCGGCGACGCCCGCGTACGCACCGGCCTGTTCGTCGTCGCATTCGTGGTCACCGGCCACTTCGCCGCGTACACCTACGTCCGGCCGGTGCTGGAGGACGTCTCCGGCGCCGGTGCCGGAATGATCGGCACCCTGCTCCTGGTGTACGGAGTCGCGGGCGTCGCGGGGAACTTCGTCTCGGGCGCCGGGGCGGCCCGCTCGCCACGCAGGACGCTGGTGGTGATCAGCGCGGTCATGGCGGTCACCGTCGGGCTGCTTCCGGTGGTGGGTGGGTCGTTGCTCGTCGCGGGCGTACTGATGGCCGTGTGGGGCCTCGGCTACGGCGGTGTCTCGGTGAGCACGCAGACGTGGATCCTGGCCTCGGCCCCCGAGGCACGTGAGGGCGCTTCCTCGCTGTTCGTGGGGGTGTTCAACGGCGCCATCGCGCTGGGTGCGCTGCTCGGCGGCCTGGTGGCCGACGGGATCGGCATCACGGCGGTCATGTGGCTGGGCGCCGCGCTCGCGGTCGCAGCGGTGGCGACCGCGGCGTCCGGCCGCGCCCCGGCCGACGGCACGCTCTGAGACGACTGCCCGCGACCGCCCCCGTACGCTGCCTGAACCGCATCACTTCAGCCGTCGACCGGGAGCCCCGCGTGAGCGATCAGCCCGACCAGCAGACCGAGAAGCCCTTCCTCTACGTCGTCGTGTGCGCGGCCGGAATCGCCGGGGACGTCGGAAGGTTGATCACGGCAGCCCAGGAGGCGAACTGGGACGTCGGTGTCGTCGCCACCCCGCAGGGCCTCGGCTTCATCGACGCGAAGGCCGTCGAGGCCCGGACCGGCTACCCGATTCGCTCGGCCTGGCGCTCACCGGGCGACCCTCGCCCGCTGCCGCCCCCCGATGCGATCGCCGTCGCCCCGGGCACCTTCAACACGATCAACAAGTGGGCGGCGGGCAGTTCCGACACCCTGGCCCTCGGCATCCTGTGCGAGGCGTACGGCTTCGGCATCCCGACCGCCGTCCTCCCGTACCTGAACTCGGCTCAGGCCGCCCATCCGGCGTACCGGGCGAGCCTGGACCGGCTGCGTGGGATGGGCGTCCTGATCGGCTCGCACGAACCGCACGAGGCCAAGTCCGACGGCGCGGCCGACCGCTTCCGCTGGGAGGAGGCGCTGGAACTGCTCACTCCCGAGCTGTCCCGCCCGGCCTGATCGGCGCCGCCGGGCTCGTGGCGGCTGGGGCCGGGGCTGCGGCTCCGGCCGCGAGACCGGAGCAACGGGCGTTCGGGACGTCACCAGTTGATGGCGTCGTCCATCGACTGCTGCCAGTACGTGACCTTGAGCGAGTCGTCGACGTAGACGCCCTTGGCGGGCAGCGAGGGGTGGGCGCCCGCACCGACGCTCTCATTGCCGGAGCGGCCGTGGAAGTAGACGACCAGGGACTTCTCCGTGTGGCCGTGGGCGCCGCTGCCGTCGGTGGCGGACAGACTCACGGAGGCATAGCCGGATTCGCCCGGCTGCAGCGTGACGACGGCCTGCGGCTTGGAGTCCTCGATGACCGGCGGCACCGACTGGGCCTCGCCGAAGCGTACGGCCGGGTAGCGGTACAGGTAGCAGGTGTTGCTGCCGGTGTTGGTGACGGTGAGGAGCATGTGGTTGACGGGGCGGTTCAGCGGGGCTGCGACGGTCTTGGTGTTGGAGCCCTCGCAGGTGACGATCTTGCCGGAGGAAGTGGGGGCCTTCGCGGCGGGGGCGTGCGCGGCCGGCTTCGAGGCGAGGGTGGCCGTCTTGGCGTCGCCGGAGGAGGGGCCGCGGTCGGAGGATCCGGAGGCGGAGGCGGGGGCCGACGGCGCGGGCGTGGAAGCGGAGGACGAGGAGCTCGTGGAGGAATCCGTAGAGGCGCCCTCGTCCCGCGCCCCCGTTCCGTCGCTGCACGCGGTCAGGGAGAGGGCGGCGAGCGCGACGGTCGCGGCGGCGGTCAGAAGGCGGGTGCGGGAGTTCCGGATGCTCGACATGTGGACGTGCCCCTTCGGTGTTCGGGTGGGTGTGGTGCTTGGATGACTGGAGCTTGTGGGGTGATCCGTCCCGGCCGCCATGGGCAGCGGGGGGTTAGGAACGCTGGAACACTGGAATGGGCTCTGAGCAGGGAAGACGCAGTGCCCCTGGAACGCGTGAACGGGACATGGGGGGATCGTGGAACGAGTGTCGGAGACGAAAGGGGCCGGGGGGACGGGCGAGTTCGCGGCGCTGCTGCGGGAGCTGAAGGACCGTTCGGGGCTGAGCTACGGGGCGCTGGCCAAGCGTCTCCACATGAGCACGTCGACGCTGCACCGCTACTGCAACGGCACCGCGCTGCCCACGGAGTACGCACCGGCGGAGCGCTTCGCGCGAGTGTGCCGGGCGACGCCGCAGGAGCTGGTGGAGCTGCACCGGCAGTGGATCCTGGCGGACGCGGCACGAAGGGCCAGGCCGGACCAGATCACGGAGGACGGGGCGAGGAACGCGGGTGACACCGCCGCGGACCCGACTCCGGCGACGGGCTCGGCCCAGGAGGCCGGTCCGGCCGGGGTGGCCGGTGGAACCGGTTCGCCGGAGACGGCGGCCACCGGATCGCCTGCGGATCCGGCCGACGCGGCGTCGACGCACGGACCGGGCGGAGACGATGAGCCGGTTGTCGTCGACGTGCCGCGCGATCCCACGCCGCCACGGCGTCGCCGCAACGCCCTGATCGCCTCCGCCGCGGTGGCCGCCGTGCTGGGAGCCGTGGTGCTCGCCGTCAATGTGCCCTTCGGCGGGGGCGGGGGCGGGGACGACGCGGGGGACCGGCGTGCCGCCGGTACCACCGTCGCGCCCCTCGACCCGGCGGACGGCAAGGAGCCATCGCCGACGCACGCCGCGACGCCTTCCCCGACCGGCGGGAGCCGCACACCGTCCGCCTCCGCCTCCGGCGCCGGATCCACCCCTGGCACCTCGAAGCGCGGTGGCGCGCAGGGCGCGGGCGGGCGCACCGGTGGCAGCACCGCCGTACCGCTGAACGTCGCCACCCGCCCCTACGTCTACGAAAGCCCGTGCAGCCAGCACTTCCTGGTCGACAGCGAACCCGAGCAGGTCGGCCCGCCCGCGAGCGAACAGGACGCGCCGCGCTGGGCCGCCGCCTACGGCGCTGTCTCCTCGGGGGAGCAGCGGGTCGCCCTGACCGTTCAGGGCACCGGGCGGGACACGGTCGTCCTGGAGGCACTGCACGTACGCGTCGTCGGCAAGGGAGCGCCGCTCGCCTGGAACGACTACTCGATGGGCGTCGGCTGCGGGGGTGGCGTCGGCACCAAGTCCTTCGACATCGATCTCGACAACGGCAGCCCCATGGTCACCGTCAAGAACGGCCAACGCGACTTCCCGTACAAGGTCAGCGAGTCGGACCCGGAGGTCTTCTACATCAACGCGCACACCAAGGCGCACGACGTCCGCTGGGATCTCACCCTGGACTGGTCCAGCGGCAGCCGCCGCGGCACGATGCACATCGACAGCAGCGGTACCCCGTTCCGCACGAGCGCCGGCACCGGCCGGCCCGGCTACGACTACCCGTTGGGCGGCGGCGAGTGGATCGAACGGACGGACTGACCGGCCCCACGCGGGCCGCGGCGGGCCGACGGTACGGGCGCGCGGGCTCGATCCACCAGGACTTCTGAGCGACGACGGCCTGTTCGACGAGAGCCCGGATCCTCGCGTGGGACCGGCTGACCGCAGGCCGGTGGAGAGAGTCTTCACCGGCCCCAGCAGGGGATACGGACCGTGCCCGCCACCCCCGTACCCGCCGGGGCGATCAGAACCGTCTCGGCCAGGGGAGCGAGGGCGACCGGCAGGCCGACGGCCCCGGCGATGCGGCGGGTCAATGGGCAACCCGACGGCGCAGGTTGGAAACGGCGCTGCGCCGAGCGGCCGGTCTCCGGGGCCACAGACCTCGCAGGGCCTCGTGGAAGTCCGTGCGGGCGGCTCCAGCGGTCAACACTCCCGTCGCCGTCGAGGCTGCCGATACGGCAGTCCTTGGGGCCCCAGAGATGTTGAAACAACAACGTGGTGGACCGTTGGCCGGCGCCGTACGCTCCCTCTGGTCAATCAAGGACTTCGTGGGGGGACATTCATGCGCACAACCACGCGACTTACCCTGCTCGGCTCCAGCGCCGCGCTGGTCGTCACCGCGATCGGTGCCGGCGCCGCCCAGGCGGAGGACGGCGGCAGCGGCAACATCACGATCGACAAGGTCGTCGTCAACGGCGGCAAGCCGGTCGTGGTCGGTACCACCAAGGTGGTGTCCGCCAAGGTCTCCGTGACCGCGTCCGACGACTCGGGCATCGCCAAGACCACCTACATCAGCGCCTTCGGTCCGAAGCCGAACTACGCGCAGATCTGGGACGACGAGATCACATGCGTCAAGGCGAGCGCCACCACGTCGACCTGCACGGGCACGCTGACGTTCGACCCGCAGGCGTCGACCGGCTTCGTCGGCAACAACGCGGCGGCCACCTGGAAACTCGGCACGCTGGTCTCCGCCAATGACTACGACTACATCCACCGGGACGCGGCCACCACATTCAAGGTGCAGCGCTACTCGAAGCTGACGGTCGACGCCTCGCCGGAGCCGGTGAAGAAGGGCAAGACCATCACGGTCACCGGCAAGCTCTCCCGGGCCAACTGGGAGGACAACAAGTACCACGGCTACGCGAACCAGTCGGTGAAGCTGCAGTTCCGCAAGAAGGGCAGCAGCACCTACACCACGGTGAAGACGATCAGGACCAACTCGACGGGCAACCTCAAGACGACCGTCACCGCCTCCACCGACGGCTACTTCCGCTACAGCTTCGCGGGCACGGCGACGACTCCGGCGGTCAACGCGGCCGGCGACTTCGTCGACGTCCGATGACCACACGCGGAGAGCGTTTCTGAGAACTCGCCCGGCAGACCGCCGATTCGACCACCACGGGTGACCGTCACACCGCGGCGGTCGAGTCCCGGCGGATGTCCGGTAGGGCCGCCGTCCTCACCGGGGCGGCGCCCCGCGTGATCCGCACGCATCTGCGGCGGCGCGGGATTCGTGCCGGGCCGCGATCCCTCGGCCCGCCGACCGAGCAGCGAACCGTGGCCGCCCTTCGGTCAAGGCCGCCCGCCTTTCACTTGGCGGCCGACTCGGTTCCGAAAACCCCGCCGAAGCGGTGAGTCACCTCTTGGGCTCACCGTATTTCTTGGTAAGGCCGCGTTTCGCCGGGCGATTCGAGAGGATTTGCCTGCTGTTCTGTCGGAAGAAATTACTTGGAGGATTGACTGTGCTGTCGTGAGCGCGAAGGGGTGCGTAAAGAGGTTGGCTGTTCGCCTTTATGATATAGTTCTGATGGATTTACAGGACGCCACGAAAAAAGGGGAATGGCGTGAATACCGAGAAGGTTACGGCTCGACGTCTTACGGCCGAAGAGGTTTCTGAATTGGGCCTCCAGGACGGCATCTTCGTCTCGGCGCAGATGGATGGCCTTCCTCTCGACTGCTACGCCCCGGCTTTCCTCATGAAGCCGGGTAAGAATTTCGAGGGAGGGTCCTTCGCTGCGAGGACGATCTTCGGCGAGGAAATTCACGTCCTCCCGGACAATGCCGAAGAGCGCGGGATCTGGATTGCCGACAAGGCAGGGGAAGAAATCGAGGTTCTCCAGAGTGCCGGCGTCCTTCTGAACCTCGCCCTCTTCGTGCCCGATGGGAACAAGGAATCCCTGGATTCGCTCTACTCCGCCGCACGGGACGCGTTCGGCGCGGGGATCGTTCAGCGCTGGAGCGAGGAAGCTGTCGCGGTGCCGGACGTCAAGGTCGACCTGTACGAGGAGCCGGCCCGGGGGCGGAAGAACACGAACAGCCAGAACCGCGACCGTCGTGCCCTGGACATCTACCCGACCCGAGTGCGGTTCCTGGAGCCCAGCGATGGCTGGAGGTTCATTGTCGAACCGCATAAGGAGATCGTCGATGACACGCCGACGATCTGACCTGATGGCAGGTTAGCCTCGATCTTTCGCGTGAGCCCGTCAGCTTGCTGACGGGCTCTTCTTCGTTCTGTCGGGGCCCGGAGCCGGGCGGTCAGGACGAGCATCGGCCTCCGGGCCGGCAGGTCGAGTGCTGAGGGCTGTCTCCCGTCAGGTCCGGTTCCGTGCCGCGCCGTGCCGCCGCCCTCGTCGGCATCCCTTCGAGGTCGTCGCGCCCTCTCGTCTGTCGCGGGGCTCCTGCGTTTGTCGCCGGTCCCCTGCGGGTTCGTCCGCGATCGGTAACAGAGAGGTCGTGCAGGGGCGTTCGTATGTCTTCATGGGGGCAGGGCATCGGCGGAGACAGCAAAGGGGCGGGCGGACATGGCAAAGCACAAGGGAAGGGGATGGCACGGCCGGCTTTTCGCGGCGGCACTCGGGGTGACGGCGGTGGCCGCTGCCACCTCGGTGTGGACCGCGCAGGCCGACACCACCGGAGGGCGGCAGCCGCAAGCGCGTGTCTCGGAGCCGGACGCCCGGTCTCAGGACCGGGCCAAGGTGGCGGCGGACATCGCGCACGCCTCGGACCGCGGCGCCCGGGGCGTCAACATCACCATCGACGACGGACCGGACCCGGTCTGGACGCCGCAGGTGCTGCAGCTGCTGAAGGACAACGGTGTGAAGGCCACGTTCTGCATGGTGGGCACGCAGGCCCAGGCGCACCCGGACCTGGTCAAGGAGGTCGTGGCGGCCGGGCACCGGCTGTGCAACCACACGGTCTCGCACGACACCACCATGGACACCAAGTCCGAGGCGTACCAGTCCCAGCAGATCCTGGATGCCGAGCGCATGATCACCAAGGCGTCCGGAGGCGTACGGCCGCAGTACTACCGTGCGCCGGGCGGTGCCTTCACCCCGTACAGCCGGCAGCTCGCCGCGTCCCGCGGGATGCGACCGTTGGGCTGGAACGTCGACTCCAAGGACTTCGAGCGTCCCGGTGCGGACACCATGGTCGCCACCGTCAAGAGGGAGATCTCCAACGGGCCGACCGTCCTCTTCCACGACGCGGGAGGGGACCGCTCCCAGACCGTGGCCGCTCTGCGCGAGGTCCTGCCCTGGCTGAAGCAGCAGGGGTACTCCTTCGGCTTCCCCGTGAGGTGAGTGAGGCTCGCCTCGCGCCGTGGAGCCGATCGCATCCGCCGGTCGCCGACTCTCGTGATGAACGCCGGAGTTGCCCGTGGTTCCCCGCTGCTCCCGGCGCTCACCGGATGCGCCTGGCATTCCATGGCGCTTGCCGCGGCTGGTAGACAGCCGTCATGACGTACTACGCAGATCTGACTCCGTACACGTACGACAGCGACAACTGGGATCCGGGGGCACCGGGCCCCCGGCGGGGCGTCGCAGTGCTGAACGCGGGCTGGCTCGACCGCGGCAGGAGTTACCCGCAGGGCTCGCCGCCGCCGGGTCTGGTGGAGACGCTGAAGCGTATGACCCGCACCCACCGAGCGCAGCAGACCCGTGGCTTTCACCTCTGCCCCTGGTGCGCTTCGCGACGGTCCTCCAGGCGCCCCGGCCGTCCTGAGGGGAGCGCCGAGATACGAGTGATCGGCCGTGGTGTCGCGTACGCCGCCCCTGAACTGATCGCCCATTATGTCGAGGCGCACGACTACCTGCCGCCGGCTGAATTCATGGAAGCGGTGCTCTCCTCCGAGGTGGCGGCCTGAGGGGAGCGGCGGCCGACATGGCGAGTCTCCGACCCGTGCCGGAGCGCCTGTGGCGCCGCTGCCCCTCGCGAGTCCTTGGGAGATCATTCGTTGCCGTGCCGTCGGACTGCCGTCACGGCCCTCGGCCCGGGACGGTCTCGAACGGCGTCGCGGCTGATCGCGAGGCGTCAGCGCAACGCGACCTCGCCCGCGTGCACGGCACGCAGTGCGCGCTCGACAGTCTCCTGGTTCTCGCCGACCGGAGCCACGTAGTCGATGACGTCGCGCGCGGCATCCTCCCCGAGCATGCGGGTGATCACCCACGTGGCGAGATACTGCGACGAGAGGCAACCGCCCGCCGTGGCGATGTTCCCCTCGGCGTGGAACGGCGCGTCCAGCACGGTGACGTCGCAGGCTTCGACGAAGGGCCGGCTCTTCACGTCGGTGCACGCCGGCATGCCATCCAGCAACCCCAGCCGGGCGAGCACCAGCGCGCCGGAGCACTGCGCACCGATCAGCTGTCGCGAAGGGTCGAGCAGCAGCCTGGAGATCAGCCGGTCGTCGGCGACCACCTCGCGCGCCTTCACGCCACTACCGATCAGCACGACGTCGGCTTCGGTCACGAACTCCATCGGGCGTTGTCCGGTCACCTCGACGCCGTTCATCGACGTGACCACCGGCGTCGGCGTCGTGATGAAGGCCTCCAAGGCGTTCTTACGGCATCGGTTGATCAGCGCGGAAGCGATGAAGCTGTCGAGCTCGTTGAACCCGTCGAAGGTGACCACGGCTACCTGCATCACGACTCCTTCGAGTACGGCGTGAGATCCGTAGTCTCTCCTGGTGCGCCGTTCCGGGGCGAGAGCCGATCAGCGGCTGGTGGCATGCCCACCACCGCTCCGCGCCCGCTCGGCTGTCCCCGGGCCGATGGTGTGCGGGACGGGGGCCCCGGCGCCCGCCACGAAGGACGCGGCAGGAGGACGCGAGCGGGACTGGCCGACGTCGTGCGGGACGTCCGCGAGAAGGCTGACCAGGTCGGACGTCGGCCAGGAGTCCCGTGCGGGGGTGCACGGCACTCCTGGCCGGCCGCTGTGTGCCGCGGTGAAGGGCACGGACGGGCCCGACGGCCGTGGACCGCACGGCCGTCCTACGCCCTCGCGAAGCGTGAGGCCGACCCCGATCGGTGGGGGTGCCTCACCGTTCCCGTTCCACCAACTTCTTGAAGTGCTCGAGGTCGTCCCGTACAAGCCGTTCGATCGCGGTCGCCTGGGCGAATCCCTTCGGCCCGCCGAACGCCTCCTTGACGGTGCCCGGGTCGTACTCGATCCGGGCCTGGACCCGGGTGTGTTCCCGGTCGATGGGCAGCAGTGAGAAGGTCCCCGCCAGGTCCGGACCGCTCGTGGTCTGCCACTCCAGCATGTGTTCCTTGCCGCGGTCGGTGATCTCGGCTTCGAACTCCTGAGACCGGCCGCCTGCGTCGACGTCCAGGCGCGCCCGGTGCCCGTCCTCCGAACGAGCCTCGCGTACTCCTTCGACGAATCGCGGATAGGTCTCCACCTCGTGGAGGTGTTCCCAGGCCACAGCGATCGGAACAGCAACGTCGATCTGTTCTTCGAGAGTGCTCATGGGCCACCTCAAAACTCGGTTCGCCGTTCATGGGGCCATGACTCCAGTATCGCCCCCGGCGGACCGATGGGGGCCGGGAGCCGGTGTCCGCGGGCCGGCGCGGCCCGTCCTCGGCGTTCCGGGACGCGGGCAGAAGGACCGCGGCGCCTTCAGGCGTGCCCGACCCCGAGTTCGCGGCCGCGGCAGAAGCCCTTCCGCTCCTCGACTGATCGGCTCCGGTGCCATGAAGCGCCTTTAGTATCGCAAGGAATTCACGGTCCTGCGCGATCCATGGTGAGAGCCGTTCCGAGCCCGGGACGACGCTCTCGAAGGATGCTTGAACCGGTCCGGACAACAAAGAAGCCCCCGGCCGACGGCCTGGGGCTTTTTCATGGAGCGGGTGACGAGAATCGAACTCGCGCTCTGAGCTTGGGAAGCTCATGTTCTACCATTAAACTACACCCGCGTAACGCATCGATCGATCCGCTGCGTATCGTCACACACTGTACCCCATGCCAGGTCCCCGGCGTTCGAGCCGTGGGGCCTTTTTGTTGTCGGGGAGGAGGGATGCGGTTGCTGTGGGCGGGAGTTGGGGGCGTAGCGTGGGTGGTCGGAGTGCCGCCTGGAGTGGCGTCCTGTTCATCCCCTAATGTGGCGTTCTCGTCCAAGGCTTGTTGGGGAAGGGACTTGATGGACTCCATGGAGCGCACCGTCGTCCGCTGTGCCGAAGGGCACGTTTTCGCTATCGCTTCGTTCCCGATGCAGCAGCTCGGGTCCGGGCGGCTCGGTCCCGGGCGGCTCATTCGCTGTCCTCGTTGTGCGCGGCTGCGGCATGCCGTGCCCGTGGTGTTCGAGGAGCGGTAGCGGCGGTGTCGGGCGCGCGGGGCGGTCCCGGATTGGGGCGGGCCCGCGCGTTCTGCGTATCCTCGGGGCGTGCTTCTCTCAGACAAGGACATCCGGGCCGAGATCGACGCCGGACGTGTTCGCATTGATCCGTTCGACGCGTCGATGGTGCAGCCCTCGAGCATCGATGTGCGGCTCGACCGCTACTTCCGGGTGTTCGAGAACCACCGCTATCCGCATATCGACCCGGCCGTCGAGCAGGCCGATCTGACGCGCATGGTCGAGCCGGACGGGGACGAGGCGTTCATTCTGCACCCCGGTGAGTTCGTGCTCGCTTCGACGTACGAGGTCATTTCGCTTCCCGACGATCTTGCGTCGCGGTTGGAGGGGAAGAGCTCGCTGGGCCGGCTCGGTCTGGTGACGCATTCGACCGCCGGGTTCATCGACCCCGGTTTCTCCGGTCACGTGACCCTGGAGCTGTCGAATCTCGCGACGCTGCCCATCAAGCTGTGGCCGGGGATGAAGATCGGGCAGCTGTGCATGTTCCGGCTGAGCTCGCCCTCGGAGTTCCCTTACGGTTCCGAGCGGTACGGATCGCGTTATCAGGGCCAGCGCGGGCCGACCGCGTCGCGGTCGTTCATGAATTTCCACCGGACGCAGGTGTGATGCCCGATGAGTGATGAGGTACGGGAGAATCTGACGTACGACGGCTTCGGCCATGCCGTGCGTGAGCTGGCGCAGGCCGTGGCCGACGACGGGTTCGAGCCCGATGTCGTGCTGAGCATCGCGCGGGGCGGAGTGTTCGTCGCGGGCGGGCTCGCCTACGCCCTGGACTGCAAGAACATTCATCTGGTGAATGTGGAGTTCTACACCGGTGTGGGCACCACCCTGGAAATGCCGGTCATGCTGGCGCCCGTGCCGAACGTCATCGACTTCTCGGACAAGAAGGTCCTGATCGCCGACGATGTCGCCGACACCGGGAAGACGCTGAAGCTGGTGCGTGATTTCTGCATCGATCATGTTGCGGAGGTGCGCAGCGCGGTCATCTACGAGAAGTCGCATTCGCTCGTGAAGTGCGAGTACGTGTGGAAGAAGACCGATCGCTGGATCAATTTTCCGTGGAGCGTGGAGAAGCCCGTCGTGCGACGCAGCGGGCAGGTTCTCGACGCCTGACGCGCGAAACTCCGCGCGTGCGTGATGCCGAGGGACCGTGGCCCGACGGTCGGGGTGCGTGATGCCTCTCCGGCCGGTGCGGGACGGTGTCGGTCGTCAGGGCGGACGGACGTACTGAAAACCCCCGGCGCTTGAGCGCCGGGGGTTTTCTTCCTGTCCGGGTTCTGTCCGTCCGCAGCCGGGATCGTTTTCCCGCGGGCGGGACCGTCAGATCGTGCCGAGCTTGATGATCGACAGCAGTGCGATCAGCTGGATCGCCGAGGCGCCCAGTGCCTTCGGCCACGGCAGGTCGTGCGATTTGCTCACCATCGAGGTGAAGAGCGCGGCCGAGGCCAGCCAGGTGATCCATCCGAGGATCTGGACCAGGGAGTTCTCGCCGCCGAGGAAGAGGGCGAATATCAGGCGGGGCGCGTCCGTGATCGACATGATCAGCATGGAGAGGCCCACGGTCGGCTGCCAGGAGCCGTCGCCCCCGAGCTGGCGGGCGAGGGTGTGCGTGACCGCGCCGAGGACCAGGCCGCCGATGACGAAGCCGATGCCCGTGATGACGACGTAGGGGACCGCGGTGGAGATCGTCGCGTTGATCGCGTCGTCCCGGGCCTGGTCGAAGCCGAAGAGGGCGAGCAGGCCGTACAGGAACGTGACGATGAGGGCCGGGCCCCAGACCGGGTAGTCGCGCATCTGCCAGAACGTCGGTCCCGGGCGCAGCACGATGCCGCTGAGCAGTTCCTTCCACGGCAGCCGCGGACCTGAGGGCTGGGCGGGGGCCTGGCCGGCGCGGTAGGTGTTGGCGTCGCCGTACGGGTCCTCGCCGATGCTGAACGCCTGGGTGTGGCCGGGAGAGTTGGCGTACGGGTCGCCCTGCTGGGGGGACCCGTGGGGGTGGTGGGGCTGTTGGTACGGGTCTCCGAAGTACTCCGGCTCCCCGTGGCCGCCACCGTTGTAGCCGCCACCGTTGTAGCCGTCGGCGTGCCCGTAGCCGCCGTTGTGGCCGCCTTGGCGCCCACCGTTGTCGTACGGGGGCGGGGCGCCGCTGCCTCCCGTCGGCGGCCAGGGTTGCTGGCCGTACGGCGGTGGTGCCTGTGTGCCGTACGGCTGCTGCCGCGGTTGCTGTTGCCCTTGCTGCGGGGTGCGGTTGTCCCGGCCGCGTCCGATCCTGAATCCAGCCACGTCATCGAACGTACCTGGTCCGCGTGGGTGCGGTGAGAGGGCCTGGGGAACCTGCCCGCCATTGCGGCCGAGCTGTGACATCCCCTAAGGGCTGTCCCGTAGTCCCCAGGGGTTGTCCCACGTGCGACGGTACGCAAGGCAGAAGCGGCCGGTCCTGCCCCCGAGGCAGGTCCGGCCGCTTCTGTCGCACGTCGGCCCGAGCTACTTCACCGGCTCCGGCTCCGGTGCGTCCGCCGACTCCGTCTCGCCGGCCGGGTCGGCCGGAGTCTTCACGGAGTCCAGCAGCAGCTGCGACACGTCGACCACCTGGACCGACTCCTTCGCCTTGCCGTCGTTCTTCTTGCCGTTGACCGAGTCGGTCAGCATGACCAGGCAGAACGGGCAGGCGGTGGAGACGATGTCGGGGTTCAGAGACAGAGCCTCGTCGACACGCTCGTTGTTGATGCGCTTGCCGATCCGCTCCTCCATCCACATCCGGGCACCACCGGCACCGCAGCAGAAGCCGCGCTCCTTGTGGCGGTGCATCTCCTCGTTCCTGAGGCCCGGGACCTTCGCGATGATCTCGCGCGGCGGGGTGTAGATCTTGTTGTGGCGGCCCAGGTAGCAGGGGTCGTGGTACGTGATCAGGCCCTCGACCGGGGTCACCGGGGTCAGCCTGCCCTCGTCGATGAGGTGCTGGAGCAGCTGGGTGTGGTGGATGACCTCGTACTCGCCGCCGAGCTGCGGGTACTCGTTGGCGATCGTGTTGAAGCAGTGCGGGCAGGTCGCGACGATCTTCTTCGCGGCCTTCGCCTTCTTCGTCGAGTCGTCCTCGTCGTCCTCGCCGAACGCCATGTTCAGCATGGCCACGTTCTCCTGGCCGAGCTGCTGGAACAGCGGCTCGTTGCCCAGGCGGCGGGCCGAGTCACCGGTGCACTTCTCGTCACCGCCCATGATCGCGAACTTGACGCCCGCGATGTGGAGGAGCTCCGCGAAGGCCTTCGTGGTCTTCTTGGCCCGGTCCTCGAGGGCGCCCGCGCAGCCGACCCAGTACAGGTAGTCGATCTCGGACAGGTCCTCGACGTCCTTGCCGACGATCGGGACCTCGAAGTCGACCTCCTTGGTCCACTCGACGCGCTGCTTCTTGGCCAGCCCCCAGGGGTTGCCCTTCTTCTCCAGGTTCTTGAGCATGGTGCCCGCCTCGGACGGGAACGCGGACTCGATCATCACCTGGTAGCGGCGCATGTCGACGATGTGGTCGATGTGCTCGATGTCGACGGGGCACTGCTCGACACACGCACCGCAGGTGGTGCAGGACCACAGCACGTCCGGGTCGATGACGCCGTTCTCCTCGACCGTGCCGATCAGCGGGCGCTCGGCCTCCGCCAGGGCCGCGGCCGGTACGTCCTTCAGCTGCTCCTCGGAGGCCTTCTCGTTGCCCTCCATGTCCTTGCCGCCGCCGGCCAGCAGATACGGGGCCTTGGCGTGCGCGTGGTCGCGCAGCGACATGATCAGGAGCTTCGGGGAGAGCGGCTTGCCCGTGTTCCAGGCCGGGCACTGCGACTGGCAGCGACCGCACTCCGTGCACGTGGAGAAGTCGAGGATGCCCTTCCAGGAGAACTGCTCGACCTGGGAGACACCGAAGACGTCGTCCTCGCCCGGGTCCTCGAAGTCGATCTCCTTGCCGCCGGAGGTCATGGGCTGGAGCGCGCCGAGCGCGACCGCGCCGTCCGCGTTCCGCTTGAACCAGATGTTCGGGAAGCCGAGGAAGCGGTGCCAGGCGACACCCATGTTGGTGTTGAGCGAGACGGTGATCATCCAGATCAGCGAAGTGCCGATCTTGATCATCGCGACGAAGTAGATGAGGTTCTGCAGCGTGCCGAGCGCGAGGCCCTTGAAGGCGAGGACCAGCGGGTACGAGATGAAGTACGCGGCCTCGTAGCTCCCGACGTGGTGGATCGCGCCCTCAAGGCCGCGCAGGGTCAGGATCGCCAGGCCGATGATGAGGATGACGTACTCGACGAAGTACGCCTGCCACGCCTTGGAACCCGCGAAGCGGGACTTGCGGCCGGCCCGGGAGGGCAGGTTCAGCAGCCGGATGGCGATCAGCACGAGGATGCCGACCGTCGTCATCAGGCCGATGAACTCGGTGTACATCTCGAACGGCAGCCAGTTGCCGATGATCGGCAGGACCCAGTCGGCCTTGAAGAGCTGCCCGTACGCCTGGAGCAGCGTCGGCGGCAGGGTCAGGAAGCCGATGGCGACGAACCAGTGCGCGAAGCCGACGATCCCCCACCGGTTCATCCGGGTGTGGCCGAGGAACTCCTTGACCAGAGTGATCGTGCGCTGCTTCGGGTTGTCGGTGCGGCTGCCTGCCGGGACCGGCTGTCCGAGTGTGACGAACCGGTAGATCTGCGCGACGGCTCGGGCGATGAGCGCAACGCCGACCACAGTCAGCACCAGCGACACGATGATCGCGGCGAGTTGCATTTGGGGGCTCCTCGGGCCTGCGAGGGTGGGATCCGGCATCTACGAAAACTGTGACTACTAAGCAGTAACTTAATCAGTCTGTGCTGACACTATCCACTTATTCCGCCGCGCTGTAGCCGGACCGGCGGTGATCTGTGTCGCTCAGGTGCGCCTTGCCGCGTCGGGCGAGCCCGTGGACCGCCCGGTGCAGCGGAGTGTGTACGGCTCTCGCCAGGATGGCGAGGTCGAGTCCCACCCAGTGGTGCTCGGCGTAGTGCTGGTCGAGCAGGGCGGGTTCGTCCCACGGCATGCCGGAGCGGGAGCGTACCTGTGCCAGGCCGGTGAGGCCCGGTCTCAGTTCCTGCCGCCAGTCTCTCGCGGCGGGGGCGGTGGTGGATTCCGAGGGTCCCGTGGTGGCGGTGGCCGTGCATCCGGTGGGCCCGGAGGGGGCGGCTGCCGCGGCTCTGGCCTCGTCTGGTGTCAGGGGTTCCGGGCCGACCAGGGACAGCTCTCCCCGTACGACGTGCGGCAGCCGGGAGAGCACGTCCAGTCGCAGCCGGCGGGTGCGCAGCGAACGCAGGACGAAGAGGTGGCCGCCCAGGCCGATCCGGGGTGAGCGGGTCAGTACCCCGCCGAAGGGGCGTCGTGTGGCGAGGGCGAGGGCGGCCGTGGCGAGCAGGGGGGCGGCGAGGGCCAGCAGGATCGAGCCGAGGACCAGGTCCAGTACGCGCTTGGCCGACGGCCACTCCTGCTGTCGCACGCGCATGCGGGCCGAGGAGAGGGCCGACAGAAGGCCCGGCGGGAGGGTCGGTGTGCCCGCCGGGGTACGGGCGGACGCGTGGACCCACCTGTGTGTCGGTGCGCGACCCGGCACACGGTCGGACAGGCGGCCCGGCATGCGTGCCGAGGCGCGCGCCGGGACGCGGCCCATGGGCCGGTCCGTCGGCCGGCCCCGTCTCTGTCTCTGCATCGTTCGCACCTGCCCGGGGTGGGGTGGGTCGAGTGCCGGTTTTGTGTGGCTCACGGCAATTTGTGACAGAACGATCCCATGACGCGATGATGGGGGCGGGTTGCCCGGCCCGCGAAGGAGTCGGTGTCGCCCCGGGTTGTCCGCCGCGCGCGAGGTGCGTGCACGATAGTTGAGTCTGCTCGACTCAAGTCTGTTGACACCGGGACGCGGCTCATGCATCCTTGAGTCAGTTCCACTCAAGTAGTCAAGCTGGAGGAATTGAAATGGCACGTGCGGTCGGCATCGACCTGGGCACGACTAACTCCGTCGTCAGCGTTCTCGAAGGCGGCGAGCCCACCGTCATCACCAACGCAGAGGGCGCCAGGACCACGCCGTCCGTCGTCGCCTTCGCGAAGAACGGCGAGGTGCTGGTCGGCGAGGTCGCCAAGCGCCAGGCAGTGACCAACGTCGACAGGACCATCCGCTCCGTCAAGCGCCACATGGGCACTGACTGGAAGATCGACCTGGACGGCAAGAGCTTCAACCCGCAGCAGATGAGCGCCTTCGTGCTGCAGAAGCTGAAGCGGGACGCCGAGTCCTACCTGGGCGAGAAGGTGACCGACGCGGTCATCACCGTCCCCGCGTACTTCAACGACTCCGAGCGTCAGGCGACGAAGGAGGCCGGCGAGATCGCGGGCCTGAACGTCCTGCGCATCGTCAACGAGCCGACCGCCGCCGCGCTGGCGTACGGGCTCGACAAGGACGACCAGACGATCCTCGTCTTCGACCTCGGTGGCGGCACCTTCGACGTGTCGCTGCTGGAGATCGGTGACGGCGTCGTCGAGGTGAAGGCCACCAACGGTGACAACCACCTCGGTGGTGACGACTGGGACCAGCGCGTCGTCGACTACCTGGTGAAGCAGTTCGCCAACGGCCACGGCGTGGACCTGTCCAAGGACAAGATGGCTCTCCAGCGTCTGCGCGAGGCCGCGGAGAAGGCGAAGATCGAGCTCTCGTCCTCGACCGAGACCACGATCAACCTGCCCTACATCACGGCGTCCGCCGAGGGCCCGCTGCACCTGGACGAGAAGCTCACGCGCTCGCAGTTCCAGCAGCTCACCGCTGACCTCCTGGACCGCTGCAAGACCCCGTTCCACAACGTCATCAAGGACGCGGGCATCCAGCTCACCGAGATCGACCACGTCGTTCTCGTCGGTGGCTCGACCCGTATGCCGGCCGTCGCCGAGCTCGTCAAGGAGCTGACCGGTGGCCAGGAGGCCAACAAGGGTGTGAACCCGGACGAGGTCGTCGCCATCGGCGCCTCGCTCCAGGCCGGTGTTCTCAAGGGCGAGGTCAAGGACGTCCTGCTGCTCGACGTCACCCCGCTGTCCCTCGGTATCGAGACCAAGGGCGGCATCATGACGAAGCTCATCGAGCGCAACACCACGATCCCGACGAAGCGCTCCGAGATCTTCACGACGGCCGAGGACAACCAGCCGTCCGTGCAGATCCAGGTGTACCAGGGCGAGCGCGAGATCGCGGCGTACAACAAGAAGCTCGGGATGTTCGAGCTGACCGGCCTGCCGCCGGCCCCGCGTGGCGTCCCGCAGATCGAGGTCGCGTTCGACATCGACGCGAACGGCATCATGCACGTCGCCGCCAAGGACCTCGGCACCGGCAAGGAGCAGAAGATGACCGTCACCGGTGGCTCCTCGCTGCCGAAGGACGAGGTCAACCGGATGCGCGAAGAGGCCGAGCAGTACGCGGAGGAGGACCACCGCCGTCGCGAGGCCGCCGAGTCCCGCAACCAGGGCGAGCAGCTCGTCTACCAGACGGAGAAGTTCCTCAAGGACAACGAGGACAAGGTCCCCGGTGACGTGAAGACGGAGGTGGAGACCGCGCTCACCGAGCTGAAGGAGAAGCTCAAGGGCGAGGACACCGCCGAGATCCGTACCGCCACCGAGAAGGTCGCGGCCGTCTCCCAGAAGCTGGGCCAGGCGATGTACGCCAACGCCCAGGCCGACGGCGGCCCGCAGGGCGACCAGCAGCCGGGCGCCCAGCAGGCCAAGGCCGATGACGATGTCGTCGACGCCGAGATCGTGGACGACGAGAAGGACGCGAAGGGCGGTGCGGTGTGACCGAGGAGACTCCGGGTTTCGAGGAGAAGCCCGACGTCCCCTCCGGCGCCACCCCCGGCGGAGCTGAGCCGAAGGACGCCGCTTCCTCTCCGGAGGAGGAGGTGTCCCCGGCCGGGGACGCAGCACAGACGGTCGGCCTGACGGCCCAGCTGGACCAGGTCCGCACCGCGCTCAACGAGCGCACGGGCGACCTCCAGCGGCTCCAGGCCGAGTACCAGAACTACCGCCGCCGCGTCGAGCGGGACCGGGCCACGGTCAAGGAGATCGCCGTAGCGGGTCTCCTTTCCGAGATCCTTCCCGTGCTCGACGACGTCGGCCGGGCCCGCGATCACGGCGAGCTCGTGGGCGGGTTCAAGTCGGTGGCCGAATCGCTGGAGACGGTCGTCGCCAAGCTGGGCCTGCAGCAGTTCGGCAAGGAGGGCGAGCCCTTCGACCCGACGATCCACGAGGCCCTGATGCACTCGTACGCGCCGGACGTCACCGAGACGACCTGCGTGGCGATCCTGCAGCCGGGGTATCGGATCGGCGAGCGCACCATCCGCCCCGCGCGGGTGGCGGTGGCCGAACCCCAGCCGGGCACGGCCACCAAGGAAGAGAAGGCAACCGACGAGGAGAGCGGTGGCACCGAGGAGGTCTGACATCCCGTCTGACCACCTCGCTGCCCACCGCCCGGCCATGCGACCGCCCACCGGGCCGGTCGCATGGCCGATCGTCCGGAAGGAGGGACGTCGATGAGCACGAAGGACTTCGTCGAGAAGGACTACTACAAGGTCCTCGGCGTCCCCAAGGACGCCACCGACGCCGAGATCAAGAAGGCGTACCGGAAGCTCGCCCGCGAGTTCCACCCGGACGCCAACAAGGGTGACGACAAGGCGGAGGAACGCTTCAAGGAGATCTCCGAGGCGAACGACATCCTCGGCGACACCAAGAAGCGCAAGGAGTACGACGAGGCGCGCGCCCTCTTCGGCAACGGCGGCTTCAGGGCCGGACCCGGAGGCGCCGGCGGCAACTTCAACTTCGACCTGGGCGACCTCTTCGGAGGAACCCAGGGCGGGGGCTCGGGTGGCGGCGCCGGTGGCTTCGGCGGCGGCGGTCTGGGCGATGTCTTCGGCGGCCTGTTCAACCGGGGCGGTACGGGGACGCGGGTGCAGCCGCGCCGCGGCCAGGACATCGAGTCCGAGGTGACGCTCAGCTTCACCGAGGCGGTCGACGGGGCCACGGTCCCGTTGCGGATGTCCAGCCAGGCGCCCTGCAAGGCGTGCTCCGGCACCGGCGACAAGAACGGCACCCCCAGGGTCTGCCCGACCTGTCTCGGTACCGGCCAGGTGTCGCGCGGCACCGGCGGCGGTTTCTCGCTCACCGATCCCTGTGTGGACTGCAAGGGCCGGGGCCTCATCGCCCAGGACCCCTGTGACGTCTGCAAGGGCAGCGGGCGGGCGAAGTCCTCCCGGACCATGCAGGTCAGGATTCCGGCGGGCGTCTCGGACGGCCAGCGGATCCGGCTGCGCGGAAAGGGCGGTCCGGGCGAGCGCGGTGGACCGGCCGGCGACCTGTACGTCGTGGTCCATGTCGACGCCCACCCGGTCTTCGGCCGCAAGGGCGACAACCTCACGGTCACCGTGCCCGTCGACTTCACGGAGGCGGCGCTCGGCGGCGAGGTGAAGGTGCCCACGCTCGGCGGTCCGCCGGTCACTCTGAAACTACCGGCCGGCACCCCCAACGGGCGCACCATGCGCGCCCGCGGCAAGGGCGCCGTACGCAAGGACGGCACCAGGGGCGACCTGCTGGTCACCGTCGAGGTGACGGTGCCCAGGGACCTCAACACCGAGGCCAGGGACGCACTGGAGGCCTACCGCAAGGCGACCGCGGGCCACGACCCGCGGGCGGAGTTGTTCCAGGCAGCGAAGGGAGCTTGAGGTGGACGGCCGACGACGCAATCCGTACGAACTGACCGATGAATCACCGGTGTACGTGATCTCGATCGCGGCCCAGCTCTCGGGCCTCCATCCGCAGACACTGCGCCAGTACGACCGCCTCGGCCTGGTCTCGCCCGACCGGACGGCCGGGCGCGGCAGGCGCTACTCGGCCCGTGACATCGAGCTGCTGCGCACCGTGCAGCAGCTGTCGCAGGACGAGGGCATCAACCTCGCCGGCATCAAGCGCATCATCGAACTGGAGAATCAGGTCGCGGCCCTCCAGCAGCGCGTCGCCGAACTCTCGGCGGCCGTGGACGGAGCGGCGGTGGCCATGCAGCAGCGCGAGGCCCAGGTGCACGCCTCGTACCGCCGCGACCTGGTGCCGTATCAGGACGTGCAGCAGACCGGCGCGTTGGTGGTCTGGCGGCCGAAGCGGCCGAAGGACTGAGCGGGTCCGGGCGCGCCCGGACGACGGACGAGGCCGGTCACCCGTGTGCTTCACGGGTGACCGGCCTCGTTCTTTCCGCTTCCTCGGCGGCCAGGGCGGTCCGGGCGGGGCGCAGGGACGAAACGCGCGGCCGGCTCTCACCCTCGTCGCATGTGCCGTCGGTGTCTTCGGCCTCGCCCTGACGCTCACGGGAGGCAGCGAGGCGCTTCAGGGGTCGGCCCGGCCCCCGGGTCTCTCCTCGTCCCCGCCCCTTCGGGCCCCCACTTCTCACGACTGCCGCCGGCTCGCGGAAGGCGTCAGAGCGCGTCGCGATCGGTGCCCTGGTCCAGGATTCCGGACTGCGCGATGAGGTAACCGAGTTGGGTGCGGCTGCCGCTGCCGAGTGCGGCGTTCAGTTTGGCGATGTGCGCGCGGCAGGTGCGTACGTTCATCCCGAGGCGACGGGCGATGGAGTCGTCGACGTTCCCCTCGACGAGGAGCTGGGCGATGGAGCGCTGGACTCCGCTGATGCCCTTGGGCGCCTGTTCGTACTTGATCTCCTCGAGGAGTGGCTGCGCGCGGGTCCACAGCTGCTCGAAGACCTTCACCAGATACTCGACCAGCCCGGGGTGGCGCAGTTCCAGGGCGACTTGGCGGTCGTCCTGAGCCGGGATGAAGGCGACCGTCCGGTCGAAGATGATGAGACGCTCTATGAGTTCTTCGAGGGTCCGGATCTCGACCTTGCCTTCGGCCAGACGTTCCGCGTAGGCAAGGGTTCCGGGGCTGTGCCGGGCCGTGTGCTGGTAGAGCGTGCGGATGCTGACACCGCGGTCCACCACCGAGAGGCCGCGTTCCAGGGCCTCGCTGAGGCGGTCCTCGCTCCGCCCGCCCCCGGGTTGGACGGTGAGGACTTCGGTGCGGCACTCGGCAGTGGCGAGATCCAGGGCCGCGTTGATCCGGTTGACCCCTTCCAGGACCGTGATGGCGTGGGTCGTCGTCGGGTCCTGGGCGCTGATGTCCATGAACGGTTCGAAGGCCTCGGCCAGTTCGACGGAGTGCCGGCGGTGTTCCTGGATCTCGCGCTCTATGGGGTGAAGGCGCTGCGCCAGGGCGGCGGACGGCGGGACCGGACGGAGCCAGTCGGAGTCGTCGGGGTCCGGGTGCAGGAGAGTGAAGTCCATCAGGCAGGGTGCGGAGTCGACTTCGCTGCGAGCGATGCGACCGGAGCGAAGTGCGCTGGCGTAGAGGTGTTTTCCGGCGTCGCACAGTTCGGTGATCGCATGAGGATGTGCCTGTTTTGTGTCTCTTGTGGTCATACCTTCACCCCCCAGGTTCCTGAACATGCAAGAACATGATGCATTGACTCGGTGGTGTTAGCGCGCCCAGGTGAGACATCGTCTTAGGTGCGGGGGAGAAGAATCCACAAGTGAGGACGAAGCTGACTATGTATAAGCGAGTGCTTCGCTCGGTGCTTGCCGCCTCGTTCGTCGCGGCTTTGGGCCTTGGAGCGGTGGGTGCCGGCGACATTGCGTGGAGCGTCGAGGCGGCATCCGTGCCGGGTGACATCGCGTGGAGCGTCGAGGCGGCACCCGCGCCGGGTGACATCGCCTGGGGCACACCGGCCTCCGTGCCGGGTGACATCGCCTGGTCCGTACCGGCCTCCGCGCCGGACGACATCGCCTGGATCGCCCCGGGCGACATCGCGTGGAACGTCGAGGCGGCGGCCGTGCCCGGTGACATCGCCTGGTCCGTACCGACTCAAACGGGCGCATGACCATCCCGCCGGACGACCGAACCTTCCGGCGCGAGATGGCCACGGCCTACCGATCAGGCTGGCATTTCATCGATCTCGTCACGGCCCTCCCCCGCTGTGGCGACTCGCTGATGGTCACTCTGTTCGGCGACCCCATCGTTGTCGCACGTGAAGAAGACGACGAAGTACGTGCCTACCGGTGCCTCCGCAAGCCGCGGGGAGCCCCGCAGCCCGTCCGCTGCGCGATCCGGTACGACATGATCTTCGTCAACCTCGACCGGCGGGACCACCAGCTGTTCGAGCCAGAGACTATCTCCGCCACCCCCCGCAGTGCCTGAGCGATCCCCCGTCGTTACACGTCGCTCAGTCACTCCCCCACACAACGGCGCCATCGTGACCTGAACACGGTGGCGCCGTTGTGCTGCCCGGGGTCCTGCGCCGCCCGGGGTCCTGCGCTGCCCGGAGTTCCGGCGGTTCCCCTCACGCCCTGCCGAGCGCCCGGTCCAGGGCGATCTCTATGACGACGCGGTCCGGCTTGGGCGTCGGCGTGCGCTTGTAGCGTTCCGCGTAGCGGCGTACCGCGTCGGCGACCGCGTCCGCCTCCGTGCGCACCGTCGCCCGGCCCTCCAGCGTCGCCCAGCGGCGCCGGTCGACCTGGCAGACCGCGACCCTGGCGCCGTCCGGGCCCGCGGCCAGGATGTTGGCGACCTTGTTGCTGTTCTTGTTGGCGATGATCCGGGCGAGCCCCGCGTCGGGGTCGTACGTCACGCCCACCGGCACCACGTGCGGTGTGCCGTCGGGGCGGGGAGTGGTCAGGGTGCACAGGTGGTGCTCGCGCCAGAACGCGAGGTACTCGGGATCGGGGTTCGTCACGTCGACTGCCATGGAGGCAGCGTAGGCAGCGCGCCGACCCCTGCGGTGGCGTGGGTCCGGTCCGGCCGGTTGACTCGGGACGGAGGTGGGCCGCGGAGGGCCGAGGGCCCGGGGCACGGGCCCCGGGCAGGGCGGGGGCGGCCGCGACAGGGGTGACGGACAGGTGTGAAGTGAGGTTGAGTGGAATAGACTCAACTTTGTGCACGTTGACCTAGTCACTGTTGTGGAGAGACCGGTCATCGCAAGGAGGAGAGAGCGCACGTGGACGCAGAGCTGACCAACAAGAGCCGTGACGCCATCAACGCGGCCACCAACAGGGCCGTGAAGGACGGGCACCCCGACCTGACCCCCGGGCATCTGCTCCTCGCGCTGCTCGCGGGCGAGGACAACGAGAACATCATCGACCTGCTCGCCTCCGTCGAGGCCGACCAGCTCGTCGTACGCAGCGAGACCGAGCGGCTCCTGGGCGCGCAGCCCAGCGTCACCGGGTCGACCGTCGCCCCGCCGCAGCCCAACCGCGAGCTGCTCGCCGTCATCGCGGACGCCGCGCAGCGCGCGAAGGAGCTCGGCGACGACTACATCTCCACCGAGCACCTGCTGATCGGCATCGCCGCCGTGGGCGGCCGGGCCGGTGAGATCCTGAGTGATCAGGGGGCCAGTGCGAAGAGGCTGCTGGACGCGTTCGAGAAGAACAGGGGAGGGCGCCGGGTGACCACACCCGACCCGGAGGGTCAGTACAAGGCCCTGGAGAAATTCGGTACGGACTTCACGGCGGCCGCGCGCGAGGGCAAGCTCGACCCGGTCATCGGACGCGACCAGGAGATCCGCCGCGTCGTCCAGGTCCTGTCCCGCCGGACCAAGAACAACCCCGTGCTCATCGGCGAGCCCGGCGTCGGCAAGACGGCCGTCGTGGAGGGGCTCGCCCAGCGCATCGTCAAGGGCGACGTCCCCGAGTCCCTGCGGAACAAGCGGCTCGTCTCGCTCGACCTCGGCGCGATGGTCGCGGGCGCGAAGTACCGCGGCGAGTTCGAGGAACGGCTGAAGACCGTCCTCTCCGAGATCAAGGAGAGCGACGGGCAGATCATCACCTTCATCGACGAGCTGCACACCGTCGTCGGCGCGGGCGCCGGCGGCGACTCCGCCATGGACGCCGGCAACATGCTCAAGCCGATGCTGGCCCGCGGCGAGCTCCGCATGGTCGGCGCGACGACGCTCGACGAGTACCGCGAGCGGATCGAGAAGGACCCCGCCCTGGAGCGCCGCTTCCAGCAGGTGCTGGTGGCGGAGCCGAGCGTCGAGGACACCATCGCGATCCTGCGCGGCCTCAAGGGCCGTTACGAGGCCCACCACAAGGTCTCCATCGCGGACTCCGCCCTGGTGGCCGCCGCGACCCTGTCCGACCGCTACATCACCTCCCGCTTCCTCCCCGACAAGGCCATCGACCTGGTCGACGAGGCGGCGTCCAGGCTGCGCATGGAGATCGACTCCTCGCCCGTCGAGATCGACGAGCTCCAGCGCGCCGTCGACCGCCTCCACATGGAGGAGCTGGCCCTCAAGAACGAGACCGACCCCGGCTCCAGGCAGCGCCTGGAGAAGCTCCGCCGCGACCTCGCCGACAAGGAGGAGGAGCTGCGCGGTCTCACCGCCCGCTGGGAGAAGGAGAAGCAGGGCCTCAACCGCGTCGGTGAGCTGAAGGAACGCCTCGACGAACTGCACGGCCAGGCCGAACGCGCCCAGCGCGACGGCGACTTCGACACCGCCTCCAAGCTGCTGTACGGGGAGATCCCCGGCCTGGAACGGGAGCTGGCGGAGGCGTCCGAGGCCGAGCAGGAGGCCGCCAAGGACACGATGGTGAAGGAGGAGGTCGGCCCGGACGACATCGCCGATGTCGTCGGCTCCTGGACCGGCATCCCGGCCGGGCGCCTGCTGGAGGGCGAGACCCAGAAGCTGCTCCGCATGGAGGGCGAGCTGGGCAAGCGCCTCATCGGGCAGACCGAGGCCGTGCGCGCGGTGTCGGACGCGGTGCGCCGAACCCGCGCCGGAATCGCCGACCCCGACCGGCCCACCGGATCGTTCCTCTTCCTCGGTCCGACCGGTGTCGGCAAGACGGAGCTCGCGAAGGCGCTCGCGGACTTCCTGTTCGACGACGAGCGGGCCATGGTCCGCATCGACATGAGTGAGTACGGAGAGAAGCACAGCGTCGCGCGGCTCGTCGGCGCTCCGCCCGGATACGTCGGCTACGAGGAGGGCGGCCAGCTCACGGAGGCGGTCCGCCGCCGCCCGTACAGCGTGGTGCTGCTGGACGAGGTCGAGAAGGCCCACCCCGAGGTCTTCGACATCCTGCTCCAGGTCCTGGACGACGGCCGGCTCACCGACGGACAGGGGCGGACGGTCGACTTCCGCAACACCATCCTGATCCTGACCTCCAACCTCGGCAGCCAGTTCCTGATGGACCCCCTGGCCGAGCCCGAGGTGAAGAAGCAGCAGGTCCTGGAGGTCGTACGGGCCTCGTTCAAGCCGGAGTTCCTCAACCGGCTCGACGACCTGGTGGTCTTCTCCGCGCTGTCCGGCGACGAGCTCTCGCACATCGCGAGGCTCCAGATCGACCGGCTCGCCGGGCGCCTGGCCGAACGTCGGCTCACCCTCGACGTCACCCCGGCCGCCCTGGCCTGGCTGGCCGAGGAGGGCAACGACCCGGCGTACGGAGCCCGGCCGCTGCGCCGGCTCATCCAGACGTCGATCGGCGACCGGCTCGCGAAGGAGATCCTCGCGGGCGAGGTCAAGGACGGGGACACCGTTCGGGTGGACCGGGTCGGCGACGGCCTGCTCGTCGGGCCCGCGACCTCGGGGAAGACCTTGTAGACGGCGCACGGCCTGTTCGATGTCGTGTCCCCGGCCGGAGGACCGCGTGTCCCGGCCGGGGACTCTTCGTCTGCGCCGCGGTGCGATCGACGAAGAATTGCGGTGATTTCGGGAGAACGGAAAATTGGTCGCCGCCATCGGTGATCCATTGTTCAACATCGATATCGAGCCAAACGCATCGCTTCGCGTCAGGGTGCGGGATCGGGTCGTCCTGCTCCGTCCCGGGCCGTACCGCCCGCCTCTGACAAGGGGCATCCGCGCGGGCGCCCGAAGCGCCCGCCCAGGGGCACGCGAACAATCAGGACACCTCGGGGTGCCGGTCGTGACCTGCCTACAAGGAGGATTAGAGGCCGAA
Source organism: Streptomyces sp. NPDC101194 (assembly GCF_044767885.1). NCBI lineage: Bacteria > Bacillati > Actinomycetota > Actinomycetes > Kitasatosporales > Streptomycetaceae > Streptomyces > Streptomyces sp. NPDC101194. The sequence goes on from NZ_JBIWOS010000004.1 coordinate 492,980, forward strand.
TTCGGCAGCCGGTAGCGTGCCGGCATGAACGAGCAGATAGGCGATGAGATAAAACCGGGGCCCAAAAAGCCCAGATCTGACAATCTCTTTCACCTTGGCGAATTCCGTACCCTTTGGGCTGCTTACGCTCAGTCGATCCTGGGCGACCAGTTGGCGCGCGTGGCCCTGTCGTTGCTCGTGTTCGAACGCACCGACTCGCCAGGATGGACCGCGGCGACGTACGCGCTGACCACCTTGCCCGCTCTGCTGTCCGGTGTCCTTCTGTCCGGTCTGGCGGACCGTTTCCCCCGGCGTACGGTCATGATCGGATGCGACCTGGTGCGGATGGTGCTGGTCGGGCTGATGGCCCTGCCCGGGACGCCGTTGCCGCTGCTGGCCGGGCTGCTGGTGCTGGCGCAACTGGCCGAGGCACCCTTCGGCGCCGCACAGGGCGCACTGCTGCCGACCGTGCTCGGCGAGCAGCGCTACGAGCGCGGCCAGCGGGTCATGCAGATCACTCACCAGGTCGGACAGCTGGTCGGCTTCGCCGGTGGAGGGGTGCTGGCCGCGTGGCTGGGCAGCCATCTCTCGCTGGGTGTGAACGCGGTGACGTTCCTTCTCTCGGCGATCCTGGTCAGGTTCGGCGTGCAGGCCCGCCCCGCGGCGAGTGCCGACGACAAGAAGACGCGGCTCGGCGCTCAGGTCGGCGGTGCGGCCGTGCTGATCTGGTCGGACCGCAGGCTGCGGTCGCTGCTCGCGCTGGGGTGGCTGGCGGGGTTCGTCGTCCTGCCGGAAGGGCTGGCCGCCCCCTTCGCGGACGAGGCCGGCGGCGGCGCCTCCTCGGTGGGACTCCTGCTTGCCGCGCATCCGGCGGGAATGGTGTTGGGGGCAGCCCTGCTGGGGCGGGCCCAGGTCGGGGACGAGCGGCGCCGCCGCCTGCTCGGGCCGTTGGCGATCGCCGCGAATCTGCCGCTGCTCGTCTACTGGCTCGGTCCCGGCGTAGGCGGGGCCGTGCTCCTGCTGCTGGTGTCGGGGGTGTGCTCCGCCTATCAGATCACCGCCGGGGCCACCTTCGTGCTCCTGACCCCGGCCGACCGGCGTGGTCAGGCGCTGGGGCTCGCGAGGTCGGGACTCATCGCCATGCAGGGGGTCGGCGTCGCCCTGGGGGGCCTGGCAGCGGAGCTGTCCGGGTCGTCGGCGAACACCATCGGCGCGTCCGGACTCCTCGGAGTGCTGTGCGCGATCCCGGTCGCCGTCGCCTGGTCACGGGCGCGCGAAGCCGATGCGGGAACGATTCCCCGGAGGGCGTAGACCCTCTGGCGGCGAAACGCGGCTAGGGTCGTCGGCAGGAAACCACGTGCGATCCACAGGAGTACCCAGCGATGTCTATCGATCCGTCCTCGATTCCCAATTTCGGGGGCCAGCCCGAACCGCAGGCGGCAGGACCCGAGGGCCCCGTTGTCCCTGACCAGGACCTCGTCAAGCAGCTCCTCGAACAGATGGAGCTGAAGTACGTCGTCGACGACGAGGGCGACCTCGCGGCGCCGTGGGAGGACTTCCGCACGTACTTCATGTTCCGCGGCGAGGACGAGCAGCAGGTCTTCTCGGTCCGTACGTTCTACGACCGCCCGCACACCGCGGACCAGCGTCCGGTCCTCCTCGACGCGATCGACGACTGGAACCGCCGCACCCTGTGGCCGAAGGTCTACACGCACACCCACGAGCCCGAGGAGGGCTCGGAGGAGACCGAGGTCTCGGTCCGTCTGATCGGTGAGGCGCAGATGCTCATCGGTACGGGTGTCAGCCTGGAGCACTTCGTCTCGTCGACGGTCAGCTGGGTCCGCGCCTCGATCGAGTTCGACAAGTGGCTGCAGGAGCGTCTGGGCCTGACGCCCGCCGAGGAGAAGACGGACGGCGACGAGCCGGCCGCTCCGGACGCCTGAGTCCGGCACAGCAGCGACACCCCGGCCCGGGGCGACGGTCTCCACGACCGCCGCCCCGGGCCGGGCCGCGTTCCGCCCACGGCCCGGCCCGACCGCCGACCACGACAGGAGAAAGGCCGGCGCGGCGTCGCGGGCCCGCCGGAAACCGTGGAGCCGCACACGGAAGCGGCCCGGCCGGGACCGCCTGCCGGGGGACGTCCGGAATCGCGGCTTCCGGCACCTTGCCACGGGACATGAGGGTGAGCCTCTTCGGCGTCCGGCGTCCGGCGTCCGGCGTCCGGCGTCCGGCGGGCCGCACCCCCCGTCGCGCTGCCGTCCGGTTCGGTGAGGGAGCGTCACCCCGGCCCCGGAGGTGCGCCGTTGCATGTCATGGGGGCCGGTCGCAGGCCTGATCAGGGCGTCGGCCCGCCACTTTCGTCACCGTTCAGCAACAGGCATGAACCGCTCCGCCGGGTGCCCCGTACAGCCCGGTGTGCGCGGCTCAGCGACCGCGGCGACCCGAAACGAGAGAAGGAACCGACATGGCCGGCGGCAACATCAAGATCAGCCCGGAAGAGATGCGGGAGGCGTCGACCTGGCTGCAGCACCAGAAGGAACTGATGCAGCAGAGCCTCCACGAGGCCAACACCAAGATGGACGAGATGGTCGAGGCGGCCTACTCGACGCCGGGTTCCGAGACCAAGTTCCGTCCGTTCTGGGAGGAGTACAAGAACGGCACCGAGAAGGCGATCGAGGGCCTGCAGGGCGTCAGCGAGTTCATCAAGCAGGTCGCCGACGCGTTCGTCGACACCGACGACCAGACGTCCGGCGCCATCGGCTGACGTGCCCTCGTGCCCGGTCCCGCCCTTCTGCGGCGGGACCGGGCGGCGGCGGCCGGAGAGAGGAGGAACCGATGACCCGCATCGACGTCCCCCTTGAGGACCTGAACGAGACGGTCAAGTCACTTGAGGACATCGGGGAGCGGATCAACAACACCGCGCGGCTCAGCGATGTCGGATCGAAGAGCGATGTGGGCGATTCGAGGCTCGCCGACTCCCTCGCCGACTTCGACCACGCATGGGGCAAGGGCCACGAAAAGGTGCAGGACAACGTGAAGGTCTTCTCCGAGAACACGAAGAAGATCTCCGATGCCTTCACGCAGACGGACGACGAGACCGTCAAGACGCTGGACGACTCCAAGAAGACCTGACGAAAGCCTGCTGGCAGAAGGGACATGCGTCATGACGCATCCGGTCACGGACCGGGCCACGGGGGCGCCCGCGCACTACAAGCTGCGCTACCCCGGCTCCTGGTGGTATCTGGACCTCGACCCGAGCACCCGGGACGCGTCCATCCGCCGCCGTATCGAGCACCAGGCGAAGGGAGTTCCGCAGCTCTCCCGCGAGCGGCTCGACGGCCTGATCCGCGACACCCGCCGGACCGCCCGCGAGGCCTACGCCCGGGGGGCGCTCGAGGCGGCGGGGATGGTCAGGTTCCCCGGCGGGGACGCGATGCTCAGCGCCACCTCCGTCGTGCTGCGGATGCCCGTGCCGGAGGACCAGTCGGCGGATCTGGCCGAGGTGCTGTTCGGGGCGAGCATGCAGGCCGGGGACCCGCAGAGCAGCGGGTACCCGCCGCGCGAGGTGGATCTGCTGGAGCTTCCGGGCGTCGGACCGGTCGGGCGGATCGCCTCGATCGAGGACATCGACTACAAGGGAACGCCGATCCGTACGGCGCTGCTGCACACGCTGTTCCCGATCCCGAACCGCCGGGAATACCTGCTGGTCTCCAGCTCCACGCCCAATGTGGACCTCAAGGACCAGTTCTTCGAGGTGTTCGACGCCATCGCGGGGACGCTGCGCTTCGTGGAAGTCGAGAGCAAGGGCACGGCTGTGCCGGCCGCACAGAGCCCGCAGGGCACGGACGAGAACGGAAAGTGAGGGCGCGGCAATGGCGCGGCCAGCGGTGTCCGACTGGGAGACGGTCTTCGGGTTCTCGGACGACCCGACTCCGGGCGATGCGGAGATGCTCGCGAAGCTCGCGGGCCAGTACCGGTCCGTCGCCGACGACGCGGACCAGGCGCTCCCCATCGTCAGGGGTCTGAAGAACAGCCAGCTCGGCGAGGGCAAGGCCATGGACAAACTCCGGAACAAACTCGGGGACCTGGCCAATCAGGTGGAGAAGCTGCAGAGTTCGTACGACAAGGCGGCCCGCGCCCTGGACACGTACTCCGACCAGCTGGGGGACCATCAGCGCAAGGCCGACAACGCCCTGGTCGAAGGGCGGGACGCCAAGGAGCGGCTGCAGCGGGCCACCGATGCCGCCGCCGCGGCGGGGTCCGTGATCAGCGGCCTGGACACGGCGGACCCGCCCCCGCCGGACGACGAGGCGGCCCGGCGCAGTGCGCGGCAGGCGATGGAGAATGCCCGGCACGACCAGTCCGTGGCGCAGGGGGACGTCGACACCGCCCAGCGGGACCTCGACGCCGCCCGCATGCTCGCCGAGGACGCGCGGGAGTTGCGCGAGACGGACGCCTCGACGGCGGCCCGCGCCCTGGACGAGGCGACGAGCGAGGCGGTCCCGGGCAAGAGCCTGTGGGAGAAGATCAAGGACATCTTCAAGAAGGTGCTCGGCTTCATCAGCGCCGCCCTGGGCATCATCGCCATGCTCATCCCCGGATTGCAGGGCCTGGGACTCATCCTGACGATCGCCAGTCTGGTCACCGCTGCCATCCCCTTCATCATGAACATCGTCGACAGTATTCAATCGGGCGAGTGGGACGTGCTCGACATGGTCCTCAGCGGCCTGGGGCTGGTGCTCGGCGGTGTCGGCCTGATCAAGATCGCCAATCTGGGCGGGATCGCGAACACCCTCAAGACCGTCACGAGCGATCTCAAGGCGATCCAGATCAACATCAAGAGCGTGATCCCCACCATCAAGGCGTTCACCGGGTTCAAGAACCCGGGCGACCTGGTCGCGAACCTGCTGAAGAACATCCCCGGTGGGGTGTTGAAGACACCGGACGTCCTGAAGCAGCTGCCGGGCCTCACCAACATCTGGACGAAGACGGCGGGGTGGATCGACCAGAGCTCGAACCTCATCGGGCTGGGCGGCCTCGCCTGGGCGATCAACGGCGCCGTCCCCAACGGGACGCAGAGCACGATCGTGCACGACCCCAGCTATGTGGAGGGATCGACCTGATCCGGGCCGCGTCCCGTCATGCGTGAGGGCTCCCGCACCGGCCGTCGCCGGGGCGGGAGCCCTCTTCCGTGGGACCTCAGAGCAGGTGTGGGAACCCCCGCACAGGCGCTCAGCCCCCGGCCGGCGGAAGCACCGTCTCCGGGACCTGGACGGTGCGCAGCACGCCGTCGCCCAGATGCAGGATCGCCCGCCCCGGGCGGGTCGCGCCGAGGCGGCTGCGAGGCACCTTGACGCCGATCAGTTCGCCGTCGCTCATGTTCTGCGGCTTCAGCAGCAGACCGCACCGGTTGCGGCGGGCCTCGGTGTGCCAGCCGGAGAAGCCGGAGGAGAGCCGGTCGGTCTGCCCGGAGATCACCAGGCCCCGGCCGTTCTCGGCACCGGACTTGGCGATCTGGGTGAGGACGGGCTCGGCCTTCGTCTTCAGCAGCAGGTCGGCGTCGTCCAGGATCACCACGGCCCCCTGCTGCGAGGACGCCAGCGCCTCCTCCAGCGCGGTGGGGTCGATGTCGGCCTCGTCGAAGACCGCGAGAACCCCGGCCCGTCCGGCGAGTTCGCGCAACGGTGACCTGGCGGGCGCGCCGACGACGACGGGCGTCCCGTTCGACAGCAGCGACAGTGCCAGCGTCGCCAGGACGGTGCTGCGGCCGGAGCGGGCGGGTCCGGCGACGAGGAAGGTCGGCGTGATGGCGAAGTCCGGTCCGAACGCGCTGAGTTCGTCGCCGCCGACACCGGACAGGGCCCACCGCGCGGACGGCAGCGGCTGCGGCACGTACCGGGTCGCCTCCTCCCAGGTGAGCCGGTCCGGCAGGGTGTCGACGCGGAACGGCCGGGTGGAGTCCGGCAGTTGGGCCGCGCGCTCGCGGCAGTACTCGGCGATCTGCTGGAGCGCCGCGGCCTGCGCCTGGCCCTCCGGGTTGTCCGTGAGGAGCGCGATCTGCACCTCGGCCTTGTCGGCGGCACGGAACGCGCGGCCCGGCGGGATCTCGTCGGGCACGTTGCGCTGGGTGATGCCGATCATCCCGTACTCGGACTTCTCGTTCAGCTTCAGCACGAGCTTGTCCTCGGTGGAGCCGTTGACCCGGCTGGAGAACAGCGCCCGGTCCCCGGTCATCACCAGGTGGATGCCGACGCTCGCGCCGTCCCGGAGCAGGGTCAGCACGGAGTTCAGCAGGTTCCCGGAGTCGTACTCGCCGAGCTGCTTGTCGAAGACCTCCCACCGGTCGATGAACAGCAGGATGTGCGGCGGCCGTTCGGCCTCCGGCAGGGCGCGGCGAAGCTCCGGCAGGTCGGCGCTGCCGCGGGCGGCGAGCATCTCCTGGCGCCGGCTCAGCTCCCCGGTCAGCCGGGCGAGCAGCCGGGCCACCCGGTCGGGCTGGGTGCGCTGGGTGATCGCTCCGCAGTGCGGCAGTCCCTCGATGGGCAGCAGCGCGCCGTTGCCGCAGTCGATGCCGTACATGTGCAGCCGGTCCGGCGAATGGGCGAAGGCCAGCGTGCCGGCGATGGTGCGCAGCGTCTGCGACCTGCCCTGCCGGGGCGAGCCGATGATGTGCAGGTGCCCGAGCGTCGCCGGGTCGATCACCAGGGGCAGCCGGGCCTGTTGTGCGGGCAGGTCCACCACGCCGTACGCGACGGGCGCGAGGTCGTAGTCCGAGGGCGGGGGCGCCGGCAGTTCGCCGGTGACCAGCACCTCGGGCAGCGGCGGGAGCCAGGGGCTGTGCTGCGCGGGGATGCCCATCTCCCGGTCCGCCTCGCGGATCGCCGCGACGAGCCCGGTGAGGTCGGTCTCCACCTCGGCGGGTACGGCCGCGCCCCGGGGCCGCGCCGGGAGCGGCTCGCCGAGCCGTTCCCAGCCGACCGGCACCACCCAGGGGGTCGGCAGCGAGGTCGCCGCGGCACCGGGCCGACGGCCGCCGACCCGTCCGGACTGGAACGGCACGAGGGAGTTCTGGCCCAGGCGCACATAGGCGCGACCGGGGGTGCCCTGCGAGATCCCGGCGGCCTCGGGGGAGTTGAGGACGTCCTGGCTCTCGCCGGCGTCCGTCACCCGGAGCGCGATGCGCAGGTTGGTGTTGGCGCGGATCTCCGAGGAGACGACGCCGCTGGGACGCTGCGTCGCCAGGATCAGGTGGATGCCGAGGCTGCGGCCCCGCTGGGCGATGTTGACCAGACCCTTCACGAAGTCCGGCAGGTCGCGCACCATCGAGGCGAACTCGTCGATGACGATGAGCAGCCGGGGCATCGGCGCGCGGCCCGCCGGGTTGCGCTCCAGCAGCTCGACGTAGTCCTCGATGTCCTTGGCGCCGGCCGCGGCGAGGATGTGCTCGCGCCGGGTGAGTTCCGCCGTCAGCGACACCAGGGCCCGCTCGACGAGGTGGGCGTCGAGGTCGGTGACCATGCCGACGGTGTGCGGCAGGTCCACGCAGTCCTTGAACGCGGAGCCGCCCTTGTAGTCGACCAGGACGAACGTCATCGCGTCCGGACGGTTCGCCACCGCCAGCGAGGCGACCAGTGTCTGGAGGAGTTCGGACTTGCCGGAGCCGGTGGTGCCGGCGACCAGCCCGTGCGGGCCGTCGCGCCGCAGGTCCAGGTGGAACGGGCCGTCCAGGGAGACGCCGACGGCCGCCCGGGTCGAGCGGCCGCCGGCCGTCCAGCGCGCCCGGATGCCGGCGGCCTGCGGCGGGTCGAGCGCGAGGACGTCGAGCAGCCGCGCGGAGCCGGGAAGCACCGCGGCCTCCTCGTCGGCCCCGCCCGGGTCCCGCAGCGGGCCCATCGCGCGGGCCAGCGAACGGCACCAGTCCAGGGACACCGCGTCGGGCCGGATGCCCCCGACGGTGCCCCTGCCGGAGCGTCCCACCCGTACGGTTCCGCCGGGCTCCTCGGCGACGACGGCGTGGCATTCCTCGGGCAGCAGCCGCTCCTCGGCGTCCAGGCAGACCGCGCGGACGCCGACGGCCGGTCCGTCGCGCAGGATCTGCGCCACACCGGGCAGCGAACGCAGCCTGCGGGCTCCGTCGAGGATGACGAGCACGTCGGGCCCGGCGGGCCGGTTCCGCCGGTCCGCCCGTCCGGCGCGCTCGACGATCAGTGCGGTGAGTTCGGCGACCCGTCGGGCGCAGGTCTCCGTGCCGTAGCCGATGTTGGCCGGCGTGTCGCCGGACTTCTTGCGCACGTGCGGCAGCCAGCGCAGCCAGGACCAGCCGTCCCGGCCCCGTTCGCCGGTCGTCAGCAGATGGATCTGGAGGTCGCGGGGGCTGTGCAGGACGGCGGCCTGGGCGACCGCCCAGCGCGCCACGGCGCGCGCGGCCGGGCCCTCGCCGGCGATGCCCAGGACGTCGTGCTCGCGCAGCGGAACGGTCACCGGGACGTCGTACGCGATCCGCGGGTCCTCGCGGCGGTGTTCGTCCTTCGTCGGGTCCTGGAGCACCACGTCGGACGCCAGATCGGCGGTTCCGATGCGCAGTTCGAGGAAGTCGGCGTCCGAGGTACGGCGTTCCCACAGGCGGCGCCGGGGGCCGACGGCGGTCAGGACGACCTCGGCCGGGTCCGGGAAGCCGCGGCGCCGGGCGGTGCGTTCGTCCGCCAGGGCCTTCGCCGCGTCGCCCTCGATGCGTGCCTTCTTCTCCTCGTAGGCGGCGACGCTGTCGGAGTGGGACTGGCGCCCGGTGCGCCGGCTCATCAGGTAGTTGCCGAGGATCGCGACCGGGGAGAGCAGCCCGAACAGCAGCATCGACATGCGGCCGAAAATCAGCGCCCCGGCCCCCGCCATCACCAGCGGGGCCGCCGCGGTGATCCACGGGAGCGGCCGGGGGGCGGGCGGGGCGGGCGGGGAGGGCAGGGTGAAGCGGGTGGCGGTCTCGGCCGGCCGCAGCCGCGGCGGCCGGTTGTAGTCCCAGCCGGTGCCGTCCTCCGAGGGCTGCACGGCCGCGTCCGGCTTCTGCGGGAGGGCGAGTTCGAGCAGGCTGTCTCCGACGAGGAGCTGTGCGCCGGCCGGCCAGGCGGTCGCCTCGGCGAGGTCCTCGCGGTCCAGCTGCAGGGTGCCGCCGTCCTTCGCGGAGGCGTCGGGCGTGATACGGCAGCGTCCTTGGGGGCCCACCGCCAGGACGGCGAACGGACGGTCCGGTACGGCGCGCAGCACCTGGGCGGTCCCGTCGTGGGCCAGCCCGATCCGGTACTCGCCCATGTCGAGCCGGTGCACGGCGCCCGCGCCGGTCCCGCCGACCGCACGGACCTCCACCAGCCCGTGCGGTTCGGCCGACGCGGTGCCCGCCGGGCGGCCCAGGCCCACGATGGCCGCGTGGTGCAGCGGCGCGTCGCGCAGCCGCATATCGGCGGGCAGCAGCCGGTCGTCGGCGTACAGGCCGAGGCCCTCCGGGGGCTGTTCGACGCCTCCTGCCCCGGCCAGCGCCTCCGCGACAGCGCGCACGGGCGTGTCGGGGTCGGCGTCGAGGTGGACGTCGAACGCGTCACCGCCCTCCTCGACCACGGTCAACATCAACGACACGAGAACGTCCTCCAGCCGACGTGAATGGGGGCCTCGGCAGCCGCACTCGGCGACTCCCGTGCCACTGACGGGACCTACGGCCCCCGTCCGCGGATGGTTCACCCGGCGCACCGGTGAACCATCTGCCGACGGGCGCCGTAGTGGCCATCGGGTGCACGGCGCAGCGACTGTGCCGCCCTCGTTCTCGACCGTCCCGGCTCCGCCGCCGGGGCGTCCCGACAAGGAGTCAGAAGATGATCTGGTACGTCCTGGCCGTGGTGCTGGGGCTGGCGCTGATCGGGGCGGTGGCCGCGCTGATCGTCACCGAGCGACGTCGGCCCCGCCGGCCCCGCCCGCCGAAGCCCGTCGCCGCCTCGGCGGCCGTCGTGGGCCGGGAGTCGCTGGACGTGGTCAATGCGGGCCTGCGCCGGCTGACGGGCGAATGCCTGCGCTCCGGCCGGTCGCTGCCCGACCTGTACGCCGTCGTCTACTCCGAGAAGCGGCTCGCACTGCTGCTGGCCGGGGCCGAGGAGGCCGCCCCCGCGCCCTGGACCGTCGAGGCGGACGGCGAGCGCTGGACGATCTCGCCCGACGATCTGCACCGCCCCGGCCCGGAGGGCGAACCGGCCCTGCCGTACGCGCTGACGGTGACGGTGGGCGTGGACGGACCCGACCGCGTGCTGGTCGACCTCTCCCGGGCGGCGGGGCCCGTCTCGGTGACGGGTCCGGACAAGGAGGTGCACAGCCTGGTGCGGGCCGTCGTCACCGAGGCGCTCGCCGGCCCGGTGGGGGCGCTCGCCGAGGTCACGCTGGTGGGATCCCTGGCCGACGGCCGGCTCCTTTCCGGCGACGAGCCGCGGACCTCGCGTCTGCACAGCGCGGCCAGCCTGGAGGAGGCGTTCGCCACGGTGGCAGCGTCGGCGGGTACGGGAGCGCCGGAGCCCGGCTCACCCGACGTCACCCAGATCTTCCGGCTGATCGAGGGCAGCAGCCGGATCGCCGTCCAGGGCGAGGCGCCGCACCTGTTCGTCGTGGACGCCTCGCAGCTCCCGCGACGGGAGGGGGCACTGGCCGGTCTGCGGCGCGGGGACGCGCTGCTGGTGGTCGGCGAGGCACCCACGGGGTGGCGCTGGAGTGTCGATGCGGGCGGATCGCTCGACACGGGGCCGCTCGGTTTGGAGATCAACCGACACGCGGGACGTCTGGCACAACGATCGCGGGGGAGGTCGTAGGTCTCATCCGGCCTCGCGGTCCAGGCCGCCCGGGTACAGCCCGCGGCTGTTCAGCGCCTCGCGCAGGGCGCGGGCGGCGTAGTACGTCCGCGACTTGACCGTGCCCGGCGGCACGCCGAGGACCTCGGCCGTCTGGTTGACGCTGCGTCCCAGGTAGTGCACGTGCAGCAGGACCTCGCGCTGTGCCGGCCGCAGGTCCCGCAACGCGTCGATGAGCACCTCGGAGGTGAGTATGTGGTCCACACCGTCGGAGATCGGCAGGTGGGCGAGTTCGGGGTCACCGGTCTCCAGTGGCCTGGCCTGGCGGGCCCGGTGGCCGTCGATGACGAGATTGCGCAGCACGGTGAACAGCCAGGGCCGCACCGAATCCGCGGTCGGGTCGAGTTCCCCGGCGTGCCGCCAGGCGCGTATCGCGACTTCCTGGAGGACGTCCTCGGCGCGGTGCCAGTCGCCTTCCAGCCGCCGTGCGGCGAACTGCAGCAAGGCGCTGCCGTGGAAGTGGTAGAGCGCTCTGAGGAACTCGTCGGGGCTGGGTTCCGTGGTGCGGGGGAAGGGTGTTCGGTCTTCGGTCGAAGCACTGGCCGACAAGGGCCTTTTCCTCTCCGGTCGTCTGTGGGGAAGGCGGGTTCGGCCGGCTGCGGGACAACCGGCAGGCGCCGCCGCGAGCCGCCGTGCGCCCGTGCGGCGCCCGTCAGCCTGCGGCGGCGGTGAACTTGCCCCCGTCAACGCCGGTCAGCCCGGTTCGCGAGAGGAAAGCGACGCCACCTCACGGGACGTCAACTCCCGGTTGTAGAGATGCACGTCGGCGATGTCACCGTTCCAGTAGTCGGACGCCTTCCCATTGAACCTGGCTCGTCCGATCACCACAGTGCCAGTGGGCTTCACGCCGTTGGAGGCCACCCTGGTTCCCGCGAGCCGGCCGTCCACGTAGAGCTGCATCCGGTGGTCCTTCTGACTGTACGTGCCGGTCAGGTGGTACCAGCGGCCGGGCTGCGGCTTCTCGGGCGTCTCCGCGACCGTACGGGTACCGAAGAAACTGAATGCGAAGTTTCCGTCCTGGTCGGAGTGCTGGAGGAAGAAGGTGCTGACCCCGTCGCCGTCCTGGGACACAGCGGTGCGCATGCCGGTCATGCCCTGGGGGGTGAGGCGCACCCGCGCGGCGACCGAGTAGTCCTTGCCCACGGTGTCGAGCCGGGTGTTGGAGTCCGCGTATCCGCTGGTGCCGTCCAGATGCAAGGCGCCGCCCTCGGGGCCGTCGGTCCACTGCGTGCCGCCGCTGACCACGGCGTCCTGCTCGCCGGCCTTCGCGGTGCCGGACCGGTGCAGGGGCCACCAGCCGAGGCCCTGCAGCGACTCGGCGTCACCACCCGATTTCGCCGCGGGCGGGTTGGGTGCGGGCGGATTGGGCGCGGGCGGGTTGGGCGCGGACGGGCTCGACGCGGACGGTTTCGGCGTGGCCGGTTTCGACGCGGACGGTTTCGGCGTGGCCGGTTGCGACGCGGATGGGCTCGGCGCGGCCGGTTTCGCCTCGGTTTGTACCTTCCCGGAGTCCTGGCCGCGCACCAGTTGGACGACGACGAAGGCCAGCGCGACGGTCAATGCGGTGATCGTGGTGATAAGCGCCCATCTGCGCGTCATGAATGTCCTCAGGAGGTGCGGCATAAATATGTCACTGGTGATCACGCGTCGGATCCGGAAGTGGTTCGGTGTGCCGTCAAGTTGTGACAGGTCTGTGAGGCAGCGGACCTGTTGGTCCCTGGAAGTGCGCCCGTGCGCCGGGAGGTGCGGTGACGCCTTGTCCGGGGGCAGTGGAACATGGGGAGTTCTGACGTTCCGGCGATGTGGGCGCATCGTCCGCCAACCGTTCCCGAATGTTCACGACGCGGTCGCCGGCGTCCGCGTCCTTCCCCGGCCGGGAGCGCGGCCCGCACGTCCCGGCCCGGTGAGGTGGCCGTGCTGAACGCGCGTGCGGACCGGATCGGTTACATGCCGGTCCCGGCCCTGACGGGCCGGACCTGGCGGCCGGTGTGGCGCTTTCCGCCGGCGGGGTCCGGCGGGTTCGTCCATGTTTTGTTGTTGCTGAGTACGGTATTCGTGTTGCTGGGTTGATCAGTCGGTCTTGGTGTAGGTGAGCTTTTCGCCGGTTTCCGGTGTTTCCCGGCTCAGGGTTCCGTTCGGGAGCAAGGTCAGTGTGGTGGCCTTTCCCGGGGTGCAGGACGACATGGGTTCGCCGACGGCGACGGCGGAGGGTCCGATCTCGACGGGTCCGTTCGGGGTCGGTTCCGAGGCCAGGCCCGCCGTGAAGACGCAGTGGTAGGAGCCGCCGTTGTCGAGCGGGCCGTCCGCGGTGAGGGTGAGTACGGGCCGGCCGACCGTGCCCTGCTTGATGACGAGTTGCCGGGTGGAGCGGCCCGCGGCGTTGTCGATGGAGCCGGACCAGGTGCCGAGGTAGCCGGCCGGGACGGGGCCGTCGCTGTTCCTCTTCTCGTCGGTCGGGCTCGACGCGGCCGGTTTCGCCTTGCCCGGTTTCGCCTCGGCCTGTTCCTTCCCGGAGTCCTGGCCGCGCACCAGTTGGACGACGACGAAGGCCAGCGCGACGGTCAATGCGGCGATCGTGGTGATGAGCAGCCATCTGCGCGTCATGAATGTCCTCAGGAGGTGCGGCATAGGTGTGTCACTGGTGATCACGCGTCGGATCCGGAAGTGGTTCTGAGTACCGTCAAGTTGTGACAGGCCTGTGGGACACGGACCTGTCCGCCCCTGAATGCGCGCCCGTGCGTCGGGAGATGCGGCGATGCCTCCGGGGCAGTGGAATGTGGTGAGTTGTGAGGTTCGGGCGGCATGGGCGCATCGCCGCGCGGGTTCAGGACGCCAGTCGCCGCAGGCGGCCGACCGCCTCGTGAAGGACGTCGTCGCCCTTGCAGAAGGTGAAGCGGACCTGGCTGCGGCCCGCGTCGGGGGTGTCGTAGAAGACGGAATTGGGGACGGCGACGACGCCGCAGCGTTCGGGGAGGGCGCGGCAGAAGACGTAGGCGTCCTTCTCGCCGAAGGGGGAGATGTCCGTGGTGATGAAGTACGTGCCCTGGGGTTCGTAGACCTCGAACCCGGCCCCGCGCAGCCCGTCGCCGAGCAGGTCGCGCTTGCGCCGCAGGTCGGCGCGGAAGCCGTCGAAGTATGTGTCCGGCAGGCGCAGCGCTTCGGCGATCGCGTACTGGAAGGGGCCCGCGCTGACATAGGTCAGGTACTGCTTGGCCGTCCGGACGGCGGCGACGAGCGGGGCGTCCGCCGTGACCCAGCCGACCTTCCATCCGGTGTACGAGAAGGTCTTGCCGGCGGACGAGATGGAGACGGTGCGCTCGCGCATGCCGGGCAGGGCCGCGAGGGGGCGGTGCGCGCCCTCGTAGACCAGGTGCTCGTACACCTCGTCGGTGACGACGAGCAGGTCGTGTTCGACGGCGAGTGCGGCGATGGCGCTCTGCTCTTCGGCGGTGAGGACCGTGCCGGTCGGGTTGTGCGGCGTGTTGAGGAGCAGGAGGCGGGTGCGCGGCGTGATCCTGGACCGCAGTTCGTCCAGGTCCGGGCGGAAGGACGGGGCGCGCAGGGTCAGGGGCACCCGCTTCGCTCCGGCCATCGCGACGCAGGCGGCGTAGGAGTCGTAGAAGGGCTCGAAGGCGATCACCTCGTCGCCGGGCTCCAACAACGCGAGCATGGTCGCGGCGATCGCTTCCGTCGCCCCCGCGGTGACCAGGACGTCCGTGTCGGGGTCGAAGAGGAGGTCGTAGAAGCGCCGCTGGTGGTCGGAGATCGCGGCGCGCAGTTCCGGAACCCCCGGGCCGGGCGGGTACTGGTTGCCCTTCCCGTCCCGCAGGGCCTGTACGGCGGCCTCGCGGATCTCTTCGGGGCCGTCGGTGTCGGGGAAGCCCTGGCCGAGGTTGATGGAGCCGGTCCGTACGGCAAGCGCCGACATCTCCGCGAAGATCGTCGTGCCGAACTCGGCGAGGCGGGGGTTGAGCAGCGGTCGTCCCTGGGTCATGGCCGCCATCCTGCGCGGAAGCTCTGGAGTTGCTCAAGTCTGCTTTGGCCGAACGGAGCCGGGGGCATCCCCCATTCACGCGGGAAGCGCATGGAAGCGGGGGGATCCCGCTTCGGGGGAACGGAAGGACCTGAGGCCGTGAGGACTTTTGTCGCAGTGGTGATCGCGGTGGCCGTGATCGGACTGGTCGTCTCGCTCGTGACGAGGGCCGGGAACAAGAAGAAGGCGCGCGCACGCGGTGCGCGGCGGGGTGCCGGCGGCAGCGCCGCGGGTGGCAGCTGGTGGGCCGGTGGCGGTGACGGCGGCGGTGGCTCGTCCTGCGGAAGCGTCGGCGGCAGCTCGGGCAGCCACTCCGGAAGTCACTCCGGCGGCAGCTCGGGCAGCCACTCCGGCGGTGGCTCGGGCGGTCACTCCGGAGGCCACTCGTGCGGCGGTCACTCCGGGGGGCACTCGTGCGGCGGTGGACACTCCTCGTGCGGTGGCGGTTCCTCGTGCGGCGGGGGCGGATGCGGCGGAGGCAGCTGACACGGGGCAGCTGATCCGTGACCGGGCAGGGCCACATGCCCGGTGCCGGACCCGGGCGGTCCGGTGCCCCACAGGTGCCCGGCGGGTGAACTCCCGCCGGGCACCTTTTTGTTGGGGCTTTCCGCGAGAGTCCGGTGAACAGATGAACCGAGGGGCCCCCGAGGGGATGGAAACCACGTCAAGTTGGGTAAAAACACTGTGGACGCGGCTTACTTCGTGATTCCCTCGGTGGAGAGAACTTCCAGCCCTCGGACCTGAGTTGGACCTGATCGGGCGCCTCACCACCTCCCACGTGCAGCACGTCGGAGGCGTCCCCTGTCCATGCGTCCATGCTTGTTTGCGGAGCCGACTCATGCTCACGACCCTCCAGACTGCCTATTCCGACACCCGTGCTGCCGATTTGGCCTGGGCGCTGGGGCGCGAACCCCTCCCCGCCCTGGCCGTGCTCGACCTCGATCTCGCCGGTGCCCGACTTCAGATGCGTCTGCTCGGCGCCTCCCATCAGGTGCTGCTCGAAGAGAACCGCGGCACCTGTTCCGAAACCGTGGCGTGCATCCCCGGCAGCAGCACACCGCTGCCGCTGGGTGTCGCCAAGCGGCTCGGCGAGTGGGAGTACGAATTCGCGGCGCGCGTCGAGACACTCTCGGCGGGCTCGTTCGCGGGGCGCGCCCAGGAGCTCCTCGCGCTCGTGACCGACCATCCCCAAGGCCTCGCCGGAACGTTTCCCGGCAGCCCGCACGCCTTCACCGCCATGCTCGCCCAGCGGACGGAGGGGCAGGTGCGGTGGCGCACCTGGCACGCATACCCGCAGGAGGGGCAGCTGGTGGTGACGCGCACCCGGGTGGGCGTGCGGATGCCGGCGGCAGCACTCTGACGCGGGACCAACTCCGGTGTGAGCACGCCACTTGCACCCTTGTGGGTGACAGGCGGCAACTCCGTCGTGACGTAGCGTTCGCCTCATGATCGACCAGCAGGTGTCGCTGCGGGGGAGCGCGGCATGCCTTCCCGTACGACCGAGGACCGGCCGGTGTCTCGTACTGGCGGCTGTCTTCGTCTGTGCCGCCTGCGGTCTGGTGTACGAGCTCGAACTGGTGGCGCTCGCTTCCTACTTGATCGGTGATTCCGTCACCCAGGCGTCCGTCGTGCTCTCCGTGATGGTGTTCGCGATGGGCGTCGGCTCGCTCCTCGCGAAACGTTTACGCAGCCGAGCCGCAGTCGGGTTCGGGCTGATCGAGGCGGTGCTCGCGCTCGTCGGCGGCTCCTCGGCGCTCGTGCTGTACGCGACGTTCGCGTGGATCGGGGAGTCGCGGTACGCACTGGTGGGGTTCTCGCTCGCGATCGGCGTCCTGATCGGAGCGGAGATCCCGTTGCTGATGACGCTGATCCAGCGTGTCGACCGGCAGGACGCGGGCGGGGCCGTCGCGGACCTCTTCGCCGCCGACTACGTGGGTGCGCTGGTCGGCGGACTGGCATTCCCCTTCCTGCTGCTGCCGATGCTCGGACAGCTCACCGGGGCGCTGTTCACCGGCGCGGTCAACGCGGCGGCGGGCGGGGCGCTGGTGCTGTGGGTGTTCCGGCGGGACCTCACCCCGCGCTCCCGGTGGCTGCTGGTCCTCGTCAACGTGGCCGTGATCGCCGTGCTCGCCGTCGCCACCGCGCTGGTCGACGACTTCGAGCGGGCGGCACGGCGCGCGGTGTACGGGGACGGGGTGCGGGTCGCGCTGCAGACCGGGGTCCAGGAGATCGTGCTGACGGGGGCGGGCCGCAGCTCGCTGGATCTGTATCTGGACGGGCGGCTGCGGGTCAGCGCGCGCGACGAGTACCGCTACCACGAGGCGCTGGTGCACCCGGCGATGAACGGGCCGCGCGCCCGCGTGCTGATCCTGGGCGGCGGCGACGGCCTTGCCGCGCGGGAGGTGCTGCGCTATCGGGACGTACGCCGCGTCACCCTCGTCGAGCTGGATCCCGGCGTCACCCGGTTGGCCCGTACCGACCGCGCGCTCTCGGCGCTGAACGGCCACGCGTTCAGCGATCCCCGGCTGACCGTCGTCAACGCGGACGCCTTCAACTGGCTGCGGGCCGCGCACGGCGGCTACGACGTGGTGATCTCCGATCTGCCCGACCCCGGTATCTCCACCAGCACGAAGCTCTATTCGGCGGAGTTCTACGGCCTGGTGGCCGAGGCCCTCGCCCCGGGCGGCCGACTGGTCGTGCACGGGGGTCCGCCGGTCACCCGGCCGCATACGTACTGGACGGTGGAGGCGTCGATGAGGGCGGCGGGCCTGCACACCCGTCCGTACCGGATCAGCGGCCGGCTCTCCGACTTCGCGGCCGGCCCCGACCGGGCCACGCACCGGGCGCAGGCCGAGGACGGCTGGGGTTTCGTCCTCGCCGGCACGGCCCAGAAGCCCGCGCTCCGGCTCTCCCCGCGGGCGCCGACGCTCCGGTCGCTCACGCGGTCCTCGCTGGTGCGCGCGGGCCGGGAGGCGGAGAGCGCCCGGCCGGGCGGGCTGCTGCCGTCGACGCTGGTGCATCCGCGGTACTGGGAGGACCGGTGAGCCGGCCGCCCGGCGGCGCCGCGGAGCCGAACGGCTGACGGGCCCGGGAAACGCCGATGTCATGCGAAAGCGCGGCCGTGACGCGGAACCACCGAAGGCCGGCGAAAGCGCCGAGGGGCCTCGGACCCCCGGCATGACGTGGAACCGCTGACGGGACGGCCGGGGCTGAGTAGGCTCGGTTTCCATGGAGCATGAGGTGTTCGTTCCGGTTCCGGCCCCGTCCCTGCGGCGGACGCTGGGCGATCCCGCCCGCGTCGCGCGCTGCGTACCGGGGCTTCAGCGGGACGCCGACGAGTCCGCCGGTCCGCTGTCCGGTCGGCTCAGGATCCGGGTCGACGGCCACACGATCACGTACCGGGGCGTGCTGCGGCTCACCGCCTCCGCGCAGGACGGTCCGGACGGGGGCGGGATCCTGGTGGCGGGCGAGGGCGTCGAGGCCAGGGGAACCGGCTCGGCGAAACTGACGCTGACGGTCACCCTGACAGAGAAGGACGGCGGCACGGCGATCGGCTTCGCGGGTACGGCGAGCGGTGACGGCCGCCTCCTGGAGCTGGACCCGGCGGCGGCGCTGGCGGCGGCCCACCGACTGCTGGACCGCTTCGCGCAGCAACTGGTGACGGAGACGCTGGCGGAAGGCGCTGCCGCGGGCAACAAGGCACTCGGCGACGCCGAGCGGTCCGTCGGGGAAGCGGTGGAGCAGGCGATCGAGGAGGCGGCCGAGGAGGCCGACGCGACCGGCGCGGCCACCGCCCGGAGCTCCGGGCCGGAGGCCGCCGACGACACGGACGACACCCCGCCCGAGCGCGACGCCGCCGCGGACGAGTCACCCTCCGCCGAGAAGCCCCCGGGCACGGGCTCCGTCTTCGAGGCCCCCGTGCCTCCGTCGTCGCTCGACCCCATGGCGGACGCGGAGTTCAGCGTCCCCGACGGCCCCCCGGCCGAGGCGGCGCACGCCCGGCGCACCATGATCGGCCGCAGCGCCGAGGAGGTCGACCACGCGCCGCCGCGCGGCAGGTACGCGCCGGTTCCGTCACCCGATTCGACCACCGCGGGCGTCACACTGCGCTGGGTCGCCCCCGCCGCCGCGCTCGCGCTCGCGTCAGCCGTCGTGGTGAGCCGCGCATTGCGGCGGCGCAGGTAGTGTCGCCAGTAATGTCGTTCCGGTGAGTAGCAGCGAGAAGGACGTCCGGCTGTCCGTCGGCGACGCAGAGTTGACCGTGAACCCCGCCAACGGCTGTCGCATCAGCAGTCTGCGCATCGGTGGTACCGAACTGCTGCGGCAGGGGGAGCGGTACGGCTGCTTCCCGATGGTCCCGTGGTGCGGGCGCACCGAGAACGGGCTCTTCCACAACGGCGACGTCCAGCACCGGTTGCCGCTGAACTCCCCGCCGCACGCCATTCACGGCACCGGCAGGGACACCGTCTGGAGCACCGCCCGGGTGGGCGAGCGGGAGGCCTCCTTCTACTACGATCTCGCCGACCCGTGGCCGTATCCGGGCCGGGTGACCCAGACCTTCGAGCTGGCGGAGGACTCGCTGACGCTCGCGTTCGGCATCGAGACGTACGGGGACTCGTTCCCGGCACAGGCCGGCTGGCACCCCTGGTTCCTGCGGGACATCGGCGGCGGGAAGAACGTGGAGATCGCCTTCGACGCGGCCTGGCAGGAGGAGCGGGGCGAGAACCATCTGCCGACCGGCCGCCGCATCCCGCCGCTGCCCGGTCCGTGGGACGACTGCTTCGGGATGCCGGACGGCGTCGACGTGACGCTCGTCTGGCCAAAACAGCTGGAGCTGACCGTGAAGAGCCGGGCCGAGTGGGTCGTGATCTACGACGAGCAGGCCGAGGCGGTCTGCGTGGAGCCGCAGTCCGGCCCGCCGAACGGGCTGAACACCGACCCCCGGTACGTCACCCCGATCGAACCGCTGGAGATCGCGTCGACCTGGAGCTGGCGCAGGCTCTGACCCGGCGCGGGCCCCGGCTCCGGCGCGGGCCCCGGGGCCCGCGCCTTAAGCTCGTAGCCATGACTGACGTACGTGCTGAGCTGCTCCAGCAGATCAAGGACAAGGCCGTGGTACACGGCAAGGTGACCCTCTCCTCGGGTCTTGAGGCCGACTGGTACATCGACCTGCGCCGCATCACGCTGGACGGCAAGGCCGCTCCGATGGTCGGTCAGGTCATGCTCGACATCACCGCCGAACTGGACTACGACTGCGTGGGCGGGCTGACGCTGGGTGCCGACCCGGTCGCCACCTCGATGCTGCACGCCTCCGCCGCGCGCGGGCAGGAGCTGGACGCGTTCGTCGTCCGCAAGGCGCAGAAGGCCCACGGGATGCAGCGCCGCATCGAGGGCACGGATGTGAAGGGCCGCCGCTGCCTGGTCGTCGAGGACACCTCGACGACCGGGGGGTCGCCGCTGACGGCGGTCGAGGCGGTGCGCGAGGCCGGTGGCGAGGTCGTCGCCGTCGCCACGATCGTGGAGCGGGGTGCGGCCCCGGCCATCGCCGAGGCCGGGCTCCCGTACCTGCACGCATACACGGTGGCGGACCTCGATCTGGCCTGATGTAGGGATTGACCTGCGGTTTCTTTCGAGGGCGCGCTGTTTCACGTGAAACGGTCCGCCCTCGACGCATGCCCGCCGATCGCTCGTCCGTGTACCGGGGGAAAGGGCAGGGTGGAGCCGGAACGAGAGTCTGGGAAGATGGGGGCGACGATGACGTCGCCCCCAGGTCAGGGAACCAGCACGCACACCCGCACATCCCAAGGAGCGGTCAGATGCCCATCGCAACCCCCGAGGTCTACGCCGAGATGCTCGACCGGGCGAAGGCAGGCAAGTTCGCCTACCCGGCCATCAATGTGACGTCGACCCAGACCCTGCACGCTGCACTGCGCGGCTTCGCGGAGGCGGAGAGCGACGGCATCGTCCAGATCTCCACCGGTGGGGCGGAGTTCCTCGGCGGCCAGTACAGCAAGGACATGGTCACGGGCGCCGTCGCCCTCGCCGAGTTCGCGCACATCGTCGCCGCCAAGTACGGCATCTCGGTCGCGCTGCACACCGACCACTGCCCCAAGGACAAGCTGGACGGTTACGTGCGTCCGCTGCTCGACATCTCCGCCGAGCGCGTCGCCAAGGGCCAGAACCCGCTGTTCCAGTCGCACATGTGGGACGGTTCGGCCGAGACCCTCGCCGACAACCTGGCCATCGGCCAGGAGCTGCTCGCCAAGGCCGCCGCCGCCAAGATCATTCTTGAGGTCGAGATCACCCCGACCGGCGGTGAGGAGGACGGCGTCACGCACGAGATCAACGACGAGCTGTACACGACCGTCGACGACGCGCTGCGCACCGCCGAGGCGCTCGGTCTGGGCGAGAAGGGCCGCTACCTGCTGGCCGCCTCCTTCGGCAACGTCCACGGCGTCTACAAGCCGGGCAACGTCGTGCTCCGTCCCGAGCTGCTGAAGGACCTCCAGGAGGGCGTCGCCGCCAAGTACGGCAAGGCGGCCGGCAGCCAGCCCTTCGACTTCGTCTTCCACGGCGGCTCCGGCTCCACCGAGCAGGAGATCGTCACCGCGCTGGAGAACGGCGTCGTGAAGATGAACCTCGACACCGACACCCAGTACGCCTTCACCCGCCCGATCGTGGACCACGTGTTCCGCAACTACGACGGTGTGCTGAAGGTCGACGGCGAGGTCGGCAACAAGAAGGTCTACGACCCGCGCAGCTGGGGCAAGTCCGCCGAGGCGGGCATGGCCAAGCGCGTCACGGAGGCCTGCGCCAACCTGCGGTCCACCGGCACCCGGCTGAAGTAGCCACCGGTACGAAGCGCGGCCGTGGGGGGGGGGGGGCGCGGGGGGGGGGGGGGCCCCCCCGGGGGGGGGGGGGGGGGGTTGGGTTGTTGGTGGTTTTTCGGCCGCCACGCTCAGGAAAAACACGCAGAAACACCCCGCCGCGCCGGCG
>NZ_JBIWOS010000004.1:514871-537815 GCF_044767885.1 Streptomyces sp. NPDC101194
GGGGGGGCCTGCCCCCGGGCGCCCGCGGCGCCCCCCCCCCCCGCGGCCCCCCCCCCCCCCCGCCCCCCCCCCCCCCCGGGGGGGGCGGGGCGGCCCCCCCCCCCCCGGGGGGGGGCCCCCCCCCACGGCATGTCCGAGAGAAGAAGTGAGGGATTCCTGTGAGTTCCAGCGCCCGCTATGACTTCGACACCGTCGTCGACCGCCGGGGCACCTGGTCCGTCCAGTGGGACGGGGTCGCGGACCGGTTCGGGGTGGACGGACTGCTGCCGTTCACCATTTCCGACATGGACTTCGAGACCGCACCGGAGGTGCTGAGCGCGCTGCGGGCCAGGCTCGACCACGGGGTGTTCGGCTACACGACCTGGCAGCAGGACGATTTCCGCTCGGCGATAGCCCACTGGTACGCGACCCGGTACGGGACGGGGATCGACACGGGGCAGTTGGTGTACGGGCCGTCCGTGCTCAACCAGCTCTCGCAACTGCTGCAGATGTGGACGGTCGAGGGCGAGGGCGTGGTCGTCCACACCCCGACGTACGACGGGTTCCGCAAGGCGATCACCGGGCTCGGGCGCGAGCTGCGGGGCGTTCCGGTGGGGGACACGGCCGCGCTGGAACGAGAGCTCGCCCGTCCCGACAGCAAGGTCCTTCTCGTGTGCTCGCCGCACAACCCGACGGGCCGGGTGTGGACGGAGGCCGAACTGGGCGAGATGTCGGCGCTCGCCGCGCGGTACGGGGTCCCGGTGATCAGCGACGAGATCCATGCGGACTTCGTGCACGAGGGGCGGGTGCATGTGCCGTGGACGCGGGTCGGCGGAGAGGGGCGCTGGGCGCTGATCACCTCCGCGTCGAAGGCGTTCAACTTCCCGGCGCTGACCGGCTCGTACGGGCTGATCAGAGATCCGGCCGACCGGGCGGAGTTCCTACGCCGGATGGAGACGGCAGAGGGGCTCGCCTCCCCGGCGGTGCTGTCACTGACCGCGCACATCGCCGCGTACCGGGAGGCCGGATCATGGCTGGACGAGGCCCGCGCGTACATCGCCGGGAATCTGGCGCTGGTCGCGGAACGGCTGAACGGGGCATTCCCGGAGCTGGGGTGGGAACCCCCGCAGGCCGGCTACCTGGCCTGGATCGATCTGCGTCCGGCGGGGGTCGACGACGACGAGGCGTTGCAGCGGGCGCTGATCGAGCGCGAGAAGGTCGCGGTGATGCCGGGGGCGGTGTACGGGGCGGAGGGCTTCGTGCGACTGAACGTCGGGTGCCCCCGGTCCAAGGCGGAGGCGGGCGTGGAGGCGTTGATCCGGGGCGTGCGGGCCGTGACGGGAAGGGCGTAGTAGGGCGGGGGCCGACCACGGCAACCCTCTGTACTCCGTCCGGCACCCGGAGCGGGGGAGCGGCCGTCCCGTCGCCCTGACCGGCTGACCGCACCCATGGAGCATCCGCCGTCCCGATGGCCCGTCCTATGGCCCTCCCGGCGGGGAACGGAGATGCTGCTCGTATGTCTGACGCAGAAACGGGAGCCATCCGCGTCGCTTCTCCGGCCGGGCGCTGGGTCGTCCTCACCACCGTCCTCGGCTCCAGCATGGCCCTGCTCGACTCCACCGTCATCAATGTCGCCCTGCCTCGCATCGGCAAGGACCTGGGCACCGACCTGGCCGCCCTCCAGTGGACCGTCAACGCCTACATGCTGACGCTCGCCGGGCTGATCCTTCTCGGGGGCGCCCTCGGTGACCGGTACGGGCGGCGGCGGGTCTTCGTCGTCGGAGTCGTCTGGTTCGCCACCGCGTCCGTGCTGTGCGGCATCGCACCGAACGCCGCCGTGCTGATCGCCGCCCGCGCCCTCCAGGGCATCGGCGGGGCTCTCCTCACACCCGGTTCGCTGGCACTGATCCAGGCGAGCTTCCATCCGGACGACCGGGCCCGCGCGGTCGGACTGTGGTCGGGGCTCGGCGGGGTCGGCGCCGCCATCGGGCCGTTCGTCGGCGGCTGGCTCGTCGACGGGCCCGGCTGGCGATGGGTCTTCCTGCTCAACGTGCCGCTCGCCGCGGTCTGCCTGCCGGTGGCGCTGCGCCACGTACCGGAATCGCGCGACCCCGACGCCCACGGGCGCTTCGACGTGCTGGGCGCCGTGCTCGGCGCGCTCGCCCTCGCGCTGGTGACCTACGCGCTGATCGAGGCGCCGGGACGGGGCGCGTCCGGCGTGGTGATCGGGGCGGCCGTCGGCGGGATCGTCCTCGGGGCGGTGTTCGTGCAGGTGGAGCGGAGGCGGGCGGCCCCGATGCTGCCGCCCTCGGTGTTCGCGTCCCGGCAGTTCACCGTCGTCAACATCATCACCCTCTGTGTGTACGCGGCGCTCGGCGGCTACTTCTTCCTCTCCGCGATCCAGCTCCAGGTCGTGGCCGGGTACTCGGCCCTCGGCGCCGGCACGGCCCTGCTGCCCACGACCGTGCTGATGCTGCTCTTCTCCGCCTCCTCGGGCGAACTGGGGCAGCGCATCGGGCCTCGTATCCCGCTCACCGTCGGCCCACTGGTCGCCGCGGCCGGAATGCTGCTGATGCTGCGGGTCGGACCGGGGTCGAACTCCGTCTCCGGCTACCTCACCGACGTGCTCCCCGCCGTCGGTGTGATCGGCGTCGGACTCGTCACCGTGGTGGCACCGCTCACCGCGACCGTCCTGGCCTCGGTGGACACGGCACGGGCCGGCCTCGCCAGTGGGATCAACAACGCGGCCGCCCGCGCCGCCGGGCTGATCGCGGTGGCGGCGCTGCCGCTGCTCGCCGGAATGGGCCCGGAGGCCTACCGGAACGCCGACGAGTTCGCCGTCACGTTCCGGCGGGCCATGCCGATGTGTGCCGGGCTGCTCGTGCTGGGCGCGCTGATCGCCTGGGCGACCGTACGGAAGCCTGCCGCGGCGCCGGACGAGAAGCGGAAGGCCCGCCCCGAGTGCACGGTGCACTGCGGCGTCGTCGCCCCACCCCTGGAGCCCGAGCACGAGGACGTGGAGACGCCGGGTGCGAACCGGTCCTCCGAGCGGCGCCCCGGGACCGCCGGCGCGGACTGAACCTCATGGAGCGTGCGAACGCCCTCCGACGCGATCCGTCTCCCCGGGCGGCGGCCGGGTACCCCGGCGCGCATGTGCCAGGCACACTTGAACCCATGTCGATCCACGAGAACCTGCTCGGGGGGCCTCCCCCGACCCACCTGCCCGACGACCCGGAGCCGCGCGAGCTGCTCGCCAACGGCACGGCCCCCGCCGATGTCGCAGCGAAGTACCCGACCTCCTCCCTGGCCTGGGCGCAGCTCGCCGACGAGGCGTTCGAGGGCGGCCGTGTCGTCGAGTCGTACGCCTATGCCCGCACCGGCTACCACCGCGGCCTCGACGCGCTGCGCAGGGCCGGCTGGAAGGGCCACGGCCCCGTACCGTTCGAGCACGAGCCGAACCGCGGCTTC
Organism: Streptomyces sp. NPDC101194; assembly: GCF_044767885.1. Lineage (NCBI taxonomy): Bacteria > Bacillati > Actinomycetota > Actinomycetes > Kitasatosporales > Streptomycetaceae > Streptomyces > Streptomyces sp. NPDC101194. The sequence goes on from NZ_JBIWOS010000004.1 coordinate 518,319, forward strand.
CTGCGCGCCCTGCACGCCCTCGCGCGGGCCGCCCAGGCGATCGGCGAGCAGGAGGAGTACGAGCGTTGCTCGACGTTCCTGCGCGATTCCTCGCCGACCGCCGCCGAGACCCTCGGCTGACGGCCCCGCCCACGATCGGCGTGGGAGAAGGAGCGGTTCCGGGGCCTTCGAATCCAAGGCGGAGGTCCCGGACACCGCGACGCCGCTGACGATCGCGGGCGAGGCCGTAAGGGCTGTCCCGTACCTCGGGGTACTCCATTCGGATCAGGCCGGACCGGCGAGCCGGGCCCCGGTGCCCGGAACACGCGGGCCCGGCACGATCCGGACGGGCGGCCCCGGCCGTACACGTACACCTGGTGACGTTCCGGACCCCGCAGATGTACCCGCATCTGCGGGGTCTGCGCGCTTGCGGGGGCTCCGTCTAGGATGCGGGCAGGGGACCGGAGCTCCACCACCTCACGGAAGGGGCGGACCGCTACCCGGAAGCTCGTGTCGAGGAGACAGCAATGTCGACGATCCACCCCGACCCCGAAGCCACCGGTGCGCAGACCCCGCACCTCGACTTCGCGGGAACGACCCCGTACGAGGACTATGTCCAGGCCGATGTCCTGACCCACCTCCAGCACCCTCGCTCCGACGATCCGGGCGAAATGGTCTTCCTGGTCACCACCCAGGTCATGGAACTGTGGTTCACCGTCATCGTCCACGAGTGGGAGACCGCCGCACACGCCCTGCGCGAGGACCGGACGGCTGTGGCACGCGACGCGCTCAAGCGGTCGGTGCGGGAGCTGGAGGCGCTCAACGCGTCCTGGACGCCGCTCGCCCAGCTCACTCCCGCCCAGTTCAACTCCTACCGCGCCGCCCTCGGTGAGGGCTCCGGCTTCCAGTCGGCGATGTACCGGCGGATGGAGTTCCTGCTCGGCGACAAGTCGGCGTCGATGCTCGTGCCGCACCGGGGCGCGCCCCGCGTCCACGCCGAGCTGGAGAAGGCGCTCGGCGAACCGGGCCTGTACGACGAGACGCTCGCGCTGCTCGCGCGGCGCGGGTACGCCGTACCGCAGGCCGTGCTCGGCCGGGACCTGACGCAGAAGTACGAGCCGTCCCCCGAGGTCGAGGCCGTCTGGACGGAGATCTACGCCAACCCCGACCAGCACGACGAGCTGGTCCGGCTCGGCGAGGCGCTGACCGACGTCGGTGAACTGGTGTGGCGCTGGCGCAACGACCATCTCGTCGCCACCCGGCGCGCGATGGGCTCGAAGACCGGGACCGGCGGTTCCGCCGGGGTCTCGTGGCTGGAGAAGCGGGCCACGAAGAACGTGTTCCCCGAGCTCTGGACGGCCCGCAGCCATGTCTGAGACCTTCGCCGCGCGTGCCGCGGCACTCGACGCCGCCGACCGGCTCGCGGATCTGCGCAAGCTGTTCACCCTCGACGACACCGTCTACCTCGACGGCAACTCGCTGGGCGCGCTGCCCGCCCATGTACCCGCCCGGGTGCAGGAGGTCCTCACCCGCGAATGGGGCGAGCTGCGCATCCGGTCCTGGGGCGAGAGCGGCTGGTGGACCGCGCCCGAGCGGATCGGCGACCGGATCGCCCCGCTGGTCGGGGCCGCCGCCGGGCAGATCGTCGTCGGCGACTCGACGAGCGTGAACGTCTTCAAGGCCGTCGTCGCCGCGAGCCGGCTGGCGCCGGAAGGACGCGACGAGATCCTCGTCGACGCGACGACCTTTCCCACGGACGGGTACATCGCCGCGTCGGCGGCCCGGATGACCGGCCACCGGCTCGTCCCGGTCGCGCCCGCCGAGGTGCCGGACGCCCTCGGACCGCGTACCGCGGCCGTCCTGCTCAACCATGTCGACTTCCGCACCGGAAGGCTCCACGACCTGCCCGCACTCACCGCCGCCGTGCACGCGGCGGGCGGGCTCGCCGTCTGGGACCTGTGCCACAGCGCGGGTGCCCTGCCCGTCGGGCTCGACGCGCACGGCGTGGACCTCGCGGTCGGCTGCACGTACAAGTACCTGAACGGCGGCCCCGGTTCGCCCGCCTACCTCTACGTCGCCGAACGCCACCAGGCGGCCTTCGACTCGCCCCTGCCGGGGTGGACGTCGCACGCCGATCCGTTCGGAATGACACCGGGGTACGTCCCGGCGGACGGTGCGGTACGCGGCCGGGTCGGTACCCCGGACATCCTCTCCATGCTGGCGCTCGAAGCGTCGCTGGACGTGTGGAACGGGGTGTCGATCGAGGCGGTACGGGCCAAGTCCCTGGCACTGACGGACTTCTTCCTGGAATGCGTCGACGCGTACGCGCCCGAGGGCCGGGTCACCTCCGTCACCCCGGACGCGCACGCGGAGCGGGGCAGCCAGGTCGCGCTGCGGTGCGCGGACGCGGAGCCGGTGATGAGCGCGCTCATCGGGCGCGGCGTCGTCGGTGACCTGCGGCGGCCGGACGTGCTGCGGTTCGGGTTCACCCCGTTGTACGTGGGGTTCGCGGACGTGGAGCGGGCGGCGCGGGTGCTGGGCGAGGTGCTGGCGGACACGGCCTGAGACGGTGGCGGGCCGCGAGCCGGCGGGCCGAGGCTCATACCTGACGCGTCGTCGGCGGTGATGTCCGGGTCGCCGTAGCGGGTTCGTGCGGTGGGTCCGCGTCGTGGGGTGGTGCGGTGGGGCCGTGCGGTGGGTCCGCGGGACCGGTGCGAGCGCTGGTTCCGGTGGTCCGCCGCCGGTACCGGCGGCCTTCCGTACTGGTACCGTCCCCGCAGGTCAGCCCAGTTGGGCTCAGAGACAGGACGGTTGGAGCAGCATGTCGGATTCTGCCGCGCGTGATCGTGACGCAGCCGAGACCGAGTCGGCCCTCTCGCATCCACCGGTCGCCCCCGATGCGTCCGCCGCCTACGGCAACCACCCCGACCAGCTGATCGACTTCTACGCCCCGCGTGACGGCCGGAGCGGTGCGCCGGTCGTGGTCGTCGTGCACGGCGGGGCCTGGCGGGCGCCGTACGACCGGCAGCACGTGTCGCCGTTCGCGGACTTCCTGGCCCGGCGCGGTTTCGCCGTCGCCAGTGTCGAGTACCGGCGCGGCGGCGAGATCCCGCCGCAACGGGGTTCCGGTCCGGTCGCGGGCCGTTGGCCGGAGACCTTCGACGACGTCGCCGCGGCGATGGACGCGCTGCCGGACCTGCTGGCACGGGAGCTTCCGGAGGCCGACGCCCGGCGGATCGTCGTCACCGGGCACTCCGCCGGCGGGCAGCTCGCCCTGTGGGCAGCGGCCCGGCACGTGCTGCCCGAGGGCTCGCCGTGGCGGCTGCCCGCAGCGCCGCCGCTGCGGGGTGTCGTCGCCCTCGCGCCGATCGCCGACTTCGCCACGGCCGTCGAGCTGGATGTGTGCTCGGGGGCGGTCGTCCAACTCCTGGGTGGTGAAAAGGACTTCGAGGACCGCGCCGCGCACGTCGACCCGGCGGCGCTGCTGCCCACCGGGATCGCGACGACGGTGGTGCAGGGCACCACCGACCTCGATGTGCCGAAGGCGGTCTCGGAGGCGTTCGTCGACGCGGCGGCGAAGGCGGGGGAGACGGTGGGGCTGACCCTGCTGCCCGACGTCGGCCACTACCCGTTGATCGACCCGGCGACCGACGCGTGCGCGGTGGTGGCGGAGGAGCTGGCCCAGCTGGCCTGGTGAGCGGGGCCCGCCGGTGGTCCGGCCCGTAGTACTTGCGACGGACGGCGCAGGATCCGTATCACTGCTGACGACCCGGGCGGTGCTCGGCCCCTACCTTGGGAACGTGACCGAGACCAAGAGCAGAAGCCCTGAGTACCGAATGGCCGCGGGGGCGTTGGGCGGCCTGCGGCAGGACCTTTTCCGTGACGCCTTCGACTACCGTCCGCTGGAACGGATGCGGACCGACGGGCCGCTGCTGCGGCATCTGTCGGAGCGGACGCGTGAGCGTATCGCGTGGACGCCCCACGCACTGGTCGGCGCGGCAGCCCTGTTCGTGGTCCTCGTCGGCCTGGTATCGGCGGACTCCGGCGCTCTGCGGATGGCGGTCGGCACCGTCATGCTCATGCTGATCCCGGCGATCACCGTACTGATGACGCTGGTCAGGCCGGTCGGTGCGTTCTGGATATCGATGGCGCTCACCCCGTTCGAGGCGGTCGTCGGCGGTGGCTACTGGCCCTGGGTGCCCAGTACCTTCCTCTCGCATCTGACGGTGCTGGTCGTGGTCGCGGCCCGGACCCGGCCGCGTACCGCCGCCTGGATGTGGGGGCTCACCCTGGCGTTCGGCGCCGTGCTGGACAACCTGGGCGGCTGGCACCCCTCCTCCACCACCTCCGTCTTCGCTGTGGTCTCCGCGTTCGCACTGCTGCTGGTGGCCGTGGTGCAGGTCCGTCGTGACGCGGAGCGCGAGGTGACCGTGCAGCGCACCGTGACCGCCGTCGAACGCGACCGGCGCACACTGCTCGAGGAGCGCACCACGATCGCCCGGGAGCTGCACGACGTGGTCGCCCACCACATGTCGGTCGTCGCGATCCAGGCCGAGGCCGCCCCGTACCGGGTGGAGAACCCGCCGCCCGAGCTGGAGCAGGCCTTCGCCACGATCCGGGAGAACGCGGTCGCCGCCCTCACCGAACTGCGCCGGGTCCTCGGTGTCGTACGGGCCGAGGACCAGCAGGCACCGGACGCCCCGCAGCCCACCCTCGCCCAGCTCGACGGGCTCCTCGCCAATGTGCGCGAGGCAGGTCTGGAGACGGAGAAGACGGTCACCGGCGCGGTACGTGAACTGCCGCAGGGCGTCGAGCTGTCGGCGTACCGGATCATTCAGGAAGCCCTCAGCAACACGCTGCGGCACGCACCGGGTGCCACGGCCAAGGTGGAGATCGGCTATGTGCTGAGCGGGCTCGGTCTGCGTGTCGTCAACGGGCCGCCGACCGGTCCGGTGCAGCCCTCGCCGGGGGCCGGTCACGGGATCACCGGGATGCGGGAGCGGGTCGCGATGCTGGACGGCGACATGACGGCCGTGGCGACGGCGGAGGGCGGTTACGAGATCACGGCCTTCATCCCGGTCCGGCCCGCCGACGAGTCGCACGAGACATACGGGAGGCACGGCAAGACCGATGAGCCGTACGGGACGGATGACCCGTACGGGACGGGCGAGAGGCTCGGGACTCGGCCGGAGAAGCGGGAGATCCGGCTGGAGAAGACGGAAGAGGCGGAAAGGGCATGACCGGCATGGCCACCTCCACCACTCCGCCCATCCGGGTGCTGATCGTCGACGACCAGATGATGGTCCGCGAGGGCTTCTCGGTGCTGCTCAACGCCATGCCGGGGATCGAGGTCGTCGGCGAGGCCGTCGACGGCCGACAGGCCATCGCTCAGGTCGCGGCGCTGCGCCCCGATGTGGTGCTGATGGACATCCGGATGCCGGAGCTCAACGGCATCGAGGCCACCCGCGAGATCGTCGCCGCCGACGCGGACGCCAAGGTGCTGGTGCTGACCACCTTCGACCTCGACGAGTACGTGTACCAGGCGTTGCGTGCCGGGGCGTCGGGCTTCCTCCTCAAGGACGCCTCCGCCCGCCAGCTCGCCGACGGGGTACGGGTGGTCGCCTCCGGCGAGGCGCTGCTCGCCCCGACCGTCACGAAGCGGCTGATCAACGAGTTCTCGAAGCTCGCCGAGGCCCCGCGTCCGCCCGCCCTCGCCCGGATCGGCGACCTCACGGAGCGCGAGACGGAGGTGCTCGTCCTCATCGCGCAGGGGCGGTCCAATTCGGAGATCGCCTCGCGTCTGGTGGTCGCCGAGTCCACCATCAAGACGCATGTGAGCCGCATCCTGGTGAAGCTGGGGCTGCGGGACCGCACCCAGGCGGCCGTCTTCGCGTACGAGGCCCGGCTGGTCACACCTTCCTGAGGGGCCCGGGGACCTGGGGCCGGAGGCGGGGGTGGTCGGCGGGCGGTGGGTCCGGTTAGCGTCCGCATATGCACCCGTCTCCCCGTTCCGCGGCCGATGCCCCCTTCGGACCGTTCGACCCCTGGTCCCCGGCGTTCGTCGCCGACCCGTACCCCGCCTACGCCGCCCTGCGCGCCGCCGGCCGGGCGCACTACTTCGAGCCGACCGACCAGTGGCTCGTCCCGCACCACGCCGATGTGTCCGCGCTGCTGCGCGACCGCCGCCTGGGCCGTACGTACCTGCACCGTTTCACCCATGAGGAGTTCGGCCGTACACCGCCGCCCGCCGAGCACGAACCCTTCCACGTCCTGAACGGACAGGGGCTCCTCGACCTGGAGGCGCCCGACCACACCCGGATCCGGCGCCTGGTCTCGAAGGCGTTCACCCCGCGTACGGTCGAGCAGCTCGTCCCGACCGTGCGGCGGCTGGCCGCCGGGCTGGTGGACTCCTTCGTGGAGGCGGGCGGCGGCGATCTGCTCAAGGCGGTCGCCGAACCCCTGCCCGTCGCCGTCATCGCCGAGATGCTCGGCATCCCGGAGTCCGACCGCGCCCCGCTGCGGCCCTGGTCGGCGGCGATCTGCGGAATGTTTGAACTGAACCCGTCCGACGACACCGCCCGTGCCGCCGTGCGCGCCTCGCTCGAATTCTCCGCGTATCTGCGCGAGCTGATCGAGGAGCGGCGGAAGAACCCCGGTACGGATCTGATCTCCGCGCTCATCGCCGCCCATGACGAGGGGGAGCGGCTGAGCGAGCAGGAGATGGTCTCCACCTGCGTACTGCTGCTCAACGCGGGCCACGAGGCGACCGTCAACACCACGGTGAACGGCTGGTGGACCCTGCTGCGTCACCCCGAGCAGCTGGCCGCCCTGCGCGCCGACCACGGGCTGCTGCCGACGGCGCTGGAGGAGCTGATGCGGTACGACACCCCGTTGCAGATGTTCGAGCGCTGGGTGCTCGACGACATCGAGATCGACGGCACGGTCGTTCCGCGTGGTTCCGAGGTGGCCCTGCTCTTCGGTTCCGCCAACCGTGACCCGGCCCGCTTCCCGGCCCCGGACACCCTGGACCTCTCCCGCCGGGAGAACCCCCACGTCACCTTCGGCGCGGGCATCCACTTCTGCCTGGGCGCCCCGCTGGCGCGGGTCGAACTGGCCGCCTCCTTCGGCGAACTGCTGCGCCGTGCCCCGAAGCTGCGCCTGGCGGCCGAGCCCGAGTGGAACCCGGGCTACGTGATCAGGGGGCTGAAGGAACTCCGCGTCGAGCTGTGACGGTGCGAGCGGGCGGACGGGCCGAGGCTCAGCACTTCGGCCCGCAGTGCGTCGGCGGTCCGTCCAGCACGTCGAACGCCACTCCGAAGCCGGCCAGGGCCGTGAGGAGCACCGCCGCCCCGAGGGCCGGCCGCCACTTGCCCTGAACGAGGGCGGAGAGGGTGAGCCCGGCCACGATGCCGCCGAGGGTCATGACCGGGAGCCCGAGCCAGAGCACGTTCCACTCGGACTCGCCCTCGAAGCCGAAGATGCCGCGTCGGCCGTACGGGGCCCAGGCGAGCATTCCGGCGGCCCCGCCGGCGGCGGCCACCGCGCACCCGGCGACCCCGCGGATGGCTTCGCGTCGGTTGTCCATGATCGGGAGGACGCCTGCGCGTCGCGGGAAGGTTGCACCCCGGGGAGCCGGGTTCCGGGGCTCGGAGGCTCCGGCACTCAGAAGTCCCGACACCCCGAAGTCCCGAGGCTCCGAAGTCCCGAGGACCGGGGAACCCCCGGCCCCGGGATCCGGGGAGACCCGCCGAGGCGGCTGCGGGGCGCCGCTCGCCCGGCTGCCCGGATGACCGCCCACGGCGCCGTCAGGTCAGGACATCGCGTCGCCGCAAGGCCCCCAGCCCGGCCCCCACCAGCACCACCGCAGCCGCGGTGAGCGCCAGCACCGGGCCCCACTCCATCCCCGTGCCCCCCGGCAGTTTCGGCAGGTGCGTGAACGGAGACACGTCCATCACCGGCTGCGGCAGATCGATGGCGGGCCCGATCCACCCCAACGCCAGGCAGATCCCGGCCACACCCCACGACGCCACCGCCGCCTTCGGGAGCGCCCCGTACAGTAGGACCGCCACTCCTCCGAGCAGCCAGACCGCCGGCAGCTGCACCAGTGACGCACCCAGCACGGCCGGGAGTTCGTGTCCGTAACCGGCGGCCAGACCGAGGCCGCCCACCGCCATGATCAGGGCCGCGCCACCGAACGCGATGACCAGATGACCGGCCGCCCACCCGATCCGGCTCACCCCTCCCGCCAGCACCGGTTCGGCACGCCCGGCGGTCTCCTCGCCGTACAGCCGCAGCACCGACGCGACGATGTACAGCGCCGCGACCATCCCGAGCATGGAGACCATCGCCGCGAGGAACGCGTCGGTCAGCCCGGCCTGCCCGCCCATCCGCTCGAAGATCTCCCGCGTCTTCGCGTTGTCGCCGACGAGGTCGGCCGCCCCGCCGGTCAGTCCGCCGAAGACGGCACCGACCGCGGCGAAGGACAACGTCCACCCGATCAGTGCGCCGCGCTGGAGCCGCAACGCGAGACCGAACGCCGTGGAGATCCGCCCCTGCGCGGGTCCGGGCCGGGCCGCCAGGAAGCTCATGCCCACATCACGCCGCCCCGCCAGGGCGTACGCGAGGGCCGCCTGGACCGCGACGGCGCCCGCGATGAGGAGCAGCACCCACCAGCGCTCGTCCCCGTACGCGCGCACGTTCTGCGCCCAGCCGACGGGGGAGAGCCAGGTCAGTACGGACGAGCCGTCGTCCGTCGCCGAGTCGCCCGCCGCCTTCAGCACGAACGCGGCGCCGATCACCGCCGCCGTGATCCCCTTCGCGAGCCGTGCGCTCTCGGTGAACTGAGCGGCGATCGCGGCGGTACAGGCGAACAGCAGGCCGGTACCGGCGACCGCCAGGGCGAGCGCCACCGCTCCGGAGCCGCCCGCACCGGAGCCGGCCGCACCGGCGGCGATCACCAGTGCCAGCGCGGTGTCGGCGATCAGTGCGGCGAGGAGTGCGGAGGTCAGCGGGGCGCGGCGCCCCACCATGGCGGAGGAGAGCATCTCCTGACGGCCGGTCTCCTCTTCCTCCCTGGTGTGCCGGACGACGACGACCAGACTCATCACGGCCGCCAGCGCCCCGCCGAAGCCGGCCATCCGCCAGCTGACGAGTCCGCCGACGGAGTCGTCGAAGACCGGCCCGTACAGCGCACGGATCGAGCTGTTGCCGTTCATCGACGCGGCGAGTTCGGCGCGCTGGGCGGCGGTGTCGTACAGCGAGGCGAAGGACTTGCCGACGGAGGAGAAGGAGGCGCCGAGCACCAGTACCCAGATCGGCATCATGATCCGGTCGCGCCGCAGCGCGAGCCTCAGCAGGGTCCGGGTGCCGGCGAGCTGCCCGGCCGCGGATCCGGTCCCGGCACCGGGCCGGCGTCCCGCGCCGGCAGGTGCGGTCGTGGTCACGGCGGTCATCGTGCCGCCACCCCCACGCCCTCGCCGCTGTCCGGCGCGCCCGTCGTACCCGTGGCGTCGGCCGTGTAGTGACGGAGGAAGAGCTCCTCCAGCGTGGGCGGGGTGCTGGTCAGCGTCCGTACCCCCGATGCGGAGAGGGACCTGAGGACCGCGTCCAGCTTGTCCGTGTCGACCCGGAGCGTGACCCGCAGGCCCTGGACGTCGAGGTCATGGACACCGGGCAGCTGCGCGAGCCCGTCCGGAGCGGCGGCCAGCTCGGCGGTGATGTTCGTACGGGTCAGATGGCGCATGCCCGCCAGCGAACCCGTCTCCACCGTCCGCCCCTGGCGGATGATGCTGACCCGGTCGCAGAGTGATTCGACCTCGCTGAGGATGTGGCTGGACAGCAGGATCGTCCGCCCCCGCGCGCGCTCCTCGGCGACGCAGCCCTGGAAGACCTCCTCCATCAGCGGATCGAGCCCGCTGGTCGGTTCGTCGAGGATCAGCAGATCCACGTCCGAGGCGAACGCCGCGACGAGGGCGACCTTCTGCCGATTGCCCTTGGAGTACGTACGCCCCTTCTTCGTCGGGTCCAGCTCGAAGCGCTCGACGAGGTCGGCGCGCCGGGTCCGGTCGAGGCCGCCGCGCAGCCGCCCGTACAGATCGATCACCTCGCCGCCGGAGAGGTTGCGCCACAGCGTGACGTCACCCGGGACGTACGCCACCCGCCGATGGAGCTCGACCGCGTCCTGCCACGGGTCGCGGCCGAGCAGCCGGGCGGTGCCGGAGTCGGCCCGCAGCAGCCCCAGCAGCACCCGGATGGTGGTGGACTTCCCGGAGCCGTTGGGCCCGAGGAAGCCGTGGACCTCACCGGTCTCGACCGTGAGGTCGAGGCCGTCCAGCGCATGCGTCCGACCGAACGACTTGTGCAGCCCGGCCACCGTGATTGCCTTCGTCATGTTTTTGAAGCTACGCTACGTTCACAAATTTGTGAAGTTAAGGAAGCGTATAAAGTTGGGGCACGGGCGGGGGCCGGGGAACCAGGGGAGACGATCGGGTCATGATCAGCGAATCCGAGCAGAACATGCGTGACGAGCGCGACGAGCAGGCCGTGTCGCGGTTCGTGGAGCGGTTCGCGTCCGAGATGACCGAGGCGGGGATGCAGCGGATGGCCTCCCGGGTCTTCGCCGCGCTCCTCGCGGACGACGACGGGTCGATGACCTCCGCCGAGCTCGCCGTGGCCTTGCAGATCAGCCCGGCGGCCGTGTCCGGCGCGATCAATTACCTCACGCAGGTCAGCATGGTCGGCCGCGAACGCGATCCGGGCTCGCGCCGGGATCGCTACCGCCTGCACGACGAGGTCTGGTACACCACCTTCGCCCAGCGAGACCGGGTGCTCACCCGCTGGGAGAACACCCTCAAGGACGGCGCCCGCACTTTGGGCGAGCACACCCCGGCCGGCGCCCGGCTCGCCGAGACGGCGGCGTTCTTCGAGTTCGTGCAGGAGGAGCTGGTCGGCATGATGGACCGCTGGCGCGAGCACCGCAAGACACTCGACCTCCCGACGGCCGACGAGCGCGGGGGGCAGCGCGCGGGAGCCTGACGAGGCGTGGGGCGGAGCCCGTCATACCGGGCCCGGGACCAGTCCCGCCAGGGCGTCGGCGGTACCGGGGTCGGACGGATCGATGTTCTCGTACAGGTCCTGCGGCCAGTACGGGCGCCCGTCGATCCATGCGACGACCAACGTCTTCCCGTCGAGCCGGCCACGCAGCTCCGCGATGCCGGTCGGCGTGGGCAGTCCGGCCCAGGGTGCCTTGCCCGGCCCCGGCGGCAGGAGCCGCAACAGGCCCTCCGGCGGAGGGTCGACCATCTCGGCCGCCTCTTCACCCGCCCCGTCGCCCGTCCCCCCGGCCGCCCCCTCGACGGGGAAGAGCACGAGCACGGGACCGGCGGTGGCGCTGGACACGTCGTACAGCAGGGCGTATCGCAGGGTCCGGGCTTCGGGAGCGACCACGGCACGGGCCATCCGGCGCGCGAGCGGGATGCCGGAGCTGATCGTCCGCCAGGCGAAGTGGAGCCCCAGCACCCCGCTCAGTACGGCGAGCCCCCGGAGCAGGTCCGGGACCGTGTTGGCGCCCAGGACCCGGCACAGCACGGCCACCACGCCCGCGTACCCCAGCAGCCACAGGGTCTCCGCGGTTCCGGCGACGTACCGCAGCATGGGCACCCGCCACCAGATCACCTTCTGCCCCAACCGCACAGCGCCCACCGCACGCGGCTCCACCGGGTCCGGGCCCCGCAGCCCTGCCTGCCGTTCCGCCACGGCGGCGAACGCGGTGTAGGTGGCGGGCGCGGGCTGCGCGGGCTGCGCGGGCTGCGCGGACTCCGTGCCGGGCCGGTCGTCCGGTCCGGTCCCCGGCCCCGTACGCACCCACGGCCGGTCGGGCAGCGGGTGCGGCGGCAGCCTCCGGCCCCGCGACCCCCGCCCCCGTACGACCAGCCGGACCGCACCGCCGACGACGCCGACCGCGACGAGCGCCAGCCCGCTGAACCCGACGCCGTCCGTCACGGTGAAGGCCCGGGTACCACGCAGCTCCGCGTCGTACAGATCACCCTTGAACGGCGGGTACGAGACGACGTAGCCGCTCTCGTAGCCCTCGACGGAGCCCCGGTACGGGGCGCAGTGGAACGGCCCCGTACGTGTCCGCCCTCCGTACGGATCGGTCCACCGGACGACGCAGCGGCCGTCACCGAGCTCGCCGATCACCGTCAGGTCGACCCGCGGGTCGTCGTCGGACGCCACCGACCACCAGGTGGCGAGTGCCCCCAGGAGGCAGCCGAGGACGAACACCCAGCGGAAGATCCCCCGCCACCAGGGTCGCCGCCGCACCTCGGCCACCGGCGCCGCCTCGGCCACCTCCGCCGACTCCGCCGTCGTTGAGGCCCTACCGCCCGGTGCGATCCGCGGCCGGCTCGGGGCCGGGCGCGTGCGCAGAGCGCTGACCTGTGGACGGGCCGCGATCGAGCGTGCCCGTCGGCCCCGTACCGGCCTGGCCCAGATCAGTTCCGTGCCGCCAGGGGGCGCCAGCACACCCCCGTTGCGGGGATCGCCGCACCACCACAGCACCCCGCCGGGTCCGTTCAGCAGGTGGAAGCGCCACTGAGCGGTGGACGGCGCCAGCGGAAGCAACTCACCCGGTTCCGGCCCGGCCAGCACCACGACGGCCCCGCTGCTGCCCCGCTGCAGGGCGACCGAGGTGTGGGCCACCCACGGCGCGGCGCCGAGCACCCGGCGCATCCGCCGTGCCCGGGACATCACCACGGCCCCGCCCAGCAGCAACGCCCCGCCGAGCCCGGCGAGCGTCGGGAACACCGACCATCCACCGACGAACACCATGAGGAGCACCGCCGAGCACACCGCCGCCGTGCCCGCACCGAACCAGAGCCGGGCCGAGGCCCGGTACCGTTTCAGCGCGTCCGCCGCCCCCGGCAGATCCAGTGCGACCGGGCGTGCCCGAGCCGCCCCCGTCGCGGGAGTCACAGCCTCGGCGTCGACCCCGGCGCCCGCCCCCGCGTCCACCCCGGGTCTGTCCGCATCGCCCGAACCGTCCGACATCCCCAGCCCCTCGTCTCGGCCCCGCCGCCGGACGCTACCCCTCGTCCGTCGGCAGCATCAGCCCCCAGGCGCCCGCCCGTACCGTCCAGGTCCTCGTCCGGACCGGACCGGCGACCTGTATGTCCGCCCGGTAGCGGAAGTCCGCGCCGGAGACCGTGACGGCCTTCGCCTCCGCCGTGACCGGTTCGGCGTCAGGAGGGCGGATCACCACCTCCGCGAGGCCCCCGTCGCCGCCCTGCGAGGTCACCGTCACCGATTCGACCGGGCGGTCCAGGTCGTTCAGCAGGACGCCGTCCGCCTCCACCCGCAGCCGGTGCGTCGGGTGCGCGGCGGGCGGCGTCTGCGGGGCGGGGCGCACCAGTGTGCGGACCAGGGAGCGGCAGGTGTCCCAGACCGCCGTGACCCCCGTATGGGCGGCCACCGCGCCCGGCAGCGCGCTCAGGGCCGGGATGTGCAGCGCCCCCAGGACCACGCCGTCGCTGTCGTCGACCAGCAGGTCCAGTCTGCGCACCGCGCCGTCCAGCGCCGTGCGTGCCGCAGCCACCGCGCCCAGCGGCACGCCGAGCGACCGGGCGAGTTCCAGCGCGGTCGTGGCGCCGACCGGGATCAGCGAGAGGGCGGTCCGGGCCGGCTCGCGCTCCCGGTGCAGCAGGGCCACCGCCCGCCGCAGCGCCCGGTCGTCGCCGACCACCACCGGGCGCCGACCGCCCCGGCGGGACAGGGCCCGCGCGAACTCCTCGGGACCGTCGGGCAGGCAGATCTTGGCGTGCGAACCGGCGCTCAGTACGTCCTTCGCGATACGGACGGACTCGCCGTCGGTCCGGCGGGCCACCGGGTCGATGACCACCAGCAGCTGGTGCGTACCGTCGCCGGGGGGCTGGGCAGCCGACACCTCGGTCCTTCCTCGGGTAGCATCTTGGTGCAAGAGCCCCTTGCGCTATTGCGCCAGGGGCTTCGTCTATTCCGGGGCACCCGGTTCGACGGTTCAGGCATTGCCGTACAACGACGTACGGCATGTACGACGTTTACGTACGCCCCCTGACCTTGGACATGCCCCGCCCGGAAGGGGTGTACGCCTGTGCCCGCACTTGTGCTGCTCGGTGCTCAGTGGGGTGACGAGGGCAAGGGAAAGGCCACCGACCTCCTCGGTGGATCCGTGGACTACGTGGTGCGCTACCAAGGCGGCAACAATGCCGGCCACACGGTCGTCGTCGGCGACCAGAAGTACGCACTTCATCTCCTCCCCTCCGGAATCCTTTCGCCGGGGTGCACCCCGGTCATCGGAAACGGTGTCGTCGTCGACCCGGCCGTCCTGCTCTCCGAGCTGAGTGGGCTGAACGAGCGCGGCGTGGACACGTCCAAGCTGCTGATCAGCGGTAATGCCCATTTGATCACCCCGTACAACGTCACCGTCGACAAGGTGACGGAACGGTTCCTCGGGAAGCGCAAGATCGGCACGACCGGTCGCGGCATCGGCCCGACGTACGCCGACAAGATCAACCGTGTGGGCATCCGCGTCCAGGACCTCTACGACGAGTCGATCCTGGAGCAGAAGGTCGAGGCGGCACTGGAGCAGAAGAACCAGCTCCTCGCCAAGGTCTTCAACCGGCGCGCCATCGAGTCCGGCAAGATCGTCGAGGAGATGCTCCAGTACGCGGAGCAGATCAAGCCCTACATCGCCGACACGACTCTTGTCCTGAACAACGCCATCGACGAGGGCAAGGTCGTCCTCTTCGAGGGCGGTCAGGGCACGCTGCTCGACGTCGACCACGGCACGTACCCCTTCGTCACCTCGTCGAACCCGACCGCGGGCGGCGCCTGCACCGGTTCCGGCGTGGGCCCGACGAAGATCAGCCGGGTCATCGGCATCCTCAAGGCGTACACCACCCGCGTCGGCGCGGGCCCGTTCCCGACGGAGCTGCTCGACGAGGACGGCGAGGCGCTGCGCCGGATCGGCGGCGAGCGCGGTGTCACCACCGGCCGTGACCGTCGCTGCGGCTGGTTCGACGCGGTGATCGCGCGGTACGCGACCCGGGTCAACGGTCTCACCGACTTCTTCCTCACCAAGCTGGACGTGCTGACCGGCTGGGAGCAGATCCCGGTGTGCGTCGCGTACGAGATCGACGGCAAGCGCGTCGAGGAACTCCCCTACAGCCAGACCGACTTCCACCACGCGAAGCCGGTCTACGAGATGCTGCCGGGCTGGTCCGAGGACATCACGAAGGCCAAGACCTTCGCCGATCTGCCGAAGAACGCGCAGGCGTACGTGAAGGCGCTGGAGGAGATGTCCGGCGCCCCGATCTCCGCGATCGGCGTCGGCCCCGGCCGCACCGAGACGATCGAGATCAACTCCTTCCTGTAGGGCTTTCCGCAGGAGCGGCGAACGTGCCAGGAGGGCCGGGACGGTGAGTCCCGGCCCTCCTGGCGTCCGCTCGGTCCTCGCCGTGGACGGGGATGCCCGACAGCTCGACGCGCATGGGCCGACCGGCCCTTCGGGGCGCCGGACGCCAATGGTCCAGACCTTGACAGGTCCAGACCATCAGGGCTTGAGTGGCGGCACGTCCAGTCGGCCCGCCGACGTGTTCGGCGTGCCCCGTCGAAGGAGTGAGCAGCGCTGAACCGCATCAAGAGCCTTCTGACCGTGCTGAGCGCCGTCGTCGCGACGGCCGTGTTCCTGCCGTCCGCCTCCGCGTCCACCGCAGCGTCCGTCCCGACGCCCGCCTCCACCGCCGTGCCCGGTTCCGCTCCCGTCGCGGGCGCGACCGAGCGGTGCGCGCCCGTATGGGATTCCTCGACCGCGTACGCGGCGGGCGACACCGTCTCGCACCACGGCCGCAACTGGGCGGCCGAGTGGTGGACGCGGAACGAGAACCCGGGTGCCGCCGCCGTCTGGGCCGACCGGGGTGCCTGCTCCGGCGGGGTGTCGGACTTCGTCGTCGGTGAGGAGCAGTTCGACGCGATCTTCCCGGACCGGGACCCCTTCTACACGTACCAGGGACTGATCGACGCCCTGCACGCCTATCCGCGTTTCGCGAACACCGGGACGCCGGCCACGCGGGCCCGGGAGGCCGCGGCGTTCCTGACCCACGCCGACTTCGAGTCGGTCGGCCTGCGGTACGTGAAGGAGATCAACGTGGTCAACTACGGGCGCAAGTGCGACTACAGCCGGCCGTACGGCTGCCCGGCCGGGCAGGCGGCCTACTACGGCCGCGGCCCGATCATGTTCAGCTGGAACTTCAACTACAAGGCCGCGGGCGACGCGCTCGGCCTCGATCTCCTGAACAACCCCTGGCTGGTCGAGCGGGATCCGGCCGTCGCCTGGCGGACGGCCCTTTGGTACTGGAACACCCAGAACGGCCCCGGCACCATGACCTCGCACGACGCCATGGTGGGGGGTGCGGGCTTCGGTGAGACGATCCGTTCGCTCAACGGCGCCCTGGAGTGCGACGGCGGCAACCCCGCCTCCGTCGCGGCGCGGGTCGCCACGTACGAGCGGATCACCGCCGTCCTCGGTACGCCGCCGGGCTCCCGGCTGTCCTGCTGACGGCCGGACCGGGACGGTCGGCGGCGGTGACCGCCGGTGTGCGCCGGAGGCCGGCCGGAGCGTTCAGCGGAAGGCCGCGGCGGCGCGTGCGGCCCAGGCGGCGAAGGTGCCCGGCGCCCGGCCCAGAACGCGTTCGATGTCGGGGCTCACCCGCTGCTCGTCGTCCGTGGGTTCGCCCAGGATGGCCAGCGTTCCCTCGACCACGGGAAGCGGCATGAACCGTGCCATCAGCGCATGGGCCTCCTCGCGGGGCTGCTCGGTGAACCGCACCGGTTCGCCCAGCACGGCGGCGATCGCCGCCGCCCGCTCGCGCGGGGAGGTCGCGGCCGGGCCGGTCAGGGTGTACGTCGCGCCCGGGTGAGTGTCCTCGCGCAGGACGGCGGCGGCGACCGCCGCCACATCCGCCGGGTCGACGAAGGGCAGCCCCGTATCGGCGAACGGCGCCGCGGCCTCCCGCCGCTCGCGGATCGACTCGGCCCAGGCGAGGGCATTGGTGGCCATCCCGCCCGACCGCAGGACCGTCCAGTCGAGCCCGGACTCCCGCACCGCCGCTTCGAACAGCAGCGGATGCCGGTACGCCCCGGGGCGGGTCCCCGCACCCTGCGAGGACAACAGCACCACCTTGCGCACCCCGGCGGCCTTCGCCATCTCCAGGACGCCGTGCGGATCGTCGCCCGCCACCAGCAGGAACAGCGCCTCGGCCCCGTCGAACGCGCCCCGCAGACCGGCCGGTTCGGCCAGGTCGGCGGCCACCGCCCGTACCCCCGGCGGTACGTCCGCGTCGGTGATGTGCCGGGCCACGGCGGTCACCGGCACACGGGCATCGGTGAGGATCCGCACCAGTTCCCGCCCGACGTTCCCCGTCGCACCTGTCACCACGATCATGTCGGTCCCCTTCGTCGGAAATGATTCGGCGAAGCGAGTGAGTTAGTTGACTGACTCACTTCGATGGCAGGACGCTAGCACGACCGGGCCGGGCGCTGTCTATAGTCAGTCGGGTGACTGACTCAATGGATTCCCGGCGCCCTCGGGCCAAGGCCGCCGACAAGCGGCAGCGGCTGACGGCCGCCGCCGCGCGGGTTCTGCACGAGCAGGGCGTGGAGCGCACGACCATCGCCGACATCGCCCAGGCCGCCGACGTCCCGGCGGGCAACGTGTACTACTACTTCAAGACCAAGGGGGAACTGGTCGAGGCCGCCCTCTCCGAACACACCAGGCACCTGGAGGAACTCACCGGCGCCCTCGACCGGCTCGCCGACCCGCGCGAGCGTCTCAAGGGTCTGGTGGCCGCGTGGGTGGGCCGGCGTGAGGTCGCGGCCCGTTACGGCTGCCCCACCGGCACCCTCGCCATGGAGCTCGACAAGCGCGCCGAGGGTGGCCTCGATCTCGCGGCGGGCCGAGTCGTGCGGCAGCTGCTGGACTGGGTGGAGCGGCAGTTCCGCGAGATGGGGGCGGCCGACCCCGAGGGTCTCTCGCTGGCGCTCGTCGGCGCCTATCAGGGCATGTCGCTGCTCTCCAGCGCGCTGCGCGATCCGGAGATCATGACCCGCGAGGGGGCCCGTCTCGTCGGCTGGCTCGACGCGCTGGACGCGCCCGCGGGCCACGGTGGTCGCTGACCGGCCGACCGGTCCGATGTTCCGCATGCTGGACGGGCCCGAAGGTTTTACCTTCGGGCCCGTCCAGCGTTCCGGACCCTGGTTCGGATCAACCCCTTCCGGAATTACTCCTGTTGGAGGCGGGTTCGGCGGCGTGAAGGTGTCGCCGCCCCGTTCCCGAGCACTCCTTCGGGAAACTCTTCCCGTCTTGGTCTAGACCTTGACAGGTTCAGACCAGCGGCGCTTGAGTGACCGTCAACCCCCCATGGCGGCTCGCCGTCCAGCCGGTGCGCCGCGCCGAAGGAGTGATCACGTGATCAGACGCATCATGGGCCTGCTCGCCGCGCTGGGCGCGGTCGTCGCGATGCTTGTCGTCCTTCCCGCCACCACTGCCGCGGCCGCCGACTGCGCGGCACCCTGGAACTCCGCGTCCGTCTACACCGGCGGTGGAACGGCCTCCTACAACGGGCACAACTGGACCGCCAAGTGGTGGACCCAGAACGAGACCCCCGGCAGCTCCGACGTCTGGGCGGACCAGGGCAGCTGTGGCGGTGGCGGCGGCACGGACCCTGGCACTCCGTCCGGCTTCGTCGTCAGCGAGGCGCAGTTCAACCAGATGTTCCCGAACCGGAATCCGTTCTACACGTACGGCGGACTGACCGCGGCCCTGAGTGCCTACCCGGGCTTCGCGAACACCGGCAGCGACACCGTCAAGCGCCAGGAGGCGGCGGCGTTCCTCGCCAACGTCAGCCACGAGACGGGCGGTCTGGTGTACGTGGTCGAGCAGAACACCGCCAACTACCCGCACTACTGCGACAGCAGCCAGCCCTACGGCTGCCCGGCCGGCCAGGCCGCCTACTACGGCCGAGGCCCGATCCAGCTCAGCTGGAACTTCAACTACAAGGCCGCCGGTGACGCGCTCGGCATCGACCTGCTGGGCAACCCGTACCTGGTCGAGCAGAACGCCTCGGTCGCCTGGAAGACCGGCCTCTGGTACTGGAACACCCAGAACGGACCCGGCACCATGACCGCCCACAACGCCATGGTGAACGGCGCCGGATTCGGCGAGACCATCCGCTCCATCAACGGTTCCCTGGAGTGCAACGGCGGCAACCCCGCCCAGGTCCAGAGCCGCATCGACCGCTACCGGGCATTCGTCCAGATCCTCGGCACCACCCCCGGTTCCAACCTGAGCTGCTGACCCGCGGACCCCCCACCCGACGGGGGCGGGGGGCGGCGGGGGGGGCGGCGGCGCCCCCCCGTGGGGTGGAGGGGGGGGGGGGGGGGGGCGCGCGCCCGGCCCTGGCCCCGGCGGCCCCCCCCCGGGGGGGA
>NZ_JBIWOS010000004.1:537825-634301 GCF_044767885.1 Streptomyces sp. NPDC101194
CTTCCGCCCGCCCCCCCCGCGTGTACCACCCGGGGGGGGGCCCCGCCCCCCCCCCCCCCGGGGGGGGGGGGGGCGGGCCGGCGGGGCCGCCCCCCGCCCCCGTTTCGGTTCACGGGGCGGCGGCGGTGGCTCCCGCGACGTCCAGTGCCCGGAAGGCCAGCCACAGGTCGTACCGCGCGCTCGGCGCCTGCAGCAGCGAGCGCTGAAGAGTGGATTCGAGGCGTGTGAGGCGCTTGCGGACCCCCGGCACCGAAAGGCCCAACGCGGCGGCTGTGGACCCGAGCTGGGCCTCGCAGTCCAGCCAGGTGCGCAGCGTCGTGCGCGGATCGGCGGTGCTCCGGGCGGTGCCGGACGCGGTGAGCGGGCGCAGTTGCTGGGCCGCCCACTCCTGGACGGCCGGTCCGCGCAGGATGTCGTCGAGCCGGTGGGACGGCCGGGGTGCCGCCTCGTCCGGGGGGACCGTCCGCAGTACGGAGGGTGTGGCGCGGACGCGCAGGGCCAGATCGAGGGCGGCCTGGTCGGCGAGTCGGCTCAGGTCGAGGCCGAGCAGCTCGCCGATCAGCCGGAGGCGTGCCGTCAGGGTGTTCCGATGGATCTTCAGGTGCTGCGTCGCGTGCGAGGAGAACGCGAGCCAGGAGGTCAGCGTCGCCGCGAGTTCCTGGCTGCCCGGGTCGTGGCTGCGCCGCGGCACGTGGGTGAGCAGCGGGTTCAGCAGCGCGTCCGCCCACCGCGCGCCGGCCGCACCGACCACCAGGGCGGCCTCCGGCGCCGAGCCGAAGCGGGCGTGCCGTACGGGCAGCCCGCGGGCCACGGCCAGGGCGTGGAAGGCCTGACGGTAGCCGGTGGCGGTGTCGGACAGCGGTACGTCCTCGCTCGCGCCCACGACGCACTCGTCCACCACGTCGGCGACCCGAAGGCCGAGTTGCCGCTCGGCGGCGTCCGGACCGGCGGGCACGACAAGGATGAGATGACGCGCGTACACCGGACAGCGCACGATCCAGGACCGGCCGCCGGAGAGCTCCGCGCAGTTCCGTGCCACCTCGTCCCGGCGGCCTGGCGGGCATTCCACGACACACACCTGTACGGGGTCGGGCAACGTGGGCCTCAGAGCGCCCGCCACCTGATGCGCGATGGACAGCTGGCCGGTCATGAGCAGATGCAGCACCGCCTCCCGGTTGCGCGACTCCGCCAGGTCGACGCGCCGGCGCCTGCGTTCCACGGACTCCGCGGTCCAGCACGTGGCGAGCGGCATCGCGATGTCGGAGAGAAGCCCGACCAGACCGTCCGGCAGCGGGCGCGGGGCGACGACGGCCAGGACCGGGGGAGAGATGTCGTGCGGGCCGTGCAGCGGGAACAGCAGCACGGTTCGCGCACCCCGGTCGAACGAGAAGGAGCGTGCGTCGAGCGATGCCAGTTCCCTGGCGCCCTCGGTGGCCAGCGAGGCGGCCTCGGCGGCATCGGTGACCGTACTCCCCGGGTCCCGGACCACGCCGTGCAGGACGGTGCCGTCCCCGTCGAGCAGCCCGGCCCAGCCCTCCGCCCGGCCGGACACCCAGCGCAGCAGCTCCCGCGATCCGCCGGAACGGGCCAGGCGGTGCATCCGCAGTACGTCGTCGGCCCGCTCCCGCGCGTGCACGCGCCCTCCGATCCCTGCGCTTCCGCGCTTGTGCGCCCCATGCTTCCGCGCATCCGAAAAAACCGGAGTGCAGCGTACCGGTTCTGGCTGTGCGGACTGATACCTCCGGCGGCTCACACAGTGCGAACCGAACCTTCCTGTCGCGTACCCGAAGTTCTAGAGTCCGAACACGGTTGCGGGGCCCTTCGGGGGAAGGGCGCACGGGGACGACGGCAGCGGCTCACGGGGGTGGCCGCTGTCGTCGGCCGCGGCCGGTCCCCCCTTCTCCCTTTCTCCTTACTCCCGTTGTCGGTCCTCCTCCCGTTGTCAGTGGTGGCCCCTAGGGTCGGCTCACGATCAGGACCACGATCAGAGACGACCGGGAGAGGCCGCCGCCATGGAGTTCCGCATCGAGCGCAGCGCACTGACCGACGCCGTGGCCTGGGCGGCCCGCGTACTGCCCACGCGCTCGCCCGTTCCCGTGCTGGGCGGGTTGCTGCTGGAGGCGGGCGGCGGCCGGCTGCGCATCTCGGGCCTCGATTACGAGGCTTCCGCGTGCATCGAGGTGGAGGCGGAGACCGTACGGGCCGGGACGGTGCTGGTGATGGGGCGCCGGCTGCTCGATGTCTGCCGGGTGCTGCCCGAGGGCGCGGTGGAGTGCGCGGTCGAGGGCTCACGGTTCTCGCTGGCCGGTGACACCGCCCGGTTCGGACTCTCGGTGCTGCCGTTGGACGACTATCCGTCGCTGCCGTCCCTGCCGGAGGTGCTCGGCGCGGTGGATGCCGAGGAGTTCGCCGCGGCCGTCGCCCATGTGACGGTCGCGGCGGGCCGGGACGACACGCTGCCGATCCTGACCGGTATCCGGCTGGCCCTCGACGGCGACACGATGACGCTCGCAGCCACCGACCGCTACCGCTTCGCGGTACGCACCCTGCCGTGGAAGCCCGGGAAGGACGGCGTCGCGGCCGATGTCGTGGTCTCCGCCCGCAGACTGACCGAGATCGCCCGCTCCTTCGGCGGGTCCGGAATGGTCCGAATCGCGCTGGACGCAGGTTCGGTCGGCTTCGAGCCGGCCGGGATGCGTACCACGGTGCGTCTGCTGGACGGCCGACTGCCGCGCCACGACAAGCTGTTCGCGATGGCGGACCCCGTCTCCGCGCTGACGGACCGGGCACCCCTGGTCGAGGCCGTCAAGCGTGTCGCCGTGGTCGCGGAGGGCGGCAGCCCGCTCCAACTGACCTTCTCCGGCGACTCGGTGCTGCTGCAGGCGGGTTACGAGGACGATGTCGCCTCCCAGCGCCTCCCGGCCGTCCTCGACGGCTCCGACGAGCTGGCGGTCGCCTTCAACCCCTCGTACCTGATGGACGCCCTGGGCTCGTTCGACGCGCCTGTGATCCGGTTCGAGCTGTTGGGCCCCGGTCAGCGTGCGATGGTCACCGGGTGGGCTTCCCGGGAGGCCGCAGTGGCGGGAGCGTCGCAGCCGGCGCACCGGCATCTGCTGATGTCGGCCCGCCCGTTGGTGTAGGACGGCCGGGCCCGGGTGTCCCGGGCTCCTTCAGGGTGCGCAGGAGCAGCCAGCCGACGGCGGGCAGCGCGATCAGCGGCGCGAGCGCGGTCTGCAGGGACGTGGCGTCGGCGACGGCGCCGATGAGCGGGCCCGCGACACCGCCGATGCTGACGGCCAGGCCCAGAGTGATGCCGCTCGCGGTGCCCACCCGCCGGGGCAGGTAGTCCTGGCCGAGAGTGACGTGCAGGGAGAAGGGCACGTACAGGCCGGCCGAGGCGAGGGCGACGAACGCATGGACCAGCGGGCCGGGGACGTAGACCACACCGGCCACGGCGATGACGCTCAGCGCGTAGGACCACTGGACGACGGGGATGCGGCCGTGGCGGGCGGCGAGCCTCCCACCGATCACGGTGCCGACGGCGCCCCCGAGGTAGAGGACGAACAGCGCGGCCGTACCGGAGACTTCTCCCCCTCCGGTGCGCAGCCGTACGTACAGCGAGATGAAGACGCTGAGGCCGACGAAGACGATCGAGCGGCACACGATGGCCCCTGACAGCCTCAGGAACGACGCCCAGTCGTCCCGGCCCGGGACCTGAGCCGCAGGAGTGTCGGCAGCCGTGGCGGCCGGGACGTCGACGCCCCGCAGCGCGGCCACGCACAGCACCACGCCGGCGAGGGCCGGGACGACCAGCAGCGGCGAGGCACCCAGGCCGCCGGTGGCGACGACCGCGGACACCATCAGGGGCGCGGTGGCGAAACCGAGATTGCCTCCGAGGGAGAACCAGCCCATCGCGGTGTGGCTGCCTCGCGCGGCCCTGCGGGCCACGCGAGCGGCTTCCGGGTGGTAGGCGGCCACACCGATCCCCGACACCGCCACGGCCGCCAGGGTCAGGGCATAGGAACCGCCGACACCGGCGAGTGCGACTCCCGCCCCGCACACCAGCGTGCTCACCGGCAGCAGCCAGGGCATCGCCCACGTGTCGGTCAGGGCACCGAACAGCGGCTGCACGACCGAGGACAACAGGGAGGCGGCCAGGACGACACCGGAGGCGGCGGCGTACGTGTACGCCCGCTCGGAGACGAAGAACGGCACCAGCGAGGCCACGGCCCCCTGGTAGACGTCCACACAGGCATGGCCCAGGGAAAGCAGCATGATCGGACGGGTACGGGGAGCACGGGTACGGGGGACACGGGATCGGATGGTCGGCACCTGGCCATCGTCGCCAGGGCGCGAGCTGGCGCGCTTCCGATAAAATGCCAAAGTATGCCGGAAATCCGCCACGATCCCGAGGCGCCCACCCGAAACAAGACGCTCGCCCCCGGGGAGAGCATCGACCCGCACCACCACGACGACCACCAGATCGTCTACGCGGGCTCGGGTGTCCTGGCCGTGACGACCACGGCGGGCACCTGGTTCGCCCCCGGGACCCGCGCCATCTGGGTACCTGCCGGATGCGTCCACGCCCACCGCGCCCACGGCCGCCTCGATCTGCATCTGCTCGGCCTGCCCGCCGACACCAACCCCCTGGGCCTGGACGCACCCACCGTCCTCGCCGTCAGTCCCCTGCTGCGTGAACTGATCCTCGCCTCGACGCGCGGCCCGCACGACGACACCCCAGAACGGCGCCGCCTGCGCGCGGTCCTTCTCGACCAGCTGCGCGCCTCACCCCAGCAACCCGTCCAGCTGCCCGCCCCCGCCGACGCCCGCCTCGCGGCGGTCTGCGAACTCCTGCACCACGACCCGGCGGACCCCCGCACCCTGGCCGCACTGGCAACCGGGACAGGGGCCGGCGAGCGCACCCTCAGTCGACTCTTCCGCCGCGAGCTGGGCATGACCTTCCCCCAGTGGCGCACCCAGCTGCGCCTCTACCACGCCCTGCGCATGCTGGCCGAGGACCTGCCGGTGACCACGGTCGCCCACCGCTGCGGCTGGTCCTCCACCAGCGCCTTCATCGACGTCTTCCGTCACGCCTTCGGCTACACCCCCGGCACCCACAACCGCCGCCCGTGACGGACGGGGTGCCGTGGTGAGGACGTGGGGGAGGGCCCCCGGCTCGCTGATCAGCAGACTCATCTCCCGCTGGACGCGGCGGTGGGCCGGATCGGTTACGTGCCGATTTCCGCCCTGACCGGCCGTACCTGGCCGCTGGCGTGGCACTTTCCGCCGACGGCACCCGACAGGTTCGTCCATGCCCTGTTGCTGTTCAACGCGGCGTACGCGCTGCTGGGTTGATCAGTCGGTCCTGGTGTACGTGAGTCTTTCGCCGGTTTCCGGGATCTCCCGGCTCAGGGTGCCGTTCGGGAGCAAGGTCAGTGTGGTGGCCTTTCCCGGGGTGCAGGACGACATGGGTTTGCCGACGGTGACGGTGGAGGGCGAGATCTGGACGGGTCCGTTCGGGGTCGGTTCCGAGGCCAGGCCCGCCGTGAAGACGCAGTGGTAGGAGCCGCCGTTGTCGAGCGGGCCGTCCGCGGTGAGGGTGAGTACGGGCCGGCCGACCGTGCCCTGCTTGATGACGAGTTGCCGGGTGGAGCGGCCCGCGGCGTTGTCGATGGAGCCGGACCAGGTGCCGAGGTAGCCGGCCGGGACGGGGCCGTCGCTGTTCTTCTTGTCGGAGGGGGAGGCGTCCGCGTCCGGGGGCGACGGATCGTCGGTGCCGGGGGAGTCCGAGGAAGTGGTGGGGGACGGCTCGGGCACCGGGCCCTTGTCGCTCATGAGCGCGTACACGGACCCGCCCGCTCCGATGGCGACGACTATCGCGATCACGATGAGGGCGATCGTCGCAGCCTGTCCGCGCCGGGCGGGTTCGGGTCCGGGCTGCGGAGCTGCGCCGGGGTGGAAGGGGCCGTACGCGGGCGTGGCACCGAACTGGTGCTGAGGCGGCGGTTGCTGGGGATTGTGCTGCGGATGTCCGTGACCGGCTCGGCCCTGCCCGGCGGGCGGCTGCTGTGGACAGCCGTACGAGGAGGAGGGGCGCGGCGGCCCGAGAGGCGAGGCCGATGACGGCGTGCCGACCGTCGTGGGGGGCGTGCGGACGGTGCCGGCGGGCGGCTCGGGGGCGGGGTGGTCGGCGGGCGGTGCGGGCGCCGCGGGCGCCTTGCCCGGGACGGGGTCCGGTCCGGCCGTCTCCTGCGGGTCCTCGGAGTCCAGCAGTTCCACGGCGTGGCGCCCGAGTTGGGCTATGAGCGCGCCCGGCAGCCAGGGCTCCGCCGTATCTCCGTCGGCCAGGCGTTCCAGGATGGCGTCCGTGGTCGGACGGGCGGCCGGGTCCTTGTGCAGGCAGTCCCGGACCAGTTCGACGAGGTCCACCGGGACGCCGGTCAGGTCCGGTTCCTCCTGTGCGATCCGGAACATCTGCGCGTGCGCGCCGCTGTCGGACGTCCCGAACGGCTGGCGGCCGGTCGAGGCGTACGCCAGGACCGAGCCCAGACAGAACACGTCGCACGCCGGGGTCACGCGCTCGCCCCGTACCTGCTCGGGTGCCATGAAGCCGGGTGAACCCAACAGGGCCCCGGTGCGGGTGAGTCCGCCGTCGGTGACGGTGTCGAGTGCGTGGGCTATGCCGAAGTCGATGACGCGCGGTCCGTCGATGGTCAGCAGGATGTTGGAGGGCTTGAGGTCGCGATGGACGAGCCCGGCGGCATGAATGGCCTGGAGAGCGTGGGTGAGACCGGCGCCCAGGATGTGGACCGAGCGCTCGGGCAGGGGACCGTACGCCCCGGAGGCCGTCCCCACGGGGGCGCCCGCGCGGCCGGTGACGGTGGCCTGGAGGGAGGGCCCGGCGACGTACCCGGTCGCGACCCAGGGCACGGCCGCCTCGGTGTCGGCATCCAGCACGGGGGCGGTCCAGGCAGAACCGACCTGACGGGCGGCCCGCACCTCCTGGCGGAAGCGGTCGCGGAACTCCTGCTGCTCGGCGAGGTCCCCGCGGACCAGCTTGATCGCGACGGTCCGGCCGCGGTCGGACCGGGCCAGATAGACCTGACCCATGCCGCCCGCGCCGAGCCGGCCCAGCAGACGGTAGGAGCCGATGCGCTGCGGATCGGCGGGCCCGAGCTTCTCCATGGCGTGCGTCCTCCCCCGTGCGGCGATACGCCGGAACGCGTCGAGAATAGCGGCGTGCGTCGCGCCCCGGCGGTCCCGGAATCGTGGGGCCGTCGGTGGGTACCCGTCGGCTCTTCTCCCGTTCTGTCCGCGGCCGCGGCGAGGGCCGGGAGCGCCCGCCCGCGCCCTCTTCGGTCCGTTCGGCGGCCGAGGAGAGAGACGGCCGCCCGGCGGTCCCGGTTCCCACCGCGCGCCGCGCCCCACCGCTCGGGCCCGCTGCTCACCCGGACCGCTCGTCCGCGCCTTCGGCCCCGCCCGCGTTCCCGGTCACCGCCTCCACGGCCGCCGACAACCGCTCCGGAACCCGTGCCGTCTCCGCGAACTCGGTCTCCCCGAGTTCCGCTGCCAGCCGTGCGGCGAACTCCGCGTGGCCGGGATCGATCCGGGACGCCGCCGTCCGGCCCTCCTCCGTGGGGCGGAGCAGCTTCGCGCGACGGTGGGCCGGATTCGGTACGTACTCCGCGAGCCCTCTTTCGACCAGCAGATCCGCGATCCGCCGCACGCTCTGCCGCGTGATCCCCATGGCGCGGGCGATCCCGGACACGGACAACGGCTCCGCCGGCACCGCTCCGAGGACCTGCCACCACGCCGCGGTCAGCCCCACCGGCCGGGCCAACGCCTCCGAGACCGCGAGGAATTGACCATTCAGCCGGAAGACCCCGAGGGCGGTGCGGCTGAGCGAGTCCTGCTTCCCGCGCTGCTCATGGCTCATCCCTGCAACACCTCGTACGCCCGCGCGTCCGAGTCGTGGAAGAGCCGGTACCAGGCATCCAGCTTCGCGCCCTCGTGCACCCCGAGCCGGGCGAAGACCTCACGGGCGAACGCGACCGGTTCGGTCGGGCCGGCCGTGATGCGGTCGCCGTCCGTCACCGCGTCCGCGTCGACGTCATGATGTCAGCGTGCTGTCATGACGACAATCCGCTGTCAATGATGCGGTGGCGCGCCGACCAGACACCCTGCCCACCTGAGGGCCTCACTCCATACAAGGTGGCCATGTCGGGCCGCTCCCGGCGCGGCCTACGCTCGCCGCATGACCCCTCATGCCCCTCATGCCCCGCATGTCGACCCCGCTGCCGGTGCGGCCGTGAAGGCCGCCGATCGCGCGCACGTGTTCCACTCCTGGTCCGCCCAGGGCCTGATCGACCCGCTCGCCGTCGCCGGCGCCGAGGGGGCGTACTTCTGGGACTACGACGGCAACCGCTACCTGGACTTCACCAGCGGCCTCGTCTACACCAACATCGGCTACCAGCACCCCACCGTCGTCGCCGCGATCCAGGAGCAGGCGGGCAAGCTCGCCACCTTCGCCCCCGCGTTCGCGATCGAGGCGCGCTCCGAGGCCGCACGCCTCATCGCCGAGCGCACCCCGGGCGACCTGGACAAGATCTTCTTCACCAACGGCGGCGCCGAGGCGGTCGAGAACGCCGTCCGGATGGCCCGGCTGCACACCGGCCGTACGAAGGTGCTCTCCGCCTACCGCTCGTACCACGGGGCCACCTCCACCGCGATCAACCTCACCGGTGACCCGCGCCGCTGGCCGTCCGACAACGGTTCGGCGGGCGTCGTCCGTTTCTGGGCCCCGTTCCTCTACCGCTCGCCGTTCCACTCCGCGACGGAGGCCGAGGAGTGCGCCCGCGCGCTCCAGCACCTGGAGGACACCCTCGCGTTCGAGGGCGCCGCCACCATCGCCGCGATCATCCTGGAGACGATCCCCGGCACGGCGGGCATCATGACCCCGCCGCCCGGCTACCTCGCAGGCGTCCGCGAGATCTGTGACCGGTACGGCATCGTCTTCATCCTGGACGAGGTGATGGCCGGCTTCGGGCGCACCGGCAAGTGGTTCGCCGCCGACCACTTCGACGTGGTGCCGGACCTGATGACCTTCGCCAAGGGGGTCAACTCCGGTTACGTGCCGCTCGGTGGTGTCGCCATCTCCGCCGAGATCGCCGCCACCTTCGAGACCCGTGCCTACCCCGGCGGACTGACCTACTCCGGTCATCCGCTGGCCTGCGCGGCCGCCGTCGCCACCATCCAGGTGATGGAGGACGAGAAGGTCGTCGAGAACGCCGCCCGCATCGGCGAGACGGTGCTCGGGCCCGGTCTGCGCGAGCTCGCCGACCGCCACCCCTCGGTCGGCGAGGTCCGCGGCCTCGGCGCGTTCTGGGCGCTGGACCTGGTCCGCAACAAGGAGACCCGCGAGCCGCTGGTCCCGTACAACGCGTCGGGCGAGGCCAACGCGCCGATGGCGGCCTTCGGCGCGGCGGCGAAGAAGAACGGCCTGTGGCCCTTCGTCAACATGAACCGCACCCACGCCGTTCCGGCCTGCAACGTCACCGAGGCCGAGGCCAAGGAGGGCCTCGCGGCTCTCGACGTGGCGCTCTCCGTCGCGGACGAGTACACGGTGTAGCGGCAGGGCCCGCGCGGCCCGGCGGTGCGACGCCCCTCCCCCTTTCCCCTGCCCGGATCCGGGCAGGTCGGCCCTGCCTTAAGGTGACCGAAAGCGAAACAGGGGAGGGGCGCCATGTGCGCGAGCGGAGCTGTGACCCGCAGTACGCTGCGGCAGCAGATCGCGGACGCGCTGCGTGACGAGGTGCTCGCCGGGCGTCTGCAGCCGGGACGGGAGTTCACCGTCAAACAGATCGCCGAGCAGTACGGCGTCTCCGCGACACCGGTGCGCGAGGCGCTCTTCGACCTCTCCGCGCAGGGACTGCTCGAATCGGATCAGCACCGCGGTTTCCGGGTGCGTGGGTTCACCGTCGACGACTACCGGTCGATGGTCGAGGCGCGGGCACTGGTCATCGACGGAGTCATCCGCGCCCTGTTCCGCGAGCCGGCACCGTCGGCCGCACAGGTGATGACGTACCAGGAGGGTCTGGTCCCCGTACGCCGCAGGGCCCAGGAGGCCGCACGCGCGGCGCGGGGCGGCGACCTCGACATCCTCATCGGCTACGACCTGCGCTTCTGGCGAGAGCTGGGCGCGCTCATGAGCAACTCGTACATCAACGACTTCCTGCACCGGCTGCGCGTGCAGGCCTGGGTGTTCGCCGTGCCGTATCTGCGTCATGACGTGGGGGCCCGGGACTGGCTCTGGCACGGCCATCCGGAACTCGTCGCGGCGCTCACGCTCGGCGACCACGACGCGGTGCGCGCGGTGATCGACGACTTCAACGCACACGCGTTGAGCTGGGCGGACCGGCTCGCGGCCGGAACTCCCGGACAGCCGGACCGTGACGCGCAGCCGGCGGGACAGCCCTTGGCGGGGGAGCCACCGACGGCAGGGCCATCGGTGGGAGGGACTTCGGCCGTGCGGTCCTCGACGGGGCGGACGGGACCGGCAGGGCCGACGGGGGCGACGGAACAGGCCCCGACCGGGCAGTCCCGGGCCTCGGCGGCCACCGGGCCGGAGCCGCGGCCCCCGGCCGGCTGACCGCGCCGCCGGTGTCGGCCGCGCGGACGTGTCCGGGGCGCGCGAACCGGGGTCGCGGGGCACCCGGCCTCCACCGCCCCCCATCCGTGACCATCGGCCACTGTGCGCGACGGGCCCGCCGCACTACGCTGGCCCGACCGTCTGAAAATTTCGATGCGCACCCGTGGGAGAGCGAGACTTCGTGGCCTGTGACCTGTGGCTGGTCCCCCTCGTCGATGTGCTGTGCCACAGCCCCGACAACCCGTTCGCCGAAGAGATCGCCGTCTACGACAAGGCGTTGAGCGAGGCAGGTCTGCCGCCCGTTCCCGTGTACGCCTACATGCCGGGCCTGACCGGAGACGTCGCCCCGGTCGCGGGGTTCGACTACGACGCACTGCACTTCCTGCGTCGCGCCTATCTGCTCCAGATCAGCGGCCTCGCCGTGACACCCGTCGACGAACTGGGCGGGGACTACCAGGAGTTGCTGGAGATGTTCGAGGTGACGGCCCAGCAGTCCCACCTGGTCTGGCACTACGACCACGCGGGGGCGTACGTCCCGCTGGACTTCGCCGTTCCGCTCTCCGACGACGACCTGCTCGCGGGCGGCGGCCCGCTCGGTTCCGCGCACGGGCTGCTGCGGGAGCTGGAGTTCGTCGCCCCGTCCATCGGCATCGACCCGGCGAATCCGCCGACCGCCCCGCTGCCGCCCATCGGGCCGACCTCCCTGGAGGAACCGGCGGGCCCGATTCTGTCCGGCGACGGTCCGTTCGCGCGTGAGCGGCACGTCTGGCTGGGCCTGCACGCGGCGGCCACGCGCAGCCTCGCCCAGGGCTCAATGATCATCTTCAGCTGAGACGCGGAGCGGCCGGAAGAAGCACAGCGGCCGGACGATGACGGCCGGAAGACGACAGCCGGACGCTGACGGCCGGAGGCGGCGGGCCGTGGTGCGGGACGGGCCGCACAGCTCCGCAGTCACCGCGGTGGGATCACCGCGGTGACTCCGGAGGCCGTTGCCTCGGCATGTTGGGCCGGGTCATCGTCTGCATCGGGAACCGTCCCGGCAGCGCCCCCTGGTCCGTACGCCCCCCGTTCCCGCTGCCCGACGACAGCGCCTGCATCCCCATCGGCGCGGGCCCGGCCCGGAACTCCACCATCCAGTCCGCGGTCTCGGTCCGTACGAGTTCCGTGATGTCCTCCGAGAACCGCCGCAGCACCCCCAGACACCGCTCGGCCGCCTCGCTGGCCGTCCCCTCGGTCGGGCCGAGCACCTCCCGTACGCACTCCGACGCCCAGTCGAACTGCAGCACCTGAAGGCGTCGCTGCACGGCCTGGGCGGTCGCGAGGTTCCTTATCCAGCCCGAGGTCAGGCCGAAATACCGGTCGCTCGCCATGCACGCGGCGCCCAGCAGCAGCGACAGATAGCCCCAGCCCGCCGCCCCGCTCAGCGCCCCGGTGAGATCGAGTAACGGCAGTGCGGCGCCCGCGACGGCCCCGACCGCCGTGCCGATCCGCAGCATCCTGGCCCCGCGCCGCTTCCGGATCCGGTCGCCCAGATACCAGTCGGCGGTGCGCAGCGCATCGGCCTCGACCCAGCGGTACAGCTCGTCGAGGCGTTCGGCCGGTTCCCCCCAGTTGCCGAGCGGGAACGGTTTGGCGGTCAGATCCCCGCCCCGTGCACCCCGGCCGCGTGCGCCGGAGCCAGAACCGGAGGGACCGGCCGAGCCGGCCGGGCCGGGCTCGTTGCGGGGCGCCCCTTCGGGCTGCATCTCCGGCTGACTCACCGGGTACTCCTCTGCATTCTGCATTCTGCGTAGCGACGCCTGATGTGTGGTGGTGTGTTTTCGATGGTGGGCTGATCACTGCTCTCCGGCGTGGCCGACTGTCCCGGGTACGTAACCTTGCGTGACGGGCGGAGCGCCTAGGTGTCCTGATGCGCATGCCCTTCCTACCGCCGAATGGTGGGCTGCGGGGTCGGAATCGCGACATTCCGGGGTGTGCGGGGCCTGTGATCAGGTATAGGAGTCCAGCCGACGCTGTTTGAAACTCACTCGAAAGAGTTGCTCGCCAGTGGGTGGGGCGCACTGCGCGGTGACCACGTAGGCTCGGCGTACCGAAACATTTTGTCGTCGAATTGCCAGGAGTGACCGTGATTCCCGGTGGTGGTCAGCCCAATATGCAGCAGTTGCTGCAGCAGGCGCAGAAGATGCAGCAGGATCTTGCCGCGGCCCAGGAGGAGTTGGCCAGGACCGAGGTCGAGGGCCAGGCGGGTGGCGGTCTGGTGAAGGCGACCGTGACCGGCTCCGGTGAGCTCCGCGCTCTGGTGATCGACCCGAAGGCCGTCGACCCGGAGGACACCGAGACGCTCGCGGACCTCGTCGTCGCCGCGGTCCAGGCGGCGAACGAGAACGCGCAGCAGCTCCAGCAGCAGAAGCTGGGCCCGCTGGCCCAGGGTCTGGGCGGCATGCCCGGCCTCCCCTTCTGACCGCGCGACCACGAACTCGGCGTTCAGCTCATCCAGGATCAGGTGAAGGAAGGCGTTCCCGTTGTACGAAGGCGTTGTTCAGGACCTCATCGACGAGTTGGGCAGGCTGCCCGGCGTCGGTCCCAAGAGCGCGCAGCGGATCGCCTTCCACATCCTGCAGGCCGAGCCGACCGATGTGCGCCGCCTCGCCCATGCCCTCCTGGAGGTCAAGGACAAGGTCCGGTTCTGCTCGGTCTGCGGCAATGTCGCCCAGCAGGAGCAGTGCAACATCTGTCGGGACGCGCGCCGCGACCAGACGGTCATCTGTGTGGTGGAGGAGCCGAAGGACGTCGTCGCGATCGAGCGGACCCGTGAGTTCCGGGGCAGGTACCACGTGCTCGGCGGCGCGATCAGCCCGATCGAGGGCGTCGGCCCCGACGACCTGCGCATCCGTGAGCTGCTCGCCCGTCTTGCCGACGGCTCGATCGCGGAGCTGATCCTCGCGACCGACCCCAACCTGGAGGGCGAGGCCACCGCGACGTACCTGGCGCGGATGATCAAGCCGATGGGCCTGCGGGTCACCAGACTCGCCAGTGGGCTGCCGGTGGGCGGCGACCTGGAGTACGCGGACGAGGTCACCCTGGGCCGCGCCTTCGAGGGGAGGCGCCTGCTCGATGTCTGATGCGCTCACGACCACGACGCGCGCCGCACTCGCGACATCCGGCGCACTCGTGACCACGGCGCACGCCGCGCTTGCGACCGCCGCATCCGGCGCACTCGCGACCGCGACGTCCGCCGTATGCACGACCGCTGCGCCCGATGTTCTTGCATCGACTCACGACGGCTTTACGTTCAGCGACGCTATGTTCTACTCACCGTTCGCGACCGTGCCCACGGGAGGTCCCCTCGATGTCTGACGCCACGCTGAACTCCGTCACGCAGGACCCGGACGACTTCGCCGTCCAGATCGCCGACCAGATCAAGACGTTCATCGTCGCGGTCACCGAGGTGTCCAAGGTCGAGGAACCCGAGGAGGCCGTCCCCGTCCTGCTGCTCCAGATCTCCCAGCTGCTGCTGGCGGGCGGCAGGCTCGGTGCGTACGAGGACATCGTCCCGGACGAGCGCTACGAGCCGGACCTCGGAGCGGAGCCGGACGCCGACGGCCTGCGCGAGCGGTTCGCCGCGCTGCTGGAGCCGATCGACGTGTACTCCGAGGTCTTCGACCCGTACGAGCCCCGCAAGGCCCCGGTCCCGGCCCGTATCTCCGACGACCTGGCCGACCTGGTCACCGACCTGCGCCACGGCCTGGCCCACTACGAAGAGGACCGCACGACCGAGGCCCTGTGGTGGTGGCAGTTCTCCTACTTCTCCAACTGGGGCTCCACCGCATCCGCCACCCTGCGCGCCCTCCAGTCCCTGATCGCCCACATCCGCCTCAACCAGCCCCTCCAGGAGCTGGACGGCCTGGACACCGACTCGGAGACGGTCGACGACGAACTGGCCGAGGAAGCGGGCCGGGTGATGGCTGCGGAAATCGCGGGCCCGCTGGGCCTGCGGCCGGTGCAGTAGGCCGGTGGACGGCAGTGCCCGCCGACTGTCGGGCGCTGCGGGCCGGGATGCCTCCGGCCACCACCTCGGCCGCACAAAAAGCCTGTGCTGCTGTCAGCGCGCGTTGTTGACCTCCTTGCGGCCTGTGACGATCACGGACCGTGAAGGGGAGGGCTGTGCGTGTGACCAGAGGTGTGGGTCGACGAAGAGCGCGATGGGTGGGCGTGCCGCAGTGGACGGCAGTCGGGCCGTTCTCAGTCAGGACGCCGGGCAGGGGCCCGCGTTCACGCTGGGCCTGCGGCAGGCCGACGGCCGGCCCGCCTGGTCGTTCACCGTGGGTGGTACGCCCCTTCGCCGGCGCGCTCACCGACAGGGAGATCGCCGTGCTGACGTAGCGGCGCGATCAGGAGGCGGTCGAGGGGGGTGGGGGCACGTACCGGGGGACGTGCCCCCACCCCCTCGACGTTCATCGGCGGAGCGACGGGGTCCTTGGGCCCGGTCCGTGGATCTCCGGGCCGGGAGCGCCGGCCCCTGGGCCGAGATCCGGGCAGATCGGCCTCCGGCGCGCGGCACGGTCCCCGCACGACCGGCCCGTGCGTACCGGGCCGTACGCCCCGGGTGCCGATCGCCTCGCGGCCATCCGGCTATCCGGCGTACGGGGAAGTGACGGCGAGCGCCGCTGCCACGGCCTCGCGTACCGCCCCGGCATGGCCGAGGGGCAGCGGTTCGCCGGTGTACGGGTGCGGCCGGACCCCTCTGCCGGCGAGCAGATGGAGCACCCGCAGCGTCCGCATGGTGTTGGAGGCGTGCGCGGGAACGGGGCCGGGCTCTCCGGCCTCGAAGTCGGCCACGATCGGCTTCAGCCACTCCACCGACTGCTGTTCGGTCAGCTCCGGTCGGGTCAGGGTCAGGGCGATCGCGAGGCCGAGCCGGTCGTCCTCCATGGCGTCGAAGAGATGGGTCGTGGGCGCGATCAGCCGTGCGCAGGCCAGGTCCAGCAGGGGCACGGGGTCGGTTCGGGGGCTGCGGCCGAGGGCGCCCAGGAGATCGGCCCCGTGGGCGACGGCGTGCAACCAGCCCAGCTTCGCGTCGTACTCCCGAAGGTCCGTCTCGGCCGGATACCAGCGGGCGAACGCCGTCTCCCAACTTCGGTCGTAGTCACCCTGCCGTACCAGAGCCGTGAGGATCAGAGGTGCGAACGTCCTGCTCTGAATCTCGGGGTCGGTGAAACGGGTCGCCATCTCGGAGCCGAGGGAAGCCCGTATCGCCGCCGGGAGATCGGGGATCCAGCGGCTCAGCAGCACGTATGCCTGCTCGTCCCGGACGACCGGGTCGGCACAGCGCAGGCCGGCACTGAGCTCGGCGACCAACTCCGGTGTGGGGCGAACGGTGTCGTCGAGAAGGAGGTTCCGCCAGTCCGTCACGCCGGTCAGCCTAAGGCTTGCCCCGTCAGGCGCTCGGGGGCGGCTCGGACGGACGTGGCGGCGGCATGGACGCGTGTCGGGGAGGGGGCCCGCTCACCCCTCCCGTCTCGGACCGAAGGCCACCCGCCCGCAGGGGCGGGAGACGGGACAGGGGGACGACGGCCGGTGCGAGGGGCAGGGGGAGTGCAGTGAGTACGGGAGTGCGGTGAGCACACACGGGGCGTCCTACGCATGGTGGGGGCCTCCGAAGGGCGGACCGTGGGATTCCGGTCCACGCTGGAGGGAGTGGCCCCTGAATCGTGGGCCGGCTCGCCGCACGTGTGGGCTGGACCACATACGGGAGTGCGTGCCCGATCGGCGGGCAGCAGCCCCGTACGAGCAGTTCGGAGCGACACGCCGATGATCACGTGCTGAGCGGGACATCTCACCATGTGATATCAGCGGGGCGTTTCCGGACTGCTCGTTAAACTGAGCCGACCGCAGTAATGGACTGAGCGAGGAGCGCACGTGGGCCTTGTCGTGCAGAAGTACGGAGGCTCCTCCGTAGCCGATGCCGAAGGCATCAAGCGCGTCGCCAAGCGAATCGTCGATGCCAAGAAGAACGGCAACCAGGTGGTTGTCGTGGTGTCAGCGATGGGCGACACGACGGACGAGTTGATCGATCTCGCCGGGCAGGTATCCCCGATCCCTGCCGGGCGCGAGTTCGACATGCTGCTGACCGCCGGAGAGCGGATCTCCATGGCCCTGCTGGCGATGGCGATCAAAAACCTGGGCCACGAGGCCCAGTCGTTCACCGGGAGCCAGGCAGGCGTCATCACCGACTCGGTCCACAACAAAGCGCGCATCATCGATGTGACGCCGGGCCGTATCCGCACGGCGCTGGACGAGGGGAACATCGCGATCGTCGCGGGGTTCCAGGGTGTGTCCCAGGACAAGAAGGACATCACCACCCTCGGTCGCGGCGGGTCCGACACCACCGCGGTCGCGCTGGCCGCCGCGCTGGACGCCGAGGTCTGTGAGATCTACACCGATGTGGACGGTGTCTTCACCGCCGACCCGCGGGTCGTCAAGAAGGCCCGGAAGATCGACTGGATCTCCTTCGAGGACATGCTGGAGCTGGCCGCCTCCGGCTCCAAGGTGCTGCTGCACCGGTGCGTGGAGTACGCACGCCGCTACAACATTCCGATCCACGTCCGCTCGTCCTTCTCCGGACTGCGCGGAACCTGGGTCAGCAACGAGCCGCAAGGGGACCAGAAGGTGGAGCACGCGATCATCTCCGGAGTCGCCCATGACGTCTCCGAGGCCAAGATCACCGTCGTCGGCGTGCCCGACAAGCCGGGCGAGGCCGCCGCGATCTTCCGCGCCATCGCGAACGCCGAGGTCAACATCGACATGGTGGTGCAGAACGTCTCCGCCGCGTCGACCGGGCTGACGGACATCTCGTTCACGCTGCCGAAGGCCGAGGGCCGCAAGGCCATCGACGCCCTGGAGCGCAACCGCGGCACCATCGGCTTCGAGTCGCTGCGCTACGACGACCAGATCGCGAAGATCTCCCTGGTCGGCGCCGGTATGAAGACCAACCCGGGCGTCACTGCGGGCTTCTTCGAGGCGCTGTCGGACGCCGGGGTGAACATCGAGCTGATCTCCACGTCCGAGATCCGTATCTCGGTGGTCACCCGCGCCGACGACGTCATCGAGGCCGTGCGCGCCGTGCACACCGCCTTCGGCCTCGACAGCGACTCCGACGAGGCCGTCGTCTACGGGGGCACCGGCCGATGACTTCCCGCCGCCCTTCGCTCGCGGTCGTCGGAGCGACCGGGGCGATCGGCGGCGTCATGCTCCAGATCCTTTCGCAGCACGCGGATGTCTGGGGCGAGGTGAAGCTGATCGCCTCGCCGCGTTCGGCCGGCCGCAAGCTGGTCGTGCGCGGTGAGGAGAGCGAGGTCCTCGCACTCACCGAGGACGTCTTCGACGACGTCGACGTGGCGCTGTTCCTGGTGCCCGACGACGTCTCCGCGCAGTGGGCGCCGATCGCCGCCGCCAAGGGCACGGTCGTCATCGACGACTCCGCCGCGTTCCGGCTGGACGCGGACGTTCCGCTGGTCGTGCCGGAGATCAATCCGCATGCGGTACGGATCAGGCCGCGCGGCATCGTCGCGAGCCCGAACTGCACGACGCTCTCGCTGATCGTCGCGGTCGGCGCGCTGCACGCCGAATTCGGGGTGCGGGAACTGGTCGTCTCCTCGTACCAGGCCGTGAGCGGGGAGGGCCGCGACGGCGTCGCGGCGCTGCGCGAACAGCTGTCGATGGTGGCCGGTACGGAGCTGGGGACGAAGCCCGGGGACGTACGCCGGGCCGTGGGGGACACGGAAGGCAGTCCCTTCGCCGCGCCGGTGGCGCTCAACGTGGTGCCCTGGGCCGGGACCGAGGCCGGGGACGGCTGGTCGTCGGAGGAGCTGGCGATCCGCCAGGAGTGCCGCAAGATCCTGGACCTGCCGAGCCTGCGGGTGGCGGCGACCTGTGTGTACGTGCCCGTCATCGCGACGCACTCGATGTCCGTGCACGCGCGGTTCGAGAACGAGATCGCGGTCGACCGGGCCCACGAGATCCTGGCGACGGCGCCGGGTGTCGTGCTCTACGACAGCCCGGCGGCAGGGGACTTCCCGACGCCGTCCGACGTCGTCGGTACCGATCCGACCTGGGTCGGGCGGGTGCGCAGGTCACTGGACGATCCCCGGTGTCTTGAACTGTTCGTCTGTGGCGACAACCTCCGCAAGGGCGCGGCCTTGAACGTGGCGCAGATCGCCGAGTCGGTGGCCGCCGAATTCCCTCGGTCCTGATCGAACCTGTTTTGTACTCTCTGTGAATGACCTGTGAGCAAGTTGAAGGTCTGAGCCTCTTGAGCTGGGGTGTTGAGGTGTCCGACGATGACCTTCCGGCCCACTGCAACCGTTGGCCGGAAAGCGCGCGTCTTTGCGGTCACCTCTTGCGCGGCGGGGCGCATGTTCGGGGCATTTGTGGAAGAGCAGGTACGTATGAGGGCATGTCGCACCGCGCCAAACGCGGTGCCGCGCGCGTACAACCCTGACGGGGGGAAACGTGTCCAACTGGCGTGGCAGAGGTTCTCGATATCACAGTGGTGGGCCCCCTGCGCGGCGCTTCGGTGCGTCCGCTCAGAAGGCCCCGCGCACCCGGCGGTATGCCGGTGATCGCGCCCATGCCCGCTGCGCGTCCCGCGCGGCTGCCGTCGCAGCGCGAGGGCGCTGAGGAGAGCGTGGCTGCCGGAACCACGGTCGACCATCTCACCGAGACCTATCGCGCCCACTATCGTTCGCTGCTCGGCCTCGCGGCGCTGCTCCTGGACGACACCGCCTCGTGCGAGGACGTGGTGCAGGAGGCGTTCATCCGCGTGCACTCGGCGCGCAACCGGGTACGGGACCCCGAGAAGACGCTCGCGTATCTGCGCCAGACCGTCGTCAACCTGTCGCGTTCCGCGCTGCGTCGCCGCATCCTCGGGCTGAAGTTGCTCTCCAAGCCGATGCCGGACATGGCGAGTGCAGAGGAGGGCGCGTACGACCAGTTGGAGCGGGACGCGCTGATCAAGGCGATGCGGGGGCTGCAACGGCGCCAGCGGGAGGTGCTGGTGCTGCGTTACTTCGCGGACATGACGGAAGCTCAGGTGGCCGAGACGCTCGGCATATCCCTGGGCTCGGTCAAGGCCTACGGCTCCCGCGGGATCGCGGCGTTGCGCGTTGTGATGGAGGCGCAGTGATGAGCCGACGCGACCGCAGGGACGACAACGGCCACGAGCGCGAGCCTCGGATTGACCGGACTGGAAACGGAATTGTGAACGACGGGCCGGAGAACACCCCGGACGTGCATGCGGACACGGACGATTCGACCATGGACGGCTCGGACATGAGCGGACCGCCCGTGAACGACTCGGACACGGATGATTCGGACACGGTCGGCACGGTCGTGAAGGAACCGGCTGCGGACGGCTCGGACGGGAACAGCTCGGACAGGGGCGGTTCGGACAGTGACAGTTCGGACAGTGACAGTTCGGACAGCAACGGTTCGGACAGGGATGGTGCGGCTGCGGATGTGCGCCGTGCGGACGGTGCGGATCGTGGGCGTCAGGGCCTCGTGTCCGTGGAAGGTACGGACGAGGTCACCGAGGCCGCCGGGACAGCTGTGACGGCTGAGCTCGGGGGACTGAGCAGCCTCTTCGGCGCGGGCTCCGGCACGGGTACGGGGGCCGGTACGGGCCTGGGGTCCGGCGCGGGAGACGGTGGTGGCGCGGACATGGACGAGGTCGCACTGCGCCGCATGCTGCACGGGGCCGTCCAGCACATCGAACCCCGCGACGGCACCCTCGACCACCTGTACCGAGCGGTGCCCGCCCGGCGTGCCAGGCGGCGGCAGGCCGTCGTCGGCATGGCGGCGGCGGCGCTGCTCATCGGCACCGCGATCCCCGCCTTCGTCCATGTCGCGAACTCCGACGGCTCGAACAACGCCAATCCGGCGATAGCCGGGCACGGCGAGCAGGCACAGGGAGGCAACGGCACCGAGAGCGGCGCGGGAACCGGCGGGAAGAGCAACGGCGGCAGCGGCGACGAGCAGGGCAGCGGCCGGAACCAGCCCACGAGCACGAGCAGCCCGTCCGACAGCCGTGGTCAGGGCTCCGACGGCAGTCTGGCCGGCGGCGTCTCCGACCCGGTCGCCTCCGCGGCGGCCTCGATGCCGACCTGCGACCCGGGCCAACTGGCCGTCGCCTCGGCCGAGACGGGCGCTGCCGGAGCCGACGGCACGGTGTACGGGACCTTCCGGATCGCCAATGTCTCGGGCACGGACTGTTCGGTGAGCAGCAGCGGCAGCGTGGGCTTCCAGGCGATGGGCGCGGCCGACCCGGCGAGGATCATGGTCGTCCAGCACACCGCGGGTGACGCGGCGTCCGGGCTGCCCGACCCCTCGCAGGAGCAGGGGACGGTGCTGCTGAAGCCGTCCATGGCGTACGAGGTGAAGTTCGCCTGGGTGCCGAAGGACACCTGTCCGACCGTCGGAGGCTCACCGAGCCCGACACCGACGGAAGGCGCGGGCGGGTCGGGCGGCTCGGGCGGTGCCGCTGTCGCCGGTTCCGGTGCGGGTAGCACCGACGGGAACACGGAGACGGCCCCGCAGCTCGGCGGCGAGGACGGCGGTGGAACGCTGGACGGCAGCGTCGCCGTCACACACACGCCGGAGGCCGGGGCGCCGGTCGCGGAGGCCAAGATCGCCAACGCCTGCTCGGGCACGATCTACCGGACCGGGGTGCTCGCCCCCGCGACGTGACGTGGGGATACGGCGTACGACGCACGCCACACATGTGAGGGGGCCGACCGGTCGAACCGGTCGGCCCCCTCACACGTATGCCCTCAGCCGGCGTCGGCGCTCACACGGGGATCGGCCGCGTCGGTTGTGTCGGCTGCGTCGGTGGCGTCCGCGGGCCGGGTGTCCGCCTCGGCGTCCGCGGTCGAGCCCGTGCCCTCATTCGCGTCCGAGACGAGACCAAGTTTCAGGTCGCGCGCCGCTTCGGCCTCGCGGCGGACCAGCCGGAACCACATGAAGAGCACGAACCCGGCGAAGACGAACCACTCGCCGGTGTAGCCGAGGTTCTGGAAGGCCTTCAGGTCGAGCCCGGTGCCCT
Organism: Streptomyces sp. NPDC101194; assembly: GCF_044767885.1. Lineage (NCBI taxonomy): Bacteria > Bacillati > Actinomycetota > Actinomycetes > Kitasatosporales > Streptomycetaceae > Streptomyces > Streptomyces sp. NPDC101194. The sequence goes on from NZ_JBIWOS010000004.1 coordinate 559,572, forward strand.
GCGGTACGGCGGCCGGTACGGGACGCAGCGAGCCGGTGGCGTCGGTGTCCTGGAGGGTCACCCAGGCGTCGTAGACGTCGTACGGGACGAGGTTGACCAGGGACGCGGCGCTGATCATGCCGAGCTGGCCGGGCGGGAGCCCGCCGCCCGAGTCGACGCCGGTGGTTCCGGCGTTCTCGGATGCCTGAAGGTCGCCGGTGACCGTGACCTCGCCGGTCGGCGCGGCGGGTACGGCGGTGTGTCCGGGCCGACCGGGCAGCCAGCCGCGGACCACCGGCAGGGCCTTGCCCCCGTCCGTACGGAGCATGTTCAGGACGTAGAAGCCGCTCTTGTCGTCCAGCTTCCGACCGGGCACCAGGAACTGGTCGGCGTACCGGCCGGTGGCGGTGGCGGGGCGGCCCGAGGTCACCGTGTCGACGGGCAGGAGGTCATCGATCGGCTTGGCGGCCCTCGTGCCCGGGGCAGGCTGCTTCTCGGCGGCGTCGTGCGTCTGCACGCGGTCCTCGAAGCGGCCGAGCTGCCAGGTACCCATGAAGATGCAGAACGGGATGGCCAGCACGACGAAAAGGTTGATCCCCCACCATCGCGGGGTCAGCAGGAACCGGTACACCCCTCCACGGTACGGTCCCCGCCCCGGTCGCTCGGCGCGGGGTGCCGACTGGGGAGCGGCAGCGCCGCCGACGGAGCCCCGGAGGGACCGCCGCGGTGAGAGCGCGCCGCGGGCGGGGACATTGCGGGGCCGGGCGTTGCGGTGCGGCGCGCTCCTGGCGGGGGCATTGCGGGACGGCGCGGGGTGTTGCGTTGCGGTGCGGGGTGAGGGCCCCCGCCGACCGTACTGCGGCGCCCTCGTCGGGGCCTCCGCGACCGTACGACGACGCCCGTCGGGTCTCCGCGTGGTGTTCCCACCGGCCGTCCTGCCCACCGCCCACCACCGCCCGGCCCCAGCCCCCGCCCCGCGGTGTCGGCCGTCGCGTGCCGTTTCCGCTTCGCTCTCCGTCGCCCGACGTGCTCGAGACGGCCGACGGGCGGCGCCGGGCGAGAGGAGGAGGCGGGCGTCCCTACTGGCCGGACGGCATCGATTCGCCGGACGGGTTCGAAGGAACGACGGCAGGGGCGGGAGAGGGGACGGTGGTGGCGGAGGTGGGGACCGCGGAGGCGGCGGGGACTGCGGGGGCGCCATCCGCGGCAAGGTGGCGTCGGGCGAAGTCGAGTTCCAGGCGGACCTGCTTGATCCGCTCCTCCACCACGAGCGAACCGTGCCCCGCGTCGTACCGGTAGACCTCGTGCACCGCGTCACGTCCCTTCAGCCGGTCCACATAGTTCTCGACCTGGCGGATCGGGCATCGCGGGTCGTTGACGCCCGCCGAGATGTAGACCGGCGCACGGACGGCGTCGACGTACGTCAACGGGGACGAGGCCTCGAAACGCTCGGGAACCTCCTCCGGAGTGCCGCCCAGCAACGTCCGGTCCATCGCCTTCAGGTCCTCCATCTCGTCGTGATACGCCGTGACGTAGTCCGCGACCGGAACCGCCGCCAGGCCCAGGGCCCAGTCCTCCGGCTGCGTGCCGAGGCCGAGCAGGGTCAGATAGCCGCCCCAGGAACCACCGGCCAGGACCAGCTTCGCCGGGTCCGCGAGACCGGACTTCACCGCCCACTCCCGTACCGCGGCGATGTCCTCCAGCTCGATCAGGCCGACCCGGTGCTTGAGCGCGTCCGTCCAGGCACGGCCGTATCCGGTGGAGCCGCGGTAGTTGACCCGGACGACCGCGTAGCCGTGGTCCACCCAGGCGGCGGGGCCGGAGGCGAAGGCGTCGCTGTCGTGCCAGGTCGGACCGCCGTGGATCTCGAAGACCGTGGGGAACGGCCCCTCGGCCGGTGCGGCTGGCCGCTGGACGAGCGCGTGGACGCGGCCTCCGGGCCCGTCCACCCACACGTCCTCCACGGGCACGGATGCGGGCGCCTTGGGGCCGGGCGGATCGAGCACCACCGCACCCGAGGTGGACCTGATGACGGGAGGCTGCGCGGCCGACGACCACAGGTACTCCACGGTGCCGTCCGGCCGGGCCGTGGCACCCGACACCGAACCCGCGGGGGTCTCCACCCGGACGGGAGCGCCTCCCGCCCCCGGCTCGTACCGCCACAGGTCGCTGCGGGCCTCGAAGCCGTGCACGATCAGCAGCGCGGAGGCGTCCGGGTACCACTCGGCGCCCACGTCACCGGGCAGATCGATCGCGAGGTCCGTCTCCGTCCCCGTCATCGGGTCCCAGACCATCGGCTCCCAACGGCCCCGGCGCTGATGCCCCACCAGTAGCCTCGTGTCCCCTGCGACGGGGGCGAAGCCCAGCACGGAGAGGCCGAGTTCCTTGGTGCCGCCCTCGGTGTCGTCCAGCTCGGCGACCGTCGTCCCGTCCGGCCGCACCACACGCAGCGCGGAGTGCATCGCGTCGCCGTGCTCGGTGTGCTCCAGGGCGATCAGCGTGCCGTCATGACTGAGGTCGCCGACGCCGGCCGACTCCCGGTGCCGGTAGATCTCGACCGGCGCGGAACCGGGCCGTACGACATGGATCGTCGTCCCGTCCTCGTCGGTCGAACGGCCGACCACCGCCGTCCCGTCCCGCCCGATCGCGAGCCCGGCCGGGTAGGAGGCGCCGAGACCGGGCGCCGCCGGCTCGTCCACCGCTTCCCCGCCCTCGCCGACGCGGAACGGCTGCCGCATCCATACACCGAACTCGTCCCCGTCGGTGTCGTCGAACCACCAGATCGACTCGCCGTCCGGTGCCAGCACGCCGTCCGTCGTCCCGTTCGGCCGGTCGGTCACCTGACGCTGCTCGCCGGTGGCGCGGTCCCACGCGTAGAGCTCGTAGGTGCCCGTGGCATTGGAGACGAACAGCGCGCGGTCCGGTGCGTCCTCCGCCCAGTCGGGCAGTGATACCCGTGACGCGCGGAAACGCTGCTCCCACTCGGGCACGGAAGCCGACGCCGATGCCGGAGTCGGGGCCGGAGCCGACGCGGAAGCGGTCGCCGGGGCGGAAGGGGCCGTCGAACCAGTGATCTCAGTCATGTCCCCCATTCTGCGCCGGAACGCCGACAATCCGTTCGCATCGTCCGCAGCCTGTGGATAACCTCCCGGACATGCATGCACCGACCCCCGCCGACTGGCACGAGGCCAACCGCGCGCACTGGGACGAACGGGTCCCCATCCATGCCGTGAGCGACTTCTACGACCTCGAATCCTTCCGGGCAGGCAAGGACGCCCTGCGCGACTTCGAACTCGCCGAGGTCGGGGACGTCACCGGCAAGTCGCTGCTGCATCTGCAGTGCCACATCGGGGTCGACACCCTCTCCTGGGCCCGGCACGGTGCCGCGCACGTCGTCGGTCTGGACTTCTCCGAACCGGCCGTCGAGACCGCGCGCGGCCTGGCCCGCGAGCTCGGGTTCACCCAGGACCGGGCGGCCTTTGTCGCGGCCGACGTCCATGACGCGGCGGAGGCCGTGCCGGACGCGTCGTACGACATCGTCTACACCGGTGTCGGCGCGCTGAACTGGCTGCCCGACACCCATCGCTGGGCCGAGACCGCCGCATCGCTGGTGGCGCCCGGCGGCTTCCTCTACCTCGCGGAATTCCATCCGATCACGGACTGCCTCGACGACTCGACCGGCACGAAGGTCGTGCACGACTACTTCAGCCGTGACGCGTGGGTGGACGAATCACCGGGCACGTACGCGGACTTCGACGCACCGACCGTCCACAACCGCAGCGTCGAGTGGCAGCATCCGATCGGTGACGTGGTGTCGGCACTGGCGGCGGCCGGGCTGCGGATCGAGTTCCTGCACGAGCACGACATCTCGTTGTTCGCCCGCTTCTCGTCGCTGGAGCGACAGGGCGACGGTTCCTACCGCTTCCCCGCCGATCGTCCACGCATCCCGCTGATGTACTCGATCAAGGCGTCGCGGCCGGCCGACTCCTGACCGAAGGCCGACACCAGGGCACAGGGTCGACACCCAGAGCTCAAGACCGATTGTCAGTGGTGGGGTTCAGACTCGAACCATGACCACGACTGCTGATCTGCGCACCGCGGTGGAGACGTACTGGACCGCGGCCGACGCCCGCGACTGGGACACCTTCGCCACGACGCTCGCCGACGAGGTGCTGTACGACCTGCCGCAGACTCGCGAACGCATCCGCGGGAAGGAGCGGTACGTGCGCTTCAACCGGGAGTACCCGGGGGACTGGCGCGTCCGTGTCGAACAGGTCGTGGCCGACCGGGAAGGGCGGCAGGCCGCTGCCCGGACGCTCTTCACGGTCGGCCTGCAGGAGCTGCACGCCATCCACTTCTTCACGTTCGACGAGGAGGGCCGGATAAGCGGGATCACCGACTTCTGGCCCGAGCCGTACGAGCCTCCGGCGGGCCGTGAGCACCTCGTCGAACGGTACTGAACCGCCCGACGGGAGACAGGAGACGCCGACTGTGCTCCGCTTGGCGTCCGGCCGGTCGTCCGTCACGTCGGAGTCGTCCGCCGTGCTCGCCACCGCTCGCCCTTGCCCCGTACCGACCGGGCACAGCCGCCCGGATCCGGAGCGAACCGCCCGTGGGGCGTGGCGACGCGCCCGGGTCTCGAACGACGTGGCCGCGCCCGAACGCGACAGGAGCGCGGCGGGCGTCGGAAGTGTCCCGGCGGCCCGCCGCACTCCTGTTACCTCCCTCGCCCGCGTCCTACGCGGCCGAGCGGAAGGCCGGAAGGTAGCCGCCCGACTGCCCGGCGGCCTTGGGGTGGTACGAGTTGTAGACCGGGATCGACACGCTGTGGAGCCAGGCGTCGCCGGAGCACAGCTCATGTCCGGTGAATTCGTCGACCACGCTGGAGAACGTGAATCCGGCATTGGCCGCCTGCTTGGCGATGACGCCGTTCAGGACATCGGACGCGTTGTTGATGGCCGACCGTTCCTTCTCCGAGAGCCCGGCGATGCAACTGCCGCTCAGCTGGTAGAAGCGCGGGTAGCCGAGCACCACGACATGCGCCTGCGGGGCCCGCGAGCGAATGGAGCCGTAGAGCGAACTCAGCCCGGACGGAAGAGAGTTCTGGATCTGCGAAACGGCCGTGCTCACGCTGTTCAGGCAAGTGGCCTCGCTGGACAGCACGCAGGCCTGCATGACATCGGCGAAGCCGACGTCATTGCCGCCCGCGGTGACGCTGACCAGGCCGGTGGAGGAGTTCAGTGCGCCCAGCTGGCCGGCGGCCACGGAACTCGTCGTGGCGCCCGAACAGGCGACGAAGGCGAAAGAGGAAGGTGAGTTCGCCGCTGCCCAGAGGTAGGGGTAGGCGTTGGTGCTGCGGCGGCAGTCACCACTGTCGGAGAGGTAGTTCCCCGCGCCGACGCCGGAGGAGTACGAGTCGCCGAGAGCGACGTACCCACCGGCGGCGGCCGAGGAGGATGCCGAGGCCGGCTGGGCGATGCCCAGGGCGGCTGCGGCGACGAGGACCAGAGTGGATGCGGACGCCCAGAATCTCCGTACTGACATGGCTGTCAGCCCTCCGAAGTGTGGGGGGTGGGTGGGGGGTTGATTGAGCGCCACGTTTCTAGCAGCTCTTGGTACTCGCCGGTAATGGCTGAGCAAGAACTGGTCTGATATGCCCGAATGATCGTTCGGTGGCAGTAGCTCCGCGCGTAGATAAACCTCTCGACGCGTCCGGATCTTCGTGTGGTGAGCGCGCGTCCGGGCAGCGGAGTCGGGTCTGTGGGTGCGGGGACCTCAGGGCCGGGCGGGGTGGTGATGCCTCAGCCGTTCGCGTCCCCCCGAGCCGCTCGGCGCGTGCTCGACGTGTTCATGCGGCGGGGCGCGGTGGGCCCTCTCGCCTCGAACCGGAGCGTCCGGCGGCGGTGATCGGTTCTCCGTGCGGAGGAAATGGCGCCGACCCCGCTGCCCGGTATGCGGGACTGCGGGGTCGGCGGGCTGGGCGCCGGGGGCGGCGGGGGCTGCGCGCGGCCGGTGGGGTCGTCAGGGACCCCCTCGTCTCCATGTCCTCGTGGATCCGGACGCCACGCGCTGCGACCGAACCGTAGGCCCCACGAGAACGCCCCCTGTGGGCGGTCGGCCCCGGGTTTACGGGGTTGCCGCCGCAGGGGGCGTTCTCGTGGATCTACGGGGGTCAGTTGTGGCCGAACCTCCGCTGCTTCCGGTGGGAGACCTGTTCTGAGATCGAGTGCACCGTGTCCTGGGCCGTCGTCCGCGGCGTCTGCTCCTTGGTCTCAGGAACAGCGCTGCGTTCGTGGCCGCCGGTGCGGGCACCCCGGTTCTGCCGACTCTGCTTCTTGCCCACGATCGTGCCTCCTGTAGCGGATCTCGGACGATGGGCCACTACTAGATTCGCATATGAGTGCGAACTGTGCATATCGGGTAGCTGTTGCCGGGTGTGCTCGCGTCGACACGGAGAAGGGGCTGATGCGCGTATGACGTGGTGCCGCGCGGGGCCGGACGGAGCCTGCCGCGTGGGGCCGGATCACGCAGATATTGGGGTGCGGCCGGGACAGGGCGGACTTAGGGTCGATGCCCGTGGAACCACTCAGTGAGACACAGATCCGTTCGTCCTTCGTGAACTGCACGAAGGGCGACGCGGCGCGGCTGCGACTGCCGCTCGACTTCGCCGAACTGCCGTGGGAGGAGCTGGACTTCCTGGGCTGGGTGGACCCGGGAGCGCCGCTGCGGGCGCATCTCGTGCTGCCCCGGGAGCAGGGTCCGTCGGGGATCTCGTTGCGTGTGCCCTCGGTGGGCCGCACCAGCGCGGTGAAGTCCAGCATGTGCCAGATCTGCCTGACGGGCCACGCCTCCTCCGGGGTCGCTCTGCTCGCCGCTCCGTTGGCGGGCGCCCGGGGTCGCGAGGGGAACACGGTCGGTGTCTACATGTGCGCGGACCTCGCCTGCCCCCTGTATCTGCGCGGCAAGCGGCAACCGAAACTGCGTTCCGGGCGGTACGAGGAGTCCCTGACCCTGGACGAGCGTCGCGCGCGCATGTGGGGCAACCTGGATGCCTTCGTGGCCAAGGTCGCCGCGGCGTGATTGCTGCCGGGTCTCCCCGCCACCTCTCGGGGAGGTCCGCGTGAGCGACGGATCAGGCCCGCCGCGAGACCGTCCCGGAATCGGGAGGGGCGCACCGGAGTGACGGAACCGGATCACCGAAGCTCTTCCAGAAGGTGTAGCCGTGGTCGTCCGTGAAGTCCGCACGCTGCCAGGCTTCGGAGGACAGCGTCTGCACGTATCCGCGCCCGCCGAGGAAGGCCGGCCAACTCGTCCTGCCCGAAGCGGCGAAGCCCACCCATGTGCGGAGCATCCGGTCGCGGAACCCCGTCTGCTCGTCCTTGACGTTCTCGAAGAGGGCCAGGTCGAACAGGTAGGGCAGTTCGGCCATGTGCTGGGCGCGCGGGTCGAAGCTGGGGGCCGGATATCCCTTGAACCAGGGGGTGTCGCGTTCGCTGAACTCGTACATCCGCGTCGGGGTCCACCTCGACAGCAGGCGTGCGGTGTCGAGTGTCGGGACCGACCAGGTCGCGTCGGTGCGGACCGTGGCCAGGGCTTCGCCCGCCGAGGTGAACCTGCTCAGGGGGTAGCGCTGCAGCACGGCGTCGGCCCGGTCGCCGAACTGCTCCCGGATGGCGGGCTCGTACTCCTCGGGCTTCATGGGTGAGGCGCCCGGCGCCAGTTCCTGGCCGAGGACGCGACCGCGTTCCTCATCGTGGTTGACCCCGACGAGCACGGGCACCCGGTGGAACCTTCCGGTGCGCAGGGCCTCGGCGGGCGACAGGGGAAGCAGCGTCGTCCCGGCCACCGGGCGGGGCTCGTTGAACGCTCCGTACGCCTTCAGCAGTTCGGTCACCGGCGTCTTCCGCAGACAGGCCGCCCTGTCCTTCTCGCAGCCGACCGCGGCGACGACCCGCTCGGCATCGGCCTTTGCCTCGGCCTCGGTCCGGGTGCCGCCGGTGGCGCAGGGCGCACTCTGTACGACGGCCCGGTCGAAGAGTCCTGCCGACAGGGGGGAGGCGAGGTGGTCGCAGACGCTGTAGCCGCCGCCGGACTGGCCCATGATCGTGATGTTCTTCGGGTCGCCGCCGAAGGAAGCGGCGTTCGCGCGGACCCAGCGCAAGGCGGCTTGCTGATCCTGAATTCCGAGGCCGTCCGCGCCGGGCAGGGAGGGATCGCTCAGAAAGCCCATGACGCCGAGCCGGTAGTTCATCGAGACGACGACCGCACCGCCGGTGGTCAGCCGCTCGGGTCCGTACATGTCGCCGGTGCCGTACATCAGGCTCCCACCGTGGATCCACACGATCACCGGGCGTTTGCCGTCCGTCTCGGTCGGGGTCGTGACGTTCAGATAGAGGCAGTCCTCGTCCGTGCTGGGAACCCCGACCGGGAGTCCTTGCGGCTGCGCGCAGGCGGCGCCCGGGGCGGTCGCCTCGCGGACCCCGGTCCAGGTCGCGGCGGGCTCGGGCGCTCGCCAGCGCCGCTCGCCGACGGGCGGGGCGGCGTACGGGATGCCCCGGAAGCTGCGCACGTGTCCGTCGACGCTGCCGCGCACCTTGCCATGGGTCGTGCTGACGACCGTACTGCCGGTCGGCCCCGGCTGTGCGGAGGCAGGGGTGGCCGGGACGACTCCCAGCCCCATCCCCAGCCCCAACGACAGTGCGGCGGCAGACCACTTGGAGAAGTTCTTGGCGCGTGTCATGGCAAGGACCGTAGAAGACTTTGCGCGATCGTGCAATACATATGTATAGATCGATCGCCTGAGGCGTTCGCGCGGGCCCGGTGTTACGGTCCGGGGCATGGGAAACCGCGAAGCCCTGCTTGTCGGCGCCAAGGAGTGTCTGCGGGAGAAGGGGTACGACCGCAGCAGCGTCCGTGACATCGCCACTGCGGCCGGCGTCAGCATGGCCGCCATCGGCTACCACTACGGCTCCCGGGAAGCGCTGCTCAATCAGGCCCTGTTCGAGATGCTCGATGAATGGGGAGACGCGATGGGCCGGGCGCTGGTCCCCGATGCCGACGGCTCCACGAAGCGTCACTTCGAGCAGATGTGGGAGGGGCTGATCGCGGACTTCGGGGCCCACCCCGATCTGTGGCTGGCCTCGGTGGAGCTGTTCATGCAGGCTCAGCGGCAGCCGGAACTGCGTGCGGCCCTGGCCGACGGCACCGCCCAGGGGCGCCGGGGCATGGCGGCGATACTCAGGGGCGTACCCGAGGACCAGGTCCCCGAGGAATCCGTGCGAACCATCGGCAGCGTCCAAGTCGCCCTGATGTCGGGCATGCTGATCCAGCACCTCAGCGACCCGGCGGCCGCCCCCACTGCCGACGAGGTTCTCGAAGGGCTCCGCGGTCTGGCCGACCTCGCGCGCTGACGCCGCAACGGAACGCGTGGACCTCGTGATGCCGACCCCCGACAGCCGACGCCTTGTTGTCACCCGCATCGGGGTCCTGCCGGCGCACCGCGGACGCCTCGGAGCAGCCCTGGCCGAGGTGCCCGGCACGAGTCCTTTCGAGAAGGCCTGCGAGAGGGCCGCGGCAGACCTGTCGGCGGGTTGGTTCGGGTTCGCCGCCGGGTCCCTGAGTCGATGACCGCCGGGCCGTGGCGGCCTCCGGCCGGTCGAGCCGAAGGCGGTCAAGGCGCGGCTGCGAACCGGGAGGCCCGACCAGGACCTTCTCCCGGATTTCTCCCGAACGATCTACGGAAACGGGTCAGGGGCCTGATCCACTCAGTGAATCAGGCCCCTGACCTGGTGTTTCAGCTGTCGGGGTGGCGGGATTTGAACCCACGACCTCTTCGTCCCGAACGAAGCGCGCTGCCAAGCTGCGCTACACCCCGATCGCCGCCGGTGTCCCGGCGACATCGATTACTTTAGCCCACCCGCGCCCGCAGACGAAATCCGGTTTATGCGTCGCTGCGGGCGGGGGAGGGGTGAGGAGGCCGTGGCCGATCAGCCACGGGGTGTCAGGGTCAGCAGGGTCGCCTCCGGGGGGCAGGCGAAGCGGACCGGGGTGTAGCGGTTGGTGCCGCAGCCCGCGGAGACGTGGAGGTAGGCGCGGCGGTCCTCGACGGAGTGGGTGGACAGGCCCTTGACCCGGTCCGTGTCCAGGTCGCAGTTGGTGACCAGGGCTCCGTAGAAGGGGATGCAGAGCTGGCCGCCGTGGGTGTGACCGGCCAGGATCAGGGGGTAACCGTCCCTCGTGAAGGCGTCGAGGGAGCGCAGGTAGGGGGCGTGGACGACGCCTACGGAGAGGTCGGCACCCGTCTCGGGGCCGCCGGACACCTCCGCGTAGCGATCGCGCTTGATGTGCGGGTCGTCCAGGCCGGTGAAGGCGATCTCCAGGCCATCGATCTCGAGGCGGCCACGGGTGTTGGACAGCCCCAGCCAGCCCGCCTTGTCGAAGGCGTCGCGCATCGGCTCCCACGGGTTGTGGACGACGCCGACCGCCGGGGTGTTCCCGTTGAGGCCGTGCCGGCCCTGGGCCTTCTCGAAGAGGTAGCGGGCCGGGTTGCGGAGCTTGGGGCCGTAGTAGTCGTTGGAGCCGAAGACGTAGACGCCCGGGAACTCCATCAGCGGACCGAGCGCGTCGAGCAGCTCGGGCACGGCCTCGGGGTCCGAGAGGTTGTCGCCGGTGTTCACGACGAAGTCCGGGCGCAGCCCGGCCAGTGACTGCAGCCAGGCGCGCTTCTTGCGCTGACCGCTCACCATATGGATGTCGGAGACCTGGAGTACGCGCAACGGGCGTGCCCCGTCGGGGAGTACGGGGATGGTGACCCGCCGCAGGCGGAACGAGCGGGCCTCGAATCCGGCGGCGTAGGCGAGGCCGGCCACGCCGACCGCAGCGCCGACTGCCGTGACTTTCAGGGGTACTCCGTAGCGTGCGCGCATGCGCCCATCGTCGCAGACGTCGTGCGGCGCGAAGAAAACCGGCGGGCGCCTGCCGCCCCGTACCTGCCACAATCAGCACATGACCACGCTCAAGTCCAAGCTCAAGGAAGACCTCACCACGGCCATGAAGGCGCGTGACGAGCTGACCTCGTCCACGCTCCGGCTGACCCTCACCGCCATCGCGAAGGAGGAGGTCAGCGGCAAGACGGCGCGTGAACTCTCCGACGACGAGGTGCAGAAGGTGATCGCCAAGGAGGCCAAGAAGCGCCGTGAGGCGGCCGAGGCCTTCACCAAGGGCGGCCGGGCCGAGCAGGCCGAGCGCGAGAGGGCCGAGGGCGAGCTGCTCGACGCGTACCTGCCGAAGCAGCTGAGCGACGACGAGCTGGGCGCGATCGTGGCGTCCGCCGTCGAAGAGGCGAGGGCCGCCGGGGCCGAGGGGCCGCGGGCCATGGGCGCCGTGATGAAGATCGTGAACCCGAAGGTCGCGGGGCTCGCGGACGGCGGCCGGGTGGCCGCCGCGGTGAAGAAGCTCCTCGCGGGCTGAGGCGGCGCGCCGCACGGACTGCGGACAGGGCTGTACGCGAAAAGGTGGGGCGCCCCGGATCGGGATCGATCCGGGGCGCCCCACCTTCGTGCGCATGTGCCGTGCGGGTCAGGGGCCCTGCGTGCCGGCGTTGCTCTGACCGCGGTGGCCGCCCTGGTTCCCGCCGGTCAGGTCCGGCGGGATGCTGATGCCGGGGAACGGGTTCTTGTTGCCGGGCTTCTTGCCGGGCTTGCTGCCCCCGGCGCCCCGCCGGTCCCTCTCCCTGTCCCCGCGGTCGTGGCCCCTCGGCGGGTCCGGGATGTCGATGGTGTTGAACGCGGGTGCGGGCACTCCATCGAGGGCGCCCGTCATCGCGTCCCGCCAGATGGGTCCGGGGACCTGTCCGCCGTACACCTTGTCCCGGTACACGCCACCGATGGTGACGTGTTCCATCTCGACGCTCTGGGACGGGCTGCCGACCCAGACCGCGCCGGACATGTTCGGCGTGTAGCCGACGAACCAGGCGTTCTTACGGGCGTCGGTCGTACCGGTCTTGCCCGCGTTGTCGCGGCTCTGGAGGCCGGCTTCCTGACCCGTACCGGAGTCGACCACGCCGCGCAGCAGGGTGTTGATGGTGTCCGCCGTCGTCTGCGACATCGCCTGTGAGCAGGTGGTCTTCGGCACGGGCAGCGAGGTGCCGTTCGCCTTCTTGACCGACTCGATGGCGATCGGCGTGCAGTACGTGCCGCGGTTGGCGAAGGCGGCGTACGCGCTGGCCATCGTCAGCGGCGACAGGCCGTTGGAACCGAGGGTCAGCGTGGACGGGTTCTGCGGCAGCTTGGTGCCGTCGCCCTGCACCACGCCCAGCTTGTCGGTCATCTGCGAGACCGGGCACATGCCGATGTCCTGGAGCATCTGCACGAAGTAGGTGTTGACGGACTTCTCCATCGCCTCCCTCAGCGCGTACGGCCCCCTCTCGGACTCGTTCTCGTTCTCCAGGTGATACCTCGGCACGCCGTCGTTGACCCACGGCTTTCCGCAGGACTGCACCGTGTCCGGGTAGTCCATCTCGTACGGGGACGGGTAGACCTGGGTGGCCGGCTTGCCGCCCTCTATGGCCGCCGCGGCGAGGAAGGGCTTGAACGTCGAACCGGTCGGGAAGCCGTAGTTCGACCCGCCCATGCTCTTGTTGACCGAGTAGTTGTACTGCGTCTCGTCGGGCCCGAAGCCGTACGGCTTCGACTGGCCCATTCCCATGATCTTGCCGGTGCCCGGCTGGACCAGCGTCACGGCCGTCGCGACCTTGTCCGACTTGTAGACGTGGCTCTTGATCGAGTTCTGCACCGACTCCTGGGACTGAGGGTCGAGCGTCGTCCGGACCGTCAGACCGCCCCGGTTCCAGATCTTGGCCCGGTCCTCCTTGGTCTTGCCGAAGGCCGGGTCGGTGAGGAAGACGTTGCGTACGTAGTCGCAGAAGAAGCCCGCGCCGCTGACGGCCGTGATGCAGCCGTTCTTCGGCTTCTTGACCTTCAGCTTGATCGGGGTGGCCTTCGCCTTGTCGGCCTCGGCCTGTGTGATGTCACCGACCTCGGCCATGCGCTGGAGCACGGTGTTGCGTCGCTTGGTCGCCTCCGCCGTGTCATTGACCGGGTCGTAACGGCTCGGCGACTGCACGATGCCGGCCAGCAGCGCGGCCTCCTCCAGCTTCAGGTCCTTCGCCGACTTGGAGAAGTAGCGCTGGGAGGCGGCTTCGACGCCGTACGCCTGCTGCCCGAAGAAGGTGATGTTCAGGTAGTTCGCCAGGATCCGCTTCTTGCCGAGCTTCTCCTCGACCTGGATCGCGTACTTCAACTCCTGGATCTTGCGGCCCATGGTCTGCTGAGTGGCCTGCGCGACCTTGTCCGGGTCGTCACCGGCCTCCTCGATGAAGACGTTCTTCACGTACTGCTGCGTGAGGGTCGAGGCGCCCTCCGCGGTCCCGCCCGTCTGCACATTGCGGTTCAGTGCGCGCAGGATGCCCTTGAGGTCGATCGCCCCGTGCTCGTAGAAGCGGGCGTCCTCGATCGCCACGATCGCCTTCTGCATGTACGGCGAGATGTCCTTCAGCTTGACCACCGTGCGGTCGCGCGAGTACACCGTGGCGATCGTTCCGCCCTTGCTGTCCAGGATCGTGGTGCGCTGGCTCAGCGGCGGGGTCTGGAGATTGGCCGGGATCTCGTCGAATCCCTGGACCGTCCCCTTGGTGGCAAGACCCAGAGCTCCGGCGGCCGGCAGCGCGATGCCCGCGAGCACAACTCCGGAAAGGGCGGCGACACCGAGGAACTTGGCGGCCTGCTGGGTCGTCGTGAGACCCCCGCCCGAGCGCTTCTTTGGCATGGGGGCAGCCTAATCCGTAGTTATGAGCGTTCCGCAGGAGCATGGGCTTCTCGGAGCGTTCGAGTACCAGACCGTGACATCCAGGTGCAGCCGGGCTGTCGAGGCCTCAACGTAGATCGGTGCACGGTCTGGTGCGAGTGGTGGCGGTCACGTGGGCGTCGGGCGGACGCCTTGGAGTTGCCTGGCCTTCAAGACCTAGCAACAGAGCGCGCGGCATCCGGCGCCTCCGTGGCCGCCACCACGAGCGGTGTTGGCGCCCGTCGGCGCTGGACGTACGCCTAGATCTCACCCGGCATCGACGCCTATTAAGAGAGCGGTGGCGTCCAGGGTCGTCGTGCGTCAACACCTCTCGGCTTGATCACGCGTTTGTGTTGGTGGTGCGAGCCCGTCCCACGGTGACCTCTCGATATGCCCGAGCCGTCCGAGCTCCCGCATAGACCGAGGCCCGTGGGGTGCGCTGGTGTCACGAACGGATAGTGAGGTGGCGGCCCGACCGCACTGCGGTCGAGGCCTGGGATTACCAACGGCCTGTGCCGACCGGAGGCCCGTGAGCTCCTCAGGACCGCACCGAACCCGACGCGGGCCGCACGGCTGACCCGCACCCAGATCCAGGCCGCGCTGAAGCGAGCCGGCCGCCAGCGCGGCATCGAAGCCGAGGCTGACCGCCTTCGCGAGGTCTTCCGCGCCGAGTGGGCCCATCAGCCTCCGCTGGTCGAGGACGCGCTCGGAAAGCAGATGCTCGCTCTCCTCATCCAGCTGGACGCAGCCTGCACCGCCGCCGACCAGCTCTCCGAAGCCGCCGAAGAGGCCTTTCCACAGCACCCAGACGCCGAGATCCTGCTGAGCTTCCCCGGACTCGGCCCCCAACTCGCCGCCCGCGTCCTGGCCGAGATCGGGGACGACCGCACCCGCTTCGCCGACGCCCGCGGCCTCAAGGCTTATGCCGGCTCCTCACCCATCACCCGTGCCTCCGGCAAGAAGTCCGCCATCACCAGACGCTGGGTGAAGAACGACAGGCTCAACCACGCGGGCTACCTCTGGGCCTTCGCCTCACTACGGGCATCCACCGGGGCCAACGCCCACTACCGGCGCCGACGTGAACAAGGCGACTGGCACGCGGCCGCCCAGCGCAACCTCTTCAATCGCCTGATCGGACAGCTCTACCACTGCCTCCAGAAGCGCGAGCTCTTCGCCGAAGAATTCGCCTTTCCCACGCCATCACTGACGCCCGAGGCAGCGGTTGCATGATCAGCTGCCGTGAGGGTGACTGGCCGCAGCGCTCAGGCGTTCCACCACTCGTCCGTGCCGCAGCCGACCTCGAAATGCCACCAACCTTCCTCCTGCCCTTGAGCCAGGAGGGCCTTGATCCCGGCGAAGTCCGCGCCGGACGGCACGGTGAAGGCCACCATGGGGAAGTCATCGCTGAAGACCTCGCCACCGAGTCCGAATGCCGCGAGGCGCTGATGCACCGCCTGAGGGCTGCGCCCCAGGGGACCGGTGGGGACAGGCACCACGCGAATCGCGCAGTTGCCAGAAGCGCTGATCCGCTCGGCAGCCCAGTGAAGGCCGTCGGAGTCGGTCTGGAACCGCACGACGTCGCCCTCGGACACTCCGTCCTGAAGGAAGGGGGCGTTCTGCACACAGGCCGTGTCGACGTCGAGCCTCGTCGCCCACAGGCCCTCGGTGTCCTGCGGGAGCCATCCCTCTCGGGGAACGAAACGGAACCAGACCTTGATCTTCTCGACCGCGCTCTCCATGGCCATCATCCTGCGCCAACCGGCCATCGTGCTCTGTATCGGGTCCGAGCTGCTCGATCCGTCCTCGACGGCACGAGCTACGCAGTCGTCACAGGCGGCCCCACGACCGCGCGGTGTCCGGAGGGCACACCTCAAGAACTTGACGGCATAGCAACGAGAGGTGTCTACGTTCTCATTCGCCGGACACACGTATATGCCTTGGCCTAAGCTGCTCTCAACTGTCACAGCAGTCCCGTTTCGCATCAACCCCCGTGCACGATCCGGCCACACGTTCAGGCGCTCCCGAATTCACCCCTTGTGTCATCGAACGCCCGTTGTGATCCAGGAGAACTGTCCCGAATTCAGGGGGGTAATCACGTATGTCCTCACCTCACTCCCCTGGGTGATCTGCCGCATACGCATAGTCCGTTCGGGCCATCCAAGATTGGGCCCGAAGGGGGTGTTGTGCTGTCGCCGCCTTCCGTAACGTCCTCAACTGGCAGCGGTGAATATGCCGCTACCGCCGTGGGGGAGCCTCGATTCGGGAGAGGACGGCGCCGTGATGGGCTGGGTAACCGACTGGAGTGCGCAGGCAGCCTGCCGCACTACTGATCCGGATGAACTGTTCGTACAAGGGGCAGCGCAGAACAGGGCCAAGGCGGTGTGCACCGGATGTCCGGTGCGGACCGAGTGCCTGGCCGATGCGCTGGACAATCGCGTCGAGTTCGGCGTGTGGGGCGGAATGACGGAGCGTGAGCGTCGGGCACTGCTGCGCAGGCGGCCCACCGTCACGTCCTGGCGCCGACTGCTGGAGACCGCGCGCAGCGAGTACGAGCAGTCCGCGGGCATCCTGCCCGTGGCGATCGGACTGGACGACGACGAACTGCACGAGAGGTACGCCGCGGTGGGATAGGGCGAGCGGGCGGTTACGCAGCTCCGGCCGGGGCGGAACCGGTCGCGAGCCGGTCCCCGATGGCCCGGAGCCCTGCGAGGTCATGTACATCACCGGGCAGCGCGGCCACTTCGGTCACGGCGACCTCGGGATGCAGCGCGGTGAAGCGGTCGCGAGTGTGCCGCTCGCGCGCGACCACCTGCATACGTTCCGCGTGCAACCGCAACAGGCCCGCGGTCAGCTGCTCGACGGAAGCGGTCTCGGGACCGGGAGCAGTCTCGGAAGCCGTTTCCGGATCCGTTTCGGAGTCTTGGGTCGTTTCGGGGTCCAACTCGCGTTCCTCGATGTCCTTCTGGGCGGCAACGGGGGCGGCGACGGCTTCGGGAGAAGCTACCGACCAGTCGGCCGGGTCACGAAGTCCAGCCTTCCCGGCCGTCTGATCCACAATGCCGACCCCGTCAAGATTTTCTGCGGCTGCCAGGGCGCGCTCGGCGGAGAGCCGGGCGGCGTCGCTGCCGTGGACACGGTTGAGCACCAGGCCGGCCAGCGGCATCTCCTCCGCGGCCAGCCGTTCCACGAAGTACGCCGCCTCGCGCAGCGCGTCCCGCTCCGGTGTCGCGACGACGAGGAACGCCGTACCCGGCGCCTGCAGGAGTTTGTACGTGGCGTCGGCCCGGGTCCGGAAGCCGCCGAACATGGTGTCCATCGCCGCCACGAAGGTCTGCACGTCGCGCAGGAACTGACCGCCGAGCAGCTTGCCGAGGGTGCCGGTCATCATCGACATGCCCACGTTGAGGAACTTCATCCCGGCGCGACCGCCCATCTTCGCCGGGGCCATCAACAGCTTGATGAACTTTCCGTCCAGGAACGAACCGAGCCGCTTGGGCGCGTCCAGGAAGTCCAGTGCGGAGCGCGACGGTGGTGTGTCGACGATGATCAGGTCCCACTCGTTGCGCGCGCGCAACTGGCCGAGCTTCTCCATCGCCATGTACTCCTGCGTGCCCGCGAAACCGGCCGACAGGGACTGGTAGAAGGGGTTCTCCAGGATCGCGCGGGCCCGCTCGCCGTCCGCGTGCGCCTCGACGATCTCGTCGAAGGTCCGCTTCATGTCGAGCATCATGGCGTGCAGTTCCCCGGAGCCCTCGCCCGTGATGCCCGGCACCCGGCGCGGGATGTTGTCCAGCGAGTCGATGCCCATGGACTGGGCGAGCCTGCGGGCCGGGTCGATGGTGAGGACGACGACCTTGCGGCCCCGCTCGGCCGCCCGTACGCCCAGCGCCGCGGCGGTCGTGGTCTTGCCCACTCCACCGGAACCGCAGCACACGACGATTCGGATCTTGGGATCGTCCAGCAGCGCGTCGGTGTCCAGCACGGGGGCGAGCGAGGGCGCGGGGTCCTGGGCGGGCGACGTGGTGACGGCCGTGGGCTTGTCCGTGGCGGCGCTTGCGCCGGTGTCCGTTCTGGCGGCTTTGTTCATGGGTGCAGGCATGGACGCGGGCACGTCCGTGGAGGCGAATGCGGACGGGACGGCGTTCTCGACCCCGTCCGTGTCCGTGACCCGGTCCGCGGGCACAGACGTGCTTGTGCCCGTGGTTGTGGTGGTGACCTTGGTGGTGGCCGAGCCCGGGGCTGTGTCTATGCCTGAGGCGGTGGTTGCGGCCGATTCGGTGCCGGTACCCGTGGTTGTGCCGGCGCCGGCACCCGTACTCGTGCCCTGTGTCACGTACCCACCCCTTCGCCCGCCCCGTCCCCCACGCCCTGCTTGCGCAGTTCGGTCGCCAGGTCGTAGAGCCCGGCGGGGTCCATTCCCTCGCCGATCAGCGGGAGTTCGTACCCCGGCAGCTCCAGACCGGCGAGCACCGCACGCTGCTCGCGCTCCAGCTCGACCCGCTGGGCGTGTTCGGCGGCCTGCTCGACCAGAGGGCGCACGAGCCCCGCGGAGCCGGTCACACCCGCCCGCGTCAGTGCCTTGGCGATCTCCTTGCGGCGGCCACCGGCCGCGGCGCGCAGCGCGCCCTCGTCCAGCAGATGCGGTCGCACCATGTTCACGATGACCCGGCCGACCGGCAGTTCGGCGGCCCGGAGCTCCGCGATGCCGTCCGCGGTCTCCTGGACGGGCATCTCCTCGAGCAGTGTCACCAGATGGACCGCGGTCTCGGGGGACTTCAGCACCCTCATCACGGCCTGTGCCTGATTGTGTATCGGGCCGATCCGGGCCAACCCCGCCACCTCGTCATTGACGTTGAGGAAGCGTGTGATGCGCCCCGTGGGCGGGGCGTCCATGATCACGTAGTCGTAGACGTACCGGTTCTGCTTGTCCTTGCGGCGTACGGCCTCGCAGGCCTTGCCGGTCAGCAGTACGTCGCGTACGCCGGGCGCGATGGTCGTGGCGAAGTCGATCGCACCGAGCTTCTTGAGCGCCCGGCCCGCGCTGCCGAGCTTGTAGAACATCTGGAGATAGTCGAGAAGGGCGCGCTCCGCGTCGATCGCGAGGGCGTACACCTCGCCGCCCCCCGGCGCGACGGCGATCTTGCGCTCCTCGTACGGAAGGGACTCCGTCTCGAAGAGCTGGGCGATGCCCTGCCTGCCCTCTACCTCCACGAGGAGGGTGCGCCTGCCCTCGGCCGCGAGGGCGAGCGCGAGGGCGGCGGCGACCGTGGTCTTACCGGTACCACCCTTGCCGCTGACGACCTGGAACCTGCTCACGTATTCGAGCCTAACCAGTCGGGCCACGGCCTACGCACGAGGCTGTGCGTGCCAGGCATTACAGTCGGGCCATGACCAAGTGGGAATACGCGACCGTGCCCCTTCTCGTGCACGCGACGAAGCAGATTCTGGACACCTGGGGCGAGGACGGCTGGGAGCTGGTCCAGGTCGTTCCCGGCCCGAACAACCCCGAGCAGCTCGTGGCCTACCTGAAGCGGGAGAAGGCGTAATGGCGGGTTCCGTCGAGGCGAAGCTCGCCGACCTCGGGCTGACGCTGCCGGACGTCGTACCGCCGCTGGCCTCGTACCAGCCGGCCGTGCAGTCCGGGGTGTACGTGTACACCTCCGGCCAGCTGCCGATGGTGGACGGCAAGCTCGCGGTCACCGGCAAGGTCGGTGCGGAGGTCACACCCGACGAGGCCAAGGAGCTGGCGAAGACCTGCGCGCTCAACGCGCTGGCCGCCGTGAAGTCCGTCGCGGGCGACCTGGACCGGATCGCGCGCGTGGTGAAGGTCGTGGGCTTCGTCGCCTCGGCCGCCGACTTCACCGGCCAGCCCGCCGTGATCAACGGTGCCAGCGAGCTGCTGGGCGCGGTCCTCGGGGACAAGGGCGTGCACGCACGCAGCGCGGTGGGCGTCGCTGTGCTGCCGCTGGACGCACCGGTGGAGGTCGAGGTCCAGGTCGAGCTGGTCGGGGCCTGAGGCAGCGGAGGGACTTGAGCCGTACGTTCCGCTGCGGGACCTCGGCGCGAGGTCGCCGTCCGTCCGCTGATCGTCCGTCGGCGGCCCTCCGATCCCGTCCGGTCGTCGCGACCGGGCGGGATCATGTGTGTACGAGGCATGTACGGATCGACATGCCTCTCGAACATCGTCGCGGTTCCGGATAGCCTCCGGCCATGTCCAAGTCCAATGGTCAGTGGTACCCACCGGAATGGCCCGACCGGATCCGGGCACTCGCCGCCGGTGAGCTGACGGCCGCGACCCCGAGACGTGCCGCGACCGTGATGCTGCTCCGGGATCCTGCCCCGGGCACCGAGGGCGGCCCCGCGGTCCACATGCTGCGCCGCCGCGCCTCCATGGCCTTTGCGGGCGGGGCGTACGCCTATCCGGGTGGCGGAGTCGACCCGCGCGACGACGACCGGCTCGTCGACTGGGCCGGACCCGCGCTGGAGAGCTGGGCCGAGCGCCTCGGTGTCGGGACGAGGGCCGAGGCCCAGGCCGTCGTCTGCGCGGCGGTCCGTGAGACGTACGAGGAGGCGGGCGTCCTTCTCGCCGGCCCGACCGCCGACACGGTCGTCAGCGACACCACCGGCGCCGACTGGGAGGCCGACCGAGAGGCGCTGGTCGCCCGGGAGCTGTCCTTCGCGGAGTTCCTGGACCGACGCGGTCTGGTGCTGCGCTCCGACCTGCTGGGTGCCTGGGCGCGCTGGATCACCCCCGAGTTCGAGCCGCGTCGCTACGACACCTGGTTCTTCGTCGCCGCGCTTCCCGAGGGCCAGCGCACCCGCAACGCCTCCACGGAGGCCGACCGCACCGTGTGGATCCGGCCCGGCGAGGCGGCCGACGGGTACGACAGGGGCGAATTGCTGATGATGCCGCCGACTGTTTCGACGCTGCGGGCGCTCAGGCCGTACGGGACGGCTGCCGAGGCCCTGAAGGCGGCGGATTCCCAGGACCTCACCCCCGTGCTGGCACAGGCACGGCTGGAGGGTGATGAGCTGGTGCTGAGCTGGCCGGGGCACGACGAGTTCACCAAACACATCCCGCGCGGGTCGGCCGGTGGCGGTGGCGGGGGAGGTGAAGCCGTATGAGCGACGCGGCCGCGCTGCCCGGACAGCCACGCGGCGGCGTCCTGTCCGGCCCGGCCACCACGCGTACCGTCAATGTCCTGGCGCCCAACGCCTCGGCGATGACGCTGGACGGCACCAACACCTGGATCGTCGCCGAGCCGGATTCGGACCTCGCGGTCGTCATCGACCCGGGGCCGCTGGACGACGTGCATCTGCGGGCCGTCATGGACACCGCAGAGCGGGCGGGGCGCCGGATCGCGCTCACCCTGCTCACCCACGGACATCCCGATCACGCGGAGGGCGCGGCACGCTTCGCCGAGCTGACCCGTACGAACGTGCGTGCCCTGGACCCGGTGCTGCGGCTGGGCGACGAGGGCCTGACGGCGGGGGATGTGATCACCACCGGAGGGCTGGAACTGCGTGTCGTGCCGACCCCCGGGCACACCGCCGACTCGCTCTCGTTCCATCTGCCCGCAGACGGGGCGGTGCTGACGGGGGACACGATCCTCGGACGCGGCACCACGGTCGTCGCGCATCCGGACGGGCGACTCGGCGACTACCTCGACTCGCTGCGGAGGCTGCGGTCGCTGACCATCGACGACGGCGTGCACACGGTGCTGCCGGGCCACGGCCCGGTCCTGGAAGACGCGCAGGGCGCGGTCGAGTTCTACCTCGCGCACCGCGCGCACCGGCTCGCCCAGGTGGAGACGGCGGTCGAGGCCGGGTACCGGACGGCGTCGGAGGTGGTGGCGCAGGTGTACGCGGACGTGGACCGGTCCCTGTGGCCCGCGGCGGAGCTCTCGGTCCTGGCGCAGCTGGAGTACCTGGGCGAGCACGGGCTGATCCAGTGACATGCGTAAGGCCCCGCCGGGAGGCGGGGCCTTACGGAGGCAGTCGAGACCTCACCTGTCCGTCGGCCCGGTCCGGGCGGACGGGGCGCGTTCTGCGGACCAGGGGCGGACCGGCGGCTAGCGGGACCGCTTCGCCAGGCGCTCCACGTCCAGCAGGATCACGGCGCGTGCCTCCAGGCGCAGCCAGCCACGTCCGGCGAAGTCGGCGAGCGCCTTGTTGACCGTTTCGCGGGAGGCGCCGACCAACTGGGCCAGCTCTTCCTGGGTCAGGTCGTGGACGACGTGGATGCCTTCCTCCGACTGGACACCGAAGCGGCGTGACAGGTCGAGGAGGGCGCGGGCGACGCGGCCCGGGACGTCCGAGAAGACCAGGTCGGACATCTGGTCGTTGGTCTTGCGCAGTCGGCGGGCGACGGCGCGCAGCAGGGCGGTGGCCACCTCGGGACGGGCGTTCAGCCAGGGCTGGAGGTCGCTGTGGCCGAGGCCGAGGAGCTTGACCTCGGTCAGCGCGGTCGCGGTGGCCGTACGCGGGCCCGGGTCGAAGAGCGACAGCTCGCCGATCAGCTCGCCGGGGCCGAGGACCGCCAGCATGTTCTCGCGCCCGTCGGGGGAGGTGCGGTGGAGCTTCACCTTGCCCTCCGTGACCACGTAGAGGCGGTCGCCCGGGTCGCCCTCGTGGAAGAGCGCGTCGCCGCGTGCGAGGGTCACCTCACTCATCGAGGCGCGGAGCTCCGCGGCCTGCTCATCATCGAGCGCCGCGAAAAGCGGGGCGCGCCGCAGAACGTCGTCCACGAGTTCTCTCCTTGTCGGCCTGTTCCGGGAACCGTGGTCCCCATCATGCCGGACGGTAAAACAGTGCGATCAATCACAAACCAGTTTGACGCACGGACGTGCCGAACCGTGCGGCAGGGGGCCGATTGGGGGTGGATGCATTGCGGCCGGGGCGGATGTCGGCGCGTGGCTCTAGGCTGGCCGGGTGTCCAGATCGCCGGTGAGAGCGCAGGCCAAGGGGGCTGGTGGGGTGTCGGAAGGCCGTGATTCCGCTGTGGGCGAACAGGCTGGGAGCAGTCCGGAAAAAGTGACGAAACGCGCCGCGGCCGGGCGTGCCCCGAAGGTCGGAGCGCCGGCAGCGGAGAAGCCCGCGACCCGGGCTGCGACCCGGCGGACGGCGAAGTCCGCGGCGAAGCGGGCCGCGAAGCCCGCACCGAAAGCCGCCGGGAAATCGGGCGGCAGAACCGCCACGGAGGCCGCGTCCGAATCCAGCGCGGAGGCCACCACGAAGGCCACCGTGAAAGCCGCGAAGGCCGGAACGAAGGCCGGAACGAAACCGGAATCGCGGCTGGCGATGGTCCGCCGGGCCCGCAGGATCAACCGTGAGCTCGCCGAGCTCTACCCGTACGCCCACCCCGAGCTGGACTTCAGGAACCCCTTCGAGCTTCTCGTCGCCACGGTGCTCTCCGCCCAGACCACCGATCTGAGGGTCAACCAGACCACCCCCGCGCTCTTCGCCGCCTACCCCACGCCCGAGGACATGGCCGCGGCCGTCCCGGAGGAACTGGAAGATCTGATTCGGCCGACCGGCTTCTTCCGGGCCAAGACCAGGTCGCTGATAGGTCTCTCCGTGGCGATCAGAGACGATTTCGGCGGTGAGGTGCCGGGACGCCTCGCTGATCTCGTCACGCTTCCCGGGGTCGGCCGCAAGACCGCCAATGTCGTTCTCGGGAATGCCTTCGGTGTTCCCGGCATCACGGTCGACACCCACTTCGGGCGCCTGGTCCGCCGCTGGAAGTGGACGGAGCAGGAAGACCCGGAGAAGGTCGAGGCCGAGGTCGGCGCGATCTTCCCCAGGAGCGAGTGGACGATGCTCTCCCACCGCGTCGTCTTCCACGGCCGCCGCATCTGTCACGCCCGCAAGCCCGCCTGTGGCGCCTGTCCGATCGCCCCGCTCTGCCCGGCGTACGGGGAGGGCGAGACGGACCCGGAGAAGGCCAGGAAGCTGCTGAAGTACGAGATGGGCGGTCAGCCCGGCCAGCGGCTGAGCCCGCCGCCGGACTACCCCGGCAAGCCCGCGCCGGCTCTGGGAGCCGACTGACGCACGGCGCCCGCTCCGGAACGAAATGCGTGACGACAGGCGTTGTGAGACGAGGGGTGCCTATGAAGACGCACGAACAGAGCACGCAAGAGCAGAGCACGCACGAACAGAGCGCGCACGAGCAGACGCGGCGTGATCGAGTCGCGGAGGCTGCGACGGCGCCTGCGGCGGTCAGCCCGGCGGCGGCCGTTGCAGCGGCGGCCGCCGCTGCAACGGCGGATGCGGCGCACGACTCCGCCGTCACCATCACGGCCGAGGGCCTGCCCGACTGGCTCGACCCCGTGGCCCGTGCCTCGCGGACCATCGAGCCCGACCAGCTCAGCCGCTTTCTGCCGCCCGAGAGCGGCGCCGGGCGGCAGTCCGCCGTACTCGTGCTGTTCGGGGAGGGCGAGCGGGGGCCCGAGCTGCTCCTCATGGAGCGAGCCGGAAGCCTGCGCTCCCATGCTGGGCAGCCTTCCTTCCCCGGTGGCGCCCTGGACCCGGAGGACGGCGACCAGGCGACGACAGGGCCGCTCAGGGCCGCGCTGCGGGAGGCCCGGGAGGAGACCGGCCTCGATCCGCGCGGGGTCCAGCTCTTCGGCGTGCTGCCCCGGCTCTACATCCCCGTGAGCGGCTTCGTCGTGACGCCGGTCCTCGGCTGGTGGCGGTCGCCGAGCCCGGTCGGCGTGGTCGATCCGGGTGAGACCGCCCGGGTCTTCACCGTTCCCGTGGCGGATCTCACGGATCCGGCCAATCGCGCGACCACGGTCCATCCGAGTGGCCATCGGGGCCCGGCATTTCTGGTCGAATCCGCCCTGGTCTGGGGTTTCACGGCCGGAGTGATCGACCGCATTCTCCACTTCGCGGGCTGGGAGCGCCCGTGGGACGCCGCCAGGCAGGTGCCGCTCGACTGGCGCGCATGACAGGCTGACCCCCGTGCTGTGCCGTCCGGCCCCGCCCGGACCCAGCCGAACGAACGGGCCCGGTGACGAATCTGCGAGGCTATAGACGGTGAACGTGCTGGACATCCTGCTGCTGGCCGCCGCCGTGTGGTTCGCGGTCATCGGCTATCGCCAGGGGTTCGTCGTCGGCATCCTGTCGGTGATCGGGTTCCTGGGAGGCGGTCTCGTCGCCGTCTATCTTCTGCCGGTCCTGTGGGACCAGCTGACGAACGGCTCCGAGGTCTCATCGACCGCAGCCGTCGTGGCCGTCGTCATCGTGATCGTCTGTGCCTCGGTGGGGCAGGCATTCACCACCCACCTCGGGAACAAGCTCCGCAGATACATCACCTGGTCACCCGCGCGCGCCCTCGATGCCACCGGCGGCGCCCTGGTCAATGTCGTCGCGATGCTGCTGGTCGCCTGGCTCATCGGTTCGGCGCTGGCGGGCACGTCACTGCCGACGCTGGGCAAGGAGGTCCGCAGCTCCTCGGTTCTGCTCGGCATCTCCCGCGTGATGCCCAACCAGGCCTCCACCTGGTTCACGGACTTCTCCTCCGTCCTCGCGCAGAACGGCTTCCCGCAGGTCTTCAGTCCCTTCGCCAACGAGCCGATCACCGAGGTCCGCGCCCCGGACCCGGCGCTGGTCGGCAGCCCCGTGGCGGCCCGCGCCAAGGAGTCCATCGTCAAGGTCGTCGGTACGGCCCCGAGCTGCGGCAAGGTTCTCGAAGGCACCGGATTCGTCTTCTCCGACCGCCGGGTGATGACCAACGCCCACGTCGTCGGCGGCGTCGACGAACCGACCGTCCAGATCGGCGGCCAGGGGCGGCTGTACGACGCGAAGGTCGTCCTCTACGACTGGCGCCGGGACATCGCCGTACTCGACGTACCGGATCTCCATGCGAAGCCGCTGAAGTTCACCGACACCGACCACGACGCCCGGACCGGGAACAGCGCCATCGTCGCGGGCTTCCCGGAGAACGGCTCGTACGACGTACGTGCCGCGCGGGTCCGGGGCCGCATCGACGCCGACGGCCCGGACATCTACCGCCGGGGAACCGTTCGACGCGACGTGTACTCGCTCTACGCGACGGTCCGGCAGGGCAACTCCGGCGGTCCACTGCTGACCACGGACGGAAAGGTGTACGGAGTCGTTTTCGCGAAATCGCTCGACGACCCCGAGACCGGCTACGCCCTGACGGCCGACGAGATCCGCCAGGACATCGCACACGGCCGCTCCGCCAACCAGCAGGTCGACAGCCAGTCGTGCGCGCTCTAAGAGGGCATCTGATCCAGGTAGTTGGTGTTCTGGGATGTTTTTGTGACTGGTGGCGTTGGTGGTCGTTGCACGGGGTGTGAGTACTCGCCGTCCGTACCGCAGTGATGTGTCCGATGCCCGCTGGGCCTTGATCGAGCCGGTCTTCACTGCATGGCGGTCCAGATGAACCGGTCCCGGAACGGCGGCCCGGGTGCACGACCTGCGGGAGATCGTCAACGCCATCCTCTACGTCAACCGCACCGGCATCCCGTGGGAGTAACTGCCGCACGACTTCCCGCCCTACAAGACCGTGTACGACTACTACGCCAAGTGGGAAGCCGACGGCACCACGCAGCAGGTCCACGACCTGTTACGCGACAAGACCTGCCGAGCCCACGGCCGCAGCACCCAGCCGACCGCGGCCGTGGTGGACGCCCAGAGCGTGAAGACCTCTACAAACGTGCCCGAGACCAGTCAGGGCATCGACGCCGGCAAGAAGATCAAAGGACGCAAGCGGCACCTGATCACCGACACCCTCGGCCTGGTCCTCGCCGTGCTCGTAACGGCTGCATCTGTGCACGACCCGCGCGCTGATCCACCAGGGATTACGGGACAGCCCTTGGTGCTGTGATTGCGAGGGTCCGCGGACGCGGCAAATCGCGCTCGTCCGGCATGCTCGGCGGGCTCGACGAACACACCGACGCCGTCATGCCGGTCGGCCACCACGCCCGTGCAGGCGGCGGGCCGGCGCACACCATGAGCGACGACATTCCCGACGTGCGGGTGGCCGGGCGTGTCGGCCGGTGGACGTTCTTGCTCGCAGCGCGAGGCGTGCGCGGCAGCTCCGGGTGCGTGCGGTCGCTCCCGGCACATTCGCCGCGCGCGGGCGCATCATGTGTGCTGAGCGAGCGCGTCCGTGTGCGCCGGCCGCGTACTGGCCGGTGGTAGCCGGAAGACAGCGTTGCAGGTCCGGCCCGGCCGGTGAACGCTCACCGGCCGGCCGGGGCAGGCCTCATCCGCGTGGATGGCGCAGTCGCGCCGAGACCCAGCGGGCCCGTCGGCGCAGAATGCGCGGAATGCCGAGCTGGGGATCATGCAGAACATGCATATCGTGCACCCGGCCCTGGGGGCCGCCCCCCTCATGAATGCTCGGACCCGCCGTGGCGGTCGAGCGACGGTTGCGTGCTGCGTCACCGAAGTCGTGCGTCCAGCCCATACCCCGACGTCTGCCCGTGCCTCATGGTCGGTAACCGCCCATCCGTCAGCCAATTGGCCTATGCGCCGGGCAATTGGCTGTTCGTCGGACAAGTGTGCCCTTACGGCTACCGATCGGGCTCGGGATCCTTGAGCCAGTTGATGAGCTCGGCCGAGAACCCGGCCGGATCCTCCTCGTGGGGGAAGTGCCCCAGACCGTCGAAAAGTCGCCAACGGTACGGCGCTTCGACATACTCGCCGGAGCCTGCCGCGCTCCGCGTACGGATCGCCGGATCGAGTGAACCGTGCACATGCAGTGTGGGTACCCGCACCGGGCGTTTCATCCGCCGGTTGAACTGGATTCCGTCCGGACGGGCCAGGGAGCGGACCATCCAGCGGTACGGCTCGATCGAGCAGTGCGCCGTCGACGGGATGCACATCGCGCGGCGGTAGACGTCCACCGTCGCCTCGTCGGGGAACTCCGGCGTCCGGGGGCCCGCCCAGTCGTGGATCAGCCGGCCCACCAACGCGCCGTCGTCCGCGACGAGCTGACGCTCCGGTACCCACGGGCGCTGGAAACCCCAGACGTACGAGCCCGCCCGGGTCTGTGCGAAGTCGGAGAGCATCGAGGAGCGCCAGCGGCGCGGATGCGGCATCGAGGAGACCACGAGGCGGCGGACCAGCTTCGGCCGCATCACCGCGGCCGTCCACGCGAGATAGCCGCCCATGTCATGGCCGACCAGGGCCGCGTCCGGTTCGCCGAGGGAGCGAATCACCCCGGTGATGTCGAGCGCCAGGTTGGCGGGGTCGTACCC
Organism: Streptomyces sp. NPDC101194; assembly: GCF_044767885.1. NCBI lineage: Bacteria > Bacillati > Actinomycetota > Actinomycetes > Kitasatosporales > Streptomycetaceae > Streptomyces > Streptomyces sp. NPDC101194. Next base: position 587,624 of record NZ_JBIWOS010000004.1, read on the forward strand.
CCGCGGCGTACGGTCGCTGCCGCCGACTCCGCGCAGATCCATCGCCACGGCGCGGAAACCGGCGTCGGCCAGCGCGGTGAGCTGATGCCGCCAGGTCCACCAGAACTGCGGGAAGCCGTGCAGCAGCAGCACCAGCGGCCCCTCGCCGAGCTCGGCGATGTGGAAGCGGGCGCCGTTGGCCGCCACGTCCCGGTGGGTCCACGGCCCGTCGAGCCGCACGGGCCCGCCCGTGCCCACCGGGTCGGGTGACGCGGAGGAACTCGGCGGGCCGGAGGGATCGGAGGAGCCGGAGAGATCGGAGGAGCTGTCCGCGTCCTCCCGGCCGTCCATGTCCGTCCGGCTGCCCAGGCCCGCAGCCCGGCCGTCCGGACCTACCTGATCTTCCGGGCCTACCGGTCCTACTGGGTCGGATGCGCTGGAATCGGGGACCGTCATGTGGACGAGCGTGCCACAGCCGACGCCTTGTCCTGGACCGGAGCCTTCTCCAAGGCCTTGTCCGTCCGTGTGCTGCCCGTGACGGCCGGACGGCTCGCCCCGGCCGTCACGGCGGGCCGCGGATGCGGCTTGACGCCCTGCAGCACGGCCGCCGTCTGCTTGGCCGAAGCGATGGACTTCTCCGGCGGCTTCACCTTCTTGAACTTGGCGACGGCGAACAGTGCGAGCAACGCACCCAGAACGATGAAGGCGCCGCCCACGATCAGGAACGACCAGGCCAGTCCGAGCCCCAGGTAGTGGATCCCGTACGCCGCCGCGAAGCTCAGCACCGGGATCGCGAACAGAACCAGTACGCCCGCGATGATGAACGCCACGCTCCCGGTCACGCCACGCTTGACGTCCTGCCGCACTTCGGCCTTGGCCAGGGCGATCTCGTCGTGCACCAGTGCGGACATCTCGGCCGTCGCCGCGGCGACCAGCTGTCCGAGACTGCGGTCGGCGCTGCCCGCGTTGTTGCCGGGGTCGCTCATCCCTGACTCCCTCTCCTGCTCTCCTGCTCAACACATCTGGTGTCAGATCATGCCGGACTGTCCGGCTTGCTGCTCGCTGCCCCCGCCAGTTGGGCAAGACGGCGGTGCTCGGCCGCCTTCTTCTCGTAGATCACGGCCATGCGCAGGTGGTACTCCGGGTCACCCTGTTCGTACACGTCGGGCACACCGTCCTCGTCCTCGTCGAGTTCCTCGGCCTCGTGCAGCGTCCGGTACTTTCGGACCCGGAGTTTGAGCAGTACACCGGAGAGCACGGCGGCTGTCAGGGAGCCGAGCAGCACGGCGGCCTTGATCTCGTTGATCATGTCTTCGTCGCCGGCGAAGGCCAGCTCGCCGATGAGCAGCGAGACGGTGAAGCCGATGCCGGCGAGCGTGGCGACCGCGAAGACGTCCGCCCAGGCCAGGTCCTTGTTCAGCTCGGCCTTGGTGAAGCGGGTGGCCAGCCACGTACCGCCGAAGATGCCCACTGTCTTGCCGACGACGAGCCCCAGGACGACACCGAGCGTCTCCGGCCGGGTGAAGACATCCGCCAGTGCGCCGCCGGAGAGGGAGACACCGGCCGAGAAGAGGGCGAACAGAGGCACGGCGACACCGGCCGACAGCGGGCGGATCAGGTGCTCGATGTGCTCGCCGGGGGAGTGGGTCTCGCCCTCACGCCGGACGCAGCGGAGCATCAGGCCCATGGCGACACCGGCGATCGTGGCGTGGATGCCGCTGTTGTACATGAGGCCCCAGATGATCAGGGCGAGCGGCACGTAGATGTACCAGCCGCGCACGTTCCTGCGCAGCAGCAGATAGAAGACGGCCAGACCGATGAAGGCGCCGAGCAGCGCCATGAAGTTGATCTTCTCGGTGAAGAAGATCGCGATGATCAGGATCGCGAAGAGGTCGTCGACGACGGCGAGAGTCAACAGAAAGGCGCGCAGCGCGTTCGGCAGCGAGGTGCCGATGACCGCGAGGACGGCGAGCGCGAAGGCGATGTCGGTGGCGGTGGGGACGGCCCAGCCGCCCGTGGAGCCTCCGCCGAACACCGCCACGAGTGTGTAGACGACGGCCGGAACGGCCATTCCGCACAGCGCGGCGACGACCGGGAGAGCGGCCGCCTTGGGGTCGCGCAGTTCGCCCGCGACCAGTTCCCGCTTGAGTTCCACGCCCGCGACGAAGAAGAAGACCGCGAGCAGCCCGTCCGCCGCCCAGTGCTGCACGGAGAGATTGAGGCCCAGCGACCCGGGACCGAAGTGGAAGTCGCTGACGGCGGCGTAACCGGATCCGAAGGTATTCGCCCACACCAGAGCGGCTATCGCGGCGACCAGCAGGATGACCCCGCCGACGGTCTCGGTGCGCAGGGCATCTGCGAGATAGTTCCGCTCGGGCAGGGACAGACGCCCCAGAAAGGTACGGCGCGAGGAAGGGGGTGCGGGAGTGGGCGCGGCCACGAGCGAGGACCTCCGGGTCGGTACGGCAGCGATGGCATGGCTGATGCACTTGCCGACCAGACTTCCCGGCACACCCAGATTTCTTATTGCTTTGTTTACGCGCTTGCCACTGTACCCGGGGTACGCGGATCCGTATGCGGTGATCTTCACTTTGAATGCCCGAGGGGCACCCGGCGCGTTGCCGGATGCCCCTCGGGTACGTACTTGCTGCGGTCGGCCCTGGGGGGAGGCCGGGCTCAGTCCTCGGAGGAGGAGGAGGACGGCAGCTGGGTCTGGATGAGGTCCATCACCGAGGAGTCGGTGAGCGTCGTGACGTCGCCCAGCTCGCGGTTCTCGGCGACGTCACGCAGCAGGCGCCGCATGATCTTGCCCGAGCGGGTCTTCGGAAGCTCTGCGACCGGCAGGATCCGCTTCGGCTTGGCGATCGGGCCGAGCGTGGCGCCGACGTGGTTGCGCAGTTCCCCGACGAGCTCGTCGGAGGCGGTGGCCGAACCGCGCAGTATCACGAACGCGACGATGGACTGGCCGGTCGTCTCGTCGGCGGCGCCGACCACCGCGGCCTCGGCGACCGACGGGTGCGACACGAGTGCCGACTCGACCTCGGTGGTCGAGATGTTGTGCCCGGACACGAGCATCACGTCGTCGACCCGGCCGAGCAGCCAGATGTCACCGTCCTCGTCCTTCTTGGCGCCGTCGCCCGCGAAGTACTTGCCCTCGAAGCGCGACCAGTAGGTGTCGATGAAACGCTGGTCGTCGCCCCAGATGGTGCGGAGCATCGACGGCCACGGCTCGGTGAGGACCAGGTAGCCGCCCCCGCCGTTCGGAACCTCGTTGGCCTCGTCGTCGACGACCGTGGCGGAGATACCGGGAAGTGCGCGCTGGGCGCTGCCCGGCTTGGTCTCCGTCACGCCGGGCAGCGGCGAGATCATCATCGCGCCGGTCTCGGTCTGCCACCAGGTGTCCACGATGGGGCACTTGTCGGCGCCGATGTGCTTGCGGTACCACATCCACGCCTCGGGGTTGATCGGCTCGCCGACCGAACCGAGGACCCGGAGGCTGCTCAGGTCGAACTTGGCGGGGATGTCGTCACCCCACTTCATGAACGTACGGATCGCGGTCGGCGCGGTGTAGAGGATCGTGACGCCGTACTTCTGCACGATCTCCCAGAAACGCCCCTGGTGCGGGGAGTCCGGCGTGCCCTCGTACATGACCTGCGTCGCACCGTTGGCCAGCGGGCCGTAGACGATGTACGAGTGGCCGGTCACCCAGCCGATGTCGGCGGTGCACCAGAAGACATCGGTCTCCGGCTTGAGGTCGAAGACCGCGTTGTGGGTGTACGCCGCCTGCGTGAGGTAGCCGCCGGAGGTGTGCAGGATGCCCTTCGGCTTGCCCGTCGTACCGGAGGTGTAGAGGATGAAGAGCGGCTGCTCCGCCTCGAAGGCCTCGGGAGTGTGCTCGGCGGACTGCCGTCCGGTGATCTCGTGCCACCAGACGTCGCGGCCCTCGGTCCACGCGGTGTCCTGGCCGGTGCGCCGCACCACGAGGACGTGCTCGACACCGTCGATACGGGAGACGGCGTCGTCCACTGCGGGCTTGAGCGCGGACGGCTTGCCGCGGCGGTAGCCGCCGTCGGCGGTGATGACGACCTTGGCGTCCGCGTCCTGGATACGGGCGGCGATGGCGTCGGCGGAGAAGCCGCCGAAGACCACCGAGTGCGCGGCACCGATCCTGGCACAGGCCAGCATCGCGATGGCGGCCTCGGGGATCATCGGCAGATAGACGGCGACCCGGTCGCCCTTGCCGACACCGAGCTCGATGAGCGCGTTCGCGGCGCGCGAGACCTCGTCCTTCAGGTCGGCGTAGGTGATGGCGCGGCTGTCGCCGGGCTCGCCCTCGAAGTGGATGGCGACCCGGTCGCCGTTGCCGGCCTCGACGTGGCGGTCCACGCAGTTGTACGCGACGTTGAGCCTGCCGTCCGCGAACCACTTCGCGAAGGGCGGGTTGCTCCAGTCGAGCGTCTCGGTCGGCTCCGTGGCCCAGGTCAGGCGACGGGCCTGCTCGGCCCAGAAGCCCAGCCGGTCCGCCTCGGCCTGCTCGTACGCCTCCGCTTTGACGTTGGCGTCGGCAGCCAGATCGGCAGGCGGTGCGAACCGCCGCTCCTCCTTGAGCAGATTGGCCAGGCTTTCGTTGCTCACGACATCTCCCATTCCCAGGGTGTCCGTTGTGTCCCGGGGCATAGCTCATCAGGCCAAAGGCCGGGTGACAAGTGTCTGCCCGGAATTGGTTTAGACCTGTGTCTCGTGTATGGAGACACCACCCGCCTCCATGCGCGGTGTGGTGCGGCGTGCCGCGGTGCGGAGTGGAGCGACACGGCGCGGTGCGATGTGGAGGCGGGACCACAAAATCTCACGGACCGGAGGCGCGTGTGGTTCAGACGCCGGTACGTGCCCGATCGTCCGGACCGGAGGGATCGCCCGGGACGGTGGTGTCCCCGGAGGCATCCCGGCCGTCCGAGGTGCGGGATTCGGACGGGGGACGGGTGTGGCCGGAGGTGGAGAATTCGGCCGGGGTGTCGGTGGCGCCGGAGGCGGGGAATCCGGCCGGGAGGTTGGTGTCGCCGGAAGCGTGGGCTTCGCCCAGGGTGTGTTTGCCACCTGCGGCTCGGGCATCGGATGCGGCGTGGGTGTCGTCGGGGCCCACGCGGTCGAAGACCTCGTCGAGGGCGAACCCGGCACTCGCGTCCTCCGTCAGCAGATAGGCCTGTGCCTCACCCACGTGGAAGTACATCCCGTGCAACCGGAGTGTGCCCTCGGCGAGCCGCCTCGCCACTGCTTCATGGGCGCGCAGATGGTCCAGTTGCTGGACCACATTGGTGAGGCAGAGCTGCTCCAGCGAATCGGCCGGCAGCCGGCCGGAGATCCGGGCCCAGGCGTGATGCCGCGACGCCATCCGTTCCAGGCTCGGCAGACCGTGTCTCAGCCAGCGCCACAGGGAGGTCCGCGGAGTGTCCGGATCCGGCTCGGCTCCGAGCAGTGCCTGCATCGCGCCGCAGCCGGAGTGGCCACAGACGGTGATGGAATCCACCCTCAGCACATCCACCGCGTACTCGATCGCGGCGCCCACCGAGTCGTCACCCGACTCGGCACCCGGCGGCGGCACCAGATTGCCGACGTTCCGCACGGTGAACAGATCACCCGGGCCGCTGGCCGTGATCATGCTGGTGACGAGGCGGGAGTCGGCGCAGGTGATGAAGAGCTGGGAGGGGCGCTGGCCCTCGCGGGCCAACCGGGCCAGCTCCTCGCGCACCAGCGGGGCGGTGTTGCGCTGGAACGAACTCAGACCGTTGACCAGGCGGTTGCCCCCGGTCCGACGCGGGGTGGCGGTGGGTGAGGCGGCCGGGGCGGGAGCGCCGGGGGCTCCGAGCGCGGGGACGGAGGTGTCGTCGGTGCCGGGGGCCGGGTTCCGAGCGGCGACCGAGGCGGGGTCCGCACAGAGGCGCTCGTTGCCGAAGGGGTTGTCCGGGCCGTGACGGGTCTCGGACGGCTGCTCGGGTTGGTCGTGGCAGTGATGGTTCCGCCACGGTGTCCAGGGGCGGCAGCAGGAGTGCGCCGCTGACGCGGGTTCGGCGATCCGGCCGCCGGACCTTCCGGTGAAGACGACCCGGCCGCCGTGGGCGGTTTGGGCAAGGCTCCAGTCCTGGATCGTCTCGTACGCCGCGTGGTCCATGAAGAAGCCGTCCCACTCGACGACGGCATCACCGCCCTGCGGCAGCTGGGCGAGAGTCCGGCTGAGGCGAGGTACCGCGAGGAACGTCAACTGCCCTCGTACGACGACCAGATGCTGTCCATTCTGATCGAGCACGGTGATCCTGGTCCGTGCCAGCCGGTGCAGGGCGACGGCCACGGCCACCGCGATGCCGATCGCCACACCCTTGAGTACCCCGAAGAGGACCACTCCGTTGATCGTCGCCCCGTACACCAGGAATTCCCGGTGCCTGTGGACGTTGCGGATGTGGGCGAGACTCACCATCTTGATGCCGACCATCATGACCAGCGCGGCGAGCGCGGCGAGCGGAATCCATTCCAGCACGGTGACAAGCAGCCCGGTCGCGAGCACCACCCAGACACCGTGCAGCACGGTGGAGGCACGGCTCGTCGCCCCGGCCCGCACGTTCGCGGAACTGCGCACCGCACCCCCGGACACCGCCAGCCCGCCCACCAGCCCGGAGAGAGTGTTGGCGATGCCCTGGGCCCGCAGCTCACGATCGAGATCGGATCGTCCGACGAGTGCTGGAGCGGGTGTCGTCGGCGGGGCCGAGGGTGTCGGTGCGGCCAGGGACGAGGGCGGAGGCGGAGAAGAAGAGGGTGGCGGAGGCGAGGTCGAGCCTGGGCCGGAACCCGAGACGGGGTTCGGGTTCGGGGGCGGTTTCGCAACCGAGGTCGGGGTCGAGCCGGGCGGGGATGGTGGCGAGCCCGGTTTCGAATCCGGGGCCGGTGTCGAGACCCGGGTCGATGTCGTCCGCGCCCCCGACATCGAAGCTGGTTCGGACGCCAAGCCGGCCTTGGAACGGGCGGAAGTCCGCTCCCCGGCGCGGTCGGCCGAGAGCTTGTCCACGGCGACTGCGGCGAGCAGTGACTCCAGGCTCGCCACCAACATCACGGTGAACACCGCGGTGGCCAGGGCGAGTACCGGACCGCGCGGCATCTCCGGCAGGACATGCGAGCGCCAGGACGGCAGGTCGACCCGGGCGACCCCGGGCGCCGCGACCGCAGCCACCGCCGTCGCGGTCACCACCGCGGCGAGGGCAGCCGGAATCCGCCGTACCACTCGACCGATGCGTCCCGGAAGCCGTGGCCACAGGACCAGAATCGTGATGGTCAGCAAACCGATCAGCGGGGCGGCCGGACTCACCCGCCCCAACTGGTCCGGGAGTGCAAGAGAATTGGCGACCGCCGAACTCTGCGGCGAACCGCCGAGAACGATGTGTACCTGGGCGAGGGCGATGGCGACGCCGATTCCGGCGAGGGTGCCGTGCACGATGGCAGGGCTGACGGCGAGGGCGCTGCGTGCCGCCCGTAGTGAGCCCAGCAGGATCTGCAACAGTCCGGCGCCGATGGTGATCGCGCAGGTGGTGCGCCAGCCGTAGGTCTGGATCAACTCGGCTGTGACCACGGTCAGTCCGGCGGACGGTCCGCTGACCTGGAGTGGTGTGCCGCCGAGCAGCCCGGCGACGATGCCGCCGATCGCGGCGGAGATGAGGCCGGCCTCCAGTGGGGCGTCCATCGCGACGGCGAGGCCGAGCGACATGGGGACGGCGAGCAGGAAGACCGTGATCGATGCGGACAGGTCGGCGCCCGCGATGCGGAATCGTCCGCCACGTGGTGGCGGTGGCGGGCTGTGTGGTCGCTTGACTCCCGAGGCGCGGTGTGGGCGCGAACTACGGGATGTGTGGTCATGACGAGTGGGGACGCAGGCAGACATGTTCCCGTCTCCTCCGGGGCAGCGCGGTCGCGGAACGTGGGGCGCGGCCGTGGGTCACGGCGTGCAGCGGCGGGATTTCTCAACTCTCAGTAAACAGATCGTAATGGAGAGTAAAGACCTGTGTCCATCATTGAGGACAAATGGACGAGTCAATCACCTATTCCAGTGAGTAAGCAGGTTTTCATAAGGCATGTCGTACTAATTTCTGCGGAACCGCGTGCGACCTTGACCGCACAGGTCGGAATATTTCTGACGCAAGTCACCTGTGAGGAAGAGAGCGGGCGGATGCCGGCTGTCGCCAAGAGGGGCGTCACGAAGGGAATCGCCGCCGGACGTGTTGCCCTGGGCGTCTCGGCCATTGCGCTGATCGCGGGAACGACCGGTTGCTCCTCCGATCCAAATTCCATCGTCGGAGCTGCCGGCCCCGGCGCCGCGAAGCGGGACGTCGGAGCGAGGAGGAAGAACCCCCAAGTCGCGCCCAAGGGCCCGCTCCGGCTCATTGGCGACGGCTCCACGGCCTTCACGGGGATCCAGTCGAAGCGACCTGTGGCGCAGCGCCTGGCGCCCGGCCGGAAGCCGTCATAGTTCGTGGTGTTCTCGTGGGACGGCGCCGGAGGGGACAGTCAGAAGTTGTTCTCGTACTTCCGCGAGGTGGGCAGGAAGTACCACGCGAACATGACGTACTTCCTCAGTGGCGTCCACCTGCTGCCCGAAGACAAACGCAAGCTCTACGACCCGCCGAAGCACGACGTCGGCAGTTCCGACATCGGCTTCAACGACACCGAGGAAATCAGGAACGCCATCGCCCAGGTACGGGGTGCGGGGTGCCCGGGAGGACGGCGACGAGATCGGCACCCACTTCAACGGCCACTTCTGCGGCCCCGAGGGAGGTGTCGGCACCTGGTCCGCAGATGCGTGACGGCTTGATCCAGGCCTTCGACCGCGCGCACGAAGGAAACCGCGCTCCGCTGATCACCGCAATCACTTCGAATCCTGGAACGGTGGCACATATATGCGCGCCGTCGAGGAGACCATCGCGACGGTCCGCACCAAGAAGGGCATCCGTTGTGTGTCCTTCCGGCAGCTGGCCGACTGGCTGGACGCACAGGACCCGGCAACGCCGGCGAGGCTCGGCACCCTTGACGTGGGGCAGGCCCCGGCGAAGCCGGGAACGCGGGGGCGGAATCCGGCAGGGAGTCGGTTGCCGACACTGCGTCGGATGCGGGCAAGGCAGCGGGCGTCGGCAAGGCTCACGCGGAGTCCGGCGCGGATCTGACCGGCACAGCAGTGGCTGATTGAACGCACCTGTCCGGGCGTGCTCTCCTGCCGTGCCTGTCGACCGGGCTCGCCGACCGCGCTCCGTGAGTCCGGTCGGGACCGCCCGGAGATTGCGCAAGGCGGGTGAGTGGCGCGCCCTTTCCGCCGTGGCCGGCAGGTGCAGGCGCAACGGCACCCCGGCGCGAAGAGTGCGTACTCCGGGCCGGGGCGCCGGCCGATCACGCGGGCTGAGCGGCGCCGTCCTGCGCGAACCGTTCGTCGAGCACGAAGGCGGGATCGACCTGGGCAGCCAGATCGGCACCCGTCTTCTCGTTGCCCCAGCTCTCCGCGTTCTTCAGATGGAAGTGCACCATCTGTCGTGTGTAGCGCTCCCAGTCCCGTTGCTCGTACGAATCCTCCGCCGCGTTCTGCAGCGCCTGCAGGGCCATCCGGTTGTCCGCCTCCAGCAGTTCGAAACGGTCGGGCCTGCCCTTCTCCATCGCGCGTACCCAGTCGGAGTGCCCGACGCTGACCAGCAGGTCGTCCCCCACCTCGGCACGCAGGAAGTCCAGATCGTCCTCGCCCTGCACCTTGTTGCCGATGACCTTCAGTGCGACCCCGAAGTCCCGCGCGTACTCCTTGTACTGGCGGTAGACCGAGACACCCTTACGGGTGGGCTCCGCGACCAGGAAGGTCATGTCGAAGCGGGTGAACATCCCGGAGGCGAAGGAGTCCGAGCCCGCTGTCATGTCGACGACGACATAGTCGTCGGGGCCGTCGACGAGATGGTTGAGGCACAGCTCGACGGCTCCGACCTTGGAGTGGTAACAGGCCACACCCAGGTCCGACTCGGTGAACGGGCCGGTGGCCATCAGCCGGATCTCCCCGTCGTCGAGCCGGACCGCGCGGGCGCACGCGTCGTAGATCGGGTTGTCCTCGCGGACCCTCAGCAGTCGCGATCCCTCGCCGGGCGGAGTCGTTTTGATCATCGTCTCGGCGGAGGCGATACGGGGGTTGCTGCCGCGCAGATACTCCTTGATCAGCGGTAGCTGGGCCCCCATGGCGGGAAGTGCCGCGGCCTCCTGGTCATCGAGACCGAGTGCGGCGCCGAGGTGCTGGTTGATGTCGGCGTCCACCGCGACGACATGTGCTTCATTGGCGGCAAGGTGGCGGATGAAGAGCGAGGACAGCGTGGTCTTGCCGCTGCCGCCCTTCCCTACGAAAGCGATCTTCATGTTCACCTAGGGTAGCGGTGTAATTGCGGACTGCTGTCACACTTCGTGAAGATGGCCACTCCCGGGCGGTATCCGGGTGAGGGGCGCGTAGCCTCCCTACTTATGAGTACGACTGCCTCTGACCCACTGGCCACCCTGGGCGCTCTGCCAGGAGTCGCCGACGCGGTGGACTCCGTACGCAAGGCCGTCGACCGGGTCTACGGCCACCGCGTCATGCGGCGCCGCAGCAATGAGGTCACCGCGGAAGCGGCCCTGCGCGGCGCCCGTGGCTCGGCGGCGCTGTCCGGCGCCGACTGGAACCTGGAGGAGGTGCGTCGGCGCACCGATTTCAGCGGCGACGGCGAGGCGCATGTGATCGGGGCCGCCCTGAGGCTGACCGCCGAAGCGGGGCAACTCCTTTCCATCTGGCGGCAGTCGCCGCTGCGCGTCCTGGCACGGCTGCATCTGGTTGCGGCCGGAGGTGCGGAGCCCGAGGAGGCTGTCGGCCGGCCGCGGCTGGCGGGCGAACCCGTGGACGAGCCGCTGATCGAAGCGCCGCTGCCGGACGCCGACGAAGTGGCCGGGAGGCTGGAGGGGCTCTCCGGGTTGATCCTCTCGGGTACTGCGGCGCCCGCACTGGTGACGGCGGCGGTCGTGCACGGTGAACTACTGGCCCTGCGCCCCTTCGGCTCGTACAACGGCCTCGTTGCTCGGACCGCCGAGCGGATCGTGCTGATCGGGAGCGGGCTCGACCCGAAATCGATCTGCCCGGCCGAGGTGGGCCACGCCGAGCAGGGCCGTGCGGCGTACCTGGCGGCGTTCGACGGTTACCTCTCGGGGACGCCGACCGGGATGGCGGCCTGGATCGCGCACTGCGGGCGCGCCGTGGAGCTGGGTGTCAGGGAATCGACGGCAGTGTGCGAGGCGCTTCAGCGCGGCGCCGCCTGATGGCGCGGTGGATCGTCGAGGTGCCGCGATGGGGCGGGCCTGTGGTGCATGGGCTCCGTCGGCGTGGCTTCGCCGCCGGGACTCCGAGGTCCCGGCTCGGGTCCGTAACTCCATCGCGATAACTTCACCGAAGTAACTTCTCGGCCCCGTAAAAGGGTTGCGGCGGTACCGTCCTCGGTACCGCCGCTGGCATGTCTACCCAGTTACCATGCGTCCTCGATATGTGCCCATCAGGTCGGGGACTTTGCCCGTTCCCTGGTGCGGCTGGCCCGTAATCGACGGGTCGACGTCGCGTGGGTGCTCGGTTTTCATGCTCGGTCCGTGGGGCCTTCTCTGCGTTACAGGTAATCCTCTCGGATGTCCTTGGTCTCGCGGGCCGTTGAGTCCTTTGTACTCCAGCCCCGTGGTGAGCGGTAGTACTGGCCACACTTCTTTACTTTTAGGTTCAATTACGGGCGAGTCGGTCAAATGGACCCGGCGGATGAAAGGGGCCGATCGGCTGGGATGTTCGTTGGTCGGGCGGCTGGGGGAGGGGAGGGCGAGGAAGGGCGGGTCGGGGATGCGTTCGGAGCGTCGTTCGCCCCCCATGTCTCAGAGGGAGGGGGTGGTGGAGCGGCGGCGGGAGGTGTACCAGACGAGCCCCGCTGTGACGGCCGCCGCGCCCACTGCTGCCGCTGCGACCAGGGCGGGGCGCGGTGGCAGCGAGAACGAGGGCAGTCGTTGCTTGAGTCGGACCGGTCGGTCGAAGACGAGAATCGGCCACTCGCGAAGGGTTGCTTCGCGCCGCAGCGCACGGTCCGGGTTCACCGCGTGCGGGTGCCCGACCGACTCCAGCATCGGTACATCGGTCACGGAATCGCTGTAGGCGTAGCAGCGCGAGAGGTCGTATCCCTCCGAAACCGCGAGCGCCTTGATCGCCTCGGCCTTCGTCGGCCCGTACGCGTAGTACTCCACTTCACCGGTGAAGCAGCCGTCGTCGCCGACGACCATTCGAGTGGCGACGACTCGGTCGGCGCCCAGCAGCTCGCCGATCGGTTCGACGACCTCGGCGCCCGAGGTCGAGACGATCACCACGTCGCGTCCGGCGGTGTGGTGTTCCTCGATGAGCGTCGCTGCTTCGTCGTAGATGATCGGGTCGATCAGATCGTGCAGGGTCTCGGCGACGATTTCCTTCACTTGTCGGACGTTCCAGCCCTTGCAGAGCGCGGAGAGGTATTCCCGCATCCGCTCCATCTGGTCGTGATCTGCACCCCCGGCAAGGAACACGAACTGCGCGTACGCGGTGCGCAGTACAGCGCGGCGGTTGATCAGTCCGCCTTGGTAGAAGGACTTGCTGAAGGTCAGCGTCGAAGACTTCGCAATGACCGTCTTGTCCAGGTCGAAGAAGGCTGCTGTGCGCGGCAAGAAGCGGTTTTCCACAAGGCAGAGCATAGGGGGCCACCATTCGGCGTAAACTCTGGCGCGTGGGTTTGCCTGAGAAGGCTCTCGGGTACACCATGGAAGTCACGGATCGTTCGCGACCGTGCTAACCCGGTCCGGCTCCTCCCCCCCCGAGTCGGCCGTGGGGACGACCCCCGCTCTCCCCCCCGGCGGGGGTCGTCGCATGTCCGGACGCGTTTCTGCTGTTCGGAATCAAGCATTCTGCCTCCATTTCGGCCGTGACGGCCCACTTCTCGGCCCGCTCTCGCCATCATGGACCGTCACCGTGCGTAGCGGAAGGGGTGCTCTCCGGAAGTCGCCGGTATGGGCGACGGAGATATTCACAACGGCGGAGTTGTCCACAGTTTTCGAGCAAGATCCACACGATTTCCCGAAGCGCTGCACGGTGATTCCGGCCGCGAAGTCCGCGGGTCGTGGAATCGCCGATCTCGGAACGCGCCGAGATCATCGCGAACCACGATGAAGGTGCAGTGAGAAGGAGGGCGGAGATCGTGGCTGATTCCATCGCACGGGATCGTCTGCCGATCGCCGAAGTGCGGCGGGGTGGACCGCTGATCGTGACCGAGGATGTGGAACTTCTCGATGATCTGCTGAGGCTGTGTGCAGCCGCCGGCGCTGAACCGGAAGTTCATCATTCGCTGCCCGAACGCAGGGACGGCTGGGAGCGGGCGCCGATCGTTCTTGTGGGGGACGATGCCGCCCAGCGGTGCCGTGGAGCGGTGCGCAGGCGTGGCGTGATGCTGGTCGGCCGGGACCAGGACGTCCCGGATGTCTGGCGTCGCGCCGTGGAGATCGGGGCCGAGTATGTGCTGCGGCTGCCTGATTCGGAAGGCTGGCTCGTCGACCAGATCGCCAACGCGGCGGAAGGCGTGGGCCGGCCGGCGCTCACCGTCGGAGTGATCGGCGGACGGGGCGGTTCCGGCGCGTCCACGCTGGCCTGCGCCCTCGCGGTGAACGCAGCCCGGGCCGGGCTGCGGACCATGCTGATCGACGGCGACCCGCTCGGCGGGGGCATCGATGTGCTGCTGGGCGGAGAACGGGCCGAGGGAATGAGATGGCCGGATTTCGCCCATTCCAAGGGGCGAGTCGGCGGACACGCGCTGGAGGAGTCGCTGCCCTCATTGCACGGGCTGCGGGTGCTCAGCTGGGGCCGCGACGACTGGGTGGTCATCCCGCCCCGGGCCATGCAGGCCGTGCTGGCCGCCGCGCGCAGGCTCGGCGGGGTGGTGGTCGTCGACCTGCCGCGCCGGGTGGACGAATCGGTGGCCGAGGCCCTCTCGCAGCTGGATCTCGGGCTGTTGGTGGTCCCCGGGGAGCTTCGTGCGGTCGCGGCGGCGAAACGGGTGGCGTCGATGGCCGGGATGGTCCTGAGCGACCTTCGGGTGGTTGTCCGCGGCCCGTACGCCGCAGGCCTCGACGAGCGGTGGGTGGCGCAGGCGCTCGGCTTGCCGCTCGCCGGTGAACTCCCGGTCGACAGCGGGCTGCTGGCGGCCCAGGACGACGGCGCGCCGCCCGGCGGCCGTGCGCGTGACCCGCTGGCCAGATTCTGTACGGCGTTCTGGGAGCAAGCCCTCGTCCCGGAGGGTGCGGGCGGACGTGCCGGAGGAGGTGCGTCGTGACGGAGACGCTCCTGGACGCCGTACGGCAGCGGCTGGCGCAGAGCGGCACCGCCCCGACCCCGGCCGGGGTCGCGGCCGCGCTGCGAGCCCAGGGCCGACTGCTCGGCGATGCCGAAGTGCTGGGTGCGGCCGATGAGTTGCGTGGCGAGCTGGTCGGCACCGGGGTGTTGGAGCCGCTGCTGGCCGACCCGGCGGTGACGGATGTGCTGGTTTCCGCACCGGACCGGGTATGGGTGGACCGGGGCGGCGGGCTCGAACTCACCGGGGTGACCTTCCGGGATGCCGCAGCGGTGCGCAGGCTGGCGCAACGGCTGGCGGCCGTGGCGGGGCGGCGGCTGGACGATGCCCGGCCCTGGGTGGACGCTCGCCTGCCGGACGGCACCCGTATGCATGCCGTGCTGCCGCCGGTGTCCGTCGGCTCGACGTGCCTGTCGCTGCGGGTGGTGCGGCCCCGGGCCTTCTCACTGAAGGAGCTGGTCGCGGCGGGCACCGTGCCGCCCGGTGGCGACCGGGTGCTCGGGGCGCTGGTGGAGGCCCGGGTCTCGTATCTGATCAGTGGGGGGACGGGGGCCGGGAAGACGACCCTCCTGTCGAGCCTGCTGGGTGCCGTCGGGGAGCGTGAGCGGATCGTGCTCGCCGAGGACTCCGCGGAGCTGCGGCCGGATCACCCGCACGTGGTGCGCCTGGAGTCGCGCCCCGCCAACCAGGAGGGGGCGGGGCGCGTGACGCTTCGCGACCTCGTGCGGCAGGCATTGCGCATGCGGCCCGACCGGCTGGTGGTCGGAGAGGTCAGGGGCGCCGAGGTCACCGAGCTGCTGGCCGCTCTGAACACGGGCCACGAGGGCGGCTGCGGGACGGTTCACGCGAATGCTGCCGAGCACGTCCCGGCCCGCCTCGAGGCGCTGGGCACTGCGGCGGGGCTGGACCGGACGGCGCTTCACAGCCAGTTGGCGGCTGCGCTGTCGGTGGTGGTCCATCTCGTGCGGGATCGGACAGGACAGCGGCGGATCGCCGAGGTGCAGGTCCTGGAGCGTGATGCGGCCGGGCTGGTGGTGACCGTACCGGCGCTGAGCTGGGGTACGGACGGATTTGTGCGGGAGCGGGGTTGGGACCGGCTGTGGTCGCTGATCGGGGGTGCGCTGTGAGCGGCGGTACGACGACGGTGCTGTCGGAGAGCGCGCGTTGCGCGGCGGTCCTGTCCGTCGTGGTGGCGGCCTGGCTGGTGGTGGCGCAGGACCAGCGGCGACGGGGGGCCCGGGTGCTGTTCGTCGACGGGGTGGTCGAGTCTCCGTTGCGTGCGCGTTGGGAGCGGATCCGGGCAGAGGCCCGGCAACGGTTGCGCCGACGACGGGAGTGGCTCTGCCTGCCGGTGGCGCTGGCCGTCGCTGTACTGGGGAAGTCCGTGCTGCCGGTGCTGGCAGGGACGGTGGCGGTGCCGTTGATGGGGCGGTGGCTGCGGAGACGGGCGCTGACGCAGGAGCGGGAACGCAGGGCAGCTGGGGTGGTGTCGCTGTGCGGGGCCGTCGTGGGGGAGCTGCGGGCCGGGCGCGAGCCGGGGCAGGCCTTGCTCGTAGCCGTTCGCGGGACAGAGGTGATGGGGGCGGCGGAGGCCGGTGTGTCGGCTGCGGCACGGTTCGGTGGCGATGTGTCGGCGGCGCTCGGGCAGGCGGCGCGGGAGCCGGGGCTGGACGGGCTTGCCGGGATGGCGGCCTGCTGGCGGGTGGCGGTGGACGGCGGGGCCGGGCTCGCCGCGGGCCTGGACCGCCTGGAGGGCGCACTGAGGGCCGAACGGCGCAGGCGGGAGGAGTTGCGGGCCCAACTGGCGGGTGCCTGGTCGACGGTGGCCGTGCTGGCGCTGCTGCCGGTTTTGGGCCTGGGGCTGGGAGCGGCACTCGGGGCCGACCCGCTGAGGGTGCTGCTGCACACACCGGCCGGGCTCGTCTGTCTGGTGGTGGGCGGGGCGCTGGAGGCGGCCGGGCTCTGCTGGGCCGGCCGGATCGTACGGGCGGGGGAGGCGGCGTGAGTGCGGTCACCGGAGACATCGCCCACCGGGCGGCGGCTCTGTGGGCGGTCCTGTGCACGGTCACGTATCTGGCCCTGGCCCTCGCGGGACGGCGACGGAGGGGGACGGTACTGCGTCGGGGTGCGGCGCTGCTGTCGATCGGCTCGGAGCGGCGCCGACGCGGGTGGACGGTGCCCGGGGCGCGGGCGAAGGAATGGATCACGGCCCTGGGCGCCGTGGTGGCGGGCGTGATCCTGATCGGTGGCCTGTCGGGGTGCGTGATCGGGTTGGCAGGGGCATTCGGTGCCCGGCGGTGGCAGCGGACCCGGCGTAGGCGTGAACCGGAGGCCGGGGCGACGGAAGTGGCGGAGTTCGCACGCCAACTCCCGTTGGCGGCCGACCTCTTGGCAGCCTGCGTCTCTGCCGGAGCCGGACCGCGGGAGGCGGCGGAGGCGGTGGGGGAGTCGCTGGGCGGACCGGTCGGCGTGCGTCTGGCGCGTACGGCGGCGGAGATCAGGCTCGGTGGTGAACCTGCGGTGGCCTGGAGGCGGTTCGGAGACATACCGGGCGCCGGTGCGCTGGCCCGTTGCCTGGACCGGGCGGGATCGACCGGGGCTCCGGCGGCGGAGCCGGTGGCGAGGCTGGCCGAGGCGATGCGGGCCGAACGGGCGAGTGCGGCCGTGGCGCGTGCTCAGCGGGCCGGCGTGCTGATCACCGCACCGGTCGGACTCTGCTTTCTGCCCGCGTTCCTGGCGGTCGGGGTGGCTCCGGTGGTGATCGGCCTGGCGACCGGTCTGCTTCGCGCCAACTGAAAGAAAACTACCAATAAACATCAATTCCATATGAATTATGGATTTTCGCGGGGGTCGAGATGGTGCAACGAATCAGGGGCTGGGTGCGGAGCCTGGTCGGCCGAGTCCGGTCCGACAACGGAATGACGACATCCGAATATGCGGTGGGGACGATCGCGGCCTGTGCGTTCGCGGCGGTGCTCTACAAGGTGGTCACCAGCCAGCCGGTCATGTCCGCGCTGCAGTCACTGCTCAAGGATGCGCTCGATGCGAAGTTCTAGGAAAGGTTCCGGGGCGTGCGACGTGGGTTGCGGCTGTGCCGGGGACCGGGGTGCGGTGACGGCGGAGGCGGCCATCGCGGTTCCGGTGCTGGCGGTGTTCGCTCTTGCGCTGGTCTGGGCCCTGATGGCCGCCTCCGCCCAGATCCGGTGCGTGGACGCGGCGAGGGCCGGGGCGAGGGCGGCGGCCCGCTCGGAACCGGAGGCACAGGCGCTGGAAGTCACTCGTTCGGCGGCACCCGACGGGGCTGAGGTCGCGATGGAACGAGCAGGGGAGCTGTGGCGGGTACGGGTATCGGCACCGATGCCCGGACTCGGCCCGTTGGCCCTGACGCTGCATGCGGACGCGGCTGCGCTCGCCGAGGACACGGTGGGAGCGACGACGCAGTGACACGGAAGGGAGAGGGCGCTCGGAGGACCGTCAGCGGGTGGTCGCACAGGCAGGGGAGGTGCGACCGGGACCGGGCCCCGCACCGGGACCGAGGTCTCGCGACGGTGTGGGTGGCGATGACCACGGCGACGTTGTGCGCGGTGTTCGCCGTCGTGCTGGCGCTCGGGCAGGTGGTGGTCGCCCGGCACAGGGCCGGGGGAGCGGCGGACCTGGCAGCCCTGGCAGCGGCCGACCGGGCCCTGCAAGGGCCTGAGGCCGCATGCGCGGCGGCGGAGGAGGTCGCCGAGGCACAGGGGGCGGTGGTGGTTCTGTGCACGGTGCGTGGTGAGATCGCCGATGTGACGGCCGGCGTGCGCTTCGGGCCGTACGAGCCGACGGTCAGATCCCGGGCCGGCCCTCCGGTGGCCATTCACGATTCTCCGGAGCCGGTGCCTCCAGTGGCTCCGGAGGCAGCGGCCCCCCTGAAGAGGCAGGCCCCGCCGTCCTAGACGGTTCCGGTCGGCGAACCCCCGGAGTCCGGCGGAGCAGATCGGAGGAGTTCGCCGAGCAGGCGCACGGCGCCACGTTTGTGCAGCGGATCGTTGCCGTTGCCGCACTTGGGGGACTGGATACAGGACGGGCAGCCCGCCTCGCATTCGCAGGACGCGATGGCCTCGCGGGTGGCGGTCAGCCACGTACGGGCGGTGTGAAAGGCGCGCTCGGCGAAGCCGGCGCCACCCGGATGGCCGTCGTAGACGAAGACCGTGGGCAGCAGGGTGTCCGGGTGCAGCGGTACGGAGACACCACCGATGTCCCATCGGTCGCAGGTGGCGAAGAGCGGCAGCATCCCGATCGACGCGTGCTCCGCTGCATGCAGCGCGCCACCCAGGATCTCCGGGTTGACACGCGCGGCGTCGAGCTGGTCCTGGGTGACCGTCCACCACACGGCGCGCGTGCGCAGAGTGCGAGGCGGCAGATCCAGTTTGGTCTCGCCGAGGACCTCACCGGTGATCAGTTTGCGACGCAGGAAGGAGACGACCTGGTTGGTGACCTCCACGGAGCCGTAGCAGAGTCGCCCGTCGCCCCATGGGACCTCGGTGTCGGTCTCCAGCACGGCGATGGCGGTGGTGTCGCGGGCGGTCGTCGAGTACGGCGGGTCGGCTTCCTCCACCAGGGCCACGGAGTCCTCCAGATCCAGCTTCCGGACCAGATAGGTGCGGCCCTGGTGGAGATGGACGGCACCTTCGTGAACGGCGGTGTGTGCGGCCGATTCGTCCACGGTGCCCAGCAGCCGCCCGGTGCCTTCCTCGACGATCTGGACGGGGCGGCCGCCCTCGCCCCGGATGTCGGTGAGATCGGCGGCGCGCTCGCGGCGGGTCCAGTGCCAGCCCGATGTTCGTCTGCGCAGCAGCTTTGCAGCCTCCAACTGCGGCAGCAGTTCGGCCGTGGCCGGGCCGAAGAGCTCCAGATCGGGCTCGGTGAGCGGGAGCTCCGCAGCGGCGGCACACAGGTGCGGGGCGAGGACGTACGGGTTGTCCGGATCGAGCACCGTCGACTCCACGGGCTGCTGGAACAGCGCCTCGGGGTGATGGACGAGGAAGGTGTCCAGCGGGTCGTCGCGAGCCACCAGGACGGCCAGAGCGCCCTGGCCGGAGCGACCGGCGCGGCCGGCCTGCTGCCACAGCGACGCCCTGGTACCGGGATAGCCCGCGATGACGACGGCGTCCAGGCCGGAGACGTCGACGCCGAGCTCCAGGGCGGTGGTCGCGGCCAGGCCGAGCAGTCGGCCCGAGTGCAGGGCGCGCTCCAGGGCGCGGCGCTCCTCGGGGAGGTAGCCCCCTCGGTAGGCCGCGACCCGGGCGGGAAGGGAGCGGTCGACCTCGGCCAGGCGCTCCTTGGCGATGACGGAGATCAGCTCGGCGCCACGCCGGGAGCGTACGAAGGCGACCGAGCGGACGCCCTGAACGGTCAGATCGGTGAGGAGGTCGGCGGTCTCGGCGGTGGCGGTACGGCGGACGGGCGCGCCCTTCTCGCCGTGCAGTTCGGTCAGGGGCGGCTCCCACAGGGCGAAGACCAGTTCGCCGCGGGGCGAGGCGTCGTCGGCGACCTCCTGGACCGGGAGGCCGGTGAGGCGGCCGGCCGCGACGGAGGGCTCCGCCGCGGTGGCCGAGGCGAGGAGGAAGACCGGATTCGATCCGTAGCGGGCGCACAGGCGGCGAAGGCGGCGTACCACCTGGGCGACGTGGGAGCCGAAGACACCCCGGTAGGTGTGGCACTCGTCGATGACGACGAAGCGCAGGGCGCGCAGGAATGAGGACCAGCGTGGGTGGGACGGGAGTATTCCGCGATGCAGCATGTCAGGGTTGGTCAGCACGTAATTGGCGTACTGACGCACCCACTCGCGTTCCTCGACAGGGGTGTCGCCGTCGTAGACCGCGGGCCTGACGGAGTTGCCGAGGGGGGCGGCGAGTTCCTTCACCGCCCTCCTCTGATCGGCGGCCAGGGCTTTGGTGGGAGCGAGATACAGGGCGGTCGCGCCGCGGCCGTTCGGGGCCTCGGAGCCGTCGAGCAGGGCGGTGAGGACCGGGGCGAGATAGGCGAGCGACTTGCCGGACGCCGTGCCAGTGGCGATGATCACGGACTCGCCGTCCAGGGCGTGCTCGGCAGCGGCGGCCTGATGCGCCCAGGGGTGGTCGATTCCCGCATCCTGGATCGCGGCGATCACTTCTGGCCGGATGCGATCGGGCCAGATGGCATGGGTTCCCGTACGCGGGGGCAAGTGCTCCGTATGAGTGATGCGCGCGGACCGGCCCGCCGCTGCGGCGAGTCGGTCGAGGACCATGGCGGGAGAGGGGCGGGAGTCCCTGTTCCCGGCGGGTCGACTGGGGCGGTGATTCTTGGCCATCGGCACCGAGTGTGTCACTGGCGTGACGGACAATGGTCCCAAGGCGTCGTGCATGGCTGCTGGTAAGTGATTGAATGCCATCGCGGCTGGCGATCCGTCCCCCGGCTCCGCCGGGGAGACCGAGGGGCGACCGCTCGATAGCAAGGTGCTGGAGGATCCGTGGACCTGTCCTTGTCGACTCGCAATGTGTCCGGCCCTGGTGGCGACCGTACGGTCGTCGAGGTCGGTGGCGAGATTGATGTGTATACCGCGCCCAAGCTGCGCGAGCAGTTGGTCGAGTTGGTGAATGACGGCAGCTACCACCTGGTTGTCGACATGGAAGGCGTGGACTTCCTCGACTCCACCGGCCTCGGCGTGCTCGTGGGCGGCCTGAAGCGTGTCCGGGCCCATGAGGGCTCGTTGCGCCTGGTCTGCAACCAGGAGCGCATTCTCAAGATCTTCCGGATCACCGGTCTGACCAAGGTGTTCCCGATTCACACCACGGTCGACGAGGCCGTAGCGGCCACCGACTGACGTCCGGTCCGTGGCCGGTCCGCTCGTCGGATCGGCTGCAGACCGGTCCAGCCAGGCAGCCAGCCGGATGGTCGGTCGGCGGAGCGGTCAGTGGTCGGGAGCCGGAAGGGCGGCACCCCGGATCGGTCGAACGATCGTCCGGGTGGTTCGTCGGCGTTCCGTCGCTCGGCGGTCTGTCCGCCGTCTGGCGGCCGAGGGCCCGTCGGGCAGGATGCCGGCCGGTCGGTCGCCGGTTGTGCGGGGCCGCCGGGAGTGGGCTGACCGCCGGGTGGGATTCCCCGGCCGGTGGTCGACAGCTGTACGTCGGCGGGCCGTCTGCGCGGCGGTCGGTGACCAGCTCGGTCGGCCGACCGGCTCGTCGGTTCCGGAAGGGGACCGGAGCGAGACCGCCGGAAGGCCGGAAGGCCGAATGAAGACCGGGAAGAGACCGGAACAAGAGCCGGGGGCCGGGCAGCGTGCCCGGGTGCCCGGGGTGCACGCCCGTACGTCTGAAGGGGATCGCATGGCCACCGTTGAACTCCGCTTCAGTGCCCAGCCCGAACACGTCAGGACGGCCCGCCTCGTGGCGGCCGCCGTGGCGCGCCGGGCGGGTGTCGATGAAGCCGTGCTCGACGAGGTCAGACTCGCCGTCGGTGAAGCCTGCAGCCGCGCAGTCGGGCTGCATCGCAGTCATGGCATCACCGCTCCCATCTCCGTCGTTCTGACCGAGGAGGAGAAGTCCTTCTCCATCGAGGTCGGCGACGAGGTGCCCGGACCGGGCGCCGAGTCCGCTTCCGGTGGGCCCGCCGGAGCCTCCGCTGCACGCGGCGCCACGCCCGGCGTGGGGCTCGATGAGCCGGAACCCGAGACCGACGCCGATGGCGAGGACGAGATGGGTCTCGCGGTCATCAGCGGCCTCGTCGATGATGTGGAAGTCAGATCGGGAGTCAAGGGCGGAGTGATCCGTATGAGCTGGCCGAAGACGCCCGTGACCGTGCTTCCCTGAGGCGCACAGGCAGGCGCCGCAGGCGTGCATGTCTGTGGCGATCCCGCCGAATGCCTTCTCGGATCATTTCCTTGATCCGCCTTTCGAGGCCCTGCTGAGCAGGGCCTCTTTTTATTTCCGTCCGATCAATGATCTACGGAAAATGTGCCTGCCCCATTACTGTATTCGGGTCGATCCGCTGTCGCGATCATTTGTCGATCTGCCCGCGAAGGTCGATTACATTTACCGCGCACTGTTTTGATCAGCTTCCGCTCCCTACAATCCGTCCACGTCTTGAGCGCTGAGCGTCAAGGAGGACGTATGGCGGAGTTCTTCAACACCCCACTGGCAGGACTGACGCAAGATTCCGCATTTTTCGGTTCCGCACCTTCCGGTGTCGCACCCTTCGACCGACCCGTGTCGCTCGCCGACGCGGTGCTCACCGATGACAACCGCGTCATCGTGATCGTCATCGCGGTCGTCGCCGTGGCCGCGCTGGTCGTAGCCCGGCTCCTGGTGCGGCAGGTGCTGGCGGCCGGCGAGGGAACCGACCGCATGAAGGAGATCGCGGCCGCCGTCCAGGAAGGCGCGAATGCCTATCTGGCCCGGCAGCTGCGCACCGTGGGCGTCTTCGCGGTGGTGGTCTTCTGCCTGCTTCTGCTGCTTCCGGCCGACAACTGGTCGCAGCGTGCCGGCCGTTCTTTGTTCTTCCTGGTGGGTGCGCTTTTCTCGGCGGCCACCGGATACATCGGCATGCGACTCGCCGTACGGAGTAATGTCCGTGTGGCTGCTGCTGCGCGTGAGGCGACTCCCGCGGAAGGTGAACCCGAAAAGGATCTCACCGCTGTTTCGCACAGAGCGATGAAGATCGCTTTTCGTACCGGCGGTGTGGTCGGCATGATCACCGTAGGCCTCGGCCTGCTCGGGGCTTCCTGTGTCGTCCTCGTCTATGCCGCCGACGCGCCCAAGGTGTTGGAGGGCTTCGGCCTCGGTGCCGCGCTGATCGCCATGTTCATGAGGGTCGGCGGCGGCATCTTCACCAAGGCCGCGGACGTCGGCGCCGACCTGGTCGGCAAGGTGGAGCAGGGCATCCCGGAGGACGACCCGCGCAACGCCGCCACCATCGCCGACAACGTGGGCGACAACGTGGGTGACTGCGCGGGCATGGCGGCCGATCTCTTCGAGTCGTACGCCGTGACCCTCGTCGCCGCGCTCATCCTCGGCAAGGCCGCCTTCGGCGATTCCGGACTGGCCTTCCCCTTGATCGTCCCGGCGATCGGCGTGGTCACCGCGATGATCGGGATCTTCGCGGTCGCCCCGCGGCGTGCCGACCGCAGCGGAATGACCGCCATCAACCGCGGATTCTTCATTTCCGCCGTGATCTCGCTGGTTCTGGTGGCGGTGGCGGTCTTCGTCTATCTGCCGTCCTCGTACGCGGATCTGGACGGTGTCACCGACAGCGCCATCACCTCGCACAGCGGTGACCCGCGGGTCTTCGCCCTGGTGGCCGTTGCCATCGGCATCGTGCTGGCCGCTCTTATCCAGCAACTGACCGGCTACTTCACCGAGACCAACCGCCGTCCCGTCAGGGACATCGGCAAGTCGTCGCTGACCGGCCCGGCCACCGTCGTACTCGCCGGCATCTCGCTCGGTCTGGAGTCCGCCGTGTACACGGCGCTGCTGATCGGCCTGGGCGTCTACGGGGCGTTCCTGCTCGGCGGTACGTCGATCATGCTGGCGCTCTTCGCGGTGGCCCTCGCGGGGACCGGGCTGCTCACCACCGTCGGTGTCATCGTGGCCATGGACACCTTCGGCCCGGTTTCCGACAACGCGCAGGGCATCGCGGAGATGTCCGGTGACGTCACCGGAGCCGGTGCTCAGGTCCTGACCGACCTGGACGCCGTCGGCAACACCACCAAGGCCATCACCAAGGGCATCGCCATCGCCACCGCCGTCCTGGCGGCCTCGGCGCTGTTCGGCTCGTACCGGGACGCGATCGCCACCGCGGTCGGAGGCGTGGGGGCCAAGGCCGGGGAGATGACACTCAGCCTGGACATCTCGCAGCCCAACAATCTGGTGGGTCTGATCCTCGGCGCCGCGGTCGTCTTCCTCTTCTCCGGGCTGGCGATCAACGCGGTGTCCCGGTCCGCCGGGTCCGTGGTCTACGAGGTGCGGCGGCAGTTCCGCGAGCATCCCGGGATCATGGACCACAGCGAGAAGCCGGAGTACGGGCGGGTCGTCGACATCTGCACGAAGGACGCCCTGCGCGAGCTCGCCACGCCGGGCCTGCTCGCGGTCATGGCGCCGATCGCCGTCGGGTTCACGCTCGGTGTCGGGGCGCTCGGTTCGTATCTCGCGGGCGCCATCGGTACCGGCACGCTGATGGCGGTCTTCCTCGCCAACTCCGGCGGCGCGTGGGACAACGCCAAGAAGCTCGTCGAGGACGGTCATCATGGCGGCAAGGGCAGCGAGGCCCATGCCGCGACCGTCATCGGTGACACGGTCGGCGACCCGTTCAAGGACACGGCGGGGCCGGCGATCAACCCCTTGCTCAAGGTGATGAACCTGGTCGCGCTGCTCATCGCTCCGGCGGTGGTGCAGTTCAGCTACGGGCACGACGCGAGCGCCGGGGTGCGGGCACTCGTGGCGATGCTCGCCGTCGCCGTCATCGTCGGAGCTGTCTATGCCTCCAAGCGGCGCGGGATCGCCGTGGGGGACGAAGAGGGCCCGAGCGGTGGGGACGGGGGAGGAGGCAGGCCCGCCGAGTCGCCCGATCAGGCAGCCGTTTCGTGAAGCGGCGACGCGGGGAAGGCGGCGGTACTTGATCCGCCGTGACCCGACGTCCGGGCGGACGAGGCATCCTGATGCGTCGTCCGCCCGGTGGTGTGTCCGGCGGTCCGCCCGGCGGTCCCTCCGGGGGCAGCCCTGCCTGTCCGGCGGCGCACGCGGTTGTCCGCCCGATGGCGCACCGGGCGGTTCGCTCGGTTGTCCGCCCGGTCGATGCGCTCGTCCACGCACCTTCTCGTGCACCTGTTCCCATGTCCCGGGGGCTGCGCGGGTGAGTTGTATCTCCCTCATTTCGCTTGGTGCAAATGGCTGCAAATGGTCACTGATCGGATGCCCGGCACCCGGATGGAGTGCGCCCGACGTGTAAGTTCCGGGGCCGAGAGTCTTGGAAGGGACCGATCCGGTGAACAAGAAGCTTGCGGCCGCGCTGTCCGGCGGTGCGGTACTGGTACTTACGCTGTCGGGCTGCAGCAGCGACGACAAGAGCAACAAGGTGAACGACTGGGCCAAGACGGTCTGCGACCAGGTCAAGCCCCAACTGCAGAAGATCGCGAACGCCAACGCCGCCATCCAGCAGCAGACCGCCGACAACAGCAAGCCCGCCGACGTCCAGAGGACCGACTCGGCCGCCTTCCAGCAGATCTCGCAGGCGTACAAGGCACTCGGCGCGGCTGTCGACTCGGCGGGAGCGCCGCCGGTCGACGGCGGCGAGACCACGCAGAAGGAGGCCGTGAAGGAGCTCAACGCCTCCTCCGTGGCGTACGCGAACCTGCAGAAGAAGGTCGATGCCCTCGACACGAAGGACCAGGCGAAGTTCGCCGACGGCCTCAAGGGCATCGCGGACGAGCTGAACAAGATCAGCACCAGTGGTGACGAGGCGCTGAAGAAGCTTCAGTCCGGTGAGGTCGGCGCCGCGATGGCGAAGCAGCAGGGCTGCCAGAAGCCGACGGCCTCGGTGCCGCCGAACGCCGCCTCCCAGGAGTCGGAGTCCCCGTCGCCGTCCGCCCCGCCCAGCAAGAAGTCGTGACCGCCCGGTCGCGGCGGTCGTAGTCGACGCAGCCGCCGCACGCACGGCCCGGTACCCCCCGGCGGGTACCGGGCCGCTGCCGTTGTCCGTGCGAACGGCCACAATGGGTGGGTGAGTACGACCAGTCTCCCCGTGTCCGACCGTTCGCCCCGGCTCCGCGAAGCCCTGATCGCCGCCGCCTTCACCGCCGACGGGCTCCTCGACCTGCTCGGTGCGCCCGCCTACGCCGCGCTCGCCCGCAGCGAGACGGTTCCGGCGCTGCGTGCCATCCGGGGCGACTCCCCGCTCGACACCCTGGTGCGGCTCTTCCTGCTCCAGCACCCCGTCCCGTACGAGCGGGCCCGTGCCGCGCTCCCACTGGCCGAGTGCATCGAGGACGGCTGGGTGAGCCACACCGATGGCGAGGTTCGGGCCACGGTCGACGTACGACCGTACGGCGGGCCCGAGGGGCAGGACTGGTACATCGTCTCCGACCTGGGCTGCGCGGTCGGCGGCGCGGGCGGCATCGGTTCGCGGGAGGAGGGCGTGGTGCTCGGCGTCGGAGGGGCGTCCACGACACTTGCCGGGATCACCGTCCGTGCGCCTGTCGCCTCCGCGCTCGATGTCGGTGCGGGCTCCGGCATCCAGGCGCTGCACGCCTCGCAGCACGCCACCCGGGTCACGGCCACCGACCTCAACCCGCGCGCGCTGGATTTCACCCGACTGACGCTCGCCCTGTCCGGCGCCCCGGCGGCCGAGTTGCGTCTGGGGTCCCTGTACGAGCCGGTCGGCACGGAGACGTACGACCTGATCGTCTCCAACCCGCCGTTCGTCATCTCGCCCGGAGCCCGTCTCACCTACCGCGACGGCGGCATGGGCGGCGACGACCTGTGCCGGACCCTGGTACAGCAGTCGGGCGACCGGTTGAACGAAGGCGGATACGCCCACTTCCTCGCCAACTGGCAGCACGTCGAGGGCGAGGAGTGGCAGAGCCGGCTGAGTTCCTGGGTGCCGCACGGCTGCGACGCCTGGATCGTCCAGCGTGAGGTCCAGGATGTCACGCAGTACGCGGAGTTGTGGCTGCGCGACAGTGGCGACCACCGCACGGACCCCTCCGAGTACGCCGAGCGGTACGACGCCTGGCTGGACGAGTTCGAGGCCCGCAAGACCAAGGGTGTCGGCTTCGGCTGGATCACCCTGCGGAAGTCCGCCGCGGCAGCGGCCGGGAACCCCTCGGTCGTGATCGAGGAATGGCCGCACGCCGTGGAACAGCCGCTGGGACCGGCGGTCCAGGCCCACTTCGCCCGTCAGGACTATCTCCGTGAACAGGACGACGCGGCGCTCCTGACCGGGCATTTCACTCTCGCCGCCGAGGTCGTGCAGGAACAGGTCGGACTGCCGGGCGCGGAGGACCCCGAGCACGTGGTACTCCGTCAGAACCGCGGCATGCGGCGTGCGACGAAGGTCGATGCCGTCGGCGCGGGCTTCGCGGGAGTGTGCGACGGGACGCTGCCCGCGGGCCGGATCCTGGACGCGATCGCCCAGTTGATGAACGAGGACCCGGTGCTGCTGCGCGACCGCACCCCGCAGGCGATCCGGTTGCTGGTCGAGGAGGGCTTCCTGGAGCCGGTGGCACCGGTGAGCTGACGGCATCGATGGCCGGGGCGGCCGGTGGGCTGATGGCGAGGCAGTGCTCCCGGGGCCCGGCCCGGGGGCCGATCAGCACGGCTCCCGCTCCGGCTTCCTCTCCGGCTCCGGGCACGGTCGCCGGGGTCCGCCGACCGTCCCCGGCACCGGGCTCCGGCATTCGGCTCCGTTCCGGTTCGAGTGTGTGCCGCCCGACGTAAGGAGCGGCCTTGCCATCAGTGTCTTTGCGCTCACCGCCGTGGTCCGCCGTGAGAGGCCGCTGATTCCGGTTGGCCCTCGGCCCGGAGTTGTCCCGGGGCGGCGGTTCCGCGCTTCCTCGCGGCCGGGACCGGTGGATCCTGGATGCGTGAATCCGGCCATTCACCCGGGGTTCGCGTCCACGACGCCCCGGGGTGGCAGCCTCCCTCTGACCGGAAGGCACGGGGCCCCGGCCGGACAGGGACAGGAAGGCGTACGGGCATGGAGAGCGGACCTGCGGTCTTCGCCGGAACGGCGTTCGCGCTGTTCGGCGCCGCGCTGCTGCTGTGGACGGGGTCACGCGTGCTGCACCGCGCGCCGGTGGCGCAGGGTGTGAGCCCCATCGCTTCTGCCACTCTCGCCACTGTGTTCGGCGTACTTTTTCTCGTCCTCGGTGTGTGGTGCTTCACTCGCATCTGATCCACCCCCCACCGGACCCGCCCGGGAGCCCGGGGGCCCGAGGGCCCGCGCCGGGGAACACGCCCGGACCGACCGCACTTCACCACCTGCGCCCGCGCCGCCGTCACAGCGACCAGAAACCCGCAGGCAGCGGCCGCGCGTGCGATGGGCCGGGCAGTCCGGGCGGCAGGAATGGCGGAAGTCGGGTTACCGTTCGAGTGGCCGTTGCGGGCTTTTGCCGTTTGACACGGGGGCGGGTTGTACCGTCACACTCCGCAGCGACAGCACCGTCGGCAGCGTCATGGCGCTGCCCGGATGCCCACTGAGTGTCGACCGGAGAGAAGAGCGAAGTTGTCCCCGACCAGCGAGACCGCACAGGGCGGCCGCCGACTCGTCATCGTCGAGTCGCCTGCCAAGGCGAAGACGATCAAGGGCTACCTCGGCCCCGGATACGTCGTCGAGGCGAGCGTCGGGCACATCCGCGACCTGCCGAACGGCGCCGCCGAGGTCCCCGACGAGTACACCGGCGAGGTCCGTCGGCTCGGTGTCGACGTCGAGCATGACTTCCAGCCCGTCTACGTCGTCAACGCGGACAAGAAGGCGCAGGTCAGGAAGCTCAAGCAGCTGCTTGCCGAGTCCGACGAACTCTTCCTCGCCACCGATGAGGACCGCGAGGGCGAAGCCATCGCGTGGCACCTGCAGGAAGTTCTGAAGCCCAAGGTCCCGGTCCACCGGATGGTCTTCCACGAGATCACCAAGGACGCGATCCGGGAGGCCGTCGCCAATCCGCGCGAGCTCAACCAGCGCATGGTCGACGCCCAGGAGACGCGCCGCATCCTCGACCGGCTCTACGGCTACGAGGTCTCGCCGGTCCTGTGGAAGAAGGTCATGCCGCGACTGTCGGCCGGCCGGGTCCAGTCCGTGGCGACCCGTCTCGTCGTCGAGCGGGAGCGCGAGCGCATCGCCTTCCGTTCCGCCGAGTACTGGGACCTGACCGGCACGTTCGCCACCGGCCGCGCCGGTGACGCCTCCGATCCGTCGACGCTCGCCGCCCGTCTCAGCGCGGTCGACGGCCGCCGCGTCGCCCAGGGCCGTGACTTCGGTCCGGACGGGCAGCTGAAGTCCGGTTCCGGCCAGGTGCTGCACCTGGACGAGACGAACGCCCGTGCCCTGGCCGCCGCGCTCGCCGACGCCAGGTTCGCCGTGCGGTCCGTCGAATCGAAGCCGTACCGCCGCTCCCCGTACGCCCCGTTCCGTACGACGACCCTCCAGCAGGAGGCGAGCCGGAAGCTGGGCTTCGGTGCCAAGGCCACCATGCAGGTCGCGCAGAAGCTGTACGAGAACGGCTTCATCACCTACATGCGTACGGACTCCACGACCCTCTCGGACACCGCGGTCTCCGCGGCGCGGGCACAGGTCACGCAGCTGTACGGTGCCGACTACCTGCCGGACAAGCCGCGCACGTACGCCGGGAAGGTCAAGAACGCGCAGGAGGCGCACGAGGCGATCCGCCCCTCCGGCGACCGCTTCCGCACCCCGGCCGAGACCGGCCTCAGCGGCGACCAGTTCCGGCTCTACGAGCTGATCTGGAAGCGGACCGTCGCCTCCCAGATGAAGGACGCGGTCGGCAACTCCGTCACCGTCAAGATCGGCGGCCGGGCGAGTGACGGTCGCGACGCCGAGTTCTCCGCGTCCGGCAAGACGATCACCTTCCACGGCTTCATGAAGGCCTACGTGGAAGGCGCGGACGACCCGAACGCCGAGCTCGACGACCGTGAGCGGCGCCTTCCGCAGGTCGCCGAGGGTGACGCGCTCTCCGCCGAGGAGATCGCGGTCGACGGGCACGCCACCAAGCCGCCGGCCCGTTACACCGAGGCCTCGCTGGTCAAGGAGCTCGAAGAGCGCGAGATCGGCCGCCCGTCGACGTACGCCTCGATCATCGGCACGATCCTGGACCGCGGCTACGTCTTCAAGAAGGGCACGGCGCTCGTTCCGTCCTTCCTCTCCTTCGCCGTGGTCAACCTGCTGGAGAAGCACTTCGGCCGGCTCGTCGACTACGACTTCACCGCGAAGATGGAGGACGACCTCGACCGCATCGCGCGGGGCGAGGCCCAGTCCGTGCCGTGGCTGAAGCGCTTCTACTTCGGTGCGGGCGACGACACGGCGGGAGCGGGCGCGGCCTCCGACGCGGGCAACGGCGACGGCGACCACCTCGGCGGACTGAAGGAGCTCGTCACCGACCTCGGCGCGATCGACGCGCGCGAGATCTCCTCCTTCCCCGTCGGCAACGAGATCAAGCTCCGGGTCGGTCGTTACGGTCCGTACATCGAGCGCGGTGAGAAGGACTCCGAGGGACACCAGCGCGCGGACGTGCCGGAGGACCTGGCACCCGACGAGCTGTCCGTGGAGTACGCGGAGGAACTGCTGGCCAAGCCGAGCGGCGACTTCGAGCTCGGTGCGGACCCGATCACCGGGCACCAGATCATCGCGAAGGACGGGCGTTACGGCCCGTACGTCACCGAGGTGCTGCCCGAGGGCACCCCGAAGACCGGCAAGAACGCGGTGAAGCCGCGGACGGCCTCGCTCTTCAAGTCCATGTCGCTGGACACGGTGACGCTGGCCGACGCGCTCAAGCTGATGTCGCTGCCGCGTGTCGTCGGCGAGGACGCCGAAGGCGTGGAGATCACCGCGCAGAACGGCCGCTACGGCCCGTATCTGAAGAAGGGCACGGACTCGCGTTCGCTGACCTCCGAGGAACAGCTCTTCGACATCACCCTCGACGAGGCTCTCGCGATCTACGCCCAGCCCAAGCAGCGCGGCCGCGCCGCCGCCAAGCCGCCGCTGAAGGAGCTGGGAACCGACCCGGTGAGCGGTGCTCCGGTCGTGGTCAAGGACGGGCGCTTCGGTGCGTACGTCACCGACGGGGAGACCAACGCGACGCTCCGGACCGGTGACAGCGTCGAGACCATCACGCCGGAGCGCGGCTACGAGCTGCTCGCCGAGAAGCGCGCCAAGGGGCCCGCCAAGAAGAAGACGGCGAAGAAGGCTCCGGCCAAGAAGGCGACCGCGAAGAAGGCGGTGGCCAAGAAGACCACGGCGGCCAAGAAGACGGCGGCGAAGAAGACCGCGGCGAAGAAGACGACGACCGCGAAGAAGACGACGGCCGCCAAGAAGGCGACCGCGGCGAAGAAGACGACGGCGGCGTCCGTGGAGGACTGACCGCAGAAGCGGTCCGATCGCCGGAGGGGCTGGGTCTTCCAGCCCCTCCGGCGTCTGCGTACCGGGGGTGTGTGCGAGGGGCGGAGCCCGTGCAGCGGGGCCGTTCCGGTCCGTGAGGGGGAGGGTGACCGGGCCCGGTACCCCGT
Source organism: Streptomyces sp. NPDC101194 (assembly GCF_044767885.1). Lineage (NCBI taxonomy): Bacteria > Bacillati > Actinomycetota > Actinomycetes > Kitasatosporales > Streptomycetaceae > Streptomyces > Streptomyces sp. NPDC101194. The sequence goes on from NZ_JBIWOS010000004.1 coordinate 619,266, forward strand.
CCCTCGGGCGCCGAAAGGGCTCGAAGGGGCGGGGCACGGCGCCTCGGTCGCCGGGGCAGGAACGCCCTCAAGCGCCCATATGTTCGGGCGGGGCCTCCGGGGACCCCACCGCTCCGGATAGGCTGGGCGGATGACGCGAGCCGAGCAGCCAACGGTCGTGAGCCCCACCTCCGACACACTTGCCGCAGACTCACGCGAGCGCGCCGTACGAGCCCTGTTGCGCGTTCCCCCGCTGAAGCGGTTGTGGAGCGCCCAGCTCGTCGGTGGTATCGGCGATGCACTCGCCCTTCTCGTGCTGGTGCTGATGTCGCTGCAAGCGGCGGTCCTTGAGGGCTCATTCGGAGCCGGGTACCGAGGGGCGGCGTTCGCCGTCGCCGCGGTGTTCGGTGCCCGGATCCTTGCCACCCTGCTCTTCGGAGCCGTACTCCTGGGGCCGCTGACGACGCTCACCGCGCCAGGAGGACCGCTGGACCGGCGGTGGCTGATGATCGGCACGGACGGGCTGCGGCTCGCGCTGCTGGTCGTCGCGCCGCTGTGGATCGACTGGATGCCCGACAAGGCACTCATGATGATCCTGATCACCGTCTTCGTCGTCGGTGCGAGCGAACGCCTGTGGACGGTCGCCAAGGACGGCGCGGCGCCGGCACTGCTGCCCGCCCCGCCCCCCGAGGGCGCCGCGGTACGTCCCCTGCCCGACCGCCTCGACGCATTGCGCCGGCTCTCCCTCCGTACCGACTTCGCCGCCGTCCCGGCCGCCGCGGTCGTCCTGCTGATCGCCACGCTCATCGGCAACCTGCTGGGCTCGGGGCTGGAGTGGTTCTCGCTCCACCAGGCGGCCCTCGGCTCGTACGTCGCGGCCGGGCTCTTCTCGGCCTCCATCTCGACCCTGTACTTCCTGGAGCTGCCGGGTTCGCAGACGCCCCGCCCGCGCTCGCCGCTGGAGGGCCTGCGCCGGCCGTCGACCGGCAGCGGCCCCGACAAGGGCCGCACCGGAGCCGTACCGCTGATCGTCGGCGCCTCGGCCGCGGTCGCCGGAGCGATCGCCGCAGCCGCCGCCGTCGCCGTACTGCACGCCACCGAGCTGGGCGGCGGACCCGCCACCTTCGCCCTGCTGGTCCTCGGACTGACCGGAGCCACCGGGGTCGGCATCCGTACCGCCGGCAAGGTGCTGCCCGCGCTGTCGCGGCGCAGGCTGCTCGCCCTGGCCATCGCCGTCACCGGTGTCGCGCTCCTCGCCATGGGCCTCGTGCCGGACACCGCGACCGTGCTCATGATCGCGGTGCTCGCCGGTTACGCGGCGGGCGTGGCCGCCCACACCGGCCATGTCCTGGTCGACCAGGAGACCGAGGAGTTCCGCCGGGCCAGGACCACGGAGCACCTCCAGGCCGTCGTACGGGTCCTCATCGCACTCGGCGCGCTCGCGGGGCCGCTGCTGGCCGCGGCGATCGGCGCCCACCGGCTGAGCTCCGGAGGCTTCGTCTTCGCCCACGGCGGAGCGGCCTTCGCCCTGATGCTGATCGGCGCCCTGCTGCTGCCCGTCGCCGTGATCGTCCTCGCCAGAACGGACGACCGTTCCGGCGTGCCGTTGCGCCGCGACCTGCGTGAGGCGCTGCGCGGCGGCGACCCGGCCGTCGCCCCCGCCGCGACCGGATTCTTCCTCGCCCTGGAGGGAGGCGACGGCGCCGGCAAGTCCACCCAGGTCGAGGCGCTCGCCGATTGGATCCGCGCCAAGGGCCACGAGGTCGTCGTCACCCGCGAGCCGGGCGCGACCCCGGTCGGCAAGCGGCTGCGCTCGATCCTGCTCGACGTGTCGTCGGCCGGGCTCTCCAACCGGGCCGAGGCACTGCTGTACGCCGCCGACCGCGCCGAGCACGTCGACTCGGTCGTCCGCCCGGCGCTGGAGCGTGGCGCGATCGTCATCTCCGACCGCTACATCGACTCGTCCGTCGCCTACCAGGGCGCGGGCCGTGATCTCTCCCCGACCGAGATCGCCCGGATCTCGCGCTGGGCGACGAGCGGACTGGTACCGCATCTGACGGTGCTGCTGGACGTCGCCCCGGAGACGGCGCGGGAACGGTTCACCGAGGCCCCCGACCGGCTGGAGTCCGAGCCGCCCGAGTTCCATGCCCGGGTGCGGTCCGGTTTCCTGACGCTGGCCGCCGCCGACCCGACCCGCTACCTGGTGGTGGACGCGGGCCAGGATCCGGAAGTGATCACCACGGTCGTACGCCACCGGCTCGACCAGCTCCTTCCGCTCTCCGAGGCCGAGATCAAGGCCCAGGAGGAGGCGCGCAAGGCGGCCGAGGAGGAGGCCCGGCGCAAGGCCGAGGAGGAAGCGGCCCGCAAGGCCGAGGAGGAGCGGCTGGAGCGCGAGCGGCAGGAACAGCTCGCCAAGCTCCGTGCCGAGGAGGAGGAGCGCAAGCGCCGAGAGCTGGAGGAGGCGCGTCGGCGCGAGGAGGAACGCCAGGCCGAGGAAGCCAGGCAGCGTGCCGAGGAGGCCCGGCGCAAGGCCGAGGAGGAGCGGGTCAGGCTGGAGGCCGAGGAGGCGGCCCGCGAGGCCGAGCAGGCCAGGCTGCGCAGGCAGGCCGAGGAGGAGGCCCGGCTGCGCAAGGAGGCCGAGGCACGGCGACTGGAGAAGCAGCGCAAGGCCGAGGAGGCGCTGCTGCGGGCCGAGGCGACCCGTCGGCAGGCCGAGGCCGACGCGGCTGCCGCCGCGGAGGCGGCACGCGCCGAGGCTGCCGCGGCGGCGTCCGTACCGGACAACGAGATCACGGTGCCGACACCGATCGTCAGCCCGAACGACGTGACGCAGCAGGTGCCTTCGCCGGGTACCCCGACCGCGCCGTCCGACGAGGCGGAAACCGCGATGATCCCGAAGATCCACGACCGGTCGGAACGGGCCGACTCCTCCGACCAGCGGTCCGACCGGCCCGGCGCCGCCGGTGCCGCGGACGAGACGACGGTGCTTCCTCCGGTACGGGACACCCGGGACAGCCATGGTGCTTGGAACGCTCGGGAGATGAATCCGTCGGACCGGGTTCCGCGGGGCATCTTCCGTGACGAGCGCCCGGCGGGCGCCGCGCCGGAGCGCGAGAACGAGCGCACGCGCGAGCTTCCGCAGATGGGCGACCCGGGCGCGGGCACCCAGCAGCCGGTTCAGGACCACTGGGACGATCAGGAGGGCCAGGAGCGTCGGGGCCGGCGCCCTCGTCCCGACTGGGCCGAGGAGACTCCGCTGGACGATCTGCCCACGCTGGCGGACGAACTGCTCGGCGACCACCGCGACGACGAGGGCTCGGGCCCCTCGGGCCGGGGACGCCGACCGCGCCGCTGATCCGCGACGGCTGCCGGGCGGGTCCGACGAACCGTGCCGCCGGGCAGCCGTGCCGCCGGGATTGTCAGACCCGTCCCCCACAATGGGAAGTCGGATCGGGAGTTCGGATCAGAAGGCCGGGCTCCGGAAGCCGGATCCGAACGAGCGAAGCGGGTTGCGGGCCGGGCAAGCGGGGCCTGGGCCTGGGCCACGGGATCGGGGGAAGCGGGACCCGGCCGGGTACGCCGGATCCGGGCCGGGTACGCCGGATCCGGGCCGGGTACGCCGGACCGGCAAGCAGTGACATCACAGCCGCGCGGCCGCGTCGCACCACAGCCGTGCGGCCGCACACCACCGGAAGGGCGATGACCCATGACCGTATGGGACGACCTGGTCGGCCAGGACCGGGTGCAGGAGCAGCTCGGTGCCGCCGCTCGGGACGCCGATGCGCTGGTCACCGCCGACGCGGCGGGGGAGCAGGTGCCGCCCGGGTCGAAGATGACCCATGCCTGGTTGTTCACCGGGCCACCCGGTTCCGGCCGTTCCACGGCCGCCCGGGCCTTCGCCGCCGCACTCCAGTGCACCAGCCCCGACCGCGCCCTGGGGGGCGCACCGGGCTGCGGCTTCTGCGACGGCTGTCACACCAGCCTCATCGGTACGCACGCCGATGTCGAGGTGGTCCGTACGGATCTGCTCTCCATCGGTGTGAAGGAGACCCGCGAGCTGGTCCGCCGTGCCCAGCTCTCCCCGGCCGTCGGCCGTTGGCAGGTCATCGTCCTGGAGGACGCCGACCGGCTCACCGAAGGCGCGGGGAACGTCCTGCTGAAGGCGGTCGAGGAGCCCGCGCCGCGCACGGTGTGGCTGCTCTGCGCACCCTCTCTCGAGGACGTGCTGCCCACGATTCGTTCCCGCTGCCGTCATCTCACGCTGCGCACGCCCCCGGTCGACGCGGTCGCCGACGTGCTGATCCGGCGTGATGGCATCGATCCGGAGCGGGCCGCGTCCGCAGCCCGTGCCACCCAGGGCCACATCGGCAGGGCCCGCCGCCTCGCCACCGACGAGAGAGCCCGTTCCCGTCGGGCCGCCGTTCTCAAGCTCCCGCTGCGGGTCGAGGACATCGGGGGCTGTCTCAAGGCCGCCCAGGAGCTGATCGACACCGCCACCGACGACGCCAAGCAGGTCTCGGAGGAGGTCGACGCCAAGGAGACGGAGGAGATGAAGGCCGCGCTCGGCGCAGTCGCCGGGGGACGGATGCCGCGCGGTACGGCGGGGGTGATGAAGGAGCTGGAGGACAGGCAGAAGCGCCGCAAGACCCGTACGCAGCGTGACAGTCTCGATCTCGCCCTCACCGACCTGACCGGCTTCTACCGCGATGTGCTGGCCATCCAGTTGGGCTCGCGGATCGCCATCGCCAACGCGGACGCAGAGGACGCCCTCGACCGCGTCGCCCGCTCGTCCACGCCCGAGCGCACCCTGCGCCGGATAGAGGCGGTGATCGCCTGCCGGCGGGCGCTGGACCGCAATGTGGCGCCGCTGCTCGCGGTGGAGGCGATGACGATGGCACTGCGCGCGGGCTGACGCCGCTTCGCACCGCCGCTCGTCACCACGGCCCGCCGCTGCGCGTCGTCATCACCGCATGTCGCTGCTTTCACCCGTACGGGCGGAGAACCGGGCGAGCGGCCGAGCGGCGACTACGCTCCGGGGATGGACACCAGGCGCCCGCTCCGCATCTTCGCCATCGCCCTCGGCGCTGTCGGCCTCCTCGTCTCCGGCTGCAGCGGCGGAAGTTCGACGAACGCCTCACCGTCCTCCACCCCGCCGACCGTCCCCGCCGCGCTCAAGACGTACTACGCGCAACAACTGGACTGGCGGGACTGCGGCGTCGAGGGATTCCAGTGCACGACGATGCGGGCGCCGCTGGACTACGCCGAACCGGACGGCGGCGACATCGAACTGGCCGTCTCCCGGGTGAAGGCCACCGGACCCGGCGAGCGGATCGGCACCCTCCTGGTGAACCCCGGTGGCCCCGGCGGCTCGGCCATCGGCTATCTGCAGGATTACGCGGGCATCGGCTACCCCGCCCAGGTCAGGGCCCGCTACGACATGGTCGCGATCGATCCACGCGGAGTGGCCCGGAGCGAGCCCGTCGAGTGCCTCACCGGTCCGCAGATGGACGCCTACACCCAGGTCGACCAGACCCCGGACGACGCCGCCGAGGTCGAGCGGCTGAGCGCCGCCTACGAACAGTTCGCGAGCGGCTGCGAGCGGCACTCCGGCAAGATCCTTCCGCATGTCTCCACCGTCGAGACGGCCCGCGACATGGACGTGCTGCGGTCCCTGCTCGGCGACGAGAAGCTGCACTACGTCGGGGCGTCGTACGGTACGTATCTCGGCGCGACGTACGCCGAGCTGTTCCCCGCCCGGGTCGGCCGCCTCGTCCTGGACGGCGCGATGGACCCGTCTCTCTCGTCTCTCGACGTCAACCGTGATCAGACCGCCGGCTTCGAGACCGCGTTCCAGTCCTTCGCCGCCGACTGTGTGAAGAAGGCGGGCTGCCCGCTCGGCACCACCTCCGCCGCCGACGCGGCCGTGCGCCTCAAGCGGCTCTTCGCGGGCCTCGACGCCAGGCCCGTCCCCACCGGCGACTCCCGCGAGCTCACCGAGTCCCTCGCCACCACCGGGGTCATCGCCGCCATGTACGACGAGTCGGCCTGGCCCCAGCTCCGCGACGCCCTCGCCGGCGCCGAGAAGGGCGACGGCTCCGGCCTGCTCTCCCTGGCGGACGGCTACTACGAACGCGAACCGAACGGCACGTACGCGAATCTGATGTCCGCCAACACGGCCGTGAACTGCCTGGACCTGCCGCCCGCCTTCGCCGACGCCGATGCCGCCGCGCGGGCACTTCCGGGCTTCGAGAAGGCGTCCCCGGTCTTCGGCAGGACCTTCACCTGGGCAGCACTGAACTGCGCCCACTGGCCGGTCCGGCCCACCGGAACCCCTCACCGCATCGAGGCGAAGGGCGCGGCCCCGATCGTCGTGGTCGGCACCACCCGCGACCCGGCCACCCCGTACAAGTGGGCCCGGTCCCTGGCCGGCCAGCTCTCCTCCGGCACGCTCCTCACCTACCGCGGCGACGGCCACACGGCGTACGGCCGAGGCAGCGACTGCATCGACACGGCGATCAACACCTATCTCCTGGACGGCACCCCGCCGGCCGACGGCAAGCAGTGCTCCTGAGCGTGCCGGCCTGCCGCCGAACGGCCGCCGGCCCTCACCGCCCCCTTGCTGACCTGCGAGAACGGCCCGCAGCAGGGCTGGTACGGAGCACCCCCGGAAACTGTGTAGACTTGGCGACGCTGCTGATCGCACCATAGTGCGACAGGGCGCGCCGCCTTAGCTCAGTTGGCCAGAGCAACGCACTCGTAATGCGTAGGTCTCGGGTTCGAATCCCGAAGGCGGCTCAAGTGAAACCCCAGGTCACGTAGTCCGTGACCTGGGGTTTTGTCGTGGCTGGGGCGTGACGGGGCGGATCGGTGAACCCGTGAACCGCGAACCCGGCCCTGACGCGCGCCTCGGTGGGGGAGACGGGCCGGCCCGGTCCGCGGGCGCGGTGCTCGGGCGGTGGCGCGTCGTGGCCAGGGAGTGTCGCCCGGTCCTATGCCCGGGACGCTGCGTGCGGCAGCGTCTTCGACGCCCGTTCGTCCGCGTCCGCCAGCCAGAAGTACACGGGCGGCAGGGCGAGTTCGATCGCGGCCAGGACCAACTGGAACGAGTCCGGCCGCCCTGCCACGGCGAGCGACGGCAGACGGCTGAGTCCACCCAGCAGGAAGACGCCCGACAGCCACCGCACCGCGCGTGCCGGGATCGGTGTCCGGCGGGCGGCCCACAGCCACGCCAGGCCGTACCCGGCGAAGATCGCCCCGAAGAAGCGGCCCAGGCTGTCCACTGTCGCACCGGCCGCATGGGCGCCCGGAATCGCGGCGTTTCCCAGCACCATGTGGAGGAACCCGATCGCCACGCAGGCGACCCCCATCGTCAGTGCGAGCACCTTGAGAGTCCTGGCCATGACCCACCGCCCCAGCGTTGGTTGACATCTGTCTACCAAGCTATGCCCGGCTAGTAGACGCGTGTCAAGTAGTCTTCGGTCGTGCCTCCCCGTCAACGACTCAGTCCTGCCGACCGTCGAGCCCGGTTCCTCGCCGTGGGCGCGCGCCTCTTCGCCGCCCGTCCGTACGAAGAGGTGTTGATGGAGGATGTCGCCGAAGAGGCGGGCGTCTCCCGTGCGCTGCTCTACCGTCACTTCCCGGGCAAACGCGACCTGTTCGCCGCGGTCTACCAGCAGGCGGCCGACCAACTGCTCGTCAACACCCGGTTCGACCCGACGCAGACCCTCGTCGAGCAGCTCACCGAGGGCCTGGACGCGCATCTCGACTACTTCATCGAGAACAGGAACGCCGTCCTCGCCGCGAACCGGGTCCTCGTCGGCGACCCGGTCATCCAGACGATCATGAACGACGAGCTCGACGCCCTGCGCGCCGGCCTGCTCAATGTGCTCCCCCTGGCCGACGAGAATGCCCGCGAGGCCGTCTCCGGAGTCCTGAAGAGCTGGCTGGTGTTCGTCCAGGTGCTCTGCGTCGACTGGCTCACCCGGGAAACCTGCAGCCGCGCCGAACTGCGCGATGTCTGCATCGGCGCCGTGCTGGGCGCCATCCGTCCCCTGCTCGCGGTCGATCCCGCATCCGACTGGCCGCGCTGAGACGCGGCGGCCTCGGTGTCGTCCGCCCCCGGCCCCGTGCAACCCCGGGCCGGATCCGTGCCGATGCCGTCGGGGAGGACCGGTCCGCGTGGGCGAGGGCGGTCCGGACGGGCCGGGGCGCGGTGTGCCGGTTCACTGCGTGAGCTCGGTGATCAGTGACGTGGCCCGGTCGATGAGGGCCGTCTCGTGCGCGCTCGTCATCGGGTCGGCGGCGCGCCGGGAGGCGGCTTCGGCGAGGTGGTGGGCGGGTATGCCGCCGGAGGCGGAGAGATGCGGGACCAGGGCTTCCAGCAGGGCGCGGGCACCCGCCGCCGCAAGAGACCGGGGATCGACCGCGACCTGGGCGACGATCAGGGCCGACATGGCCCGGTCGCCGGCCGGTGCGCCCTCCCTGGTGTTGCTCCAGTCGATCACCACCGGGCCCCGGGGCGTCAGCATCACGTTGTCCGGGTGCAGGTCGAGATGGAGAATCCGGTCCCCGGGGTGTGGGGAGAGCCGGGCCGGGACGGTATGGAGTTCGGCGAGGAGAGCGGCCAGCATGGCGCCGGCCTCGGCGGCGGAGATGTCTCCGGACAGCAGGGACCTCAGCATCGTCGGACCGCTCAGCCGCTGCAGCATCAGGTCGCGGGGAGCCGTTCGGGCGTCGCGGGGGCCGAGCCGGGGCACCGGGTAGCCGTGGGCGCTGAGGTAGGACATGACCGTCCACTCATGAGTGGCGTCCGTTCCGTCGCGGTAACGGCGCAGCACCCACTTCTCGTCGAGCGCGTACACATCAGCGGACCGTCCGGCACCCAGAAGCTCACCTATTCGCATGGGGCGAACCTATGGGCACCGGCGGCGGTACGGGGAGGTCACCAGCGCATGTGGACGTCCTCGGCCCAGCCGAGGAGCTGATCCACGGTGATCTCGCGGCCCTCGTCGTCCCGGACGAGGCCGGTGTAGTGGCCGAAGCACTGGTCGGTGCGGTTGGCGATCAGACCGGCGTCGGTGCGGGTGGAGCGGTTGTGGAAAGGGGTGAACGTCAGGTCCACCGCGGGCCGTTCGCCCGCGGATGTGATGGTCCACGGGGCCATGAAGTCGGTGGGCGACCAGCGCCACTCCAACTCCTCCCCGATCTTGGTGAGTCGGCCGTCCACGCAGAGCGCGTTCTCGGTCGCGCCGGTGCCCCGGGTCCAGCGGCCGCCGAACTGCAGACCCACCGTGTGGCCGCCCGTGCGCCCCGAGGCGGCTCCCCAGTTCCAGTCGACCGAGCGCGGCCACCGCCCCCGGCCGTGGTCGAGCACGGCCCAGGCGTCCTCACCGAACTCCAGGACCCTGTCACCGATCCGGACCGTACCGGAGGCGGGGCGGGCCGTGTGCTTCGACGTGTACTGGAAGCGGCGTCCGCTCCACGGCACGACGACGGACAACGTCTCGTGGCCGGCGGGCAGAGAGGCGAAGAGGTCCACCTCCACGGTCTCCGCAGCCTCCTCGGTTCCCCGCGTGCCCCTGGCGCCCTGCGGTGAGCGCGGCGTCAGGCAACGGGCTCGCAGCCGGGTGCCGCCGTCCTCCGCATGGATCTCGATCCTGACCTTGCCGCCGGTGGGGCGCTGCGGACCGACCACCACGGCGGGCGAGCCGGCCGCGCCCGCGATCACTTCCGGGAGACGGACGCTGCGCCCGCCGGGAACGATCGAGGTGCGCTCGAACTCGCGCCCCTGCGGTCCGTATTCCAGTACGTACACCGTGTTCAGGGCCAGGAAGTCGAGGTCGCTCACCGTCAGGGCGACGAGATGGGTCGGGGTGGTCACGCACCAGTACTCCCAGCGCTTGGTCCGCCCCCAGCCCCGAAGATTCGCCCGGTGCAGCGGCTGCCTGGACCAGCCGCGGGCCGCCGGGTTCAGCCGGCCGTCCGGCAGGCACAGGTCGACGGGTTCGGTGATCTCGTGCTCATGCGTGGCCATGCGCGGAGCCTAAGGGCTTTCGGCCGAGGGCCCCATAACGCGAAGTGAGGGGGAGGACGGGATCTCCTGAGGGTGACGTGTACGCGGCTACGTTGGCGGCAATTCCCCCGAAATCAAGGAGAGTTCCGTGGAGAGGACCATCCTCCGCAGACGTGCCCTGGCCGCGTGCACCGCCGGCGTGGCCGTCGGTGTACTCGCGCTCGCCGGCCTGACCGGCAGCGCGTCCGCCGATCCCGCTCCCCACCTCCCCACCCCCACCGTCGCGGGCACCGAACAGCTCTCGCCCGGTCTGCTGAAGGCCATGCGGCGCGACCTCGGACTGACCGCCTCCGAGGCGCGCGACAGGATCGGCAACGAGTCGCGGGCCGCCGCCGTCGCCGCCGGTCTGCGGTACTCCCTGGGCGCGGACTTCGCCGGGGCCCGGGTGAGCGGTGACGACGCCGCGCTGACCGTCGCCACCACCGACGCCGCGGACGCCGCCCGTGTCCGACGGGCCGGTGCCCGGCCCGTCGTCGTCGAGCACAGCCTGGCCGAACTCGAATCCGCCAAGGCCGCGTTGGACCGGGTCGCGTTGCGCGAGGCCCCGCTGGACATACCCGCCTGGTACGTCGACGTGGCCACCAATCGTGTGGTCGTGCAGGCCGCCCGTGCCTCGGCCGCCGATGCCTTCCTCGCCGCGGCGGACGTGCCGCACGCAGTGGTGACGGTGAGCCGGTCGGCCGAGCGGCCCCGTACCTTCACGGATCTGCGGGGTGGTGACGCCTACTACATGAACGGCTCCGGGCGCTGCTCCATCGGCTTCCCCGTGAAGCGCGGCAGTGGCCAGTCCGGTTTCGTCAGCGCCGGTCACTGCGGCACACCCGGGGTCAGCACCAGCGGCTACAACCAGCAGGCCCAGGGCTCCTTCCAGGGCTCCACCTTCCCCGGCCGCGACTACTCCTGGGTCGCCACCAACACCAACTGGACGCCGCGCGCCCTGGTCAACGGGTACGGCAACGGCGATGTGACGGTCACCGGATCCACCGAGGCGCTGGAGGGCTCGTCGGTCTGCCGCTCGGGTTCGACGACGGGCTGGCACTGCGGAACGGTGCAGCAGCGCAACACCAGCGTCACCTACCAGGAGGGCACCGTCTCCGGGGTCACCCGCACCAACGTGTGCGCCGAACCCGGCGACTCCGGTGGTTCGTTCGTCTCCGGCAGCCAGGCGCAGGGCGTCACGTCCGGCGGCTCCGGCAACTGCTCCCAGGGCGGTACGACGTACTTCCAGCCGGTGAACCCGGCGCTCCAGGCGTACGGACTCACCCTGGTCACCAGTGGCACCCCGACCGATCCGACGGACCCGCCGACCGACCCGGGCGGCAGCTGGGCGGCGGGGACCACGTACGCGGCGGGCGACGTCGTGACCTACGGCTCCGGCAGTTACCGCTGCCTGCAGGCGCACCTGGCGCAGCCCGGCTGGACGCCGCCGAACGTGCCGGCGCTCTGGCAGCAGCTGTAGGGACTCCGTCCGGATCACACCGCGCTCGCACGCCCCGGGCAGAACGGTGGCACCGATCCGGTCTGATCCGAAGAGAAGCCCGGCCCCGGCGGCCCCGGGCGAGGCCGCCGCCGAACACCGCGCCCGCCCGGCTCACGCTCCGGCCTCCCGGCCGGGCGGCGCGCACCCCCGCTCCGCTCTGTGTCATGCACGTGCCCTTCCCCCATCCCGAGGAATCAGCCATGACCCCAGAAGTGAACGAAGGTTCCGGCGACGACCGCCGGATCAGCCGCAAGACCCTCCTCAAGGCCGCTCTCGTCGCCGGTGCCGTCCCGCTGCTCGCCGGGGGTGGCGTCGCGCTGGCCCGCGATGGCGGGACCGGGGGCCGGCCCCTGGCCCCCACCCCGAACTGCGACGACGGCGACGGACCGACCCACGAGCAGATCGAAGGCCCCTACTTCAAGCCCAACTCCCCGCTCCGTACGAGCCTGGTGACCGGCAGCACGCCCGGTGTCCGGCTGACCGTCAGCGGATACGTCTTCGGTCGGGCCTGCAAGCCCATCCCCGGAGTGCTCCTCGATTTCTGGCAGGCCGACACCAACGGCGCGTACGACATGGGCGGGTACGCGTTCCGCGGCCACCAGTTCACCGACCGGTCGGGGGCCTTCACCCTGACCACGATCGTGCCGGGGCTGTACCCCGGCCGGACGCGGCACATCCATGTCAAGGCTCAGGCGCCCGGTTCGGGCATCCTGACCACCCAGCTGTACTTCCCCGACGAGCCGCGCAACAACACGGACACCCTCTTCGACCCGGCGCTCCTCATGAACGTCCGGGCCGTCGGCTCCGCCGAGGAAGGGACCTTCGACTTCGTCCTCGACGTCGCCCAGGACCCGACCGACCCGACCGACCCGACCGATCCGCCGACCGACCCGCCCGGCTCCACCTGGGCGGCCGGAACGCTCTACAACGCGGGAGACCGCGTCACCTACGGCGGGGTCGCGTACCGCTGTCTGCAGGCGCACTCGGCCATGACCGGCTGGGAACCGCCGAACGTCCCCGCGCTGTGGGAACGCGGGTAGACACGCAGCACGGCAAAGGCGTACCACCGCTGCGCGGGTGTGCCCCGGGGTTTCCCTCGCGGGGCGCACGCCGCGCCCGGTCCGGACCGGAGCTTCTCATCCGGTCCGGACCCTTCCCCTTCCGCAGAGGGACACGGACCGGGAGGACACGGGCGCGGGCACGGGAACGGGAACGGACCAGGAGGACACGGTCGCGGCTGCGCCCGTCCGTCCGGCCGACGAGCGCCCGGCCGGCCGCGGAGTAGCCTGGATGTGTACGGCTCCCGACGAGCCGCTTCTGTCGGCCTGCGTGTCGAAGGGGGCCGGTATTGCAATGAATACCCTGGTCACCGTCGTGGTCGTCCTCGCGATGATCGCGATCGCGGCGTTCGTCATCCATCGGCTCAATGCCCGGCATCGTCATCAGCATCTGCGTCCCGCGCGTTACGACCACGGGCTGGCCGGATTCGGCGAACAGACCGCTCGGGGCGCCCGGCACGCGCCGGGACCCGACGCGCGGCCGGGTACGGGAGAACAGCGGGGGCGCGGGGAGTCCGGCACGCCCGGCTCCGGTGCGTGAGCGGCCGACCGGCTACTTCGCGTCCGAATAGCGCTCCACCACCGCAGTCGTGAACGGAAAGCGCACCGGCGTGTCGCCGAAGACGGTTCGCCCGGCGGTGTCACCCGCCGACCGGATCGCCTCCACGACCGCCTCGGCCTCCTCCTGCGGACAGTGCACGATCACCTCGTCGTGCTGGAAGAAGACCAGTTCGGCCCGGAGCCCGGCGGCGAGGAGCGACCGGCGGAGGGCGGCGAGGAGCAACAGCGCCCAGTCGGCCGCGCTGCCCTGCACCACGAAGTTGCGGGTGAAGCGGCCCCGTGCGCGGGCATGGGACGACGCGTATCCCGGCGTGAACCGACCGTCGCCGGAAGGCGGTTCGGCGCTCTCCTGCGGAATGCCGGCTTCGTCGTCGTCACCGCTCCCGGCCGCGGGGGGACTGGTCCGGCCCAGATACGTCCGTACGAGGCGCCCCTCCTCGCCCGCTTTCGCGGCGTCGTCGACATAGGCCACGGCCAGCGGGAATCTTCGGCGCAGGGCGGCCAGATTCTTCAGGCCGTCGCCCGAGGTCTGGCCGTAGATCGCGCCCAGCAGGGCGAGCTTGGCGTGGTCCCGGTCGCCGTGGAAGGCCCGGTCCGACAACGCGGTGTAGAGATCGCCGTCATGGCCCGCCACCTCCATCAGACCGCGGTCGCGGGAGATCGCGGCGAGGACCCTGGGTTCCATCTGGTCGGCGTCCGCCACGACCAGGCGCCAGCCCTCGTCGGCGACGACCGCCCGACGTATCACCTTGGGGATCTGCAGCGCCCCTCCGCCGTTGGTCGTCCAGCGCCCGCTGACCGAGCCGCCCGGCTGGTACTCGGGGCGGAAACGCCCGTCGCGCACCCAGTCCTGGAGCCAGCTCCAGCCGTGCGCCGTCCAGATCCGGTACAGCTTCTTGTACCGGATGAGGGGCTCCACCGCGGGATGGTCCAGCTCCTCGATCTCCCAGCGCCGGGTGGACTTCACCTTGATGCCGGCCTGTGCGAAGGCCTTCACGACGTCGGCGGGGAGGTCGGGGCGGACCCGTCTGCCGAAGGCGGCCGACACCTCGTCGGCCAGCTCGGCCAGTCTGCGGGGCTCGCCGCCGCCCGCGTAGCGCTCGCCGAGCAGCTCCTGGAGCACGTCCCGGTGGACATCGGCGCGCCAGGGGAGCCCGGAACGGTTCATCTCGGCGGCGACCAGCATGCCCGCCGATTCGGCGGCCGTCAGCAGGCGCATCCGGCCCGGGTGCGCCGTGGCGTCATGGCGGCGGAGCTGGTCGGCGTAGACCTGGAGCAGGCCGTCGAACGGCAGGCCGGTGCCGGACCGCGGCTCGAAGAGGGAGGACTGCGAGCCGGGCTCGGCGGAGCGCTGCGGCGGATCGGGGGGCACGGGGGCGCCGTGCAGACGGGCGTGGGCGGCGGCGGCGGAACGGGGTTCGCCGAGGCGGCCCTCATGGGCGAGGAGGAGGGATTCGGCGACCTCGACGTCGTAGCAGCGGGCCACCGGGACACCCGCGGAGAGCAGGCGCGGGTAGATCTCGGCAGTGGACCGCCAGACCCAGCGCGTGACCTCCGGGCGGGAGCGGACGGCCTCCACGAGGTCCGTCTCGGTCAGGACCGGGGCGGTGGGCAGGCCGGTGGAGTCCAGCGGGGCGAGCAGGGCGCCGCCGGTCTCCGTGGCGGCCAGAGCCCAACGTTCGGTCATGTGGTCGAGTCTGGCACCCGGCACTGACACGGGCGCGGTGGCGCGGCGCGGGTCGGCGGGAGGCCGTGGACCGCATGGGGACGCGGGGCGGCAGGTGATGCGGCGTGGGGGGGGGGCCCCCCCCGGGGGGGGGGGGCCCCCCCCCCCCGGGGGGGCCCCCCCCCCCCCCCGCCCCCCCCCCCCCCCCGAGCGGGCCGCG
>NZ_JBIWOS010000004.1:634309-636009 GCF_044767885.1 Streptomyces sp. NPDC101194
GGCCCGGGGGGGGGGGGGGGGGGGGGGGGGGGGGGGGGGGGGGGCCCCCGCGGGGGGGGGGGGGGGGGGCCCCCCGGGGGGGGCCCCCCCCCCGCCCCGTCCTGCCCTGCCGCTCCCCGGAATCGGGGCCCGTCCCCCGGGCCTCGCGTGTCCTCGTATGCCGGGCCGATCCATCCGGACGAGAGACCCTAGTCGGAGCCCGTCGTCCAGGTGCCCAGAGAGATCTCGGCGGTGATGCCGGGGCCGAAGCCGGCCATCAGTCCGCGGTGGCCGTCGAGGGCCGAAGCCTCCTCGAACATCCGGCCGAGGGCGTCGAGCACCACCGCGCTGGCTATGTTGCCGTACTCGGTGAGCGTGGCCCGGCTGAAGCGGAACGCTTCCGGCGGCACATCGAGGAAGCGGCTCAGATCGTCCAGGATGCGCGGGCCGCCCGCGTGGATGATGTAGAAGTCCAGCTTGCCGGCGTTCCACTGGTGTTCCTCCGCCACGGCGTTCAGCGCCGGAGCGAGGGGCTCCATGGTTCCGGGCACCCGCTTGTCGAGCTGGAAGTGGAACCCGGTGGACCGGACCGCGTAGGAGATCCAGTCTTCGGTGTCCGGGATGATGAACGAGCCGTTGCGTTCCAGACGCACCCCCGTGCCTCCGTGGCCCCGCAGAACGACGGCGGCTATGCCGTCGCCGAACAGGCCGTTGGACAGCAGGGATCCGACACCCAGGTCGGTGGGCTGGTAGCACAGCGAGCAGAACTCGCAGGCGACGACCAGCACATTGGCGTCCGGGTAGGCCCTGCAGAAGTCGTGGGCCCGGTTGACGGCCGCACCGCCCGCGGCGCAGCCGAGTTGGGCGATCGGCAGCTGGCGCGTCTGGGGCCGGAAGCCCATCTCTCCGATGAGCCACGATGTCGGCGGCGGCATCATGAAGCCGGTGCAGGAGACGTACACGATCAAGTCGATCTGTTGCGGCTCCAGTTCGGCCTGGTCGAGCGCCTGGCGCACGACTGCGGGCACCCGGGCCTTGGTGTGCTCCTCGTAGGTGATGCTGCGGGCGTCGAAGCCCGGATGCTGCAGCACCTTCTCGATCGGCTGGATCAGGTGCCGTTTCTGCACCCCGGTGTGTTCGATGAGCCGAAGTACCAGGTCGATCTGCGGATGGTCGCCGTGCAACCGTCGTGCCAGCTCAAGGGTTTCCTCGTTGGTGATGACGTACTCGGGAACCGCGATGGCCGGCTTGCAGAGAACCGCCATGGAACTCCTCCTAGCGGACTTGGTCCACGCCGCCGGGCCCGGGACGGTCACGGGGGCGTCCGCCGACGCGGGAACGGCCACCACGGCCCCGTACGCGCGGCGCGGGACAGGGCCTCGGTGGATTCCTGCGCCGGGTTCGGTACCCCTGGAACGGGCGCGGACGGGCCGACCGTCGAAGACTGAGTTCTAGCCGTTCGTGGGCGGACGTTCTGATCGGTCATTGATCGGACGTTCGATCCGCCACGGCTGGGTGGCCGTCGGAATCACGTTACGGCAGGCCGGTCGGGGCCGCATGTCGAGCCGGGGCGGGCAGGGGCCGAAGCGCGGCAGGGGGGCCCCCCCCCCCCGCCCGGGGCGGGGGGGCCGGGGCCCCCCCCCCCCCCCGCCCGGGGGGGGCGGGCCCCCCCGGGGGCGGCGGGGCGGGGGGGGGCCGGCCCCCCCCCGACCCACCACACA
>NZ_JBIWOS010000004.1:636017-724906 GCF_044767885.1 Streptomyces sp. NPDC101194
GGGGCGGGGGGGCGGGGGGGGGGGGGGGGGGGGGGGGGGGGGGGGGGGGGCCGGGGGGCGGGGGGGGGGGGGGCGGGCGGGGGGGGCGGCCCCCCCCCCCCCCCCCCCCCGCGACTCGTCATCGAGGACGGTCGCAGTCCGTGCGCGGCGGTCCGGTGCGCTGCCGGACCGCCCCTGTCACCAGCTGACGGGCAGTTCCAGGGGATAGCGCCAGATCGAGGTCTTGTTCCAGCGCACCTCCTCGGCCGGTGTCGCCAGCTTCAGAGCGGGGAAACGCTTCAACAGGGTGCTGATGGCGACCTGGAGCTCCGTGGCGGCGAGCGGCGCGCCGAGGCAGTGGTGTCCGCCCCAGCCGAACGTCATGTGGGCCGGATTCTCGCGCTCCAGATCCAGCTCGTCGGGCCGGTCGAACTTCCGTGGGTCGCGGTTGGCCGTCAGATAGGAGACGTGCACGATGTCGCCTTTACGGATCCTCACCCCGCTGAGCTCCACGTCCTCGGTGGCGACCCGAGGGATGCCGACGCCCTTGCGGAAGGGGATGAAGCGCAGCAGCTCCTCCATGGCCTGCGGGAGCATGTCGGGTCGCTCGCGCAGCATCGCGAGCACGTCGGGCCTGGTGAGCAGCGTGTAGGAGATGTTCCCGAGCTCGTACGTGGTGGTGTCCTGACCGGTGATCATCAGGACCATGGCCATGACGGTCAGTTCCTTGTCGTTGAGGATCTCGTCCCCGTCGCGCGCCGTGGCCAGCGCGCTGACCAGGTCGTCACCCGGGTTCGCGCGCCGCTGTGCCGTCAACGTCTGGAAGTAGGAGCGGAGTTCGGCCTTGGACCGGATCGCGTTGTCCCGGTTCTCGACGGTCGTGTCCATCATGGTCCGGGCGTGGGCCCGCAGTTGCGCGCGGTCGGACTCGGGAATGTCGAGGACTTCGCAGATGGTGGTCAGGGGAAGCGGGGCCGCCAGGTGCTCGAAGAGGTCGGCGGGGGCGCCGTGTTCCTCCATCCGGTCGAACAGCTCGTCCACGACGTGCTGGGTGCGCACTCTCATGCGTTCCATGTGACGCGGCGCGAAGCCCTTGGAGATCAGGCTCCGCAGCCGGCTGCTGCCGGGCGGGTCCATCACGTTGATGGCTTCGTCCTGGACGATCGGCTCGGGGGTCATGCGCGGAAAGTTCCGGCCGATGATGGCGCTCCGGCTGAAACGCCGGTCGGTGGTCACCGTGCGCACGTCGTCGTAGCCGGTGACGAGCCACGCCTCGCCGTCACCGTGCGGCAGCCGGATGCGGGAGACGGGTTCTTCGGTCATCAAGTGCCTGAGCACCGGGTCGAATTCGAGGGCCTCGGCGTAGTCGAACGGGCAGTACCGTGCGTCGGCGACTGGTTCCATGCGGAGCTCCAGAGGGGGATCTGACGGGTGGTTCGAGGAATGGGCGGGCTGGACGGGTCATGGGTGCCCGGTCGTCCGTACGGACACGCGCCGCTCCGGGCCGATTGGTCCATATGAAGAACGGATTCGGCGGCCGGGGTCGCTGGACCGGCGGAATCGGTCCGCGGCCCCGGCCGGCCGGTGGGGGCGGGGCCGACGGGCACGGCAGCGGCCGGTGGGGCCCGGCGGCAGGGGCGGGGCGGCGCGGCCGGTGCGCGGGGGTCGCTCTCAGCCGGACGGCACGACGTCGGTGGCGTCCACCGCGGGGCGCAGCGCCCGTGCCAGCTCGACGCCGTCACCCACGGCCCAGAAGTGGGTGAAGAACAGGCGGGGGTCCTCCGCCAGGTGGTGGTTGTGCAGTTCGACGAGTTCGATCCCGCCGCGCCGCAGGGCCTTCAGTACGTGCGGAACCTCGTCGGCGAGCATGGCGCAGTCGCCGCTGAGCGCGGCACGCCCGCCACCCAGCGGCTGGAAGTTGAACGCGCTGGTCGACCCCAGGCCGGGCGGCAGGACCAGATGGCCGTACGCGATGGTCTCGCGGCGGACAAAGATGATCTTGTAGAGCCCGTCCTCGACGGAACCCTTGGCGCCGAGCGCCGCCTCCATCCCCGCGACGTCCAGGTCGACCGTGGTCACGGGGCCGGGCGGCACGGCGGGCGGGGTGCTGGTGCGGTCGAAGCCGGCGCGCAGACCGCGGGCCAGGGCGACCGCATCGTGGCCGTGCGCGTGGACATGGGTCCACCAGAGGTCGGGGATCTGGGCGAGCAGGTGCTTGTGGAGCGCGGTCTGCTCGATTCCGTGCGCCTGCCAGGCGTCGGTCACCCGCTGCAGTTCCTTCTCGGTGACCACCACGTCGCCCATCAGCATGGTGGAGCCGTCGGTGTAGCGGACGAAGGCCACGTGCGTGCCCATGGCGAGCCCCGGTGTGACGAGGACGCCCTTGGAGACCACGTGGAGGTCCCGCCGGGGGAAGCCCGTGTGGTACGTCGTTCCGCGCAGCATGTTGCCGCTGCGGCCCAGCGCTCTCGCCACGCCCGCCCAGTCCGCCAGATCGGTCCGCACCGGCTCGACCCGCCCGGTGTGCCCCGTCCCGGGCATCTCCGCGGGAAGGGCGCGAGCGGCGGCGGGTCCGGCCGTGGTCAGTACCGGGGCGAGCGCGGCGGCGGCGGCCAGTACGCGCCGCCGCGACGGGATCGCCCGTGCCTGCGTGTCCTGCTGTCGGTCTCCGGTCATCACTTGATCGCCTCCATGGCGAGATGAAAGCACGCTAAACCTGGATAAAAGGATGAAAGCGGATACATCGTCATCGGGTCGGGCTGGATGGACCAATCACGCCGCCCGGACCGATTCCGGACGAGCGGACCGGGCCCCTCGCCCTTCCGGCCCGGTCGGCCCCGGTCCCTCACCCGTACCTCGACCCCGGTGGCCCGGTCCGCGGGCGTCGAGGGGTGCCCCGCCGGGTCGGGCGCCCGCGGTGGTCGCGCGGGAGTTCGATATCCACAGGGTGTGGACAACCTGGCCCGTGCGGGGCCTCCGCTGTGGGCGGCCCGGGCCGCCTCTCCGTGCCCGGCGGGCTCCGTGGGCACGGCCGTCGGCCGGTCGACGGGGGCGGGGCCAGGCGGACCGCGCCGTACCGCCCTGCCTACCCTGACCTCATGGAACCGGTGATCGACCAGGCATTCGCGGCGGCCCTCTATTCGGACGGCGACGCCGGTCTCGACAGTGGTGCCTCCCTCCTGGCCGCCCACCCCGCGGTCGATGCCGAACTGCACCGGCGCGGTGAGGAGTTCGTCCGCCGGGCCTGGGAGCGGGGCTGGCTCCCCGCCGACGTCGTACGCATCGTCCGCCGCGAACTCGACGAGACCGCCGTCGGACTCGTCGCCGGGCTGATCGGCTCGGAGACCGGACGGTACGAGCGACTGCCGCCCCGCTGGCGGTCCCAGCTCGACGGACTGCCCGCCGCGCCGGCCCGGAACCGGCCCGACAGGTTTTCCTACGCCTCCGCCCTTCTCGGCCTGTACCGGCTGCTGCTCCGGCTCCCCGCCATCGAACCGGTCGGTCCGCCGCCCGGCGCCCTTCCGCACGGACTCCGCCTGCCGCCCGCGCACGACGAACCCCGGATGCTGACCCGGATCCGTGCCCTGCTCGCCAAGGCGGAGGCGACCGGATTCCCCGAGGAGGCCGAGGCACTCACCACCAAGGCGCAGGAACTGATGGCCCGGCACTCCATCGACGAGGCCCTGCTCGCCGCCCGTACCCACAGCAAGGAGGCGCCCGGGGCATGCCGGATCGGGGTCGATGCCCCGTACGAGACGGCGAAGGCGATCCTGCTCGACGCGGTCGCCTCCGCGAACCGCTGCCGCGCGGTGTGGAACGGCGATCTCGGTTTCTCCACGGTGGTCGGCTTCGATCCGGATCTGGACGCCGTGGAACTGCTGTACACCTCCCTGCTGGTCCAGGGCACGGTGGCGATGGCGAAGGCCGAGGCGGGCCAGCGGGCCGGCGGACGCAAGCGGACCAAGACGTTTCGGCAGTCCTTCCTGATGGCGTACGCCCAGCGCCTGGGCAGCCGGCTCGCCGCCGATGCCGCCCGTGTCACCGCGGACGCCGAGGCGGAGGAGGCCGGGACCGGGGCCCGCGCCGGAGCCGTGGGGACCGCGACCCCCCACCTGCTCCCGGTCCTCGCCGCCCGCGACATGGCGGTCGCTGACACCGCCGAGCGGATGTTTCCCGAGACCACGACCACGCGCGTCCGGGGCGCCATGGACCTGGACGGATGGACCCACGGGACG
Source organism: Streptomyces sp. NPDC101194 (assembly GCF_044767885.1). Lineage (NCBI taxonomy): Bacteria > Bacillati > Actinomycetota > Actinomycetes > Kitasatosporales > Streptomycetaceae > Streptomyces > Streptomyces sp. NPDC101194. The sequence continues at coordinate 640,232 of NZ_JBIWOS010000004.1, forward strand.
GCCGCCGCGGACCGGGCGAGGATGGGCGGGAACGGGCCGGGGATCGACGGCGGGCGCGGGAGCCGGTAGGCGCCTCGGGTGCCGCCTCCGCTCCGGGGCCGTACCGGCGTTTCCGTCAGTCGACTCCCCGGCAGGCCGTCCGGTATTTATGTGGTAATTCGGGCTTATCGGATGTTCCGGCTAGGCTCTGGGCATGAGCTGGCTCCGGGCGCTGAAGGAGACGGCCCGCTCGGGGCTGACGATCGAGCGGCGGCGTCTCGAACCGCTCATCGCGATCCGCGGTGCGGTCGGTCTCGCCCTCGTCATCGGGGTCGGCCTCGCGTTCTTCGGGCCCGTCGTCGCCGCGAGCTCCGCGTTCGGCGCGTTCCAGGCGGCCATCGCCACGTTCCAGCGCAGCTGGCGTCCCCGGCCCGTCCTCGCCCTGGTCTCCGGGGCGAGCCTCGCCGTGTCGACGTTCCTCGGCTATCTCACCGGCTCCCACACACTGCTGTTCCTGGCCCTGCTGGTGCTCTGGACGTTCCTGGCGGGCCTGGCCTGGGCGGCGGGGCCGACCGGCGGGATCATCGCGTCGTCGAACGTGGCGATCATGCTGGTGACGGTCACGCTGCCCACCTCCGTCGCGAACTCGGCGGTGCATGCCGCGGTGATCCTGTTCGGCGGTGTCGTGCAGGCCGCGCTGATCGTCCTGTTCCCGGTACGGAGATGGGGTGCCCAGCGCGACGCCCTCGCCGACGCCCTGGCCGCCGAGGCCGACTACGCGCGGCGACTGCGCCACGATCCGCTCGCCGCCTTCGACCCGGTGCCGCTGATGAAGGCCCGCAGCGCGGCAGCCGTCACGCCCTGGCAGGCCCGCCGCCGACCGCCCGAACTGCGTGGCCCCCGGGGTGTCGCCGAACGGATCAGGCCGGTGCTCGCCTCGCTCGCGGACCCGGCGATGGGCGTGCCGGCCGAGGGGCCGGAGCGGGACCGGGTCCGTGAGCTCCTCGCCGCCGCCGGATCCGTGCTCGACTCGGCGGCACGCGCGATCCGCCACGGCGACCCGGTGAAGCTCTCCCCGTCCGCCGTCGCCGTACTGCGGACGCCCGACACCGGCTCCCTCCTCGGCGGCCCGCCCCGCCGCGCCGCCGACCGGCTCGGCGCGCTGCTCTCCGACGTGATCGAGACGGCCGAGGGGGCGGGGACGAAGGAGGAGGACGCCGAGGCCGAGGAGGCCGCCGCGGCCATCGAGGCCGCCGGGGAGGAGGCGCCCGGCGCCCCGCACCGTCGCCGCCCCACGCTGCTGCGGCTGGTCCCGGTCGTCGTGCGGGCGATGCGGGCCGAACTGCGCCCCGGTTCACCGATCCTGCGGCACGCCGTCCGGGTGGCCGTCGTCGTCGCCGTGGGCTACCTCATCGGCGCCGCGCTGCCGTTCGGCCACGGCTACTGGGCACCCATGGCGGCCGTCATGGCGATGCGGCCGGAGTTCACCCAGACGTACGGGCGTTCCGTGGCCCGCTTCGGCGGGACGATCGTCGGGGTCTCGCTCGCCACCGCGATCGTCCGGACCGCCCACCCCGGTGTGACGTCGTCCGCGGTGCTCGCCGTGGTCTGCGCCCTGCTGATGTATCTGCTGATGCGCACCGGATACGTCGTCGGCCAGGCGTGCGTCTCCGCATACGTCGTCTTCCTGCTCGGCATGGCGGGCGACAACGTGTCGCAGACCGTTCTCGAACGGGTCGTCCTCACCCTCGTCGGCGGCCTGCTGGCGATGATCTCGTACGCCGTCTACCCGGCCTGGGAGACCCCGAGACTTCGCGGCAGGCTGGGCGACTGGCTGAAGGCGGACGGGCGGTACGCCGCCGCGGTCGTCGGCCAGTACGCCGAGCCGGCCGAGCGCGGGCACGACGACGTCCGTTCCGCGCTCCTCGACACCCGCGAGGCACGTGTGGCCTGGCAGGAGACGCTGGCCACCGCCCAGCACGAACCGGTGCGCAATCGCGGCCTGTCCCGTGCCGCCGCCGACGACACCCAGCACGCCCTGGCCGAGCTCGGCCGGGTCGCGATGCTTCTGGAGGCCCATCTCCCGTGCGGTGGTGCCACCCCCGTACCGGCCGCCGCACGCCTGGCCGAGGCGCTGCGCCGGGCCACCGAACGAGGGGCGAAGGAGGTGCGGGAGCGGCGCGTACCGGACTGGGCGGAGGTGCGCGAGGCGCTGGAGGAGTGGGACGCGCGGCAGCGGACGGGCGAAGGCGGGACGGATCCGTTCGTGCGGGACGGGGCCGGCCTCCTCCTCGAGGCCCTGGAGGAGTTCTCCCGTGGGCTGGACGGGACGTCGAAGCCGGTCCGGCCCCGGCGCAGGGCGGACTGACGGGCGGCGCGGTCGGCCGTCAGGGGGTCGTCGGGCCCGACGGGGTCGCTCCCGGTCCGGTCCTGGCCAGGACGTCCTCCGTGCCGTCGTTCCAGGACACCTCGACGGTTCCGCCGTCGTCGGACACGACCGACCCCGCGGTGCGGGCGGTGTCGCCGCCGGCGCACTTCAGGGCCGGCGTCACCTCGTCCCCCTCCTCCACGGAGCCCGCGCGGGCCCGCTGCCGGTGACGAGCACGGCCTTCCCGCGTGCGACGGACAGCATCACCGTCCTGCCGTCGGCCCTTCTGGTCCAACCGCCTTCCAGCGGCGCCTCGTCGGCCCCGGCGTCGGAGCCGCCGCCCGGGTCGCCCTTCCCGCTGCCGCAGCCGGTCGGTGCGAGGCGGTGACGATTCCGGCGATGATGACGCTGCCGGAGCGCATGGCGGTGTGCGCGCGGAATTCCCCTCGTCGACGCATGACCGCGCCGAGCTGCCGGCGGGGGTTCTCGGGGATGGGGTGCCCGGCTCGGGGTAGACGGAGCCGAACAGGCCTCCCGCGCGTCTATGCATATGCCGTAACGCTGTAATCGCGGGAACACCTTGCGTGCACGTGCATCCGCGCATGCATCTGCTCATGCAGGGATATTTGAACAGAGCTATGATCCGGGACAGTTGACACTTGCACCTTGCAACTCGGGGAGCGTCCTGTGCACCACGTGTACAACGGCATGGCGGCCACAGAGCTTCGCGGAGTCGTCTGGCAGAAGAGCAGACACAGCAACTCCCAGGGATCCTGCGTGGAGTTCGCGAAACTGCCCGGCGGGGATGTGGCGATGCGTAATTCGCGCCACCCCGACGGGCCTGCCCTGGTCTATACGCCCGCCGAGATAGAGGCGTTGCTTCTCGGGGTGAAGGACGGGGAGTTCGACCACCTCATAGCGGGCGGCTGACCGAATCCCCGGGCCGGCGTCCGGCCGGTACCGGCCCGAAGCGATCCGCCGACGGCGGCCACGCGCCGGGCGCGCCGTCAGTTGTCGGACAGTCGGAACAACGCCCAGACCACCTTGCCGCGCGGCACCGCCGCGCTGTTCAGGTTCTCCGCCCCCAGGGCGGGCGAGGGGTGCCAGCCCCAGGAGTCGCTGAAGGACTCCACCAGGAAGAGGCCGCGGCCCGATTCCGCCGAGTCGGCCGCCTCGGCGGCGACGGGGCTCTCCGGGCTGGGGTCGCGCACGGCGCACACCAGGCGTGAGCTCCAACGCATCAGGTGCAGCCGTACGGGCGGCTCCTGGAAGTCCTGTGCGGTGTCCCCGGGCAGGGCGTGCCGCAGGGCGTTGGTGACGAGTTCGGAGACGACCAGTGCGACGTCGTCGAAGCGATCGTCCAGTCCCCAGCCGCTCAGCGTCTTCCTGGTGAACCGCCGTGCCCCGCCCACAGCTTCGTAGCGGGCGGGCAGTGTGCAGGTGGCCGAGCCGGAGACGGCTGAGGGATCGATGGGGGGAAGCCCCTGCCTTAACGGCTCGAGCATCGTCGATCCATTCGTCCCCATGCGAGGCACTCCCGGGATTCGCGGCTGTATCGGTACTACGGGGTACAGCGGCACAACACGAACGAGCACGCAGGTGCGCGAGAGCCATGGTTCCGAATGCGCAGGGCAGATGCAAGGGCAGATGCACGTGCACGCGCCTGACCTGTCCGAACCCGTGCCGGTTCTTGGTCATTTCTCCCTGCGTGTATTTTCGTAGCTTTACGGCGGCCTTCCCATTTCCGTAATCGAATGAGTACGGGCTGAAGCGTTTTGGTGGCAGAATCCGGCACTTGGGGTTCAGGGGGAGCCCCGGTGTCCAGGAAGCGATGGGGAGGATCGGGCCAGTGGCGGCAGGCGAGTCGAGTGGATCTGTGGTGCGGCGCATCCTGCTGGGCTCACAGCTCAGGCGGCTGCGCGACTCCAGGGGGATCACCCGGGAGGCGGCCGGCTACTCCATCCGGGCTTCCGAATCGAAGATCAGCCGCATGGAGTTGGGACGGGTGAGCTTCAAGGCCAGGGATGTCGAGGACCTGCTCACGCTCTACGGCGTCACGGACGATGCGGAGCGCGACGCCCTGCTCGGCCTGGCCCGTGAGGCCAACATGGCGGGCTGGTGGCACAGTTACGGGGACGTGCTGCCCGGATGGTTCCAGACGTACGTCGGTCTGGAGGGAGCGGCATCGCTCATCCGGGTGTACGAAGTCCAGTTCGTCCACGGCCTGTTGCAGACCGAGTCCTACGCGCACGCGGTCGTCGCGCGAGGCATGGGCGACGCCCCCGCCGTCGAGATCGACCGCCGTGTCGCGTTGCGGCTGGAGCGCCAGAAGGCCCTCGTCTCCGAACGTGCACCTCGTTTCCATGCCGTACTGGACGAGGCGGCGTTGCGCCGACCGTACGGCGACCGTGATGTCATGCGCGGACAATTGCGGCATCTGATCGAAATGTCGGAACAGCCCAACATCACTCTTCAAGTGATGCCCTTCAGTTTTGGCGGGCATGCCGGAGAGAGCGGTTCTTTTACGATGCTCCGATTCCCCGAATCCGATCTGTCGGACATTGTCTACTTGGAGCAGCTGACAAGTGCGCTCTATCTGGACAAGGCCGAAGAAGTCGCTCAGTACGAAAAGGCCATGGCGCGGCTGCACGAGGACAGCCCGGGCCCCGAGGAGAGCCGCGATCTGCTCCGTGGTCTACTCCAACTCACCTGATTCATCAGTACGATGGCGGTTCGACGGGAGTCTGCACCTGAGTTAAGGGATCGCATGTCCTTCTTCTACGAGCTGGCCGACCAATACATCGACGGTGAGTGGCGGACCGGAACCGGCTCGTGGGACATCATCGATTTCAATCCCTACAACGGGGAGAAACTCGCCGCGATCACCATCGCGACCGCGCACGAGGTCGACCTCGCCTATCGGGCCGCCGAGCGTGCCCAGCGGTCCTGGGCCACCACCGGCCCGTACGAGCGCCGCAGGGTTCTGGAGCGCGCCCTGGACGTCATCGGGAAACTGCGCGACGAAATCGTCGAGGCGATCGTCGACGAACTGGGCGGAACCCGCCTCAAGGCGGAGTACGAGGTCCGGGTCGCCGAGGAATTCCTGCGCGACGCGATCCATCGGACACTGCGCCCCCGCGCCCGCATCCTGCCCTCCCCGGCCGATGGCAAGGAGAACCGCCTCTACTGCGAACCGGTCGGCGTCATAGGGGTCATCAGCCCCTTCAACTTCCCCTTCCTGGTGACGATGAAGTCCGTCGCGCCGGCCCTCGCGCTCGGCAACGCGGTCGTCATCAAGCCCAATCAGAACGCCCCGGTCGTCGGCGGCGGTCTGATCGCCAGGATCTTCGAGGACGCGGGCCTGCCCGCCGGGCTGCTCAACGTGCTGATCACCGATGTCGCCGAAATAGGGAACGCGTTCATCGAGCACCCCGTACCCAAGGTGATCTCCTTCGCGGGCACGGACCGGGTCGGCCGCCAGGTCGGCGCGATCGCGGCCGGGCACTTCAAGCGGACGATCCTCGAACTCAGCGGCAACAGCGCCCTGGTGGTGCTGGACGACGCCGACGTCGACTACGCGGTCGACGCGGCCGTCTTCAGCCGCTTCGTGTACCAGGGGCAGGTCTGCATGGCCGCCAATCGCATCCTGGTGGACCGCGGTGTCGAGCGGGAGTTCACCGAGAAGTTCACCGCCAGGGTGGCCGCGCTGAGGACCGGTGATCCGCGTGACCCCGAGACCCACATAGGTCCGGTCATCAACACCTTCCAGGCGGACGCCCTGACCGCCCTGGTCGACCAGGCGCTCGCCGAGGGGGCCACCGCGCTCGTGCGCGGCGGGACCCGCGGCAACCTCGTCGAGCCGACCGTGCTCACCGGGCTCCCCGAGGGCTCCCCGCTGCTGTCCCAGGAGATATTCGGCCCCGTGGCGCTGCTGGTGCCGTTCGACGGCGAGGACGATGCCGTGCGGATCGCCAACGACACCCCGTACGGGCTGAGCGGCGCCGTGCACACCCGCAGCGCCGAACGCGGAGTGCGGTTCGCGCAGCGGGTCGTCAGCGGCATGTTCCACGTCAACGACTCCACCGTCCAGGACGATCCGCTGGTCGCCTTCGGCGGCGAGAAGTCCTCAGGGATCGGCAGGCTGAACGGCGAGGCGACCGTCCGTGCCTTCACCACCGAGACATGGATGTCCATTCAGTACGGCCGGAGCGCGTTCCCCTTCTGACACGCCGTCCCGCCGCATCGAGGACAGAAGCTGACCGCAAGGGTCCGTAGCTTGGTCGGTGTCAGGAAGAAACCGGCACGGCTCACCAAGGCGGTCATCATGGTCGATCACGTTCCCGCGGAGACCTCTGGCGACGAGCGCGGCGCGCTCCTCTCCTTCGTCGAGGCGCAACGCGGCGCGATCCGGCGCTCCCTCATCGGTCTGACGGAGGAGCAGGCGGCGAGCCGGCCCAGCGCGAGCGGGCTCTCCCTGTCCGGGCTGCTCAAGCACGTCGCCGAGGGGGAGCTCAACTGGCTCCGGATGGCGCAGCAGCGGCCGAGTGAGACCTCCCGGACCGAGGAGACCTGGGCGGACAGCTTCCGGCTCGTCGGTGACGAGACGGTGGAGGGGATGCTGGAGTTCTGGGACGGAGTCGTGGTCGAGGTCGAGAAGTTCATCCGGTCGGTGCCCAGTCTGGACGACACCTTCCCGCTGCCACAGGCGCCCTGGTTCCCGAAGGAGGGGCGGGTCTCGATGCGGTGGCTGCTGCTCCATCTCGTCGAGGAGCACGCCCGGCACGCCGGGCACGCCGACATCGTCCGCGAGTCCCTGGACGGCCGTACCGCGTTCGAGTTGGTGGCCGAGGTGGGCGGTTACGCTGATCAAAGTTGAATAGAAGGGGTGCGTGACATGTCCGCGATCCGGCTGCTGGTCCTCTGCGCCGTGCGTCAGCACGGCCGGGCGCACGGCTATCAGGTGCGCAACGACCTGGAGTACTGGGGTGCGCACGAGTGGTCCAACGCCAAGCCCGGGTCGGTCTACCACGCGCTGAAGCAGATGGCGAAGCAGGGACTGCTGATCGCCCACGAGACCGCTCCGAGCACGGCGGGCGGCCCGCCCCGTACCGAGTACGAGATCACCGAGCGGGGCAACGAGGAGTACCTCGCACTGCTGCGCGCGGCGCTGACCTCGTACGACCAGAAGCTGGACGTGCTGTCGGCGGGTCTCGGCGGCATCGTCGACCTGGAGCGGGCCGAGGCGGTCGCGCTGCTCAAGGAGCGGGTGGCCGGCCTCGCGGCCTGGCGGGCCTCGGTCACCGAGTACTACACGCCGGAGGCCGGGCCTGGGTCGCTCGGCCACATCGGCGAGATCATGAACATGTGGGTCCACTCGGCGGACGCCGGGGCCGAGTGGACGCGTGGCCTGATCGCCCGCATCGAGGGTGGCGCGTACACCTTCGCGGGGGAGGGCGAACCCTTCGTCGGTGTGCTTGCCGAGGGGCAGGAGAACCCGTACGCGACGGGTGTCCCGGATCCTGGCGACGACGAGTAATCAAGTTTGACGAATGGAATCGACGGCGTTACCTTCGACCCCGCTAGTCAAGTTTGACTACGGGAGGTGTGGGGACTTTGACCGACGCGATCGTTGTCGAAGGTGTGCACAAGCGATACGGGGAGAAACGCGCCCTGGACGGCCTGGACCTCACGGTCCGCCGCTCCACCGTCCACGCCGTGCTCGGCCCCAACGGCGCGGGCAAGACCACGGCGGTACGCATCCTGTCCACGCTGCTGCGGCACGACGAGGGCCGGGTCGAGGTGGCGGGGTTCGACGTACGGGACCGGGCCGGCGAGGTGCGGCGCCGCATCGGGCTGCTCGGGCAGTACGCGGCGGTCGACGAGGAACTCGGCGGTCGGCAGAACCTGGAGATGTTCGGCCGGCTCCACCACCTGGGCGCCCGCCGGGCGGGCGCGCGGGCGGACGAGTTGCTGGCCCGCTTCGGTCTCGCGGACACCGGTCGGCGGCCGGTGAAGCAGTACAGCGGCGGCATGCGACGACGGCTCGATCTGGCCGCCTCGCTGATCACGGACCCGGAGGTGCTCTTCCTGGACGAGCCGACCACCGGACTCGACCCGCGCGGCCGGGCCGAGGTGTGGTCGGCGGTGCGTTCCCTGGTGGGCGCCGGCACGACCGTACTGCTGACCACGCAGTACCTGGAGGAGGCCGATCAGCTCGCGGACCGGATCTCGGTCGTCGACGCCGGACGGGTGGCAGCCGAGGGGACGTCCGACGAGCTGAAGGCGATGGTGGCCGGGGACCGCATCGACGTCGTCGTACGGGACGGGTCCCGTCTGGCCGACGCGGCACGCCTGCTGGGTGACGGCGCGGTCGTCGACGCGGACCGGCGGCTGATCGGGGCGCCGGCGCCGGACCGGATGGCGATCCTGACCCGGACCGTACGGGTTCTGGAGGAGGCGGGCATCGAGGCGGAGGACATCGCGGTGCGGCGCCCGACGCTGGACGAGGTCTTCCTCTCGCTCACCGAGCGGAAGCCGGAACACGCGGAGGTGGCGGCATGAGCGCGATGAGCTGGGCGGTGTCCGACTCGTGGACGATGACCCGGCGCGAACTGGCGCACTGGGCGCGGCAGCCGGTGCGGATCGTCGTCGGACTGGTCTTCCCCGTGATGCTGCTGCTGATGTTCAACTACCTGGTGGGCGGCGGGCAGGGCGTCGACGGCGACAACACCGAGTTCCTGGTGCCCGGGATGCTCGCGCTCACCATGGTCTTCGGTCTGGAGTCGACCATGATCGCGGTCACCCAGGACCTCGACAAGGGCGTCATCGACCGGTTCCGCGCCATGCCGATGGTCTCCGGTTCGGTGCTGGTCGGCCGGAGCGTCGCGGACATGCTCCAGTCGGTGGCCGCCCTCGCCGTGATGACCGGCGTCGGCCACGCGGTCGGCTGGCGCTGGCACCACGGGCCGGCCGCGGCGCTGGGGGCGGTGGGGCTGCTCCTGCTGCTGCGGTTCGCGATGCTGTGGGTCGGCATCCAACTGGCCCTGGTGGCCGGGAAGCCGGAGCTGGTGCAGGCGGTGCAGATCCTGGTCTGGCCGGTCGGCTTCCTCTCCAATGTCTTCGCCGCCCCCGATTCGATGCCGGGATGGCTGGGCGCGGCCGTCGAATGGAACCCGATGTCGGCCACGGCCACGGCGGTACGCGGCCTGTTCGGCAATCCGGGCGGGGCGGGCGGCACCTGGGCGTCCGACCACGCCGAACTGCTCGCGGTCGTCTGGCCGCTGGTGCTGCTCGCGGTGTTCTTCCCGCTGGCGGTGAGGAGGTTCGCCCGGATCGGTCGCTGACCGGGGCGCCCGGCGCTCAGTGGTGGAAGGACGTCGCCGCCTGCTTGTCCTTGCTCAACGGGTGCGGCTGGCGGCGCAGGTCGGGCAGGATCAGCCGGAAGTCCTCCAGCAGCAGTTCGGCGAGGTCCGACGAGAAGCCGTTGCGGCACACCACCCGCAGCACCGACAGGTCCTGCCGGTTGGCGGGGAAGGTGTACGCGGGCACCAGCCAGCCCTGCTCCCGCAGCCGGCGGGACACGTCGAAGACGTCGTACGCCTCCACGTCCGGCGCGGTCGTCAGCGCGAAGACGGGCAACTGGTCGCCCCGGGTGAGGAGCCGGAAGTCGCCGAGCTTCTCGATCTGCTGCGCCAGTGAGGTCGCGACGTCCCGGGAGACCTGCTGAACGGCCCGGTAGCCGTCCCGGCCCAGCCGCAGGAAGGTGTAGTACTGCGCCACCACCTGTGCGCCGGGCCGGGAGAAGTTCAGCGCGAAGGTCGGCATGTCGCCGCCCAGGTAGTTGACCCGGAAGACCAGCTCATCGGGCAGTTCGGCGGGCGAGCGCCACAGCGCCCAGCCGACCCCCGGGTAGACCAGGCCGTACTTGTGCCCGGAGGTGTTGATCGAGGAGACCCGGGGCAGCCGGAAGTCCCACACCAGGTCCTCGTCCAGGAACGGCGCCACCATCGCACCGGACGCCCCGTCCACATGGACGGGGATGTCCAGGCCGGTGCGTTCCTGCAGGGCGTCCAGGGCCGCGCAGAGCTCCGCGATCGGCTCGTAGGAACCGTCGAAGGTGGAGCCCAGGATGCCGACGACGCCGATGGTGTTCTCGTCGCAGAGATCGGCCGCTGCCTGCGGATCGAGATGGAAGCGGTCGCCCTCCATCGGGACCAGCCGCGGCTCGATCTCCCAGAAGTTGCAGAACTTGTCCCAGCAGACCTGCACATTGATCCCCATGACCAGGTTCGGCCGGGCGGTCGCCGGGTAGCGATCGGCGTTCCTGGCCGCCCAACGGCGTTTCAGCGCCATTCCGGAGAGCATGCAGGCCTCGCTGGAACCGGTCGTCGAACAGCCCACGGCGGTGGAGGGGTCGGGGGCGTTCCACAGATCGGCGAGCATCGCCACGCACCGCCGTTCCAGCTCGGCGGTGCGCGGGTACTCGTCCTTGTCGATCATGTTCTTGTCGCGGCACTCGCCCATCAGCACCCCGGCCTGCGGCTCCATCCAAGTGGTGACGAAGGTGGCCAGGTTGAGCCGCGCGTTGCCGTCGAGCATCAGCTCGTCATGGACCAGGCTGTAGGCGGTCGAGGGCGGCATCGGCCCGTCGGGAAGCCGGTGCCGCGGCGGCGCCGACTCCATTCCGGCGACCGGGTCGGCCTCTCCGTAGAACGGGTTGAGGGCGAGCCTGCGGCGCTTCTCGGACGGCTCCGTACCGTGGGGCGAACCCTTGTGGAGAGGCATCGGTGAACAGCCTTTCTCGGCTCCCGGCGGTCCTTCGCGAACCGCCGCGGTCCGGTGGGCGTGCGGTGCGTTCAGCTCTCGGCGGCGAGGCCGGCCTTGACGGCCCGGGTGAACCTGACGACCCGTTCGGCCTGGATCCGGGCGGCGGTCAAGGTCTGTTCACCGACCGGGATGTCGCCCTGGCCGGCCACGTGCGACGTGCCGTACGGGTTCCCGTCGACGAACTTCGACGGGTCCGTGTAGCCGGGGGCGACCAGGATGCCGCCGAAGTGGTGGACCGTGTTGTAGAGCGCGAGCAGCGTGGACTCCTGGCCACCGTGCGGGGTGCTGGTGGAGGTGAAGCCGCTGTAGACCTTGTCGGCGAGGCGGCCCGCCTGCCAGAGGCCGCCGAGGGTGTCGATGAACTGCTTGAGCTGGGAGGAGACGTTGCCGAACCGGGTCGGCGTACCGAAGATCACGGCGTCCGCCCAGATCACGTCGTCGTGCGACACCTCGGCGACGTCGGCGGTCGCCCGCACGTTGGCGGCCCAGGCCGGGTTGGAGTCGATGGCCGCCTGCGGGGCGAGTTCACGGGCCCTGCGCAGCCGTACCTCCGCACCGGCCTTCTCGGCGTCCTGCGCGATGGCCTTGGCCATCGCGGCGACGGTGCCGGTGGCGGAGTAGTAGATGACGGCTACGTTGACGGGCGTGGGCATCGCGGAGACCTCCGGCAGGACCTGACGGGGCGTATCTGGGCAATTCCGTACGGAGGAGACGATACGGATACCGGTGGCATCCGGCGCGTCGAGCGGGGGCCGGGCCGGGCCGGAGCGGGCGCGCCGCGCTCCGCCGTTCCGGGGCCGGTGTGCCGGTGCGCGCCGCCGCGCCGGGCTCACCTCAGCGGCGTACCGTCCTCGTGCAGTTGCATCTGCGGTCGCCCGGTCACCAGCAGCCAGGCCGGCAGCGAGGCGATGCACAGTATCGGGAGCACGGCCGCGCCACTGACCAGCACCGCCGCGGTGAACAGGCTCAGCCAGCCCTGCCGGGTGACGGCCAGCAGTACGCCCAGCACCGCACATGTCACCGCGAGCGCGACCGGTACCGACGGGACCAGGGCGTGGGCGCAGAGCCCCAGTGCCACCCCCGCGAAGACGGAGGGGAAGATCCGTCCGCCCCGGAAGCCGCAGGTGGCCGCGATCAGCAGCGCGGCCGTCTTCACCACGGCCATGACCGCGAACTGCCCCGCCGACCAGCCGCTCGGGTCGGCGGCGAGCGTCCTCACCTCGTCGAGCCCCTTGAACAGGGTGAGATGGCCGCCCAGTACCCCGAGCAGGCCGAGCAGCAGTCCACCGAGGGCGAGTGCCGGGACAGGGTGCTTCAGTGCCCGGAAGAACCGGTGCGCGTAGGGGAAGGCGTACACCGCCGCCAGGCCCAGCACCGCGCCCGCCAGGGCGATGACGACCGAGGAGAGCAGATCGCCCCAGTGCGGGTGGGTGTACGGCGGCAGCGACAGGTCGAAGCTGGGCTGGGCCAGCAGCGTCATGGTGAGTGCGCCGGCGGTGCCCGCGGCGAGCGGGCCGAACAGCCGGTCCCAGAGCGCACCCGGCCCGGGGCGCGAGGCGAGCGTCTCGGAGAGGATCAGGGCGGCGGCGACCGGGGTGCCGAAGAGCGCGCCGATGGTGCCGGCCGCCGCCAGCGAGATCCACAGCTCCGCCGTCGTGCCGGGAGCGAACCGGCGGCCGAGCCAGTAGGCCAGGGCGATATTGGCGGCCGTGATCGGGTTCTCCGGGCCGAGGCTGATCCCGCCCGCGAGCGTGATGACGGTGACGAGCAGCAGTCCTGGCACCACGACCGGCGCGAGAGGCGGATCCACCAGGCCGGTCGTCGCCGGATCGGGACCGGCGCGACCGGGTACCACCCGGACGAGCAGCCCGACCACCAGCCCGCAGGCGGTGAGCATCACGATCGTCCAGAGCGGGGAGTAGCGGCCGATGGAGAGCGCGTCGGGGACCGTTCCCCAGAGCACGTCCTGAAGCTTCTCCGCGAGCAGGCTGATCCCGAGCAGGACGAGGGCCGAGGCGACGCCGACGGCGAGCGCGGGCACGATGGCGGGCAGCAGCCGGTGCACCGGGGTGGTCCCGGCGCCAGTGGTCCCGACGGGAGGGAGTTCGGCGGGCGGGGGAGGATCTGTGACCATCGGCTCACCATAACGGCGTAAAAGCCGCATACCCCCTCCCGTGGTGCCGGAGGCGGTGGTGTCCCGGGCTTGCACCTCACGTCACGTCAGGACTCAGGCTCGGTACGTACCGAGAACGGAGAAGGGAGCGGGGAGTCGTGGACTACTCCGTGGGACAGGTCGCCGGATTCGCCGGGGTCACGGTGCGCACCCTGCACCACTACGACGGCATCGGACTGCTCTCGCCCGGCGGGCGCAGCCACGCGGGCCACCGCCGTTACGACGACGCCGACCTCGACCGGCTGCAGCAGATCCTGTTCTACCGGGAGCTCGGCTTCCCGCTCGACGAGATCGCGGTACTGCTCGACGACCCGGCCGCGGACCCGCAGGAGCATCTGCGCCGCCAGTACCGGCTGCTGACCGGCCGGATCGCCGAGCTCCGGAAGATGGCGGCCGCCGTCGAGACAGCCATGGAGGCACGGAAGATGGGCATCAACCTCACGCCCGAGGAGAAGTTCGAGGTCTTCGGGGGCAAGGACCCCGAGGAGCACGCGGAGGAGGCCGAACGCCGCTGGGGCGGCACCGCCGCCCACGCCGAGTCGCAGCGCCGGGCCGCCCGCTACACGAAGGAGGACTGGAAGCGGATGCAGGCCGAGGTCGCCGACTGGAGCGCCGCCTACGACGCGCTGATGGAGGCCGGTGAACCGGCCACCGGTGAAAGGGCGATGGACCTCGCCGAGGCCCACCGGCTCCACATCACCGGGTGGTTCTACCAGTGCACGCCCGAGATGCACCGGGGGCTCGGCGAGATGTACGTGTCCGACCCGCGGTTCCGCGCGTACTACGAGTCGATGCGGCCGGGCCTGGCCGAACACCTGCGGGACGCGATCGACGCCAACGCGGAGCGCCTCTCGTAACCCGTGCACGCTCGGTCGGCACGGAGGCGGGGGCGCCCCCCGTCCCCGTGCCGACCGCCGCTCAGATCTTGCTGATCACGGCCGCCGTGCCGTACGCGCAGACCTCGGTGCCCACGTCGGCGGCCTCGGTCACGTCGAATCGCATCATCAGGACGGCGTTGGCGCCCCGTGCCCTGGCCTGTTCGACCAGCCGCTCCATCGCCTGGTTCCGGGTCTGGACGAGCGTCTTGGTCAGCCCCTTCAGCTCGCCGCCGATCATGGACTTCAGCCCGGCGCCGATCTGGCTGCCGAGGTGGCGGGAGCGCACGGTCAGGCCGAACACCTCACCGATCACCCGGGTCACCTGGTAGCCCGGCACGTCGTTCGTGGTGACGACCAGCACATCCGACTGGTCCGCCTGGCCGCCGCCGAAATCCTCGATACTCATCGTGTGGCACCTCCTGGAGAGAGCTTTGTCCCGGTTGGCCCGGTGCGTATTTTCGCGGGGGCCACTGGAACCCGGGGACGTCATTCTGCGTTGATAGCTTTGGGCGGCCACGCAGCCGCCATCGAACGATCCAGGAGCCCGGACCCTTGAATACGCTTGCGCTCGGACCGAGCTGGCTGGACCCGGACTATCTCATCAACACCTTCGGACTTCCCGGCGTCCTCCTCATCGTCTTCGCCGAGTCCGGACTGCTGATCGGCTTCTTCCTGCCCGGTGACTCCCTGCTGTTCACCACGGGGTTGCTGGTGACCACGGGCCAGCTGAAGTTTCCGCTCTGGCTGGTCTGCGCCCTGGTGGCGCTGGCGGCGATCATCGGCGACCAGGTGGGCTATCTCTTCGGCCGCAAGGTCGGCCCGTCGCTCTTCAAGCGCCCGGACTCCCGCCTCTTCAAGCAGGAGAACGTCGAGAAGGCGCACGAGTTCTTCGAGAAGTACGGGCCGAAGTCGCTGATCCTGGCCCGCTTCGTGCCCATCGTGCGTACGTTCACGCCGATCATCGCCGGTGTGAGCCGGATGAACTACCGCTCGTTCGTCACGTTCAACATCATCGGCGGGGTGCTCTGGGGCGTCGGGGTCACGCTGCTCGGCGCCGCACTCGGCAAGATCGAGTTCGTGCACCAGAACATCGAGGCGATGCTCATCCTGATCGTGCTCATCTCCGTGGTGCCGATCGCGATCGAGTTCCTGCGGGCCCGCTCCAAGTCGAAGAAGGAGGCGGCGGCGGTCGGCGGCGAGGGCCAGAGCCCGGTCACCGGCCAGCGCGGTCGCCACGCCAAGCGCTGACCCGGAGCCGGCATCCGGGTGCCGGCTCAGAAGCCGCGCGTCCGCTTGGCCGCGCGGCGGTTCGCCCCACCGACCGCCCCCGGCACCCGCATGAACAGCCGGGAGATCTCGCTTCCCAGGTTGACCCCGATCGCGATGGCCAGCGCCGTCGCGACCGCGGTCGACAACGAGACGAGCCCGGCGTTCACATTGCCCTGCGCCATACCCAGCAGACCGAAGTACGTGGCCGAGCCGGGCAGCAGCGGGCCGATCGCCGCCGTGATGAACGGCAGCGACGAGGTGTACCGGTAGCGCGCGAACAGCTGCCCGAACAGGCCCACCAGGCCGGCCGCCGTCGCCGTCGCCAGCACCGGTGAGATGTGGCCGGTCCTGGCCATCGCACCGAAGATCACCCACGCCACGGCGCCGTTGAGGGTCACCGCCAGCACCGTGGACCGGTCCTGCTGGAGCAGGATGGCGAACGCGAGACAGAGCGCCATCGACGCCAGGATCTGCACCACGGGCCGGTCGGGGGCGAAGAACCGGGTCCCGGGATTGAGCTGGGCACCCAGTTGAACGCCCAGATACAGCACGAGCAGCACGCCGACGACGATGCCGATGAACAGGTACATGACTTCGAGCAGGCGCGCGGCGGCGGTGATGTAGAAGCCGGTCAGCCCGTCCTGCACGCCCGCCACCAGCGCCCGCCCCGGCAGCAGTGCGAACAGCCCACCGGTGATGACCGCGGACGGCCGCACGTCCGACCAGTGGGTCAGCGTCAGCGCCACACCCAGCGCGGCGGGAGGCATCGCCGCCACCACGAACTGGTAGAACTCCGGCAGCCCCCGCCCGGCACAGAGCCAGGCGAGCCGGTCGCCGAGCATCGCGCCGATCGCGGCCACCACGAACACCAGCGCACCACCGCCGACCAGCACCGATGCCGCACCCGCGAGTCCGCCGCCGGCCAGCGTCAGCACCCAGCCGGAATACGGATGCCGATTGCGCCGGATCTCCGCGAGGCGCCGGTACGCGTCCTCCAACGTGACCTCGACATCCTCGGCGGTGATGTCGTCGATGAGCCGGAAGACGGCCGCCAGCCGGGTGTAGTCGGTACCACGACGGCGTACGGTACGGCTCGCCGTCACCGGGTCGTCGACGAGCGAGGGCTGGTGCGAGATCGACAGCAGGGTGAAGGTGACGGTGGGCTCGCTGCGGTCCAGACCGTAGCTGCGGGTCACCGCGAACATCGCCGCCTCGACGTCCTCGGCACCCTCGCCGCCGGCGAGCAGCAATTCGCCGATGCGCAGCGTCAGGTCGAGCACGCGCGGCACCGCGGGGCCCGCCTCGTCGGACTTCTGCACCGGCTCGGGCGCCGGGCGCTCGGCGACCGGCATCCGCAGCATCGTGCGCATCCGGTCCTGCCAAGGGGCCTCCTTGGTCAGCCGGATCATCGGGCTGCCGTGCGCCGGGGTGAAGGCGGGCGGTGAGTGCTGGGCGCTGTAGGTGCGCGGCGGGGCGAAGGCGGAGCCGATCGTGTCCGAGCCCGAGCCCTGACCGGAACCGGAAGCGGAGCCTGTTGCCGCCCCCTGGGGTTCGGTCGTCAGACCAGCCGGAATGGCAAACTCCGATGTCGGCTGGTCGTCCTCGGACGCGGACGTCCGCCGTCCCACCCCGGTCGGCGGGACGAAGGCACTGCGCGCCTCGTCGGACTGGGGCTTCTGGTCCTCCGGACCGCCCGGTTCCGCCACCACTCGGCCTCGCTCCTCATCAACTGCGCGTCTTCGATTGCGCTTGTGCCCAGTATGGCCACGGACAAGTACGCGGAGGCGAGGCGGGCGGAATCACGGGGCGCACGGACCCGCGGGGCGGGCCGGTACGCGGTCCGGACGGGTGGTCGCGCGGAACGGGCGCGGCACATGGAAAACGGGCGGCACTCCAGGGAGAGGAGTGCCGCCCGGTTCCAGCACGGAACCGTAAACGGAACCGTGCGAAGTACCTCGGCCGGAATCCGGCCGTGACCCTCGGGTCAGTGCGCGCCGCCCTGCGCCTCAAGACGCTTGTAGGAGGCCTCGATCTCGGCCTCGGCCTCGGCGCGGCCGACCCAGTCCGCGCCCTCGACGGACTTGCCGGGCTCCAGGTCCTTGTAGACCTCGAAGAAGTGCTGGATCTCCAGGCGGTCGAACTCCGACACGTGGTGGATGTCGCGCAGGTGCTCCACCCGGGGGTCGGAGGCCGGCACGCACAGCAGCTTGTCGTCGCCGCCGGCCTCGTCCGTCATCCGGAACATGCCGATGGCGCGGCACTTGATGAGGCAGCCGGGGAAGGTCGGCTCGTCCAGGATGACCAGCGCGTCCAGCGGGTCGCCGTCCTCGCCGAGGGTGTTCTCGACGAAGCCGTAGTCCGCCGGGTAGCTGGTCGAGGTGAAGAGTCGACGGTCCAGGCGGATCCGACCGGTCTCGTGGTCCACCTCGTACTTGTTCCGCGAACCCTTCGGGATCTCGATGGTGACGTCGAACTCCACGGGTGGCTCCTCCATGATCAACACATACGACTGGTGATTAAGTGTCCCCCACGCAGATGTGTGCTCGCGAAAGGGGCTGGTCAACGGTGGACGAGCCGGTGAAGAGACCGTCGGTCGACCCGCTGGACAAACTGAGCAGGCTCACCCGGCAGAGTGGCGTGATCAGGTTGAGGGGACTGAGCGATCGGCAGTTCATGGCCGTCTCCGCGGGCCTCGGCCTGGCGCTCGCAGCCGGCGTCGTCCTTGCCGCCGGCCCCTGGGACTCGGGTCAGCGTAAGGCCGAGCAGGACTGGGCGGCCGCCCGGATCCGTACAGGTGGCGCAGATCACGGATCCGGCACACCGTCCGGACCGGAACCCGCGCCCAGCGCCCCGGCCGTCCTCCAGCCCCTCTCCGCCGCGGTCGACAACTCCGCCCCGGACGCGCGCGACACCCCGAACGGCGCGGCGGCCGCCCTCCGCGCCACCCTCGGACCGCTGCTGAGGGCCCCCGCCCTGGGGACCGTGCGCAGCGCCGTCGTCATCGACACCGCGACCGGCGAGCGGCTGTACGGCCAGGGTGCCGACACGCCCATGACGCCCGCCTCCACGATCAAGATCGCCACCTCGGCCGCCGCGCTGAGCGCGCTCGGCCCCGGTCACCGCATCGCCACGACGGTCAGGGCGTCCCCCGACTCCCGCGGTCTCACCCTGGTGGGCGGCGGCGACCCCACCCTCGACAAGGCCGCTCTGCGCGCCCTGGCCGCCGACACCGCCCGCGCCCTGAAGGACCGGGGTGTGACATCGGTCCGCCTCGCGTACGACACCTCCCGCTACTCCGGCCCCGCACGGCACCCGATCGGCCCCAACGAGAACATCGCCCCCGTCAGCGCCCTGATGACCGACGAGGGCAGGCTCGACAGCAGCGACAGCGGACCCGCCCCCCGCAGCGACGACCCGGCCGGCGACACCGCCCGGACCTTCGGCGAACTGCTCCACGACGCCGGGATCGCGACCCGGTCCGACCCGGTGCGCGGCCGCCCGGCCGCCAAGTCCCGGACGGTCGCCACGCATCTGTCGGTCCCGCTCTCCGCCCTGGTTGAGCGGGCCCTGACCAACAGCGACAACGACATCGCCGAGGCACTCGCCCGGCAGACCGCCCTGGCCACGGGCGAACCGGCCGACTTCGACGGCGGCCGGCGGGCCGTCACCGCACGGCTCAAGAAGCTCCGCCTGCCGCTGACCGGTGCGAACCTGGCCGACGGCAGCGGGCTGAACCGCAAGGACAAGGTGACCGCCGGACTGCTGGCCGGGCTCCTCGCCCGTGCCGCCGATCCGGACCACCCCGAACTGCGCCCGATCCTCACCGGCCTCCCCGTGGCCGGCTTCACCGGCACGCTCAGCGGCCGTTACGACGAGAAGTCCGAGGGCACCGGCCTGATCCGGGCCAAGACCGGAACCCTCACCGGCGTGAACTCCCTCGCCGGGACGGTCGTCGACCGGCGGGGCCGACTGCTCGCGTTCGCCTTCCTGGCATCCGGTACGACATCCCCGTCCGAGGCCCAGTCCTCCCTCGACGCCCTCGCCACCGGCCTCAGGTCCGTCCGGTGACGGCCGGGGCACCGCGCCGCGTCACCGGAACGCCTCCGGCGCACGGGCGTTTCGCGCCCCGTGCGGATCCCGTACCCGGGCACTCCCCGGCTTCCTGCCTGTCCGGTGCGTGAGCGCCGCTCCGCCGTGCGGCGCACCGCCTCCGGCGCCCCGCGCGGATCCGTCGGAGGGCACCGGACCACCCTCGCCGCCGGTACCCGGTGAGCCGGTCAACACCACACCGCGGACGGAGCCGAGCACGTACGGTTGACGCATGACGAGCATCGGTGGTGCCGAGATGGTCGACTGGAATCTCGCGGTCGCGACCGCGACCCGACTTGTGCGGCCGGGGCCCGAGATCAGCCGCGAGGAGGCCCGCGAGGTCGTCGCGGAACTGCGTCGGCATGCCAAGGCCGCGGAGGAGCACGTCCGTTCCTTCACCCGGATGATCCCCGAGGGGACCGAACCGGAGGACACCCCGGTCCTGATCGTGGACCGGGCGGGCTGGATCAAGGCCAATGTCGCGGGTTTCCGTGAACTGCTCCGGCCCCTGCTGGGCAAGATGCAGGACCGGCGTGGCAACGGGCCCGGCGGCGCCGTGCTCGGCGCGGTCGGCGGCAAGGTGACCGGTGTCGAGGTGGGGATGCTGCTGTCGTTCCTGGCCTCCCGGGTACTCGGTCAGTACGAGACGTTCGCCCCCGCCCCCCGTGACTTCCCGGCCTCGGCCGACGGCGGCGGCAGGCTGCTGCTCGTCGCCCCGAACATCGTCCACGTCGAGCGCGAGCTGGAGGCCGACCCGCACGACTTCCGGCTCTGGGTCGCCCTCCACGAGGAGACCCACCGCACCCAGTTCACCGGCGTGCCCTGGCTCCGCGACCATCTGCAGGGCGAGATCCAGTCATTCCTCGAAGAGACCGATGTCGACCCGGTGACCGTGCTGGAACGGCTCCGCGAGGCCGTCCAGTCCCTGGCCGGGGGCCGTCCCGAGGGAGAGAACGGCGAGGACGGCGGCCGCAGCCTCGTCGAACTCGTCCAGACGCCCGCCCAGCGCGAGATCCTCGGTCGGCTCACCGCCGTGATGTCCCTGCTCGAAGGGCACGCCGACTACGTGATGGACGGCGTCGGCCCCGAGGTCGTCTCCTCGGTCGGCGAGATCCGGGAGAAGTTCCAGCAGCGCAGGGCGCGCGGTGCGAGCCGCCTCGACCAGGCGCTGCGCAAGCTCCTGGGTCTCGACGCCAAACTGCGCCAGTACCGGGACGGCGAACGATTCGTCCGTGCCGTGGTCGACGAGGTCGGCATGGACGGCTTCAACCGGGTCTGGACCTCGCCGAACACCCTCCCGACCAAGGCGGAGATCGCGAAACCGACGGACTGGATCGCGAGGGTGCACCGTAAGGCAGAGTCCTGACCGCGACGGGCCCGACGGCGGACGACAGGACGAGAACGCGCCGGTAATCACCCATCCGAGGGACCGTAGGGGCATGGGAAGGCGTGCAATGCTCGATGGACGGCTTGCCTCTGTCACCATCGACGCACTCTGAGTGACGGCACTCTCCCGTCCCGGCACTCCGAGGAACCTCCCCCCCGAACTTCACGAAGGGCACCGGACATGGGTCCCCATCCTGCGGTCGCGGCGATACGCCTGGCGGTCCGCCGCGTACTCCACGACGTACTCACCGAACACACCCGGCGCACCCCGCACCCCGAGCTCGCCGAAGCCGGTGCGGGCAGGCAGCGCGCCCCGCTCCCCGACCGCCCGGACGCCCCACTCGTGCTGGTGGCATGCTCCGGCGGCGCCGATTCCATGGCACTCGCCTCCGCCCTCGCCTTCGAGGCCCGCAAGCTCGACGTCCGGGCCGGTGGCATCACCGTCGACCACGGTCTCCAGGCCGGATCCGACGCCCGGGCCGCCGAGGTCGTCGACCGTCTCGCCGCCATGCATCTCGACCCGGTCGAGTCCGTCGCCGTGCAGGTCGGCCAGGAGGGCGGCCCCGAGGCCGCCGCCCGCGACGCCCGCTACGCCGCGCTGGACGCGGCGGCCGAACGGCACGGCGCCGCCGCCGTCCTGCTCGGCCACACCCGTGACGACCAGGCGGAGACGGTGCTGCTGGGACTGGCCCGCGGCTCCGGCATCCGCTCGCTCTCCGGCATGGCCGCCGCGTCGGGACCGGCCGGCCGCTACCGCCGCCCCTTCCTCCAGCTCGACCGCCAGACCGCCCGCAAGGCCTGCCTCGTCCAGTCGCTGCCCGTCTGGGACGACCCGCACAACATCGACCCCGCCTACACCCGCTCCCGACTGCGTCACGAGGGTCTGCCCGCCCTGGAGAAGGCGCTGGGCAAAGGAGTCGTCGAGGCTCTCGCCCGTACGGCGCAGCTCTCCCGCGACGACGCCGACGCCCTGGACACCTGGGCCGCCGAGGCCGACCGCACCGTGCGGGACGACGCGGGCCGACTGGAGTGCGCCAAGCTGTACGCGCTGCCGCCGGCCGTGCGCCGTCGGGTGCTGCGCCGGGCCGCCATGGAGGCGGGTTCCCCGCCCGGTTCCCTCTTCGCCCGCCACATCGAGGAAGTCGACCGTCTGATCACCGGCTGGCGCGGCCAGCGGGCCATCAACCTGCCCGGCCGCGTCGAAGCCAGGCGGCAGGGTGGCAGACTGGTGATTCGGCAGAGCTGAAGCACGAGCGGCTGACATGCAGGCGAGCGGCCGCGCAGGGCCGGGACACCCCGGACCCGGCAGGCAAAGAAAGAGACGCGGGTGAACGAGAAGGACATGGGCACCGACCTTCAGTCGGTGCTCCTCACCAAGGAAGAGATCGACGCGAAGCTCGTCGAGCTGGCCGCGAAGATCGACGCGGAGTACGCGGGCAAGGACCTGCTCATCGTCGGCGTCCTCAAGGGCGCAGTGATGGTGATGGCGGACCTGGCGCGTGCGCTGTCCACCCCCGTCACCATGGACTGGATGGCCGTCTCGTCGTACGGCGCGGGCACCCAGTCCTCCGGAGTCGTCCGGATCCTCAAGGACCTGGACACCGACATCAAGGGCAAGCACGTCCTGATCGTCGAGGACATCATCGACTCGGGCCTGACCCTGTCCTGGCTGATGTCGAACCTCGGCTCGCGCGAGCCCGCGTCCCTGGAGATCTGCACCCTGCTGCGCAAGCCGGACGCGGCCAAGGTCGCGCTCGACTGCAAGTGGGTCGGTTTCGACATCCCCAACGAGTTCGTCGTCGGATACGGGCTGGACTACGCGGAGAAGTACCGCAACCTCCCCTTCGTCGGCACGCTCGCCCCGCACGTCTACGGCGGCTGACCGCCTCCCGGTCCCGAGGGCCGGCCCGACCGGGGCGGGGCGCCGGGAACCTTTTACCGGATTCCCGCCGTTGAGCATTCGAAGGCAGGTTTTGACAGACGTCCCCGGCGGTCGCGGGTGACAATGCTGGGGTACCGTCCGAAGAACAGTCTTTTCTCACAGCAGCATTTACCTACGGGCAGGAGGGACGGGGCGTCATCGCCCCGTATGGATGGACGTGAAGCGATACTTCCGTGGGCCGGTCATGTGGATCGTGCTGGCCGTCCTCGCCGTGGTCGTGTTGATGCAGGTCGTCGGCTCGTCAGGCGGCTACAAATCGGTGGACACCGGCAAGGTGATCCAGGCGATCAGCAAGGACCAGGTGGCGCAGGCCAAGCTGACCACCGGTGACGAACAGATCATCAAGATCGAGTTGAAGAAGGACCAGAAGCTCTCGGGCGAGTCCGGCAGCAAGTTCCAGGCGAGCTACATCGGCGACCAGGGTGTCCAGCTGGCCGACACGCTGCAGCAGAAGTTCGAGAGCGGCAAGATCGACAAGGGCTACACCGTCTCGCCGTCGAAGCAGTCCCCGTTCATCTCGATCCTCCTCTCGCTGCTGCCCTTCGTCCTGATCGTGGTCGTCTTCCTGTTCCTGATGAATCAGATGCAGGGTGGCGGCTCCCGGGTCATGCAGTTCGGGAAGTCCAAGGCCAAGCTGATCACCAAGGACACCCCGAAGACGACGTTCGCCGATGTGGCGGGGTCGGACGAGGCCGTCGAGGAACTCCAGGAGATCAAGGAGTTCCTCCAGGAGCCGGCGAAGTTCCAGGCCGTCGGTGCCAAGATCCCCAAGGGCGTCCTGCTGTACGGGCCTCCCGGTACGGGCAAGACGCTGCTCGCGCGCGCCGTCGCGGGCGAGGCGGGCGTCCCGTTCTACTCGATCTCCGGTTCCGACTTCGTCGAGATGTTCGTCGGTGTCGGTGCCAGCCGGGTCCGTGACCTCTTCGAGCAGGCCAAGGCGAACGCCCCGGCGATCGTCTTCGTCGACGAGATCGACGCCGTCGGCCGGCACCGCGGTGCCGGAATGGGCGGCGGCCACGACGAGCGCGAGCAGACGCTGAACCAGCTGCTCGTCGAGATGGACGGCTTCGACGTGAAGGGCGGCGTCATCCTGATCGCCGCCACGAACCGGCCGGACATCCTCGACCCGGCGCTGCTGCGTCCGGGCCGCTTCGACCGGCAGATCGCGGTCGACCGGCCGGACATGCAGGGCCGTCTCGAGATCCTCAAGGTGCACCAGAAGGGCAAGCCGGTCGCGAAGGACGTCGACCTCGGCGCCGTCGCCCGCCGTACGCCCGGCTTCACCGGTGCCGACCTGTCGAACGTGCTGAACGAAGCGGCGCTCCTCACGGCGCGCGGCAACCAGAAGCTCATCGACAACAAGATGCTCGACGAGGCCATCGACCGCGTCGTGGCGGGCCCGCAGAAGCGGACCCGGATCATGTCCGAGAAGGAGAAGAAGATCACCGCGTACCACGAGGGCGGACACGCCCTGGTCGCGGCGGCTTCCCCCCAGGCGGACCCGGTCCACAAGATCACGATCCTCTCCCGCGGCCGCGCCCTCGGTTACACGATGGTGCTCCCGGAGGAGGACAAGTACTCCACGACGCGCAACGAGATGCTCGACCAGCTGGCCTACATGCTGGGCGGGCGCGCGGCCGAGGAGCTGGTCTTCCACGACCCGACCACCGGTGCCGCGAACGACATCGAGAAGGCCACGGCAACGGCCCGCGCGATGGTCACGCAGTACGGCATGACGGAGCGGCTCGGCGCGATCAAGTTCGGCGGCGACAACACCGAGCCCTTCGTGGGCCGGGAGATGGGCCACCAGCGCGACTACTCGGAAGAGGTCGCGGCCCTCGTCGACGAAGAGGTCAAGAAGCTCATCGAGACCGCGCACAACGACGCGTGGGAGATCCTCGTCGAGAACCGCGACGTGCTGGACGCCCTCGTTCTCCAGCTCCTGGAGAAGGAGACGCTCGGCAAGGAGGAGATCGCCGAGATCTTCGCCCCGATCGTGAAGCGCCCGGCCCGTCCGGCCTGGACCGGTTCCGCCCGACGCACCCCGTCGACGCGGCCGCCGGTGCTCTCGCCGAAGGAGCTCGCCCTCACCAACGGCGCCACCA
Organism: Streptomyces sp. NPDC101194; assembly: GCF_044767885.1. Taxonomy (NCBI): domain Bacteria; kingdom Bacillati; phylum Actinomycetota; class Actinomycetes; order Kitasatosporales; family Streptomycetaceae; genus Streptomyces; species Streptomyces sp. NPDC101194. Next base: position 665,247 of record NZ_JBIWOS010000004.1, read on the forward strand.
CGGCGAACGGCTCGGTCGTCCCCACGGACACCGTCCCGGCCACCGAGGTGATCCCGGAGGAGCGCCCGGAGAACTGATCCGCGACCCCGGTGTGGCCCCCGTCACGGGGCCGCACCGGGCCCGGAATGGATGCCGCGCCTCCGCAGGTTCTAGCCTGTGGGGGCGCGGCTTTTTCGTACGCCCGTACGGAAGCAGGTGCGGGTGACAGCTCAGAGGAACGAGGCACAGATGACCGACCCGGTGACGTTGGAGGGCCAGGGTCCGATCGGTGAGTTCGACGAGAAGCGGGCCGAGGCCGCCGTTCGCGAACTCCTCATCGCCGTGGGCGAGGACCCGGACCGTGAAGGACTGCGTGAGACGCCGGGACGGGTGGCACGGGCGTACAAGGAGATATTCGCGGGCCTCCACCAGGAGCCCCAGGATGTTCTGACGACCACGTTCGACCTCGGCCACGACGAGATGGTGCTGGTCAAGGACATCGAGGTGTTCAGCACCTGTGAGCATCACCTGGTGCCGTTCCGGGGCGTCGCGCATGTCGGGTACATCCCGGCGACCAGCGGAAAGATCACCGGCCTTTCGAAGCTGGCCCGTCTGGTCGACGTCTACGCCCGGCGACCGCAGGTCCAGGAGCGGCTCACCACCCAGATCGCCGATTCGCTCATGGACATCCTGGAGCCGCGCGGGGTCATCGTCGTCATCGAGTGCGAGCACATGTGCATGTCGATGCGCGGTATCCGCAAGCCGGGTGCGAAGACGCTGACGTCGGCGGTGCGTGGGCAGCTCCGTGATCCCGCGACGCGAGCCGAGGCGATGAGTCTGATCATGGCGCGCTGAGTTCCCGCACAGCGACGGAGGAGAGCTCGGTGGCCCCTACGCGGCCGCCGAGCTCTTGTCGTTGTCCTCGTCCTCAGGGAGCTTGCAGATGCGCTCCAGCCAGAGGGCCGCGGCCACCACCGCGACACCCGCCAGCACCGCGAAGCCCGCGTAGATCGCCTGGTCGCGACGGGCGGGGATGTCGAGGGAGCCGAGCAGGAAGACGCCCGTGCCCCCGTACATGCCGGACACCAGCGAGACGACCAGCGCGCTGGCCTGACCGAAGACGAGGGCCCGCGCGGCCATCAGCGGCTCGACGCCCTTGGCTCCCGGCCGGCGCTCGCGCTGGGCGCGCAGCCGGGAACGGATGGAGAGTGCCGTGGCGAGCAGGATGACCGCGATCACCGCGAGCACGATCGGCGCGGCGAGGGGAACGCTCGGCAGGCTGCCGACGGAGTCCCAGAGGCGGGCGCCGCCCCAGGAGAGCACCCCGGCCGCGGCGAAGAGGCCGGCCAGTACCCCGAGCCGTAGTTGCTTCACCGAGTGCTCCGCCCTTCGCCGCCGGTGGCCCGTGCCGCCACCGGTCCGTATCGCCAGTGATCCGTGTCCGTCGAGCCTAACGACTACTCGGGCAGACGGAGTTCCAGATCGGCCCGGGGCAGTACGCCCTCCCGGCCCACACCGGCCAGCAGCTCCGCGACGGGGCCGGCGCCGGGCAGCTGGGCCTCGGGGTCGACGTCGTGCCACGGAGCGAGGACGAAGGCCCGCTCACGGGCCCGGGGGTGAGGCAGGGTGAGCACCGGGTCGTCGGAGACGACGTCCGCGTACGCCACGATGTCGACGTCGATGGTGCGCGGGCCCCAGCGTTCCTCACGGACCCGGTCGAAGGCCTCCTCGATGGCCTGGCCGCGTTCCAGGAGCGAGGACGGGGGAAGCGTCGTCTTCACGACGATCACCGCGTTGAAGTACGAGGGCTGAGAACCGGGAGCGACGCCCCAGGGCTCCGTCTCGTACACCGGGGAGACCGCCTTGACCCGCAGGCCGGGGGTGTCCTCCAGAGCGTCTATGGCGCCCTGGAGGGTCTCCAGGCGGTTGCCGAGGTTGGATCCCAGGGAGATCACGGCACGCTTGGGATTGGAGAGGGTGATGTCCGCGGCGTCCACCTGCTCGACCACGGAGGCGGGCACCGGCTGTACGGTCGGGTCGCTCTGCCCTTTGGTGGAAAATGCAGTCATACTCGGCTCCGGGTGATGGTGATGGTCACATCGTCGAACGGGACGGTGATCGGCGCATCGGGCTTGTGCACCACCACCTCCACCTCCTCGACTCCTTCGTGCTTGAGGCACTGCTGGGCGATGCGCTCCGCGAGCGTTTCGATCAGGTCGACCGGTTCCCCCTGCACCACGTCGACGACCTCCTCGGCGACGACGCCGTAGTGCACGGTCTTCGTCAGGTCGTCGGCGGCTGCCGCGGGGCGGGTGTCGAGGCCGAGCACCAGGTCCACGATGAACGTCTGACCCTCTTCCCGTTCCCGGGGGAAGACGCCATGGTGTCCACGGGCCTTGAGGCCGCGCAGCGCGACACGATCCACGCGAATCACTCCTGCTGTCGTAGGGCGTAGAGACACGGGGCCGCGTGCGGACGGCGAGGTGCTCTCTTTCGAATCTACCTGCGAGCACCGACAGTGCTCGCCCGCGGGGGCTGTGGAGAGGCCTCGCGGGGCTGGTAGCCGCTACTACCCGCGGACCCGGATTCCAACCCACCCATCGGGCGGATGCCTCGGTCAGGAGGGGGTTTCCTCGTCCTCGTCCTCATCGGATTCGGTCAGTACGGGCGAGCCGTGATGGGACCAGAGCTTCCAGCCGTCCGGAGTGCGCCGGAACACATTGGTGGCCACGACGAGTTGCCCGACCAGCGGCCCGAGTGCGTTGCCGTCCTCCGCGGGGCCGCCGCTGAGAATGTTCTCGGTGCAGGTCACCAGCGCCGTGTCGCCGGTCATCGAGATCCCGACGTCGGTCAGGAAGAACTGGATGTACTCGGTGTTCGCCATGATCAGGGCGTAACTGCGCAGCACCTCGCCGCGGCCGGTGAGCACCGGCCAGCCCGGGTGGACGCAGGAGACGGTGAGGTCCTCGCCCGGCAGCCAGAGGCCGGAGAGCTCCTCGAAGTCGCCGCGCTCCATCGCCTCGTAGAAGGAGGTGTTGGCCTGTTCGACGGCCGCGATGTCGGCGGCCGCCTCCGCGTGCTCGTCGCGGGGCCCGCTCATGCGGCACCCTCGACGGCGCGGGCCACCCGTACGGCGTCGGCCGTGGCCCGTACCTCGTGGACCCGGACGGCCCAGGCACCCGCACGCGCGGAGAGCGCGGAGATCGCCGCGGTGGCGGCGTCGCGTTCGCGCGCGGGGGGCGGCGCGGCGCCCTCACCGGCCAGCACATGGCCGAGGAAGCGTTTGCGGGAGGCGGCGACCAGCAGCGGGCGGCCCAGGGCGCGCAGCTCGTCGAGGTGGGCGACCAGGGAGAGGTCGTGGCCGGCCTCCTTGGCGAAGCCGAGACCGGGGTCGATCACGATCCGTTCCGGGGCGACTCCGCCCGCGACCACGGCGTCCATCCGGTGCCGCAGTTCCGTGACGACCTCGGCGACGACGTCCTCGTAGACCGCCCGGCTGTTCATGGACTCGCTGAAGCCGCGCCAGTGCATCACCACGAACGGCGCGTCGGCCGCGGCGACGACCCGGACCATGTCCGGGTCGGCGAGGCCGCCGCTGACGTCGTTGACCAGGGCGGCCCCGGCCGCGACCGCCTCGTCGGCGACACGGGCCCGCATGGTGTCCACCGAGACCGTGACCCCTTCGGACGCCAGGCCCTTGACCACCGGGACCACGCGGCGCAGCTCCTCCGACGCGTCCACCCGGCTGGCGCCCGGACGGGTCGACTCGCCGCCGACGTCGATCAGGTCGGCGCCCTCGGCGACCAGGTCGAGGCCGTGTTTGATCGCGGCCGTGGTGTCGAACCAGCGGCCCCCGTCGGAGAAGGAGTCCGGGGTCACATTGACGACACCCATGACCGCACAGCGGTCCCACTCCGGCAGGCCTCGGACCGTGCCTCGTCCACGCAACGTACTCATGCGACCAGCGTAGGCCGATACGGCGTGCTGTTATGCCGCGCGGGCGTGGTGCTCCTGACCCGGCGGCGGGGTGTGGGCGCAGGGGCGCGCCCGTCGGCGCGGGAAGCGGCGGGCGAAGGGACGGGGCAGCGCGAGGTTCACGAAGCCCTCGGCCTGCATCGCCGCCAGGGAGATGCGGGGCAGGTCGCCGGCGGCGCGGTAGACGACGAAGCGGGGTTCCCAGCGGGGCCGGAACTTGGCGTTGAACTTGTACAGCGACTCGATCTGGAACCAGCGCGACAGAAAGATCAGCAGTCCGCGCCAGGTCCGCAGCACCGGCCCCGCGCCCAGCTTCTCGCCGCGGGCGAGCGCCGAGCGGAACATCGCGAAGTTCAGCGAGACGCGCTCGACGGAGAGCTGCGAGGCGGACTGGAGGGCGGCGACGATCAGCAGCTCGTTCATGCCGGGGTCGGCGGAACGGTCGCGGCGCATCAGATCGAGGGACATGCCGTCGTCACCCCACGGGACGAAGTGGAGCACGGCCTTCAGGTCGCCGTACGGGGAGTCGGCGGTGTGTTCGTCGGCCTTGTGGGCGGTGGCGATGACGCAGTCCCCGTCGGCCGGGTCACCGATCCGGCCGAGCGCCATGGAGAAGCCGCGCTCGTTGTCGGTGCCGCGCCAGTCGGCGGCCGCCTGCCGGATGTGGGCCAGTTCGGCCTCGCCGATGTCGCGGACGCGTCGGACCCGGGTCTCGTAGCCAAGTCGTTCAATGCGCTTCACCATCTGGCGTACGTTGCGCATCGCGCGCCCGGCGAGCGAGAAATCCGCGACGTCCACCACCGCCTCGTCGCCGAGTTCCAGCGCGTCCAGCCCGGTCTCGCGGGTCCAGACCTCGCCGCCGGTCTCGCTGCAGCCCATCACCGCCGGGGTCCAGGAGTGGGCCTTGGCCTCGTCCATGAAGCGTTCGATGGCGCCCGGCCAGGCCTCCACGTCGCCGATCGGGTCGCCGCTCGCCAGCATCACGCCGGACACGACGCGGTAGCAGACGGCGGCCTTGCCGCTGGGGGAGAAGACGACGCCCTTGTCGCGGCGGAGCGCGAAGTGGCCGAGCGAGTCGCGGCCGCCGTGCTTCTCCAGCAGGGCGCGCAGCCGGGCCTCGTCGTCCTCGGTGAGGCGTGCGGCCGGGTGCTCGGGGCGGAAGGCGAAGTAGATGGTGGTGACGGCGGTCAGCAGGCCGAGAGCGCCGAGCGAGTACGCCACGGTCGAGGAGGTGACTCCGGCGTACTCGACGGGGCCCTCGAACCCGAACAGCCCGTACAGCACGTGCTGGAGCCGGTCGGCAACGCTGGGGCTTCCCACGACACGGCCCGGGTGGACGCTGACGATGATCAGGCCGAGGCCCAGCGAACCCGCGCCGAGAAGCACGAAGTTGGCCAGCGCCCGCCAGCGGCTCCGGGGATCGGGGAGCGCGGCGAATTCGCCGCGATGGCGGACCAGTAGGAGGCAGAGCGCCAGCGAGACGAGCGTGCCGATGACGGAGTGCCGGTAGGCGAACTGCGCCAGCGCGCCGGCCGGCAGCAGGAGGGCCGCCGCCCGCCAGGCCCGCCGCTTGCGTCGCTTGAGGCCGTGGGCGAGCAGGAGCAGCAGGACGCCCGCGCTCAGGGAGAGGGCGGCGGCGAACGGCCCGAGGGCGCCGGGGAGCACCTCGGCGAGGGTGTGCATCCGGCTGTGCCGGAAGCGCGGGAAGACGCCCGCGGCCACGTCGATCAGGCCGACGACGGCGCAGGCGGTACCGACCAGCGTCGGTACGGATTCGGGTCGCGGGCCGCGTACGAACTTCCGTACGGGACTCGGAACCGATCCCGATTTATCCCCATCTAGCGTGACAGACATCGCTTCCCGTGGTTCCGCGAGAGATTCTTGAGTCCTTCGGCCGTGGCGCTCCGGACGATGTGCGACTTGTAGGACGAGGCTTCCAGGTCGGGGGTTCACCCGCCGGCCGGAAAATTCCGGACAAGAAAGTTCACCCCCTCATGGGTCTTACCAGCAAGGCGTTCCTGGCCGCCGCCATCATGCTGGCCGTGGTGTTCTTCGCCGCCACGGTCTGGCTCTGGCCGCGGTTGGCCCGGCGCAGTGTCTCCGCGGTGTTCGGCAGGGTCGGTCTGCTGCTGGCGACCCAGGTGACGGTCTTCGTCTCCGTCGGACTGGTGGCGAACAACACATTCCTCTTCTACGGGTCCTGGGCCGATCTGTTCGGCCAGAAGCAGGAGCTGGGTGTGGTCACGGACCGCGCGGCCGGCGCCCTGGCCTCCAAGAACATCGTCCGGGTCGGGATACAGCGGCCGGACGGGCCGGGCGGTTCACTGCCCACGAGGAACGGGCGGATCGACAAGGTCGTCATAGCCGGGCGGGAGTCGAAGATCGAGAGCTCGGCGTACGTGTATCTGCCGCCGGAGTACTTCCAGCCGGCGTTCGCCCGCCGGAAGTTCCCGGCGGTCGTCGTCCTCACCGGTTACCCGGGTGTCTCGGAAAACCTCCTGAAGGGCCTTCGGTACCCGCGGACGGCACACGATCGGGTGAAGGCCGGTCGGGCCCAGCCGATGATCCTGGTGATGCTGCGGCCGACGGTGGCACCGCCGCGGGACACCGAGTGCGTGGACATAAAGGGCGGCCCGCAGACCGAGACGTTCCTGGGCAAGGATGTGCCGCGGGCGGTCTCGGACGAGTACCGGGTCGGCAGACTGGCGCGCAACTGGGGCATCATGGGCAATTCGACCGGTGGTTACTGTGCGCTGAAGATAGGACTCCATCACCCGGACCGGTTCGCCGCGAGTGCCGGGCTCTCCGCGTACTACAAGGCGGCCGAGGACCCGACGACCGGTGACCTCTTCCACGGCGACCAGGACGCGCGCAACCGCTCCGATCTGATGTGGAGTCTGGACAATCTGCCGCAGCCCGACTCGTCCTTCCTGGTCACGACCTCCAAGCGCGGCGAGGGGAACTACCACTCCACGATGCGGTTCCTCGACAAGGTGAAGGCGCCGGCCCAGGCCTCGTCGATCGTGCTCGACAGCGGCGGGCACAACTTCAACACCTGGCGACGGGAGATCCCTTCGGCGCTGGACTGGATGAGCAGTCGGCTGAGCGAGAACTGAACCACGCCCGGTTCCGCTCCGACGGGGGCGCTTCCTGTGCCGACGGTCCCCCCCGACCGTGCCGGTCCCGGTCCCTGCGTCGGGCCGGCCCTCTTCACCCGCCCGGCCGGGTCGGACGCCGGCTCACCGCGCGGCGGTCTTGGCGAAGCTCTCCACGGTCTCGACGGCGACCTCGGCGCGGGGGACGGCCTGGGCGTCCGCGTCGATGGAGCGGCGCAGCGCCTCATGGAGCCGGGCCGGGGTGAGCACGCCGAGGAAGCGGCCGGTGCTGTCCTCGTCGATGACGGCGATCCAGCCGGCGTCGTGCTGGAGCATGGTGGCGAACGCCTGCTTGAGCGGGGCGCCGACGGGCAGCCACGCCTCCATCCTGCGGGCGTGGGCGCGCACCGTGTCCTCGGCCCCGCCGACGGGGCTGTCGGCCGGGATCCAGCCGTGCAGGTTGTCCTCGCCGTCCAGGACGACGGCCCAGCGCGCCCCCTCGGTCCGCAGCCGTTCGGTCGCCCTCGCCAGGGAGTCGTCGAGGTGGACGACCGGCGGCTGGTCCAGGTCGCTCTCCTCGATGGGGGTGACGGAGAGCCGCTTGAGCCCGCGGTCGGCCCCGACGAAGTCCGCGACGTAAGGAGTGGCCGGCGCGCCGAGCACGGTCGCCGGGGAGTCGAACTGCTCGATGGATCCCTGTCCGTAGACGGCGATGCGGTCACCGAGCCGGACCGCCTCCTCGATGTCGTGCGTGACGAACAACACGGTTTTGCGGACCTGCGCCTGGAGTTTCAGGAATTCGTTCTGCAGCCGTTCCCGTACGACGGGGTCGACCGCGCCGAAAGGCTCGTCCATCAGCAGCACCGGTGGATCCGCGGCAAGTGCCCTGGCCACGCCCACGCGTTGGCGCTGACCGCCGGAGAGCTGTTCCGGATAGCGGTCGCCATAAACGGAAGGATCAAGTCCGACAAGGTCCAGGAGTTCCGCCGCGCGCTCACGGCCCTTTCCGCGTTTCCAGCCGAGGAGATGGGGGACGGTCGCGGTGTTCTCCAGGATCGTACGGTGCGGGAACAGCCCCACCTGCTGGATCACATAGCCGATACGACGGCGCAGCCGAACGGGGTCGATGGCCGATATGTCGTCCCCGTCGAGGAATATCCGTCCCTCGGTCGGTTCGATCAGGCGGTTCACCATCTTCATGGTGGTCGTCTTGCCGCAGCCCGACGGTCCGACGAGCGTGACCAGTTCACCCTCGAAGACCTCGAAGGAAAGGTCGTCGACGGCGGTGGTGCCGTCCGCGTACCGCTTGGTGACGTGCTCGAAACGGATCATGGTTCCCCATTGTCGCGCGTGTTCTGTGAAGGACATGTTGCTGGAATACAACGGCTTCGGCGATTGTCAGTGGTCGGGGATAGGGTCGCCAGACATCGGTACGAGGCGGTAATCGGGAGGTGGGGGACGGATGGCTGCCGCACAGAACTGCATGGTGACGAACGACTGGATCTGCGGGGAGTATCTCCGTTCCCGCAGCCAGGAGTTGACCGATGCGACGGTCCAGCACATCTGGATCACCGCCGTCTCGGTGGCGATCGGACTCCTGGTGGCCTTTCCGCTGGCGCTGCTCGCCCGTCGCAGCCGTCGCTTCGCCGGACCGGTGCTCGGGCTGACCACGGTGCTCTACACCGTGCCCTCGCTCGCCATGTTCTCGCTGCTGCTGCCGCTGTTCGGACTCTCCGCGGCGCTGGTCGTCACCGGCCTGGTGCTGTATTCGCTGACGATTCTCGTGCGGAACATCCTGGCCGGCCTCGAAGCGGTGCCGCAGGAGGCGAAGGAGGCCGCGAAGGGCATGGGATACGGGCCGGTTCGCCTGTTGTGGGAGGTCGAAGTCCCCCTCGCCATGCCCGCTCTGATGGCCGGCGTACGGATCGCCACGGTCTCCACGATCGCACTGACGACGGTCGGATCGATCATCGGCAGAGGCGGCCTCGGCAACCTCATAGGGGACGCCCTGCCCAGCTTCTTCAAGGCCCAGGTGCTCACCGCCTCGGTCCTGTGCGTACTGCTCGCGGTCGTCGCGGATCTGCTGTTGCTGGGCCTCCAGCGGCTGTTGACCCCCTGGACCCGCATACGTGCCGCGCACGCGGGCGCGGGCGCCACGGCAAAGGCGGCCTGAACCATGGGAGTTCTCGGCGAGGCCTGGACCTGGCTCACCACCGGCGCGAACTGGTCGGGGGAGAGCGGTGCGGCGCACCGGCTCGGGGAGCATCTGTACGTCAGCGGTGTCGCGCTCGCCCTGGCCTGCCTCATCGCGCTGCCGATCGCGCTGTACCTCGGGCACATCGGGAAGGGGGGCGCGCTGGCGGTCAACCTCTCCAATGTGGGGCGGGCGATTCCGGTCTTCGCGGTGCTGGCCCTCTTCATGGTCTCGCCGCTGCGCAACGCCGGATATGTGCCGACCGTCATCGCGCTGGTGCTGTTCGCCGTGCCGCCGTTGCTCACCAACGCCTACGTCGGGATGACGGAGGTCGACCGGTCGGTGGCCGAGGCGGCGCGGGGCATGGGCATGTCCGGGGGACAGCTCTTCGTACGGGTGGAGCTGCCGCTCGCCTACCCGATGATCATGACCGGGCTGCGCTCGGCCGCGGTCCAGGTGGTCGCCACCGCGACGATCGCCGCGATGGTCGGGCAGGGCGGTCTCGGCCGGATCATCACCGCGGGATTCAACACGTACAACACGCCACAGGTGGTCGCGGGGGCGCTGCTCGTCGCCGTGCTCGCCCTGCTGGTGGAGGCGGTGCTGGTGGTCCTGGACCGGATGCTGTCACCGCTGCGCCGTCGTCGCGGGACGGTATGACGGCCCCCACACCCGTCCGTCACGAACATCCGTCGGGCACGCGCCCTCGCGTGCCCGACGCCCCGGCGATCCCTTCCGGTCCCGGGATCCCTTCTCGAACCATCCCTGTTGCTGTGGACGGAGACAACTCATGAGCAAGACCTCGCGAATAGCGGGCGCGGTCATCGGCATGGTCGCGCTGGCCGGCTCGCTCGCCGCCTGCGGCGGCGACAGCCTGGAGAAGGACAAGGGGGGCTCGGCGTCCTCCGGCGGCGGCTCGGGGAAGAAGGGGTCGCTCGTCGTCGGCGCGGCGTCCTTCACCGAGTCCAAGGTGCTCGCGGAGCTGTACGCGCAGATCCTGGCCGATGCCGGATACAGCACCTCGATCACCACGGTGGCCAACCGGGAACTGTACGAACCGTCCCTGGAGAAGGGCGAGATCGACGTCGTCCCCGAATATGCCGCGACGATCGCGGAATTCCTCAATGCCAAGGTGAACGGCGCGAAGCAGGCAGGGAAGAAGCCGGTCGCCTCCGGTGACGCGGCCGCCACGGTCGCGGCGCTGGAGAAGCTCGCCACCCCGCGCGGACTGAAGGTGCTCCCGGCCGGTGGGGCCGTCGACCAGAACGCCTTCGCGGTGACGAAGGAATTCGCCGCCGAGCACAAGCTCAAGTCCCTTTCGGATCTCGGCAGGTCGAAGGCCGAAGTGAAGATCGCGGCGGGTGACGAGTGCGAGGTGCGGCCGTTCTGCGCGCCGGGTCTGAAGAAGACGTACGGCGTCAATGTCACCGGTATCGACCCCAAGGGAGTCGGAACGCCGCAGTCCAAGCAGGCGGTCAAGGACGGCAAGGACCAGTTGGTCCTGACCACCACCACGGACGCGGTGCTGGACAGCTATGGACTGGTGTTTCTGGAGGACGACAAGAAGCTCCAGAACGCGGACAACGTTCTGCCGGTGGTCAATGCCGAGGACGCGGGTTCGCAGGATGTCGCCGACGCGCTCGGCAAGATCACCAAGGCCCTCACCACCCAGGATCTGGCGGAACTGAACCGCAAGGTCGACGCGGAGCGCGCAAAGCCCGCCGATGTGGCCAAGGACTATCTGCGGTCCAAGGGCCTCATCAAGAAGTAAGGACCGGGGGATTGGGGACCGTAAGGTAACCGGCCGGGAACAGATTGGCGGGCGGCTCCCCAAGTGCCTCCTACACACGGTAAATTTCAGGCCATGCCACGTGGACGTCATCGCCATTCGCCACCTCTGCACAGAATCCTTCCGCCTTCGGCCGTCGCCGGAGTCTCGGTCCTCTGTGCCGGGGGCGCCTGGCTGCTCGCCGAGCCCCTGGTCCTGCGCGGTCTGGTGGCCGCCGCGGCGGCCGCTGCCGTGACCGGTGCGTATCTGATGCGCAGCTGGGACCGGGAAGCGGGCCGTCGCGTCGCGGAGCTGACGCGCGCCCGAGCCGGGGACGAATGGCGGGCCGAGGAGCGCGTGGCCGAGCTGGAGGCGGACCTGGAGGAGTCGCGGGAGCTGCGCGTACGGCTGGAGACGAAGCTGCGCCGCAAGCGCGTGGAGCTCGCCAACCTGCGCGGTGAGCACGCCGCGCTGCTGCGTCGGTACGCCAACGCCGAGACCGGCCGGGCCAGCGCGCTGGAGGGCCGCAGGCAGCTCGCGCTCGAAGCCGCCGCGCCCCGGGAACTGCCCGCCGCGCGCAGCACGCCGACACCGGCCGCCTACCTGCGTGCCGCCCAGGCGCTGGAGGACCTCTCGCGCAACGGGGCCCTCCAGGAGGCGCGCCGTACCGCCGAGCAGGCCAGGGAGCGCGATCTCGCGGAGCGCGCCCGGGAGGCGGAGGAGCGGCAGGGGAAGCACGCGGCCGCCGCGGACCCGTCGCACGCGCGGCATCTCCGTCCGCCGACCGCCCTTCCGGCGTCCCGGCCGTCCGCCGCGCTGCCCGCGGCCCGGACCGTGCCGGTCGCCAGCACGGTCGCTCCGTACGCGGCCCCCCGGCGCCAGCCGGTGCCGCAGGGCAGCTTCGACTTCTTCGGCACGCACAAGGCGCGCGCCGCGATCGAGTCCGTGCAGAACGAGGACCTCGCGGACGTGGTGGGCGAGGAGGCGCTGGCCGCGCACCGTACGGGATCGGCCGAGAACCGGGCCGTCGGCAAGGTCATCGACCTGACCGCGCATGACGAGACCGAGCAGCTGGACATGGCGCAGCTGCGCAGCGCCATCTCGTAGAGTCTCTCGTCCGGATCCTGCCGGGCTCGTGCCCCGGTCGCTGATCCGACCTGATCAAAACGCCGCCCTGATCAAAACGCCGGCCTGATCCGAACGCCGGCCCGGTCCGAACGGAAGACGTCGGCGTGGGCCGCCCCGCGGGGCGGCCTACTTGTCGATGTCGCCGACGACGAAGAAGAGCGAGCCCAGGATCGCCACCATGTCGGCGACCAGCGTGCCCGGCAGCAGTTCGGTGAGCGCCTGGATGTTGTTGTACGAGGCCGAGCGGAGCTTCAGCCGGTACGGGGTCTTCTCGCCCTTGGACACCAGGTAGTAGCCGTTGATGCCGAGCGGGTTCTCGGTCCAGGCGTAGGTGTGGCCCTCGGGGGCCTTCAGGACCTTGGGCAGCCGCTGGTTGATCGGACCGGGTGCCAGGCCGGCCATCCGGTCCAGGCAGGCGTCCGCGAGATCGAGGGCGTTGTGCGTCTGCTCCAGCAGGCACTCGAAGCGGGCCAGGCAGTCGCCCTCGGTGCGGGTGACGACCCGGAGCGTGTCCTGGAGCTCCCCGTACGCGAGATAGGGCTCGTCTCGCCGCAGATCGAAGTCGACCCCCGAGGCGCGGGCGATCGGCCCGGACACCCCGTACGCGTGGACGGTCGCGGCGGACAGCACGCCCACACCGCGGGTACGGCCCCGGAAGATCTCGTTGCCGAGCACCAGGTCGTCGTACACGTCCATCCGGGACCGCACCGAGGCGACGGCGTCCCGGGCACGGCCGAGCCAGCCCGCGGGGAGGTCCTCCTTGAGGCCGCCGACGCGGTTGAACATGTAGTGCATCCGGCCGCCGGAGACCTCCTCCATCACGGCCTGGAGCTCCTCGCGCTCGCGGAACGCGTAGAACACCGGGGTGATGCCGCCGAGTTCGAGCGGGTAGGAGCCGAGGAACATCAGATGGTTCAGGACCCGGTTCAGCTCGGCGAGCAGGGTGCGCGTCCAGACCGCGCGCTCCGGGACCTCCATGCCGAGCATGCGCTCGACGGCCATCACGACACCCAGCTCGTTGGAGAACGCCGACAGCCAGTCGTGGCGGTTGGCGAGCATCACGATCTGCCGGTAGTCGCGGGCCTCGAACAGCTTCTCCGCGCCTCGGTGCATGTAGCCGATGACCGGTTCGGCGTGCTGGATGCGCTCGCCGTCCAGGACGATGCGCAGACGGAGCACGCCGTGGGTGGAGGGGTGCTGGGGGCCGATGTTGAGCACCATGTCGGTGCTCTCCGCCGCGCCGCCGATGCCGACTGTCGTCTCCGTCATACGGCCAGTATTCCTTGAGCGGTGGGGTGATGGACGGTGCGGGGTGGGGTGGGGTGCGGGACCCTTCCGCCGTCCGCGCCTTCCCGGAACCGGGAGCGCGCCTCAGACCCCGGCGGGGCCGTCCTTGCGCTGCATCAGCCAGCCGAAGTCGCCCAGGCCGCCCCGGGCCGTCAGTTCCGCCGCCTCGCCCGCCGAGGCGAGGGCCCGTACGTATCCGGCCGGGTCGGTCGACGCCAGGGACAGAGGGGGGCGCCCCCCGTCGACGCCGAGGCGGCGCAGCGCCTCGCGCTGCGTCAGCACCTCGGGCGGCGCGTCGGCCCCGGCCGCCGCGGCGCACGCGTCCAGTGCCACGTGCGAGGTGAGGTCGCAGCTGCCGTCCGGCACCGGTCGCACCTCGCGGCCGGACCGGAAGCCGGTCAGTGTGCCGAAGGGCGGTCGTGCCTCCCGTGCGTGGGCGTAGTCGACCGCCACCGCGAGGCCCCCGGCCAGCGAGGACACCGCCGCCGCCCAGGCCTCGTCGCGCGGGCGGCCGATCTCCGCCCGGCTGCCCGGACCGGCCGACGGCCACCAGCGGCGCAGCCACTCGGCATCCGCCCCGGTCACCGGCTGGCCCAGCCGTTCCGCGCCGTCCGCCGTCCGCACCAGGACGTACCGGTCGACGCCGTCCGCGTCGGTCTCGGCGACCTCGGTGGGCACGTTGTCCAGCCATTCGTTGGCGAACAGCAGGCCGTGCGTTCCCCGTGGGGGTTCGGTGCACCACTCGATCCGGGGATCCAGGCCGGCCGGGCGCTCGGCGATTTCCACGGCGTACGCCCGCACGTCCAGATCGCCGGCCCCCGCGGCCGGAAGCGCGGCCAGCACCCCTGTCAGCAGTTCGCCCCGCCCCGCGCCCAGGTCCACCAGATCGACCGAGCCGGTGCCCAGCTCCCGGGCCGTCCCGACCAGCAGCCGGGCGACGGCCGAGGCGAACAGCGAAGACGCGTGGACGGAGGTGCGGAAGTGGCCCGCCGGCCCCTCGGGGCTCCGGTAGAACCCCTCGTCTCCGTACAAAGCGGTCTCTGCCGCCTCCTGCCACCCACGCCACTCATCCGTCACGTTCCCAAGTCTCCACCTTGGGGAGTACGGTCCCAGGAGCTGGATCGGCCCTTCGGCTGACCCGTGCCCCCACCGCCTGTCCCTACGCTGGGTTACGTGCAGCGCCTCTACGACTTCATCCGCAGACACCCGACGGGCGTCGACAGCTTCTGGGCTGTCTTCCTCCTCGGGCTCTCCGGCCTGTCCATGGTGGCGGATTCCGGTCGCGGAGATGGGCGGCTGGCTGCCGTGCCGGTCATCATCGGCCTCTGCACCGTCGTCGCGTTGCGCCGGCGCGCGCCGGAGAAGATGCTGCTGCTCACCGTCGCGATGGGCGTCGTGCAGTTGGTGTTCGGGGTCAAGCCGGGCGTCGTGAACTTCGCGATGCTGGTGATCGTCTTCACCGTGGCCACCATCGGGGAGCGCTGGGCGTCCCGGCTCGCGCTGGTCTGCAGCCTGAGCGCGGCCGGAATCTCCCAGATGCGCTGGCCGCAGGACGTGCCCCAGACCGGATGGCTCCAGCAGGCCTTCGTCGTCGTCGTGATGACCGTGCCGTTCGTGCTCGCCTGGGTGCTCGGCGACTCGATGCGCACCAGGCGCGCGTACTTCGACCAGCTGGAGGAGCGCGCGGCCCGGCTGGAGCGGGAGCGGGAGGCCCAGTCGAAGGTCGCGGTGGCCGCGGAGCGGGCCCGTATCGCCCGCGAGCTCCACGACGTCGTCGCGCACAACGTCTCGGTGATGGTGGTGCAGGCGGACGGCGCGGCGTACGTCATGGACGCCGCCCCCGACCAGGCCCGGCAGGCGCTGGAGACCATCTCCAGCACCGGCAGGCAGGCGCTCGCCGAGATGCGACGGCTGCTCGGGGTGCTGCGGACCGGGGACGCCAAGGAGAGCGGGGAGTACGTCCCGCAGCCCGATGTGGAGCAGATCGAGGACCTCATCGAGCAGGTCAGGCAGACCGGCCTGGCCGTCGACTTCAAGATCGAGGGCACACCGCGCCCGCTGCCCAGCGGGGTGGAGCTGACCGCGTACCGCATCGTGCAGGAGGCCCTGACCAACACGCGCAAGCACGGCGGCCCGGACGCCGGGGCCAGTGTGCGGCTGGTCTACTTCGACGACGGCCTCGGACTGCTGGTCGAGGACGACGGGCGGGGCGCGGCGCACGAGCTGTACGAGGACGGCGGCGCCGACGGCGCGGGCCACGGGATGATCGGCATGCGCGAGCGGGTCGGCATGGTCGGCGGCACGCTGGACGCCGGGCCGCGCCCCGGCGGCGGGTTCCGGATCAGCGCACTGCTGCCGCTCAAGCCGGCCCACTAGACCTTCGGATTTCCGCAGGACAGACAGGAGACAGGACACCTCATGGCCATCCGCGTGATGCTCGTCGACGACCAGGTGCTGCTGCGCACCGGCTTCCGGATGGTGCTCGCCGCCCAGCCGGACATGGAGGTCGTGGCCGAGGCCGGCGACGGTGCGGAGGCGATCGAGAACCTGCGGTCCACCGCCGTCGACGTGGTGCTGATGGACGTCCGGATGCCGAGGCTCGACGGTGTCGAGGCGACCCGGCGCATCTGCGCGCAGCCCGGTGCGCCCAAGGTGCTCATCCTGACCACGTTCGACCTCGACGAGTACGCCTTCTCCGGGCTGAAGGCCGGGGCCAGCGGTTTCATGCTCAAGGACGTGCCGCCGGGCGAACTGCTCGCCGCCATCCGCTCCGTGCACAGCGGCGACGCCGTGGTCGCCCCGTCCACCACCCGTCGGCTGCTCGACCGCTTCTCACCGATGCTGCCGAGCGGCAACAGCGAGCCGCAGCACAAGGGCGTCGCCAAGCTCACCGAACGCGAACGCGAAGTGATGCTGCTGGTCGCGCAGGGGCTGTCGAACGGCGAGATCGCGGCCCGCCTGGTGCTCTCCGAGGCGACCGTGAAGACGCACGTGGGCCGCATCCTCACCAAACTGAACCTGCGCGACCGGGTGCAGGTCGTCGTCCTCGCGTACGAGACCGGGCTGGTCAGGGCAGGCGGGGGCGGGGCGGGCTGACCCGGCCCCGGCTCAGCGCAGGATGCCCTCCAGGAAGTCGCTGCCCAGCCGGGCCACCACGGTCAGGTCCAGCTGGTGCTGGACGTACCGGCCGCGCCGCCTGGTGGTGACCAGGCCCGCCTTCTTCAGCGCCGCGAGATGCCGGGAGACCTCGGGCGCCGTGATGCCGTACGTGTCGGCGAGTTCGCCGGTCGTGTACGCGGACCGGGCGAGATGACGGCACAGGCGCATCCGCATCGGGTGGGCCAGCGCCTCCATGCGCAGCTGGAGCAGTTCCACGGCGGGGGACGACAGCTCGGGGCGGTGCACCGGGTAGTGGATCACCGGGCGCCAGCCCGGCGCGTGCAGCAGGTTCAGGTGCGGCCAGCCGAAGGCGGACGGGACGAGGGTGAGTCCGGGGCGGCCGACGGCCGGATCGGCGGCATTGGCGCGGCCCTCGGTGAGCTTGTCGGCGCTGATCCGGGTCCCGGCCTCGTCGAGCGACAGTGCCGTGGACACCGCGGCCACCGCCTCGCCGAGCCCCTTGCGGCGCAGCAGATCCGTCTTGTGCCGGGCGTCGGCGACCAGCTGGACCTGCACCCTTCGCCAGGTGTCGGAGAAGAACGCCTGGTCGCAGTCCTCGAACAGGCGGCGGATCCAGCGGCGCAGGGGGGCGGGGTCGGCCAGCAGCTGCTGGGTGAACTCCACCTGCTGGGGGCCGCGCGCCGCCGCCATGTCCAGGGCGCGGGCGCGCATCGTCGCGTCGCAGAGCGGGGAGGGCGCGCCGAGCCCGTACAGGCTGGAGCAGGTGAACTCCAGGGCGGCGGCGACGAACCGCTCGTCGTCCAGCCGGTCGAGGATGTCCAGGTCCTCGGCGAGGTTCGCGCCCGTCCTGCCGCTGCCGCCACGGACTCCGGCGAACGGCAGGAAGACGTCCGAGAACGTGTTGCGCCACAGGAACTCGGCCTCGTGCAGCCGGTCGGCGAGGTCGGGTTCCAGCGCGCTGGCGGTCGCCGTCGCCCAGCCGTGCAGCCCCGGGTGGTGTCCGGGCTCGGAGAGGGCATGCAGGGCGAGCCCCAGCTCGGCGAGGGGGGAAGTCTCGAAGACGATGCTCTCGGGCGCCAGCCCGGCGATGTCGATGTGCACGCTCACCCCTCCATGGTGCGGGGTGCGCGCGGCGGCCCACGTGCCATTTGACGGTGGTCGTCAATCGGTGGGCCGGACCGGTCGGGCCCGGCCCACGCTGAGGCCATGGACGCCATTCAGCAGCACATGTTCGACAGCTACCGGGCAGCTCAGCGAGGTGAGCTGCCGCCTCCACTGCCGGGACGGCACGACTGGGGGGTGGTGCGAGAGGCCCGCGACCGGCGCCGTTTCGACCTGGTGATCGCGGGCCGCCCGGCGCGCCGCCGGTGGCGGACGGCGCTGCGGGAGCTGTTCACCCGACGCCACCGCGCCGGTGCCGTCGGCCGGTGCGGCGTCTGAGGGCGGAACCGGCCGGGCGGCGCCCCGGGGCGGACGTGTCCGGCCACCCGGCCGGCCCGGCCGCCGCCCGTCAGGTCAGCCGCTTCACGAACTCCGCCACCGCCTCCCGTACCTCCGCCGCCGTCCACTCCAGGCCTTCGCGTCCCACTGTGACCTCGGTGAACGACACCCCGGGCGGCCCGGCGGCCGCGGGGTACCAGCGGCGGAAGAGCACCACGCCCGTCTCCTCGGCCTGCCGCACCGAGGCCTCCGTGAGAACATCCGCCCCGTACGGCAGCCACACCTGGAACTGGTGCGTGTGCGGCGGTTCCGGATGCACCCGGAACCAACCGGTGCCGGCCGCCGAGAAGCCCTCGGCCAGCGCCTCGGCCACCACGGTCGCCTGTGCCACGTACGAAGGCAGCAGCGGCAGCTCCTGCTCCAGGCCGATCAGGGCGGCGAGCGCCGCGGGGAACTGCTGGAAGACCTGCCCGCCGTACCGGTGGCGCCAGGTGCGGGCCTCCTCGATCAGCGATTCGGGCCCGGCCAGCGCGGCCCCGGAGATTCCGCCGAGGGTCTTGTAGAACGAGACGTAGACGCTGTCGGCGAGCGCCGCGATCTCCGGCAGTTCCCGCCCGAAGTGGGGGGCGCACTCCCACAGTCGCGCGCCGTCGAAGTGCACCACCGCATCGCGTTCCCGGGCGGCCGCCACCACGGCCTCCAGCTCCTCCCACGTCGGCAGGACGAATCCGGCGTCGCGCAACGGCAGCTCCAGCATCAGCGTGCCGAACGGCTCGGCGAAGTCCTGGATCTCCCGCGCCGTGGGCAGCCTGGGCTCGGACGTCGGATGGACGGTGCGCAGCCCGGTCACCGCCCCCAGCGCGCCGCGCTCGTGCACCTCGGGGTGGGCCAGGGGGTGCAGCGCCACCGTGGGACTGCCGGTCCGTCCGGCCCAGCACCGCAGCGCGACCTGCTGCGCCATCGTCCCGGTCGGGAAGAACGCAGCGGCCTCCATGCCCAGCAGGTCGGCGATCCGCCCCTCCAGCTCGGCGACGACGCCGTCGCCGTAGGTGTCCGCGGGACGGTCGAGATCGGTGACCGATCCCGCCCCCGCCGCCAGCGCGGCGAGCCGCTCACCGAGCGAAAGGTGCATGGGCGGCCTGGCGAGAACCCGCTCGGCCGCGTGCCAGGCGTTCAGCCTGCGCAGCCGCTGCACCTCCTCCCCCGACGGATCCGGCTCGTGCGCCGGAGCGCCCTCGGCCTGTCCGATCTCCTCCGCGCCCTCCCGCGCCCCGCCCCGCGCCCGTCGCCCTTGTACCTGCTGATCCGTGTGCGGCATGTCTGTCATGGGACGATCATCACGCAGAGTGCGGTTCGCACCCGAACGAATTCCGGGCCCACCGGCCCCGCCCCGCGCCGCGTCGGACTTTTCCCACAGGCTGTGGACAGCCGGGAACCCGGACGAAACGCTGGCGTAGCATGCAGAGGAATCGTCCGGTACCCCCCGCGGACTGGAACGGAAGGCCACCGCCGCGTGAATGCAACAGCCCCCAAGGAGCCCCTCGACGCGAGGGACCGCCCCGCCCGCCTCACGGTCGGCGTCGTGGGCGCGGGCCGCGTCGGCCCCGCTCTCGCCGCGTCCCTGCAGCTTGCCGGGCACCGACCGGTCGCCGTGTCGGGCGTCTCCGACGCGTCCGTGCGCAGGGCGGCCGCCCTGCTCCCCGACGTACCGCTGGTGCCGCCCGCCGAGGTTCTCGCGCGTGCCGAGCTGGTGCTGCTGACCGTCCCCGACGACGCCCTTCCCGGCCTGGTCGAGGGCCTGGCCGAGACCGGCGCGGTACGGCCCGGACAGCTGATCGTCCACACGTCCGGGCGGTACGGGACGAAGGTGCTGGACCCGGCGCTGCGGGCCGGCGCCCTGCCGCTCGCCCTGCACCCGGCGATGACGTTCACCGGCACCTCCGTCGACGTCCAGCGGCTGGCCGGCTGCTCCTTCGGCGTGACCGCCCCCGAGGAGCTGCGGCTCGCCGCCGAGGCGCTGGTCATCGAGATGGGCGGCGAGCCCGAGTGGATCGCCGAGGAGTCCCGCCCGCTCTACCACGCGGCGCTCGCCCTCGGCGCGAACCACCTGGTCACCCTGGTCGCCCAGTCGATGGAGCTGCTGCGTACGGCCGGGGTCGCCGCCCCCGACCGGATGCTCGGCCCCCTCCTCGGCGCCGCGCTCGACAACGCCCTGCGCTCCGGCGACGCGGCCCTGACCGGCCCCGTGGCCCGCGGCGACGCCGGCACCGTCGCGGCGCACATCGGCGAGCTGCGCGAGCACGCTCCCCAGGCCGTGGCCGGCTATGTCGCGATGGCCCGCGCCACCGCCGACCGCGCACTCGCCCACGGCATGCTCAAGCCGGAGCTGGCCGAGGACCTGCTCGGCGTCCTCGCCGACGGCACCGGCACCACGGGCGGCACCGGATCACAGGAGCCCCGATGACCCCCACCACCGGCAGGCCCGGCACGCCGCGCACACCGGGCGCCCCCCGCCCCGCCGCCCCGACCCGTGCAGCCGGCACCGTCCCGGCGGCCCCCCTGCTCCGTACCACCGCCGAACTCGCCGCGTCCGCGCCCCGCAGGGGACCGCGGGCCGTCGTCATGACCATGGGCGCCCTGCACGAGGGCCACGCCACCCTGATCCGTACCGCACGCGCGGCCGCGGGCCCGGACGGGCAGGTCGTCGTCACCGTCTTCGTCAATCCGCTCCAGTTCGGCGAGGCCGCCGACCTGGAGCGCTACCCCCGTACCCTCGAAGCCGATCTTGCCGTGGCGGGCGCCGCCGGGGCGGACGCGGTCTTCGCGCCGTCCGTCGAGGAGGTCTACCCCGGCGGCGAGCCGCAGGTCCGGATCTCGGCGGGGCCCATGGGCGAGCGGCTGGAAGGGGCTTCCCGTCCCGGGCACTTCGACGGCATGCTCACCGTCGTCGCCAAGCTCCTGCACCTCACCCGGCCCGATGCCGCGTTCTACGGGCAGAAGGACGCCCAGCAGCTCGCGCTGATCCGCCGCATGGTGCGCGATCTGAACTTCCCGGTCGAGATCGTCGGCGTGGAGACGGTCCGCGAACCGGACGGCCTCGCGCTCTCCAGCCGCAACCGCTTCCTGGACGCCGAGGAGCGGCACACCGCCCTCGCGCTGTCCCGGGCCCTGTTCGCGGCGCGGGACAGGCTCGCCGCCCAGCAGGCGCTGCATGCCCGCGCGCAGACCACCGCGGCGACCACCGGCCGGGCCGCCGCCCTCACCGCGCTCGGCGAGACCCGAGCGGCGGCCGACACCCAGGCGGTGGCCCTGGCCCGCCCCGTGGACGGTCCCGCGGCGGTACGCGCCGCGGCGCAGCTGATCCTGGAGGACGCGGCCGCCGAACAGCCGCCGCTCGCCCTGGACTACCTCGCGCTCGTGGACCCGGCCGACTTCACCGAGATCCCCGACGACCGCACCACCGGTGACGCGATCCTCGCCATCGCCGCGAAGGTCGGCAAGACCCGCCTCATCGACAACATCCCGCTGACCTTCGGAGCCACCACGTGACCGGAATACGGCTGACCGCCCCCGCCCCCGGCTGGTCCATCGACGCCGATGTCGTGGTCGTCGGCTCCGGCGTGGCCGGTCTCACCACCGCGCTTCGCTGCGCGGCCGCGGGCCTCGCCACCGTCGTCGTCACCAAGGCCCGCCTCGACGACGGCTCCACCCGCTGGGCGCAGGGCGGTATCGCGGCGGCCCTCGGCGAGGGCGACACCCCCCAGCAGCACCTGGACGACACCCTGGTCGCGGGCGCGGGCCTGTGCGACGAGTCGGCGGTGCGGACCCTGGTCACCGAGGGCCCCGACGCCGTGCGCCGGCTGATCGGGACCGGCGCCCACTTCGACACCACGGACAGCGGCGACATCGCCCTGACCCGCGAGGGCGGCCACCACCGCCGCCGCATAGCCCACGCGGGCGGCGACGCCACGGGCGCCGAGATCTCCCGCACCCTGGTCGAAGCGGTCCGCGAAGCCGCCCTGCACACCGTCGAGAACGCCCTGGTCCTGGATCTGCTCACGGACGCCGAAGGCCGGACCGCGGGCGTCACGCTGCACGTCATGGGCGAGGGCCAGCACGACGGCGTCGGCGCGGTCCGCGCCCCCGCGGTGGTCCTCGCCACCGGTGGCATGGGCCAGGTGTTCTCCGCCACCACCAACCCGGCGGTCTCCACCGGCGACGGCGTGGCCCTGGCACTGCGGGCCGGCGCGGAGGTCTCCGACCTCGAATTCGTCCAGTTCCACCCGACGGTCCTCTTCCTCGGCGCCGACTCCGAGGGCCAGCAGCCCCTGGTGTCGGAGGCGGTACGGGGCGAAGGCGCCCATCTGGTCGACGCGTCGGGCACGCGCTTCATGGCCGACCAGCACGAACTGGCGGAGCTGGCCCCGCGCGACATCGTCGCCAAGGCGATCACCCGTCGGATGCAGCTGCACGGCACCGAGAACATGTATCTCGACGCCCGGCACTTCGGTGCCGAGATGTGGGAGCGGCGCTTCCCCACGATCCTGGCGGCCTGCCGCGCCCATGGCATCGACCCGGTCACCGAGCCCGTCCCGGTCGCGCCCGCCGCGCACTACGCCTCCGGCGGCATCCGCACCGACCTGCGGGGACGTACGACGGTGCCCGGCCTGTACGCCTGCGGCGAGGTCGCCTGCACCGGGGTGCACGGCGCGAACCGACTGGCGTCCAACTCCCTCCTGGAGGGTCTCGTCTTCGCCGAGCGCATCGCGGCCGACATCGTCGAGGACCGTCCCCGCGCGGGCGCCCCGGCGACCGACGCCCTGCCCGCCCCCTCGCCGCTGCTCGCCCCCGAGGCGCGCGGCACGATCCAGCGGATCATGACCCGGGGCGCCGGAGTCCTCCGCTCCGCAGAGAGCCTGGCCGCCGCCGCCGAGGAGCTGGAGGCCCTGCACGACGGCGCCGCCCGCGCCGCCGAGGCGACCGAGCCCAAGGTCGCGGTGCCCGGGGTCGAGGCCTGGGAGGCCACCAACCTGCTGCTCGTCTCGCGCGTCCTGGTCGCCGCCGCCCGTCGGCGCGAGGAGACCCGAGGCTGCCACTGGCGCGAGGACCGGCCCGAGCGCGACGACGAGAACTGGCGCCGTCACCTCGTCGTCCGGCTCACCCCGGAGCGTCAACCGGTCCTCCGTCGGACGGAGACCGAGGCATTCGGGCCCGTACGTCCCACGCAGGCACCAGACTGCGCAGCAGCACCCCCGACCCACCCCGCCGACGTCACCGAGGAGCCGTAACCGTGAGCACGCCCGAAGAGAATCCGCGCCCCACACCCGTGGACGTACCGCTGATCCAGATCGGCGCGCCCGCACCGTCCGCGGGCGGCTGCGGGGACGGCTGCGGCTGCGGCGCGGACGAGCTCTACGAGCTCGACCCGCTGGAGTGCGGCCTCGACCCCGACCTCGCCCAGCTCCTCGCCGACGCCGGCCTGGACCCGGTCCAGGTCGAGGACGTCGCGCACGTGGCCATCGAGGAGGACCTCGACGGCGGTGTCGACGTCACCACCGTCGCGACCGTCTCCGAGGACGCCGTGGCCACGGGCGACTTCACCGCCCGGGAGGCGGGAGTGGTGGCGGGCCTGCGCATCGCCGAGGCCGTCCTGTCCATCGTCTGCACGGACGAGTTCGCCGTCGAGCGCCACGTCGAGGACGGCGACCGCGTCGTCCCCGGCCAGAAGCTGCTGACCGTCACCACCCGCACCCGCGACCTGCTCACCGGCGAGCGCAGCGCGCTCAACCTGCTCTGCAGGCTCTCCGGCATCGCGACCGCCACCCGCGCCTGGGCCGATGTGCTCGAAGGCACGAAGGCCGAGGTCCGCGACACCCGCAAGACCACGCCGGGCCTGCGCGCCATGGAGAAGTACGCGGTGCGCTGCGGCGGCGGCGTCAACCACCGCATGTCGCTGTCGGACGCGGCGCTGGTCAAGGACAACCACGTGATCGCGGCGGGAGGTGTGGCCGAGGCCTTCAAGCGGGTACGGGACGAGTTCCCGGACGTACCGATCGAGGTCGAGGTCGACACCCTGCAGCAGGTCCGCGAGGTCATCGACGCGGGCGCCGATCTGATCCTGCTGGACAACTTCACCCCGCTGCAGACGGCCGAGGCGGTCGCCCTGGTCGGCGGCCGCGCGGTCCTGGAGTCCTCCGGCCGACTCTCCCTCGACACCGCGCGCGCCTACGCGGAGGCGGGCGTCGACTACCTGGCCGTCGGCGCGCTCACCCACTCCTCGCCGATCCTCGACATCGGCCTGGACTTCCGCGACACCGACGAGGCCGGCGTCTGATGCTGCTCACCATCGACGTCGGCAACACCCACACCGTGCTCGGCCTGTTCGACGGTGAGGAGATCGTCGAGCACTGGCGGATCTCCACCGACGCCCGCCGCACCGCGGACGAACTCGCGGTACTGCTCCAGGGGCTGATGGGCATGCACCCGCTGCTCGGCGAGGAGCTGGGCGACGGCATCGAGGGCATCGCGATCTGCTCCACGGTCCCGGCCGTCCTGCACGAGCTGCGCGAGGTGACCCGCCGCTACTACGGCGACGTCCCCGCGGTCCTCGTCGAGCCGGGCATCAAGACCGGCGTGCCGATCCTGATGGACAACCCGAAGGAGGTCGGCGCGGACCGCATCATCAACGCGGTCGCCGCCGTCGACCTGTACGGCGGTCCGGCGATCGTCGTCGACTTCGGGACGGCCACGACCTTCGACGCGGTCTCCGCCCGGGGCGAGTACACCGGCGGTGTGATCGCCCCCGGCATCGAGATCTCGGTCGAGGCGCTGGGCGTCAGGGGCGCCCAGCTCCGCAAGATCGAACTGGCCCGGCCGCGCAGCGTGATCGGCAAGAACACGGTCGAGGCGATGCAGTCGGGCATCATCTACGGCTTCGCCGGCCAGGTCGACGGTGTCGTCGCGCGGATGAAGAAGGAGCTGGCGGCCGACCCCGACGACGTCACCGTCATCGCGACGGGCGGCCTTGCGCCGATGGTGTTGGGCGAGTCCTCCGTCATCGACGAGCACGAGCCCTGGCTCACTCTCATCGGGCTGCGCCTGGTCTACGAGCGGAATGTGTCCCGGATGTAGCGGATACGGGGCGTACCTGCGGGAACGGTCCGGCGGGGCGGGGGCCGACGCCGCGCCGCCGAC
The DNA here is from genome assembly GCF_044767885.1 of Streptomyces sp. NPDC101194. NCBI lineage: Bacteria > Bacillati > Actinomycetota > Actinomycetes > Kitasatosporales > Streptomycetaceae > Streptomyces > Streptomyces sp. NPDC101194. The sequence continues at coordinate 690,427 of NZ_JBIWOS010000004.1, forward strand.
GGCCAGCTAAGAGGATTTTGTCCCTTTAGCACGTATTGTCGCGTCATGCCCACGCCTTACGGATCACGCGGCGGTATGGCGTTCAGCGCGGACGAGCTGCGGGTGCTCCGACGTGCCCTCGCCATCGCCCTTCACCCCAAGCCCCTGCCCGACGAGGACGTCCAGGACTGCCTGCGACTGGCGGGCGCCGTGGACGAGGCGGTCGGCGAGGCGGGACGACTGCGCACGTTCCTCCTCGCCGACCTCGTCCGCTACCGCAACGCCCTCCCCGGCTCCGTCAGCGGCTACCTGGAGCTGCTCCAGGACGCCCTGGCGGGCGGATACGACCCCCGCCCCGACGACCTGGCCGCGCTGCGCGCCCTGCGCCACAGGCCGGTGGCCGCGGCGCTCCTGGAGCGCTGTCAGATGCTCGCGGAGCGCTCGGTGCGGGCCCGCCTGGCCGGGCGTGCCGCGCCGGTGGCGGCCCCGGCGCCCCGCAGTCGCCTGCTGGCCCTGCCCGGCGGTCGGGCGGCCGACGCCGAACCCGAGCGGCCCAAGACCCCGGCGGCCCCGCCCCGGCCCGTCCCGCCGTCCGAGCGGCGCCCGGCTCCCAAGCCCTCCGAGGTCTTCCCGCCCCGCAAGCCCGCCCCGCCGCGGCAGCAGTGGGCGGCGGGCTGAGGGCCGTCCCGTAATCCCCGGCGGGCGCCAGGGATTACGGGACAGCCCTCAGCGGCTCGACGCGGAGGGGGCGCGCGGAAGTCCGTACCGGCCTCGCTACTCTGGACGTCATGGACTACGTATCCGCGCTCGTGCCCCCCGTGGTGATGGCCGCCTTCTTCATCGGCCTCGTCGTGACGATCGTCAAGAGCCAGGGCGGTCCCAACAAGGCCAAGGAGGACGCGGCCGTGGACCTGGCGGTCGGTCGCGCCGAGTCCGTCCAGCAGGCGCCGCGCACCGACGGCGTCTGACTCCCCGTACCTCGCAGTACCCGAAAGGCGCACGACTCCTCAGGAGTCGTGCGCCTTTTTGCCGCGTAAATAACCAGGCATTCCGGGCATCCAGCACTAAAGTGACATTGTGCCCCGCCAATTGGGAGAACTGGAAGACGCCGTGATGACACGGGTCTGGCAATGGAACCGCCCGGTCACTGTGCGGGAAGTCCTCGAGGACCTTCAGCAGGAACGCTCCATCGCCTACACCACCGTCATGACGGTAATGGACAATCTCCATCAGAAGGGTTGGGTGCGCAGGGAAGTCGACGGCCGCGCATATCGATATACGGCGGTCTCCACCCGCGCCGCCTACTCGGCCGCACTGATGAACGAAGCCTGGTCGCGGAGCGACAACCCGGCCGCCGCTCTTGTCGCCTTCTTCGGCATGATGTCCGCCGAGCAGCGGGAGGCACTCGCGGATGCCATGCGGATCGTGCGCCCCGGACTGCCCGGGGCTTCCGGACACCCGGCCGAAGAAGCGGCCGACGGGGTGGCGGCCGAGCCGGGTGATGAACCGGCTGATGAAGCCGACGCAGAAGCGGCCGAAGATCCGGCCGATGCCGCGGGTCCGGACACCGGGCGATAGCGTCGGGGTATGTCCTCAGAGCTTCCGCATACCGATTTCCGTACCGAACCGTCGGTTATAAACATGGCCATCACTGTCCGCCGTGCCAGGACCAGCGATGTCCCATCGGTCCGCAGTCTCCTCGACGGGTACGTACGTGAAGGCATCCTGCTCGACAAAGCGACGGTGACACTTTACGAGGACATCCAGGAGTTCTGGATCGCGGAACGCGACGAGGACGCCCGGGTCATCGGCTGCGGTGCACTGCATGTGATGTGGGAAGACCTCGCCGAAGTGCGTACTCTCGCTGTCGATCACGGCATCAGGGGTGCCGGAGTCGGGCATCAAGTACTGGACAAGTTGTTGCAGACCGCCCGTTGGCTGGGCGTACGGCGGGTTTTCTGTCTCACCTTCGAAGTCGACTTCTTCGCGAAGCACGGCTTCGTGGAGATCGGGGAGACGCCGGTCGATGGAGATGTCTACAGCGAGCTGCTGCGTTCCTATGACGAAGGTGTAGCAGAGTTCCTGGGTCTCGAACGAGTGAAGCCGAACACCTTGGGCAACAGCCGGATGCTTCTGCACCTGTGACCGTCACAAGAAGCCGTCGCCCTATGTCCGAATCGCGCATGTTTCCCGTCTTCTTGCGATCCTGAACCTCTCCCAAGGGTTTGTGTTTTCCGGGGAAAAGCGGTTTCCTTTCCGCGTACTGCATTTTCGATGAAAGGAAATCCGGTGGCACAGAAGGTTCAGGTCCTTCTTGTCGATGACCTCGACGGTGGCGAGGCGGACGAGACGGTCACGTTCGCTCTGGATGGCAAGACCTACGAGATCGACCTCACCACGAGCAACGCGGACAAGCTCCGTGGTCTTCTTGAGCCGTACACCAAGGGCGGTCGGCGTACGGGCGGTCGCGCGGCGGCCGGCCGTGGCAAGGGTCGCGCCGTCACCGGCGGCAACAAGGACACCGCGGAGATCCGTAAGTGGGCCCGCGAGAACGGCCACAATGTGAATGACCGCGGCCGTGTTCCCGCGGAGATCCGCGAGGCTTACGAGAAGGCCAACGGCTGAGCTGTCGGCCCATCGGTCGACCGCCCCGTTCGGGCGTGCATCAATCGGGCCCGGTGGCATTCCGTGGCCACCGAGTCCACGAGCCGTACGAGATCGGGAGCATCCCCACCCCTGCTCCCGAGGCCGACGAGGGCCGGGAGTTCCGGCTCTCCCTCGTGCCGCAGCCCGGGGGGTCGCAGCCATACGGCGGCCCCCGGCCGGCCGGCCGCCCGTCCGGGCGGTGCCGGCGCAGTGATCCGGCCGCCCGTGCCGACGGCGGTCAGCGAGAGGGCGACGCCGCCCCACTCCAGCCAGTCGAGCAGTCCGGGCAGTTCGTCGGCGCTTCCCGCCGCCACCAGCAGACTCATCCGTCCGCCGGACAGCGCCACCGGCCCGGTGCGGCCCACCCGCCGCAGTGCCGCATGGCCGGCGACCGCGGGTACTTCGAGGACGTCGAACCGCAGTCCGGTCAGCAGCCGCACCGGTGCGGTGCCCTCCGTCGGCCAGCCGAGCTCGTGCTCGTACCACCGCGCCCACTGCGCGTAACCGGCGTGGGCGTCACGCGTGTCGGCGAGCGACGGCGGGGGAGGCGGGACGGTGACGGCCATGCCGGAAGAACGGCCGAGCCGTCCCCGGGGTTACGCAGGGTCCGCGCGCGGGTGCGTAGTGTGCCCGGGGGGGGCGTAGAGACGTATTCGGGAGCGCAAAGATGTTCGCCCGTAGCGGAGGGAACCGGCGCGCGCCGCATGGACTGTCTGTAATTACGGGTAAGACATCCCTAGTGGGGAGGGGCGACACGCAGGCTCGGGCATCTCACGTTCGCCATCGGCGTACTGGCGAAAGGGGTATCTGCCTGGCCTGCGGGAACATCGTCTCGCACCATCGGGTTGGAGCAGATGTCGGCGTTCGAGGTCAGGAGGCCAAGGACGGTGTCGGCAGTTGGAATGAGCGGTCCCCGCTTGCGGGACTAAGCTGCGGAAGGACAGGGAGGGGACCGACCCCTTACTGCCTGACCGCTCTGAGGAGCGATTAACGATGTTCGAGAGGTTCACCGACCGCGCGCGGCGGGTTGTCGTCCTGGCTCAGGAAGAAGCCCGGATGCTCAACCACAACTACATCGGCACCGAGCACATCCTCCTGGGCCTTATCCACGAGGGTGAGGGTGTCGCCGCTAAGGCCCTGGAGAGCCTCGGGATTTCGCTCGAGGCGGTCCGCCAGCAGGTGGAGGAGATCATCGGTCAGGGCCAGCAGGCCCCGTCCGGGCACATCCCCTTCACGCCCCGGGCCAAGAAGGTCCTGGAGCTGTCGCTCCGTGAGGCCCTCCAGCTCGGCCACAACTACATCGGCACCGAGCACATCCTGCTCGGCCTGATCCGCGAGGGCGAGGGCGTCGCGGCCCAGGTCCTCGTGAAGCTGGGTGCCGACCTGAACCGGGTGCGGCAGCAGGTCATCCAGCTGCTCTCCGGGTACTCCGGCGGCAAGGAGGCGGCAACCGCGGGCGGCCCCGCGGAAGGCACCCCTTCCACGTCCCTGGTGCTCGACCAGTTCGGCCGGAATCTCACCCAGGCCGCTCGCGAATCCAAGCTCGACCCGGTCATCGGGCGCGAGAAGGAGATCGAGCGGGTCATGCAGGTGCTGTCCCGCCGTACCAAGAACAACCCGGTTCTCATCGGCGAGCCCGGCGTCGGCAAGACGGCGGTCGTCGAAGGACTGGCGCAGGCCATCGTCAAGGGCGAGGTGCCCGAGACCCTCAAGGACAAGCACCTCTACACCCTCGACCTCGGCGCGCTGGTCGCCGGCTCCCGCTACCGCGGTGACTTCGAGGAGCGCCTGAAGAAGGTCCTCAAGGAGATCCGCACCCGCGGCGACATCATCCTGTTCATCGACGAGCTCCACACCCTGGTGGGTGCGGGCGCCGCCGAGGGCGCGATCGACGCCGCCAGCATCCTCAAGCCGATGCTGGCCCGCGGCGAGCTGCAGACCATCGGTGCCACGACGCTCGACGAGTACCGCAAGCACCTGGAGAAGGACGCCGCTCTTGAGCGCCGCTTCCAGCCCATCCAGGTCGCGGAGCCGTCGCTGCCGCACACCATCGAGATCCTCAAGGGTCTGCGTGACCGCTACGAGGCCCACCACCGCGTCTCCATCACGGACGAGGCGCTGGTCCAGGCCGCGACGCTGGCGGACCGGTACATCTCGGACCGGTTCCTGCCGGACAAGGCGATCGACCTGATCGACGAGGCCGGTTCCCGGATGCGCATCCGCCGGATGACCGCGCCGCCGGACCTCCGCGAGTTCGACGAGAAGATCGCGGGCGTCCGCCGCGACAAGGAGTCCGCGATCGACTCGCAGGACTTCGAGAAGGCCGCGTCCCTGCGGGACAAGGAGAAGCAGCTCCTCGCCGCGAAGACCAAGCGCGAGAAGGAGTGGAAGGCCGGCGACATGGACGTCGTGGCCGAGGTCGACGGCGAGCTGATCGCCGAGGTCCTGGCCACCGCCACCGGCATCCCGGTCTTCAAGCTGACGGAGGAGGAGTCCTCCCGTCTGCTGCGCATGGAGGACGAGCTCCACAAGCGCGTCATCGGCCAGAAGGACGCCATCAAGGCCCTCTCGCAGGCGATCCGCCGTACGCGGGCCGGTCTGAAGGACCCGAAGCGCCCCGGTGGCTCGTTCATCTTCGCCGGCCCGTCCGGTGTCGGTAAGACGGAGCTCTCCAAGACGCTCGCCGAATTCCTCTTCGGCGACGAGGACGCGCTGATCGCCCTCGACATGTCGGAGTTCAGCGAGAAGCACACGGTTTCCCGCCTCTTCGGTTCTCCCCCCGGTTACGTGGGTTACGAAGAGGGCGGCCAGCTCACCGAGAAGGTGCGCCGCAAGCCGTTCTCCGTCGTCCTCTTCGACGAGGTCGAGAAGGCCCACCCCGATATCTTCAATTCCCTGCTCCAGATTCTGGAAGACGGTCGTCTGACCGACTCCCAGGGCCGGGTCGTGGACTTCAAGAACACGGTCATCATCATGACGACCAACCTCGGGACCCGGGACATCTCCAAGGGCTTCAACCTGGGCTTCGCCGCCCAGGGCGACGTCAAGACCGGCTACGAGCGGATGAAGAACAAGGTCAACGAAGAGCTCAAGCAGCACTTCCGCCCCGAGTTCCTCAACCGTGTCGACGACACGGTCGTCTTCCACCAGCTCACCGAGGAAGACATCATCCAGATCGTCGACCTCATGCTGGCCAAGGTGGACGAGCGCCTGAAGGACCGCGACATGGGCATCGAGCTGAGCTCGGAAGCCAAGTCGCTCCTGGCGAAGAAGGGCTACGACCCCGTGATGGGCGCCCGGCCGCTGCGCCGGACGATCCAGCGCGAGATCGAGGACATCCTCTCCGAGAAGATCCTCTTCGGCGAGCTGCGGCCCGGTCACATCGTGGTCGTCGGCACCGAGGGCGAGGGTGAGGAGAAGAAGTTCACCTTCCGCGGCGAGGAGAAGTCGGCTCTGCCCGACGTCCCCCCGATCGAGCAGGCGGCGGGCGGTGCGGGTCCGAACATGTCGAAGGACGTGTAAGGACGCCACCGAGCGCCTGAGCGCCTGAAGGGGCTGCCCCGGAACCGTTGAGAAACGGTCCGGGGCAGCCCCTTTTCCGTGCGGTACGGGCCTTGCCGTGACGCCGTGCGGTCTCGCAGTCGGTGGACGCCGCGGCTCCTCGACGGCCCGCGGCTCCTCCATGGCCCGCGGTATCGGCCGGGCCCGGCGCGACGGCCGTCGGCGCGCGGCGGACGGCCCTGATCGGAGGGCTCCAGGGCCCTCCGACGGTGACAAGGCACACAGCCCGTTCCGCCCCTACTACGGGCGATAGGGGAGGGCGTCGTGATCCACACAGGGGCCTTCGGCCCTGTGTGGCGAGGGGCTTCCGGAGTCGGGACGAGAGGAGCCCGGATCGCCGGGTTCAGTCCGTTTCGACCGATTTTGAGCTGGGGTTAAACCTACCCGGAGCGAGAGTTTCGGTGGGCCCGAACGAGGGGTGTGCGCAGTCGACACCGGCACATTCCCGAGGTGCTGGATACGGCTTTTGTTCGTAGATAGGGTGTTTGAGCATCGGTGCGGGTGCGGGTTACCAAGGGATGGCCGGCCCGGCGAAAGCGTCGGGTCCAGTCATCTCCGGAGGTTCTCCGCTTATGTCGAAGCGCGTTTCGTTCCAGCACTCCCGTCGTCCGTCCCTGTCCCGTGTCCGCGGCGCCGTGGTGGCGGCCGGCCTGGGAACGTCGATGGTTCTCGGCGCCGGTGCTGCGTTCGCGGCCGGCGTGGCGGGTGCCCCTCACACGGCGGACCTGATCAGCAATGGCGCGGCCGGCTCGGTCGCCGCCCAGGCGGCCGCGCAGGGCAAGGCGGCCCAGGCGGCCAAGGTCGAGCGTGCGGCGGCCGAGAAGGCGGCCGCGAAGAAGGCCGCCGCCTGGAGGATCCCTGTGGGCCACTACGCACTGAGCGCGAGCTTCGGCAACGACGGCTCCCGCTGGGCCCACAAGCACTCCGGCCAGGACTTCGCCGTCCCGGTCGGTACCAAGGTCGAGGCCGCGCACGGCGGCACCGTTGTGAAGGCCGGCCCGAACGGCGGCGGCGACGGCCCCGCGTACGGCAACGCCGTAGTGATCCGCCACGGCAACGGCACGTACTCGCAGTACGCCCATCTGTCGAAGATCGATGTGCGCATCGGCCAGACCGTGGAGACGGGCCAGAGGATCGCGCTCTCCGGCAACACCGGCAACTCCAGCGGCCCGCACCTGCACTTCGAGATACGGACCACCCCGAACTACGGTTCCGCGATCAACCCGGTCTCGTTCCTGTCCAAGCAGGGCGTCACGGTCTGACCGGACCGGACGTGTCCCGCTGCTCGGCGGACCCCGGGCTGTGCGCCCGGGTGACCAGTTCGAAGGCGACTTCGAGGACGGCGCTGCGCTTCTCCTCGGGGTCGCCCTCGAAGTCCTTCAGGGCGAACATGCCCGCGTGGATCGTGAAGAGCGCGGTGAAGCAGCGCACCTGGTCGACCAGTGACGCGTCGGGTTCCTTGATCAGGTCGACCAGGCCGATGACGCGGTCCTTGATGGTCTTCCCGATGCTGAGGTCCCGCACGGTCGCCTGGTTCTCCTGCATGAAGCGGAAGAGCGGGGCCGCGGCGGTCAGAGCCTCGCTGTAGCGGCGCAGGATCTCTTTCTTCGTCTCCAGGGTGTGGGGCCGGTCCCTGCCCCACTCGATCAGTTCCTCGACCGGCCGGTTGAGGTCCTCGAAGATGCTGACCAGGATGTCTTCCTTGGTCTTGAAGTGGTAGTACAGCGCGGCCTTGGTGACATCCAGCCGCTCGGAGATCTCCCGCAGCGAGGTCTTCTCGTAGCCCTGTTCGGCGAAGAGGTCCAGGGCGACGTCCTGAATGCGCTGGCGCGTGTTGCCCCGGCGTGCCTGCGGCGTGCTGCCCATGGCGCTCTCCCTCAAAAAACTTACTTGACGCCCGGCTAGTTACGGGTCTACTTTCCCCAGTGTAGTCAACTAGCCGGGCGGCAAGTAAGAACCCGGCGCGCATCGGGGATCAGGGGAGTGGGGACCATGGCGGAGCTGAAGAAGGCGACGGACGGAGGGGTGGGTGACCGGCCGGCCGGGAAACCCGAGAGGCAGCAGCGCAGTGTCCGGGTGGTGATGCTCGCCCTGATGATCACGATGCTGCTCGCCATGCTGGACAACCTGATAGTCGGCACGGCCATGCCGACCATCGTCGGTGACCTCGGCGGCCTGGAGCATCTGTCCTGGGTCGTCACCGCGTACACCCTGGCCACCGCCGCCTCCACCCCCATCTGGGGCAAGCTCGGCGACATGTACGGGCGCAAGAACGTGTTCCTCACGTCCATCGTGCTCTTCCTGGTCGGCTCGGTCCTGAGCGGCATGGCCCAGGACATGGGCCAGCTGATCGGTTTCCGGGCGGTCCAGGGGCTCGGCGCGGGCGGCCTGATGGTCGGTGTCATGGCGATCATCGGCGACCTGGTGCCGCCTCGCGAGCGTGGCAAGTACCAGGGGATGATGGCCGGCGTCATGGCCATCGCGATGATCGGCGGACCGCTGGTCGGCGGCACCATCACCGATCACCTCGGCTGGCGCTGGAGCTTCTACATCAACCTGCCGCTGGGCGCGGTCGCTCTGGCCATGGTCACCCTCGTGCTGCACCTTCCGAAGCGGGAGCGCGCCGAGGTGAAGATCGACTACCTCGGTGCGGCGCTGCTGACCGTCGGCATCACCGCGATCGTGCTGGTCACCACCTGGGGCGGTTCCGAGTACGCCTGGGGCTCCGCCGTGATCGTGGGGCTCATCGCGATCGGTGCCGTCTCGCTCACGGGCTTCTGCTTCGTCGAGATGCAGGCCGCAGAACCGATTATTCCGCTCCACATATTCCGCAACCTCAACTTCACCCTGATGTCGGTCGTCGGCTTCATGTCGGGCTTCGTGATGTTCGGCGCGGTGCTCTTCCTGCCGCTGTACCAGCAGTCCGTCCAGGGCGCGTCGGCGACCAACTCGGGTCTGCTGCTCCTGCCGATGCTGCTGGCGATGATGGTCGTCTCGCTGATCGCGGGACGGGTCACCACCAGCACCGGCAAGTACAAGATCTTCCCGATCCTGGGCTCGGTCCTGATGGTGTCCGGTCTGTTCCTGCTCTCACGGATGGACACCGGCACCACGCGGCTCACCTCGGGCATCTACATGGCGGTGCTCGGTGCGGGCATGGGCTTCCTGATGCAGATCACGATGCTGGTCGCGCAGAACAGCGTGGAGATGAAGGACATGGGAGTCGCCTCCTCCGCGACCACCCTCTTCCGTACGCTCGGCAGCTCCTTCGGTGTCGCGATCATGGGCGCCCTGTTCACCGGCCGGGTGCAGGACGAGATGGCCGCCCGCGGCGGCGGGGCGGTCACGGCGAGGTCCGCCCAGCTGGACGCGTCGAGCCTGGCGAAGCTGCCGGCCGCGGTGCGTGAGGCGTACCAGTTCGCGGTGTCGTCCGGTACGCACATCGCGTTCCTGGTGGGCGCCTCGGTCGGAGTGATCGCGCTGATCGCGTCGGTGTTCGTCAAGGAGGTGCCGCTGCGGGGAGCGGGCCCGGAGGCCACGTCGTCGGACGGCGGCGCCGCACCGGCCGCGGCCGTCGGCGCCAAGCAGCCCGAGGCGGTCTGACCCCTCCGCGGTGGTACGAGCGATGTACGAGGAGGCTCCCGGGGCGCACCCCGGGAGCCTCCTTCCGTATCCGGTTCAGCTGCCGGGCTGCCGGCTGCCGGACTGCGCGCTCTTCCCGTCACCGCTGTCCGGGGTGCGCTGTTCGGACAGGCGCAGGACCGGGAAGCTGCCGGTGTTCGTGGGTGCGTGCTCGGGCAGCCACAGCACGGCGATCGCCCCGCCCGCGCCCTGCGCGGCCCCTTCCGGTGCCGCGTTGCGGAAGGTCAGCCGGGCCCCCAGGACGCGCGCCTGACCGGCCGCGATCGTCAGCCCGAGACCGTGCCCGTGCCCGGCCCGGTCACTGCTTCCGGTACGGAACCGGCTCGGCCCCTCACGCAGCAGCGCCGCGGGGAACCCGGAACCGTGATCGCGGATCCGCACCACCCGGCCCTCGACCGTGACCTCGACCGGTGTGGCCCCGTGCTTGGCGGCGTTCCCCAGCAGATTGCCGAGGATCCGCTCCAACCGGCGCGGATCGGTGCTGACCCAGGACTCATGGACGACCTGCACCCGTACATCCGGGTCCAGCAGCGCGACGCGTCGGCTGACGAACTCGCCCAGCGCGATCTCCTGCAGCTCGGCCCGCTCCGACGCGCTGTCCAGCCGGGCCACCTCCAGAACGTCCTCGACCAGGGTGCGCATCGCCTGCGCCCGGTCCCGTACGAGCTCGGTGGGGCGGCCCGGCGGCAGCAGCTCCGCCGCCGTCAGCAGGCCGGTCACCGGGGTGCGCAGTTCGTGCGCGATGTCCGCGGTGACCCGGCGTTCCGCCTCGATCCGTTCGTTGAGCGCGTCCGTCAGCGCGTCCACCGCACGGGCCAGTTCATCGGTCTCGTCCTGGACGACCCCGCCGACGGCCTCCCTGACCCGTACATCCGTATTGCCCTGTGCGACCCTGCCCGCCGCGGCGGCGGCCTTGCGCAGCCGGCGCGACAGCTGCCCGCCGATCAGCACACCCAGCGCACAGCTGCCGAGCACCACCGAGACCGAGCCGATGATCAGCGCCCGGTCGAGATCACCCAGGACCCTGGCGCTGCGGCCGGTGAAACGGGTGTGCAGCGAGAGCACGTTGCCGTTGCCGACCGGGACGGCCGCCCACACGTCGGGTCCCCCCTGCTTGAGCTCCTCGACATGCGTGGCGCGCCGGTTCTTGCTGGTCTCCACACGCAGGCTGCGTGGCATCAACGGGTCGTTGAGCTTGGCGCCGAACCGGGGATCGGTCTTCTGCGTCTTCTTCGCCTCGTACAGCAGCTGCGCGTACGTCAGCCGCGTCAGCTGGACCTCGCGCGCGTTCTCCAGCATCGAGACCCGGGCGGCGTTGTGGACGACGAAGCTGAGCGCGACCGCGGTCAGCGCGCCCACCGCCGCGATGGCGATGCTGATCTTCCAGCGGACACCCGTCCGCAGCGTCGGCCGCTTCATGGCCTGAGTTTGTAGCCGAAGCCGCGGACCGTCTCGATCCGGTCCTGGCCGATCTTGGTGCGCAGCCGCTGCACATGGACGTCCACGACCCGGGTGTCACCGCCCCACCCGTAGTCCCAGACCCGCTCCAGCAGCTTGTCGCGGGAGAGCACCGTGCCGGGCGCGGCGGAGAACTCCAGCAGCAGCCGCATCTCGGTCGGCGTCAGCGCCACCTGCTCGCCGCCCCGGTGGACCTCCATGCCCTCCGTGTCGACCTCCAGATCGCCGAAGACCAGCACGCCGCCGAGGGGCTGCGACTCCCGGTCCCCGTTGCCCGGCTGCCCGCCCGACGCATGACCGAAGCGGCGCAGCACGGCACGGATCCGGGCGACCAGGACCGCCCCGTCGAAGGGCTTGGTGACGTAGTCGTCGGCACCGGCCTCCAGGCCGAGCACCACGTCGATCGAGTCGGCCCGCGCCGACAGCATGATCACGGGGACCGTCGACTCGTCGCGGATGCGACGGCAGAGGCTGACGCCGTCGAGCCCCGGCACCATCACGTCGAGCAGGGCGATGTCGGGACGGTCGGCCCGGAACGCGGCGAGGCCGGACAGACCGTCCGGCATCGCGGTGACCGCGAAACCGTCGCGTTCCAGCGCCAGCTGGGTGGCCTCGCGGATGACGTCGTCGTCCTCGACGAACAGGACGTGGGTCTCGGCCATCGGGCTGCTCTCAGTTCCCCGCCGGTTCCGCGGATTCCGGAAGACCGGCCTCTCCGTTACCGACGGCTCGGTTGAAGTCGTTGTGCACCCGGTCGTGCTCGCTGAACTTGTCGTCCGCCCAGCGGTAGGTGATCACTTCCTCGCCGGAGGGGTACGCGACCGAGTCCTTCTTCCCGTACACCTGTGCCGTCACCACCAGATCACCGCGGTCGATGGTGCCGTACACCGCGGGCTGCTCGACGGCGAACACGTTCTCGTACGTGCCGTCGGTCCGCTGGCGGTACACATAGGTGCCGACCCCCACCGAATCGCCGCAGGTCATCACGTTCACCACGACGTCGGCCGAGGGACCGCCGGTCAGGGTGCCGTACGAGGTGTCCACCGGGTACTCGGAGCCGCTGCAGGGCTTCAGATCCGTTCTGACCCGCTCGCTGACCTTGGGGTCGTGCTTCAGCAGTGTCACGGGATCGACCCGCGGCGTCGGCTTCGCCGTGGTCGCCGCGCCGGCGCTCGGCGTGACCTGGGCGACCGGCTGGGTGCCCGCCGGGCCCTCGTCCCGGGTGCCGGTGCCGCCGCTGGAGCACCCGACGACGAACAGCCCGAAGGCGGCGAGCGCGACCAGGGTCGCGGTGCTCGCCGCCCAGCCGGTCAGGGCCCGGCCACGCCTGAAGGTGCCCTCGCGGCCACCGTCGCTCCCGCTGCCGCCACGGTCGCCGTCCTCGTCGCCGTTGCCGCTGTCATCGCTGGCTGTCAGGCCGCGCACCGCTCCCGCCCCCGTTCGTCCACACGCCTGTCCGACTCCATCCGGACCTGCGCCCTTGCCCGCGCACGTACCGGAGCACGGTCGGCCGCCGCCGGTCCCCGCTCCTCCCGGAGCCGGGCCTCCCTGCTCGCTGCCTCACGACTCTCCAGCTCCTGGCGCAGACGGGCCAGCGCGCGGTGCAGCGTGCTCTTCACCGTACCGGCCGACATGCCGAGGGCCGCAGCCGTTTCTTCCGTACTCATCTGCTCCCAGTGTCGCAGCACGACGACGCTGCGCTGCTTGGGAGCCAGTACGCCCAGCACGTCCATCAGCAGGGCGCGGTCGGCGCGCTGCTCGGTGCCGTCCTCGACGCTCGCGTCGGGCAGCTGTTCGGTGGGGACCTCGTCCAGCTTGCGGGCCCGCCACCACTCGGTACGGGTGTTGATCATGACGCGGCGCAGATAGGCGTCGGCGAGGGACTTGTCGGCGATGCCGTCCCAGCGGCCGTACGTGCGGGCCAGGGCGGTCTGCAGCAGGTCCTGCGCGTCCACCGGGTCGGGTACGAGTCGGCGTGCACTGCGCAGCAGTGCCTCCTGCCGAGTGCGCACGTACTCCTCGAATTCGAGCACCTCGCCCTGCGCCATTCCAACCGCCTCCGTCCCCGTAGAACCCCGTCGAACCGCTGTCGGCCGCCGATGGGCCGGGCCGACGTCGTCGACGCTACGGAGCTGTTGTCACGGGGCTGTGCGGAGCAGCCATACGCCGACGCACGGCTGTCCATCGGTTGTGTAACAGCGGCGGAGAGGGGTGCTCGCGGCTCAGCTCAGCGGCAGCCGGTACTGGCCGCCGGCCAGCGGTTCGACCAGGCCGTCCGCGACCAGTCCGTCCAGCGCACGGGCGCGCTGCACCGGTTCGTCCCACACCGCGTCCAGTGCCGACTGCGGCACCGGTGTCATGGCCTCGCGCAATACGGCGAGCAGCCGGCCGCGCACCTGCCGGTCCGTGCCCGCGTACGTCTGACCGCGCCGAGGGGGCCCCTGGTGTGCGGGCTTCCCGGCCAGCCGCCAGGCGCACTGCTCGGCGATCGGGCAGTGGGCGCAGTCCTCGTTCTTGGCGGTGCAGACGAGGGCGCCGAGCTCCATCGTGGCGGCGGCCCAGCGGGCGGCCCGCTCCTCCTCGTCGGGAAGCAGCTCGCGGGCGAGCTTGCGCTCGGCGGCGGTGGTCGCGTTCGGCGGGTACTGGATGCCGGTCGCGGCGCGGGCGAACACCCGGCGGACGTTCGTGTCGAGCACGGCATGCCGCTGTCCGTACGCGAACGAGGCCACGGCCGCCGCGGTGTACTCACCGATACCGGGGAGCGCGAGCAGCTGACCGTGCTCGCTCGGTACGTCGCCGCCGTGCCGTTCCGTTATTGCCTGGGCGGCCCCGTGCAGCCGCAGCGCTCGGCGCGGGTAGCCGAGCCGGCCCCAGGCGCGGACCGCCTCGCCGGGCGGCTCGGCGGCCAGGTCGGCCGGGCGGGGCCAGCGGGCCAGCCACTGTTCGTACACCGGCAGGACCCGGCTGACGGGGGTCTGCTGCAGCATGAACTCACTCACCATCACACCCCAGGCGCCCGCTTCGGGGCGGCGCCAGGGCAGATCGCGGGCGTGCTGTTCGAACCACCCGATGACGGGAGCGTGGAGGGAGGCGGGGGGCGTCTGTGTCGCAGTCATGGCAGTCATCGCACCGACGATCCTGGCACGGAAGGGCGGACAACGGCTCCGCGCACGGTGGTGTCGCTCCTCGTGAGGGCCCTTGGGGTGATAATGCCACCCGTCTTGTCCCCTCGGTGTCCGGCAACCGGCCCAAGGGGACTCCCTCGGGCCGTCAGTGCCGTTTGCGCCGCCTCCGGGACCGGCCGGCCGGTCCCGCTGCCGGCCCCGCACCCGGCCCCGAGACCAGGGCCGCCACCGGGGCCCCGCTGCTCCGTACCGTGCGGGCGAGCGACCGTGCCGGGCGCCGCAGCACCGCGACCACGACGGCCGCCAGCGCCGCCCCCACCAGCAGACCGACCGCCACGTCATGCGGATAGTGCACGCCGACGAAGACCCGGGAGAAGGCCATCAGCAGGGCCAGCGGCACGGTGAGCCAGGCCAGCCGGGGGCGGGCGATCGCCAGGGCCACGGCTGCCGCGCCGGCGATCGCGGAGTGGTTGCTGGGGAACGACCAGTCGCCCACCGGCGGACACGGCACCAGTGACGCCGCCGCCCCGGCGACCGCCCTGCACGGGCGTTCCTCGTTCACCAACGACTTGAACACCTCGCTGCCCACGTAGGCGAAGGCCGTCGCGAGCGGCGCGAGCACCGCCAGGGCCAGGGCGCCCTCGTCCGCCCGGCGGGCGCGCCACCATCCGGTGATGAACAGGACTCCGAAGACCAGAAGGCCGAGTTCCGTCCATATCTCGGCCAGATGTTGCACCCATGACGGCATGTCATGAGCGAAGTCGGTGATGTCCCGGTAGAGCGGGGCAGTAACTGAACTATCCATGTGACAGAGGGTAGTCAACGAAACGGAGTGGTCGGACGAGGTGATTCCGGGGCCCAACTCGGCTGGAATTCCGGGCGTAAAGGGTCGACCCGGGATGATGATCCGCAAAACTTCGGGGCCGGGCGGCGGGTGGGGCGGGAGTCGGCGCCGATCTCTCGTAGAGTTTGCGCCGTGGGATCTTTGCGTAATCCGATCGGGCCGCTTCCCTCCACCATCTACTGGCGACGGAGGGCCGTAGCGGCGACGCTGGTTGCGCTGCTCGCGCTGTTGATCGTATGGGCCGTCACTTCCGGCAGCGACGGCAAGAAGAACACGGACGACGCCCGGCCCGGCGGCAAGAGTCCCGCGCACGAGATCACTCCCGGCCCCTCGCAGCCGGGCACGGCCATCACCCAACAGCCGGGCGGACGCGACGAGTCGGGCGACACCGGCGGCGGAGGCACCGGCGGCACGGGCGCGGGCTCCGGCGGCGGTACGGGCGGCGATGGTGGTACGGGCACCGGCCACGGGTCGGGCACAGCCGGTTCGGGCACCGGCGCCGGGGGCGCGGGCGGCAGCGGTGCGGTGCCCGGCGAGCAGGTCCCGGCCGGCTCTTCGCTCCCCGACTGCGTCCCCGCCACACTGCAGTTGAGCCTGAGCACCGAACTCAGCTACGGCCCCGACGAGAAGCCGAAATTCCGGTTGATGGCCAGGAACACCTCGTCCACCACCTGCAAGGCCGACCTCGGACCGAGGAGCGCGGTGCTCACCATCACCGAGGCCGGTGGCGACGACAAGCAGGTGTGGTCCTCCAAGGACTGCCCGCGCAACGGCGGCAGCCTGCTGCTGAAGGTCCCGGCGGGCACGACCGTCGTCCACACCGTCGAGTGGGACCGCAAGAAGAGCGTTCCGCAGTGCGCGACGCCGCCCGCGGGGACGGCGGCGCCCGGTACGTATCTGGTCGAGGCGAAGGCGCCGGGCGAGCCGTTGCAGCGCGCCTCGTTCCGCCTTGAGAAGGACTGAGCGAAGGACGCGGGCAGAGAGGCCGGGAGAAGGCCGAGGGAGGGGCTCGAAGAAGGGCCGTGCGCCCGGGGGCGGTCGGCTCCGGAAAGCACGTCGGGGCCCGGTCTCCCGGGTCCCGACGTGCTTTCCGTGTGCAGGGCCGCGCGTACCGCCCGCTACACGTACCGCTCGAGGATCGACGACTCGGCCAGCCGCGAAAGCCCCTCGCGCACGCTCCGCGCCCGCGCCTCGCCGACCCCGTCGACCGTCTGGAGATCGTCCACGCTGGCGGCGAGCAGCTTCTGCAGGCCGCCGAAGTGCTCCACCAGCCGGTCGATGATCGCTCCGGGCAGCCGCGGCACCTTCGCCAGCAGCCGGAAGCCGCGCGGCGAGACCGCCGAATCCAGCGTCTCCGGCGAACCGCTGTACCCCAGTGCTCGTGCGACGACCGGGAGTTCGAGCAGTTCGGTGTGGGAGAGCGCGTCGAGTTCGGTGAGGGCCTCGGCGACCGTGCGGGACCGCTTGGCGGTCGGCTCCGGCACGTAGTCGCGCACGACCAGCTCACGCTCCGGCTCGACACCCGCGATCAGCTCGTCGAGCTGGAGCGAGAGGAGCCGGCCGTCGGTGCCCAGCTCCACCACGTACTCGGCGATCTCGGTCGCGATCCGGCGGACCATCTCCAGCCGCTGCGCGACGGACGTCACGTCCCGGACCGTCACCAGGTCCTCGATCTCCAGCGCCGAGAGCGTGCCCGCGACCTCGTCGAGCCGGAGCTTGTAGCGCTCCAGAGTGGCGAGTGCCTGGTTGGCGCGGGAGAGGATCGCGGCGGACTCCTCCAGGACCCGGCGCTCGCCGTCCACGTACAGCGCGATGAGACGCATCGACTGCGAGACCGAGACGACCGGGAAGTTGCACTGCTTGGAGACCCGGTCCGCCGTGCGGTGGCGGGTGCCGGTCTCCTCGGTGGGGATGGAGGCGTCCGGGACCAGCTGCACACCGGCACGCAGGATCTTGGTCATGTCCTTGTCGAGGATCAGCGCCCCGTCGAGCTTGGCCAGCTCGCGCAGGCGCGTCGCGGTGAACTCCACGTCCAGCACGAATCCGCCGGTGCACATCGACTCGACCGTTCTGTCCATGCCCAGGACGACCAGCCCGCCGGTGTTGCCGCGGAGGATGCGCTCCAGGCCGTCCCGCAGGGCCATTCCGGGCGCGACGGCGGACAACGAGGCGCGCATGAGCGCCTCGTTACCGGTGCCTTGGCCGGACTTTCCGGGCGATGTTGCCCGGTCGCTGGCTGCCACTGCACTCCTCCGGTCACAGGTTTGTGGTGCCCTTGCGTCCCTCATGCCGTTCGTACGGACGGGCGAGACCAGGGCAAAGTCTACCGGCGCGCGTTCTCCTCCTGTGGGGCCTGTGCGCGAGACCGGCGCGGGAGCACCCTCAGCGCATCACCCATGTTGGCGACTTCTGTGACCTTCATACCGGCCGGGACCTTTCCGGGATCGGTCGGGACCAGCGCGTGCGTGAAACCCAGACGGTGCGCCTCGGCCAGCCTGCGCTGGACCCCCGTGACCCTTCTGACCTCGCCCGCGAGGCCCACTTCGCCGATCGCCACCAGGTTCTTCGGGAGCGGGGTGTCGCTGGCCGCGCTGGCCAGGGCCAGGGCGACGGCGAGGTCCGCGGCAGGCTCGGAGAGCTTCACACCGCCGACCGTCGCGCTGTAGATGTCCCGCTTGCCGAGCGAGCTGATCCGGCCGCGCTGCTCCAGAACGGCCAGCATCATCGATACCCGGGACGTCTCCAGGCCGGAGGTGGTGCGCCGGGGCGACGGAATCTGTGAATCGACCGTCAGCGCCTGGACCTCCGCGACGAGCGGGCGCTTGCCCTCCAGGGTGACCGTCAGGCAGGTGCCGGGGACGGGTTCGTCGCGCCGGGTCAGGAAGAGGCCGGACGGGTCGGCGAGGCCGGTGATGCCCTCGTCGTGCAGCTCGAAGCAGCCGACCTCGTCGGTCGCGCCGTATCTGTTCTTGACGCCCCGCACGAGGCGCAGCCGGGCATGGCGGTCGCCCTCGAAGGACAGCACCACGTCGACGAGATGCTCCAGCAGCCGCGGTCCCGCGATCGCCCCGTCCTTGGTGACATGGCCGACCAGGAGCGTCGACATCCCGCGCTCCTTGGAGGCCCGGATGAGGGCGCCGGCGACCTCCCGGACCTGTGCCATGCCGCCGGGCGCCCCGTCGATCTCGGGCGAGGCGACGGTCTGCACGGAGTCGAGGATGAGGAGCGAGGGCTTGACGGCGTCCAGATGGCCGAGGACCGCGGAGAGGTCGGTCTCGGCGGCGAGGTACAGATGGTCGTTGATCGCCCGGATCCGGTCGGCGCGCAGGCGTACCTGGCTCGCGGACTCCTCGGCGGTGACATAGAGGGTGCGGTGGTCGTCGCTCGCCGCCTTCGCGGCCACGTCGAGCAGCAGCGTCGACTTCCCGACGCCCGGCTCTCCCGCGAGCAGCACGACGGCCCCGGGGACGAGACCGCCGCCGAGCACCCGGTCCAGCTCGCCCACGCCGGTCGACCGGGCGGTGGCCTGCCGGCTGTCGACCTGGCCGATGGGGAGCGCGGCCGTGCTGACCCGGCCGGCCGCGGTGGTCCGCACGGCGGGGGCGCCGCCGAACTCCTCGACCGTCCCCCATGCCTGGCATTCGGGGCAGCGGCCGAGCCACTTGGCGGTCGTCCAGCCGCACTCGGTGCAGCGGTAGGACGGCCGGTCCTTCGCGGTTTTCGTACGGGCAGCCATGGCGCAACCGTATCGGTGAGGTCGGACAGTGCAGCCGGGTGCGGCCCGGGGCGGGCGCGTGCCCGTCGGCTACCCGGGCACTTCCGCCGGAATGTCTGATTTCGGCCCCTCGGTTTCCCGGTTTCGGCCTCTTGAATCATGAATTCCTGTCCCCTTTTGAGCGATACGTTCACCCGTAAGGATTAAATGTGCTGAAGAGGCGCTAAGAGCATGCTCTGTGCTGCCTACGGTCGCCAGGTGATGAGCAGCAGGCTGGAGCCCCCTACGCACACCACCGGCGCACACCGGACGCGGCGCCGTGCGCCCCACGCCGCGGCGCAGCCTTCGCCGCGGCGGCCTCCCGCACGTTACGAGCCGCATCTCGACGGCCTGTTCACCTACTGCCTCTCCGTGCTCTGCGACCACGACGCCGCCACCGAGGCGCTCGGCGGGGTGCTCGCGATCGCGGAACGGCAGGGCGGCCGGTGCCCGGCGGGCGAGGAGGAACGTAAATCCTGGCTGTACGCGCTGGCCAGGTGGATGTGTCTGCGCAAGCTCGCCGAGCGGAAACAGGGCCGCCAGGCGCACCGCCACAAGGCCGGGAAGCGGTCGGGAAGGCAGCCGCTCAAGCCGGAGACGAAGCGGGCGGGCGGGCCTTTGGGCAAACAGCCGGGTGGGACGGCCGCCCAGGGGGCGCGCACAGGACGCTGTACGCCCCCTGCCGCCCTTGCGAAGGCTCCGGCCGCCTTCACCCCGGGCGGCGCCCCGGCGGGCAAGGCCCACACCCCCGAATCCGAAGCCGCCGCCGAGGCGCACCGTCGCGAACTCGCCCAGTTGGCCTGGCCCGAGGCCGCGGGTACCACCCCCGAACAGCGCGAAGCGCTCGAACTCGCCGTGCGCCACCGCCTCGCCCCACGCGCTGTCGCCTCCGTCCTCGGCCTGGAACCCGCTACCGCCCGGGACCTCCTGGCCGCAGCGGCCTGCGAGGTGGAGCGGACCCGCGCCGCCCTCGCCGTCGTCGAGACCGGCAACTGTCCTACCGTCGCCCGGCTCACCGGCGACCACCGCGTCCTGCTCTCCGCCACCCTGCGCCGTGAACTCGTCCGCCATGTCGACGACTGCCCCCGCTGCCGCCGGGTCGCCGAGCGGGCCGGCGCCGACGGCCCCTGGCCGGGAGGGCCGCTCACCCCGGCCGCCGTGCTGCCGGTCGTCGAGGCACCGCGGCCCTCCGCCTACGTCGCGATGGTCCACGCCCAGCGGAGCCGGTCCGGCGGCCCGCGCTTCGACCGGGCGGGCTTCCCGCTGGACCCGAAGGACCACGCCGCGCGCCGGGACCGGATGCGGGCCAGGGTCGTGACGACGACGGTGGTGGCGACGGTCGTGGCCGCCCCGGTGATCGCGTTGTGGACCGCCTACCGCGGCGCGCCGCAGACCGGCGAGGGCCATGAGGGCTCCTCGGTCACCGCGACCGAGACGGACGTCCGCCACGACCACGGCACTCCGGACGGCCACTACGAGAACGCCGGCAACGCCCGTCCCCAGCCGGGTGCCCGCTTCAGGGACGGCCGCACCCCGGACGTCTCGGCCGAGGTGATCAGCTCGGGTTCGGTGGGGGGCATCGGCGGGCTCACCGTCGAGGCCCGCTCGTCCGGCGGCACGACTCTGATCCGCCTGACCGCCTCGGGCGGTGCCCCCGTCGCCTGGTCGGCCCGCTCGGACGTGTCCTGGCTGCGTCTCAGCAGTTCCTCGGGGACGCTCGCCGTGGGTGAGAGCGTCACGGTCCGCGTCCTCGTGGACCGGCCGCGGGAACCCGCCGGTCCGTGGAGCGCCCGTATCGCCCTCGCCCCTTCGGACTCGGTCGTCGTGATCCGGGGGCACGGGGCGACGGCGCCGTCACCCGACGGTCCGGGACACCCGGGCACGCCCGGCCCCACCGGCCCGTCGGCTCCGCCCTCGTCCTCGCCGCACCCCACACAGCCCACCGACCCGACACCCGGCCCGAGCGAACCGACGCCGACGCCGACGGACCCGGCCCCGACCGATCCGACCCCGACCCCGGACCCGTCGCCCCCCACCGACCCCGGGACCGGCACGACCGCCCCGGCGGGCTGAAACGGGGCGTCGGGGGCGGGGCGGACGGACGCCCCGGCCGCTACGCCGGGTCCGCCGGGTGCGGCGCCATCGGCAGCAGCGAGGACAGGCGCTCCTCGCACAGCTCGACCAGCCGGTCGTACGCCTTCTCGCCCATCAGCTCGGTGAGCTCCGGCCGGTACGACACGTACACCGGCTCACCGGCCCCGTGCGCGGAGGTCGCCGATGTGCACCACCAGTGCAGATCGTGACCGCCCGGACCCCAGCCCCTGCGGTCGTACTCGCCGATCGACACCTGGAGCACACGGGTGTCGTCGGGTCGGTCGATCCAGTCGTACGTCCGCCGGATCGGCAGCTGCCAGCAGACGTCCGGCTTGGTCTCCAGGGGCTCCTTGCCCTCCCGCAGCGCCAGGATGTGCAGTGAGCAGCCCGCGCCCGCCGCGAAGCCGGGACGGTTCTGGAAGATGCACGAACCCTCCCAGCGCCGTGTCTGGCGTTCCCCGTCGTCGTCGACCTCGACCCAGCCGGTCCTGGTGCCGACGTCGTGGAACTGCCACAGATCAGGGGTCAGCCGCGCGACATGGCCCGCCACGCGCTTCTCGTCGTCCTTGTCCGAGAAGTGCGCGCCCAGGGTGCAGCATCCGTCGTCCGCGCGGCCCGCCTGGATGCCCTGGCAGCCACTGCCGAAGATGCAGGTCCACCTGGACGTCAGCCAGGTCAGGTCGCAGCGGAAGACCTGCTCGTCGTCCGCCGGGTCGGGGAACTCGACCCAGGCGCGTGCGAAATCGATACCCGTTTCGTCCTCGGACCGGTCCGGTCCGTTCGCTTCCTGCTGCTGCATCTCCTGCTTCGTTCTCTGCTTCTTCGTGTTTTTGCCCGGCTTCGCCTTTTTCGTCTTTGGCACGCGCCAAGAGTAAGTCCGCCGCCCCGGTAGCGTTCCGGGTATGAGACTCGGAGTCCTCGACGTGGGTTCGAACACAGTGCATCTGCTGGTGGTGGACGCGCACCCCGGTGCGCGCCCGCTGCCGGCGCACTCGCACAAGGCGGAACTGCGCCTTGCCGAACTCCTCGACGAGGACGCGGCGATCGGCCCCCACGGCGTGGACCGGCTCGTGGCGACGATCACCGATGCGCTGCAGGCCGCCGAGGACAAGGGGTGCGAGGACGTTCTGCCGTTCGCCACGTCCGCGGTGCGGGAGGCGAGCAACGCCGACCAGGTGCTGGCCCGGGTACGGGAGGAGACGGGCATCGACCTCGCCGTCCTCAGTGGCGCGGAGGAGGCCCGGCTCACCTTCCTCGCCGCCCGTCGCTGGTTCGGCTGGTCCGCGGGGCGGCTGCTGGTTCTGGACATCGGCGGCGGCTCGCTGGAGGTCGCGTACGGCATGGACGAGGAGCCGGACGCCGCGGTGTCGCTGCCGCTCGGAGCAGGCCGGCTGACCGCCGGATGGCTGCAGGGCGATCCGCCGGACCCGGCGGACGTGAAGGCACTGCGCCGCTCCGTGCGGGCCAGGATCGCCCGGAGCGTCGGGGAGTTCACCCGCCTCGGGCGCCCGGACCATGTCGTCGGCACCTCCAAGACCTTCAAGCAGCTCGCCAGGATCGCGGGCGCCGCGCGCACCACCGACGGTCTGTACGTGCAGCGCGCCCTCACCCGCAAGTCGCTGGAGGAGTGGGTGCCGAAGCTGGCGTCGATGACCGTCCGGCAGCGGTGCGACCTGCCCGGGGTCTCCGAGGGGCGGGCCGCGCAGCTGCTGGCCGGGGCGCTGGTCGCGGAAGGCGCCATGGATCTGTTCGGGGTCGAGGAGCTGGAGATCTGCCCCTGGGCGCTGCGCGAGGGCGTCATCCTGCGCCGACTGGACCACCTGCCCACGGAACAGGCCGCGCTGCGCTGAGCGCCGCGGGGCCTGCCATGGCCCTTCTCACTTTCCGCCCGGGTCCCTCGGCGAGGCGTACCACTGCCCGTACGCTGTCCCAGTGGCAGAAGCAGTGGTGCGCATCCCGGATGCGAAGGTCGCCCTGTCGACGGCATCCGTCTATCCGGAGTCGACGTCGACGGCCTTCGAGATCGCCGCGCGCCTCGGTTACGACGGCGTCGAGCTCATGGTGTGGACCGACCCCGTCAGCCAGGACATCGAGGCCCTGCGCCGGCTCTCGGACTACCACGGGGTACCGATCCTCGCCGTCCACGCGCCCTGCCTCCTGATCACACAGCGCGTCTGGTCCACCGACCCGTGGGTGAAGCTCCAGCGGGCGCGTGCCGCCGCGGAGAAGCTCGGGGCGACGACCGTCGTCGTGCACCCGCCGTTCCGTTGGCAGCGCAACTACGCGCGCGACTTCGTCAGTGGGATCTGGCGCATGGCGGACGAGACGGACGTGCGGTTCGCCGTCGAGAACATGTACCCCTGGCGCTACCGGGACCGCGAGATGCTCGCGTACGCCCCCGACTGGGACGTCACCAACGACGACTACCGCCACTTCACCGTGGATCTCTCGCACACCGCGACGGCCCGCACCGACGGCATGGCGATGGTCGACCGGATGGGCGGCCGGCTCGCCCACATCCACCTCGCCGACGGCAAGGGCTCCAACAAGGACGAGCACCTGGTGCCCGGCCGGGGCGACCAGCCGTGCGCCGAACTCCTGGAGCATCTGGCCCGTACCGGCTTCGGCGGCCATGTCGTCATCGAGGTCAACACCCGCCGCGCCATGTCCACTGCCGAACGCGAGGCCGACCTGGCGGAGGCGCTGGCCTTCACCCGGCTCCATCTGGCGTCCTCCTCGGCCGAGGCGCCGCGCCCGTGACCGACGGCACCACCGGCGCCGACGGCTCCGCGAAGCCCGCCCCCAGGCGCCGCGGCCGCCCCTCCCGCGCGGCCGAAACCGCCGGCCCCGATGCCCGTACCCGCATCCTGGAGGCCGCCCGTACCGAATTCGCGGAGCGCGGCTACGACAAGACGTCGATCCGGGGCATCGCCAAGGCGGCAGGCGTCGACTCCGCCCTCGTCCACCACTACTTCGGTACGAAGGACGAGGTCTTCGCGGCCGCCATCGAGCTCTCCTTCGAGCCGGCCCTGGTGATCCCTGCCATCCTGGGCAGCGGCACCGACGGCCTGGGGGAGCGGCTGGCCCGCTATTTCATCGCCGTGTGGGAGAACCCGGCGTCGAGGGTTCCGCTGCTGGCGGTCATGCGGTCCGCGCTGACGCACGAGGCGGCGGCGAGGGTCCTCCGCGGCTTCGTCCTGCGCCGCCTCCTGGAACGCATCGCGGAGACACTGGACGTCCCGGACGCGACCTTCCGCGCGGAACTGGCCGCCTCGCACATGATCGGGATCGCGATGCTGCGCTACGTGATCCGGGCGGAGCCACTGGCTTCGGCGCCCCCGGAGCAGATCGTCGAGATGGTGGCACCGACGCTGCAGCGCTACTTGACGGAATCCTGATCCCGCCCGCGGCCCGCGGCGAAACCGTCCCGCCCGCCACGCGCCCCGGCGCCCCGCACCGCCTCGGCGAGCCGCCCATCCATCGAGCACCCTGTCCCGCATAGCGGACACCGTGTCCAGATCTTGGAGCCGGAGGCGTAGGCTCGGAAGCAGTCTTTTCTGTCGAAGGAGCGAGCGACGATGCCCGAGCTGAGGTCCCGCACTGTCACCCACGGCCGCAACATGGCCGGCGCCCGCGCCCTTATGCGGGCCTCGGGCGTAGCGAGCGAGGACATCGGCAAGCCGATCATCGCGGTCGCCAACTCCTTCACCGAGTTCGTCCCCGGCCACACCCACCTGGCACCCGTCGGCCGGATCGTCTCCGACGCGATCAAGGCCGCCGGCGCGGTGCCCCGCGAGTTCAACACGATCGCCGTCGACGACGGCATCGCGATGGGGCACTCCGGGATGCTGTACAGCCTCCCCTCCCGCGACCTGATCGCCGACTCCGTCGAGTACATGGTCGAGGCGCACTGCGCGGACGCGCTGATCTGCATCTCCAACTGCGACAAGATCACGCCCGGCATGCTGATGGCCGCGATGCGCCTCAACATCCCGACGGTCTTCGTCTCCGGCGGTCCGATGGAGGCCGGCCGGGCCACCCTCGTCGACGGCACGGTCCGCAAGCTCGACCTGATCAACGCGATCAGTGACGCCGTCAACGAGAACGTCTCGGACGAGGACATCCTCCGTATCGAGGAGAACGCCTGCCCCACCTGCGGCAGCTGTTCCGGCATGTTCACCGCCAACTCGATGAACTGCCTGACCGAGGTCCTCGGTCTCTCCCTGCCCGGCAACGGTTCGGTCCTCGCCACGCACACCGCCCGCAAGGCGCTGTACGAGGACGCCGGCCGTACGGTCGTCGAGATCACCAGGCGCTACTACGAGCAGGACGACGCGACGGTCCTGCCCCGCTCCATCGGCACCCGCGCCGCGTTCGACAACGCCATGGCGCTGGACATCGCCATGGGCGGCTCGACCAACACGATCCTGCACCTGCTCGCCGCCGCGCAGGAGGCCGAGCTCTCCTACGACCTCGACGACATCAACGAGGTCTCGCGCCGCGTCCCCTGCCTGTCCAAGGTCGCTCCCAATGTGGCGCCCGGCGGCACGTACTACATGGAGGACGTGCACCGGGCCGGCGGCATCCCCGCCATCCTGGGCGAGCTGCACCGCGGCGGCCTGCTCGACGAGGACGTGCACTCGGTCCACTCCGACTCCCTCGCCGAGTGGCTGAAGAACTGGGACATCCGCGGCGGCTCCCCGTCCCCGGCGGCCGTCGAGCTGTGGCACGCGGCCCCCGGATGCGTCCGCTCCGCGACCGCCTTCTCGCAGTCCGAGCGCTGGGAGACCCTCGACCTGGACGCGGCCGGCGGCTGCATCCGCGACATGGCGCACGCGTACTCCAAGGACGGCGGCCTCGCGGTCCTCAAGGGGAACCTCGCCGAGGACGGCTGCGTCGTGAAGACGGCGGGCGTCGACGAGTCGATCTGGACCTTCGAGGGCCCGGCGGTCGTCTGCGAGTCGCAGGAGGAGGCCGTCGACAAGATCCTCCGCAAGGAGATCAAGGAGGGTGACGTCGTCGTCATCCGTTACGAGGGCCCGCGCGGCGGCCCCGGCATGCAGGAGATGCTCTACCCCACGTCGTTCCTCAAGGGCCGCGGCCTCGGCAAGAGCTGCGCCCTGGTGACCGACGGCCGCTTCTCCGGCGGTACGTCGGGGCTGTCCATCGGCCACGCGTCGCCGGAGGCCGCTTCGGGCGGCACCATCGCACTCGTCGAGGACGGCGACCGGATCAGGATCGACATCCCGAACCGCTCGATCGAACTCCTCGTCCCCGAGGCCGAGCTGACCGCCCGCCGCGAGGCGCTGAACGGTGTGTACGCGCCGAAGAACCGCGACCGCAAGGTCAGCGCGGCGCTGCGCGCGTACGCGGCGATGGCGACGAGCGCGGACCGGGGCGCGGTGCGGGACGTGTCCAAGCTCGGCTGAACTGAACCGCGCCGCGAACGCCACGGAAGGCCGGGCCCCGCTCTCACCAGTGAGCGGGGTCCTTGCCGTCGACGGCGAACACGGACCCGTCGGGCGCGGTCCCGACGACGGTCCGGCCGATGGCGACGGGGGCGGGCAGCGCCGAGGCGTAGCTGAGCTTCCCGTCCCGGAGTCGGGGGCTCGTCTGGCCCAGCAGCGTCCCGCGCTCGGTGTCCACGGCGAGCAGGCGCCCGTCCGCCGCGGAGAAGTACAGCCGGTTCCCGGCGGCGAGGACGGGCGCCGACGTCCGCCCGGCCGCGGTCTCCAACTGCCAGAGCACGGCCTTGCCGTCCCGCTTCCCGTCGCCCTTCCCGGCGGTCGGGCGCGTGTCGACGGCGACCAGGGTTCCGCCGTGGGCCAGCAGATACGCGGTGTCCCCACGCACCACGGCTTCCGGTTCGTTCATCCGGAACGGCAGCGCCACGCGTGAGACGTGCCCGCTCTCCGGGTCGTAGCGGACGAGCCCGACGGTCTGGGTGTCCCCGTTCATGGATGTCAGGACGAGTGCGCCGCCGGAGGTCCCCACCGGGGTGAGCATTCCGTCCAGCCGTCGCTGCCACGCCGTGTGCCCGGAAGCCGCGTCGAGGGCCGTGACCAGCGTGGTGGATCCGTAGGCCGAGTGCTCGAACGCGTAGGCGAGCCCGGACGCGGCGTCGTACAGCGCGAAGTCCGGACGCAGGTGCCCCGCGAGCGAATGCCGCCAGCGGGACACGCCGGTGGCGGAGTCGAGCGCCTCGGTCGTACCGTCCTCGGCCGTCAGCAGCAGCGTGTCACCCGAGGCGAAGGGCGTGCCCAGGTACGGGGAGAGATCCGCGGCCCAGACCTGTTCGCCCTCGGCCGGGTCGTACGCCCGGAGCTTCCCGCCCGGCACGGCCTTGTGCACCAGACCGCCGGAGACCGACAGCACGCCGGACGTCGGAGCGTTCCCGGCGGAGCGACGGGACCACAGCACCCGGCCGTCGACGGGATCCAGCCGGGCGGCGCCGGCACCGCCCGTGGCGCAGTACAGCGCCGCGGTTCCGCCGGACGTCCCCTCTCCGGCCTGCTCGCCGCCGCCGGCCGCCGAGGAGCAGACCGGCGTCGCGCTGCCCGAGGTCACGAGCGGCGTCCGCCAGGGTGCGAACGCCGCCACCGCGCCCTTCGCGTCACCCGGCTCCCCCGATTCCCCGGAGTCGCCCATGACACCGGCCGCCCACGCCCCGCCGGCACCCACGACGAGCAGTGCGGCGGCGGATGCCAGTTGCCACCGCCGTCTGCCGACGCCGGTCGTGGTGCCCCTCCTGCCCCGCCCGGTCCCACGCGCGCCCACATGCGTCTCCGCCTCCGCCCCGGCCCCCGGCGACGCGACCGCGGGGTCTTCGGCTTCGACGCCGGCTCCGGCCCGGTTTCCGACCGTGCCGGGTCGCCGCTGCGACGGTATGAACGCGGCGGCGTCGTACGAAGGAGGGCTCAGCGTCGCCATGATCTCGTCCGGGGTGGGCCGCTGCGCGGGGTCCTTCGCCAGGCACCGCCCGATCAGCGGAGCCAGATCCGTCGGCACCCCTGCCAGATCCGCCTCGTCATGCACCACCTGATAGGCCACGATGTACGGGCTGTCGGAGTCGAAGGGCCCCCGGCCGGTCGCCGCGTGGACGAGCACGGCCCCCAGCGCGAACACGTCCGCGGCGGGCCCGACCTCGCGCGGCCGCTGGAACTGCTCGGGTGCCATGTACGGCGGCGAGCCGATCAGTTTGCCCGTCTCGGTGCGCAGATCGCTGTCGTACGGCCGGGAGATCCCGAAGTCGATGACCTTGGGCCCGGAGTCGGAGAGCAGCACATTGCTCGGCTTGAGGTCACGATGGATCACCCCGGCCCGGTGGATGTCGCGCAGCGCCTCGGCGAGTCCCGCCGTCAGCCTGCGCAACTCGGCGGGAGCCATCGGCCCGTTCCGCTTCACCTGATCGGAGAGCGTGGGACCGGGCACGTACAGCGTCGCCATCCACGGGCGCGCGGCATCCGGATCGGCGTCGACGACCGGTGCGGTGAAGGCCCCGCTGACCCGCCTCGCGGCCCCGACCTCCTGCCGGAAACGAGCCCTGAACTCCGGGTCCGCGGAGTAGTGCCGATGCACCACCTTGACGGCGAGCTGCAGTCCCGAGGTGGAGCGGGCCAGATGCACGACGCCCATGCCGCCCGCGCCGAGGCATGCCTCAAGGCGGTACTGACCGGCGTATTCCGGATGCTCCGCTTCCGGATTCGCCCCGGTACCTCGCAGCGGCGGCATCGCCCACCCCCGTGTGTTCGTCCGCAAGCGCGACGCACGGAGCCTAGTCGATGGTGCGTGCGATACGGCCGGGGCTTGTAGCCTGCGCGTCGTACACACCGTCTCTCAACGGGGGAGGGCCTCATGGCCATGGAAGAGCAGATCGACACCGCCACCACCGACGCGGCCGGGGCGGCCGAGAGCACGGCCGCGCTCGCCGGCACCGACGACGTCACCCGGTACCCCATCGCGCCCGGCTACCGCGTCAACGTCCGCACGGGACCTGGCACCAAGTACGGCATCGTCCGGACGCTCCCGTACGGAGTGAAGGTTCCGGTCTACTGCCAGAAGCCGGGCGAGCGGGTCACCGGCCCGTACGGCACCTCGAACATCTGGGACAACATCGCCAACGGCCAGTTCGTGTCGGACGCCTATGTCCACACGGGCAGCGACGGCTACATCGCCCCGCGCTGCGACTGACCGCAAGCGTGTCCCGCCCGGTGCCACGACCCGGGCAGGGCCGAGACCGGGTCGGGTTCCCGCGTCGATGACCGGCGCGACCGGAGCCGCGGCCGCCCGGGGATAATCGACCTCGTGAGCGAGAACAGCGAAGACCCCGGTACCGGCGCGACACCCGGCAGCACCACGTCCGGCGGCGGCACGCCGGGTCCGCGGCCCGAGCCCCTGTTCTTCTTCGGTACGACCTGGGTCGACCACGACGGGGGCTACGGGCTGCGGCGGGCCGGGGCGGCGGTCGGCTCCCTCGTCGCCGCGGTCGCCGCCTGCTTCGTCCTGCGCTTCGCCTTCCAGGGGCTGCAGATCGCCGACGTCGGCAATCTCGTCGGCATCCTGGTCGTCGCGATGTTCGCCATCTGCAGCGCGATCGCCTTCCGCAAGACATGGGAGGGGTTCAGCCGCCGCCCGGCCGATCCGGCGCGCGAGGCCAATCTGCGCGGTCTGAAGACGATCGGCTTCGTCGGGTCGCTGATCGCGTACTTCCTCCGTACGTTCATGGAGGCGCCGGGCGAGGGACTGCGCCGCACGGAGTACGAGACGGCCCTGGCCCGCTACGCGAAGCGCCGCTCGTCCCGTACCGGGAACCCGGCCGCCCGCAAGACCACCAAGACGCCCAAGGGCAAGCGGCCCAAGCGCAAGTAGGAACCGAAAGCAGGGCCCGCGGCCGCACCGCACGAGCGCGGCCGGACTTCCCTCGCGCGGGTTCGCGTGCGGGTCGGACTCCGTGCGCGGCCGAGACCCGTTCACCGTTTCCCGCGGGCACCGGCACCGGGCTCCCGCACAGGCCACGATGGCCTCATGTCTCCTTCCGCCGCCGCCCATGGCCCCGACCCCCGGCCGCTCCCGCCCTCCTCATCTCGTGCGCTCTCCTTCGACCGTGCGGCCGCGCAGTACGCCGCGGCCCGCCCCGGCTACCCGTCCGCCCTCGTCGACGCCGTCGAGGAGCTGGCCGGGCGCCCCCTGCGCGGCGCCAGGACCGTCGACGTCGGCGCCGGCACGGGCATCTCCACCCGGCTCCTCCATGACCGGGGCGCCCGGGTCGTCGCCGTCGAGCCGGGCCGCGGCATGGCGGAAGAACTGCACCGCGCACTTCCGCACGTGCCGGTCGTGCGCGGCGACGGGAACCGCCTCCCCCTCGCCACCGCATCGGCCGACCTGATCACGTACGCCCAGGCCTGGCACTGGACCGACCGGAGCCGCGCCGGCTCCGAGGCACTGCGCGTCCTGCGTCCCGGCGGCGCACTCGCCCTCTGGTGGAACGTCTTCGACCACGCGGTCCCCTGGACAGCCGAGCAGGACGCCCGGATGCGCCGTTTCCTCGGCGCCGGCGAAAGCGCCCACGGCTCGCCCGTCCCCTCCCGTGACCTGCCGCCCGAGTTCGGCTTCGTGCGCCGCCTGGTGCCCTGGGCCCGGCGGGTGCCCCTCGACACCCACCTCGCCAACCTCGGCAGCCACTCCGCGTTCCTCGTCCTCGGTGAGGAACCCACACGCCGGTTCCTCGCCGAGGAGCGCGACCGGCTCGCGGCGGTCTTCCCGGACGGCACGGTCGAGGAGCGTTACGTGGTCGACCTGAACGTGGCGATCCGCCCGTCCTCGGCCCCGCCCGGCTCGCCCCCGTCGCGCTCCTGATCCGACGGCCGCCGTTCCTCGCGAGCCTCTCGGGCCTTCCGCTCCGCGGCCCAGCCCCCCAGGGCCGCGGCGCACGCGTGGTCGGTGTGGTGCATGTGGTGCAGCCCGCTGAGGTCCAGCACCACGGCCCGGTCGTGCGGCAGGGCGTCCAGCAGCTTCGGCAGCCGCAGGAACGTGGCATGGCCCGCCACCCGGACCCGCAACACCCCGTCTCCGTCGCCCTCATGCGCCTCGATGTGCACATGGCTGATGTCCCAGGCGGTCTCGGCCACGGCCGGCAGCAGCCCCACCAGCACTCCCTTCATTGTTCTTTACGGGAGTTGCTCGTCCGCCCCGTACCCGGAGCCGGTCGATGGGCACGGAAGCACAGAGGAGTGGAATACCTCCGTCCGATCGCGCCCTCGACCGCCTGCACCCCGGCGACGCCAAGTCCCAGTCGCGTCGCCGCTCCTCCGCCCCGTTCCGCCACCGCTGCCCCGCGTCTTGACGGGAGGGACCGCCGGGATCAAAATTCATCGCATGATGAATTCTTCGGGTGTCGCCATCGAGGCCCGGGGCCTCGCCGTCGTACGAGGCGACCGCACCGTCCTCCGCGACCTCGACTTCACCGTCGAGCCCGGCAGGATCACCGGTCTGCTCGGCCCCTCCGGCTGCGGCAAGTCCACCCTGATGCGTGCCATCGTGGGTACCCAGGCCAAAGTCACCGGCACCCTCGACGTGCTCGGCAGCCCCGCGGGCCACCCCACCCTCCGCCCGCGCATCGGGTACGTCACCCAGAGCCCGTCCGTCTACACCGACCTGACCGTCCGGCAGAACCTCGACTACTTCGCGGCGATCCTCCGACCGGGCCGCCGCCACCGGGACGCCCGCCGCGCCGCCGTCGTCCGCGCGATCACCGAGGTGGACCTGACCAGCCACGCCGACGCCCTGGCCGGCGCCCTCTCCGGCGGCCAGCTCACCCGCGTCTCCCTCGCCGTGGCCCTGCTCGGCACCCCCGAACTCCTGGTGCTCGACGAACCGACCGTGGGCCTGGACCCGGTGCTCCGCCGCGACCTGTGGAACCTCTTCCACGCCCTCGCCGCCGACCGCGGCACCACACTCCTCGTCTCGTCCCATGTCATGGACGAGGCCGAGCGCTGCCACCGCCTGCTGCTCATGCGCGAGGGCGAGATCCTCGCCGACGACACACCCGAGGCCCTGCGCACCGCCGCCCGCACCGCCACCGTCGAAGAGGCGTTCCTCCACCTGGTCGACGAAGCCGCCACCCGTCAGGAGACCCTCCGATGAGCACGCCCCCGGCCCCACAGCCCCTGTCTCCCGGCCGCACCCACCCGGCCGCGCCACCACTGAGCCCCGCCCGCACCCTGGCCACCGCCGCCCGCGTCCTGCGTCAGCTGACCCACGACCCCCGCACCGTCGCGCTGCTCCTGCTGGTCCCGGTCGTGCTGATCACGTTGCTCCGGTACGTGTTCGACGGCAGCCCGCGCACCTTCGACGCCATCGGCGCATCGCTCCTCGGCATCTTCCCGCTGATCACGATGTTCCTGGTGACCTCGATCGCCACTCTGCGCGAACGCACTTCGGGCACGCTCGAACGCCTCCTCGCCATGCCGCTCGGCAAGGGCGACCTGATCGGCGGCTACGCCCTGGCCTTCGGCGCGGTGGCGATCCTCCAGTCCCTCCTGGCCACCGCGCTGTCGGTCTGGGTGCTCGGTCTGGACGTCACCGGCTCCGCGTGGCTGCTTCTCCTCGTCGCCCTGCTCGACGCCCTGCTCGGCACGGCACTGGGCCTCTTCGTCTCGGCCTTCGCCGCATCGGAGTTCCAGGCGGTCCAGTTCATGCCGGCGGTGATCTTCCCGCAGCTCCTGCTCTGCGGTCTGTTCATCGCACGCGACCGGATGGCGCCCGCCCTCGAAGCGATCTCGAACGTCCTGCCCATGTCGTACGCGGTCGACGGCATGAACGAGGTCCTCCACCACCCCGACGTCACCGGCGACTTCGTCCGCGACGTCCTGGTCGTCGCGGGCTGCGCCCTGCTCGTCCTCGCCCTCGGCGCGGCCACACTCCGCCGACGTACCGCCTGACCGCCCCCGGTGCGAGGATGACGGACACAAGCACAGGCCCGCGTACGGGCCCG
Source organism: Streptomyces sp. NPDC101194 (assembly GCF_044767885.1). NCBI lineage: Bacteria > Bacillati > Actinomycetota > Actinomycetes > Kitasatosporales > Streptomycetaceae > Streptomyces > Streptomyces sp. NPDC101194. The sequence continues at coordinate 723,522 of NZ_JBIWOS010000004.1, forward strand.
CGCACCGAGCCCCGTCAGCACGACGCACCGAGAACAGCGAGCACAGCCCGGAGGGTGAACCGCATGACCCAGACAGTTGCCGTCCTCGGCACCGGCAAGATCGGCGAGGCCCTGCTCAGCGGCATGATCCGGGCAGGCTGGCGCCCGTCGAACCTGCTGGTCACCACCCGCCGCTCCGAGCGTGCCGAGGAGCTGCACAGCCGCTACGGAGTCGACTCCGTCACCAACGCCGAGGCCGCCAAGCGCGCCGACATCCTCATCCTTGCGGTCAAGCCCCAGGACATGGGCCGGCTCCTCGACGAGCTCGCCGAGCACGTCGCCGCCGACCGCCTGGTCATCAGTGCCGCCGCGGGCATCACGACCACGTTCATCGAGGACCGGCTCACCGCGAACACCCCGGTCGTACGCGTCATGCCGAACACCCCCGTCCTCGTCGACGAGGGCATGTCCGTCATCTCGGCGGGCAGCCACGCCACCACCGAGCACCTCGCGGCCGCAGAGGCGATCTTCGGCGGCGTCGGCAAGACCCTGCGCGTCCCCGAGTCGCAGCAGGACGCGGCAACCGCGCTCTCCGGTTCGGGTCCCGCGTACTTCTACTTCCTCGTCGAGGCGATGACCGACGCGGGCATCCTGCTCGGCCTGCCCCGGGCCCAGGCACACGAACTGATCGTCCAGGCCGCCATCGGGGCCGCCGTGATGCTCCGGGACAGCGGTGAACACCCCGTCAAGCTCCGCGAAGCCGTCACCAGCCCGGCGGGCACGACCATCAGCGCCATCCGCGAGCTGGAGAACCACGGTGTACGGGCCGCCCTCATCGCCGCCCTGGAAGCCGCCCGCGACCGCAGCCGCGAACTCGCCACCGGCAACGGCTGACCGGACAGGGCCCACCCCGCACCACCTCCGCGAACCCACCGCCGGGCAACGACACGGCGGTGGGTTCGCGACGACGTCATCGGAACGTCAGCAGGCGCCGCACCCGGCATCGACCTCCGCCTCACCGCGATGCCGACGCCCTCGCCTCCGGCCCTCCCGGCTGCCGCGAGGGCCTCCATCCGGACCTGTTCCAGCCCGGGGTTGACACGACACGCCCGCGACCGTAATGTGCTCCGAGTTGTCCGACGTGAGCGCCGACCCCGGTCGGTCCCCGGACAGCCATTCCGCAGTAACCACATCTGGTCGGCGACATCTGTCGCCCGACTTTCTGTGCGCATTTGCGAAATGAGGAATCCGCGTTCGAAGGAACGTGACCCCGATTAGCGTCGAGGCCCAGGATTCCGCTAAAGTCTCACTCGTCGGAACGGCCCAACGGCCGGGAAGACAAGCCCCGCTGACTGGGAATCAGGCCCGAAAGGATCTGATAGAGTCGGACTCGCCGGAAAGGGAAA
>NZ_JBIWOS010000005.1:0-26815 GCF_044767885.1 Streptomyces sp. NPDC101194
ACCGGCCCGGCCTGCGCTCGAAGACTCTGGCAGACGTGTTCGCCCACGCCCGGGCCGAGGGTGTCGAGCTCCGCCTGGACGCCACCGAGATCCAGCTCTGTCGGCCTGTGGCCGGCCGCGGCGGACGCCGCGCGTTCGTCTCGGGCAAGAAGAAGCAGAACACCATGATGGCCACTGTGATCGCGGACGACCGGGATCGTCCGCCATGGATCGATGGCCTGCGGCGAATCGTGTGCAGTATCGCTCCCTTCAGGGCAGGCAGGACGTCCGGCCGGTCATCCCGCACTCGGCACACGTCGGACGCGGTGCCTCTGCCCGGCCGCCTACTGCTCGACTTGATGCTGCGCCTCGGCCTCGTAGGCCGCTTGGCGATGACTCCCCAGACGATCGCGGACGCCCACCACATCTCCCTGCGCCACCTCCCGCAGCTGCTCGCCGAGGACGGCACGTCGCCGTCAGCCTGGATACGCCACCGCCGTCTGGAGCGCTGTCGCCTCGGCCCGGCCACGCTGGGAAGCCAGCACGAGTTCATGACGACGACCACTTGCGCCGATGGCTCCGGTCCCGGAGCATCGCCCCGCGCATCGCCCGCAGAGGTAATCGGGTCCTCTCCGCCTCTGGGCCGCCCTTGTTGGACCGCAGAGCGGACGGTGTCGTGGCCGGCCGGGTGTCGCCGCCTCCACCACCGCTACGAGCACAAGGCGTAACGCCTCCCGGCCTTCGCCGGGATCGCCACGGCGCTCAATTGCTTCCGGCGCCTCTCGCGGCAGGCGTGAGGCGCCGGGCTGTCGCTACGGGACGTTCCAGGCGGCGATGAAGGGCTGCTCGTCCTCGATGGCCAGGAAGCTGAGCGTGCCTGGATGCGGGTGGCCGAGCAGTCGGCTGGCGGACGCGTCGAGGCCGAGCCAGCGCACGGTGAGTACGCGCGCCAGATGACCGTGGGCGACGATGGCGACGTCGCCAGCGTCCAACAGTGGCCGGATCCGGTCCAGCACCGCGTCCGCACGCGCGGCCACCTGTTGGAGCACCTCGCCAGGATGGGCTGCGTCGCCAGGAATCACGCCGTCCCGCCACAGGTCCCAGCCTGGCGTTGTCTCCTGGATCTGCGCCGCGGTCAGGCCCTCATACCCTCCGTAGTCCCACTCCATCAGGTCGGGATCGGGCTGGACCCCGGTCAGGCCGGCCAACTCGGCCGTCCGCATGGCGCGGCTCAGCGGGCTGCTGAACACGGCGACCAGACGGCATTGGGCCAGCCTCGGACCGAGCGACTTGGCCGCGGCCTCGCCCGCGTCGGTCAGCGGGATGTCCGTGCGGCCGGCATGTTGGCCCGACAGGCTCCATTCGGTCTGGCCGTGCCTGATCAGTATCAGTTCACCCACGGCTGCGCACGATATCTGATCACGCGAAACCTCCGAACGCCCCCTCTCCACCATCGGCACACCTTCATCCACTACAGCCGACTCACCGGATGGGGATGACTTCCAAGCGGGACTGCGGAGTTCGGGCTCCGTGCCACCGGTCGGCTGGAGGCGGGCGATGTGGTCGGTCCTCGCCTTCGTTCACAAGGACTCGCACAGTCTCGACGAGGGCGACCGTGATCAGCGCCGGTGAGTGAATGTCTGATCGCGTCGGGCCGGGCCGAGGGCAGCTTCTAGTATCTGTGGCATGGCAACAAGACTCGTGCAGATCAACATGAAGGCCCGGGACGACTCCATGCTCGGCCGGTTCTGGGCGGCGGCACTCGGTTGGGGTGTCGACAGCGAGGGCCCCGGCGTGACCAACCTCGAACCCGTGGGCTTCGTCTACCCCGACCCCGTCGCCGTCTGCGTCGACATCGTCGCGCGCCCGGAACCCAAAACGGTGAAGAACCGGGTACATCTTGATCTGGCCACCACCTCGACCGCCCATCAGGCGGAGTTGGTCGCGCGCCTGAAGGACCTCGGCGCGACGCTCGCCGACGTGGGTCAGGGCGATGTCCCCTGGACGGTCATGGCCGACCCGGAAGGCAACGAGTTCTGCGTCCTGGAGCCCCGTCCGATCTACCAGGACACCGGGCCGATCGCCGCGGTCGTGGTCGACTGCACCGACCCACGAGGCATGGCACGGTTCTGGGGCGAGGCAATGGACTGGACCCTGCACGAGGTCACCGACAACCAAGCGACCATGCGCTCCGCCAAAGGCGTCGGCCCCTACCTGGAGTTTCTCCGCACCCCCGACACCAAGAGCGTGTGGAACCGCGTCCACCTCGACGTCCGCCCCTACCCCGGTGACGACCTTGCAGCAGAGGAAACCCGACTGCGCGCCCTCGGCGCCACCGACCCTGGTATCGACCAGTCCGCAATCTCCTGGACGGTTCTGGCCGACCCGGAGGGCAACGAGTTCTGCCTCCTCACCCCTGGCTGATTTTGAGTAACGGCTCCGGCCGTTTTCGGGTCAGCGGCGAAGACCGCGTGACGTCAGCGCATGCCTCCGAAGACGGGGATGGTGTCCCCGGTGATCCACCGCGCGTCATTGGAACGCCAGGAAGACCAGCGCGTAGCGCCGACGCCCGTACGGCCCCGGCGCCTGCGACGGCGCTACGCGCTGGTCTTCGGCCACCTTGGACAGCCCGCCCCGTCCCTGGAACCAGCTGTATCGGGCGGCCCGCCCATGTGGCGCCGGACCGCAGGGCAGGTTCCACATGGGCGGGGCTCGCCGAGGCGTCCGCCTCTCCGCCTTGCAGCGCCCACGCCTCCCGCCGCAGGACGTGAACGGCAGGATGGCCCGCGCCGGAAGTCCGGCCCAGTACGGCCCTGACGTGGAACGCTGGCCCCGTACCATCTCTCGATGACCCGAACACCCAGCTCCGTTCCGCCCGCACCCGAGCGGAACGCCTGAGCACCGAGTACCGCGCGTCCCTGGTCGCTGTGCTGGAGCAGGCCGCCCACACCGTCCGCCGGGGCGGCGACGTCGACGAGGTCCAGGCGGAACGCGGCAAGAGCGGTACGCCCCTCGGAGCGTCCGCGTGGCTCGCGCGCCGCGGCCCGGAACGCGTCGTGGGTCGCGGTGAACCGCCCTCTGTCGCGGGCCGCGGCGAGGCCGGTGGTGTGCTCCAGGGCGCCGGGCTTGTGCCGCAGGATCTCCAGGTAGTGGTCCAGCAGGTTCCGGCCGGCCTGGGCACGCCCCAGCAAAGGAGCAGACCACGATGGTGTGCGACGCCTCGGCCTGCCGAACGGAGGCCTCTCCGAGGGCAGCGGGACTTGTGGCACGACGTGCGGGGACGTGCTGACCGCTCGCACACCAACCGCCCACATTTTGCGCGACCGTCACCTCAGCCCACTTTCCTCGAGCCCGGGTCCTCTTGAATACTCCGTCTGCCCCTCTTCGTCGACGGACATCACCGAAGCAACAGGAGGACCCCCCACCCATGACCGAAGTCAATCGGCGTCGCTTCCTTCAAATCGCCGGAGCCACCGCAGGGTTCGCCGCCCTGTCCGGCTCCATCGACCGCGCCGCAGCCATCCCCGCGGCGCGCCGCAGCGGAACCGTCCAGGACATCGAGCACATCGTCGTCCTCATGCAGGAGAACCGTTCCTTCGATCATTACTTCGGGTCGATGAAGGGCATCCGCGGCTTCGGAGACCCCCGCCCGGTGACGCTGCCCAGCGGCAAACCGGTATGGCACCAGGCAAGCGGCGGCAAGGAAACCCTGCCCTACCACCCGGACGCCGACGACCTGGGCATGCAGTTCATCGCGGGCCTCGACCACGACTGGGCCGGCGGCCACAACGCGTTCAACAACGGCAAGTACGACAACTGGATTCCCGCCAAGGGCACCGGCACCATGGCGTACCTGACACGGGACGACATCCCGTTCCACTACGCCCTCGCCGACAAATTCACCATCTGCGACGACTACCACTGCTCGTTCATCGGTGCGACCGACCCGAACCGCTACTACATGCTCTCCGGACACGTGGGCAACGACGGCACCGGCGGCGGCCCGGTCCTCGGCAACCAGGAAGCAGGCTACGGCTGGACGACGTACGCCGAACGCCTTGAGAAGGCAGGCATCTCCTGGAAGGTGTACCAGGACATCGGCGACGGCCTCGACGCGGCCGGCGGCTGGGGCTGGATCAACGACGCGTACCGCGGCAACTACGGCGACAACTCCCTGCTGTACTTCAACAATTACCGCAACGCCAAGCCCGGCGACCCTCTGTACGAAAAAGCCCGCACAGGCACGAACGCCAAGGCAGGAGACGGGTACTTCGACATCCTCAAAGCCGACGTCAAGGCCGCCAGGCTGCCGCAGATCTCCTGGATCGCCGCCCCCGAAGCGTTTTCTGAACACCCCAACTGGCCCGCGAACTACGGCGCTTGGTACATATCGCACGTCCTTGACGCGCTCACCTCGAACCCTGACGTATGGAGCAGGACCGCCCTGTTCATCACATACGACGAGAACGACGGCTACTTCGACCACGTCGTACCGCCCTACCCGCCGGCCTCCGCCGGCCAAGGCCTGTCCACCGTCGACACCACACTCGACCACTACAAGGGCAGTATCGGATACGCGGCAGGCCCCTACGGCCTCGGGCAGCGCGTCCCGATGATCGTTGTCTCGCCCTGGTCCACCGGCGGATACGTCTGCTCCGAGACCTTCGACCACACCTCGATCCTGCGCTTCATGGAGAACCGGTTCGGAGTGAAGGAGACCAACATCTCGCCATGGCGGCGCGCCATCTGCGGTGACCTCACATCCGCCTTCGACTTCTCTCTCAAGATCACGAACCCGGCTGACCTGCCGGACACCGCGGGCTACGCCCCGCCGGACCGCAACCGCCACAACAGCTACGTGCCGAGGCCACCCTCCCAGGGCACCCTGCCTCGGCAAGAGGCCGGGGCGCGGCCGAGTCGCCCGCTCTCCTACGCTCCCTACGTCGACGGGGCCGCCGACCTCACGACCGGCAAGTACAAGCTGACGTTCAGTGCAGGGGGCCAGGCGGGCGCCGCCTTCCAGGTGCGCTCGCAGAAGCGCACCGACGGCCCGTGGACGTACACGGCGGCAGCTGGGAAAACCGTTTCAGACAGCTGGAACTCGGTGTACTCCGGCGGCAGTTACGACCTCACGACCCACGGCCCGAACGGCTTCCTTCGCACCTTCAAGGGAAACAACAAAGCCGCCGAACCTGAGGTGACCGCGCGCCATGACGCCGGCAACCTGAAGCTCACGCTGACCAACCCGTCAACCGCCGACGCACACCTCACCGTGACGAACGCGTACGGCGGCGAGCGCCAAACCTACACGGTCCGCGCCGGCGCCACCGTCGAGCAGAGCATCGACCTGCGCGCCACCAAGCGCTGGTACGACTTGACGGTCGTCGTCGAGGGCAACGCCGGATACCTGCGGCGCCTGGCCGGGCACGTCGAGAACGGTCAAGCCGGCGTGAGCGACCCGGGCATCGCGACCGTGTGAGAGACCCCACCACCCGACGGACGGAGGGGCACCCACTCAGAGGGTGACGAGGAAACAGCGCGACATGCCGGAGTTCATCAGGATCTTGGACACACGCACGAGCAAGCGCACCGGCAGGAAAGCACTGACCGGTCGGGCGGACCACCCGTCGTGAGAGGCCGCCCGGCCGGACCCGTCCGCTGCCGTCCCGCCGTCGGCGGAATCGGGCTCCGGGCCCGGGAAGCCCATGCCCCGGCGCGCGGCGGCCGGCGTACGGGTCCCGGGGGCTCTGGCCAGCGGAGCATCGAAGTGCTCTTGGTGAAAGGTGCTGGTCATGCCACGGACGAAGGTGGAGCTGTACGCGGCGATCCGGCGTGACCATCGTGGCGGCAGGTCGATAAAGGGGTGGACACCTGTGCGAAGATCGCGGCGTGGACGATCTACGCTTCCGCCTCGCTCACGGCGCCGATCTCGCCGCGGTGGTACGTCTTCGCGACGACGCTGCCCGCTGGATGCTGGCCCAGGGCATCACTGGTCAGTGGCGGCCTGGCGAGCTGGGCGGGGATCACTTCCGCCGGGCCATGCAAAGTGGGGAGCTATGGCTCGCGGAGGCTGCCGATCGCGTGGTCGGAGCCTGCGAACTGTGGTGGGAGGACGAGGACGCCTGGGGTCCGCAGCCGCCTACGGCCGGCTATGTGCACCGGCTGATGGTTGACCACGGCAGTGTCCCGCCCGGGACAGGGCGGGAGCTTCTGCGAGTCGCGGAGCGCCGCGTGGTCGATGCGGGCAGACCGTTGGTACGCCTGGACTGCCTGGCCGGCAATGCGCGCCTGAATGCGTACTACCTCAACGCCGGCTATCAGATCGTCGGACGCAAGGAAGGCAAGCCGCAGCCGGGCGGCACGCCCAAGTCGTTCACACTTCTCGAAAAATCCGTACGGGACGGAGCGGAATAGAAAGCGCCTGCTCTGTCGTGGTCGGACGGAGCGGCAGGACGCCATGGGTTGCCGTGGTGCATGGTCAGCGCGGTTGCCGCAGGGCCCCGGCCGTGTGAGGAGGTGGGCCTGCGGATCTGGCGTCCGTGCTCACTGCCTGCGGCTGCACCGAAAAGTCGGCGCTGCCCCGGTTCGCCAAGCCAGGACACCGCTACGGTTCGGCCGCGGGTGCGGCCCTTGCTCAGCACTCCTTGTACCCCGCGCGCGGCTATCGGCAGACGCAGCGACATTCTGGCCGCCAACCAACCGTGCCGGGTACTGATCGCCGACTCCGACGCCACGCCCTACCGCCGGCGCAACCTCACCCGCTGGATCGTCCTGTCGCCCGAAGCCCGCGAGCCGTACGGGGAATGGGAGCGGCTGGCGGCGGAGATGACCGCGATCCTACGACTGGAAGCCGGCCGGAACCCGGACGACGCCCGCCCTGCCGAACTGGTCGGCGGGGTGGCCGAAGCGTTTCTGGCCGTGGGTGCGTGCGCCTGCTCTCCGACTGGAACAGCCCGCTCGAGAACGACTGACCGGACCGGCGCGGCCCGCGCGCCGCCGGAGCGACTCCGCATTCCTCGTGATTCGGGCCGCGCCAGGAGCCACCAGAATGTCCGGAAGGTCAGAGAGCGCCATCGAGTAGCGGCCGGAAGGCCCGGTTCCAGGATGCACGTCCCGTCGGACGCGAACGGGCTGCCCATGGCCGTCGGCGTCTCCGCCGCCAACACCCACGACAGCCATGGCCTGAAACCCATGGCCGCCGGTCTCCAATCGAGACACGGCCCTCACCATGGCTGGCACCACAAGCCCGGCAAGCCACACGCGGACAAGGCAAACGACACACCTGACCTGCACAGATGACTCCGCGGCAATCGCATCGGGGGCCGCAGACCGGGGTTCGGTTTCCGGCTCCTGGTCGAGGTCGGGCTCGGCGTCCCAGTCGGCAAGCAGTTGCTCGCGCGACGCCGCCTGCTGGTGCGCGGCGACGTCGTACGCCCGGCCTGCGTGGCGGCGGGGTGGTGCGCAGCTTCTCGCGCACCACCCCGCCGGCGAGGACGGCCCGGTCATAGCGGACCGGAACGCTGTCTCCCACTCCTTCGATTCCTCGTCCGGCAGCCGGTACGCCAGGGTCAGCAGGAAAATGCTGGTCCGGATCGGGCACGACGGCCCGCCGGCATGGGTCACCGTCCGGTCTGGACGAACCCTGCCATGCGCGGTCACGTTCGTCGGGCAGCCACCGTTCACACAGCCTCCTTGGAGCCTACGGCAGGCCACATGTCAAGCAGCGACGTGCCGACACTTCCCGGCGCCCCACCGCCACCGCGGGTGAGCAGGCGTCAGAAGATCACCTGCAAGGGCTAATTGCCTTTCAATCCCCCAACTTCCAGGCATATTTGACGATCATTCATTTCCACTCCCGAGCGGCACGAAGGGGCTCCGTATACCCGAACAGCCCCACGAATCCGGAATCCCGATTTGCTCGACATGACAGGAATAGGGGGCGTTAGTACGTTCAATCACGCACCGGCTGTCACAGCGGGGCACCGGCTGTCACAGCGGGACTGTCTCTGAGTCCGAGAAGGAGAACAAGCGACATGATCATGACCCGTTCCCAAGCGATCGCCACGGCCGTCGCGGCCGCCGCGGCACTGACCGCGACCGGCATCACCTACGCCACCGCCGCCCCCGCCGCCCAGGACCAGGTGGCCCCGGTCACCCTCCCCGCCCAGACCCCCATGGGCGGAGAGAGCAACAACACGGGCAAGGGCAACGAAGGCAAGGGCAACGAAGGCAACGAGCGCCGGGGCAACGAGCGCGAGGGCAAGCGCCGCCACCACGAAGAGGGCAGGATCCACATCAACGAGCGCGAGTACTCCGGCCGCCCCGACGGCTGCATCGTCGCCGTCAGCGGCCTGGGCGCCAAGAGCTTCAACATCCGCAACGACAGCCGCAACGAGGTCGAGGTCTTCCGCGGAGCCGTGTGCGACAACGGAGCCCCCATCGCCACCGTCGGCCCCCGCAGCACCGCCAACAACGTCCGCCCGGGCAAGGACGAGGACGAGGACGACAACTGGGAGAAGGGCGACCACAAGAAGGGCAAGCACCACGAGAAGATGAACGACGGCGTCAAGGTCAGGAACGGAGTCATCGCCAGCTTCCGCGTCGTCAAGCGCCACCACGGCGAGGGCGGCTACGGCGGCGGCGACTACGGCGGCGACTACGGCGACTACGGCGACTTCGGCGGCTACTAGAACCAGCAACCGCCCGATGCGCACACCGGAGAACCCCGGCCCGCCGTAATCGGGCCGGGACCCTCCGACCAGGCACACGACACAGAATCCCGGCCCGCCGTAATCGGGCCGGGATTCCCGCCTGCCCCAGCCCAAAGGCTATCCCTTCTCGACACATCCGACTCGGGACCGTCCCCGTCACCGGTCAGCCGGAGAATGCCGTCGGCCGGGAGATCGCGGTCGAAGGTCCACGTCACCGGCGCTTCGAAACCGGCATGAAGGCGCATCTGGCGGCGTACGGATCGTCCGATCCGTAGCGCAGACAGGTCGGCACCGTGACGGGCGAGCACGAGCTCCACGTCGAGTGACCAGCCCGAGCGGCAGGCCACGGCGTGATCCTTCCCGGGCACCGGACGGGCGGCTGCATCGCCGTACGACCGGCGATGCGGCCCGTAACCCGGGGTCAGCGGAAGGTGGGGTGACCGAACCCGTGCGGGAGGCTGGTCACCACGATCCACGTGCCGTGGACCGAGTAGTACAGACGGTGGCCGTCGTAGCGGTAGTGGCGGCCGTGGTCGTTGCTGTACCAGCTGCTGCCGGTGCGGTACCAGGTGCGGTAGCCGTCCCAGCGGTGGTTGCGGTCCCAGCGGTAGTCGTGACCAAGGTGATCGCCCCACTGCCCGTGGCTGCTCGCGCTCACGGAGTGAGAGATGTTCGCCGCCCGCTCGACAGCGGGACGCGGAGCCGCCGAGGCTGCGCCGGTACCCGCCAGCAGCGCGCCACCGGCGATGGCGGCGGCAACGGCCGTGGCGGCTGCCCGCCGTCCGATCATGCGGTTCAACATTGCTTTTCTCCTTGCTCCTCCCATGCCGCACGCGAGTCCCACGACACCCGGCGACGCCGCCCGATTCACCGAGGAACACCCGAGTACCGGCTCGAAGCCCACGGTCTTCCTCAGAATCGGTGGGGGTGCGACTGCGCGGTACGAGCCTGTACGAGCGAGCGCTTCTGATCACCAGGGCCGGCTCGGCCCGGTGCCCCATCCCGCTCAACCACCCCCCAATACATCCCTGTTACACGCACAGCCAGGCACAACGCGCACCACCACCGGGCGCGCCCCGCCCGCACCCACCTCTCCCCCGTCTCTCCCCCGCCGCCGTGCATGCGTGGCATCGGCCCGGCTCGGGTGGGATCAACTCACCGACGTGGAGCAGTGGATGTGCGACCAGGTCCTCGGGATCGAGCCCGCCACCGAGGACGGAACACCGATGCCGCGCACCTGCCGGCCCGACAAGTGGGCCATGCACCTCGCCGCCGCCAAGCAGTTCTAACAGCACGAAGGGCACCTTCGATTAGCCCGCAGGCACGTGGAAACGTTCAGCGACAGCGAGGGCCAAGCAGCGGGACCTCCGGTTCGGCAACCAGCGCTCCAGGACCGCCACGCTCGCACCGGAGCGGATCGGGCAACTGCCACAGGTCGGGATGCGGTGGGTGTGGACGTACGGACGAACTTCGGGGCCGGGCAGAGTGATCCTGTCCGGCCCCGATGCCGCCGGGGATCAGCCGAGGTCGAGCATCTCCTGTGCCAAGGCGGTCGGGCCGGCCTGGGTGGCGGTGCGCCGTCCTGCTGCGCACGCTTCCAGCGCTCGGCCAAATCGTCCTTCCATCCCTTCCGCGGAGGCCATGCCCTAGCCGTGCATCGCGGTGCTGTAGACGTACAGGGCGATCACACCGGCGACGCAGGCGAGGATCACCCATGAACCGAAACTGGTGTGTTTCCCACTGCCCTTGGGCCGCGCGGCCTTCCCGGAGCGGTGGCGCCGCCCGGGTGCTGCCCGTCCCGGCACGACCGGCGCCGCATCGGCCGCCGCCTCGGCGAGCAGACGACGGCAGGTCGCGGCGAGCACGCCTGTACCGGCGGAGAGGGCCACCACGGCCTCCGAACGCGCCGGGGCGGTGGTGCCGCCGTCCAGGATGCGCCCCACGCGTACGAGGACCTCGTCCCGGCCACCTGCCGGAGCGAGACTGATCCACCGCCGTACATGCTCACCTCTGATGACCACGCCGCCGGACCGCTCCCGGTACACGGTGTGTTCCCTCCACAAGATCTCCGCCAATTCCCCAGCAGTGTCTCTCAGTTGTGCGCTCAAAACCCCTCCCCCTCCACCTCACGGTGAATCGAACAAGCATCGCACTCTAGCGGCAGGCACAGAGCGGGGGTCCAGCAGTCCCCCAGCGGCCGTTCCCGTACCCGGGCGCGGATCTGGTGCTGCCCCGCGGCATTTCACGGAGGGACGGTTGAAGTTCCTCGTACCGCTCGCTGTGCCACAGATGGCGGGTGAGTTCGATCAGGCACGAGATCGTGCGGTTGGGATTGCGCTCGCCGCCGCGGTTGAACACCTTCGGCACGGGCTGATACGGCACGTCGCCCGATCGGCCGGCGGGGACCGTCCGATCGTGCGCCAAATCCGGCGCGGCGCTCCATGCCGTCGGTGTCCTACGTCTGCGCCGGAAGCATCGCGCGTGCTTCTCCAGCATGTCGGCCGCCGGCCGCTCCCCCTCGGGGTCCGCCGCGGTCGGAGCCCGTCCCCGTACGCTTCCCCCGGAGCTCCACGAGGTCGATCGGCGCGCCGAGGCCGGCGACCGATCGGCGGCCCCGTGGATCCGTGCTGTCGAGTACAAGGTCAATCGGACGACGTGACCGAGGACCACACGCCGAACCACTGCTCGGTGCCGTACTCCTCGAACCGCTCCACCTCGATGAACCCCGGCTTCGCCGCGAGGCGCATCGAACGGTCGTTGGCGATCTGGGTGCAGAGCACCACCGGCTCGTCGGGAAACGCGTCGGCAAACCAGTCGAGTGCCGCCGCGCACGCCTCGGCGGCGTACCCGCGCCCCCCATGCCCGCGGCAGGAACACGTGGCCGAGCTCGGCCTCTCGTGCGTTCGGGCGGACATGCCCCGGACGCTCTGCGTCGCGCCGATCGAGCGTGACCGTGCCGATCATCGCTCCGTCGAGATCGATCACGAACAGGCCAGGGCGCCGACCGGGCACCTCAGGCACCGCACGTTCGAGCTCATCACGCGGTCGAGAGCCACCGATGTAGGCGCCCACCTCCGGCGAGGCGAACAGCTCGATGAACGCCGCGCGGTCCCGGGCCTCGGACTCACGGAGCACGAGCCGCTCGGTCCTGGTCGGGGCAGGTGGCCAGGCGACGGGTCCAAGCTCAGTCATGGCGGGCAACCTGTCGCACGCCCACCGGGCAGGAGCCTCAGGCGACCGACAGAGGCAGCGGCTCCTGCCCCGTCGGCAGGCATCCCAGATGTTCCGGGTGCTTCTGGCCCTGGTCTCACAGGTGCCCCACCGGTCTCCACCAGGACCCCGGGAAGGCTGGATTGCACAGGTGAGGTCGGCCCGCGTCACAACGAGTCGTACGAATGCTGCGCGAGGAGCGGGCGCCCGCCGACAGCCGCCCCGGCAGGGAAACAATCGCCCATTCCCAAGGATGACCGAACCCCAGCGAGGGACCGGTCCCTTGAACCTCGTGCGATCGCGCGGCCGGCCCGTGGCTTTCAGTCGGCCGCCAACACCTCGACGCCACGTGCGGTGAGTTGCTCGACGACTGGGTGGCGGGGGTCGACGTCGGTGATCAGTCCGGCGATGTCCTCCCAGGGCAGGACACGGAACCGGGAGGCGGCACCGATCTTCTCGGACGAGGCGAGGATGTAGGTGTCCGCTGCCCGCGCGGCCAGGGCTCGCTTCATTGCGGCCTCTTCGGCGTCGCCGGTGGTCAGCCCCGCCTCTGGGTGGACGCCGGTGACACCGAGCAGGCAGAGGTCGGCGGAGATGTTCTGGGCAGCCTCGACCGCGGCCGCGCCGCAGGCGACCGCGGAGTGTTTGAAGATGCGCCCGCCGAGGAGAAACAGTTCGGCCCGCGGATGGTCGAGCAGCGCACCCGCGATGGTCGGGCTGTGGGTGATCACGGTGCAGTCCAGGTCCTGCGGAAGGGCATGGGCGACCGCAAGGGCCGTGGTGCCGCCGTCCAGGACAAGAGCGCTGCCCGCCCGTACCAGCGCAACAGCTGCCGCGGCGACCTTCCGCTTGCCGTCGGGGGTGACGGTCTTCCGGGCGGCATAGTCCACGGTGGCCGGGGAGATGGGCAGGGCTCCGCCGTAGACCCGCTGGCACAGTCCCTCGGCGGCGAGGTCTCGCAGGTCGCGGCGCACGCTGTCCTCGGAGATACCCAGGTCGACGGCGACGTCCTTGGCGACGATCTTGCCCTCGCGGACGAGCAGATCCAGCAGGTGGTCGCGTCGTTCAGCGGCCAGCATCCATACTCCTTCAAGTTCTTGCACGTTTTTGCATGTATCGTAGCGCGCCATGACCGACAAGCCGATGCTCATCCTCATCGCCGGGCCCTACCGCTCAGGTACCGATGGCAATCCGCAGGCCATGGCCGCGAATCTCGCCCGCCTCGAAGCGGCGGCCTGGCCGATATTCGCCGCGGGCCACGTCCCCGTGATCGGGGAGTGGGTCGCCCTGCCCGTCCTGCGCTCGGCCGGCGCGGGTCCTACCGACCCCCTCGCCGACCAGGTCCTCTACCCGACCGCCGAGCGCCTGCTCGCCCACTGCAACGCCGTGCTCCGGCTTCCCGGCGGCTCCGCCGGAGCCGATCAGGACGTCGCCGCCGCCCGCCGCCGCGGCCTGCCCGTCTACCACGACGTGGACGAGATCCCGCGTCACACCTCTCAGGAGACCGCGTGAGCACCCGCCCCGGCATCGACACCCCCGACCAGCGTGGCCGCACCGGCCTCGACCGCACCGGACGTCACTTGGACCGCAACCCCGATGTCGTGGTCCGCGACGTGGAGCTCACCTCTCAGGGCTGGCACGTACTGCGTCGCACCACCTTCGACTACCGGCGCCGCGACGGACGCTGGGTCACCCAGCAGCGCGAGACGTACGACCGTGGCAACGGCGCGGTCGTCCTGCCGTACGACGCCGAGCGGGGCCACGTGCTGCTCACCCGTCAGTTCCGCTACCCGGCCTACGTCAACGAACATCCGGACGGCATGCTCGTCGAGGCCGCGGCCGGGCTGCTCGACGGCGACGACCCGCTCGCCGCCATCCGGCGCGAGAGCGCCGAGGAACTCGGCGTCACCCTCGGCTCACTCACCCACGTCCTCGACGCCTATATGAGCCCTGGCTCCGTCACCGAGCGCCTGCACTTCTATGCCGCCCCCTACACGTCGGCCGACCGAACCGGAGCCGGCGGCGGACTCGAAGAAGAGGGCGAGGACATCGAAGTACTCGAACTGCCCTTCTCCGAAGCCCTCTCCATGGTTCGCGACGGACGCATCACCGACGGTAAAACCATCCTGCTCCTGCAATGGGCCGCCCTTGAAGGCCCCTTCGCCCGCACAAGGAGCACCGACTGACACCGCCGCACCCGCCCCAGCGAAGCGCTCCCCGGCTCGACACCACTGCCCACCCTGAACGGGCGGCGCAGAACGGCTTGTGGCTCCCCGGTCCGTGACGCGTATTCCGCCGCCTGCCCAGGCGCCGTTGGCCCTGTTGGACCCAACAGGGTCGGCCGGCTGCTCGTCGGGTATGACCGGCGACGCGTGGCCCGTGGCACCGGGCGGTCCGGCGGAAATTCCGTCATTGTGCACGCGCCCGCCGCGGACTGGTTGTCGTTCAGGAGACAGCCGCCGTCGGTGTCGTGCTCGGCCCTGGAACGATTCCGGCAGACGGGCGCAAAGGCGAAGCAGGGGCCCCGGCCCTCCCTTGCTCCGCCCCCGCGCTCCGCCGGATCAGCCCTTCGGGTCTGCGAGGTAGGCGTCGATCACCCGCATCGCCTCCTCCGTCCCGCCTCTGCGGTACAGCCAGTGGCCCACGACGTCCATCGTGAACAGGGTTGCCCTCGGGAAGGAGCGTGCCATGCGGCGCGCGCCGGGCAGAGGGGTTGCCTGGTCGAGGGTTGCGTTGGCCACGAGGACAGGCGGGAGGGGGTCGGCCGCCTGGGTGGGGCGGGGTTTGGGCAGCATGGTCCAGCCCTGACAGCCAAGAATGGTGTCCAGCGCCTGGGAGTTGTAACGGACGTGCGGGGCGGCCTTGACGACCCGCTTGAGGATGGTCTGGTACTGGGAGTGGTCGCGGATCCGGAAGTCGTAGTCCCGGCACAGCACGAGCCGCGAGGCGATGTCGGTGACGTCGGGCATCCAGCGGACCTCGCCCATGCCGGTGTACAGGGCTGCCAGTTGCTTGGCCGTTTCCTCCCGGCCCCCCTTGCCGACGGCGAAGGTCAGGAAGTCGGACAGCCGGTCGGCGTCGACCTTGGTCCGCGTCGGGCCGTTGGGGCCCGGCTCACGGAGCTTGCCCGCGTCGGCCCGGGCGAACAGCTCGTCGGTGACGGCGATCAGGTCCTTCCCCTTGAGTACGCAGGACGTTTCCTTCTCGCACCAGACAGCGAGCCGCTTCAGAGCGTTGTCGACGGTGACGCTGGCGTCGGTGAGGTAGCGCTCGGCGCCCGGCCGGTCCGGGTCCATCGCGCTGTCGAGGGCCAGCGCGCGGAGCCTGCCGGGGAACAGGCGCGCGTAGCGCTCGCCGAGGAAGGTGCCGTAGGAGTGGCCGATGAAACTGATCCGACTTTCGCCGAGGGCGGCGCGGATCGCGTCCATGTCACGGGCCACGCTCTCCCCGTCCATGTGGGCGGCGAGCGGTCCCGTCCGCTTCAGACAACTGTCCGCCAACCGGCCGTTCAGGGTGCGCAGCCGCGCGAACTCGGCCGCGTCGCGGGGGCGGGTCGGGATCGATTCGGTGATTGTCTCGTCGCAGACGGCGCCGCGGCTGCGACCGATGCCACGCGGGTCGAAGCCGATCACGTCGAAGCGCCGGAGCATGTCCGGGGAGTAGCCGCTGACGGGGTCGTCCGCGTACAGCGCTTCATCGGCCCCGGGCACCCCGGGGCCGCCCGGGTTCGACATCAGGACGCCGATCCGCCGCGCGGGGTCGGTGGCCCGGTAGCGGGCGACGAAGATGCCGATCTTCGGGCCCTCCGGCTTCGACCAGTCCAGCGGCACCCTCACTGTCGCGCACTGTGCCCGCGGGCTGGGGTCGGGGTAGGGAGGTTCGGCGGCGGGACAGGCGCCCCAACTGATCGGCGGGACAGAGGCGGTGGCACCGGACGGCCCCTGGGCGACCGCCGTGCCGGGGACCGTCAGAGCGGTGGCGGTGAAGGAGTAAGCGGACAGGGCGAGGAGAAGGAATGCCGAGAGAGCTCGCCGTCTGGGGGAACCGGGTGGTGTCGAGACCGGGTTCGGGGTCGGGTTCACGTGCAGGCTCGTGTTCACACACGTGACTGTTCCGGTCCCGGATGACGGTGCCTCCATGAGCACATGGTGGGAACGTAACAAGGGGTTCCGGCCATCTACGTGCCCGCACACCCGTCCACCCGCGCTCCGGCACGTCCCTCTGCCAGGCCCCGGTCCCAGGGACGAGACGATCGAGTCCCTGCGGCGGGATCTCAACGCCGAGGATGGCAGTTCCCTCCTCCGACCGCGCGGCGGGATGCGTGGGCGCTGAGATTCCCTGTGTCAGAACGGCGGGTCTTCGGTGCGGCCTGTCCCGTTGTTTGCCCACCAGTGGTCAGGATCGGCCGTGCGGGTGTGCAGTACGCGGGCCGCGATGTCGTTCGCGTTTACCAGAGCGCCGTTGTCGTCGCCGTCTTCCAAGCCCTCGGCCGGCCGGCAGAACCTCGCTGGAGAGGGAGCTCGAGCCCAAGAACGGCACGCCGTTGAAGGACACCGTGCTTCCGGCCAACCGGGAGTGTCCGGATGACGGAGACTGGATCGGCGCATCGACCCTGGTCGAGACCGGAGCAGGAAAGAAGATCTGCCGTCGCTCTCTCGAAGAGATGGTCAGTCGGCCGCTGCGCGGCTCAATCGGCCACTCGGACGCTCGGCTCCGACCATCAGGACATTGGCGTGAGACGGGGCACGGCCTGATAACCTGCGATCTTCGCCGGTCGCCCGGACGGAGTCCCCTGGCAGGTCTTCGTGTCTTGCTCCGAGCACCTCATGACAGTTCTCGATGCCCTGGATTGCGCCTTCGCCTCAGAAGAGCCCTTCCTCGTCACAGGGTGCACGTACTGCTACGGCGAGCAGGACCTCGCCGAACTCTCCGGGCCACTGCGCCTCATACCCGATGACCTGATGTCCTCGGTCGCCGCAAAGGTACCCGATCACTGGGACGACTTCCCGCGTCTCTACCGCCGTCTCGTCCCGCGCATCATCCGCCCCCTCGTCACCGGCCGGCTCCACATCGACGAGGAGCTCATCGCCTCCCGCCTGGTTCATGCGGGCTGGACCACCTGGGATGCGCCCTTGACCGAGGCTCTTCGCGACGTCTGGTCCGCCTGGTGGCGGAGCACTCTGTACACCCACCCCGGCCCGGTTCCCGTCAGGAAAGTCCTCAGCCTCGTCACCGTCGCCACCAACAGCCTGCGTCCTTGGCTGGACACATGGACCGCGACCCGTACTGCGGCCGCCGACACGCACCTGGCAGACCTCGTTGACGACGTGATGTTCGAGTTCGAGATCACCGACCTGCGCATGGGCTTCCACGGTGAGTATCACGCCACTGCCGAGCTGCTGGGCTGGCTGCTCACGGATATGCGCGATCGCGTCGCCGACGTACGTCTCGACGACCCCTTCCTTCTTGAGAACCTCCGGGCCGCTGCTCGGCACCCCAACTGACCGGGTCTGCCAGGTGTTTCACGCCGAGGTCGACGTCGGCCGCGCGGCGGTCCTCGGAGTCGTGAACCGGAATGCTCGCAGCACCTCGGACCGCACGAGAGCCTCTCTCCGCCTGCTCACCAGCGGCTGGTCGCCGCCGACTGTGGAGGAGGGCACTGAGAATCGCTCCGGCCTGGGCGTTCGCACCGTAGGCCCAGCCCAGGTACGGGCGCGGGCGACTTTCTGCTGCCCTCGCCCGGCCATGGTCTGGGCACTGTCAGGGCTCGGACTCTGCGCGATTTGAACAGAGAGCCGTGCCGACCGCCGGGGCCTGCTGCGATTGAGCGTGAGCCATGGAATCGGAGCCGGGCCCGCGTCCCTCAGAACCGGCCGAAGCATCGGGTCCGCTCGGGAGGTACCGTCGACCGGGTGCTGGAAAGACTGGAGATCGAGAGCTTCCTGATACTCGCCGACGAGCTGCACTTCGGCCGCACGGCCGAGCGGCTGCACGTCTCGCGCGCCAGAGTCAGCCAGACGATCCGGAGCCTGGAGCGCCACATCGGCGCCCGCCACGCGTCGAACGCCCCGGTCCCCCTGCTCACGGCCGATCGGTAAGCCGGGTTTCCCGATCGTTGCGCAGACAGGCGCTGTTCCGCGCGGGAATCAGCGCGAGCCTGAATGGCGTGACAAACGATCTCGCAGCCACCCCGCTCCGTACCCGAACACCCGGCATCCGTCCGCGAAGAGCAGGCATCGCCTCCCTGTCGGCCCTCGCACTCGGAGCTTTCGCCGTCGGAACCACGGAGGTGGTCATCGCCGGACTGCTCCCCGAAGTGGCCGCGGACTTCGGCGTCTCGCTGCCCACGGCGGGCCTGCTCGTGTCGGGCTATGCCGTGGGCATGGTGGTGGGCGCCCCACTGCTGACGGTCCTGGGCGCGAGTCTCCCCCGCAAGCACCTGCTTCTCTGGCTGGTCGGCCTCTTCACGGCGGCCGGTCTGCTCAGCGCGCTGGCGCCCGGATATGAAGTACTGCTCGCCGGGCGGGTGTTGTCGGCCCTCGCCGGAGGTGCCTATGTGGGGACCGCCGCGGTCGTAGCGGCGGGCCTCGTCGCACCGGAGCGCAAGGCGAGTGCCATCGCCACGGTCTTCATGGGGCTCAGCCTCTCCAATGTGATCGGCGTCCCCGGCGGCACCGCGCTGGGTCAGGCGCTCGGGTGGCGGGCCGCGTTCTGGGGGGTGACCGCTGTCGGCGCAGTGCTGCTGGCCGCGATCGCGGCGCTGGTCACGCCGATGCCCCGAGAGCGGGGCACGGGCTTCCGCCGGGAACTGGCGGTTTTCCGGCGCGGCAGGGTCTGGCTCGCGCTGGCCGCGACCGCCTTCGGCTGGGCGCCCTACCTCACCGTCCTCACGTACGTCACCCCCCTGCTCACCGAGGTCAGTGGTTTCGACGACCGTACGGTCCCGCTCATCCTGGTCCTGATCGGCATCGGGATGGTCGTGGGCACCCCGCTGGCCGGACGGCTCGCGGACCGGGCGCTGCTGCCCACGCTGTACGGGGCGCTCGCCGGGATCACGGCCGTCTCCGCATTCCTGATCCTCGCCGTGCAGAGCAAGCCCGCCACGATCGTCGGATTCCTGCTCTTCGGCGTGGTGGGGGCCGCAGTGATCCCGCCCTCTCAGACGCGGGTCCTGGAGGCGGCCCGAGGCGCCGACAACCTCGCGTCGGCGGCCAATGTTTCGGCGTTCAACATCGGCAACGCGGGCGGCCCGCTGCTGTCGGGCGCGGCGCTCTCGGCAGGCCGGGGCTACACGTCGTCGCTGTGGATCGCGGCGGCCCTGGGCGCGACCGGCCTCGCCCTCACGCTCGCCACGACGGTGCCGCACCGCCGCACGCGCTGACACCGCACGGACCCGGCCCGCCCGAGCCGGGTACCCTCCCTCGGCGTGAGTCGCGAGCCAGAAGGGGGGAGAAAGCCACGCCGACTCCGAAGGCCGGACGCTCCATTGCTACCGAAACGGTCATGAGGTCAGCGGTTGCCGCCCGTGGAGCCGGCGGAGCTGGGGGCGAGGACTGTGGGACGGGCAAGTGGTGTGCGTGGTGAGGTTTTCGCCGTCCTGGGTCGCTCAGCGGGCTCCCGCAGGGGCACGGAGCTGTTCGGCCAGCCGCTCGAGTTCGGCCGCCGTGGCAGGCGAGGGTGCGTCGAGTCCGTTGTGCACGGCCGTCGGACTCCTCAGGAAGCGCCGGAGCACGGCCACAAGGAGGCCTTGCGGCAGAGCCCGCAACGCGGCCAAGGCGCGAGGTACCGGCGGCGTCTCCATCGCGGCGAGGTTCTGCCGCATGAGGTGGAGCCTGCCGCGGACCGCGCCCGGGGCGTCGGCCAGCGCACGCCGCGTTCGAGGTCCAGCTCGGTCAGGCACGATCCGTACCAGTCGCGGGGTGGTACGGCCGTCGGGCTCGCCGATCGGCATCGCGACCCGGCGGGTGATGAAACCGGTCCTGCGGTAGCGGACCACGTCGCCGTCCATCGTGCCGCCAGTCGTGGGGAAGCCGCGCAGCACCCGCTCGTGGCCGATCACCGCACCCGGCGTCTCCGGGCCGGCTGCCCAGTTGAGCAGGAACAGCACGTCACCTTGGACACCAGCGAGTGATTCCCGCGCTGCATCCACCTGGTGGGTGCGGACGAAGACGGTGATCAGGTCGTACCCGCCGTCCGGGTGCTCTATCACCGGTACCGGCACCCGCTCGACAGGGCCGTCCTCCTCGGCGAGGTGCACTCCTTGCCGGCGCAGGGCGGTCAGGCGCTCGCCCCGGGCGAGGAGCGAGACGTCGTGACCGGCCTGGAAGTCGGCCGGCTCGACCAGGCTCCAGGTCGAGAACGGCAGGCTGTGCTCGGCGGGCTGTGCTCGGCGGGCTTGGACTTGGCGATCTTCTTCATCTCCCGCCGTTCCAGGAGGGTGAAGGTCTTCGGGCGTCCGCCCCGGTACTTGGGGCAGAGCGCCTCGAAGCCGTCGGCGTTGAAGTTGTGCATCACGTCCCGTACCCGGTCCGGGCTTGTGAACGTCACCGTCGCGATGTTGTCGACCAGCATGCCCTGCGCGGACAACAACACCATCTGGGCCCGCCGCCAGGTCACCACCGACCCCATGCCCCGGCGCACAATCCGCAGCAGTCGCTGCCCGTCGTCGTCATCTGTCTCACGCAGCCGCACACGCTCAGCCACGAGGACAGCGTGACGGCTGACCACTGTCGGCCACGTCCTTCAAATAGCGCGGCACCAGAGGGCGAACGTTGGTTGATGCGGCACTAGCCGTACGGGTTGAGTGCCCAGAAGCGGACCGTGTCGCTACGACGGTCGAACCACAGCTTGGTGGAGTAGCCGCTGCCGTCACGGTCGAGCTCGTGCGACCGGACCCACTTCGGGTTCTCCGGCCCCTCTCCCCTGAGCGGCTTCTCGAACCACGAGGAGAAGTCGTCGGTCGGCCCCTCGAAGGCGAATGCGTGGGCCGCCGTCAGCTCGGCAAGTTTCCCCGCTGGCAGCCGGGCGAAGCCCGAGATCACCAGCTCCGACGACGGTATGCCCCGGTCGTTGTCCCGGCTGCTCACCCACTTGGCGTCGGCGAGCGGGCCCAACAGCGGGAACGCCCGCTCCAACGGTGCGGTGTCGGTGTGCCAGTCCCCCCTGGCTCCGTTCGCCACCTGACGCAGGGCCCACCAGGCGGGTAGGACCGCCAACCCCGCCCCGATCCCGATCAGCTTCCGTCGCTCCAACGCGATCCCCCTCATGCCTGACGTCGCGGGCACCTCAACGACGTGAGGACCTCACCCGGATCACCTACTGATCACAACCAAATCCGCGCCCTAGCGGCCGGCCGGGCTGCTGCGGACTCAACACACCTGCCGCTTCGGCCTCCTGCGCCAGAGACGGGCCGGGCACCAGGCGCATCACGATCCATGGACGACCGTCATCCTCGATCACGTCGTACACCGGCACGATCCCCGGGTGGACCGGACGAGCAGCGGTCCGGTCGCGTCTCGACCATCCCCCGCGCCCGCTGCCGGGCACGCTCAGAATCGCTCGACCCGTTCGCAAACCTTGGCTCTTTCACGGCGACAGCACGCTTCAGCTTCCGGTCATAGCCACGCCACACAGTCCCCATTCCGCCCGATGCGATCGGCTCACCGTCAAGGACGTGACGGCCCCGATCCAACTCCCCCTGAACAGACATAGTCACGAACGATAGCCGACCCAGAACCGGCCCGGAGAGGCTCGCCTCCGGCTACGGAACGCTGTGTTCCCCGCGTGGAGAACGCGGTGCCAGGCGAGACGGGCACCTCGTGAAGCGGCCGGTGAGGTGGGTGCCGGTGACGGCGCCGAAGCGTGAGCGGCCCGGTGATCCGGGCTGGGCCGCGGATCGCGGCACGGGTGGCGGTCGACGTCGTGGGTGCGGTCGGGTCGCGGCAACGTGAGCCGACCGCCCGACCTCGGCGCCCGCGGTGGCGAGCGCGTGGAGACAAGGCTGGAAGACATGCCTCGGGAGTCAGCCGAGCAGCGCAGTTGCTTCGACTTCCACGAGCACATCCGGCTCGAAGAGGTACTCGACACCGATCAGGGAGGCCGGCGGCATGGGGAGCTGGAGCCCGATCTCGTCGGCGACGGCCTCCACACCGGCCATGAAGTCGCCGATCTTCTCCGGGCTCCATCGGGTCACGTAGAACGTCAGGCGCAGCACGTCCGCGAACGACGCGCCCGCGCCCGCCAGCCCGACGGAGGTGTTGCGCAGCGCCTGGGCGACCTGCCCGGCCAGGTCGTCGGGTGCGACCGGAGTCCCATCGGCCCGGCGTGCGACCTGCCCGCTGACGTGGATGTGTGTCGCGCCGGTGCCGACGGCCACGTGATGATACGGAGCCGGTTGCAGCATGCCTTCCGGCGTGAAGTGCTGGACGGTCATCAGTGTTCTCCCTCTGAGTTAGGTATCCGTAAGCTACTTAGTGGCAGAAGGACACTTCAACGAGACCAGGTTTCTCCATGGATACCGAGGACGAATTCCTCATCGGCCCACCGCATCGCGAACTGCTCGACCAGGTCCTCGACAAGTGGTCGCTCAGCGTTCTCGGCGAGCTGTGCGAACGCCCTTGCCGATTCAACGAGTTACGCCGAGCCATCCCGCAGGTCACGCAGAAGTCGTTGACCGCGACACTTCGGCGACTCGAGCGAAACGGCGTGATCGAGCGCGAGGTCGTCTCCACCCGCCCGGTGGCGATCAGGTATCGGATCACACCACTCGGCAAGACCCTGCGGCCTCCCATCGATGTGTTGCTGGCGTGGGCCTCGGAGAACATGCCCGCTGTCACACGCGCCCGTGAGGCCTTCGACACGCGGGATGAGGCAGGCCACTGACCCTTCCCCGCCCCGGCCGGCTGCGGAGGAACAGAACCCGGCGGCGGCTTCAGTTCGCACGAAGGACTGAGACCCTGCCCTGACGGGCCCGTCATCTCGCGCCGCTCCGGCCAGGGCGTTTCGGACCGGTGCCCTGTTCGGACCCAACAGCGCAGCGCTCGGCGAAGAGCGGCTCAGCTGGCAGGACACCGGGGCTGGCAACGTCTGCTCCAGGGCGGGGTGACCGGCCTCCATCAGCACGGCGCCCGCCTCGGCGCCCCACCTCGCCGCTTTGCGCAACCGGGGCAGGGCCTTGAGGTTGGCGTCGTGGCCCATCCGCTCGGCCTTCGCCGGCAGCTTGCCGGCCATCAGCGCGTGCGGCAGATCAAGGGCGACAGCCGGTTGACGGGTCGAGCCGCCTCCCGGGCCGGGAGTGCCGAGGCTCACGTGCCCGCATGTGTTCGCACGGATGGGACTGCCAGGGGAACGCCACGGCCGTCGACTCCATGAAGACAGGGAAGAACGCCCGGGCGTCCTCCGGTTGCGGTGGACAAGATGCTCCGGGCGTTTGTCTGCATGGAGGGGCCTCGATGGCGAACTCGATCTGCAAGCGGCGGGTTCAGTCCGTGCCCACCGGTAGCGGTTTGCCCCGGAGGAAGGCTGAGGCGAACACTGCTTTGGCCACGTGCTCGCTGTGGGCCGCCAGGTACTGGGCGGCGAGTGCCCCTCCCCATGACTGTCCGACGAGGATGACCCGGTCAGCGTGCGCCGGATCGCTTCGAGATCGCCGCCGCCTCAGGCCATCAGCACGACCCCTCCCACATGGTGCAGCGGCTCACCGCGGGCAGCGGCGACCCCGGCGGCGGCCAGCGTGACGACGACCGCTCCCACGAGCGAGGGCCCAGCGGCTCGGTGCACGGCCAGGAGATGGAGCACGACCAGCGCGGAGACCGCCACAAGGACAAAAAGGACCCATGCGTGTCCTGCGAAGAGGCCTTCCGCAGCTCCTGCTTGCACGAGTTCCCCATTCGGCGCTCATCGCGACGCACGGTGCACCAAGCGTGTGCCCGTCACGCTATGCCGCAGAAGCTTTCTACGACAGGCGACTTGATCGGACGTCACGCGCTGACCCGAGCCAAAGTGCACAGCGAAGCCGGTGCGGCGGTAAAGCTGTTGCACCGGAGCCGGATTCCCGGCGGACCCGTCGCGCGCCGGCCGCACCCGGCCGACCGACGGCCCGCATGCGCTATAGTTGATCTTGCCGGTTCGCCGCAACTCGCGGTGACTGATGCTGCGTTGGTGGTCCAAGGAAAGACGCCCCGCTTCCCGCGGGGAAATGCAGGTGCAAGGCCTGCCCAGCGCTCACCCACGAAGCCCTTCCCCCACCCGGGAAGGGCTTCGTCATGTACCCCTGATGCCACGTTCGGCGAGCATGGGGCAATCAATGGGCGATGAACGGGCTCGCGCTTGTGCCTGGGAAATGGTTCTGGCACACATTCCGTGAAAGATCTTGCCGGCCCTCACCAACGGGAGGCGCGCGTCATGTGAGCTGCGCGGGCCACGCGTCGCCGGGGCCCGGTGAGGCCCTGCTCGAGATCGCTCACGGAATGTGTGCCAGAACCCGGGAGGAGACGGCACTGCGGTGTCGTCGGAGCGGGAAGGCCCGCCGCTCGTCAGCGCAGATACTCGACCAGCCGGTCGACCAGATCGACCGGGCGTGACAGCGCAACCAGGTGGCCGCCGGGGACCTCGTCGGCGTCGACCCCGAGACGGTCGCGGGCGACACGGCGCTGGAACTCCAGCGGGAAGAACCGGTCCTCGGTTGCGGCAATCACGCGAGTGGTCACGTCCGGCCATCGTTCGATGCCGCAAGGCTGGCCGAACGCGGTGTCGGCCTCGGGCCGGTCGTGCGCCGCACCGGCGGCGACGACCTCGGCCGGCACGTCGTGCAGGAAGTAGGTGGACAGGTCGAACTCCGGGCTGTATCCACCTGCTTCGGCCGCCGCGACGCGAGCCGCCGGCGATCCGGTGTTGTCCCACCACTGTCCGGGTGTCTCGCCCGGCAGCGGAATCATCGCGTTGACCAGCACCAGGAGATCTACTTGCGCGCGAGCGCAGACCATCGGGGCGGTGAAGCCGCCCATCGACTGGGCCACCAACACAACGTCGTCATGGTCGCCGATCGCGGCAACCACCGCGTCGGTGTACTCGGGCAGCCCCGCGGATTCGTCGGCGCCCGGCAGTTCGACGGCGACCGCCCCGTGCCCCCTGGCCTGCAATTCGTGCACCACACGATGCCAGTACCAGGCCGCACCCCCGGCCCCGGGAATCAAGACGAACATGCCCATCCTTCTCACTCTCCACTTCACTCTTGGAACATTGAGACCGTCGGGAACGATGAGAATCATCGGTCATGACTGTGTCCGCGACCGTTCGGCAAGCGAGGCACGGACAGCGACACGTTCAACCGACCGTGGGACGACCGGCCTCCTTGACGAAGAGCATCCCGATGCAGCGATGGCAGGATCGGAGGTGCGGTGCGCAATCACGCGCGGGCAGGTCCAGGTCATCGAACCGACGGCTGATGGCACGGTGCGCGGATGGGAAGGCGATCAGCTCGGCCGGAAACGTGCACAGGGCCTGTTCGGGGCGGTTCTGCTCCACGAGCTGTCCGGCGCGGTGGGCCACTGGTTCGAGCAAATCGGAGACGGCGGCGTCGCTCGGCGCCACTTGCCGCCGAAGGCTCTCACCACGGTGGCCGCCCCGAGGCCGACCTTCTCGGCGATCGCCTCGACCGTGAGGGTGCGGTGCGGATCGGCCAGGAGCCCCGTGGCCGCCTGGAGGGCGATCCGCCGGTTGCACACGGCACCCGCCCTGCTCCCGGACCCGGGTCCATGGGGCGTTGACAACTGACACGCTTCTTGGCTCACTTCGCGAAAGGCGGCGCACGCATCGTCCAGTGAGAGGCGTGTCCTGTGGGTGCCGTTCCGGCCCGCTGCCGTTCATACGGTGGATGACTGATATCCGTTCCGTTTTTCGGGACGCGAGCCTGCGGATTCCAGGAACAGCTCTCAAGCCGACGCGATATGCTGATGCAGATTGTGCAAGCGGTTTGCAAAATGAGGAGGGTCATGGCTACTCGGGCGAGCGACGCCGGGACGAACCAGAGCGTCGAACGAGCGGTCTCGGTGCTGCGCGCACTCGACTCCGGCCGCGCCGAACTGCGCGTCTCCGACGTCGCCGAACTCACCGGGCTGGGCTCCTCCACCACCTCCCGCCTCCTGTCGACCCTCGAGCGCCTCGACATGGTCGAACGCGACCCCGTCAGCAACCTCTACCGGCTCAGCCTCGGTATCCTCCCGCTCGCCGCCACCGCCACCAATCGCCACCCCGTCCACCGCGCCGCCCGCATGGTCCTCCAGGACCTCGCCACCCGCACCGGGCTGGGAGCGAACGTCGCCATCCGCCGCGGCGCCGAGCTGATGTTCCTGTGCAATTTCGAGGGAGCCCGCGCCCCGAAGTCCTACACGCAGGCCGGACACACCGCCCCGCTGCACGCCACGAGCATCGGCAAGTGCCTCCTCACCGGCCTCACCCCCAAAGAGCGCCGCAAGCTGCTCCCCGAACCGCTCGCGGCACACACCGACTACACGACCACCAGTCACGACCTCCTCGACGCCGAGATCGACACCGTCCGCCGCACCGGCTATGCCATCGAAGCCGAAGAACGCGCCCTCGGCCGCGCCTCCCTCGCCGCGCCCGTCCGCGACGCCTCGGGTGACGTCGTCGCCGCCATCTCCCTGTGGGGCCCCGCCTCCCTCCTCGGCAACCGCACCGAAGCCGAGGGGCAGCGCCCCACCCTCATCCGCGAGGTCATCGAAGCCGCCGACGTCGTCAGCCAAGCACTCGGCGCGCTCTGAATCACGCGGCGAAGGGGCCGGGGGGGGGGGGGGCCGGGGGGGCCCCCCCCCCCCCCCCCCCCGGGTCGGGCGGGGGGGCGGGGATGCCGCACACAACGGCCGGGCGGGGCCCCCGCGCGCGGGCCCCCCCCCCGC
>NZ_JBIWOS010000005.1:26825-632252 GCF_044767885.1 Streptomyces sp. NPDC101194
GGGGGTTTTACTCCCCCCCCGGCTCGGCGCACCCCCACGCCGGCGCCGCCCCCCCCCCCCGGGGGGGGGGGGGGGGGGGGCGCCCCCCCCCCCCCCCCCCCGGCCCCTTCGCCGCGTGGCTATGCGCCGTACGCCTTGAACGCGATCACATGCGCGTGCCGTGCCCCGTGCGTCGCGTCCACCACGAGCCGCAGCGCGTCGGTGCGCACGGGCCCGCCGTCCGCGCCGTTCAGCTCGTGCACGCGGTGGCGGCGGCGGTTGCCCGTCACCGTCAGCAGTGTGCGCCAGGTGCCGTCGGGCTCGCGGCTCTGGACGCGGTAGTCGCGGACCAGTTCCGGCATGACCTCGAACGGGGTGCGGTGGCGGTGCAGGTTGTTGAGGTACTCGTCGACGTCGTCGTCGAACACCAGGCGCGTTTCGCTGAGCTGCTGCTCCTCGTCCCAGTCGAGGCGCAGCCACTGCGCGGCCCGGTCCGGGTCGGGCAGCAGCTCGGACGACCACATCTGCGGGCCCCCGTAGGCGCGCTGGAACCCCCCGACGGCCCGCTCGGGGAGGAACGCGGCAGTGTCCGGGGTAGCACGGAAGCCGAAGGTCCGGCGGCGCAGGCCCCGGGCCTGCCATTCCAGGACCAGCTGGCCGTCCTCCTCCGGGATGTCGTGGTCGACGGCCGCGTCTCCCTCGACCCTGCTGCGCAGGGCGAGGACGCCGTCGGTGCGCTCGGGGACGAGGACGAGCGCAGCACCCGGGCAGGCGCGCACGATCAGGACGACGTTCCGAGGGGTGTCCGGGTGGTGGTCGAGGCGGGCCGCGACCCAGTGGGGGCCGGCGGCCGGAACGGTCACCGTGGTGGTGAGCAGGTGGTCGACGGGGACCGCGTTCTCGGGCCGGCCGGTGCTCCACAGTTCCACGGTGAGTTCGCTCGGCCCCTCGCCCGGGGCGCCGTGGACGAGCAGGTCGACCGTGTCGAGCGCGGGGTCCACCGGCAGCAGCAGCGCGAGGTCACGGGTGAGCGGGTACGGCTCGCCGGGCGCGGCCTCCGTGGGCTCGGCGGCCAGGCGGCTCAGGTGCGAGGAGGCGCTGACGCGGGCCGTGCGCGCCAGGTTGTCGGGGTCGTCGTCGGCGAGGCCGATGACCGAGGCGTCCTGCCGCAGCAGGGCGCGGCGCACCAGTTCGGGGCGCTTGGCGGCGAGTTCGCGCGGCCCGATGCCCTCGGCGACGCACAGCGCGGCGGCCGTGCCCGCGGCCTCGCCGAGCGTGGCGCAGGTGGCCATGACGCGGGTGGCGCCGAAGGCGATGTGGGTGGCGGAGATGTTGCGCCCGGCGAACAGGAGGTTCGTGACGTTCGCCGAGTACAGGGAGCGCAGGGGGATGTGGAAGATGCCGTCCGCGTAGCGCTGGCGGGCGCCGGGCTCGTCGGCGTACATGCCCTGCACCGGGTGGAGGTCGACGGACCAGCCGCCGAATGCGACGCGGTCGTCGAACTGCCGCTGCTCCAGGATGTCCTGCTGGGTCAGCATGTGGTCGCCGAGGAAGCGGCGGTACTCCCGCTTGCCGGGGAGGCTGCCGACCCACTCCAGCGTCAGGTTCTCGGCGTCCGGGAACTCGCCGGAGTTCTTGATGTGGTCCCAGATACCCATGATCACGGACTGGAGTTCGTCGCGGATGCGCTCGTTGTCGTGGACGGTGTCGAGCTCGCCGCCCCACTCGATCCACCAGTAGTCGCAGCCGTTGTCGCCGGTGCGCAGCACGCGGTTGCGCAGGATGGGCGTGGTGGTGAGGTCCCGGGCGGAGGCGGGCGGTACGAACTTCACCGGCCGGCCCGTGTCCTTGGTGTGGAACAGGATCGTCGATCCGAGCAGCGCCTCGTCCTGCTCCTCGGGCGCCCAGGGTTCACCGAACTCCGACCGGGACTCGCGGCCTATGCGGTAGCGGGCGCCGGCGAGGTGGCCGAGCAGGCCGTCGCCGGTGCAGTCGAGGAACTGCTTCGCGTGGAAGGTGATGCGCCGCTCGGAGCCCATCATCCAGCCGGTGCAGGAGTGCACCTCGCGTGCGTCGTCAGGGCCGCTCGCGTCGGCCTCCCGTACGTCGGTGTTGAGGTACAGGTCGATGCCGGGCTCGGCACGGACGGCGTCGAGGACCACCTGGTCCCAGTAGTAGGGGTTGCCCTCGGGGTTGCGGTACTGGTTCTCGGTGTACAGCTCGCCCATGATGCCGGTCTCGCGGGCCCAGCGGTGCACGCCGTGGGCGGTGGCGCCGCAGACCCAGACGCGTATCTCGCTGCTGGCGTTCCCGCCCAGCACGGGCCGGTTGTTGACCAGGGCGACGCGTCGGCCGAGCCGGGCCGCGGCAATGGCCGCACAGGTCCCCGCCAGGCCACCGCCGATGACGGCGATGTCGTAATGGACCTCTTCTTCCCGCACGGTGCGGCCTCCTTGGTGTGAAGCTCGGATACTCTCCGCCGCAGCGGAGCCGCCATGAACGTACATCACATCCATATTGTGCAACCACTGTTCATCCAGTGGGATGTGTTGTAAATTTCCGGCGCAGCCTGACGACACCGCCGCCGTGGGCCGACGGCCGAGTCCGGCCTGCTCGGCGATGTCGCCGGCCCTGCGCAGAACCGGCGATTCACCGACCAAAAGGGTTGACGCCGTCGCACGATATGGAGAACGATCCCGCATGCTGCAACTTGCGTTCAATGGAGCATGCATGGCATTCACACAGGGCTTCGGTCGAAGCAGGGGACGGGGCGGCTCACCGCTCACACCCGGCCGCGTCGCATCCGCCCATCGGCGCACGACGCCCCGTGCCACGCCCCGCACCAACGCTCCCGCCCCGTTCGAGAGGACACACCCATGAGTACGGCCGCACCTCCACAGAAGGCCGCTCCACGCCGTGAGCGGTCCGGCGGACGGCTCTCCAACGGCGCGTTCGCACTGCTGCTGACCGCACCGGGGCTCGCCCTGTTCGCGACGATCATCATCTACCCGCTGGTGTCGGCGCTGTTCACCGGCTTCTTCAAGCAGGATCTGCGGCTTCCGGGCCGGGAGTTCGTCGGCCTGGACAACTTCGCCTACTGGCTGGACGGCGAATTCCTCACGATCCTCAAGCAGACGGTCGTCTTCACCGTCGGTGCGACGCTCGTCCCCTTCGTGATCGGCTTCGCGCTCGCGCTCGCACTGAACTCGGGTCTGAAGGGAAGCGGCTTCCTGCGCGGCCTGTTCCTGTTCCCGTGGGTGATCCCCGGCGTGGTGGTCTCCTTCCTGTGGATGTGGATCTTCAACGCGAACTACGGCGTCCTGAACGGCATCCTCATGAAGGCCGGAATCATCGAGGAGTCCATCTCCTGGCTCGGCCAGCCCGGCACCGCCATGCTCGCCGTCATCGTCACCAAGACCTGGGCGAGCTTCCCCTGGATGATGGTGATGCTCCTGGCCGGTCTGCAGACGGTGCCCAAGGAACTGCACGAGGCGGCCTCGATGGACGGGGCGGGCTCGATCCGGCGCTTCTTCGCCGTCACCTGGCCGCAGGTCCGCGGCGTCGCCTCGATCGTGCTGCTCCTGGAGTTCATCTGGAACTTCCAGCACTTCGACACCATCTACGTGCTCACCGGCGGCGGACCGGCCGGCACCACCGAGACCTTCGCGACCGCCGTGTACCAGACCGCCTTCAAGGGCTTCGACATCGGCCGGGCGACCGCGCTGGGCGGCCTGTGGATGCTGCTCCTGCTCGTCCTCGTCGCCGTCTACCTCAGGATCACCGAGCGGAAGGGCGACGCCCGATGACCTCCACGACCTCCACCCCCCTGACCGGCACGGACCGACCGGCACCGTCCGTCACATCCGCCGGACGCACCGCGCGGCGCAGGATGCGCAAGGACCTGCTGCGCTCTCGGATCGCCGCCTGGACCGCGGTCCTGGTGATCGGGGCCTTCGGCATGCTGCCGGTCTACTGGCTGCTGGCCACGGCCCTGAGCAGCCCCGAGCAGACCTTCCAGTTCCCGCCGAAGCTCGTACCCACCGACATCACCTTCAGCAACTTCACGGCGCTGGCCGAGAACGACCAGCTGATCCAGTACCTGGTCAACTCCCTCATCGTCGCCTCGATCACCGCCGTGCTGAGCGTGGTCGTCGCCACGTACATGGGCTACTCGTTCTCCAAGTTCCGCTACCGCGGGCGGCGCTCGCTGATGCACCTGGTGCTGGCGTCCCAGATGTTCCCGCAGGCGCTCCTGCTGGTGACGCTGTACGCCGTGTTCTCCAGCTTCGGCCTGCTGAACACGTACACCGCCCTGGTGCTGTCCTTCACCACATTCACGATGCCGCTGTGTGTCTGGATGCTGAAGGGCATCTTCGACACCATCCCGGACGCGCTGCTGGAGGCGGCATCCATCGACGGCGCGTCCCGATGGCGGACGCTGCACTCCATCGTGGCGCCGCTGGCCGCGCCCGGAATGATCGCCGCCGGCCTGTTCGCCTTTGTCCGCGGCTGGAACGACTTCATCTTCGCGGTGACACTGGCCGACAAGGAGAAGCAGACCCTTCCGCCCGGCCTCGTCTCCACCTACATCGGCGAGTTCCAGGCCGCCTGGCCCGAGCTGATGGCCGCCTCGCTGGTGGTGTCCGTCCCGGTGGTCGTCGCGTTCATGTTCCTGCAGCGCTACCTCGTCGGCGGCATGACCGCCGGCTCGGTCAAGAGCTGAGCCCGCGGGCTCCGTCCGCACCCTCCACCACGCACGTCCTCCCTTCCGCCCACTCCCCCAGGAGACACCATGACCACCTCTGGTATCAGCCGGCGCGGCGCGCTGCGCATGTTCGGCATCGGCGCACTCGGCGCTGCCGGCGTCGGCGTGCTGGGCGCCTGCGCACCGTCCGGCGCCGGCACCTCCTCCAACGGAGGCGACACGAAGTCCAAGAACTTCGACTTCACCTCCTGGTCGCTCAACGAGGAGGCCGCCAAGCCCGCGATCGAGAAGATCATCGCGGCGTGGGAGAAGGCCGAGAACTCCAAGATCCGCGCGGTCTCGTACCCGTACAACGAGTACCTGAGCCAGCTCACCCTCAAGCTCGGCGGCGGCGAGACGACCGGCGCGGTGCACCTCGACATCGCCTGGCTCGCCGCGGTCGCACAGATGGGCAAGCTCGCCGACCTCGGTTCCGTGGCCCTGAAGGGCGGCTACACGGACGTGGCGCTGGACAGCGGCGTGTACGACGGCAAGCAGTACGGCCTGCCGTGGAACACCGGCTCGATCGGTGTGATCGCCAACTCCAAGCTCCTGGAGAAGGCCGGCATCAAGAAGCACCCCACCACCGTCGAGGAGTTCGAGGACGCGCTGCGGGAGCTGAAGGGGCTCGGCGGCGGCATCGTGCCCTACGCCGCGGCCACCAAGGTCGCGCAGCTCAAGGACATCTTCCCGTGGATGCAGACCTTCGGCTGCACGCTCATGGAGGACGACAAGGTGACCATCGGCGACGACGCCTCCGTCGACGCGGTCACCTGGTACAAGAAGCTGCACGACGCGAAGCTGATAGCCGCGGACGTGGACCGCTTCGACGCACGCGCTCTGTTCGGGCAGGGCAAAGCCGCGTTCTACGACGACGCCGTCATCGGCAAGGGCGTGACCGCGGCCCAGTCCAAGGACAAGACACTGGCCGACGCGATGCAACCGATGCAGCGCCCGGTGCTGCGCTCCGGCGACACACCGCAGGCGCTGCTGTGGGGCGGCGTGATCGCGGTCGTCAAGGGCAAGGGACAGGAGGCCGCCACACAGTTCGCGCTGCACGCCACCTCCGACCGCGCCACCGTCACCGAGTACTTCGCCTCCCGCGCCCTCCCGCCGTCCACCACCGCCGGCCTGTCCGACCCGAAGGTCGCGAAGGACACCTTCACCACCGAGTGGACGGACAAGATCACCAAGACGGCGACCGGCAGCCCGTTCTGGCAGTTCGCACAGAACGCCCAGATCGAGGAGGCCGTGGCCAAGCAGGTCCAGGCCGTCCTGGTCGGCAAGTCGAAGCCGAAGGACGCGATGAAGAAGGCCGGTGAGGAGATCACCGCCCTCATCAAGCGCTGAGCCCGCACGCGGCAGCTCCAGGGTCCGGTGAAGGCCGTTTGGTCTTCACCGGACCCTTCGTCATGCCGCACACGCCTTCCCTAAGACGTATCTCAAATCCGCATTGTGCAAGCTCTATTCATGATCCGGGATCTGTTGTAAGTTTCCGGCGCAGCGCAGGGGGTGGACCCGGCCCGCGAGGCCGCTCCCGTCCGCCTCACCATCACGCCCGCGAAGGAGTTCACCTTGCGACGTCCCACAGCACTCGCCCACGCCGCCTCGGCCGCGGCCCTGGCCGCCCTGCTCGCACCCGTCCCGGCCGCCCAGGCCGACAGCGCGGGCCGCACGGCAGCCGCGACGGCGGTGATCGAGAAGGTCCCCTACGCGATGGACTCGTCGAACCAGGCCGCCTGGTGGACGCCTGTCGCCACGTACAAGGGCCGCGGCCAGTACACCTACTTCGCCTTCAACGAGCCCGGCGCGACGGCCGCCACGCACCGCCCGGCCATCGCGCGGCGCGACCCGGACGGGGTCTGGAGCCGTCTGCCGCTGCTCGACAAGAGCGGGCAGCAGGCCGAGTTCCCCGACGACAACGGGCACAACCAGCCGTCCGTCGCGCGCGACGGCAGCGGCCGTCTGCACGTGTTCGCCTCCATGCACGCCGACGCCTGGCGCTACTTCCGCACCGAAGCCCCCGGCGGGGACGTCACGGACCACGCGGCCGAACTGCCCGACCAGGGCGTGGGCATCACCTACCCGGTCGTGACCACCGCACCCAACGGCGATCTGTACCTGGCCGCCCGCGTCGGCGCCGGCGCCGACCAGCGTCCCGGCAAGCTGTACCGCTGGGACAACGCCGCCGCACGCTGGAGCACGGTCGCCACCTTCGCCGGCGCGCTGAACCGCTCCGTGTACCCCGACGACCTGATGGTGGACGCCGCCGGGCGCGTGCACCTCCTGTACGAATGGGCCAAGGCCCCGGCGACCGGCTTCCGGCATCAGCTCTCCTACCTGCGCTACGACCCGGCGACCGGTGCCTTCACGAGCAGCGCGGGCACGGCCGTCACCACGCCGGTCACGCCCGGCACGTCCGACGTGATCCAGGACCTCACCGCAGGTGAGGAGTGGAGCATCGACAACGCCTACACGGGACCGGCGGTGCAGAGCGCCAAACTCACCCTCGACGGCTCCACCCCGAAGATCGCCTACCGCTACCGCTCGGCCGACGGCAGCGGCAACTTCCGCGTGTACTACGCGTATCCGAGCAGCGGCGGCTGGGCCCGCCAGACCGTGTACGCCGGCGGCCAGACCGCCGCGGCCCTCGGCCTCACCTGGGACGAGACCGACGCCAAGCGGGTCTACTACGTGACCGGCTCAGGCACCGACCGTGTCTTCGCCGCGACCGAGTCGGGCGGCACATGGACCTCGCAACCCGCCGCGCCGGGCGTCAGCGCGGACCGGCTCGCAGTACGGCGCGACTCGGACGGGAACGACGTACTGTACCTACCGGACACCGCGCACAACACGCTCTACTACGCACGCCGCTGACACCCCGCACCACCAGCACTCCCGACAACGGGGCAACGGGGCACACCCGGTGCCGACGGTCGCACGTCCGGGGCGGCAGGCAAATCGCCGGCTCGCAGAAGGTCCCGCACCCGGCAGCAGCGGATTTCCTTTCCCACGCACATGGCCTTCATCCGGAGGAAAAGGTAGGGCCCATACGGCCCGGACTCCGCACACTGGCACCGCCCAGGTCCCTTCGCTTCCTACGACTTGATCGGCTGGGGGTGCGCTGCGGCCCTGGTGGCCCGGACGGGCAGGCTGCCGTCGCGCAGGCGGCGGCCGCCGCGTCCATTCTCCACCGCGACGAGTTCGCCGAGGATGGACAGGGCGCTCTCGGCGAGGGACGCCCCGCCGAGATCGAGGCCTGCCGGGCCGACCAGGCGGTCCAGCCCGGGGGTGTCGGTCAGGCGCCGCAGACGTTGCGCGTGGGTGGCGCGGCTGCCGAGCGCGGCGACGTATCCGGCCGGGCCTGCCAGAGCCGCGCGCAGGGCGCGATCGTCGATGCGCGGGTCGTGGCTGAGCACGACGACGGCGTCGCGTGCGGCGAGCGGGTGGCGGGCGATCCAGTCGTCGGGCCAGGAACGGACCACGTCGGCGGTGGTGCCGGTGAACGCTCCGGAGGCGACGTGCCCCGGCCGTGGGTCGAGGACGACGACCTTGCGGTGCAGGGTCGTGGCCAGGGTGGCGAGGACTGCGGCAAGATCTGTGGCGCCGATCAGCAACAGCCGTGGTCGGCGGGTCAGTTCCTCGGTGAACGCGTCTCCCATGTCGGGCAGTTGGTCGGTCGTGGCTGCTGTCGACCAGCGCTGGGGCGGTCGCAGACCGACCCGCACCGCGAGCGGGCGGTCCTCGGCCAGGGCTGTGCTGATGGCGGAGCGGGCCGGCTCGGGTGGTGCGGGCGTGATGAGGACCCGAAGCTCGCCCGCGCAGGCCGGGGCGTCTTCCCAGGGCAGCAGGTCCTCCCCCGGGTCGACGGCGGTCATGTGGGGCGGGTCGCCTGCCAGGACGGCACGGGCCCTGTCCAGGACGATGCCCTCGACACAGCCGCCCGACAGCGAACCGCGCCATGTGCCGTCGTCGGCGACGGCCATGGTGGCCCCCAGCGGTCGTGATCCGGGACCGTCCCGGCCCACCAGTCGGGCCAGCACGACGGGCCGACCTGCCTGGTGGTGGGTTTCGACGAAGGGCCAGACTTCGCTCAGCACGTGTGTCTCCCGGTCAGGTGCCGGGCCCGGGCCGAGACGGCCGCGTTCGGGCTGCCGGCCGGTGTGGGCGGCTCACGATCCGGGCCGTTCTTCGAGTACGCGGTCGAGGCGGATGGGCAGGGCTCGCCGGCGGAGGCCGGTGGCGTGCCAGACGGCGTTGGCGATCGCGGCCGCGGTGCCCACGGTGCCGATCTCACCGACGCCCTTGACCCCTGCCGGAATGTCGGGTTCGAAGTCGGGTACGAAGTCGGCTTCGATGTCGGGTACGTCGGCGTGCGCGGCGATGTGGTAGCCGGCGAGGTCCGTGTTGATGTGGCGTCCTGTGACCGCATCGCGCACGCCTTCTTCGTGCAGGGCCATCGACAGCCCCATGATCATGCCGCCGACGAGCTGGCTGCGCGCGAGCAGTGGGTTGATCACACGGCCCACGGCGAACATCCCCAGAAGCCGGCGTACCCGTACTTCGCCCGTCGCCGGATCCACGGTCGCCTCACAGAACACGGCGCTGTAGGCGTGCCGTTCCATGAGGGGCAGCTTGCCGAGCGCCTCGGTGGTCTCGTACGAGGCCGTCAGGGGCAGTGCGGTGCCGTCCAGTTGGGAACGGAGCCTGGCCGCGGCCTCGGTGATCGCCCACGTCCAGGACGCGGTCCCCCGGGATCCGCTGGCGCCCCACGCGGGGCCGAGGTCGCTGTCGGCGATGAGCAGACGTACCCGTTCGGAGGGGACGCGCAGAGTTTCCGCCGCCACCGCGGTCAGCGCGGTGCGCGTGCCCTGGCCGATGTCGCTGGCGCCGACGGCCACGGTGAAGGTCCCGTCGGTCTCGGCGGTGATCGATGCCGAGGAGGGCAGCGCCCCCGCGGCGAAGGACGTGGCCGCCAGCCCGGTGCCGACGAGGAGATGTCCTTCCCTGCGCATGCGCGGCCGGTGGTCGCGGGTGGCCCAGCTGAACCGGCGGGCGCCCTCCGTGAGGCATGCGACGAGGTTGCGGCGGCTGAAGGGCAGGCCGGTGACAGGGCCGACGGCGGGTTCGTTGCGCAGCCGGAGTTCGAGGGGGTCCATGCCCAGGCGCTCGGCGACCTCGTCCATGGCGGATTCGAGGGCGAACGAGCCCGGGGTGGTGCCGGGCCCGCGCACCGAGTACGGCGGCAGGATGTCGATCGGAACAGCGGTGCGCCGGGTACGGATCGCCCGTGCCGCGTAGAGCGTGTTGGTGAGTTCGGTGCAGTTCTCGAGGTAGTCCGCGAGCTTGGAGATCTCGAAGGCCGCCGCGTGGTCGATGGCCCGCAGCCGGCCGTCGGGGTCCGCCCCGATCCGTACGCGCTGGTCGGTCGCCGGGCGCATCGAGACGATCTGAAACACCTGGGTGCGGGTCAGGGTGACGCGTACCGGCAGGTCGAACATCTTCGTCGCCATCACCGCGAGGACCAACTGAGGTCCGCACGTACCCGACTTGGATCCGAAGCCGCCGCCGACGTGGAGGGACCGGACGCGCACCTCCTTCGGGTCCAGGCGGAAGAGCGTGGCCACGGTCATGGCGACCAGGAAGGGTGCCTGGTTGGAGTCGACGATCTGCAGGCGCTCGCCGTCCCACCAGGCGGTCGCGGAGTGCGGCTCCACGGCGGCGCCGTGTTCCTCGGGCGTGACGTAGCGCTCGTCGACGACCACCGCGCTCGCGGCGAGTTCCGCGTCCACGTCGCCGACGGTGGCGTCCTCTCCGAAGTGCGGTGTGGCCGGGCGGGCGGCGGGGTGGCCGGGCGAGAAGTCGACGTCGTGCGGTTCCTCGTCGTACGTGACCCGTAGTGCCATGGCAGCCGACCGGGCCTGCTCCGCCGTCCTTGCCACCACCAGGGCGATCGGCCGGCCGGAGTGCGGGATCTCCTCGCTCTGCAGCAGGTGCATGCCGCCGTCGGGGCCGAAGAACGATCCCGCTTCCGGGTTGAGCCGGGGCGCGTTTCGGTGGTCGATCACACCCAGGACGCCGGGCATGGCCAGCGCGGCGGTGGTGTCGAGTTCGCGGATGCGTCCGCGGGTCACCGTGGAGGTGACGACCCAGCCGTGCGCCAGGTCGCTCATCGGCTCGTCCGCGGCGTAGCGCACCGCGCCGGTGACCTTGGCCGGTCCCTCCACCCGGGGCCGTGATGTGCCGACGGGCCCCGGCGGTGGTTCGTTCGTGTCGGCCGGCGGGACGGCAGGTGTCGGGGCGAGGCTGGTCGAGGAAGTGTCGTCCATGTGGTGATCTCCTT
The DNA here is from genome assembly GCF_044767885.1 of Streptomyces sp. NPDC101194. NCBI lineage: Bacteria > Bacillati > Actinomycetota > Actinomycetes > Kitasatosporales > Streptomycetaceae > Streptomyces > Streptomyces sp. NPDC101194. Next base: position 37,892 of record NZ_JBIWOS010000005.1, read on the forward strand.
CAGGACCTGTGACGGGAGCGGTTCGTCACTCGGCCCGGTGGGCGAGCTCGGTCAGGACGGCCACGACGAGGTTGCGGGCCAGCGTGACCTTGTACGCGTTGTCGCGCAGCGGACGCGCGGCGGCCAGTTCCGCGTCGGCGGCGGCTCGGAAACGGTCGGAGGTGGCGGGGGCGTCCCTCAGGGCGGTCTCGGCGGCGTGGGCACGCCAGGGCCGGGAGGCGACGCCGCCGAGCGCGATCCGCGCACCTTGCACGACACCCTCGTGGACGTCCAGCGCGGCTGCGACAGACACGTTGGCGAAGGCGTAGGAGGCGCGTTCGCGGACCTTGCGATAGCGCGATCGCGGGCTCGCCGCGCCGGCCGGCAGGGTGATGGCGGTGATCAGGGCGCCGCGGGGCAGCGCCGTTTCCCGCTGCGGACTCTCACCGACCGGCAGGTAGAACTCGGACAGCGGGATCTCGTGGGCCCCGTCCAGGGTCTCGTAGTGCACTCGGGCGTCGAACGCAGCCAGTGCCACGGTCATGTCCGAGGGATGGGTGGCCACGCAGAGCTCGGACCGGTCGAGGATCGCGTGGTTGTGGTGCTCTCCGTTGATCGCGGCGCAGCCGCTGCCGGGGCCGCGCTTGTTGCACGGCTGGGAGAGGTCTGCGAAGTACCCGCACCGGGTGCGCTGCAGGAGGTTGCCGCCGACCGTCGCCATGTTGCGCAGTTGTCCCGACGCGCCTGCCAGCACTGCCTGGCTGAGGGCCGGGTACCGGCGGCGCACCTCGGGGTGGGCCGCAAGGTCGCTGTTGGTCGTCGTCGCACCGACGATGAGGCCTCCGTCGGGTGTCTCGCGGATGCCGTCCAGCGGCAGGTGACGCACGTCCACGAGTCGCGTGGGCATCTCGATGCCGTCCTTCATCAGGTCGACGAGATTGGTTCCGCCGCCCAGAAAACGGGCGCCGTCGTCGGCGACCAGGGCAAGCGCGTCACGTACGTGTGCGGGCCGCTGGTAGGTGAACTCCTTCATCCCGTCGCCTCCGTCCGGGACGCTGTCTCCAACACGGCACGGACGATGGACGGGTATGCGCCGCAGCGGCACAGGTTGCCGCTCAGGCGCTCGCGTACCTCCGCGGCGTCCAGCTCCGGTGCCGGTCCCCCGGGTGACACGTCGGCGGTGACCGCGCTGGGCCAGCCTGCCGCGTGCTCGGCCAGCATCCCGGCCGCGGAGCAGAGCTGCCCGGGTGTGCAGTACCCGCACTGGAATCCGTCGAGCTGGACGAACGTCTGCTGCAGCGGGTGCAGTTCACCGTCGGAGGCCAGCCCCTCGACCGTCGTGACGTCCGAGCCGTCACCGGCGACCGCCAGCGTCAGGCAGGACACCACGCGCCGGCCGTCCAGCAGCACCGTGCACGCGCCGCACTGCCCGCGGTCGCAGCCCTTTTTCGGTCCTGTGTGACCAATGTCTTCACGGAGCGCGTCGAGCAATGTCCTGCGGTTGTCGACCTTCAGACGATGCGTCTGTCCATTGACGCGGAGAAGAATTTCGCTGTGGGTTCCGTCTGTCATTTCGCTCCTCCTTCCTCAACTCAACGGGCCGGCGAATTATGAACCGTGGGGGATGACTGAGATTCAATCAGGTCGCCTGCGCAACTTCTTTGCCCGATAGTCGCGAAGCCTTGCACAATGCTCTCGGCCGTCTCGCAGGGGCAGCAAGGAATGTTGGACCTGTCCCCGTCTTCGGTGTATCAATCGGTGCATGCTGCTGGATGAGCTCCGAACCCTGTTGGCGCGTCATGTCCGAGCCGACGCGACGACTGCCATCGAGGGCGTACTGATAGGCCGTGAGGAGTCGCCGGCCTCTCATGCGGTCATGAGCGGAACGGTCATGGCGCTGATCGCCCAAGGCACCAAACGTCTCGCTCTGGGCGAGTACGTGCACGAGTACGGACCCGGCCAGTACCTGGTCGCATCGGTGGACCTGCCCGTCTCCGGTCACTTCGTCGGGGCCACGGCGGACCGGCCGGCCCTGGGGCTCGGCCTGCTCCTGCAGCCTTCGGAGATCGCCGAGATGATGCTGCAGGCCGCATCCGGCAGTTTCCCGGCGAACGGCAGCGCACCCCCGGCCATCGCCGTCAGCACCGCGTCCGACGAACTCCTCGACGCCGCCGTGCGCCTGGTGCGCCTGCTCGAACGGCCACGGGACAGGGACATGCTCGCCCCCCTGGTCAAACGCGAGATCCTGTGGCGCCTGATCACGAGCGAGCAGGGGGCGACGGTCCGCCAGATCGGTCTCGCCGACAGCAAGCTCTCGCACATCGCCAGAGCTGTGCACTGGATCAGGGAGAACTACAAACAGCCGTTCCGGGTGGACGACGTGGCCGAGCTGATCGGAATGAGCACTTCCGCGTTCTACCGGAATTTCCAGGCGGTCACCGGAATGAGTCCGATCCAGTTCCAGAAGCAGATCAGGCTCCATCAGGCTCGCCTTCTTCTAGCGGCACATCCGAAAGACATCGCGTACATCGGATATCGCGTGGGATACGACAGTCCGTCCCAGTTCAGCCGAGAGTACCGGCGCCTCTTTGGCGCGCCGCCCAGTCAGGACGTGATGCGATTCGCGGCCGCCGACGCAGTGAACTGACCGGCTCGCACACGCGGCCTGCGAGCGGAATACACAAGGGCGGGAGGCAGGTTGCGGTGCACGGTCCTGCTGGTGACGGCCCGGTTCGGCCTGGGTGAACTGCCCGGTGACCGACCGTACTTCCTGACGCAGCGGCCGCTGCCCCTGATGGCGGACGGCGGCGCCATCGTCAACACCAGCAGCAACTCAGCGGCAGCCCTGAAGCCCGGCTACTCGGCCTACGCGTCGATGAAGGGCGGCCTGAATGTGCTGACCCGCTACATGGCCAAGGAGTTCAGCACGCGAGGCATTCGCGTCAACGCTGTCTCACCGGGATCGACCCGCACCCGGATCGCCGACGACGCCTTCACCCGGTTCCCCGAGGTCGTCCCGGCCCTCGCCGCCAGAACCGCGCTCGGCCGCGTGGGCGAACCCGGCGACATCGGCGCGGTGATCGCCACGCTGGTCTCCGACGAGAGCCGCTGGGTCACCGCTCAGAACATTGACGTATCGGGTGGCTACAACCTCTAGTTGATCGAATCCAAGGGGTTCAGTGGCCGTAGGCGGTCAGGACTGGCTGGTCGGTGTGGTCGTTGTGCCAGATCGCGGCGGTGAGAGCGAGGGTGCGTTGCAGGACGCGGACGGCCACTGGTCGGAAGTGCGGCTGCGGTGCCGCTCGAGGTCGAGTTGCCCCTTGCGTCGCTGGGCGGAGGGCCGACCTCGTGTGACCCGGAAGGTTGCGAACGGGCCATGCGGGTCTCGGCCTTGCCAAGTCCACGGAGCCCAGTGATGCTGAGCCGATGCCAGGGCAGCGGAAGAGAAGACGTCAGCGGCAGGATGAGGCGCGGGGGGCTGCTTCTCGCTTCGCGCGCGAGGCGGGCCGCTGGGAAGTGCTCTTCGAGACGCAGGACGAGGCGGCATGGCGCGCTCACATCCACCGTCTCCGGGCGTCGGACGCGCAGATCGACTGGACGGCGGCGCGGATGGACACGTTCTGTGGGCGCCTGATCCAGCCGACCACCTACCGGCTGAGTCTCTTCGTGCCGAACCCCGCGCCCGAACCGGGCCGGAACCCCTCCGGCAACTGATCTCGTGGCTGGTGGCGGTGAGCAAACGAATTCGGCATGAGGCGAATGGAGCGCCTGCTGCCGCAGACGACGGGCGTGCCGGGCGCCGTGACCGGATCGCCGGCCACAGAAGGCGCGGCGTCCGGGCGGTGGCATCCGGAACTTCTGCGGGCACCGGTGCCTGGCGCTTGCGGACCTCGCCCACTGCCTCCCCGACTACGACATCGTCATCGCGCAGCCCCCGCCGCGTCGTTCACCGAGGCGACCGATCGCTGTCGTCACCGTGCGCCCTCTCCGCTCGTCCGGGAGGGACGACGGTCCTCGGCATCGAACACCGCCAGGGAGCGCGCCCCAGGCAGAAGCGCTCGTTCCAACGGGCGCACGAGTGTGTCCTCCAGGCCCCCCAGCGCTTCGGCGAGCTCTTCCGAGACATCCCGGGTGATCTCCTCCGCCACAGCATCCATCGGAGTGCGGGGGCCCATCTTGCTGACCACGGCGGCCGCGCGAGCGGGCGTGAGGAGTGCCGAAGCCTGGGCCAGGAGCCAGGCGGGAACTCCGGCCGCTCCCTGCGGCGGTGGCAGATAGGGACGCGCGCCGTCGAACCGCTCGTCCTCGGCGAAAGCCTTCTGCTTCACCTTGACCACAGGACGCATGCCCGCGCCCTCGGAACCCGCCTCCGTCCATTCGCCGGCCGGCTTGAGGACGTACCCTTCGGCGAGGTTGCCCGCGAGTTCAGGAAGCCCGAAAAGGGCCGGGACTCCTGTGGGGAAGGCGGACGGCAACTCCTGGAGCTTGTTCAGCGCGCCGTGCCCGACAGCGGGAGGGCACAGGAGCCCCGCCGCCGCCGCCGCTCCACGCAGAGCACGGTCAGAGATCCAACAACGTCCCTCAGTCTTCTCGACCGATGCGTCGAACGGCAGCCAGTGCAGGCCCGGCGCGTACCACACGCCCGTCTGCACCGGCTCGACCCCGGCGACGGCAGGAACATCCGGGTGCGGGTAGCACCCGCCGGCCAGCTCACCGTAGATCGTCACCACCTCAGCGCCACCCCGCACACTGCGCAGTGCCGAGGCGAATCGGGCCGCGGCCACCGACAGCACCGGCCAGACCCTGCTCACGCCGAAGAAGCCATCCAGCGCATCGTCGCCCAACAACTCACGCCGCTTTGCCGGATGAACCCCCGAGCCGTCGCACACCACCGCAAAGTGTGCTCCGTGCACCTTTTCCACCGCGACCCACTCCCGGACCCCGGACACGCCGACCCGTCCCTTGGCAGAGATCTTGGGATACGGCCGTAGCGAGGAACCCGCAGACGCAGCGTCGGACATGAGGAGAATCATCGCCGTCCGCCGAGCCCCGGGCAACCAAGAATCACCGTGACCGACGCGGAGGGCCAGCACACGCAGGGCGGCCCATCACGCGCGGGGTCCGTCGTCACGCCAGTCGCGGTCGTCTCCACAGCAGCGTGATCGCCAGTAGGGCCGCCAGGCAGGGAGCCATCCCGGCCCAACCCAGCGCCGGCGGCAGGCCGGTGGCGCCGGAGGTGTCCTTGGTGAGCAGCCCGGTCAACCCGACACTTGTGCCGAGCACGAACATCACGGTCGCGGCAGGACGAGCCCACCGCTTGCCCGTCCTGACCGCCCGGATCGTCCAGAGCCAGGCGATGACGCCGAGCGCTCCGATCACGGACAGGAGGACCAGGTACGTGGAGACAGCCGAGTCGACTCGCGCCTGGGTGTACGTGGGATAGCCGGCCCGGATGTGCTCGGCGAGCAGATGGGTGGTGGCACGGTCGACATACGGAACGGTCGTCGCGACGACGGTGAGCCCGAGGCCCGTGTACATCGCTCCGACGGCCATTCGCTCGTGACGTGTCTTCCTCATTGGAGTGCTCTCCTTGCTGGTCACGCGGTGAGGGTGGCTCGGAGGAATTGGAGGATCTCGGTCCGCGCGGCCCGGGCCTGCGGATCCACGCCCGGCATGGTGAGGAACGCGTGTCCCGATCCGGGGTATTCGGTGAGCCGCGTGGGTGTCCCGGCCGCCCGCAGCCGTTCGGCGTAGCGTCGGCCGTGATCGGCGACAGGGTCGTGGGTCGGCACCACGACGAGCGCCGGAGCCAGTTCGCCGAGGTTGTCGGCGTAGAGAGGTGAGAGCGCACGGGGGTCGGTTCCCGGTGGAACGGAGAGTCGCTGGAAAAGTCGCAGTTGGGGCACGGTGAGGGTCTTATGGGCGTGTTCGGTGACCGAGGCGTGGTCGAGCATCGTGCCGGTGACATCGACAGCGGGGTTGACCAGCACCTGCCCCTGGAGATGCAGGCCGGTCCGCTTGGCCCGGATCGCTGCCAGGGCGCTGATCAACGCGCCGCAGCTCTCGCCGAAGACGGCGATCCTCGCCGGGGCGATGCCCCACCGCGCGGCGTGCCGCACCACGTGCTGGAGCACGTCCCATCCGTCGTCGACGGCCGCTGACAGCGGAGTTCCCGGGTCGAGGAGGCGGTGCTCGACCGAGACGACGACCGCGGGCAGTCGGGCGGCGAGGTGACTGTTGGTCCAGTCGCACTGCACCGCCGTGCCCACGAAGCTGCCTCCGTGCACATGGAGCACGAGGGGCAGCTCCGCCGGGTCGGCGCCTTCGCCGTCGTCCCCGGGGGCCGGCCGGTACACCCGAACCGGAAGTTCGCGCCCGGGCAGCGCAACCTCCTGCCAGCGGATCGTGGCGCCGGGATCCGGTTCCCCGATGATCGCCCGCGCTGCCCGTGATGCCCGAAAGCGGTTCTCCGCGTCGCGGTAGGCGACCAGTTCCTCGGCCGTCATCGCCGGCCAGTCCGGCTCCGGCGGCCGCTCCGTGACAGTGACCTCATCCATATCTCCTCCTCGGCCGGATGACGGTTTGAAACCTACGACGTAGGTTTGCGTTCAGCACGGTAATTTCTACGGTGTAGGTTTGGCAAGGAGGAGAAAGGAGCGGACATGGCCAGACGCGCTCGGGGAACCTCAGCGGGACTCGACCACGCACGCATTGCCGCCGCCGCTGTCGCACTGGTCGATCGCGACGGCCTGGAGCACTTCGGGGTACGCCGACTCGCGCAGGAGCTCGGGGTAGACCCGATGTCGATCTACCATCACATCAAGGGCAAGGCGGCCCTGCTGGACGCGATGTCCGAAGCAGTGCTCGCCGAGGTGGCGGCCACTGTGGACGACAGCGCGTCCCACGGCTGGGAGGACATCGCCCGCCGGACTGCGCACAGCTACCGCGAGATGGCTTACCGGCACCCCCGTGTGTTCCCGCTGCTCGTGACGCGCGCGCAGACCTCGCCGGTTGCCGTCTCCGCCCTGGAGAGGCTGGTCGCCGCGATGAGTGAGGCCGGTCTGCCCCACCAGGTGGTCGCGGACGCGCCCATGGTGCTGTTCAGTTTCCTCAACGGACACCTGCTCGCACGCACGAGCGGCGGGCCCGACGGACCCAGCGCCGTGCCCGCGTTCGATCCCGCCTCGTACCCGGCCATGGCCGCCCTCACCCCCCTCATGGCCGACTTCGGATCCCTGACGGAGTTCGACCGGATGCTCGACACCGTGCTCGGCGGGATCAAGAACCGGACTGCCCGCTGAGGGCTGTCCCGTAATCCCCTGCCGGTGCCCACGGCAGGGGCTCGGTAGGCGTACCGACGGCGTGGAGTGGCACACGAGACTCCGACCCGCGGCAGCGCCCGCCACTGGTCGCTGATGCGTCCGGCGTTTTCGGCGGCGTAGTCGAGGCTGAAGCCGCTGGCATCGGCGTCCCGGCTCCCGGCGGCCGACTGAAGCCCGGAAGGCCGCCGAAGACCAAGGGCTGTCCCGCAATCCCTGGTGGATCAGCGCGCGGCGTCGGATGCGGTGCATCGCAAGGCGGAGGGACGTCCGGGTGCGGTTCGAGCGGCCGTCCCGCGTGGGAGCCGGGGAACAGTCACAGGCGCTCGTACCCGGCATCAGGGGCGCGGTCCTGTCGGCGGCGTACCAGGGGCACGGACGAAGTCCACGTACGCGTCACAGGTCGCCGGATCCCGGCCCGCCGGGACCGGAGCCGGGTGTGCGGCGGCGAAGCGGCTCGGTTCACGTCAGCCGTGGTCAGCTGATGGTGAACGGTTCAGTGGCGGCGTCGGTTTCTTGTGTGGCGGCCCAGGAGGCGAGGAGGCGCAGCCCCTCCTCGGACGGGGAGCCGGGTTCGGCGGTGTAGATGGTGAGGGTGAGCCCGGGTTCGGCGGCCATGTCCAGGCCCTCGTAGGCGAGGGTGAGTTCGCCGACAGTCGGGTGATGGAAGCGTTTGGTGCCGGTGCCGTGGTGGCGGACGTCGTGGGCGCCCCAACGGGAGCGGAACTCGTCGCTGCGGGTGGACAGTTCACCGACGAGGTCGTGCAGATCCCTGTCGTGGGGGTTGCGGCCGGCTTCGGTGCGCAGGATGGCGACGGCGACGTCGGCGAAGGTGTCCCAGTCGGGGTAGAAGCAGCGGGAGGCGGGGTCGAGGAAGTTGAAGCGGGCGAGGTTCGCCTGATTTCCGGGGGTTGCGTAGACGTCGGTGTAAAAGGCGCGTGCGAGCCGGTTCGCGGCGAGGATGTCCATGCGGGCGTTGCGGACGAACGCGGGCCCGGTGGTGATGGCGTCCAGGGTCCATTGCAGGCTGCGGTGCGGCCTCCACTGCCGGGTGCTGCGGCGCCGGGGGCGGGTGAGGGCGTCGGAGCCGTCCGCGGCCTGGGCCAGGTTCAGCAGGTGGGCACGTTCGGCGTCGTCGAGCTGAAGGGCGCGGGCGACGGCTTCGAGGACGGACGGTGAGACACCGGCGAGACTGCCGCGTTCGAGCTTGGCGTAGTACTCCACGCTCATGTCGGCGAGCGCGGCGACCTCGCTCCTGCGCAGGCCGGGCACACGTCGCCGACTGCCGGACGGCAGCCCTGCCTGCTCCGGGGTGATCTTTGCGCGCCGCGAGGTGAGGAACTCGCGGACCTCTTCTCGATTGTCCACACCTCGACGGTACGTCCCGCACGCGGGCCGAGGGATGTACTGCCGGTACACCCCTTGACGGTGACTCGCTGCGCACGCGAGGAGCCGGTTCCCTGGAAGACGTGGCGCTCGTCCTCCGGCCGTGCAGGCGGCCGGTCCGGTGAGGCGCCCGGACCCGGCACGGGCGGCTCGCCGCCCGAGCCCCGTCCGCACCTGCACCCGGCGCCGCCAGTTCCCGCTGCCGGCGCACACCTCAGTACGTAAGGAACCCCTCATGCGCGGAGCAGTGATCCACGCCCCCGGCGATGTCCGGTTCGAGACCCTGGACGACCCGAAGATCCTCCACCCGACCGACGCGATCATCCGCACGGCCGTCACCTGTGTGTGCGGCTCGGACCTGTGGCCGTACCGCGGCCTGGAACCGACCGGCGATCCGCATCCGATGGGGCACGAGTACGTCGGCTTCGTCGAGGAGGTCGGCAGTGCGGTCACCTCGGTCCAGCCGGGCCAGTTCGTCGTCGGCTCGTTCGCCACCTCGGACAACACCTGTGCCAACTGCCGCAACGGCTTCCAGTCCAACTGCCTGCATCGCGAGTTCATGAGCACCTGCCAGGCCGACTACGTCCGCATCCCCAACGCCCAGGGCACCCTGGTCGCCACCGACGAGAACCCCGACGAGCGGTTCTGGCCCGGCCTGCTGGCCGTCTCCGACGTCATGGGCACGGGCTGGTGGGCCGCCGACGCCGCGGAAGTCGAGCCGGGCTCTACCGTCGTGGTGGTCGGCGACGGCGCTGTCGGGCTGTGCGCGATCATCGCAGCCAACGAAATGGGCGCCGAGCGGATCATCGCGATGAGCCGCCACGAACCCCGGCAGAAGCTCGCCCTGGAGTTCGGCGCCACCGACATCGTCACCGAGCGTGGCGACGAAGGAGTCGCCCGGGTCAAGGACCTCACCGGCGGCATCGGCGCCGACAGTGTGCTGGAGTGCGTCGGCACCGCCCAGGCCATGCAGCAGGCCGTGCGAGCAGCACGCCCCGGAGGCAACGTCGGCTTCGTCGGCGTCCCCCACGAGGTCGCCGTCGACGGGCAGGAACTGTTCTTCTCCCACGTCGGCCTGCGCGGCGGCCCCGCCCCCGTGCGACGCTACCTGCCCGACCTGATCGGCCGGGTACTGACCGGCCGGATCGACCCGGGCAAGGTCTTCGACCTCACCCTGCCCCTGGAGCAGGTCGCCGACGGCTACCAGGCGATGGACGAGCGCCGCGCCATCAAAACCCTCCTCACTCCCTGACCCCACCCGCGGCCGGGCATGCAGTGCCCGGCCCCTGCCCCGTCAAGGACTCATCATGACCGCGTTCGCACTGGTCGGCGCAGGCCCCGCCACCGATCTGTGCGCCCCTCCGGACTTCTCGGTCAACGGCCCGGTGACCTGCGTGAACGCGGTCCTGCCGGGCGTGCGGGTCCTGGGTCGCGACACGCCGCTGAAGGAAAGATCGCCATGGAACACGTCACCGAAACCCCCACCGTCAAGGCCCCGGCCGAACGCTTCACCGGCGACGTCTGCCTCAACCCGATCGAGTCGCCCACCGAACCGGCCCGCCTCGCTTCCGCCCTGGTCCGCTTCACGCCCGGAGCCCGCACCAACTGGCACTCCCACGCCAACGGCCAGACCCTCTACATCACCGACGGCACCGGCCTGGTCGGCACCCGTGACGGCGACGTCGTACGTGTCTCGGCCGGTCAGACCGTCAAGTGCCCCGCCGGTGAGGAGCACTGGCACGGAGCCACCGACGTCAACCTCATGGCCCACATCGCCATGGTCGTCGGCGCCGGAGACGGAGACGGCACGACCTGGCTCGAACCCGTCACCGACGAGCAATACGCCAACGCCCTGAACATCACGGGCCGTTCCCCAGCTGCACCTGACCCCGCCGCGGGAGGAGCCGTGCAGGATTGAGCATCCGGACAACGAGGCGGGTCCGGGCACTCGATCGCGCGCGACCCTGCACGAAGCACGGCTCATGAGGCTCCGCACGAGCGCCGAAGTGAACGAAGCCGGTGCTCTGCATCGGGCTTCCCGAACCGCAGGGGGCCGACGGCGCATGACAGACTCGGCGGTCAGCTCACCCAGGCAGAAGGGTCGTACGCAATGTCGGACGCGCCATCGTCCCCGGTCCACCTCCACAAGGTGATGGAGGGACTGGCGATGAACCCCGTTCTGCCGCGTGAGTTCGTGCGCCGCCTCTTCGCCTACCGCAAGGGCCTCGGCGGGGTTGCCAAGCGCCCGGACCTCGGCGATGACATGATCACTGAGATCATCGCCGTCGACGATCACTGGCTCACGCACTCGCTCGCCCTCAACCGCAGCCTCCCTCATGTCTTCCGGATGCAACTCGCCGAGCACCCCGACCCGTCGATTCGCGCGGCCGTCGTGGTCGGCGCGGGCGCCGCACCGCGCGAGCTGTACGAGCGGCTGACCGGCGACGCCGACCCTCAAGTGCGCGAATACCTGGCGCAGAGCGATCACGTGCCCACGGATCTACGCGCCCGGCTGGCGGCCGACCCGGACCCGAAGATCCGGGCGGCCCTTGCCCAATGGTGGACGCAGGCCCCGGAGTCGGTGCGTCGGCTCCTGCTGACCGACCCGGAAGAGACCGTGCGCGCAGGAGCCTGCGCCACCTACTTCCGACGGCTTCCCCACCCCGTCCCGCCCGCCGACCTGCTCCCCGCGCTGCTGGCCGACCCGGTCACGCGCGCCGGAGCGGTACGCCACTGCACACTGGATACGGCCACCGCCGAGCGGCTGGCCGACGACCCGGACGACGAGGTACGCACGGAACTCGCCCAGCACCCCGACCTCCCGCCGCCGCTGCGCGACACTCTTGCCGAGGACCCCAGCCCGCAGGTCACCCTCCGTGTCTTCGCCCGCCAGGACACTCCTGAGCCGACCCGTGCCGCGATCCACGCGCGGATCCTGCCGGAGGTGCCCCCGCTGGACTGGCTCGCCGATCACCGGACCATGGACGATCACGCGCTCGAGCGGGAAATCATGCACGACATTGCCCGGGCGCAGCTTCGGGCGCTGCGCCTGCCGTGGGTGACCGCTGACCCCTTGCCGTACACCGACTCGCCTTACGCCTGCTTCCGCGCTTCGGCAGCGATGTCCGGCTCCCTCCCGGCGCCGGTCGTGGCCCGGCTGCTCGACGACGAGGAAAGCAGCGTCCGCACGACGATGGCCCTGCACGCCCGTGACAGGATCGATCCCGCCACCGCCGAACGCATCGACCGCAGCCACCGCCCGGACAAAACGACGCGCTGGCGTCCGGCCGACGACCTCCCCCTCCCCGTGGACACCCTGCGGCGCCTGGCCACCGATCCCGACCCCAGGATGCGCCGGTTGGCTCCACGCGACCTCGACCTGCCGATGGAGCTCGTCCGTCGCCTTGCCGCCGATCCCGATCACACCGTGCGCCGCGCCATCGCGCCCCACCCCAGGCTTCCGGCCCACGACCTGACGCGGCTGTTGGCCGATCCATCGGAATCGGTCGCGACCGCCGCAGCCGGCAGTCCCAACCTGTCGCCCGAACACATTCACCGGCTCCTCGCCCTGGCAAGCCTGTGACACGAGCCTGCGTGCCTCGAAAGGATCACGCCTGCCCCCGGACCGTGGATGTCAGGGGTTGCGCGGGGCTACCAGGCCGGATTCGTAGGCGAGGACTACGAGCTGGGCGCGGTCACGTGCGTGGAGCTTGGCCATGGCCCGGTTGACATGGGTTTTTGCGGTCATTGGGCTGATCACCATACGGTCGGCGATCTGGTCATTGGACAGGCCCCGCGCGACCAGGACCACGGCCTCGCGTTCGCGGTGGGTCAGCTCTTCCAGTCCCGTGTCGGTGCCGGTGTGGAGCGGCTGGGCGACGTGCCGGTTGATGAGCCTGCGGGTGATCGAGGGTGCGAGCAGGGCGTCACCGCGCGCGGCGACGCGTACGGCGTGCAGGAAGTCCTGCGGCACGATGTCCTTGACGAGGAACCCGGCGGCACCGGCGCGCAGCGCGTTGAAGACGTATTCGTCCAAGCCGTAGTTGGTCAGGATGACGACGTGCACCCCGGCCAGCGTCGGGTCCGCCGCGATGCGCCGGGTTGCCTCGATGCCGTCGACGACCGGCATCCGGATGTCGACGAGGGCAACGTCGGGCAGGTGTTCCCTGGCCAGAACCAGGCCCTCTTGCCCGTCGGCGGCCTCGGCCACCACCTCGATGTCGTCTTCGAGATCGAGGAGGGCGCGGAATCCGCTGCGGATCAGTGGCTGGTCGTCGACCAGCAGGACACGGATCATGACGACTGGTCGACGGGGAGTTCGGCCTGGACGGTGAAGCCGCCCTCGCCACGGGGTTCGGCGCGCAGTCGGCCGCCGAGGGCCGTGACTCGTTCACGCATGCCGAGCAGTCCGACGCCGGGCGTCGGTGCGGTGTCCTGCGTCGCCTTGCCGTCGTCATCGATGCGTATCGCGAGGGCATCGGACCGGTGGTCGATTCGGACCGACGCCGTGGTGGCATCCCCGTGACGCGCGATGTTGGTGAGCGACTCCTGAACGATCCGGTAGACGGTCCGCTCCACCGCGGCCGGCACAACGTGTCGCTGTCCCTCGACCGTCAGAGTTGTGTCCAGACCGAACGTACGGGCCTTTTCGACGAGTTCCGCGACGTGGTCGAGTCCGCGCGGCGGGCTCGCATCGTCGTCGCGCAGCGCCTCCAGGGTCGCGCGCAACTCCCGGCTCGCCTCACGGCCGGCCTCCTGGATCGCCAGCAGGGGCTCCGGCACCTCCTCACCCCGCTTGCGGGCCACGTGCACGGCAACTTCGGCCTGCACCTTGATGACGGAGATCTGGTGGGTGAGCGAATCGTGCAACTCCCGTGCGATGCGCAGTCGTTCCTCGTCGGCGCGGCGCCGAGCGGTCTCCTCCAGGGTGTGCTCGGCCTCGTCCGCCCGCCGCTCGGCCTGCCGCAGCGCTTCACCCGCAGCGCCGGCCGCGATCAGCCAGGCCAGTTCGAGGGCGCCTCGGGCCTGGGCGAACGCCTCGCCCGTGTCGTGCAGGCCCGACGCCAGTGCCGCGAGGGGCAGAGCTGCCAACATGGTCACGCTCGCCCCCACCGTGGCAGTACGGTGTCCCGCTCGTACGGCCGCGTAGACCGCGAACAGGTACGCGACGGCAGGCACGTCGAACCCGGCGGCCTGATATCCCACCGCGCACAGCCCGGTGACGGTCAGTACGGTTACCGGAGATCGGCGGCGAGCGGCCAACGCCAGCCCACCAGCCATCAGTAGCGCGTACCCGAGCAGGTCGACCATCGTGGCGGAGTGCTGCCCGGACAAGCCGGTGACCAGCAGCGTCGCCGCTACACCGATGGCGATCGCCCAGTCTCCGAGACCGATCCATTCCCTGCCCATGCGCGCACCTTAGCCGGGTGTCCGCGCAGGCGACTCCTGCGCGCGGATGATCGGCCGACTACCGCACGCGCGGTACCCGTGTGACTCCTGCAGCATCCGTGGCAGCCGGATGCGGCATCGGCGGCAGCGCGAATTGCCTGCGCCCGCCGGACGACGAGCGGTGGGTCCGGCGCACATGATCAGGCGACGTTCGAGTCACAGGAGGAGAAGGAGTACTTCATGTCAGTCCAATTCATGCTTGCCGCACCCACAACCGCACCCGTCTCGGCGCAGTCGGCCGCTGTCGATGCCTACAGCCTGACCGCCGGGCGACTCGTGGGCACCACGGCCGCGCTGGTGGCGCTGGCCGGCGTGGTCATCGGCGGACTGGCTCTGGCCCGCTCCGCCGACCGTATCGGCACCGTCAACAGGCGAAGCAGGCCGATCGTGGCCCTCGTGGCGGGGTTGACCGGCATGGTCATCGGCGCGGTGAATCTGGCCGTCGCAGACGGCGGCCCCGGCACCGGCAACGGAGTGGTCGGTGGCGCCCTGGCCCTGCTGTTGGGGCTGATCGCCGCGGTGCTCGGTCGGCTGGCTCTGGCCCGCTCCCGCCGCACCACCGCACCGGGCAACGGGCTGACCTGAGCGAACACGGCGGCCGCACCCATACCCGGCTCGTCCTGCCCGTCCGCCGGCCACCGACCTCCGCCGGCCCCGGGAGGAACCGACCCCGTCGAACAAGCTCGTCCGGCGAGGGTTCGGAATCCTCCGCGCGAAAACACCGTCGACGGCGCGTGCGTCGAAACCCTCCGGCCCGGCAGACGGCCCCCGTGCGCTATGGTTGATCTTGCCAGTTCGCCACAACTCACGGCGGCTGAGGCTGCGTTGGTGGTCCAAGGAAAGACGCCCCGCTTCCTGCGGGGAAATGCAGGTGCAAGGCCTGCCCGGCGCTCGCTCACGAGGCCCTTCTCCTCACGGGGAGAAGGGCCTCGTCACGTTCCCGCGCGCCCTGGAGGGCGACTTGGCCGCCGTCCGGCGCCGGCCAGGAGGCTCCGCGCCCGGTCGTACGCGGCCGGCTTAATCGACTTCGGGTTCGCCACCACTGCGCGCGCACTGGCAACCATGCGGGCGCTCTTGGTACCGATCGTGGTGGGGGCGGGGCGACAGTCACTGCGGCGGCTTTGCCCCTCACCGCCGCAGCGAGCCCGGTCCGGACGACGAGGTGCCTGCGATGTCTCCTGCACGACGAAGACTCCGGTTGTTGCCGGAGGGATCCTGCCCACACGAGCAATGGGCTCTTGGCGTCGACGGTCCGGCAACGCCTTCGAACCACGCGGCCGAACGCAACGACGCCCAGCACCCATGCGCACGAACGCGGTGACGACAACCCCGTTTGATGCGGTCGTCGTCGAGGGCGTCGGCCCGCGTCACGGCGTGGGAGGAGCGTGTCAGCCTGCGAAGAGAGTGCTGGCCAGGGCCACACTGACGACGGTGCCGCCGACGATGCTCAGCAGGGCGTTGCGACGCCACAAGTGCAGCCCGACGGTGACGGTCAGAGCGGCCAGGGGCGCGGCGGCGCGGGACTCGGCCAGCGGAAGATCGCGCAGGCAGTAGACGAAGAGGATCACCATCACACCGGCCGGCATTCGGGCGCCGAGGTACTGCACGGTCCTGCTGGCCCGCAGCGAGGCCAGAACGGTGAAGGGCAAGGCCCGCAGGGCCCAGGTGACGAAGGCCGAGACGGCGACGGCCAGGAGCAGGTAGCGGGTGTCAGGCACGAGACGCCCCCTCACCGGTTCTCCCGCCGGTGGTGAATTGTCGGGCCAGAAGAGCGGCGGTGAACAGGACGAAGGCGGCCAGCAGCATCTGGCCGGGGAAGAGCAGGCGGGCAGCCAGGGCGCTGAGCAGCGCGAGAACAGGCGTGGGCAGGTCACCACGCCGTTCCCGGACGGCATCGAGGGCCAGCACGGCGAACAGGGCTGTCATCGCGAAGTCCAGGCCGGTGACGCTGTTGGGTACCACCGAGCCGAGCAGGGCGCCGGCGGTGGCGCCGCCGACCCAGTACAGCTGCATGAACACCTGCAGCCACACGATGCGCGCGCCGGACCAGGACCGGGCCTGTTCGCCGGTGGTCAGTGCGTACGCCTCATCGGTCAGGGCGAAGGTGCTGTAGGCCCTGGCGAGACGCCCCCGCACGCGGTCGAGGGGGAAGGACAGTGCGTAGAACACGTGCCGGACATTGACCAGGAAGGCGGTCAGCGCGACCGTCGCCAGAGGCGTGACCGCCAGGGCGAGGTTCACGAGGAGAAACTCGAACGAGCCGGCGTAGACGACGGCGGTGAACAGGCTCGCGCACCACCAGGGCAGACCGGCATGGGTGATGAGCACCCCGAAGGCGAGGCCGAGCGGCAGCAGGCCCAACCCCACAGAGGCGGAGTCCTTCAGGGCCGCCGGAGCCTCCGACCGGCGTCGGGGCGCGGAGGCGAGGGCAGGACGAGGAGGGTCGCTCGCAGCGACCGAAGGCATGCGCATGCTGAAATTTTAGTAGGATTGTCGACACATATGGTTTCCAATCATTCCCATATTCTGAGCCTGTGAGCAATGAACTCCACCTCGATGCAGTCGACAGAGAAATTTTGTTTCATCTCCGTCAGGACGGGAGGTTGACCAACGTCGAACTGGCCAAACGAGTCGGACTGACCCCGCCGCCGTGTCTGCGCCGCCTCAAGCGCCTGGAGGAGGCCGGCGTCATCACCGGCTACCGCGCCGTCATCAGCCCGGAAGCTGTCGGCCGGGGCCTGGAAGTCATGATCGACATCGAGGTCTACGCCAACGACCTGAAGACCATCGAATCGCTGGAGGAGACGCTGGCCTCGTACGAGGAGGTCATCGAGTTCCGCCGGATGTTCGGCCGTCCCGACTACTTCCTCCGCGTCGCCGTCGCCGATCACGCCGCCTACAACGTGTTCCTCACCGGCAAGCTCACCGGCCTCCCCGGGATCCTGCGTGTCGAATCCCACCTGACCATGAAGAAGATCAAGACCGACGACTGACCGTCACCGGCGGGGCTTCGAGGCTTCCAGAGTTGCGTTGTCGCAGGCCGGCGTCCTGCGCCCCGGTGGAGAGGGGCGTCTGCGGCATCGGCCGGAGGTCGGCATGGGCACCGGTCGGGCCTGCCGTCACTTGCGCAGCCGCGGGGCCCGGCTCGGGCGCCCGCCGACGGCAGGACAGCCGCGATCGCCGCCACGGGATGCGCGATGCAGACCGCCATCACCGGCGCCAACAGGATGCCGGCCACAGTGCCGCCCGACAGCGCGCCGACGGCCGCGCACGGAACGGTCTCGGCATCCACGGGACCCCTCGCGTTCGCCGCGACGCCGATCACCGGCATCCTCCTCGACCCGCCCGTCACCGGTTTCCTGCTCCACGGCGCCGCACCGTCTCCGCCGGACGCGAACCGGCCGTTCACGCGGCGGCAGGTCACACCGGCTGGACACTGCCTTGCAGTTGCTGGACGGCGTGGACCAGGGGCGCGAGCACGGGCTCGGCGGCTGCCTGGTCGAGGGCCTCGCGCAGGGCGGTGTTGTGGGTGGGACGGGCCTCCTCCAGCAGGCGCAGGCCGTCGTCGGTGACGTCGGTGTAGATGCCGCGGCGGTCGGTGGGGCACAGGTAGCGCGAGAGCAGCCCGCGGTTCTCAAGCCGGGTCACCAGCCGCGTGGTGGCGCTCTGACTGAGGACGACGGAGTCGGCGACCTGCCGCATCTGCAGGTGTCCGCCCTCTCCGTCGTGCTGGCGGCTCAGCACGTCCAGCAGCGAGTACTCGCGTGCACTCAACCGGTGTTCGGCCTGAAGCGCACGTTCGACTCTGTTCTCGATCCGCCCATGCAGCAGCGAGAGCGCCGACCAGTTGTGCGCCAGTGCGGTCATCGCCGGGTCGGTGGCGGTCATGAGCAGCTCCCTCGGTCGGGTCGTACGAGCGGGAGGCGCAGGCGGGGACCTGCCCCATATCACGGACCTCACTATACCCGCGCTTGCCATTAGCCTTCGTATGCAACTATTGTTGATGCACGTAAGACGCTCACGCAACTTCACTCTGTAGGTCAAAGGACCCTCGTCATGCCACTCGCACTGCTGGCCCTGGCCATAGGGGCCTTCGGAATCGGCACCACGGAATTCGTGATCATGGGGCTGCTGCCCCAGGTCGGCGCGGACCTCGGCGTGTCCGTGCCGACGGCCGGCTTCCTGGTCACCGGCTACGCCCTCGGCGTCATGATCGGCGCGCCGATCATGACCGTCCTCGGCACAAGGATCTCTCGCAAGAACATGCTCATGCTGCTCATGGGACTGTTCATCGTCGGCAACCTCATCTCCGCCGTCGCACCTGTCTTCGCCGTCATGCTGATCGGCCGAGTGGTGGCCTCACTGGCCCACGGCGCCTTCTTCGGAATCGGCTCCGTCGTCGCCGCCGAACTGGTGGCACCGGAGAAGAAGGCCGGCGCCATCTCCATGATGTTCACCGGCCTGACCGTGGCCAACGTCGTCGGTGTGCCCCTGGGCACGTTCGTGGGCCAGAGCGCCGGGTGGCGCGTGACCTTCCTGCTCGTCGCCGCCCTCGGCGTTCTCGGCCTGGTCGGCGTCGCCAAGCTCGTACCCGACGTACCCAGGCCGGATGGAGTACAACTGCGACACGAGGTCGCCGCCTTCAAGAACGTCCAGGTCGTTTTGGCCATGGCCATGACGGTTCTCGGTTTCGGCGGCGTGTTCGCCGCGATCACCTACATCGCACCGATGATGACCGAGGTAGGAGGCTTCGCGGAATCCTCCGTCACCTGGCTGATGGTGGCTTTCGGGCTGGGCATGGTGGCAGGCAACCTCATCGGTGGCCGTTTCGCGGACCGCAAGCTCATGCCCATGCTCTACACCGCCCTGGGCGGCCTGGCACTGGTCCTGCTGCTCTTCACCTTCCTGGCCTCCGGCAAGGCCACGTCCGTCGTGGCCATCTTCCTCATCGGTGCTCTCGGCTTCGCCACCGTCCCGCCGCTGCAGAAGCGCGTCCTCGACCATGCCCACGGCGCGCCGACGCTGGCCTCCGCGGCCAACATCGGCGCCTTCAACCTGGGCAACGCCCTGTCCGCCTGGCTCGGCGGCCTGGTGATCTCCTCCGGCCTCGGCTACACGGCACCCAACGCCGTCGGGGCCATCCTGGCCGCCGCCGCCCTGGTGCTGGCCGTCATCTCGCACCGGCTCGAACTGCGGCCCAACCGCACCACTGCGGCTTCCACTCCGGCGAACCTCGACCTCGCCGAGGCCTCCGACCACGGTGCGACTTCCGCCGCGACGGGAGCTGTCCGCTCCTGATCCCCCGTACCCGCGCCGCACCGGCAGGCCCTCCCCCACCGACACAAGGAAATCTCCCATGCGCACCACCACCGCGGCCCCGCTGACAGCCACCGACGCAGAGACCCTCGTCCTCGCCGCTCGCCGCGCTGCCGACGCAGCCGATGTCCCCGTCAGCATCACCGTCCTGGACGCCGGCGGAAACCTGCTGGCCTTCCGCCGCGACGAGCGCGCCGTCCTCGTCTCCGGCGAAACCAGCACGGCCAAGGCCTACACCGCCCTGCAACTGAACGCGCCGACGACCGACCTGGTCGACCTCGTCAAGCCGGACGGCCCCTTCCACTCCCTGGCCACCGCGCTGAACAAGCCCCTGCTGTTCATCGCCGGCGGTGTGCCGATCCATCGCGACGGACAGCTCATCGGGGCCCTCGGCCTCGGCGGTGGCGCCCCCGAGCAGGACCACACCTTCGCCCGGACCGCCCTCCAGGCTCTCTGACCGAACTCGACCGGCGGGGCGGCGATGGTCGGCGCCTGCTGACCACGCCCTGCTCCGCTCTCCTTCACAGCAGAACCGAAGAAAGGACACCTGATGACTTCCGTACCGAACGTGACGCTCAACAACGGTGTGACCATGCCGCAGTTGGGATTCGGCGTCTTCCAGGTCCCCGACGAGGAGACCACCGTCGCGGTCGCCGGCGCCCTGGAGGCCGGCTACCGCAGCATCGACACCGCCGCGATCTACGGCAACGAGCGCGGTGTCGGCAGGGCCATCGCCGCCTCCGGCCTCCCCCGCGAGGAGCTGTTCGTCACGACCAAGCTGTGGAACGAGGACCAGGGGCACGACCGGACCCTGGCGGCGTTCGACGCCTCCCTGCACAAGCTCGGCCTCGACCACGTCGACCTCTACCTCATCCACTGGCCCACCCCGGCCCGCGACCTGTACGTGGAGACCTACAAGGCGCTGGAGCGGATCCTCGCCGACGGGCGTGCCCGCGCCATCGGCGTCTCGAATTTCCAGATCCCCCACCTGCGGCGCCTCCTGGAGCACACCGGCATCACCCCGGCGGTCAACCAGGTGGAGCTGCACCCCGGTCTCCAGCAGACCGCGCTGCGCGCCTTCCACGCCGAGCACGGCATCGCCACCGAGGCCTGGAGTCCCCTCGCCCAGGGCGCGGTACTCGGGGACGACGCGATCGTGGGAGTCGCCGAGGCGTATGGCGTAAGCCCCGCGCAAGTCGTGCTGCGCTGGCACCTGCAGACCGGCAACATCGTGATCCCCAAATCCGTCACCCCCGACCGCATCCGGCAGAACCTCGACGTCTTCGGCTTCGAGCTCACCGACGCCGACATGGCAGCCCTCGCGGGCCTCGACCGGGGTCTGCGCACCGGCCCGGACCCCGACACCTTCAACTGATCCCGAACGTCCCGGAGCGCCCGTCCACGTCGGACGGGCGCTCCGGGACGCCGACATCGCCTCAGCAGCTCCACAGCCTCGACGAGGGGAACGCATCATGCAGATCGATCTCTCCGGCCGCACTGCTCTGGTCACCGGCTCCACCCAGGGCATCGGCCACGCCATCGCCGTCGGCCTCGCCCGCGCGGGAGCCCGCGTCGTCGTCAACGGCCGTGACGAGGAGCACGTCGCGGGAGCCGTCCGCACGGCACGCACCGACTCCGGCAGCGACGATGTCACCGGCGCCGTGGGCGACCTGGCGACGGAGCAGGGGGCCGCCGCTGTACTGAAGGCCGTGCCCACGGTCGACATCCTCGTCAACAACCTCGGCATCTTCGGCGCCTCCCCTCCGCTGGAGATCGACGACGCCGAGTGGCGCCGCTACTTCGAAGTCAACGTCCTGTCCGCCGTGCGGCTCATCCGCGCCTTTCTGCCCGGCATGAAGGAACGGGGTTGGGGGCGGGTCCTCAACCTCGCCAGCGACTCGGCCGTGGCCACCCCCGCCGAGATGATCCACTACGGCATGACGAAGACCGCACTGCTCGCCGTGGGCCGCGGGTTCGCCAAGGACGCCGCCGGAACCGGCGTCACCGTCAACTCCGTCATCGCCGGGCCGACCCACACCGGCGGCGTCGAAGGATTCGTCCGCGAGCTCGTCGGCGACGCGTTGCCCTGGGACGAGGCGCAGCACGAGTTCATGGTCAAGTACCGCCCCCAGTCACTGATTCAGCGCCTCATCAAGCCCGAGGAGATCGCGAACATGGTCGTCTACCTCGCCTCGCCCCATGCCTCCGCCACCACCGGTGGCGCCGTGCGCGTCGACGGCGGCTACGTCGACTCCATCCTGCCCTGAGCCCGGCACCGACCACGGCGCTCCCGCGCCACCCGGCACCACCAGCTCCCGAAGATGTGGCCCGGGTCTTCCTCCGCGGAGGAAGACCCGGGCCACAGGACCTTCCACCGTTCCCGCAGACCGAGGACGCCCCCGAAACAACCCGCACACGCACTTAAAACGCCCATGCATTAAAGAGCGCTTGCATTAGTCGGCGTCTGCAAGTATCGTCGTACGCAAGCAAGCTGCGAAAGGGCGTACGGGGAGGCGCCGAGCGGCCCACCACCACACACGAGAGGGAGCTCCTGATGAGCCTCACCGATCTGCTGCCCGGCCCGCTGGGCTTCGGTACCGCCCCCATGGGCAACATGTTCCGCGCCATCCCCGAGGACGAGGCACAGGCCACCCTGCAGGCCGCCTGGGACCAGGGCATCCGCTACTACGACACGGCCCCGTTCTACGGCGCGGGCCTGGCCGAGATCCGGCTCGGCCGGATGCTGTCCCAGCAGTCGCGGGAGTCCTACGTCCTGTCCACGAAGGTCGGCCGTGTCATCGCCGACGAGGTGGAGGACCCCGCCGCCCGCGACCTGGGCGAGAAGGGCGGCCTCTTCGAGCACGGCCGCCCCAACAAGATGACCGACGACTACAGCGCCGACGCCACCAAGCGCTCCATCGAGGACAGCCTCCGTCGGCTGAACACCGACCGGCTGGACATCGTCTGGGTCCACGACATCGCCCAGGACTTCCACGGCGACCGCTGGCTCGCCCAGTTCGAAACGGCCCGCACCGGCGCCTTCCGTGTCCTCGACGACCTGCGCGACCAGGGCGTGATCAAGGCCTGGGGCCTGGGCGTCAACCGGGTGGAGCCCGTCGAACTCACCCTCGCCCTGGACGAACCGCGCCCCGACGCGTTCCTCCTGGCCGGCCGCTACACCCTGCTGGACCACCGGCGGGCGCTGCAGCGACTGCTGCCCGCGGCACAGGAGCAGGGCGTCGACATGGTCGTCGGCGGCCCCTACAGCTCGGGCGTCCTGGTCGGTGGCACCCATTTCGAGTACCAGCCGGCTCCGGCCCACATCCTGGAAACCGTCCGGCGCATCCGGGTGCTGGCCGAGCGGCACGGCGTGTCCGTCAAGGCCGCCGCACTGCAGTTCGCCCTCGCACACCCGGTCGCCGTGGCCGCGATCCCCGGCGCCACCCGCCCGTCCCGCATCGCCGAGGACCTCGACGCCCTGCGCGAGGAGATCCCCGTCGCCTTCTGGCACGACCTGCGCGAGACCGGCCTGCTCGACCCGGCCGCCCCGCTCCCGGCCGGTGCCTGACCCACCCCCACCACCCCCGGCAGGACCACACCCCCACGCACGAAGGACCCCACCATGGCATCCACTTCAGTCAGCCGCGTCGTCCATGCCTCCCCCGATGAGGTCTGGAACCTGATCGGCGGCTTCCACTCCCTGCCCGACTGGCTGCCCTACATCCCGCAGAGCGTCTCCGAGCAGGGCGGCCGCGCACGCCGGCTGGCCAACGCCGACGGAGAGGTGATCATCGAACAGCTGACGGCCTACGATCTGCAGGAGCGCGCCTACAGCTACGCCATCCTGCAGGCGCCCTTCCCCGTCACCGGCTACCTCTCCACCCTCCGCGTCCACACCATGCCCGGCAGGCCGGAGGCCGCCGAAGTCCAGTGGAGCGGACGCTTCGTCCCCGTGGGCGTGAGCGACCAGGAGGCAGAGGCCCTCTTCACCGGCATCTATCAGGACGGCCTCGACGCCCTGGTCACCGCGATCGAGACGCGATGACCAGCACCTCGTAGGAGGCATCCCGGCAGAGACGGATCGCATCCGATGCCCCGAGACTCCGGCGTGCCACCGGACGGCGCAGGCAGGCTTCTCCACTCCGCCTGACCGTCCGGGGCGCACGGGGCGGCAGGCGTGCTCCGATGTCCATCGGTCGACTTCCGGACCTTCTGGACGACCACCGCGACAGCCCCTCTCGGTCGAAGCACGCCCGCGTTGCCGCCGCAGCAAACGGCAACAGCGCTGTTGCACGCAACGAGTGGGCTCATGCGGTTCACCTGCGAGCGACTGCTCCAGCGACTGGTGCCGCAGGCGAGGGCCCGGCCTCGGGGTGGAGGCCGGCCGTGGCACGCCGCCTGTGGAAATCGGGCCGCGGGCCAGGCCGTGTTGCCCGACCCACGACGACGAAGTCACCGCGCGCCTGTGCCGACAGATGAACGGGGGCGCCATGCCCTCACAGGCGAGGGCTTGGCGGGAAGAGCCCGGAACGCCGTCAGCGGACGACGTCGAGGACCTGCTTCTGCAGGCCGTTGCTGTAGACCTCGTGCTCGACCAGCTTCAGCTTCTGGGTGTCCTTGTCCGTGGCGCTGAACAGGCGCTTACCGGCGCCGAGCAGCAACGGAAAGACCAGCAGATGGTAACGGTCGATCAGACCCGCGTCCGAGAGGCTGTGATTCAGCGAGGCGCTGCCGTGGACGATGATCGGTCCGCCGTCGGTCTCCTTGAGGGCGGCGACCTCGTCGAGGGAGCGCAGGATCGTGGTCTCGCCCCAGCCGGAGACCAACTTGTCCTCGGTGAGGGTGGTGGAGACGACGTACTTGGGCATCGGCTTGTAATGCGCGAACTCCGCCATGTCCGGCCACACCGGGCTGAACGCGTCGTAGCTGACCCGGCCCATCAGGATCGCGGTGGACTCCCGCTGTTCCCGCTCCTTGATCTCGAACGCCTCGGGGACGAACTCGACCTCCTTGAAGGTCCATCCGGAGTTCCGGTAGCCGGGTTCACCGCCCGGCGCCTCCACGACGCCGTCGAGCGAGATGAAGGCCGTGCTGATCACAGTGCGCATGGGAGTCATTCCTCGGTGTCTTGGATGTGCTTTGTGTGACTGCTCGGTGCGCGCTCGGGCCGTGTTCACGGCGCAGGCGCCCCGATGGTGAGGTGCCGGTGACCGCCGCAAAGAGCGACTGGTCCGGCAGTTGTTTCAGGAGGGCGAGGCGGACCCCGGTACCCGACAGGGTGGCCGTGCACCCGGACCCGCCAGAGGTCAGGCGAGGAGGCCGGTCAGCCAGTGCTGCCAGGCGGCCTCGGCGCTGTCCGTGTCGGGGCCGAAGAGGTGGTGGAACATCAGCACCACGCCGGGGAAGTGGTGAAAGGTGTAGATCCCGTCGGCGGTACGGACCTCGAAGCGCTCGTCGTCCGACCAGGTCACCTCGCCTTCCACCGGCGGCAGGCCGGCCGGTTCGGCGTGAGCACGCGCGCCCACGGCAGCCTGACTCGGCAGCGACAGCCCGCGAGTGAGGGCCGCCCGGACCTGCTGCGCGGGCTGCTCGCCCGAAGGCGCCAGGGCGAAGACGGGAACGCCGGTGCGTCCCGGGAAGTGGGCCAGGTACTCGCGGAGCGTGTGGAGGTGGAAGGGCCAGCCGCGGCGCAACGCGTCGTACTCGTCCTGCCAGTCGTCGCCGAGCACGCCGCTCTGGACGATGCGGAGCACGGTGCTGCCGCCGTCGCGCCCCTCGATCAGGTACTCGAAGGCCATGAAGCGGCCGTCCTCGGCGGTGGCCGTGCGGGTGGCGAAGCGTTTGCCCGGTTCGTAGGCGGTGACCACCGCCTCCTCCCGGTTTCCGCCGGTGTCCATGGCGGCGGTGCCGCCCTCGCGCGGCTCCACTTCGTTGCGCCCCATGAACCAGGAGTCGATCCCCGGTCCGGTGGCGATCGCCTCCCAGACCTGTTCGGGACTCGCCGGCAGGGTCGTCTCCTGCTCGATCTCGAAGGGGTGCGTCATCGTGGGGTCTCCTGTCGCGCTTCGGATTCGGGCCCTTGTGTTCCCCCGGCCGTCTGCTGCGATTCGGCCGGGCTCCCGGGCGCGCCGGGCTGCTCGGCGGGAACCTGATGGAGCGCGACGATCACCCGGTGACTGCGGCCCCCGGGGGCGAACTCGTCGTGGTAGCGGCCCACGAGGTCCGTCACGGCCTGGGCCAGCTCGTCGGCGAAGGCCGTCCGGTCGGCCGCGGAGGCGAACCGCACCTCCGCGTCGATGCCGAAGGTGGCAACCCGTCGCGCGGCCCGGGAGGCACCGGTCAGCAGAGCACCGACCTCCTGCACCAGCCGCGCCCCCAGCGCCAGCAACCAGCGGGCGGAGAGCTGGTCCCGGGACCTGGAGGGGTCCGGGCTGACGGCGGCCAGGGCGCTGGGAGAGATCACGTAGGAGGCGGCGGTGGCACGGTACACCCGCTCGGTGACGTTGCCCTTGCGCCGTTCCTCGGCGAGTTCGACCAGGCCGTGACGCTCCAGTTCCTTCAGGTGGTAGTTGACCTTCTGCCGGGGCAGCCCCAGGCGGGAGGCCAGCACGGTGGCCGAGCCGGGCTCGGCCAGGGCGGCGAGGATCCGGGACCGTATGGGGTCCAGGGACGACTCGGCCGCAGCGGGTTCTTCGATCACAGCGACGTCCAGCACCGCTCCAGAATGGTTCCGACGAAAATAATTGTCAAGAAAAGAAAAGTTGTCGGTGCTGTCGCCGGAGGATCCCCGGGGCGGATGCGTCCGGCCCTGGATGCTCCGGCATCGGCCGGAGCGGGAGAAGGGAGGACGGGACCCCCACCAGAAGAGGCCGGCCTCACAGCCGGACGCCGTGCCTCTGTCGGACGCGCCACTTCCCCGTGCGGGCGGCTGTTCTCGCGTGCTGCGGCAGGTCCGGAGTTGCTCCGATCCGCTGATCCCGACAGCCGGCGAATGACGTCGACCCCATGGGTGGAGGCCCGATGGAAACCACCGATCGCGGCGGGGATGGTTGAGCGGAGGGCCACGACCACGACCACCTGCACCGATGATCGTCGACACCAGGCATCCAGCACCGGATCACCGCAAAGGGGTCGAGAACGCGCAACGGCTGCGCCACCGCCGGTGGACCGTCGAACGCACCGCGGCCCGGCCACGGCGGCCGAAGCCGGATCCGGCAGGCGCACCGCGACGGACAGGAAGACCAGGCGAGCGAATCACCTGAGGGCGAGCCGGCCAACTCCCGAGGATCGGCGCACGGCGACGAAACCGAGCGCCGGCCCCGCCGACCGGCTCCGGGATCCGTGCCACCCCGCCGTCCCGACGCGCCGTCATAGC
This sequence comes from Streptomyces sp. NPDC101194, assembly GCF_044767885.1. Taxonomy (NCBI): domain Bacteria; kingdom Bacillati; phylum Actinomycetota; class Actinomycetes; order Kitasatosporales; family Streptomycetaceae; genus Streptomyces; species Streptomyces sp. NPDC101194. The sequence goes on from NZ_JBIWOS010000005.1 coordinate 64,715, forward strand.
GGGCCGCCGAAGACCACGGCAACTCAGGTACAGGAGGGCACACCGCTACGGGGCGTCACGTCGCTCGCCGCACCAAGGGCCGGACGGGTCGAGGAGACCGGCGATCCGCCGCTGCCGCACCGCCGCGCCGACCGCTCGACCCCGGACTCGGCCGGGCTCCACGCCGACTGCGCCGCGGGTCGTGGCCGCCGCCTGGAGAGCCGCCTCGCGGACGGGGCGGCATGTGAACCATGCATGGCCGCGAGGTACTGGTCAGTCCGTAGTGGGCCGGCGTCGGGCGTAGGCGCGGGCTGCGCGGGCGCGGTCGCCGCAACGGATGGAACACCAGTGACGGCGGCCGTGCCGGAGCAGGTAGCGGTTGCAGGGCGTGGAGCCGCAGGCGGTGAGACGTTCGGCATCGGGCCCGGTCAGCAGGTCGGCGGCGTTGGCCGCGAGGACGGCGAGGGCGTGCTCGACGATCTGTGTGACGGGGTGGGACGCCTCGCGGTACAGGCCACGGGTGGGATCCCAGCGGAGCAGAGAGGCGGCGGGGGCCCGGGTGAGCGCGTCGTTGACGGCGGTCAGCGCCCCCGCAGGGGCGGGCAGCCCGGCGACATGGGCTGCGAGCAGGGCGCGCACCTGTTCACGCAAGGAGCGCAGCAGGGTGGCGCACATCTCCATCATGCCGGTGTCGGCCGGGGCGAGGCCGCGCTCGACCAGCCACTGTTCGGCGCCCCCAGGGGTGCCGAGGAGATCGACGTACTGCCCGCCGGGCAGAGCGATGGCGCTGTTGGCGAGATCGAGGGCGGGGTACTTCTCGGCGCCCGGTGCGGACGACAGAGGTTCGGCGGTCACGGTCTCCTTCATGATTCTCATGGTACGGCTTGCATGCATGCGTGAGAAATACTTACAGTGGCTCACGGATAAACCAACACTCATCCGTGAGGTGACTCTTTCATGTCTGCCACGAGCTCCAGCAGCGAGCAGTTCCCCGTGCGCGTCTTCGGCGGCCCGACCGCTCTCTTCGAGTACGGCGGCCTGCGGTTCCTGACCGACCCGACCTTCGATGACCCCGGCGACTACCAGGCACCCGGCGGCCCGCTCCTGACCAAGACAGCGCTTCCCTCCGGCAGCCCCGCCGACCTCGGCCGCATCGACGTGGTCCTGCTCTCCCACGACGAGCACGCCGACAACCTCGACAACTCCGGCCGGGCCCTGCTGGCCGACGTCCCGCTCACCCTCACCACCCCCGGTGGCGGACAGCGCCTGGGCGACCGCGCCAAGGGGCTGGCCGACTGGGAGTCGATCGAGTTGGACCGTCCCGGGGGCGGCACCGTCACTGTGACGGGAGTACCCGCCCTCCATGGACCCGGGCCGCGCGAGGAAGTCGAGGCGATCCTCGGCCAGGTCGTCGGCTTCGTTCTGACCGGGGAGGGCCTGCCCACCGTCTACGTCAGCGGTGACAACGCCTCTCTCGACCTGGTCGAGGAGATCGCCGAGCGCTTCTCCCCCGTGGACACCGCCATCCTCTTCGCCGGGGCTCCGCGCTTCCCCGTCGTCTTCGACGGCGCGCTGATCGTCCTGGACAGCGCACAGACCGCCGAGGCCGCCGGAATCCTCGGCGCCCGCCGGGTGGTACCCGTCCACTACGACAGCTGGGCCCATTTCACCGAGGGCCGTGACGAACTGGTGGCCGCCTTCACCGCCGCCGGTCTGGCCGACCGACTCCAGATGGGGTGAGCGAACCCGGCCACCGCTCTTGCCCGGAAGACTCCGGGAGGCGCAGCGGAGCGCCGCCCCGGTCCGGCTCGCGCACCTCATCGACATCTCCCCCACAGGCGCGGTGAAAACGGGTTCGGGCTCGTACCCTCCAGGACTCCGCGAACCCGCGCGGCCTCCTGCACGGTGCTCGACGCGCGAGGCGAACGGCTGCGGGTGCAGCGCGAGTTCCGGCCGACGACGTCGGCGGCGCGGGCCCGACAGGCGGCGGGGAACGCCGACGGGGCGGCATACACCGACGTGATGCAGGAGTACGCCGCCCCGGGGCGGGACGAGCTGTCGGCCGCTACTTCGGATCGCGATCGAACAGCGACTTGGACCAGACGTAGCCGAGCACGGCCAGCCCCACGCACCACACCACGGCCAGCCACCCGTTGTTGCCGATCTCGCTGCCGAGCAGCAGGCCGCGCAGGGTCTCGATGGCCGGGGTGAAGGGCTGGCACTCGGCGATCGGCTGGAACCAGCCCGGCATCGTGTCGGCCGGGACGAAGGCGCTGGAGACGAGCGGCAGGACCATCAGCGGCATTGCGTTGCTTCCGGCCGCCTCGGGGTTCGGACCGGACAGGCCCATCCCGACCGCGATCCAGGTGAGCGCCGGGGAGACGAGCGCCAGCAGCCCGACCGCCAGGATCCACTCCAGAATGGTGGCATCCGTGGTCCGGAAGCCGATGGCCGCGGCGGCAACCAGGGACGGTGTGACACCGTCCACGGTCCACCGGCGCCGGGGAGACCTGCAGGAACTCCTGTCCGGTGTCGCGGCTGAGCAGCTCCGTCCGGAAACCGATCCCGCCGACCTGGAATCCAGCCGGAAGGCGCCACTGCCCATCCAGCCGTCGCAACCGCCGGCCCTGTGAACCCGGTTGGTCACAGCAGTGGCCAACCCTCAGCATTCGACACATCACACCGGAACGAGGAGGCAGTTTCGCAGGCACCTCAGGAACCACAGAGGCTTCTGCCACGTCCAAGGAGATATCCAAGGCAACAGCGCCGCCGACTCCGTGGCTTCGAAGCCGCCGTCCCGGACCACTCCCGCACCCATTCCCGTCCCCGGACCTTTTGAAGGAGAGCGGAAGGCCGTCTCCTTCACTGGTCGGTGAGCAGTATGCGAGCCGTGAGAGGCCCCGTCGCACCATGAGCGATAACACAAACGCGTCGACGCACCATGCGTCCACGATCGGTGCACCGAATCGGCGCAACACCGAGCTGGCGCTGCTGGTGTTCGCCGTCGTCATCCCGGTGTTCGCCTACGCCAACGTGGGCCTGGCCATCAACAACCGGGTGCCGTCCGGCCTGCTGAGCTACGGCCTGGGCCTGGGTCTGCTGGCCGGCGTCGCCCATCTCGTCGTACGGAGGTCCGCGCCGTACGCGGACCCGTTGCTGCTGCCGCTGGCCACGCTGCTGAACGGACTCGGCCTGGTCGTCATCTGGCGGCTGGACCAGTCCGAACTGCTGCAGTCGGTCAAACAGGCGGGAACAGCCGCGCCGCGCCAGCTGATGTACACGACGATGGGCATCGCCCTCTTCATCGTTGTCCTGATCTTCCTCAAGGACCACCGCGTCCTGCAGCGCTACACCTACATCTCCATGGTGGGCGCCCTGTTCCTCCTGCTGCTGCCACTGGTCCCGGGCCTGGGCGCCAACGTCTACGGCGCCAGGATCTGGATCCATGTCGGCAGCTTCAGCATCCAGCCCGGTGAGTTCGCGAAGATCGTGCTCGCGGTCTTCTTCGCCGGCTATCTGATGGTCAAGCGCGACGCACTGGCCCTGGCCAGCCGCCGCTTCATGGGCCTGTACCTGCCGCGCGGCCGCGACCTCGGCCCGATCCTGGTCATCTGGTTCCTCTCGATCCTGATCCTGGTCTTCGAGACCGACCTCGGCACGTCTCTGCTGTTCTTCGGAATGTTCGTCATCATGCTGTACGTCGCCACCGAACGGACCAGCTGGATCGTCTTCGGTCTGCTGATGTCCGCGGCCGGTGCCGTCGGCGTCGCCTCCTTCGAGTCGCACGTCCAGCAGCGTGTCCAGGCCTGGCTCGACCCGATGAAGGAGTACGCGCTCAGCCGCCAGGGCGTCGGCGGTCACTCCGAGCAGTCGATGCAGGCGCTGTGGGCGTTCGGCTCCGGCGGCACTCTGGGCACGGGCCTCGGCCAGGGCCACTCCGACCTCATCCGGTTCGCCGCCAACTCCGACTTCGTCCTCGCCACGTTCGGCGAGGAGCTGGGCCTGACGGGCATCATGGCGATCCTGCTGATCTACGGACTGGTCGTGGAGCGCGGCGTGCGCACCTCCCTCGCCGCCCGCGACCCCTTCGGCAAACTGCTTGCCATCGGCCTGTCGGGTGCGCTCGCCCTGCAGGTCTTCGTCGTCGCCGGCGGCGTGATGGGCCTGATCCCGCTGACCGGAATGACAATGCCGTTCCTGGCGTACGGCGGTTCCTCCGTCATCGCCAACTGGGCCCTCGTCGGCGTCCTGATCCGCATCAGCGACACCGCACGCCGTCCCGCCCATGACCCCGACGCCGAGATGCCCCAGGTGGTACGCCCGTGAACAAGCCCCTGCGCCGGATCGGGATCGTCTGGTTGCTCACCCATGGCGAGCGGCCTCGTAGAGGAGGACCGCGCCTGGTTCTTCCCGTACCGGGGCTCCGACCGGCCCGCGGGTGACCGTCCCCGCCGAAGCGAACGAGCTCCGAGCCGGGCTACTGGAAGGCCGCCTCGCGCAGGACGGCCCCGCCTGATCCCGGCATGGGGGCCGTCGGTCGGATGGAGAACTGGTGGCCGGCCACTGCTACGGGGTCGGAGCGTTCAGAAACGGCGCAGGCCCTGACGACACCGCGCCCTGCGGGCGGCGCTGGGTGATCCGGTGCGAGCCCCGCCGTAACGGCCTCGCCGGCTCTGCGGTGGGCACACCGGACCTTCAGGCACGGAACATGACGGGGCCCTTCCCCCGAGAGGGGAAGGGCCCCGTGAGCGAGCGCTGGGCAGGCCTTGCACCTGCATTTCCCCGCGGGAAGCGGGGCGTCTTTCCTTGGACCACCAACGCAGCGTCAGCCACCGCGAGTTGCGGCGAACTTCCAAGATCGATCATAGCGCGTGCGGGCCGTCGGCCGGCACCGGCCCTTGCGCGGCACGGACTTCGAGAAGTACCGAGCGAGCACTCCACCGGTACCGAGCAGCAACGCACGCCAGCCGAGTGGTTCTCGCACGCGATGCCCCGTTCCTGATCGGGGTGCCCATCCGCAGGGATTCGGACCCGTATGGATTTCGATGGTCAGGCATGAATAGCTTCATCATCTTCCATTCACCCGGGCGCGACTGCCAGCATCGGCGCACCGCCACCCCGTGAGGGAGAAATCCGATGAATCGTCCCTGTTCTCTGCGCTGTCTGGCAGCCCTGGCCGTGGTGGCTCTTGCGACCACCGCCTGTGGACGCTCCGGCCAGGGCGACGCCCCGTCCGGCAGTTCCTCCCAGGCCGCCGCCGGCCGGACCGCAGCCGAGCTGCTCCCCGCGCAGTACCGGCAGAAGGGCGTGCTGTGGGTGGCCACCGCGGTGGGATATCCGCCGATGGAGATGTACGAGCCCGGGACGACCCGGCTCACAGGTGTCGACCCCGACCTGGCCAAGGCCATCGCCGAGCGGCTGAAGCTGAAGCTCGAACTCACCAACGCCGCCTTCGACGGGCTGATTCCCGGTCTGGAGTCCGGACGCTTCGACCTGGTCATGTCGTCCATGACGGACAGTGCCCAACGGCGCCGGGCAGTCGATTTCGTCGACTACTTCCGTACCGGCGGCGTCATCATGACGAAGAACGGCAATCCGCAGGGCATCAAGTCCCTCACGGACCTGTGCGGAAAGACCATCGTCCTCGCCAAGGGCAGTTCGAACCTCCACATCGGCGAGGAGCAGAACGCCAAGTGCAAGCAGAAGATGCGGATCTCGCAGAGCGAGGACGCGCCGACCGGGCTGCTGCAACTGGACAGCGGACGCGCCGTCGCGACCATCGTCGACTATCCCGTCGCCAGGATGTTCACGAAGAAGAGCAGCGCGTACGAGGTTCTGCCGACACAGTACGGCACCGCTCCCTGGGGCATCGCGGCCGCAAAAAGCCAGAGCGGACTGCGCGACGCCGTCCGGAAGGCCCTGCAGGAACTGATCGACGACGGCGGCTACCGGAAGATCCTCGACACCTGGGGAGTCGGCGACAGCGCCGTGCCCGAGGCCACCATCAACGACGGTCGGTGAGTACCGACATGACCCACCGGAAGATGCCGGGCACCGCTCCCGGTGCGGCACCGGGAGCCACCACCGCCGTCACGCCGTCGGATGACGACCTCTCCCTCCAGGTGAGCCGGCGCCCCCGTCCCGGGCGCTGGCTCGCGGTCCTCGCCGCCGCACTGCTCGCGGTGTGGCTCGCCTACACCGTCATCGTCAATCCCAACCTCCACTGGGACATCGTCGCCGAGTACCAGTTCGACGGCGTGATCCTCAAGGGCCTCGGGGTGACCATTCAGCTCACGCTCGTGTCGATGGCTCTCGGCATCGTCATCGGGGTACTCGTCGCGGTGATGCAGCTCTCCGACAGCCCGGTTCTGCGTCTCACCGCCGGTGCCTACACCTGGTTCTTCCGGGGCACCCCGCTGCTGGTACAGCTCATCTTCTGGTTCAATCTGGCCCTGTTGTTCCCGGTGATCAGCATCGGTGTCCCGTTCGACGGTCCGAAGCTCATCAGCTGGCAGTCCAACCAGATCATCACCGGCTTCGTGGCGGCCCTGCTCGGCCTCTCCATCAACGAGGGGGCCTACATGGCCGAGATCGTTCGGGCGGGCATTCAGAGCGTGGATCCCGGCCAGCGCGAGGCGGGTGCGTCGATCGGCATGTCGAACCGTCAGATTCTGTCCCGGATCATCCTTCCGCAGGCGATGAGGGTCATCATCCCGCCGTTCGGCAACCAGTTCATCTCCATGCTCAAGACGACCTCGCTGGTCTCCGTCATCGCGGGAGCCGATCTGATGACGGTCTCCCAGCACCTCTACCTCGCCAACTTCGAGGTGGTGGCGCTGCTGCTGGTGGCCTCCCTCTGGTACCTGGTGCTCACCACGATCGCCAGCATCGGCCAGCACGCCGTCGAACGCCGGTACAGCCCGGGCGCCGCCCCGCCGCTGCGGCGCAGGGTCCTGACGAATCTCGTGCCCGGGCGCGACAGGAAGGAGGCGGCGGCATGAACGAGGTCGTCCTCAGGGCCCGTGGGGTCCGTAAGCGGTTCGGTGACACCGAGGTGCTGAGAGGCATCGATCTCGATGTCCGCAGCGGTGAGGTGCTGTGCGTCATAGGCCCTTCCGGATCCGGGAAGTCGACGCTGCTGCGCTGCTTCAATCACCTTGAGCAGATCGACGCGGGGCGGGTGTGGATGGACGGTGAGCTGATCGGCTACGAGCAGCACGGCCCGTCCGGGCGCGTCCTGCGCGAGCGGCGCCCCCGGGACATCCGACGCCAGCGCGAGCGGATCGGCATGGTGTTCCAGCGGTTCCACCTGTTCCCGCACCGCACGGCGCTGCAGAACGTGATGGAGGGGCCCGTCGCCGTCAGGGGTCTCTCCCGCGCGCAGGCGGAGAGGCAGGCCCGGGAACTGCTGGACCATGTCGGTCTCGCGGAGCGGGCGGACCACTATCCGGGGCAGCTGTCCGGTGGGCAGCAGCAGCGTGTCGCGATCGCCCGCGCACTGGCCATGGAGCCGGCGCTCATGCTCTTCGACGAACCCACGTCCGCTCTCGATCCCGAGCTCGTCGGTGAGGTCCTGGGGGTCATGCGCGACCTGGCCCGCAGCGGTATGACGATGGTCGTGGTCACCCACGAAATGGGCTTCGCCCGCGAGGTCGCCGACCGTGTCCTGTTCATGGATCGGGGCGCCGTCGTCGAATCCGGGATCCCGGAGCTTCTGTTCACCGACCCGCGGCACGAGCGCACGCGGGCCTTCCTGTCGACGGTGCTGTGATGGGGCGCCCTGTGGATCTGCTGCTGCGCGGCGGCACGCTGGTCGACGGAACCGGCGCACCCGCCGTAGAGGCGGACATCGCGGTGGTGGACGGACGGATCGCCGTACTGCCCGCGGGCACCCCGGCCGCGGCGGCCGAGACGCTGGATGTCACCGGCCGGGTCGTCGCGCCCGGCTTCATCGACGTGCACACGCACTCCGACGCCCTCGCGGCTCCCCACGGCGCCGACGGCACCGCCGAGCCGATCGACGACCTTCGCCTCGCACCACTGCTCCAGGGCGTCACCACGGAGATCTGCGGCAACTGCGGGACGAGCCTGTTCCCTTCGCTACCGGAACGGCTGCCTTCACTCACCGAGCACCTCAGGGTGACGTTCGGGCTCGGACCTGTCCGGCCCGCAGTGGACTTCGACTCGTTCGCCGCGGGGCAGGATCCCGCGCTGCGCCGCACCCACATCGCCTCGCTCGTCGGTCACGGCACGCTGCGCGCCGGGGTGATGGGCTTCGAGGCCCGCCCGCCCCGGCCCGAGGAGCTGGACACCATGTGCGCGCTGCTCGACCGGGCACTCGGCCAGGGTGCGGCCGGCCTGTCCACCGGGCTGATCTACCCGCCCGGCACCTACGCCGGCACCGAGGAGATCGTCGCGCTGGCCGGGGTCGCCGCGCGTCACGGCAAGCCCTACGTCACTCATCTGCGCGACGAGATGTCACAGGTGGAGACCGCTCTGGAGGAAGCCCTGGAGATCGCGGCGCGTTCCGGCGCCCCGCTGCAGATCTCCCACCACAAGACCGCGGGCCGACACGCCTGGGGCGCCACGCTGCGCACCCTGCCCCGGCTGGAACGGGCCCGAGCCGAAGGGGTGGACGTGCTGTGCGACGTCTACCCGTACACCGCGGGCAGCACCGTCCTGCACGCCATGCTGCCGCCATGGACGAGCGAGGGCGGTGTCGGCGCCTTGCTGGAACGGCTGCGCCGGGACGATACGCGCGACCGGATCCGCAGGGACATCGCTCAAGGCGTCAAGGGGTGGGAGAACACCGTGGGCAACGGCGGCTGGGACCTCATCACCGTGGCCGCCGCGCAGGCGCACCCGGAGGCCGAGGGCCGCAGCATCGCCGATCTCGCCGCCGGACGCGGAGTCCATCCGGTGGACTACGCGTGCGACCTGCTGCTGGCCGAGCAGGGCGAGGTGACCATCATCAGCCACTCCATGCGCGAGGACGACGTACGGCGGGTGCTCGCCAGCCCGCTGTCGATGATCGGCTCGGACGGCGTCCCCAAACCCGGTCGCCCACATCCTCGTTGGGCGGGAAGTTTCGCCCGTGTGCTCGGTCATTACGGCCGCGACCAGCAGCTGATCCCGCTGGAGGACGCGGTGCACAAGATGACCGGTCTGCCGGCCCGGCGGTTCGGGCTCACCGGTCGCGGCGTGGTCCGCGACGGCGCCTTCGCCGATCTGGTCGTCATCGACCCGACGTCGGTGCGTGACACCGCCACCTTCGACCGGCCGCTGCTGGCCCCCGAGGGCATCGATACCGTCGTGGTGGCGGGACGGGTCGCCGTGAGGGGCGGTTGCCCGACCGCGGCGCGGGCGGGGGAAGTGGTGAGGATCCGATGAGTCTGGCCCAAGTGGCCGCGGCGGCGCGGCGTTCGGCCGCGCTGCCGCTCACCCTGACCGTGGCCGCCGTCGACATCGACGGCGGCGAGACGGTGGGGGTCGACGAGTGCACCGTGCTGCCGGTCGCGTCCGCCTCGAAGCTGCTGCTGCTCGCCGAGGTGTCGCGCCGACTGGACACCGGGGAGCTGCTCGCCGACCGGCTCGTCGAGGTTCTCGACGAGGACCTGGCGGACGGGACCGGGCTGCTGCGCCGGATGAGCAGGCGCGGCTGGACCGTCGAGGATCTGGCCTGGCTGACCGCTTCGGTCAGCGACAACTCCGCCACCAACGCACTGCTCCGCCTGGTGGGGCGCGAGTCCACGGCCCGGCTGGCGGAAGAACTCGGGCTCGACCACCTCGCACTGCACGACAAGGTCCGTGACATCCGGGGCCCCGATGCGCCGCCCGTCTTCGCGACCGGCACCGCACGGGACCTGGCGCGGCTGGTGACACATGCGGTGCGCGGCACGCTGAGCTCCCCGTCGGCCTCCGCACGGCTCCTGCGATGGATGCGCGCCAACACCGACCACGGCATGGTCCCCGCCCTGGTGGATCACGACCCGTACGCCGCCGGCTTCCCGAATCCCCTGCCCGACGGGCTTCTGGTGGCCAACAAGACCGGCACCGACACCGGGGTCCGCGCCGATGCCGGTGTCGTCATCGGCGCGCGTCGGCTGACGTACGCGGTGGTGGCGCACTGGGACCCGGCGCTGGGCCCCAGCACGGAGCGGGCCGCAGTGCATGCCATCCGGGACGTCGGCCGCACCCTCGCGGCGTGCGCCCGGCGCCGCGTCGGCGAATGAGAGCCGTACGCCCCACCTGTCAGGACCACTGCATATCCAGCAGCGACCGGATCTCCTCGGCCGCCGACCGCAGCTCCGCGAGAAATATCCGAAGCAGCGGATTGCGGTTGGTGGGCCGGGTGGCGACCCCGATGCGCCGGTGCAGTCGGGGATGGTCCAGGCGACAGACGTGCACACCCGTGGTGTCGCCGAGCCCGAGGGCCGGGACGAGCGCTATCCCCATGCCCGCACGGGCGAGGTTGATCGTGACCTGGTAGTGGTCGCTGCGGCAGCGGACCCGTGGCCGGAACCCCTCGGCCGCACACGCGCGTTCCAGTACCGGTTCGCCGGTGTGACCGCCGTGTGTACCGATCCAGCTCTCCCCCTCCAGAGCGGCGAGCCCGACCGCGGTGCGCCGCCCGAGGCGGTGCCTCAGAGGGAGGACCACCAGCTGTGGCTCGTCGAAGAACATCTCCACGTCCACACCCGCCTGTCGGCACCAGGGGTCCAGCGGATGCTCGAAGACGACCGCCGCATCCAGTCGGCCCGCTTCCAGATCGGGCACCAGCTCGTGCGGCTGCCCCAGGATCAGCTCCAGCTCGACCCGGGGCCGCTCGGCGGCGAAGGCCGAAAGCGCCCGGGGGAGCAGTTCCAGGCCCGAGGAGGCGAAGAAGCCCAGCCGCAGTACCCCGGCTTCGCCTTCGGAGTGCGCCCGGAGATCGTCCTGTGCAACGGCCATCAGGTCGGCGACGGCCTGTGCGTGCTCGGCCAGTCGCACACCGGCCGCCGTCAGCCGCAGGCTCTGCGGCTGACGTTCCACCAACGCCACCGCGAGCTCCTGCTCCAGACGGGCGAGTTGATGAGAGACGGCGGACGGGCTCAGATGCAGCGCCCGGGCCGCGGCCACGATGGTGCCCGTGCGGGCTATTTCCAGCAGGACGAGCAGTCGAGCACTGTTCAGCATCGGGTCAGGTTAGGCCGTGCCGACGCGCTGTGCCGCCCCGGCACCCGACCCTGCGGTCGCCGGTGGCACGTCGGGCCCGGCGCACTCGTCCACGTCCAGGCGCAGCAGGTCCTCCTCGGTCTCCCGCCGGACCACGGTGCGGGCACGGCCGTCTGACACGAAGACGACTGCGGGGCGCGGCAGCTTGTTGTAGTTGGACGCCATGGCATATCCGTATGCGCCCGTGACCGGCGTGGCCAGGAGGTCGCCCACCGCGAGCTCGGACGGCAGGGCGGCGTCGTCGACGATCACATCGCCGCTCTCGCAGTGCTTGCCGACCAGCCGTGCCCGCAGCGGTCGAGAGGCACGGGGCCGGCGTGGCAGGAACACCTCGTAGCGGCTGCCGTACAGGGCGGGGCGCAGGTTGTCGCTCATGCCGCCGTCGACGCTGACGTATGTCCGCACGCCCTCGATGCGCTTGATCGTGCCCACCCGGTACAGGGTCAGCCCCGCGCGGGCGGCGATGGACCGGCCGGGCTCCACTGTCACGTCACCGCCCCAGCCCGCGTCACGCACCGCGGTGCGCACCCGGGCCGCCCAGTCGGCGAACGAGGGTACGGTCTGCCCCGCCTCGTACGCGACTCCGAGGCCGCCGCCGACCGTGAGCCGGTGAACCCGCGCCTCCGCGGCGAACCGTGCGACGGCCGCGGCTCCTGCCGCGAGCTCCGCCGTGTCCAGCACCTGGGAACCCACATGCGCGTGGACGCCCTCAAGGATCATCGCCGGGGAGCCGGCGGCCCGGCGCACGGCGGCTGCGGCGGTTCCGCCGACGAGGCCGAAGCCGAATTTCGAATCGTTGCCACCGGTCCGGATCGCCTCGTGTGCGCCTGCGGCGACACCGGGCGCCACCCGCAGCTGGACCCGGGCGGGAGGCAGTTGTCCCTCGGCGTGCAGGCGCTCGATGCGGTCCATCTCGTCGAAGCTGTCGACCACCACGTGCCGCACCCCTGCCGACATCGCCGTGCGCAGCTCCGCCTCGTCCTTGTTGTTGCCGTGCAGCACGATCCGTCCGGCCGGAACATCCGCGTGCAGCGCCACCCGCAGCTCTCCGCCGGAGGCCACATCGAGCAACAGCCCCTCCTCGTGGGCCAGTCGGGCCATGGCCGTGCACAGGAATGCCTTGGAGGCGTACGCGACGTTGCCCTGGCCGAAGGCGGCGACCGCCTCCCGGCAGCGTCGGCGCAGGTGCTCCTCGTCGTACACGAAGAGCGGTGTTCCCGAACGCCCCGCCAGTTCGGTGAGCAGGACCCCTCCGACGGCGAGCCCTTCCGGGCGGACCTCGGCAGTGAAGGGCAGCAGACCCGTATCGATGGCTGACGACATGATTCCTCCCCGCAGGCCGGTTCTCCGCCATCCTGCGGCCTTCAGGAGGGGTCACAAAAGCGCATTCTTCTATGGCTGAGCCTCATGGTCTTCGATGCTCGGGCCGCGTCGAGGGTCGTGGGAAGGGCCTCGTAGCGGGCCGGGGAACTTCCACCACGAGGTCGTGATCGGTCCTCCGACGACGTGGTCCGATCCGTCGGCTCCGGCGAGGACCGCACCGCCTCGGCTCCAGCCCCCGCTCTCTCCACACCCAAGTCGCCGGCCGGCCCTGCTGAAGAGGCCCGGGTGGCGCGGAGCTCAGGCGTCGATGCCCCGTCGCGCGAGATCGGCTGCGATGCCGTCCAGGACACCGGCGAGACCTGAGGCGAACAAGGCGTCGAGGTCCCAGGGGTCGGCGCCCGCTCGCATCGCGCGGGCGAGCCGGGGATACGCCCCGGGTTCGTACAGCGGGCCCTGCGCGTGGTCGGAGGCTTTCGCCCCCTGCTTCGCGGCGAGCCTCGACCGCCGCTCCGCCTCCGCGTCGCTGACGAGGATCAGCGCCACGCCCTGCACGTAGGAGGCGAACATGAACATGTACCGGAACGTATCGGCGGGTTCGAGGTCGAGCCCGTCGAACGAGGCGAAGGCGCTTTCGCTGTCCGCTGCGAGAGCCGGGCTGAAATACGCGCGAGTCGTCATCATGACCCTCGGCAGGATCCATGGGTGGCGGTGGTACAACTCCCAGTCGCGGCAGGCGGCGCGTTCAAGTCCGTGGCGCCAGTTCCGCGACGGCGAGTCGGGCAGCGGCACGTCGGCCATCGCGGCTTCCACCATCAGGGTCACGAGGTCGTCCTTGGATGCCACATGCCGGTACAAGGACATCGTGCCGGTGCCGAGTTCCGTGGCGACCCGGCGCATCGACAGCGCGTCGAGCCCCTCCGCGTCCGCGACGACGATGCCGGCCCGCACGATGCGCTCGACGGTGAGATGTGGCGCACCATCGCTCCCCTCCGGGACGTCGGCCGACGTCTCCATCCTGCGTGCCCGGTAGGCCCTCGCCTGGCACGCACGGGAGCAGTAGAGCCTCGGCCGCCCCCGGTCCGCGGGCTCCAGCGCCCTTCCGCACGAGGCGCATGCCGACTTCACGGACATCACCGAGCTCCTTTTCGTCACACATCAGGTTGTGTCGAAATTCTAGCCCGCCAATGCAAGCATGCGCGCATCCCTCATGAATCAGCAGCTCAAAAAGGTGTTGGTTCGATTCGACATGCGTGCGTACTCTGCACGCATTGGTGCGTACAAAGTACGCATCCAAGGGTGGCTGAGTCCATCCGAACCTGCACGGCTCAGGAGAGGGCATGACTGAAGAAGAGAAGAGAGCCGGAGCCGGGGAGTGGGTCGGTCTCGCCGTCCTGGTGCTGCCCTGCCTGCTGGCGTCCATGGACATGTCCGTCATGTTCATCACGCTCCCGTCTCTGACGGCCGATCTCGGCCCGAGCAGTTCCGAGCAGCTGTGGATCATGGATGCCTACGGCTTCCTCCTCGCCGGCCTGCTCATCACGATGGGCACACTCGGTGACCGTTTCGGGCGGCGACGCGTGCTGCTCACGGGTGCCGCGGCCTTCGGTGCCGCCTCGGTCCTGGCGGCCTGCTCGACCAGCCCCGGGACACTCATCGCGGCGCGCGTGCTCCTGGGCGTCGCCGGAGCCACCTTGGCCCCCTCCACTCTCTCCCTGATCCGGAGCATGTTCCACGACGCCGCACAGCGGGCCACCGCGGTCGGCATCTGGACAGCGGGCTTCGCGGGCGGCGCTGTGCTCGGCCCGATCATCGGTGGTCTGCTCCTGGAGCACTTCTGGTGGGGATCGGTCTTTCTGATCAACGTGCCGGTGATGATCCTGCTACTGATCCTCGGCCCACTGCTGCTGACCGAGTACCGCGACCCCAGGCCGGGCCGTTTCGACCTGCTCGGCGCCGCCATGTCTCTGGTAGCGGTGCTGGGCATCGTCTACGGCGTCAAGGCGACGGCGGAGCAAGGCTTCGGGTGGACTTCCCTGGCGTGCTGCGCCGTCGGGCTCGCCGTGGGAGCGGCGTTCATCCGCCGCCAGCACAGGACCGCGAACCCGATGATCGACATGACGCTGTTCCGCACACGTCGATTCAGCGTGCCCCTGCTCATCGATGCACTGGCGACGTTCGGACTGGTCGGCTTCAGCCTGTTCAACTGGCAGTTCATGCAACTCGTGCTGGGCATGGGTCCGTTGGAGTCGGCTGTGTGGTCCTTGCCCACCTTCCTCGTGATGCCCGTGGGTATCGCCCTGGCCACCGCGTTCGCCCCTCGCATCGGTCAACACAACGTGATCGCCGCCGGCCTGCTCGTGGCGACTGCGGGCTACGTCATGCTGGCCCTGCTCCGGAGCGATTCAGGGATCGTCCACCTCGTCAGTGGCATGACCGTCGTCTCGATCGGCATCGGCGCCGTCTCCGCGGTCGTCACCGAAGTGATCCTGTCCGCCGCACCACCGGAGCGGGCCGGGACGGCCTCCGCCCTGGCCGAGACCTCTGCCGAGTTCGGCGGGGCGCTGGGCATCGCGCTCCTGGGCAGCATCGGCTCCGCCGTCTACCGTTCGGAACTGGCGGCCAACGCTCCTGACGACCTCACGTCCGAGGAACTGGAGGCGGCGAGGAGCACTCTCGGCGGCGCCGTCGAGACCGCCACCGCCCTCCCGCGCGGCACCGCCGAATCCCTACGGAACGCGGCCTTCGACGCCTTCGCCCGTGAGGCCCGGATCGCCTCGGTGGTCAGCGCCGCCCTGATGACGGGCGCGGCAATCCTCATCGCCGCCCTGCTGCGCACCGCACGCACCCGGACCAATCCCGACGACCCTCGATCCTCGGCGGAGCACCATGACGGGGACCGGGCGGGCGACCCGCACTCCCGGGCAACCTCGTCCTGAGCTGTGCCCTCGCGGGCCGTACCGGCTCCCGCGCCCGCGGCAGCACACTCGCCCACGCTCGCCGAGGAGGAGCCGGGTCGCCCATCGTGACATTCTGCGAGGCATGTCGGGCGTGAGGGTGTGACTGTCACCGTGACCGCGGTCGATCGCCCGCCCGGTCTCCCTCGGTTCGCCTGATACGGGGTGCGGACACGGGTCCGGCGGCGGGTCTTCCGTCAGGACTCCGGCTCCGCCCGGGAGTGGGGCTTGGCCCGGACGTGCATGCGTTCTCCCTGGGGGCCGAACAGATTGAGGACCTCCACCGGGGACTCTCCCGTGGGGCCGAACCAGTGCGGCAGGCGAGTGTCGAATTCGGCGGCCTCGCCCGCTTCCATGATCAGGTCGTGGTCGGCCAGGATGAGTCGCAGGCGTCCGGACAGGACGTACAGCCACTCGTACCCCTCGTGCGTGACCGGATCGGGCCGATTGCGTTCCGCAGGGATGATCGATTTCCAGGCTTGCAGGCGTCCCGGCTGCGTCGACAGCGGGATCACCGTGCGGCCGTTGTGGACGCGGGGCCTGCAGCGGATCCGCGGGTCACCGACCTCGGGCGCCCCGACGAGTTCATCCAGGGGCACCTGGTGGGCCTGCGCGATGGGCAGCAGTAGTTCCAGACTCGGGCGGCGCTGGCCGGACTCCAACCTCGACAGCGTGCTCTTGGAGATGCCGGTGACCTCGGCCAGCGCCGACAGGGTCACGCCGCGCTGGGCGCGGACGCGCCTGAGGCGGGAGCCGACCTGGGCCAGCGTGGCGGCGATCGGTGATTGCTCGTCCATACCCCCATTCCACCTCGCGCGTCCCAGAAATGGCAACAGAAGTTGTCGCCGGAGTGCCCGGCACGCACTATCGCGCCAGGAGGTTGTTTCCATGATCAATACGACGAATGACCAGAACAGCAGGGCACAGCACGGCGATGTCGACGAGATCCACGACGTGGTGGTGGTCGGCGCCGGAGCGGCCGGTCTGAACGCCGCCCTGCTCCTCGGCCGCGCTCGCCGCAAGGTAGTGGTGATCGACGCGGGCCGACCGCGCAACGCGCCGGCCTCGCACATGCATGGTTTCCTGTCCCGCGACGGTCTGCCCCCGGCAGCGCTGCTCGACCTCGGGCGCGCCGAGATCGCCCGCTACGGCGTCCAGCTCATCCATGGACAGGTGGAACAGATCGACCACGGCTACTACGTCCGCATGGCGGGTGGGGTGGTGCTCAAGGCCCGCCGCATCCTGATCGCGACCGGGCTGCGCGACGAGTTGCCCGACATCCCCGGCGTGCGCGAGCGGTGGGGCAGGGACCTGCTGCACTGTCCGTACTGCCACGCGTACGAAGTCCGCGACCAGCCCCTCGCAGTCCTCGGCACCCACCCGGGAGCGGTGCACCAGGCCCTGCTCCTGCGCCGGTGGAGCGACGACGTCGTCTTCTTCCCGCACTCCCTGGACCTGACCGCGCAGGACCGGGAGCGGCTGGCGGCGTGCGGCCTGCGCCTCGTCGAGGGCGAGATCAAGCAGCTCGTCGTCGACGGCGACCGGCTGCGCGGCATCGAACTCGTCGACGGCCGCGTCGTCCCCCGCGCCGCCGCGTTCGTCTTCCCCCGCCCAGTGGCGCACGACGAGCTGCTGACCCAGCTGGGCTGCGACAAGGACGACAACGGCTGGGTCGCCACCGACCGCACCGGCCGCACCAGCGTGGTCGGTGTCTGGGCCGCCGGTAATGTCATCGACCCACGAGCCCAGGTCGTCGTCGCCGCAGGCATGGGGTCCGCCGCCGCCTTCGCCATCAACACCGACCTGCTGGACGAGGACATCGACCGCGCCGTCGAGCAGCGCCGCCACGCGGCTGGTGCCACTCGGTAGCCCGCTGCGCGGCAACACCGGACCGCACTCCCCCACCCGTACAGGACAGCGAGCCCCCGCATGGCCCACACCTGGTGGACAGCATCACCGAGCAGACGTTCACCATGCGTCCTCCAGGTGGAGCGGCCCGTCCTGGTCCAGTTCCGGGCCACCTGGTGCCCTGTGCCGGATGGCCCCCGGCGTGGAGCTGTTGGCCGCCGGACGGTCCGGCAGAACCTGGCCTTCGTCCCGGTCGACCTGGACCAGCGGTGCGGCCCGGCCGCCCGGGTCGGCATCCAGCCGCGTTCCCGCCTTCGTCGTCCGTGCAGCCGGCCGCCCCGCTGGCCCATGAGGCAGGCAAGAAACCCGAGGGTGTCCCGGCTGCGTCTGCCCGCGTGAACGACCCGCGCCGCCCGTCCCTCACTCGGTGGTTGCGCTGAGGGGGTGCTTCAGGAGAGCCAGTCGGTGTAGTGGGTGGGGGCGATGCGGGCATCGTCAGGGGCGGTGATGGCGTCGCCGTGGACGACGGCGAACATGCCGGCGGTGTCATCCGTCACGACAGAGCGCCCGTCGCTCTTGGCGGTCACGGTGAGCCGGCCGAGTTCATCGAGGGCGTAGACGTCGGGACCCGCGATGTTGACCACGCCGTTCAGAGGGCTGCCCGCGGCGACTTCGGCGACAGAGCTGGAGACATCCGCAGCGGCGATCGGCTGAATCGGTGTACGCGGCAGCCGGACGGTGTCGCCGTCGGTGGTCATGGCCAGGGTTGCGTCCATGAACTCCATGAACTGCGTGGCGCGGACGATGGAATAGGGGATCGGTCCGGCCTTGAGGATGTCTTCCTGAAGCACTTTCGCCCGGTAGTAGTCCAGGTCTCGAACGTGGTCCACGCCGACGATCGAAAGAATGACGAAGTGTCCGACTCCGGCCTTCTCGCTCGCGGCAAGCAGGTTGTCCATCGAAGTCCGGAAGAAGGCGAGCGAGGCGTCGTCGAAGGTCGGGGAATTCGCCAGGTTGATGACGACGTCGGCGCCCGCCACTGCCGCCTCCACCCCCTGACCGGTAATGATGTTCACGCCTGTGGACAGGGAGTGCGGTACGGCCCGATGTCCGGCTGCGTTCAGGTTCTCCACGACCCGTGACCCGATCAGCCCGGTTCCGCCGATGACTGCGAATTTCATGACTCGCTCCTTCCGTCGGTGACTGGTGCCCTGTTTGCACTTTATGAGGCTTTGATTGCTATCAAGATGGCGTAGGCGTCGTCGGGCTCCTGGTTGCGGTGCGGTAGAACTCGGCTGCGGTGACAGTGACGGGGAGGGCGAGTTCGGCGGCGACCGCGGTGATCGCGGTGGCGCCGACGGCCAGGTCCGCTTGGCCGTCGGTGGTGAAGTACGGTGCGATGAACGTCTCGTAGTGGGCTCGGACTTCGTCCGCGGTGTGTCGGCCGAGGAACGTCTGGATGTGCCGCACCGTGGTATCGGGTTCGGTGTGGATCATCTGCAGGGCGCGCCGGTGGGCTCGCACCACGGCCTGGACCGCGGGGTCGTCCGGGTGGACGTAGGTGGGGTCGACGGCCACGCCTACGGTGGGGATCCGGAAGTGGTCGCCGACCCAGGCCAGCACCTGCCAGCCGTGCTCGGCGGCCATCGCCTCCGGTGCCATGGTGCTGCCGACCAGGGCGGCGTCGATGCTGCCCTCGTGCAGCCGGCGCAGGTCCATGCCGTAGTCGCCGGGCACACGGACGATGGTGCGGATGTCGCGGTCCGGGTCGAGACCGACTTGGCGCAGCACGATCCGGGCGAAGCACCCGGGTGCGGTGTGGGGTGCGTGTACCGCCAGCCGACGGCCTGCCAGGTCGGCCAGGGAGGTCAGGCCGGGGCGTGCGAGGAACCAGAACAGCGGGCGGTGGGTGTTGACGTCGAGTGCGACCCAGGGGGTGCCATCGGCCAGTCGTGACAGCAGCGCCCGGCCGAGCCCGATGGTGGCGCCTCGGCGCAGCCGCTCGTCGTCCCAGGAGCAGCCGTCGCGCAGCGCCACGTGGACGCCCTCGTCGGCGTAGTAGCCCTGCTGGTCGGCGATGTAGGCGACCAGTTCCTCATGCAGTCCCCGCCCGACGTAGGCGAGATCGATCGTGTACATGAACGTTCTTCCTTGATCGTGTCACCGCGCCGGGGGCTGTCCCGTCATCCCTGGCGGAACAGCGAGCGGCGTCGGATGCGATGCATCGCGAGTCGAAGGGACGTCCGCGGAGTGGATGTGTGCGGACGTTCCGACAACGCGGCGAGGTGCCGTAGCTGTCGTCGTGCGCCCGCCGGAATGGACGGGACAGGCCTTGGGCCCGGGTGTGTCGCAGGCCCGGCCGCTGCGACCCCTGGTGCAGAGGTGACGGCGTGCCAAATGCGCTCCGATCGCCGGCGTGACCGGGACGGTACGACCCCGTGCGCGGGGACGACGGACGTCAGTACATGGACATCCCGCCGTTGACCGCGGCCGTGGTGCCGGTCATGAAGGCGTTGTCGTCGCTGGCATAGAAGGCAACCGCTTGGGCGACGTCGCCCGGGTGCGCCAGGCGGCCCAGGGGGGTGGCGGCCACCTGCCGCTGTTTGAGCTCCTCGTCGATCACGTCCGCCATCCGGGTGCCTTCCACCGGGCCGGGCTCGACGACGTTGACCGTGATGCCACGCGGGCCCAGTTCCTGGGCGAGGTACCGGGCGAACTGCGCCAGTGCGGCCTTGGCCGTGCCCAGCGCGATCATGCCCTCCCTGGGTCGACTGCTCAGGCCGGTACCGAGATAGATGATGCGCCCCCAGCCCTGTGCGGTCATGGCGGGCAGAACGGCTTTGGTGACCGCGAACGCCGCACGCATCTCGTCGTCGAGCTTGCCGCCCAGTTCTTCCCACGTCATGTCCTGGAACGGCTTGATCACATACGGGGTGAGCGCGTTGTGCACAAGCACGTCGATGCCACCCCATGCCGCCTGGACCCGCCCGGTCAGCCTCTCGACCGCCCCTGCCTCACGCACGTCGGCCTGCACTGCCATGGCCTGGCCGCCTGCGGCCCGGATGCCGACCACGACCTCCTCGGCTGCCGTGCCGCTGCGGAGGTAGTTGACCACCACGCGCATCCCTCGCGCGGCCAGAAGGCGCGCGGTGGCCGCACCGATTCCGCTGCCGGCCCCTGTCACCAACGCCACTCTGCCGGTTGCCCCGGTCACGGGCCCACCTCCTGCTCGTCGTCGCGGGCCGTCGGCATGACCGCCCGGAGCTGTTCACCGTCGATGCCGGGGTGTGCCGAGCGGATCGCCCCGCTGACCATGGTGTCGACCGGTCGCCCGCAGCAATTTCGACCGGGAAACAGTCGAGTTCGCGCGGCAACTGCAAGAAGCGCAGCCACTTCGACCCGCCAAGCGCATCGCGTGCCGAACCTCCCGCCGATCCGGCCGGCCACCGCTCACCGCATCCTCGCTCTGCGTGTCCGGTCTGCTTGGTGATCAAGTCCCGCAGCGGGTCCTGCACGACCGGCGGGTCGCCGTCCACGTCACGCATCGAGACCGGATCCATGGCGGCAAGGGTAGGCGCGAGACGCAGTCGTGGCTGGTTGCCGCCCTCGGATCGCGAGACGTGTCGGTCAGACGCGGCCCCGTCAGCCCCATGTGGCCGAGCGCCACCAGCGGCAAGCCGGTGCACCCGGCCGCGCTCGCCACCGGCGCATCGATCGGCCTCGTCCAAGAGACGGAGCACGGAAGCGAAAGAGTGTCGACATGCCCAGCAGGGCGACGGGCGCACCCGACCTCACCGCACGGGATCTCCCGGGCAGTGCCTGATCCGTCCGTTCCACTGCGCCGAGAGCCCTCGTGGACGGCACCGGCTCCTGCTTACTGTGTCCGGGTGAATGATGTGACGAGCGGGTGCACCGGACGTGTGATCGTGCTGGTCCTGCCCGAGGTGAACCTGCTGGACCTCGGCGGTCCGGTGCAGGTCTTCGATGCCGCTGCCCATTTGGGGGGCGGCTACCGGCTGGAGTACGCCGCCGAGACCGGCGGGGTGCGCTCGGCGCAAGGCCTGCAGCTGACCGGCCTGTCGCACCTGGCGGAGACGCAGGCCGGGCCGGGCGATCTGGTACTGGTTCCCGGGCCGCGACTGACCGGATCCGGCCGACTGGTACCTGAGGCCGCGGTGCGCTGGGTACGGAAAGCGTATGACGCCGGGGCCCGGGTCGCATCGGTGTGCAGCGGTGCCGCCGTACTCGCAGAGGCGGGACTGCTGGACGGCCGGGCATGCACGACGCACTGGTCGCTCACCACGGCGATGCGCGAGCGCTACCCTGCGGCTCGGGTGCGCGAAGCCGCGCTGTACGTCCACGACGGACGGGTCAGCACCAGTGCCGGCATCTCGGCCGGAATCGACCTCTCGCTGTCTCTCGTCGAACAAGACCACGGCCCGGAGCTCACCGCCGCGGTCGCCCGTGAACTGGTGCTGTATCTACGACGGGACGGCGACACCACACAGATCAGCCCGTTCCTGCGCCACCGCGACCATGTGCAGCCCGCAGTGCACCGGGTGCAGGACTTCCTGGCCCAGAATCTGGACGCCCCTCACACCCTGGGCGAGCTCGCGGCCGTCGCCCACCTGTCCCCGCGCGGCCTGACCCGGGCCTTCTCGAAGGCCACCGGCATCACCCCGCTCACCTACCAGCGGCAGCTGCGTCTGGAGCGGGCCCGCACCCTACTGGTCGGCACCGGTCTGACGGTGGAGGCCGTCGCGGTCCGCTGCGGCTTCCGCGACGCACGACAGCTGCGCCGTCTGATCACCGAAACCTTCGGCGCCTCGCCGTCCCGGTTGCGGACACAACTGCGGTCGGCCGGCTGACCGTCCCGTTCTTCGGACGGTGGCAGTTCCTCGGCCTTGCCCGTCCTCCCTCTTCCCTTTCCCCTGCTGTGGACCACGAGTGCACAGCACTACCACCACGTGCCCGAATTATGGAGGTATGTCTTGCCCGAGGTGAATTCCGAGATGAGTAAGGGCCGTAAGGCCGTCCGCCGTACCGGCTGGGTCCTGGCCGGCCTGGTCCTGTCCATGGCGTCGTTCGCCGGGATCGTCTTCGCCGGAGTGAGTGCGTCCATGGCGGACAGCTTCGCGCCCGCTCCTGCCGCATCCGCCACGCGGTCGTGGCCTGCCGCCCGGCCCGTGCCGAAGGACCGCATCACGGTGGCAGTGGTGATCAGCAACGAGGGCTCCGTGGCAACCGACGTCCTGGCGCCCTATCAGGTGTTCGCCGAGTCGGAGAAGTTCTTCGTCTACACCGTGGCGGCAGAACGCCGTGTCTCCCCGTTGTCCGGCGGAGCACACCTGCTTCCCGATCACACGTTGACAGAAGTGGAGCGCGGCACACTGCCGGAACCCGATGTGATGGTCGTGCCCGCGGTGACCGACCCGGCCGACGCCAAGGAGGCCCGGACCCGCCGGTGGATCGCCGAACGCCATCACAGGGGCACGCGCGTCCTCGGTGTGTGCGCCGGCTCGGAACTCCTGGCCGCCTCCGGCCTGCTGGACGGCCACGACGCGACCTCGTTCTGGTCCGGCATCAGCTCCCTGAAACGCCAGTACCCGCAGGTGCACTGGAAGCGCGGTCAGCGGTACGTCGAGGACGGACGGGTGACCACCACCGCAGGCATCACCTCCGGCACCGTCGGCGCCTTGCGGGTGGTGGAGGAACTGGCGGGCAAGGACGAGGCCGCCCGCATCGGGAAGAGGCTGTCGTATCCGGGCTGGACCCCGGACGGGCCGACCGCGATCCCGGCCAACCGGCTGGCCATCGGCGACGTGCCCTACGCGCTCAACGCCGCATTCCCCTGGCTGCGGCCCACCGTGGGCATCGGCCTGGTCGACGGCGTGGGCGAGATCGACGCGGCTGCGGCCTTCGAAGGCTACGCCGGGGTTTCCTTCACCGCGCGAACGGTGGTGCTCGGGGCACGCGACACCGTCATCACCCGTCACGGCCTGGTCCTGATCGCCGAGACGGCACGCGGAGGCGCCCATGGGGTGGACCGCTTCGTGGTGCCCGGCGTTGCAGACACCTCGGCCGTGGACACGCCGCTGCGCACCTGGGCGCGCAGCAACGGACTGGCCGTGGAGTTGCCGGGCGGGGGACGGCGTGAGGGGGAATTCGGTTTCGACCCGGTCCTGCGCGACCTCGCCGCGCACAGCGACGTCCGTTCGGCCCTGGTCACGGCGAAGTTCTCCGAATATCCCTCGTCCCATCTGGAACTGACCGGCGCGACCTGGCCCAGGCGGACGACTCTGCTGGCCGCAGGAGCAGCCGTGTTCAGCGTCGGAGTGGGATTCGTCCCCACCGTGATCCGGCAGACGGTGCGGCGCCGGCGCACAGCGTAGCCGGTACCCGGAGGCCCACGGAACGCGCCCAGTCACCGAGGACGACCACCACGCGGGCGAACGATCGCTCAGCAGACGTCCTGGAAGACCACGGCGCGCTCCGACGCCATTCGTTCGACTCCCGGTTGTCGTGTCACCAGCCGCCGTGCCCGCCGTCCCCGTGCCCGCCGCTGTGATGACCGCTGTCGGCTCCTCCCCCGGACCAACCACCCGCGTCCAAGTCGTGGGCGAGGCCGTGGCCCCCGGTGGTGAAGTCGGCGTAGAGGTCGCTCAGCTCGCCGAGGAGTCGGCGGGTGAGGGCGTCTGCGCCGCTGGTCAGTGCTGTGGCGATTTCCTCACCGGCTTCCGCGGCTGTTCCGGCGGTGGTGGGCGTGAGGTGGCCGGGTGCGCCGAGGGCTGCCAGACGGCGACGGTCGGCGATCCCCCGCAGGCCCGGGTAGGCCGCAGCGGCGAGGCCCGCAGCCTGGACGAGCAGGGCGAGGGATACGTCGCGGGCGGCCTTCGGCGTTGCGGAGCCCGCGCGGACCACGCCGTCGAGACGGGCCTGCAGCGCCCGGCGGCGCTGCAGGTCGACGGAGAGAATGTCGTGGCGGGTACGGCCGCCGGGCTCGCGCCGGCGGCGGACCCGGACCGCCTTCTGGTCCTCGAGCCGGGAGAGATACTCGAGGGTGAGGGAGCGCGGTGTCTGGCGCAGCCATTCCTTGAGGTTCGGTGGTGGAGCAGCCGCACCCAGACTGCGCAGAACATTGTTGAGACGACGGTCCTCGACGCGTCGCGAGTCCGTCACCTCGATCCGCCGGGGGCTGACCGTGATCCGTCCGGCCAGGCCCAGATCCACCAACTCCGATGCCCGCAGAGCGAACCGGAGCCGGTCATCGGCCCGTATCCGTACACGTCGCCTGCCCGGGACTGTCGCGAGCAGGAGCAGTTCATCCCCCATGGCCATACATGCAGGTTAGGCGCGGTCGGCGAAGGAGGGGAGTCCTCCGCGGACCCTCGCGTCGGCTTCCGCGACGCGCCACGCCGGGCGCCCTCGAAGCCGATGAACGGTCCCGCTTCGCTGCCGGCGCGTCCGTGAGTCGCTCATGAGCGGGGCGATCCGATCCTTCGCTCTCCTCGACAGGCCGAAGGCCCGGGTCCACGGTCCGGCACACGCTCGACGGAACCGCAGAACGTGTTGGGGGCCGAGCCGTTTCTTCGAACAGCCGTCTGCCGTGCGACGCCTGGCGCGCACGCTCGCCGCGTTGTCGCAGTCGTCCACGTACGCTCACCGGCTGTGATGCCTGTTCCGTCCCCCTTCCCCGACCTTGACGCCAGGGTGAGAGTCGGCGTCCCGGGCATGCCCGCTCCACCCCCGGCGGGGCACCGACCGGATACCGGGAGTACGACGAGTCGGCGATCACGCTGGTGGGCACATGGCCTGCTGTTCCCGCTCGGCCTCACCGCACATGACGTCCGTGACTTCCTGCCCTGCCTCGAACAGGACATCGCCGAAGCTCCCGTCCGTCCCACGAGCGCACGGGTCGTCGTCCGCAAGCTCAGCGATGTGGAGGACAAGATCGCCGCGCCGGGCGTCGTCCGCAAACGTGTCCTCGACGTACTCGCCCGGGCCGACGACTCCGGTCATCACCGGCTGCTCATGCGCCTGCAGGCTGTCGCCCACCGCGCGCATGTCACGGAAGCTGAGTCGGAGTTCGAGTTCGAGTTTCGACGCAGCGTGGATACCGGAAAGGAGGCTGGGATGAGCACCCGCACCCCGAACCACCGGGGCCGGCGGTACCGCGAACCACCGTCCGGGACCCACGCCTGGCAGACAGGACAGGCTCATGGACGCGGCGCTATACGTCGTTCGGCCCCTTGGCCGCGGCCCGCGCCACGGCCGGGGCGATTGCGCGCTCGACCGCGGAGCGGCCCGCTCCGGGACTTCCGGTCCGCTCCACCATCGTGCGGACCATCGCGTGGTAGAAGAAGCTGGGCGAGGCCGCCGACCACAGATCGATCCGCTCCGGGTCGAGCAGGAAGTCGAGCACCGGCTCCGGCTCGGCCGGCACGAACGCGTACTCGCTGTGTTCCCACTTGTCCTCCACACCATGGCTCCAGCGGTCCCGCAGGTCGTCCTCACCCAGGTCCGCCAGCACCGCCCGGAAACAACCGGCCCACTGGTGCCGCTGGGTGTCCATCCCGAAGGACAGCAGCTCCACACCGGAGATGTCCTCCTCCTGTACGGCCAGTTCCTCGCGCAATGCCCGGCGGGCCGCCCCGAACAGGTCCGGGACCCCGTCCTTGAGATCATGCTTTCCGGAAAGTCCCTCATTGGCGGAGGAGTTCCACCGGCCGGCATTGCCGCCCACGGTCGCGCTGCGCCGGGAGAACAACATCTTGTTGTCCTTCCCCGTGATCACGATGACGTTCGCCCCGAAACTGCTGGACAGGAAGCCGTTCACGGTGACCGGGTCGGCCCCGTCGAGGTAGTGCTCGCGCAGAGTCCGCCCGGCCCCCTTCCCCTCCTCCAGGCTGCGGTCCAACTGCTGCGAGGCCAGGAAGGTGAAGTAGTCCGTGGGAGAGAAGCGCAGTTCGACGATCGGGTCCTCGTACTCGTCGCTGCGGGTGACCGCGATCGTCTCCAGTGCGAAACGCGGGTGGTTCCAGCGCCGAGGGGCACCGGAGACGGCCTGCGTGCGCTGCTCGTCCTCGATCTCCTGGCGCCAGCGCAGCACCTCCTCCGGCACATGTACGAAGGTCTCCGGATCGAAGTAGACGCGGACGTTGTCCTCCTTGATGGGCCGCGTCCCATCGCCCTCGTAGACGTGGTACGGCGTCCTGAGCGGGCCGATACGGAACAGGTCGCGGTCGGACACGAGAACCCTCACTCCCTGGGTGACAAAGGGGAGTTGACAGTTGCACACCGCCCCTGCCTCGGGCAACATCGGGAATCTTCAGGGGGGAGCCGTCGGTGGGGCGCATACCGGATCGCGGTGCGGCGTACGTCGTGTGCGTGGACGTGTACGACCATCCCGAGCAGATCCAGGGTTCCCCCACCCTGCCCGAACTCGGCGGCGTCGTCGACCGGTTCTGGCGGCTGGCCGACACCCTGGGCTTCACACCCGGCGGTCCCGTCATCACCGGCAGCAAGGCCGACATCGAGAAGGGCCTGGCCGCGATCCGCACCGCGACCACCGACCGCAAACTCATCTACTGGATCGGCCACGGCCACCAGAGCGGCCGCACCCTGCTGCTCTGCCGGGACTGGGGCAACCCCGACGGCACCAGCGGCGCCCTGACCGGCGAAGATCTCGGCTGGCACGTCGTCGAGATGAAGGGCGACATCCTCGTCATCGTCGACACCTGCTTCGCCCAGGACGTCGCGCAGCGGGCGGACGACGCCGTGCGGCATGCCGAACGCACCCTGGGTACCCCACCGGTGCCCGGTGGCGCACCCGCGTCGACCCGCAGCATCGGCTGCGTGGGCACGGCGGCCGGCGCCGCGCTGCCCGGCACCTCCGCGCGGGCGAGTCGGGCCCAGGTCGGCGTCTGGCTGGACGGTTGGGCCGAGGTGTGCGGGAATCCGGACCACGCCTTCCGCCGGGGCCGCCCCCTGTGGAGTCCGTACTCTGACGCCGTGGACGCGGCCGCCGTCATGGAAGCCGTCTCCGAACACCTCACCGCCACCGGCAAGATGCAGACAGCCCGGCTCTACGGGGGAGAGCGCCTCGCGAAGTTCTTCACCAACCCCCATTTCGTGGCCGACGCCCCGCCCCGGTCTGCGGCCAGCGCGGCGCCGACGCCCCACAGGCGGCTCGGCGGGCTGCGACTGGAGGCCGACGACGAACGGTTCGTCGGCCGCCGCGATCCGCTCGACCGGGTGGCCCGCTGGCTCGGATCCGCCCACCACAACGGGGTCATGGTCGTCAAAGGGGGCCCCGGCAGCGGAAAATCGGCGTTCCTCGGCCAAGTAGCGCTCATGACTCTTGAGGACTCCGCCCGACACAACCACCTGCCCGCCCGGCTGCGGACCGACCTGGTCGGCGCGATCGATGCCGTCATCGGCTGCCGGGGCCGCAGCAGCCTGAGCTGCGCCCGCGAGATCGGCACACAGCTCGGCCTGGACACCGCCGGATGGACCGACACCCGCCAGGCCGTCGGAACGCTGGCGACCGAATGCGCGGAACGCCCCCGGACCGGCCTGATCGTCGACGGCCTCGACGAAGCGGACGACAGCGACCTGGACTCGATCATCACGGATGTCCTCACCCCGCTCCTCGAACACAACAGGGTCAAAATCCTCATCGGGACCCGCGAGGACGCGCGAAGCAACCAACATCCCCTCATCCACGACGCAGCCGGCCTGCTCCAGCTCGACCAGGACCCGGACCGTGACAGGGACGTGGCCGCCTACGTGAACCGGCGGCTGACCGAGCCCTCCTCGCCCTACGCCGGCGGCACCGTCCCGCTGGACCTGCTGCGGGCCGTCACCGAGGCCGTCGTCGACCGCAGCCAGGGCGTGTTCCTCGCCGCCCGCTTCTACTGCAGCGCCCTCACCCGCCTCGATGCCCCACATCCACCCGGGCACCCCGCCTTCCGGGCCCTCCTGGTCTCCGGTCTCGACGAGGTCTTCGCCATGGAACTGCGCTACATGGGCGCGGCCCTCGGCGAATCGGGCGAGATTTCCGACACCCTGCCCGGCCGGCCCGACGGGCTGCTCCTTCCGCTCGCTCTCGCCCAGGGCGCGGGCCTGCCCGACGAGGACGGCATTTGGCTGGACACGGCCAACGCCCTCGCCAAGCGCTGCGGAACCGGCCACCACTACACCCGTGACGACATCCCCCGCATCCTGCGGGTCGCCGGCGCACACATCGATGTCGACGGTGATGACGGTCAGCAGGTGTACCGGCTCTATCACAAGGCCCTGATCCAGCATCTCATCGACGGCGTCCGCGCCACCGCGACCGCCGCCGACCTGCACTCCACCATGACCGACGTCCTGTTGCGGGTGCACGAGAAGCTGTACCACGAGCGGCCCGACACCAACAGCTACATCGCCCGCAACGCCGCCTCTCACGCGGCGGCCGCGGGACGGCTCGACGAACTCGTCGAGAACGCCGACTTCATGTTCCGTGCCGACCCCGCCCGGCTCATCCCTCTGCTCGATCAGCCCGCGTTCCCGCCCACTCCGTACACCATCCTCTACCGCCGCGTCGCCGAGGAGCTGCTCGGCAGGACCCCGTTCCAGCGGGCCGCACTGCTACGTGCCGCCGCCGTGCGCCACGACCCGCGACTGCTGGCCTGGGCCTCACGCTCCATGGTCCTGCCGTGGCAGGACCTGTGGACCACCGCCGCCCCCGAGACCTCGTACAGGGAACTGCGCACCCCCTACGGCGACGTCCGCGCCCTCGCCTGCACACCGGCGCCCGAGGACACCGTCCTCGGGTCCGGCGACCAGGTATGGCAGTGGCCCTTGGCGAGCGGGCGCCCGGAACTGCTTCGCCGGTTCACCCCGGTCGCTGCCGGACACCGTGTCAACCGCTTGCACGCCCTGGCCGTTCCGGCCAGGGCGGACAGCACGATCGCCGCCGTCGCGGCCGACACCGAACGGGTACTGATCTGGCCCGCGGACCCGGCCGAGACGGTCCGCCCGCTCGGGTGGGGAGCACGGGTCGGCGGAGTCGCGGTGGGCGCGGACCAGGACCGGGAGATCGTCGTGGCCGCCGTCGGCACCCAGGTCGGAATCTGGGAGTGGACGGAGAACAAGCCCCGACACCTCGGCTTCCTGAACTGGCCACAACAGCAAACCACCCAGCGCGACACGGCACTCGCCGTGGCGGTCGCAGAGCTCAGCGCCGAGGCCGGCCCGGAACTGATGGTCATCGCGGGCGGTGACGGCGGTTGCGTGGTGTGGGATGTGCGGACGCACCGGAAGCGGCTGGCCTTCGGCGCGGATGGCGGCCGGTGCGAAGCGCTGGCCGTGGCGCAGGACTCGGCCGGGGGCGCGGCGGGCGTTCTGGTCGCCGGGCTGTGCACCGGACCGCCCGACCTGCGGGTGTGGCGGATCACGGCGGCGGACGGGGACTTCACGGCATGTCAGGTGTTCGCCGCCGGACTGCGCCATCGCTCGGGGCTCGCTGTGGCGCTCGGCCGGGGCGGCGGGCGGTCACTGGTAGCGGCCCTGGACGGCGGAGCCGCCCGGGTCTGGAGCCTGGCCGACGGCAGTGAACTCCCGCCCCTGACCGGCCATCGGACCCGGCCGACCTCGCTCGTGTTCCGCTCCGACGACAGTGGTCAGGTCGCCGTGGCCGACGGTGTCCGGGTGAGGGTCTGGGATCCGCCCGCGCAGATGGCCGCACCGCACCCGCGGACCGGGCTGCCGGTCCCCGGCCGACGGCACGTGGGCGCCGTGGCGGCACGACCCGACGGCACTGGCGCGGTCGTCCTCGCCTCCGGGACGGCAACCCGCGTCTGGGACCTCGACGGCGAGCACCTGCACGACGAGCCGGCTCTCGGCCGCGTCGGAGGCGTCGCGCTGCACGCGGAGCCCGCCACCGGCCTCTGGCTCGCCGTCAGCGGCCGGGACGACACCCTGGGGCCCTGTGTCCGGGTCCGGGAGCTGGATTCCGCACGGACCGCGGGCAACCGGTCGGGCCGTACGTACGCCCTGGCCGTTCCGGACCGCGAACGCGATACGAGTCTCGGCTCCGTCGTCCTGCACCGGGACAGCGCGGCTCTGTCGGTGTTCGCCGCCGACGACCGTCGTATCCGCCGATGGGACGTCCTGGAGCGACAGTCCCTGCCTGACCACTACGTCACCACGGGCCTGGTGGAACACCTCGTCGTCGTCACGGCCCCGGGATCCCTCCCCCACCTGGCCGCCACGGCGGGCGACTCGCTCTGGATCTGGCCGGAGCTGCGGCCCGGACTGCCCGGTCGACGTTTCCGGTTCACCGGCGGGGCCGCCCACGCCCTCGCCGGCAGCTACGACGCCGACGAGCGGCCCTGGTTCGCGGTGGCCACCTCTACGGGGATCTCCCTGTTCACGCCGGACGTCCGGAGCGCCCACCCAGCGCTGCCCGACGCACCTTCGAACGTCCACTCCCTCGCCTTCGAGACGACGGCCTCGGGCCGAACCGTCCTGGTGGCCGCCTCCCGAACCCGCGAGATCCACACCTGGTCCATCGACAGCCCCGGCAAGCCCGCGCGCCGCATCCCGGACCGCGGCTACGCGGTACACGGAGTCTTTGCCGCCCCCGCGCGCTCCGGGCTCCACGTCGCCGCCGTCGGCCTCGACCGCATGGACCTCCTCCGCCTCACCGACCCCGACTGACCTCGGTCGGCTTCGTCCTGTCTCACCGGAAGGAACGCACGTCTATGGCGCACGACCTGGTGATCTTCGTACCGGGAATCCTCGGCAGCATCCTGCGGACCCCGGACGGGGACACGGGCGGGAACGGGGGCGAGGACGTCTGGAGGCTCACCTTCGGCGTGGCGGGCAGCGTGCTGCTCGGAACCGAACGGTACTTCGACCGGATCGCCCTGCCGGACGGGCTCGGCAGCGCCGAACCCGACGGCGAGCACGCCCTTCGGCCTGCCGGGCTGCTGGTGGAACCACGCACCTGGCCCGGACTCATGCCGCACGTCGCCTACAAGCGCCTGGCCCGCTATTTCGCCGCCCAACGCGACCAGCGCATCGTCACCTTCCCTTACGACTGGCGGCTGTCCAACCAGGTCTCCGCGCAGCGCCTGGCGGAGTTCACCGAACGCGAGCTGGGCCGATGGCGCGAGGAGCGCAGGGCCGCGGGCGCCGTCGAGGAGCCCAGGGCGGTGTTCGTCTGCCACTCCATGGGCGGCCTGGTGGCCCGGTACTACCTGGAGGTCCTCGGAGGCCGGGAGATCGCCCGCTCGATGGTGACGATCGGCACCCCGTACGCCGGTGCGGTCAAGGCGGTCCAGGCGCTGACCGACACCCTGCCGCGCCGCAGGGTGCTGAACCTGCCCGGGCGGCTGCGCGAAGGACTCCTGCGCGCAGCCCGCAGCATGCCGTCCGTCCACGAACTCCTGCCCACCTACCAGTGCGTGACCGGCCACCCCGACGGTACCCGCCTGGACACCGTCGACATCCCCGGCCTGGACACCGAGATGGTCCGCCGTGCCTTCGCCTTCAGGAGCACGCTCGACGAGCACGTCCGCAAGAACGCGGCCGCCGACCGCGCCGCCGGCACCGGGCCGGCCTACCGGGTGTTCGCGGCCGGAGGCCGCGGGATGCCGACCGACATCTCGCTGAGCCTGTCCGGCGGTGAGACCCGCTATCACGACCGGTTCGAGGGCGACGACCGCTGGCAGGGAGACGGAACCGTGTGGTGCCTGTCGGCCACCCCACCCGAGTGGCCCGACACGGCACACATGGACTGGTACCCGCGCGGCCACACGGCCCTGGCCAACGACGAGCTCCTGCACGGCCAGTTGCGCGACCGGTTCGACGCCCTCGACGTGCGCCCGTACCAGTCCTCCGGAGTCTCCTTCGGCATCGAGGTGCCCGAGGTGGTACGGGCCGGTGAACCCTTCACCATCGAGGCGGTCTCCGAACACGACGGGCTGCTGCTGGAAGCGACTCTGATCGCCCCCGACGGAACTCCCACCGACGAAGCCTGGCGTCTGCTGCCCACCGCGGAGGGCGTCTTTCGCGCCACCGCGGTCGTACCCCCCGGCCTGTGGACCCTGGAGATCAGTGCGCCGAGAGTGCCTGCCGCACCCGTGCAGGAGGAAACGCTGCTGGCGCTGGAATAGGTCCCGGGCGGGCACCAGCACACCCGCGTACCGGAGAGTGCCGGGGCCTTTGCGCGAGGAAGGGACCGGGCTCGGCCGTCGAGGACGAACGCCACCGCGCGGGCGGCGGGGACGACTGCTGCCCGCGTCGGTGACGCGGATCTCGCGAACGACACCTGGCTGGTTTCGTGCCCGCCCTGTTCCCAGCGAGCGGAGTGGGGCGTTGACTTGTTCAGGAACACGGGTTCTGACCGAGAGGACGGGACATGTGATGCCTCCTGCGCAGCCGAAGGACCCGCAACCGCTCGTGGTCGGCGCCGCCCCGGATGAGGCCCACTCCGCCGCCGGGAGCATGACCCCGTTCGACGACACCTACGACCAGCCCGACCCGCGCGCGTACTTCCGTGTGCTGGGGCCCTGGGAGTACCAGACCCCTCACCACGCGCAGGGCGTGTTCCGGCACATGCTCGATACATGCGGATCCTCGAAGGACGCGGCAGGCCCGGCCACGGTGCTGGACATCTGCTGTTCGTACGGCTTCAACGCCGCTCTGCTCAACCATCACCTCACCTGGAACGACCTGTACACCCACTACACGTCCCCGCATGCCACCACGATGACCACCGCCGAGTTGATCGAGTGGGACAGGGCGTTCTACGCGGCTCATCGGCGTTCGGACGCGGTTCGCGTCGTCGGGCTCGACGCCGCGCCCCGTGCCGTCTTCTACGCTCGTGCCGTGGGCCTGCTGGACGACGGTTTTGCCGAGAACCTGGAGGCCGCTCCGGCCGGCCCAGCCCTGCGTCAGGCCGTACGGGACACCTGCCTGATCACCGTCACCGGCGGAGCCAGCTTTCTTTCGCAACGTACCTTCCGGCCTGTCCTGGAGAACGTTCGGGGGCCCGTGCGGGTCGCTGCGTTCGTACTGCGCACCGGCTCCTACCAGCCCGTCGCCGACTGTCTGAAGGAGTACGGCCTCATCACCGAAAAGGCCTCCGGGCACACCTTCCCGCAGCGCCGCTTCACCGGCCCGCAGGAGCAGCAGTACGCGGTCAACGCGGTCGTCGCAGCCGGTGAGGATCCGCGCGGCAAGGAGAGCGACGGTTACTTCCACACCACGCTCTACGTGTCACGCCCCGTGACGGACGAGGCGCAATCGCCGTCGGCGCCCCGATCGACCAGCGGTATCGCCGTTCCACCGGGGGCGTGGTGATGGTTCATGCCGGCGCTCTCCTGACCTTGCGGTGGCTCGGTGGGGTGTCGTGCGACGCCGACGGGGTCGCCGCCCTGTGACGACACCCCGGGCACTCGCGGTCACGCCCGCCCGCGAAGCCACCCGCACCGGTTGCGCCGCGACGGCGCCGCGTCATCCGGCGGTGAGCGTACGCCAGTCGCGCGAACCCATGTCGGCGGGTGTGCCGTCGAGGATCCTGGCGGTGCGCGTCGAGGGTTCGAGGGTGACGGTCGCGAGGCTTGCCCAGCGCTGACCGAGCGGTTTGTCCAGGTCGGGCAGGCAGGTGACCGGTGGCTCACCGTCGCGTGTCACGAGACAGCCCGCGAGGTCGTCGGGCGTGGCCGGCGGCTCCGTGCGCGCGAGACGTGCACGCACGAAGTCGTATCGTTCTCCCGAATCGGGCTGGTAGAGCCATGACTTCTCGTCCGCGGCGGGGTCGGGCGTCAGGAAGTGGTTGGTGCGCAGCAGCATGCCCTGTTCGGTCTGCACGGAGAACACGCCGACCGGACTCAGGTCGAGAAGGACGGCGTCCGTCTCGTCGAAGAGCGCGAACGAACCGGACGATGCCAGCGGCGCGCTGCGGACGATCTCCACGGCCTCGGCGACACTGTCTGCTTCTTCGAGGACGATCGCCGCGAGCACGTGCACGGGGATGCCGCCGATGCTGTCGCGAACATGCCCGAGGATGTTGAAGTGCAGGGCCAGACCGGCGCTGTTGACGCCGATCTTGCCGAGGATGCCGTCCTCGGTGAGGCCGACGAAGTCGTGGCGGCCTCCCCGTACCTCCAACGTGTGCCACAGGGAGCTGAGTTCGATGTGCCAGTCCCAGGTCTGGACGCCGAAGGTGCGTGGCACCGAACGGCCGTCTCCAGCGGCGCGGCGCACGATCGTCGTGCATTCGCCGGGCGGCACGGTGGCACTGCGGGCCAGGATCTCGGTGCGCGCGTTGAGGGCCCCGATGCGCCACGGGTCGGCGCCGGACCCGTGGGCGATGCCGTCGATCTCGGCCCGCGCTCCTGGACGGAACCTCCCGATCGCGTCGAGGCCGCGCTCCGCATCCTCGCGTACCCGGGCGGGGGTGATGGAGCCGAGGGCGAAGAGCCGGTCGTACGCGTCGATCGCGGCGGGAATGCCGTCACGCAGTTGCTCACCTCGGGCGACACCGCGGTCGTACGGGTCGGCGGCGGCGGCCTCGACATGGTGGCGGTGGTGGGGGCGGGGAATTGACGTCGCGGTCACGAGCGTCCTTTCGCGGTGTTCGTATGGAGCTGTACCGCACCGCCGACGACCGTCGCGAGGACGGCATTGCCGGGCTGTGCTTCAGGGGCGAGGTCGAGCGGATTGGCCGCGAACACGGTGAGGTCGGCGAGGCAGCCGGGCGCGATCCGTCCGAGTTCGGCGGACGCTCCGGCGGCGTACGCCGCCGCGGCGGTCATGCCGGTGTAGGCCTCGCGTGCGGAGATCGCCTGCCCGGGCTGGACGGGTGCCGTGTACGGCTCCTCGACCGGGCGGCGCAACTGGCAGTCGGCCAGGCCGATGCGCGGATCGCCGGGGCCGATGGGCCAGTCGGAGCCGAGGGCCACGACGGCGCCGTGGTCCAGGAGGTCGCGGGTGCGCCAGCCGTGGGCGACGCGGTCGGGCCCGATACGCCGCGACCAGTTGTCGGTGCCGTCGGCGCGCGTGTGCCGGGTCGCGTGCACGGGCTGGAGGCTTGCGACGACGTCGAGTTCCGCGAACCTGCGCAGCAGGTCGTCGGGGATGGACTCGATGTGCTCGATGCGGTGCGGGGCACGGGCACCCGGGCCGACTTCCTCGATGACGTCGAGCGCGAACCGGACGGCCCGGTCACCGATCGCGTGGGTCGCGGTCGGGATGCCGCGCTCGGTGAAGAACCGTATCGCGGCGCGGTATGCGTCGGTGTCGCGCCACAGGGGCTCTCGGTTCTCGCCGTGGATGTCCGGGTGGTCGAACCATGCTGTGCCGTTGTCCGCGGTCCCGTCGAGCATGAACTTCGCGCCCTCGACGTGCCAGCGCCGCCCCCTGCGGCCCTGGAGGTCGGCGATGCGCTGCCAGACGTCCGGCGGCGAATCGGCCGGTACCAGCGGAGAGCAGCGGATGCGCAGCGGCAGGTCCCCGTGTTCCTCGATGTGCCGGTACACCGCTTCGGAGGGGTCGGAGAAGTCGAGCGCGTGCAGGCCGGTGAGACCGCTGCGCGCGAGGCGTTCCAATTGGTGGCGCACGTACTGGGCGGCGGTGTCCAGCGGCACTTCGGGATAGTGGTCGAATACCAGGTCCATGGCTTGGAGCTCGACCACGAGTCCCGTCGGGCGGCCGTCCGGGCCGACTTCGATCGACGAGGCGTCGGTGAACGTCTCACGGCCGGTCAGGCCGACGATCTCCACGGCGCGGGGGCTCACGACGAGAGCGTGCGCGTCGCTCGTCATCAAGGAGATCGGCCGTCCGGGGAAGTGCTCCGCGAACACGATGCCGGTCGGGTCGCCGTCGAACACGTTCACGTCGAGGTCGTATCCGGTGATCCACTCGTCCGTCGACCGCGTGTTCGCGGCTGCGGCCAACCGTGCGAGCACCTGGCCGAGAGTGGTGGCGCCGGACAGGTCCACACCACTGCCGGTCGAGATCGACCCCCATACGGGGTGGGCATGGACGTCGGTGAGGCCGGGCAGGATCACGGCGCCCGCGAAGTCGTGGACGGCCGTGCCTGGGCCACGCAGCGGTTCGAGGTCCGCCGCGGTGCCGACGGCGATGATCCGGCCGTCGGCGATCGCGACCGTGTCGGCGGGCGGACCGGCGGTGTCAGCGGCCAGATGTTCGACATGGTGCGCGAGTGCGATGACGTCGGCGTGCACTGGGGGTTCCTTCTGGTCCTGCTGCGTCCGGTGTGCGGGTTCGGCGGGCACGGGGGCTCGTCGGCGGGGCGCCTCGCAGCGCGACGCCCGGCCCGTGGAATCGGTCGAAGGGTGCGCGTCAGATGCGCGGGATGCTTCGAAGGGCGCGGGTCATCGCCCAGTAGACCGCCGCCGCGGCAATCATGCCGGACGGGATCGCCAGGTCGATGCCGCCCAGCGCATGGGCGATCGGGCCGGTCCAGAAACTGGTGTTCACCCACATCGCGGACGTAAGACCACCGACGAGGAGCGCGAGGACTCCGGCCCAGTGGACGCCGCGGTGGTACCAGAACGGGCCACCCCGCTGCTGGCCGAGCAGATCGGTCCCGCTGTAGCGGTTGCGCCGCAGGACCAGGTCGGTCACCGCCACCGCCATGGCCGGGCCGGTCACGACAACCACGAGTTGGAGCATGGTGTTGACGCTGGTGAGGAAGTCGAAGACGAGGATCGCGTACAGCGTCATGGCCGTGCCGAGGACACCGATGATCAGGACCGCCGGGATGCGCGCGAGGCGGACGCCGACCGACTGGATGGACAGACTGGCACTGTAGGCCGTCATGCCGTTGTTCGTCATGGTGTTGACGACGACCGCGATGACGAAGACGGGGATGAACCAGCCGGGCAGGACGCTCTCCAGTGCGGCTTCCGGGTCGCTCATGTCGAGACTGGTCGCCGCGAGCGCTCCGACGACGGTGAAGACGGTGCTCGGCAGGTACGCGCCGAACGCGGTCCATCCGGCAACGGCGACCGGGCTGCTGTCACGGGGCAGGTATCGGGCAAGATCCGGGCTGTTGCTGTACGAGAGCGGCGTGGAGGCGATGATCGCGAGACCCGTACCGAGTGCCGCGGCGAGTGCGGTCCCCCTGAGCGGCTCGGCCGGAGCGTAGGACCAGTCGGCCGCATCGAGCACGTACCCCGTGACAACGACGAACACCATCGTCAGGAGGACGCTGAGTGCGGTGTAGAGACGAACGATCGTCGCGTGTCCGAAGATCGCGATGAGCAGCGTTCCCCCGGCGATCACACAGATGACGACCGCGTCGGTGACCGAGTCGTCCGGCAGGCCGAACCGGCCGGCCAGACCGATGCCGGCGACCGAGGCGGCCGACCAGTTCAGGGCGAGGTAGGCGGCGGCTATCAGCCAACCGGTCAGGACGAGCACGATCTTGTTCCCCACGACCCCGTACATCGCGCGAGAAATGACCGACCCGCTCGTTCCCGCGGCAGGACCGCTCGCCGCGACGATGCCCGTACAGATCCAGAGCAGATTCCCGACGAGGATCACGCCGAGCGACTGCGGGAGCGTGAGCCCCATGAGGATCAGCGTGGCGCCGACGACGAAGCTCAGGTAACTCACGTTCGGCGCCGCCCAGACCGCGAACAGCTGGCGTGTCCGCCCGCCGCGCTCGTCCTCCGGGACCAGGCCGATGCCCCGGGTTTCCAGCTGTCCCGCGCGCTCGGCGCCGCGTCCGCCGGAGGGCCTCACGAAGGAGGTGTCGTTCGTCGTCGTCATCGAGGCCTCTCGGGTCCACCGGCCGCACGACACTATTGGGCGCGTGACCAACAAGCTATTGGTCACACATCCAATAGCTAGTCCTCCTTGGCGTCAAGACCCCGTCCCGCACAAAAGCGAAAGCCGCCCGGCGATCGCCGCGCGGGAGATCGAGCGGACCGCCGCTCGCACATCGCGCCGGAGCGCACCCCACGGGCGGACGCGGTCGGGAGTCGACCACAGCCTCGACGTCGCGGCCTCTCGGTGCGGATGGCACGGACCGCATCCATCAGGTCGCTTCGCGCAGCGGCCGTACGTCGCCGTCGAGGTCGTACGCCCCGGACTGGCCGCCGGCCCCGAATTCCGGCGGCGATTCAGGGCCAGGACGATCCCGAGTCCGTCCGGATGCGGGGCTTGCGAGGTCGTGATCTTCCGGAACGAGCCACCGAGGTGGGACGCGCCGGATGCCCCATGAGGTCGACGGTCGTCGGATCCGGTCGCGCGGAGCCCACTCACGACCGGATCCGACAGCCGACGGAGCAAACGGTCGACTGCATGAACGGTCGACCCGACGCGGCGTCGGCTGCGAGACTCGCTCCATGCGGATGATCGTCGAGGACATGGCCTGCCGTCTGACCGAGGTGCCCGGTGTCATCGGAGTACTGCTCGGCGGAAGCCGGGCGCGCGGAGAACATCGGCCGGAATCGGACTGGGATCTCGGCGTCTACTACCGAGGCGGGCTCGACCTCGCCGCGTTGCGCAGGCTGGCCGGCCCCGATGTGGAGGTAGCGGGCCCGGGCGGCTGGGGACCTTGGGTCAACGGCGGAGCGTGGCTGCAGGTGGACGGTGTGGCGGTGGACTGGATTCTGCGGGACCTGGACCGAGTCGAACAGGTGTGGGCGGACTGCCGCGAGGGCCGATTCGAGGTAGGCGTGCAACCCGGGCACCCCCTCGGATTCTGGTCGCCCTGCTATGCCGGCGAGGTGGCGCTGGGTCAGGTACTGGCCGACCCTACGGGCGAGTTGACAAGCCTTCAGCGACGGAGCGGCGCCTACCCCGAGCCGCTGCGAGAGGCGTTGAGGGCGGGAGCCTGGGAGGCGGAGTTCCTCGTCGACATCGCGACGAAGGGGGCGGCACGGGCGGACACGCTCCATGTTTCGCTCTGCATCTCCCGGGCCTTCGGAGTCCTGGTCCAGGCGTTGTTCGCCGAGGATCGGCGTTGGTGCCTCAACGAGAAGGGCGCTCTGGCCGTCGCCGAGACGCTGTCGGCGGCACCGACCGACTTCGGCCGACGGGTCCGTCGCCTGCTGGGGGCTCCCGGCGAGACCGCCGAATCGCTCGCCGCGACGGTGGCCCAGGCACGGGTGCTCGTCACGGAGACCCGTGCCGCGCTGGGCTCCGCCCGGCCTGCCGAGTCCGGTTCCTGAGCCGAGGAGTCAGCGGCCTCGACGTCCACGGTGTCGGATGCCGACCGCGTTGCGGGGCTCGGTTCGGTTCGGTTCGGTTCGGTTCGGTTCGGTTCATGAGCGACCGCGACGCACTATCCACGTCGTCACCGCTCTCCGGTGGCGCAAAAGGGTCGACCCGCCGAAACTGAATCTCCGTCGGACCGAGCCGCGAAGACGCTCGTTCTGAGCGACCGCGTCTGTTCCTGGGGGCTGATCACCGGAGCCTGGACCCCGGATGGCAACACGCGTGTCGGGGTGTGGGTTCGGGCTCCGGCTCGGGAGGGCCCGTGACCGGTCGTGAGGTGACCGGTGTCCGGGGCGGCCGGGACGTGGACGGCGTCTGCCGCGCCGTTGCCACGTCATGCCGCCCAGGTCGCCGGGCCCTACCGAGGGGTGCCTGTCCAGTTCCGCGAGCCGGAGGCAGGTAGCCGGTTCGGCTGCTGCGGCCTGACAGGCGACGCCTCGCCGTCCGGCTTCCGGTTCGGCGTGGCAGGTGCTGTGCGTCATAGGGTGCTGGTCGGGTGTGGGGGTCCGGACGGGTGTCCGGGCGGGAACCCCGGCCCGATTCCGGCGGGCCGGGGTTCCGTGTCAGGCGAGTGACTCGGTTACCACTTGCCGCCCTCGCGGCGGTGGTCGATCACCCGGAAGCTGCCCACGACACCGTCGCGGACGTGGACGCCGCCCCGGACGTGGCCCGGGAAGACGCCGTCGCTGGAGCTGTGAGGTCCGACGGTGGCGATGGGGGCACCGTTGTCGCAGGTGGCCCCGCGGAAGACCTCGACGGTCCGGCGGCTGTCGTTGCGGATGTTGAGGCTCTTGGAGCCGAGGCCGCTGACCACGGTGATGCAGCCGCCCCGCTCGTCGGAGTAGGTGCGCTCGTTGATGTGGATCCGGCCCTCGTAGCGCCGCCCCTCGTAGCCACGGCGCTCGTAGCCACGACCCTCTTCGCCCCTGCCCTCGTTGCCCTTGCCCTCGTTGCCCTTGCTCTCGTTGCCCTTGCCGGCGTCGCCGCCGTTGAGGGCCGAAACGGGGGCGGCGGCCTGCTGGATGACGGGGGCGGCCTGGGCCGGCTCGGAGGTGGCGGCCGACGCGTAGGT
Source organism: Streptomyces sp. NPDC101194 (assembly GCF_044767885.1). Lineage (NCBI taxonomy): Bacteria > Bacillati > Actinomycetota > Actinomycetes > Kitasatosporales > Streptomycetaceae > Streptomyces > Streptomyces sp. NPDC101194. The sequence continues at coordinate 105,353 of NZ_JBIWOS010000005.1, forward strand.
GATGCCGGTGGCGGCCAGGGCCGCCGCTGCCGCTACCGCGGCGGTAACAACGGTGGAACGGGTAACCATGTCACTTCTCCTGTCTCAGAGAGGCCGACTGAGCAGTCGACCTGTGATTGAACGTACTTACGGTCCACATACCTGTCATTTCGGATGCATTGGCAAGGAGGCTCGAATCGCCGATCGAGGGACAAGAAGTACGCCAAATGCTATATCCCGATAATATTATTAATACCCAACTTTGCCCCACAGCAGGTGAGTTGATGAAACGTTGGTCCGACCGGGCGACTTCCTGATTCCCGGTCACCCCCACGCCCGCGTGTCTGTCTTTGACACCCCCCGAAAGTGCGTCACACCACCACTCCGAACTCCCGCCACCCACGCCCCGACCTGCAACGACTGCCTGGACAACCACTGCGAAAACTCGGCCACGCAACGAAGGGGCGCCACGGACGATCCATGGGAGGGCAAAACGCGGTCGCAGATCCACACCGAGTCCGCCGCGGGATTGTCGGCTGCCGTCCGGACAGCGATTGCGTCGAGAACCGGCTGTGCGAACGTGGCGACTGCCTCACGTCCGATGCACTTCACTCACCGTCCGACACCATCGAACCAGCGCAGCACGGAGCGCATCCGCAAGCGCATGCACGACACCGCGTCAGGGACCCTTCGTTTACATCAGGCCGGATCAGCGAGCGGCGTTCGGCGCCGTGGATCGCGAGGCGGAGGAGGGAAACATTCACGCCGCGTCTCAGAAGCTCGTCGAGTCATCGGGGGTGTGGTCGCCGAGGGTCGCGAAGTACGCGATCAGCACGATGAAGGCGAAGACGCTGGCGTCGCCCCACACGCATGTGCGCTCCCCGGCAGCTCACGCCCGGTGATCGAGGTGGCGCAGGCGAACACCGCGAACACGCAGAACATGAGCGCGGCCGACCTGACTCGGTGCTTCTTCTTCACGGACAGGGAATAACCGCGCGGCATGCCCGGCGTACGCCGTTTCCCGTCCACCCGCGCCGGCCACTGTCGCCACCCTGGCTGTTGCGCGGGCGATCCGACCCGGTCTTCCGACGGTCTCCGCTTCCGCACTCGGGCCGGTGGCCCCGATTCGTCCGAGTCCCGGCGAGCGGTCGTCGCCTCGATGCCCTTACGGCACCCGGCCCGGCATGAACACACCCTCGTTCCGACTGCGGCATCGTGTGGCGCCCCGCGCCGCCTTGTCACGCGCCCGGGCGGGCCCTCGGCCGCGGGCAGGCCTGTCGCCCGGAACGAAGAATGCCCGGTCGCGACAGGTCCCGCGCGGAGGGCCGGCCGGAACACCGTCCGGCCGGCCCTCGTGCGGTCAGGCGGTGTGCAGTGTCAGCCCGTACCGGTTCAATATCTCGTTGATCGGCTGGTGCCAGGTCTCTCCACCGCCGCTGCAATCGCCCCAGCCGCCCGAAGTGACTCCTTGCGCCTGGTCTCCGCTGATGAAGGATCCGCCGGAGTCACCCGGCTCGGCGCAGACGCTCGTCTTCGTCATCTGGTAGACCGCGCCTTGGCTGTAGTTCACGGTCTCGTTCTTGGCCAGTACGTTTCCGCAGTGCCAATGGGACGTGGAACCGGAGCGGCAGACGGAAGCACCTATGGGCGCCTCCGCCGAGCCCCGGACCAGCTGGTCGGAGACCGTACCCCAGCCAAGGACCACAGGTACGGTCCACCAGCCGTTGCCGACACCGACCCAGGCGTAGTCGTCACCGGGGAAGGACGATCCCTGGAAGTTGCCGATGGCCGAGCCGTCCCAACCGTTGACCGCGGCGCCCGCCCGGCCACAGTGTCCTGCGGTGACGAAGCCGCCATGGACGGAGAAGCCGATGGAACACCGGACGTTGCCCGTGTAGTACGGATCCCCGCCCACGGTCCCGGCGGAGAAGGTCCTGGGCGCCTCGGGGGTCTGCTTCACCAGGACGGGGCCGGCCTCGCGAGCCCGTTCGACAAACTCTCGGACATCGTTGTCACCCTGAGCGGACGAGACCACGCTCACGACGACCCGGTTGGCTTTCGGGTCGACGTGCCAACTGCTGACGCCGTCCGGCGCGGACAGTGCGTCGAGCCGCGCCTTGGTCGCGTCGAGCTGCCGTGCACTGTGACTCACCAGCCGGACGTCCGCGCCCGCCGCACCCACGGCGTCTACCCTCCCGGCGTCGGTGACGGCCACGGTGAGCCTTCCCTGGTCCGGGTCGAACCAGGAACCGGCGTACGCCGTACCGGCGGCCCGTCGCGCTGCGCCCTCTACGACCGTTGCCGTCTTCTCGGCGGCCAGACGCGCCTTGGCCTGGCTTTCCGTCAGACCGAGGTCCCTGCGCATGGCAGAAATCAGCCCGTCGGACGCCGGCGCCTCGGCGGCATCGGAACGGGAAACAGTGGACGGAGAGTTTGCGGACGGAGAGTTCACAGCCGAGGCGGAGGCGAGACCTGCAGTCGCCCAGGCTCCGACGACCAGGGTGGCGGCAAGACCCGCGCGTAAGGCAGTCATGCGTCTCAACGGAATGACCCTTCTGTTGTTCCGACATCGTGGGGAGGAACAGCAGGCGCCCGAGAGGTCTCAGCTGAGAGCGCTCTCAGACTGTGCCGCAACGGACTGTAGCCCAGCAATCTCATCAGGTCCATGCCAATGCACGCTCCGGACCAACCCGGGTCGCGCGCGGGGCACGGGGCGTCCCTGAACCGGCCCCGGCGTCGGGCAATTCGATCTCTCGTCAGGCCCGCACACACCCGGCACAACGGCCGCCGCCACCGAGCGCACACATCCCGGTGCGCCTCACGCCGGCACACTCGACAGGGGTCGCGGCGACGGCCTGCGGAACGAGGGAGTCGATCCCGTGCCCGATCGCACGGCCACGAGGCGACCGAGCGCGGCAGCGGTCACCCGGGACCACTCGCACCGACCCGGGAATCGCTCAACGACCAGGTCTCGCCCCTTCGGGCAATTCATGGACATGGGCGTGGACTCGCCTCAGCAACGCCGCCAGTTGGACCTGTTCCTTGCCGGTCAGGGGAGCGAGCAGGTCCCGCTGGACAGCCAGGGCCTCGCCCTGCAGTTCCGCGAGCGCCTCCCGGCCGGCCGGGGTGGGCGTGACGGTGACACGACGACGGTCCGTGATGTCACGAGCCCGGTCCACGAATCCGACGAGTGCCAGATCGTCCACGATCTTCACCATGTCGCTCCGGTCGATCCCCAGACGTTCCGCCAGTTCCCGCTGGACATGGGGGCCGAAATCGACCAGCGCCGACAGCACCGCCATGTGCCAGAGCTTCAGATCACGCTCGGCCAGCCGCGACGCCAGCCTGCGACGCGCAGCCTTGCCCGTCCTGGACAACAAATAGGTCGTGAGTCCCAGGAGGCTGGGCGGGGTCTCGCTCATCGACGACATCTTAGGCCCCGACCAATGATAGGTGATCACCCACTGATCCGATGGGATCGCGGACGCTTCGCGCTCGCGTCTGCCGGTCGACGAGTCCGCCGGGCGGCTCCGCTTCCACGTCGCGATGCCGCCCCCTCCTGGAGGGCGGCATCGCAGGGTTGCAGCCGTACTGGCGACGCGCACCCGGGTGACAGCCGTCCCACACCCTGCCGGAACCCGGCAGACGGGACGGAGGCGCGCCGACGTGCTCCACCGCGCGCGGCAGGGTCAGCGCAGGTCGAAGACGAGACGCCCCGGAACCTTGCCTGTCAGCACCTCGTCGATCGCCGCGTTGACGTCCTCGAGCATTCGGCTCTCGCGGACCACACGTGTACGACCGAGCCGGTGCAGCTGGAACACCTCGGCGAGATCCTCACGGGTTCCGACGATCGAACCGATCACCTTCGTACCGTTCAGCACCGTGTCGAAGACGGGCAGTTCCAGCTTGCCTTCGGCGGGCAGCGCCACCAGTACGAGCGTGCCTCCCCTGCGCAGCGCACCGTACGCGGCACCGAACGACTCGTTGCTCACTGCCAGCGAGATGGCCGCGTCCGCCCCACCCAGCCACTGCGTCTCCTCCGCAACGTCCTGGACCCGGGCATCGATGACGTGGTCGGCGCCCAGTTCTCGGGCAAGCGCCAGCTTCTCGTCGGTGACGTCGACAGCGATCGTCTCGGCCCCGAAGATGCGCGCGTACTGCAGGGCAAGATGCCCCAGGCCGCCGATGCCCGAGATGAGCGCGCGCGTCCCCGGGCGGGCGCCGGACAGTTTCACGGCCTTGTACGTGGTGACGCCCGCACAGGTCAGCGCCGCCGCGTCCAACGGGTCGACGCCGTCGGGGACCGGCACCACATATGTCCCGTGCGCCAGCGCGTACTCGGCATGACTGCCGTCCACGGAGTAGCCACTGTTCCGCTGCTTCGGACAGAGCGTCTCCCAGCCGGAGACGCAGTGGTCGCAGCGCCCGCACGCCTCTGAGAGCCAAGGGATGGCCACCCTGTCCCCCACCGCGAGATGGGAGACCTGCGCACCGATCGCTTCGACGACACCGATGCCCTCGTGCCCCGGTACGAACGGCGGGTCGGGCTTGACCGGCCAGTCGCCCCGCGCCGCGTGAATGTCCGTGTGGCACAACCCGGAGGCCTCCATCCGCACCAGCACCTGGTGGCCCGCGGGCGACGGCACGGGCCTCTCCTCGACCACCAGCGGCTCTGTGAAACTGCGGACAACGGCGGCTTTCATGGGCACTCCTCCGCTTCGATCAGGCAGATCGGGCACGTCCGGCTGATCGGCCACCACCCGAGAGCATGAAGGTGACAGAAGCCTCGGAACAGGCTATTCCGGATGAATGGTTTCCGCTTCTCCGGTCCGCTCTCGTCCCACTCCCCCGCGCCCGGCCCCTCGTCGGGGACCGGCGTTCGGCGCCGAGCATCCGATCACCGATGCACGCGCGGGCCTCGCAGCCCGCGCGTGCCGCTACCCGCGAGCCCAGTCACGCATGGCGGTCCGTGAGGAGAAGTCGGCGACATCCTTGTCGAGCGGCTGGTCGGTGTACTGGTGAATGCGCCAGGACGCCTTGATCCTGGGCTTTCCCGCAGCCGTGTAATCGGCTATCCACAGGCCGTCCCCGGCATACGACGTCGTATCGTGATTCAGCCAGAAGTAGCGGTTGCAGTACAGCAGAACCTTGTGATGAGGACGCAACCGCTTCACCTCTCGGATGAACCGGTCCTTTTCGTCATTGCTCGCCCGTGTGCCCTCGCCGTTCTCCTCCCAGTCGACGGCGAGCAGATCCCCCTCCTTCTCCGGGGCCTTGCTCAGAAAATACTCCGCCTGAGCCGTGATGTTGCCCGGCCAGAGAAAGTGGTAGAAGCCGACCACGCACTCCGCGTCCCTGGCGCGCTTGGCCTGTGAGCTCAGATGCGGATTGATGTACGAACGCCCCTCGGTGGCTTTGATGAGGACGAAGTCCAGTCCGTCCGTGTCGAAGGACGACTGATACGAGCTGACATCGATGCCATGCAGCACGGGCACCCCCTCCACATGGGCACGGTGATTCCGGTTGTCTTCCTGTAGGTGCCCGCAGTCACCCGATCCCATCCTTCCGGTGAAGGAGCGAATCGTTTTGCCAATACCCGGAATAGGGACCGGCGGAGGGTGGTTGGTGAAGCGGCGAGAGCTCACCACGTACCGCACGCACCATCGGAAGGTCGGATCCATGAAGATCGGCATCATCGGAGCGGGCAACATCGGCGGCAACCTCACCCGTCGCCTGACCGCGCTCGGCCATGACGTTTCCGTCGCCAACTCGCGCGGTCCGCAGACGCTGGCCGCGCTCGCCCGAGAAACCGGAGCCACCCCGGTCACCGCCGCGGAGGCTGCCCGGGGGGCGCAGGTCGTCGTCGTCACCGTCCCCCTCAAGGCCGTCCCCCTTCTGCCCTCAGGGTTCCTGGACGGGGCGGCGGAGGGGGCCGTGGTCATCGACACCGGTAACTACTACCCGCAGCAGCGCGACGGCCGCATCGGCGCGATCGAGGACGGGCTGCCGGAAAGCCGCTGGACCGAGCAGCAGATCGGCCACCCGGTGATCAAGGCATTCAACGGGACGTACGCACAGGACATCCTGGACAACGGCCGCCCGAAGGGCAGCCCGGGTCGTCAGGCGTTGCCGGTGGCCGGCGACGACGCGGCGGCCAAGCAGGTCGTGCGCGACCTCATCGACGAACTGGGCTTCGACACCGTGGACGCGGGCAGCCTCGACGAGTCCTGGCATCAGCAGCCCGGCACGCCCGTCTACGGACACCAGGGCGACGCCGAGGCCGTGGCCAAGGCCCTCGCCGCAGCGTCCCCGGAGCGCACGGCGGAGTGGCGCGCCTGATGTGACGGCGAGTCGCCGGTCGACGGGGGCACCCCGTGCCCGGACGGCACCCTGACGGACGCGACAGAACAGCCCGGCCCGTCTCCGAAGCCCGGACTGCTCCGGAGACGGGCCCGTTGCTACTGATCGTCGTCCGGCCGGGGCGGAAGACTGTCCATGAAGGAACTCACGGAGAAGACCGCGCGTCCGGGCCCGGGCGGCCCGTAGCCGGGGGGCGAAGTGAGGCCGTACTCCTCCATGGTCGCGCGGTAGGCGTCGAGCAGGCGGATGTGGTACTCCAGCGGCGCTCCGTCCGGATTGGTCCTGCCGAGCGGGGTGGTGGGTTCCGGGCACCAGGTGGTGAAGCGCGGGGTGATGCCGTGCGACATGAAGAACCGCAGGCCTTCGGTGGTCGATTCGATGGCTTCCTTCACCGTCGTGAAGCCGAAGGGTTCGGCCATCTCCACGCCCGCGACGAAGTTGGGGATGACATTGCGGGGGCCGAAGACCTCCGCGGAGTCCAGGATTCGACGGTGCCACTCGTCGCGGCCCACGTATCGCTCCTTGCCGGGGCAGTAGAGCTCGAAGAGCCGACGGTCCCACACCTCGTAGTTGGGGTGGTAGATCTGGACGCCGTAGTCGTGGAAGCGCTGCACGTCGGCCTTGGGCAGGGCCTGGGCGACGACCTTCCCGATCCAGCGACCGGGGAAACGCTCCTCGATGGCCTTGGCGTACTGCCCGTAGAAATCGGCCTCGTCACGTCCGCCGATGTGGGAGGTGATGGCACCGCCGGTGAGGGTGTAGGCGGTGGATGCCTTCGCGGTGTCGTACTTGTCGATGATGGCCAGTGCCTCCAGGACCTCCTCCACCGGCTTCACACCGGTGTAGGGGCGTCCCGCAGCTTTGTGCTGGCGCCAGTTGTGGTTGATGTCGCAGTACTGGCACTCCTCCTTCGCCCCGAAGTACTGGCAGACCCGGAAGACCGTCAGATAGACGAGGTAGCCCCACTGGATGGTGGGCGCGACCTCCATCACGGACTTGCCGTTCTCCAGGGTGTGCCGGTAGTAGTCCGGCATCGGCGGCAGGCCGACGTCGGAGATCCGCCGACCGTCGAGGTAGAGCCCGAGCACGCCGTCGTCATCGGCGGCGACGCGGTACGGGGACGCCGGATTGACCCGCACCGACACCACGGTCCTGCGCAGTTCGTACGGGCCTCCGGTGAGCACGATCTCCTCCGGCGGACGCCGGAGCGCGGCAGCGCCCAGCTCGGGGAGGGTTCCGTGGTCGAACGAGAAGATGAAGTATGACTTCGGCTTGATCTCGCCGCTCTCGTTGTCGCTGAGCGCGGACTCGTCGAACGCGACGCCGCCGCGCAGCAGGTCTTCCTTGATGACGGCTTCCCGGGGCACGTGCGGGAACTGCTCCATCAGCCGCTCGATCAGGTGGGTGCGGCTCCCATCGGCACGATCGCGCTCCGTGCGGCTGAGGTCGGTACTGCTGGACATGTGCGGGGCTCCTCGGTCCGGTCGTCGAAGGCGTTCCGGGTACGCCGCACTGTGCAACGAACCACGGGCCCCGGTGGTGCCCCGCCGCCGAGGCCGGCTCCCCCGGGTGCGGCGCGGACGGCGTCCGGGCGCCCGATGACGTCGTCCGGCTGCGGAATCACCGCTTCCAGTGCGTGGGTCGGCTCAGCGACGGCGGGAGCCTCGTCGCCTCGTCACCCCTGGCCGCGTTGAGCTGGGCCTGCGTGAGAAAGAGGCTTCCGGTGAGGTCGGCGCCGGACAGGTCGGCATCCCTGAAGTCGGCCCCGATCAGATCGGCCAGACGCAGATCGGCACCCGTGAGGTCCGCCGCGATGAGATACGCACCACGCAGATCGGCGCCCCGGAGATCGGCACCCTTGAGCCTGGCACCGATGAGGTCGGCGCCGCGATGGTCGCGCTTCTTCCTTCGGGACGCCGTGGCTCGGACGAGTGTGCTGGTACGGAGCAGGAGGCCGGCGACGTCGTCACGGTGGGCTGCCACGTCCAACTCCGTGAACGCGTCCGCCGGGAGGTGGGTGAGGCGCTCCGTCTCGTCGAGGCTGCGACGGATCTCCCCGTGGAGGGACCGTGCTGATTCCAGGGACAGCGCTTCCGTCAGGTACCAGAGGAGCTCGTGGAGCTGTCGCATGACGGGGAACACCTGGAACATCTGCTGAGCGGTCCCAGGGGCCCGACGCCAGTCCTGCCCGCCGAAGGTCTCCGCGGAGACCCTCTGACCGGCTCCGAAACAGTCGTAGACGGTGCAGCCCTGGAAGCCCTGGGTCCTCAGTTCGGTGTGAATGCCGCAGCGGAAGTCCTCCCGCAGGTTGTGGCAGGGCTTTCCGGCATCCTTGTTGATCGCGAAGTCCGCGGACCGCGTCAGGGTCAGCGCGACGCAGCACAGGCCGAAGCAATTCGCACAGTCGGCGCGAAGTGCGTCATGGTCGGTGCGACCGGCGCCGGGGCCTTGGACATGGTCGGGCACGGTGCGTGGATCCTCCGGGCTAGGGATGGGGTATGGAACGGCCGGACGGTCAACCCTAGCGGGATCTGTCACCCGTACGCGCCGATTTCATGATCGCTCCCGGGTGCTCCGGCGCCCGTAGCGTCCTTCTCGCCCTGTCACTTCGGCGAAAAGAGCGCCTCTTCATGCCTGTACGTGCGCTGTCCGGCTCCTCGTCCCCTTCGACGTCCCGCCCGGGTTCGCTCCTGCGCAGACTGGTCGTCACTCTTCTCCTTCCGCTGCTCACGCTCGCGGGCAGTGCGTTGCTCACCCCGGGGACGGCTCTGGCCGGCCCGGCCTCCTCGCCGTCGGCCGGTGTCGTGCACTCGGTCGTGTCCCATCCGGCTTCGCCGTGCACCAGCAGCGATCCGGTCGTCTGCTCGATCCGGGAGATGACCCCGGAACAATGGGCACAGGCACGCGAGATCCGGATCCGCTACCACGAGTTGCTCGACTCCATGGAGCGGGTGGAGGACCGGATGCGCGCCGCGGGCCGTTCCGACGAGGAGATCGCTCGCGTACTGGTCGCCATGCGCAACGAGGCCAAGGACATCACCCGCGCGGGTATGTCTCCGGAGGCCGTGAAGGCTCTCGAGGCGCGCAACATGGCGAAGTACGGCAACCCGCTGGGCCCGACGGCCGACCAGCAGTTCGCCAAGTACGGCAGCTGGGCGGCGGTCATCGACGCGGCGACCCGCAGCAACGCGGCGATCGACGAGGAGCTCGGCCTGGAGCCGCGTCACTGATGTCCACGACAGTGCTGCAGGACTACGACCGTCATGGCCTCGTGTGGGCACTGGACCCGGCCTCCGGGCTGCTCGTCCCCGCCTCCGGCCGCTGTCATGGCTTCGTCCATGTCCTGCCGCACGGCACCGGCACCTTCGCCGCTCTGTACGCGGACGATGCGGCTCTGTGGCTCCAGTTCGGTGAACGTCGTTGGGACGGTGAACAGGTGACCGTCCGGCACGTGCAGCGACCGGACGGCACCCGCGTCGTCACTGTCGACCATCCGTCCGGTCCGACGTGGCAGGCACGGCTGCCACCACCGGACACCGGCCCGTACGATCCGGCCTACGACTGGACCGACACCCTCGCGGACAATTTCTTCCTCTGGGCGGACGAGCAACTGTCCGACCCGCATCGCCGGGCCGTTCTGCGCGATCACTATCGGCGGGGCTTCGCCCCCGTGTAGCTCTGTGACCGGAAGGTCCTGCCGGGATCACAGCGCCCGAACCGGCCCGGAATCCATGCACGCGACCATGGTGGGTGCCACATCTCTCCCGGGAGTGTCCACGAACGTGGCGGACTCCATCGGTCGGCGACGCCCCTGCCCGGCGCGTGCTCACGGATCCGGCAGGCCTGGCCCGGCAACGCGCCCGTGCCCGGTCGGCCTTCTTGGACATCCTCGATGACGCGATCGCGCTCGGTGCAGCCGTGACGGGCGGGCACGCGTGGGGCTGCCGAAGATGCACGGCATGAAGGAAGGACTGGACTCCACCGTGCTGGGGACGCACCACGCGGTGAAGGCCGCACTCGCCCCGCACGGCATCCTCAATCATGGCGGACTTCTCGGCGGCGTCGGGTCGTCGCCCTCCGACAGAAGGGACTTCGCAGGTTCGACCGGGGGCCGGCGGGTGCGGCAGAGTCGGCCGGATTCGGGTTGACCGACCGGCCGTGCGGGAGTCGCTGTCAGTGGGGCGACGCACACTGGCAGCAGTACGGCACGGGCGGAGGGGCGCTGATGGACAGCGGGAACGGGACCGGTTTCGAACCGGCCACCGGCGACGGGCCGACGGCCCCGGTACCGGACGAGAGGCGGGCTGCTTCGGTTCGTACGGCGTTCGAGGGAATGCTGCAGATCCGGCGGCTGACGAACACCGGGCTCGGCAGCCCGGAGAGCGTCCCCGCGCGATGGGAGATCCTTCGGCCGATACGGGCCATCGCCCTGGCCCTTGAGGCGTCGGGTCTGGCCGCCTCGGCCGTTGACGAGTCAGGCCTGCGGATCGCGACGGGCTATCGCCTGGAGCACGGCGAGTCGCCGGGTGGCGTCAGGATCGAATGGCTCGGCCCGCCCGGTAGCGGGGCCGCCCACGCGGAGGAGAGCGAGTTGGCCCGGTGCGCCGCTGTGCTGCGGGAGTTGGGTTGGACGGTGTTGCTGTATCGCGGGCCACGACGAAGAAGGTTTCTGGAGGTCGAGCCACCGGCAGGTGTCGGACCACCGACCGTTGACTGAGGGCTGCCGTTCGGATCACGCCGGCCCGCGTGTCCCGGCACCGCGTCGCATGGGCCGGCATTGTCAGACCCATGGGGGATGCTGGTGGGTCCGACACCTCTGACCGGGAGATGCTGAGATGCGCAATGACGAACTCGCCGCGGCCCAGGCGTATGTCCGACTGCTGCAGGCCACTCGGGCGGCGCTCGCGGAGCCTGACGAAGGTCCCCTGTACATGCCGTTGCTCGCCTCGCCGATCGCGGAGGCCGACGGCGCGCTGGAGCGTGCGGGGCTCTGCGGCAACGAATCCCGGTTCTTCGATCTGGTGCGCTCGCTTCAGCCGAGCATGTCCGGCAGCGGTCGCTGAACCCCACCCGTCGAACAAGGCCACTGCACGGCATCGCCGTCGCGATGCCCTCCGTCGCCGGGCGGACCGGCCAGGGCCGGCCCCGTCCGACGGTCCGCGGGGCGGGGGGCGGAGGCTCGAGAACGGCCGATGTTCCAGGGGCCGCCGGTACTGACGTCATCGCGTCGTCACTCTTCACCTCGTCCCGCCGATGCGCCACCATGCTCTGAATCGAGTCGGTGAACCCGGCACCCTCCGAGCCGTCCCGAGCACGATCGATCGCGATCGGCCCGGACCGGACCCGCCGCGCGGCCGACTCCTCACCGGACCTGCCGACCGCGCGCTGAATTGATTCAAGTCGACATGAGGCCAGCGGGGGGACACACCCGACTGTGTGCATGAGGCTTGACTGAAGACCGACCGCAAACCTAGCGTACGTCCGGATGAAACGATTCATACACTGTCCGAACGACCACGGTCGCTGGATGACTCCGCTTGCGAGGTGTTCATGTCTGATGTGTCGGCCGCCAAGGCAGCCCTGAAGTCCCAGGTGATCGAGACGCCGTCGTGGGGATACGGAAACTCCGGGACGCGGTTCAAGGTGTTCGCGCAGCCGGGAGTGCCTCGCGACCCGTTCGAGAAGCTGGAGGACGCCGCACAGGTGAACGCGTTCACGGGCGTGGCGCCGAAGGTGTCGTTGCACATCCCGTGGGACAAGGTCGAGGACTACTCCGCACTCACCCGGCGCGCCGCCGATCTCGGGCTGCGGATCGGTGCGATCAATTCCAACGTCTTCCAGGACGACGACTACAAGCTGGGGTCGGTCACGCATCCCGACCCGAAGGTGCGCCGCAAGGCCACCGATCATCTGCTCGAATGCGTCGACATCATGGACGAGACCGGTTCCCCCGATCTCAAACTCTGGTTCTCCGACGGCACGAACTATCCCGGGCAGGACGACATCGTGGCCCGTCAGGGCCGGCTCGCCGAGGCATTGGCCGAGGTGTACGGGCGACTGGCCGACGACCAGCGGATGCTCCTGGAGTACAAGCTCTTCGAGCCCGCGTTCTACACGACGGACGTGCCGGACTGGGGCACGGCGTATGCGCACTGCCTCGACCTCGGTCCCAAGGCTCAGGTGGTCGTGGACACCGGACACCACGCGCCGGGCACCAACATCGAGTTCATCGTGGCCTTCCTGCTGCGAGCGGGGAGACTCGGTGCCTTCGACTTCAACTCACGGTTCTACGCCGACGACGACCTGATGGTCGGCGCCGCCGACCCGTTCCAGTTGTTCCGGATCATGCACGAGGTGGTGAAGAACGGCGGCCTGAAGCCCGAGGCGAACGTCAACTTCATGCTCGATCAGTGCCACAACATCGAGGCGAAGATCCCTGCCGTGATCCGGTCGGTCGCCAATGTGCAGGAAGCGACCGCCAAGGCCTTGCTCATCGACACGGACACGCTGAGCACCGCTCAGCGGTCCGGCGACGTCCTGGCCGCGAACGGCGTCCTGATGGACGCGTACAACACCGATGTCCGTCCGCTGCTCGCCGAGGTACGTGAGGAGCTCGGCCTGGCCGGGGATCCGTTCGCCGCATATCTCGCCTCGGGCAATCAGGAGCGCATCGCCGCCGCGCGGGTCGGTGGCGTGCAGGCCGGCTGGGGCGCCTGAGCCCCAGCCCTCTCCCCCGTACACCCGTCCGCTCGGTTCCGTCCGACTGCGACCACGAAGGAATCCCATGACGCCCGCGACGCACCCCGAAGTCGCCGCCCTCCTGGAGCGAGCCCATCGGCTCGGATCCGACGCCCGCAACACCAACTACGCGGGGGGCAACACGTCCGTCAAGGCCACCGGCACCGACCCCGTCACCGGCGGCGAGACCGAGCTGCTGTGGGTCAAGGGGTCCGGTGGCGATCTCGGCACGCTCACCGAGGCAGGCCTCGCCGTGCTGCGCCTGGACCGGGTCCGCGCCCTCAGGACCGTGTACCCAGGGGTGGAGCGCGAGGACGAGATGGTGTCCGCGTTCGACTACTGCCTGCACGGCAAGGGCGGTGCCGCGCCCTCCATCGACACAGCGATGCATGCGCTGGTCGATGCCGCGCACGTCGATCATCTGCACCCGGACTCCGGGATCGCGCTGGCGTGTTCGGCCGACGGCGAGAAGCTCACGGCGGAGTGTTTCGGTGACAAGGTGGCCTGGGTGGGCTGGCGCAGGCCCGGGTTCCAGCTCGGCCTGGACATCGCGGCGGTCAGGGCGGCCAACCCACGGGCCCTCGGTGTGATCCTCGGTGGCCACGGCATCACGGCCTGGGGCGAGACCTCGGACGAGTGTGAGCGCAACGCTCTCTGGATGATCCGCACAGCCGAGACATTCCTTCGGGAGCGTGGCCGGGCGGAGCCGTTCGGGCCCGTGTGGGCGGGCCGGGAGCCTCTCGCCGCGGATGAGCGCCGCGAACGTGCCGCCGCGCTCGCACCGCTGATCCGCTCTCTGGCTTCCACAGACCGTCCGCAGGTGGGCCACTTCACCGACGCCGAGCCCGTCCTGGACTTCCTGTCCCGTACCGAACACCCGCGACTCGCCGCGCTCGGCACGTCGTGCCCGGATCATTTCCTCCGGACGAAGGTCAGCCCACTCGTCCTCGACCTGCCCGCGGACGCCCCACCGGCAAAGACGGCGGCACGTCTCAAGGAACTGCACGACCGGTACCGGGAGGCGTATCGCGCGTACTACGAGCGTCATGCCGATCCCGCCTCCCCCGCGATGCGCGGCGCGGACCCGGCGATCGTGCTGGTGCCCGGGGTCGGCATGTTCTCCTTCGGCAAGGACAAACAGACCGCTCGGGTCGCCGCGGAGTTCTACCTCAATGCCATCAACGTGATGCGTGGCGCCGAGGCCGTGTCGACGTACACACCGATCGAGGAGTCCGAGAAGTTCCGGATCGAGTACTGGGAACTGGAGGAGGCCAAACTGCGCCGGATGCCCGCGGCCAAGCCGCTGGCCACCCGGGTGGCACTGGTCACGGGGGCGGGGTCCGGTATCGGCAAGGCCATCGCGCACCGGCTGGTCGCAGAAGGGGCGTGTGTCGTCGTCGCCGATGTCGACACACGGAGCGCCGCCTCGGTGGCACAGGAGCTCGGCGGGCCGGACAGGGCCGTCGCGGTGACCGTCGACGTGACGAGCGAGGAGCAGATCGCCGAGGCGTTCAAGAGCGCGGTGCTGGCCTTCGGCGGTGTGGATCTGGTCGTGAACAACGCTGGCATCTCGATCTCGAAGCCGCTGCTCGAAACCACGGCCCGGGACTGGGACCTTCAGCACACCATCATGGCGCGCGGATCGTTCCTCGTCTCACGTGAGGCCGCGCGGGTGATGCGGGAGCAGAACCTCGGCGGCGACATCGTCTACATCACGTCGAAGAATGCGGTGTTCGCCGGCCCGAACAACGTCGCCTACTCGGCGACGAAGGCCGATCAGGCTCACCAGGTACGGCTTCTGGCGGCCGAGTTGGGCGAGTACGGGATCCGGGTGAACGGCGTCAACCCCGACGGGGTGGTGCGTGGATCCGGAATCTTCGCGGGTGGCTGGGGTGCCCAGCGTGCGGCCACGTACGGCATCGAGGAGGAGAAGCTCGGTGAGTTCTACGCCCAACGGACCATCCTCAAGCGCGAGGTGCTCCCGGAGCACGTCGCGAACGCCGTCTTCGCGCTGACCGGCGGGCACCTCACCCACACGACCGGCCTCCACATCCCCGTGGACGCCGGTGTGGCCGCGGCGTTCCTTCGATGACCTTCCCCGCTCCGACGACCCGGATGAGAGCTCCATGCCTGTGACGCCACGACGCGGCACGGTCTTCGCGGCCGTGGACCTCGGTGCCACGAGCGGTCGGGTGATCACCGGCCGGGCCGGGCCCGACGAGCTCGTGCTGACCGAGGCACTCCGTTTCCCCAATGTCCCGGTACGGCTGCCGGACGGCCTGCGATGGGACGTACTCGCCCTGTACCAGGGGATGCTGGACGGTCTGCGGACGGCGGCGCGTGGCGGACCGCTCACCTCGATCGGCATCGATACCTGGGCGGTCGACTACGGCCTGCTCGACGCCGACGGAGCGCTGGTCGGGTTGCCGTTCCACTACCGCGACAGCCGAAACGGCAAGGCCGTCGAGCAGGTGCTGGCCGAATGCGGGGCGCCGGAGCTGTATGCCGTCAACGGGTTGCAGCACCTGCCGTTCAACACGGTGTTCCAGCTCGCGGCGCATCGTGCGAGTTCCCAGTGGGGTACGGCACGAACGATGCTGTTGATCCCCGACCTCATGGTGCACTGGCTGACCGGCACACTGGGCGCGGAGATCACCAACGCCTCGACGACCGGCCTGTTGGACGCGTCCACCGGGACCTGGTCCGATGCGTTGATCGGCAGGCTCGGTCTGGAGCGTTCCTGGTTTCCGGCGCTGCGTGAGCCGGGTGAGCCGGCGGGAACACTGCTGCCGCACGTTGCCGAGTACACCGGTCTTCCCGCCGGTACGCCGGTGACGACCGTCGCCTCGCACGACACGGCGTCGGCGGTCGCCTCGGTGCCCGCGACCGAGCCCGGATTCGCCTATGTGTCCTGCGGTACATGGTCGTTGGTCGGCCTGGAGCTTTCAGCTCCGGTCCTGACGGAGGAGTCCAGGGCGGCGAACTTCACCAATGAGCGTGGGGTGGACGGCACCATCCGTCACCTCCGCAACATCATGGGCCTGTGGCTGCTTGAGGAGTGCCGTCGCGCCTGGGGCAGGCGGGGGACAGCTCCGGCCCTGGCGGAACTGCTCGCAGAAGCGGCCCGTGCCAGACCGTTCGCCGCCGTGATCGACCCCGACGACGAGATGTTCCTCGCCCCGGGTGACATGCCGTCGCGGATCGACGCCCACCTCGTGCGGAGCGGGCAGGTGCCGCCCGACAGTCCTGGCGGGTATGTGCGATGTGTGCTGGAAAGCCTGGCGCTGGCTCATCGCAGGACGCTGCGTCAGGCAGCCGGGCTGGCAGGGAGAGAGCCGACCCGGATCCATCTCGTCGGCGGGGGTTCGCGCAACGCGCTGTTGTGTCAGTGGACCGCCGATGCCACCGGGCTGCCCGTCACGGCCGGTCCCGCCGAGGCCACGGCGCTCGGCAACATCCTGCTGCAGGCGCGCGCCCATGGCCTGGTGGGCGACCTCATGGACATGCGGCGACTCGTCGCGCGGACCCAGGAACTGCGCCATTACACCCCCCGGGGAGATCAGCGGGCCTGGGACCGGGCTGCCGCAAGGCTGGCACCCGTCCGAGTCCTGGACACCCGGGCAACGAACCAGGCCCCTTCCGAGGACACCCGGGCCCTCGATGGACGACGAAGGAAGGAAGCTCATGACTGATGTCTCTTCCACCGTGCTCGGCGGCGTGCTCGCCCGCACGGCGCGACGTCGCACCCGAGTCGGTCTGGTCTCCGGTGGACTCGGCGCCTACTGGCCGCAGTTCCCCGGCCTCCTCGACCGGTTGCGGGAATCCGCGCGCTTCGTGACCGGACGCTTCGAGGAGCTGGGTTGCGAGGTCGTCGACGCAGGCTTCATCTCCGACCCTCCGGAGGCCACCACCGCGGCTGAACAGCTGCGCAGGGCCGACTGCGACATCGTCGTGACGTTCCTGACGACATACCTCACGGCCTCGATGGTCCTTCCCATCGCCCAGCGCACCCGCACCCCGGTACTGGTCATCGACCTCCAGCCGACCGAAGCGATGGACCACGCCGACACCGACACGGGGAAATGGCTGGCCTACTGCGGACAGTGCCCGTTGCCGGAGATCGCCAATGTGTTCCGGCGCAGCGGCATTCCCTTCCGCTCCGTATCCGGCCATCTGCACGACGAGAACGCATGGAGTCGCATCCGTCGCTGGATCTCCGCCGCGCAGGTGCGGGGCGCGATGCGGCACGGCCGGCACGGGCTGATGGGCCACCTCTATCCCGGGATGCTCGATGTCTCCACTGACATGACGTTGGTCTCGGCCCAGTTCGGCGGGCATGTCGAAGTTCTCGAATTCGACGACCTGCGGGTCCGCGTCGCCGACGTGACGGACGAGGAAGCGGTCGAGCGCGTCGCGGTGGCGCGTACGGTCTTCACCCTCGACGACTCCGTCGACGAGGAAGATCTCGCCTGGGCCGCCCGGGTGTCGGTCGGACTGGACCGGCTCGTCGAGGACTTCGGACTCGACAGCCTGGCGTACTACCACCGTGGGCTGGAGGGCGAGATCCACGAACGGCTCGGCGCAGGCATGATCCTCGGCGCGTCGCTGCTGACGGCCCGGGGCGTCCCGATGGCCGGGGAGTACGAGCTGCGCACCAGCCTGGCCATGCTGATCGCCGACACCATCGGCGCCGGCGGCTCCTTCACCGAACTCCAGGCCCTCAACTTCCGCGACCGCGTCGTCGAGATGGGCCACGACGGCCCCGCCCACCTCGCGATCAGCGCCAAGGATCCGCTGCTGCGGGGGCTGGGTGTCTACCACGGCAAGCGCGGGTGGGGCGTCAGCGTCGAGTTCGATGTCAAGCACGGCCCCGTCACCACGTTCGGCATCGGTCAGGAAGCCGACGGCACCTTCACGTTCGTCGCCTCCGAGGGCGAAGTCGTCCCAGGGCCCCTGTTGGAGATCGGCAACACCACCTCCCGCGTCGACTTCGGCTTCGACCCCGGTGAGTGGACCGATGTCTGGTCCGCCACCGGCATCGGTCATCATTGGGCGCTCTGCACCGGTCACCGTGCCAAGGATCTCAGGGCCGCGGCCGACCTGCTCGGTCTGCCGTTCCGTAGCGTCACCGGCCCGAACGATCTCTGAGCCGGTCCGCGGTCCCCGCCGCGCGCGGTCCGTGCCGGTCATCGCCCCGGTGCGTCACACACCGCCGCGGATCACCTCTTCTCAGTCCGCCACACGGGAGCCGCTGTCCAGGCCGAGTTCACGCTCAGGACCCAACGGCGCGAAGAATCGCGCAACATCGGCCTCGGTGACCTCGGCCAAGCCGGCCGGGCTCCATCGAGGGCTGCGGTCCTTGTCGATGATCTGGGCACGTACCCCTTCCACCAGGTCGGGCCGGGTGAAGGCGGTGCAGGACGTCCGGTACTCCTGGTCCAGCACCGCCTCCAGGCTGTCGAGGCGTCGGGCCCTGCGCAGGGCCGCGAGGGTCACCTTGAGCGCGGTGGGTGACTTGGCCCGGATCGTTTCGGCGGACTCCTTGGCGGCGGGGACGCCGCTGTTGTCGAGCCGGTCGAGGATCTCCTCGACCGAATCGGCCGCATAACAGGAATCGATCCACTCCCGGTGCCCCGCCAGTTCACCGTCCGGCGCCGGTGCGGCATGGCGCCGGACGGTCTCCGCGACCTCGGCTGCCGTTCCGCAGGCGGCGAGCTCCGTGGTGAGCCCGGCAAGGGTCTGTGACGGTACGAAGTGGTCGGCGAGCCCGCAGAGCAGCGCGTCACTCGCGCCGACCGCGTCCGCGGTGAGCGCGAGATGGGTACCGAGCTCGCCGGGCGCGGCGCCGAGCAGGTGCGTCCCACCCACATCGGGGACGAAGCCGATACCGGTCTCGGGCATGGCGATGCGCGAGCGTTCGGTGACGACGCGGACATCGCCGTGGGCCGAGACACCGACGCCACCACCCATCACGATGCCGTCCATGATCGCGACGTACGGCTTGGGGAACCTCGCGATGCGGGCGTTGAGCCGGTACTCGTCGCGCCAGAAGTCCAACGATGCGCCGCCGCCCGCGCGGGCGTCCTCGTGGATCGACCGGATGTCACCACCCGCACAGAGGCCGCGCTCCCCGGCTCCGGTGATCAGGACGGCGGCTACGGTGTCGTCGGCCTCGGCTTCGGCGAGTGCTTCGTCGATGCGCAGCACCATGGCGTGGTTCAGCGCGTTGAGGGCGCGCGGGCGGTTGAGGGTGATGTGGCGGATGCGTCCCTCGGTGTTCAGCAGAACAGGATCTTCGTGGTTCATGAATGCGCTCCGGTCAGCCCCTGTACGGTATCGCCCGCCGCTCGCGGACGATCTTCCGTTGTCATTCTGCGGGGCACGTCGTGAGGCCGGTCAACGGGGGTGCGGAGGCCGTCCGTACCGGGGCGTCGCCCCCTTCCCACCGGGTCCGCCTGGCAGCCCGCCGGAACGGGCTCGACAATTGAGGCACCTGTACGGGCCACGTCGGCCCGGTAGGACGGGTCTTCGAAGTGGCGTCGTTCGGCCGGAGCCCGAGCCGTGCGGCAGACGCCAGTTCGAAGACACCGGCCCAGGGGTTGTCCCGCGTTCCCTGGCGGATCAGTGCGCGGTGTCGGATGCGGTGCACAGCGAGGCGGAGGGGCATCCACATACTGAATGTATGTGGACGTTCCGACAAGGCAGCGAGGTGCTGTAGCTGTCGTCGTGCGCCGCCAGGGAATACGGACAACCCTTGGCCCCGGCGAACGATCTCCGGAGCAGGAATGACCGATCACGAGCGGCAACCGAGCGCCCCCGACCCGTCCCGTCCGCTGACCGAGAAGGGACACCACGGCGAGACCGCGACGGCAGAGCGGCTCGTCATGAATCGGACGGGCAGTTTCGAGTGGGACCTGGACGCCCACACGCTCGACATCGACGACGCGGGCCTGCTGGTATTCGGCCTGGACCCCCGGACCTTCGATTCCCGGCCCGAGGCGCTGGTCAAACGACTCGAACGTGCGGAGCGCGCCCGGCTCAACAGGACGATCGACGAGGCGATCAAGGCCGGGCGCAATGCGTACAGCGTGCACATCCGGGTACCGCTGGCCGACGGCACCGACCAGTGGACGCACATCCAGGCGCGGATCCTGCGCAACGACGGCGGCCGGGCACGGCGGGTCGTCGGAGTGGTGAGGGACGCGACGGCCGAGGTCACCCATTCGGCCTTCGTGCAGGACCTGGAAGAACGCCGCCGGCGCCACACCAGCATCGTGGAACGAACGACGAGCGCTCTGGCACGTGCGGTGACCGTGGACGACGTGACCGCTGCGCTGACCGGGCCCGGAGGACCGGCGCGGCTCGGGGCGGACGGCCTCGCGCTCGGCCTGGTCGAGAACACGGCGCTGAACGTCATCGCACTGAGCGGCAATCCGCTGGCGGCTCTCGACGAACTCGGATCCGGGCGGCTGGACCGGAGGTTTCCGCTGGCCGACGCGGTTCTCAGCGGTCGGCCCCGGTTCCTGACCTCGGTGACGGAACTCGTCCATCGCTATCCCGCGCTGGCGCGGTACACGGACGGCATGAAATTCCGTGCGGCCGCGTATCTGCCGTTGGTCGCCCAGGCGCGATCCCTCGGTGCGCTGGCGCTGTTCTACCGCGACAGCACGGCCTTCGACGTCGATGAGCGCAATCTGTGTCTGGGGCTCACCGCCATCGTCGCGCAGTCGCTGCAGCGGGCCAGGCTCTTCGACGAGGAGCGCGAATTCGCCACCGGTCTCCAGGCGACGATGCTGCCGCGGCGGATCCAGGAGATCGCGGGCGGCGAGATAGCGGTGCGCTATCACGCGGCCTGGAGCGGACGCCAGGTCGGTGGTGACTGGTACGACGTGATCGCGCTTCCCAAGAACCGCTGCGGGATCGTGGTCGGTGACGTGCAGGGCCATGACACACACGCCGCTGCCATCATGGGCCAGTTGCGCATCGCGCTGCGCGCGTACGCAGCCGAGGGGCACCCTCCGTCGACGGTTCTGGCCCGAGCCTCGCGATTCCTCGCCGAACTGGACACGGAGCGCTTTGCGACTTGCACCTATGCCCAGGTCGATCTCGCCTCGGGGACTGTGAAAGTGGTCCGTGCCGGGCATTTCGGCCCGCTGATCCGGCACATGGACGGCCGGGTCGGCAGCCCACAGGTGCGAGGCGGTCTGCCGCTGGGAATCTCCACCGATCTCGAGGACGAGGAGTATCCGGAGACCCGTCTCGACCTGGTGCCGGGCGAAACCCTTGTCTTGTACACCGATGGCCTGGTGGAAGAGCCGGGGGTCGATATCGATACAGGTGTCCAGGCCCTGATCCACGAGGTGAGCGCGGGGCCCGCGGGCGCTCAAGCACTGGCCGATCATCTCTCGGACCGGCTCTGGGAGCGTTGGGGCTCGGGGGACGATGTCGCCCTGCTCGTGCTGCGGCGCAGTCCGGACCCGGGGTCGCCCCGGGCCCCGCGGTTGCACCAGTACATCCACCAGGCCGACCCCGAGGGCCTCTCCGACGCCCGCACGATCGTGCGCCAGGCTCTCACCGACTGGGACATGGCAGAAATCGCCGATGCCGCCGAGCTGGCGACCGGGGAGCTGCTGGTGAATGTGCTTCTGCACACGGAGGGCGGCGCGGTACTCACCCTGGAGGTACTGCCCGAGCCCACCCGCCGGGTCCGGCTGTCGGTTCAGGATCGTTCAAGTGTCTGGCCGAGACGCCGCAGTCCGGGCGAGACTGCGACGTCGGGGCGCGGCCTGCTGCTCCTGGACGCCGTCACCACGCGTTGGGGTGTCGAGCCCCGCGGCGAGGGGAAGGCGGTCTGGTGCGAGATCGGGCCCTCGATGCCGCTCGACTCCACTCGTCCACCGCCCGCGGAACGGGCGTGACGAGCACGCGAAGGGGTGTGCCGCCTCGCGAACGAGGTGACACACCCCCGGCCGACGGTCCCGACACGGTTCCGCAGCAGGACCGTCGGCCTACGTCAGTGCTGTGCGGTACGACGCTTGCGCACGGACCACATGATGCCGCCACCGGCCAGCAGAACGGCAACAGCCGCTCCAGCGATGATCGGGGTGGCGGACGACGAGCCCGTCTCGGCCAGGTCCGACGAGCCGGGGCTCGAGGGCGCCGCCGCGGGGGCGGATTCCGAAGCCGCCTCGCTGGGGGTGGCGCTGCCGACGGGTGCCTCCGAGGAGGGCGCCTGCGACGGGGTCCCCACGGACGGTGCGGGAGACGGGGTGGCCTCGGAGGGCGCGGGCGACGGGGGCGTGCCCTCGCACACCGGTGCCTGCTTGGTCTCGTCCCGCGAGAAGTTGTCTCCGTCGCCCGCCTTGACGACGAGGTGAACCGTCAGTTCCGCGTCGTGCTTGGGAAGTTCGAGCTTCTTGTGGAACTCCCTTCCGAAAGTCTCGGTGGGCAGGAGGTCCTTGCCGTCGACAGTGACGGTCACCTGGTTGGTGACGTTGCCGTTGTAGGCGGTCAGATCGAGGCTCACCTCGGAACAGGTCACGGCCCAGGTGGGTGTGTGAGCTGCGGCCGGGCCTGCGGAGAGGACCGCGCCGGTCAAGCCGGCCACCGCAGCGGCTGCGAGTGTCCCCGCAGCACGCAACGATCTCCTGGGTATGGTCATGAAATTCTTCCTCCGCATATGTTTCATCGCCCGAATGGCGGTGGGGCGCACAGTACTGCCCCTGCCGACGGTGCGCGTACCCGCCCCATGGGCATCCGTAGTCACAACCGAGCCTGCGTCGACGCGAGTTGGGACATGGCGACGCGGTGTGGCGGTCGGGGGCACGTGGGTTGCGGCGCGAAACGAGTAGCAGCCTTCCGCGCGGAGCGGCCCGAGGGGTGGCCAGGAGGGTTCCTTCAGTGGCCGGTCGGCGGTCGGAAGGGTTGCCGAGCGGCCGCCATGCGGTGTCACAGAGCGCGGTGCATGATGTGCAGTCCGACGAACCCCTGTGTCGGATGGTCGAACCCCTCGGGCAGGGTTCCCAGGATTTCGAAGCCGAGCGACCGGTAGAGCCCCACGGCGTGGGTGTTCGTCTCGACCACGGCGTTGAACTGCATGGCTCGAAATCCCGACGAGCGCGCCCAGTCGAGCGTGTAGACGCACAAGGCCCGGCCCACACCCTGCCCGGAACGCCGGGGATCCACCATGTAGCTCGCACTGGCGATGTGCGCACCATTGCCCATGTGGTTGTTGTTCATCTTTGCCGTGCCGAGGATCGTCCCGGCGTCGTCGACCGCGACCACCGCTCGGTTCGGCGACCTGAGGAGCCACCAGGAGCGGGCCTCGTCCTCACCGAGATCGAGCGGATAGGTGAACGTCTCCCCCGCGGCGACGATTTCGTGGAAGAACGGCCAAATGGTGGGCCAGTCCTCGTCGGTGGCTTCTCTGATCAGCATAGGGGCCAGGATGTCGGCGCCGGACTCCTGGCGCGAGTCGTTTATCGGCGAGGCTGTCGTAGCTTACGTGTGCGCAGCCCCAGCCGGGCGAGCAGCCCAGGTGCGTGTTCCGGCAATGCCGCAGGCACCGGAACAGGTCCGGAGCCGGGCCAACCCACGGGACCGGAACCGCGCACGGGATCGAGAAGGGATTCGCGCTCGTCCACCCGCGCGGTGTCGAACGCCGATCCGGGCTCGGTGACCGGGTTGGGTTCACACGTGGGAGTGTGGTCACGCGCCGAGGCAGGTTCGGCGGCGGGGCCGACTCCCGGCTCAGATCCGTACCCGCTCGCGAAGCCGCGCACGCCATCAGGCCCTCGCTCGTGCACACGGCCGAGGCGGGGGCGTCGCTCGTCGCCGGGCCGCGGTGCCTGTCGGGTTTCCCGGGCGTGGTCCAGCTCCATGATCAGGCCGACTCGCCGCCACAGCATCTCGTCCGGTTCGTCGGCCTGCATCAGACGTGTCCAGGTCTCCCGCGCCCTGTGCGATCCCGTCAACCCGAAGGCCGGTTCCGGCCGGATCCTCGCGAGGTAGGCGCGCTCGTACGGATCATCGACCACCTCCGCCAACTGCACCGGATCCAGGGTGACGGCAAGCACCGCCGCACGGGCCCAGGGATCCTCCAGGAGGCTCAGCAGCCGTTCGACCCGGCGCCAGCGCCAGTCGCGCGCACGGCAGTCGGCACCTCCCGCCAACCGATCACGCACCCGGTCCGGGCTCTTCCCCACCAGGAGCCGGGGTTCCCGGACGGCGAACTCCGCGAGCTCCTGGGCGAGATAGAGCCAGACCACCGTCCGGTACCGGTTGAGATAGAAGGTGATCGGCGTGAAACATCCCGCGCGGGCCAGTCTGGTGAAGCGGCCCGGACTGATCCCCAGTAGCTGAGCCCCCTCCGCCGTGCCGACGGTGCGCACCCGCTCCCGCAGCACCTCCGGAAACCCGTCCTGCGACCGCAGCCGGTCGACCTCCTCCCGGCGGACCCTGGGCCTTCCCCCGCCCTGCTGCACCAGCACACGGACCAGACCCGTGTGCACCGCGACGGCGAACTCGCCTCGTTTCAGCTGAAGCTCCTGGGCCGCCGCGCCCACAGTCATCGTGCGCACGGTCTCCCGACACACCGTTCCGGCAACGCTCATGGTGCACTCCCCCGTGAGATTCGGTTACTCTCTGTGAGTACCGTAACTCCGGGGAGACACCGCCCGCACGACCTGTGGACAACTCCCGCCCGCCGATCAGGCAGGGTCGTTTCCTGCGCTTCCCGCCTGCCTCGCGGCGACACCGAGATGTTCGCCGACCCGGTTGACGAGCAGCGTCATCTCGTACGCGACCTGGCCCACATCGGCCTCCGCCGCGCTCAGCACACACAGGCAGCTGCCCTCGCCCGCGGCTGTCACGAAGAGCAGCGCCTCGTCGAATTCCACCATGGTCTGCCGGGCCTTCCCGGCCCGGAAGTGGCGCCCCGAACCACGCGCGAGGCTGTGCAGGCCGGACGACACCGCAGCCAGATGCTCAGCGTCCTCACGCGCCAGGCCCGTGCTCGCGCCGGTCACCAGCCCGTCGTTCGACAGCACCAACGCGTGCCGTATGTGCTCGACCCTGCTCGTGAGATCGTCAAGAAGCCAGTCAAGTCCCCTGTCCAGCGCCATTTTCCCCGCTCCTCCCCGCTCATGCGTTCCCCGTGCCCCACGTTTCACGCAAGCCTCGCGCACTGGTCACGTACGGGCAAGCGCTCCTTCGTCATGTGGCCGGGTCCGGGCCCCTGTCGGGCAAGAGGCCGGCCGGGCCGGAGAGCACGGTCCACCCCGATGAGGAGCCGGGCCCGGCCGCTGGCGTCCGGCCCACGAACTCGGCCGCACCTCCGAGTCCCGCGCATCCGACGGCACGCACACCGCGACAGCGTGGCGAGCGGGAAACTGCCCCGCGGACGACGAGCACCCACACCGGTGCGGCCGCTTCCGCTCGCTCGCCGAGCACCGGACGAGTCCCCCATCCGATCGCGCCGACAGGCCCGTCTCTCGTTCCCTGGTGGCCGCCGGCGGCCGTTCCGGTACTCGTGCTCCCACCCGCGCCCCGCCGGTTCCCGTCCCGCTCCCGTTCCCTCTCCGGCGAACAGCCCGCGGACGGCAGACGTCCGGCGCCTACACTGGAGACTTCGGGCGCGAGCAGTCGGCCCACGCTGACAGGGAGAGCAAGAGTGTCGACAGCTGCCGACAGCGGTTTCACGGATCCGCCCGCGGAGGTACTGGTGGAGGCGGCCGCCGCCTTCGGTCTGCTGGCGACACCTGCGCGGCTCCACATCGTGTGGGCCCTCTCCCAGGGCGAAAGTGATGTGACCGGCCTCGCGGACCGGGTGGGCGGCACCCTGCCGTCGGTGAGCCAGCACCTGACGAAGCTGAAACTGGCCGGTCTCGTACGGTCACGGCGCGAAGGCCGTCGGCAGGTGTATCTGGTCGACGACCCCGATGTGGTGACCGTCGTCCGTTTGATGGTCGGCCAGCTCTCCGCACGCGCCGGACACACGCCCGAGCAGCCCGTACGCCTCCGTGAGCTCGGTGCCTGAGAGCAGTGCCGCCGCAGGTCCCGGCAGCACCGACCCCGATGACCCGTCCGCCGTCGTCGTGCCGATAGCGAGCGCGGCGGCCGGCCGGAGCGCCGCCGCCGATGTCGCACCGCCCGCGCCGTCCGTCGCCGGGCCGACCTCCTTGCAGGTTCTCCGTTCGCTGGACAGCGGCCCTCGGGGGCTGCAGGAGGCGCAGGCGGAGGAACGGCTGGCCCGGTTCGGCGAGAACACCTTGCCGGCCTGGCGTCCGGTCTCCTGGCCCCGCCGTTTCGTTCGCAGCCTGCGGGATCCGTTCACCTCGGTGCTCCTCTGCCTGGGTCTGGTCTCCGCTGCGGTGGCCTCGTGGGGCACGGCCTCGGTGACGCTGGTGCTCGTGGTCGTCAGCTGTGTGTTGCGCTCCGCGGAGGAACATCGGGCCGACCGTTCCACGGCCGCGCTGCGGGAGCTGGTGGCGACCACCGCGACCGTGCTGCGCCGCACCGGACCGGATGCCGCGCCGCAGGCGCGTGAGCTGCCGGTCGGGGAGCTGGTGCCGGGCGACGTGATCCGCCTCGGTCCCGGAGATCTCGTGCCGGCCGATGTACGGCTGCTGCGCGCGAGCGGTCTGACCGTGCATCAGTCGGCCCTTACCGGGGAGTCGGCACCGGTCGCCAAAGAGCCCGTCGACGCTCCGGACCGGGACCGGTCGCCCGGCGCCGGGCCCGGTGGCGAGGCCGGACTGTTCGCGCGGCCCGAGCTGTGCTTCCAGGGCAGCAGCGTGACATCGGGGAGCGGTACGGCGGTGGTGACGGCCACAGGAGCGAACACCCGGTTCGCCGCCGCGTACGACAGTTCGGCGCGCCGCCGCGGCACGAGTGCGTTCGACCGTTCGGTCCAGGGGATCTCCTGGACGCTGATCCGGTTCATGCTGCTCACCCCGCCCCTGGTGCTGATGGCCAACGCGGCTCTGCGCGGCCGCGGCCTGGAGACGTTGCCGTTCGCCGTCGCGGTGGCGGTGGGTCTGACTCCGGAGATGCTGCCGGTGATCGTCACGACGGCGCTGGCCCGGGGCGCTTCGCTGCTTGCCCGCAACCGCGGGGTGATCGTCAAACGGCTGCCGGCCCTGCATGATCTCGGCGCGATCGATGTGCTGTGTCTGGACAAGACGGGAACGCTCACCCAGGACCGGCCCGTCGTCGAACGGTCGCTGAACGGAGCGGACCGGTCCGATCCCGAGGTACTGCACTGGGCCGCGGTCAACGCGCTGTGGACGCTGCAGCTCGCTGATCTGCCCGCTGCCGACGCACTCGACGAGGCGGTGCTGGACGCGGCCGAGGAGCAGGAGGAGGCACTGTCCGCGTACGACGGTGTGGCCGCGCTGCCGTTCGACCCGGTGCGGCGGCTGGGCACCGCCGTCGTACGCATTCCTGGGCGGCTCGGCATCCACACCCTCGTCACGAAGGGGGCGGTGGAGGCGGTGCTCGACCGCTGTGCGCTGGACGACGACGAACGGGACCGGCTGAGGGCCCTGGCCGCCCGTGAGTCCGCGAACGGCCTGCGGCTGCTCGCGGTGGCCCGGACCGAGCGGCCCGCCCGGCTCGGTGCGTACACCGCTGCCGACGAGCGCGGGTTGTCCTTCCTCGGCTTCGTCGCTCTGCGGGACGCGCTCACGCCGAGCGCCGCGGAGGCCCTGGGCGTGCTGGAACACCGGGGCGTCCGTGTGAAGGTCCTCACCGGCGACGATCCCGGGACGGTCGCCCGCGCCTGCCGGGACCTGGGCCTCGATCCGGGCGAAGTCGTCTCCGCGGCTCGGATCGACGCGCTGTCGGACGAGGAGCTGGCGGATGCCGCCGACCGGGCCACGGTCTTCGCCCGCTGCACACCGGAGCACAAGGCCCGGATCGTCTTTGCGCTGCGTGCGTCCGGACACACCACCGGCTTTCTCGGCGACGGCGTCAACGATCTGCCCGCGATGCACGCGGCCGATGTCGGCATCTGCCCGCGCAACGCGGTCGACGTGGCGCGGGAGACCGCCGATGTGGTGCTCGCCGAGAAGGATCTGGCGGCCATCGATCACGCGATCACGGCGGGCCGGCACTGCAGCGGCAACATCGCCACGTATCTGCGCATCACGCTCTCGTCGAACCTCGGCAATGTCATCGCAATGCTCGCCGCAGGGCTGATGCTGCCGTTCCTGCCGATGCTTCCCGCCCAGGTCCTGGTGCAGAACCTGTGCTTCGACGTGGCGCAGCTCGCCTTCGCGTTCGACCGGCCGGCACCCGAGGTGCTGCGGCGGCCGACGGTGCTGCGGCCGCGCGACTTCCTCCGTTTCATCACCGGGTTCGGTCTGCTGAACGCCACTGCCGACCTGGCGACATTCGGCGTGCTGGCCTACGCCTTGCACGGTTCGGCGACGGCGGGCGGGCAGGAGGCCTTCCACTCGGGGTGGTTCACCGAGAACCTGCTCACCCAGGCTCTGGTGATGCTGCTGCTCCGTACGGGCCGCCGCTCCGCCGAGGGGCGCAGCGGGGGGCCGCTCCGCGCCGCCGTGTGCGGACTTGCCGTTGTCGGCCTGGGGCTTCCGCTCACCCCACTCGGGCCACTGCTGGGCATGAGTGCGCTGCCACCGCTCTATTACCTCTTGCTCGCAACGGTCCTGGCTCTGTACGCATACGGGTTGTGGGCGGCCCGTGCCCGCTACGAACGGAAGTGGAGATATTCATGACCTCGCCGGGCATCGACCACTCCGGATCCGGCGCCCGCCCCGGCCCCTGGGGCGGGCGGACGGTGCGTGCTCGCCGCGCCACGGTCGACGATGTGCCCGCGCTGGTGCGGCTGCGGGGGCTGATGCTGGCCGACATGGGAATCGAGACCGGGGACGCCGACGCCCCATGGCGGGCGGCCTCCGCGCGATGGTTCACCGAGCAGATGCGCCGCCCTGACATGTTCGCGGCGTTCCTCGTCGACGACCCCGAGCTCGGCACCGTCTCCAGCGCGGTCGGGGCATGCGAAGCGCGTGCCCCCGGCCCGGCCAGTCCGAGCGGGCTGCGCGGGCATGTGTCCAATGTGAGCACCGACCCTCGTCGGCGCCGCCGCGGTCACGCCCGTGTCTGCCTCGAAGCCCTGCTCACGTGGTTCCGTGAGGAGACTCAGGTCGTGGTCGTCGATCTGAACGCCACGGGGGACGGTGCCGCGCTGTACGAGTCGCTCGGCTTCACGGCTCCCCGGCATCCGGCGTTGCAGCTTCGGACGGAACGAGCACCGCGCCGAGCACCGTGATCCGGCTCCTGGCCGACGGTCAACCGTAGGAGAGGTCCGCGCAGGGGTCGTCGTCGGCCGACCTCACCCCGCCGGAGACGGCGGACGGCGCTGCGGAGGCGGTCGGCGTCCCGGATCCGACCACCGGATTCCGGGCGAAGGAACTGCCGAGGACCACCCGGATTCCGGCGGTTGTCGACGCGGTCGTCCGCGCGCCGCGGAAGAACCGTGCGGTGGTCCCCGCCTCATCCCACAGGCCAGGTCCGAATTCGATGACGGTCGCGGCATGGTCCTGGTTGCCCGCCGTGGCCGTGGTGGTGACGGTGAAGCCTCGGGAGCGCAACTGCTCTGCGGCTCTGGCCGCGAGCCCCGCGACTTTGGTGCCGTTGTGCACGGCGACGGGGATGCCCTTGCCGGAGACCGGAGCGGCTGCCGTGGGTGATGCCGGGCGGCCGTCCGCCCCGCCCCCTTGGGCCGGTCCCTTGCCGCCGGCGTCCCGGCCGTCGACCGTGCGGTCCGCCTTCAACGCTGCCCAGAGCGCGTCGGCGAGCGGCAGCAGCGTGCCGGGGTTCAGCCCCCGGGACTTCACCTTCTTGATGAAGGAGGCCACGAAGGCCTGCTGGCGCTTGATCCGTCCCATGTCCGAGCCGTCACCGATGCCGTGCCGGGGCCGGACGTAGTCGAGTGCCCGGAGACGGTCTGCGGTCCTTCGGCGATGATCCGGGCGCCTCGCGTGGGCCGCTTCGGACTGAGGTCGCGCTGGTGGATGTCGTGGGGAAGGCACACACGTACGCCCCCCCCCCGCAGCCGAGGTCAGCGCGGCGAATCCGGCGAAGTCGACGACGACGGTGTGGTCGACGCGCAGGCCGGTGAGATGTTCGACGGTGTTCTGGGTACAGGCCGGATTTCCCTCGGCCGTCTCCCCCACCGAGAACGCTCCGTTGAACATCACCGCGTGCTGCGGTGCGGTCCACTCGCCCGTCGGCACTGTGCAGGCCGGGATGTCGACCAGGGAATCACGCGGGATGGACACGGCGACCGCGTGCCTGCGGTCACCGTACACATGAAGCAGGAACGCGGTGTCGGATCGTCCCACCGCACCCGTGCCGCCGCCCAGCCCGCCGTTGTCGCGCGCGCGAGTCCGACCCGATGACCAGGACGTTCTGCCCCTTCGACGAGTCCGGAGGCCGGTCGCCGGAGATTCCGTCCGCGCCGAAGGTGCTGATGCTGCCATTCACCTGCAGACAGCCCCACCCGATGCCCGCGACCAGCAGCACGAGCAACGACAGCCCCGACACGGCCGTGCGCCGCGGACGGCTCCCCCTTCCCCTGCCGGCACCCACCGTGCGATTCCCCGTCATCGACCACCCCGTCCACCCGGCTTCCATGGGGGAAGGCGCGTTCCGCCCGCCCCATGGTTGTACAGTTGCGCAATGTGACAAGTATCGCTGCTCGACCGGATCACCGGACCTGCCTGCAACCAGCTTGAGGCACCGCCCGCCGGCGCCGAACGAGAACAGCGGTCAAAACACCGAAAGGAAGGGCGGGACGTAGATGTTGCGCAACGGTCTCGAACCCTGGCACCTGCTGATCGTGGCGATCGTGGTGATCGTGCTGTTCGGCTCGAAGAAGCTGCCGGACACGGCCCGCGCCCTGGGCAAATCCATGCGGATCCTGAAGAGTGAGGCGAAGGCCATGAAGGAGACCGACACCGGCCCGGGCACCGAGCCCCGCGCCTGAGACACCGGCTCGCCGGCGTGCGGCGACCTTCGCCGTCTTCACTTCAGGAATTGCGCAATCAAGGGAACCGGGAGCACGGCACCGTCGTTGACCCGGGTGACGGCCCAAGAAGCGCCGATCACCGCAGCACTGAAGCTCTGGACCACTGGATCGATGGAGGAAGTTCATGGGTGTGAGCCTGGCCAAGGGCGGCAACGTCTCCTTGTCGAAGGAGGCGCCCGGCCTGACCGCAGTGACGGTCGGCCTGGGCTGGGACGTGAGGACGACGACAGGCGCGGATCACGACCTGGATGCGAGCGCTCTGCTGTGCTCGGACACCGGCAAGGTGCTCTCCGACCTGCACTTCGTCTTCTACAACAACCTGACGAGCCCGGACGGTTCGGTCCAGCACACCGGGGACAATCTGACCGGTGAGGGCGAGGGCGACGACGAGTCCATCAATGTGGATCTCGCGGCTGTCCCGGCGAACGTCGCGAAGATAGTCTTCCCGGTCTCCATTCACGACGCGCAGAGCCGCGGGCAGAGCTTCGGCCAGGTCCGCAACGCGTTCATCCGCGTGGTGAACCGGGCGAACAACGTCGAGCTGGCTCGTTACGACCTCAGCGAGGACGCCTCGACCGAGACCGCCATGGTCTTCGGCGAGCTGTACCGGCATGGCGCGGAGTGGAAGTTCCGTGCGGTCGGCCAGGGGTACGCCTCGGGCCTGGCCGGGATCGCGTCCGACTACGGGGTCAATGTCTGACCCCGTGGACCTGCACGGGCAATGAGCACCGGCCTCTCCCCTGCCCCCGTCGGCGGGGCGGGGGAGGCCTGCGTGTTCCGCGTAACGTGCCCTCGCGGTCGCCCCGTCGCGCCGCGGTGCACTGCTCGTACTCGGATTCCGCGCCGCTCGGGTCGACCGGCGGTCGACAGGTCGGGGGGGCGGACCCGTTCGGGCCTGTCGACGGTCACCGCCCGACGCCACGGTCCGTTTCGCCCCGACGGCAACTGCGCGATCATGTCCGCATGGCCGATGATCACACACGCGTCCAGGACTTCTTCACGACCCGCGCGGCGGACTGGGACACCCGGTTCCCCGACGACGGGCCTGCCTACGCCGCCGGGGTCGACGCCCTCGGACTGAGGGTCGGTGACGCCGTGCTCGATGCCGGCTGCGGTACGGGGAGGGCGCTGCCCGCGCTGCGCGCCGCCGTGGGAGCCCAGGGCGCGGTGCTGGGCGTGGACCTCACCGCGGCGATGCTGGACTCGGCGGTACGGGCCGGACGTGACCGGAGCGGGGCACTGATCCTCGCCGATGTCGCCCGATTGCCCCTGCGGTCTCGGTCGCTCGACGCCGTGTTCGCGGCCGGGCTCATCTCCCATCTGTCGCATCCAGGACCGGACCTGGCGGAATTGGCGCGGGTGGTTCGGCCGGGCGGACAGCTGGCTCTCTTCCATCCCATCGGGCGAGCCGCCCTGGCAGCGCGCCACGGCCGCCCGATCACCGACGACGACCTGCGCGCCGAGCACAACCTCCGCCCGCTGCTGGCACGTTCGGGCTGGCTGCTCGGCACGTACACCGACGAGGACGACCACTTCCTCGCCCTGGCCGTTCGGACGCGCTGACCTGGGGGCTACTCGTCCGCGACGACGGGGCCGCGCTCGTGCGCGACCGGACAGCCTCGGATGCCCGGGGCGGGGAAGGTACCGAGCCCGGAGATCTCATAGCCGCCGGAATAGCCCTTGATCTCAGGGTTCTGCCGGGCGTAGTGCGGGGTTGCACGCGGCGGCAGCAGTCGCACGGCCCGTGCTCTCAGTCGCAGGGCGCCGTGGGTGAGGCCCCGTGCCGCGGAACTCGGACGTTCGTAGCGGAATGCCCTCAGCAGCGAGTCGTCGAGAAGCGCGAGGGCCGCCTTCCGCGCGACGGGGGCGAGGGGGCGCGGATACCAGGAGCTCATCAGGTCCAGCGTGGCGTCGGAGACACGGCGCCCGCCTTCGTCCCAGCCGAAGTGCTCGGCCTCGTAGGAGTCGAGGGTGCGCTCGAAGTCCTCGTAGGTCCGAGGCAGGTCCTTGATGCCCATATGAGCGCCCAGGGTGCGGTAGTAGGCGGCGCACGCCCGCAGTTCATGGTCGGACAGCCGACGCCATCCGAAGTCGTCGAGCCATCTCTTCGGAGTGACAACGAAGGTGCACAGCACGTAACGCATGTCGTCGTCGCTGATGTCGTAACTGCGGTGCATCTGATTGATCCGGCGGATGGCCGCGCGGCCCGGGTCGCTGTCGAAACCGTGCTCCACGACCGCGTCGAGGAGAAGTGCGGTGTCGTCGTAGCGCTTTTGCGGACGGCCCGTCAGTTCCGCTGTCTCCGCGAGGAGTCTTCCGATGCTGGGGACGGCATACGTTCGGTACAGGGCCAGTTCGAGAGCGCGGGTGATGTCCCAGGGAAACTCGTAGGTTGCCGTGATCCGGTAGATCCGGAGGAAGTCCCTTTCCGGATCGAGAAGCTGGATCTCCTTCAGCCGGTCGTACCGCTTCACCGCACCGCCCCCTGTTCTCGGTCGAAGGTCCAACCCTACGACGACGGGGAACACCGTAGACGGCAGGCGCAATGCGCTCGGAGATTTCCGGAAAGGCGGTCTCCGTGATCGACATGATCGGCAGTTTGCGAAAGTGGGTCTCCCCGGACCGGAAGGACACGCGGCAGGCGCGATCTCTCGACGAAGGACGACGCAAGCAGCGCAATCTGTTCGAGGCCGCCGCCACCTGTGTCTCGGCATCCGTGGACGACGACCAGGCCCTGGTCGACGAAGCGAGCGGCTGGGTGTCGCCCGAGGCGCTCTCCTTCGGTGTCAGCGAGTTGGCCTGCCGTGCCGTGCTCGCCCTGGCCCGTGAGCGCGACGAGACACCGCGGGCAGTGGCCCGAACGTTGCTCGGTCTGCCCGCCGACTGAACAGCGCTCCCTCCGCCGGACGGCGCGTGCCGGCCCCTGTCGTGTCATCGCTTGTCAGGGCCTCGACGAGTGGGTTACCGACTCGTTAAGGTGCGCCGACGGACAACCACGACGGACGAGGAGGGTGCCGTGGCCGGGACGAGCGACGCGGTCGCCGACGACGACGCACTGTATGTGCTGACCGCGGTACTGCTGACACCGGCACAGTTCCCGAGCGTGCTCGGTGACGACTACCCGGCCGCCTGTGCGGAACTCGCCCTCGAACCGTACGCCGAGGGCTACGGGCTGGTCCTCGGACAGGACGGCAGTGGTGCGCGGTGGACCGTCGTCGTCGAGGACGTGTCGCTGGTCGCCGTGGCCATCGCGTCGTGGGACTGCGGAATGGAGTACGACCTCTCCCCCGACGACCGTTCGGTGGTCTGTGCGCTGCCCGGCTGGCCCCTCGCGGTGGGGGTCGCGGCCCCGGGAGTGGCCGCCCCGCACGATCCGTTGCCGGATCCGGCGGCCGAGGGTGCTGATCCCGCGCCGCTGGCTCCACCCGACACGGACTCGTGGGGCCCGGCCCAGAGGCGCTTGGGCGCGGACGAGATAGCGCATCAGTGGACGGCCTGGCGCGAGCAGATCGACGACGAGACGGCCTTCACCACGCCGGGAGGCACAGACGGCGCGGGGGGCGCAGGCAACTCGGCCGACGACTCGCGGAGGCGCGCCACCGCGGGGAAGGACGAGGCGGCGGGGGCCGGCACCGAAGGCATGACCGGTACCGACGGTCGAACCGGAACCAGCGGCGGGACCGAGGACAACGGTGAGGGCGGGCCCGGAGGCACGGCCGAAGCTGCGATCGGGGTCGAGACCGGCAGTGGAGCCGAGGTCGAGCCGGGTGCCGGACTTCCTGGCGGATCAGGTGCAAGGGCCCAGGACGAGGCCGAAACCGGACCCGGGGCCACGGCCGGGGGCGAGGCCCGGAGCAGCCACCCCGAAGCCACGGCCGAGAGCCTCGCGCCGGAGTCCCTTTCAGGGACACATCCCGGTGTACGGCGAGCGCTCGCGGAGGCACACGCCTATGTGGACACCCCACCGCCCCCGGGCCGCGTCCGGTCCTCCTTCGCCACCGGCGAGGCCCGCATGCTGCGCGCCGACGGCCCCGGCTGGTCGCTGGTCGCCAGAACCGATGACATCGCGTTCGTCCTGCTGGACGAGGAGCCTGGCGAGGTGCTGCCGGTCGGTCGAGGCACGCAACTGCCCGGCCTGTTGAAGGCCCTGGACGAGATCGCGGTACGACCGACCTGAGTGCGAGGCCACCCCGCTCTGCAGGAGGCGGACCGCTGTCGGCAGCCGGCCGAGCGGGGTGGCCTCGCCCCACCCACGCTCCGGCCGGGGTCTCACATTCGGATCATGCCGGGCCGGGGGCGAAGCCGACATGATCCGAAGGAAAGGCCCTAAACACGTTCGAGTGCCCGATGCGGGCCCTCGGGCAGTTCGACCTCGATCGGGTCTCCCGGACGGACCACCCCGCCGACCGTGACGATGCCCATGATCCCGGCCTTGCGCACGACCCGGCCCGATTCGTCACGGCCGACGACCTGCTTGAGGAGCCCCTCCTGGAAGTTGTCGATCTGCAGACAGGGGTTTCGCAGTCCGGTGACCTCGACGACCGCCTCGTCGCCGAGGTGCAGCAGGGTGCCGACGGGGAGCGTGAGCAGATCGACGCCGTTGGTGGTGATGTTCTCCCCGAGGTCGCCAGGAGCCACCTCGAAACCGGCTGCCCGCAATTCGACGAACAGCTCCTCGTGGATGAGATGGACCTGGCGCAGATTCGGCTGGGTGGGATCCTGTGCGACCCGGGACCGGTGCTTGACCGTGACCCCCGCGTGCACGTCTCCCTCCACGCCGAGCCCTGCCAGCAACGTGACACTCTGCCTGTTCGGCTTGGTGAACGAATACGCCTCGTTCCTGCTCACCACCGTCACTGTGCCACTCATCGCGGCGCCCCCATCGTCGTCAGCGGCCTATTTCCTTGCGGGTGATCCTGCGGAGCCTGCGGCGCTGACCGGGATCCAGCATCAGATAGGCGACCGCCGGAACTCCGACCAGGACCAGCAGCGACAGCCAGAATCCGATGAACGGGATCAGGATGACTGCCGCGACGACTCCCCCGATCGCGATCTTCGCGCTGTTCGACATCGTCCACGCCTCCTTCGCGGCCCGAGGCCGCTCCTGCTGTGAGAACGCCTGTACGCGCCCATCGGTTCCAGTCGGACGGAAGTCCTCACCTCAGAGGTTCGCCGACCTCGTGCATGTGCTGGAGTGCCTGCCGGTAGGACTCGATCAGTCCGGTCTCCGCGTACGGCATGCCGAGTGCCTCGCAGTGCGCGCGCACCATGGGCTGCGCCAGACGCAGATGCGGGCGGGGCATGCTCGGGAAGAGGTGGTGTTCGATCTGGTAGTTGAGCCCGCCGAGGAACCAGTCGGTGAGGACGCCGCCGCGTACGTTGCGCGAGGTGAGGACCTGGCGCTGGAGGTGGCCCCAACGATCCCCGTCGGGATCGGGCATCTCCATACCCTTGTGGTTCGGGGCGAACGCCATGCCCAGATGGAGCCCGAACAGCGCGTGGTGCACCAGCGCGAAGACGACGGCCTTGCCCGGGGACATGACGGTGAGCAGCAGGGCCGCGTAGAGACCGAGGTGGGCGATGAGGAGCAGCGCCGAGAGGGCGCGCTCCCCGGCAGGCTGCCGCCGCAGGTACTGGAAGCCGGAGATCTTGAGCGCGATGCCTTCGAGGAGCAGCATCGGGAAGAAGAGCCGGGCCTGGTTGCGGGTCAGCCAGCGGGCGAATCCTTCGCGCTGGGCCGCCTGCTTCTGGGTCCAGACGAGGGCGCCGACGCCGACGTCCGGGTCCTTGTCGATGTGGTTGGGATTGGCGTGGTGGCGTACGTGCTTGTCGTTCCACCAGGCTTCGTTCATGCCGAGCAGCAGATTCGCGTGGATCAGGCCGATGACCCGGCTCGCCCTGCGATCGCCGGATATCTGGGCGTGTCCGGCGTCGTGACCGACGAACGCGGTGCGGGACCAGAAGATCGCCAGTGGCAGCGCGAGCAGCAGGGTCCACCAGGTGTTGCCGAGGAGGAACATGCCGGCGAGTACGGCGCCCAGGGCGACCAGATTGGTGACGATGCCCGCCGTGTACCAGCCGGCACGCCGTTCCAGGAGTCCCTGCCCCTTGACCGCCCGCAGGAGCGGCGCGAAGTCGCTCCCCTGGCTCGCGGCGGCTCCTGCACCGCGGGAACCGACAACGGTTCCCGCGCCGTCACGGGTGCCTTCCACAACGGTGGCTATGGCCTGTGGCATGAGGTCTCCGGTCTCTGGAAAGCTGCGCTGACCTGTAGAAACGTAGGGCGACCAGGGGCACGGCGACCATGGCGCCACCACCCGGGACGTGCGGGGGCAAGCCCCCTCCCTCCAAGGGGGTGCTGGCTCCACCTCCGGGCGTGACACGCCGTCGTACCCGACAGCCTCGCGGGGCGGCCGAAGCACTCGAGAGTGAGCTGGATCACGCAGATTGCTCTCACGGTCGTACGCGGCGATGGAGTACCCTCGGCGACTCGACCCCGACTAGTCAAATTTGAGGAATTCGGCATCGCTGTGCACAGGCTCCCTGCGGCAACGCTCTCCGAGATCTCCGCACTCTCCGGCTGCTCCGTGGTCTTCCTGCCCGCGGACCCCTCCCGTACCGGCCGGATCGGCTTCTGGCATCCGGACGGCAGTAGTCCACCCGATGCTCCCGGCTCCTCGGAGGAGCTGACCGTCGTCGGCATCGACGGGCAGGTTCGCGCCGTGCCGGCGCTGTTGCTCCCGGTCCGCGACGCGCTGCCCGTACTGACGCGCGCCCGGACTTCGACGCACGCCTCCCGCGCCGCCGCGTTCTGGGGTGCCGCCGCGCTCCTCGCTCTCCAACTCGCCGCGCGCGGCCTGTTGCTTCCCGGACTGACCGCCACCGATCGCGATGCCTGGCGGGCCGGGCCGCTGACCGCCGACGATCTGTCCCGGATCCGTACGCTGGCGGCCTCGATGCCGCCCCTGGCCCACGCGGTGCCGCTCGACAGGACCGCACGGCCCGTTCTGCTGCCCGAACCCGAGCAACTGCTGCGCGCGTTCCTCGACGCGGTCGCGGACGGGCTGCCCCGCACCCCCGCCGCGGCCTTCGCCACCGGCGGGTCGGCGTTCGCCGTCGACGCGCCACAGCATCTGCCCGACCAGCGGGCCTGGGCCGCCGACATCGCAGCCGGGCACGACGCCGGTGTCCGGCTCTCGCTGCGGGTGGAGGTGTCGGGGCTGACGGCACCGGAAGAGGACGCCCGGCCGTCCTTTCGCGCTGTTCTGCAGATCCACAGCGTCAGCGATCCGGCGCTGGTCGCCGACGCCTCCGAGGTATGGGCGGGGTCCGCGCCGGCCACTGTGGGCTTCGGTCCCCGCGCCCGGATGGATGCCCTGCTGGCGCTGCGCCGGGCCGCCCGCGCCTGGCCACCCCTGTCTCCGCTGCTGTCGGCCGCGGTGCCCGACTTCGTCGAACCGGCCGACGAGGAGATCGCCGACCTCCTCGGTCCGGCCGGGCGGGCGCTCGCCGCGACCGGGGTCCAGGTGCACTGGCCCCGGGAACTGGCCCGCAAGCTCACCGCACGGGCGGTGATCGGTCCGGCAGAGAACGGGGAGGGACCGGAGCACGGGACGTCCACGCGCGACGGATCCGATACGCCGCCGCTCCTGTCGGCCGATGCGCTGCTGACGTTCGACTGGTGGTTCGCCCTCGGTGACCAGAAGCTCAGCCGCGCCGAGCTGGACCGCCTGGCCGAGGCCAACAGGCCGGTGGTGCGGCTGCGCGACCAGTGGGTGCTGATCGACCCCGAGGAAGCTCGACGCGCCCGCGAGACCGAGGACCGCAAGGTCGGTCCGATCGACGCGCTCGGTGCCGTGCTGACCGGATCCACCGAGGTCGGTGGTCGCAGGGTCGATGTGCGCGCCACCGGCTGGCTGGAGCAGTTGCGCCGCCGGTTGGCCGATCCCGAGTCCGACGGACCGGGGAGCGCGGGACAGACGGTCGGTCAGCCGCCGGCGCTCGCGGCCACACTGCGCGACTATCAGCTGCGTGGTCTGAACTGGCTGCACACCATGACGTCGCTCGGCCTCGGCGGCTGTCTGGCCGACGACATGGGGCTGGGCAAGACCATCACGCTGATCGCCCTGCATCTGCACCGTCAGAGCATCGAATCCGCCGCCGGGCCGACGCTCGTGGTCTGTCCGACATCACTCATGGGGAACTGGCAGCGGGAGATCGAGAAGTTCGCGCCCGGCACGCCGGTGCGCCGCTTCCACGGCGGTTCGCGCAGCCTCACCGACCTGGCGGACGGCGAGTTCGTCCTCACCACGTACGGCACGATGCGGCTCGACTCGGCGAAACTCGCCGACATCCGGTGGGGCATGGTGGTCGCCGACGAGGCGCAGCACGTCAAGAACCCGTACTCGGCGACGGCCAAGCAGTTGCGCACGATCGGCGCGCGGGCACGGGTCGCGCTCACCGGCACCCCCGTGGAGAACAACCTCTCCGAGCTGTGGGCGATCCTCGACTGGACGACGCCCGGTCTGCTGGGTCGGCTCGGCACGTTCCGTACCCGATACGCGCGGACCGCGGAGGGCGGCGATCCGGCGGCGGCCGAGCGACTCGCCTCGCTGGTACGGCCCTTCCTGCTGCGGCGACGCAAGTCGGATCCGGGCATCGCCCCCGAGCTGCCGCCGAAGACCGAGACGGACCGCGCGGTGTCGCTGACGGCGGAACAGACCGGCCTGTACGAAGCGGTGGTACGAGAAACCTTGACCGCCATCTCCGACGCCGACGGCTTCGAGCGACGGGGCCTCGTCGTGAAACTGCTGACGGCCCTGAAGCAGATCTGCAACCATCCGGCGCAGTACCTCAAGGAGCAGGAGCCGCGCATCGAGAACCGTTCGGGAAAGGTGGAACTCCTGGACGAACTGCTCGACACGATTCTGGCGGAGGACGCGAGTGTGCTCGTGTTCACCCAGTACGTGCAGATGGCCCGGCTGCTCGAACGGCACCTCGCGGCGCGTGGGATCCGCACGCAGTTCCTGCACGGCGGTACGCCGGTCGCCCAGCGGGAAGCCATGGTGAACCGCTTCCAGTCGGGCGAGGCCCCGGTCTTCCTGTTGTCGCTGAAAGCCGCGGGCACCGGACTCAATCTCACCCGGGCAGGCCATGTCGTGCACTTCGACCGCTGGTGGAACCCGGCGGTGGAGGCACAGGCCACCGACCGCGCGTACCGGATCGGGCAGACCCAGCCGGTGCAGGTGCACCGGATCGTCGCCGAGGGCACCATCGAGGACCGGATCGCCGACATGCTGGCCCGGAAACAGGGGCTTGCGGACGCGGTGCTCGGGTCCGGCGAGGCGGCACTGACCGAACTGACGGATGCGGAACTGGCCGATCTGGTCAAGCTGCGAGGGGGCACACGATGAGCGACGGATACGACGGCGGAGGATACGAGCGCGTCGCGTACGACGACGCCGATGATGACGGTGATCGGTACGACGACGGCGGATTCGACGGTCGAGGGACCGGTTCCCCCGCCGCCGACGGGCGCCACGCCCCGGCGCCGGTGCAGGAGCGCACGTTCGCCGCGCTGCCGCCCGCGCGCGGCCGCGGCTTCGCGGAGTCCTGGTGGGGCCGGGCATGGCTGAAGGCCCTGGAGGACACCGCGCTGGACGGCGAACAGCTCAAGAAGGGACGAAGGTTCGCCCGCGAGGGCCGGGTCGGCGCGGTGACCGTGCGGCCCGGCCGGATC
Organism: Streptomyces sp. NPDC101194; assembly: GCF_044767885.1. Classification (NCBI taxonomy): domain Bacteria; kingdom Bacillati; phylum Actinomycetota; class Actinomycetes; order Kitasatosporales; family Streptomycetaceae; genus Streptomyces; species Streptomyces sp. NPDC101194. The sequence continues at coordinate 146,224 of NZ_JBIWOS010000005.1, forward strand.
ACCGCCGTCGTCCGGGACCGGGACGCGTCCATGCACCGCGGTGACGTGCTCCTGCAGGAGCTGAGCGGGGAGGACTGGGAACGGTTCCTGGACATGGCGGCCTCCCGGGCCGGACACATCGCGGCGCTCCTCGACCGGGAGATGCCGCCGCACCTGGTGGAGGACGCGGCGGCGGCGGGGGTGGATCTGCTGCCGGGGATCGGCGATCTGGACCCGGAGTGCAGCTGTGAGGCGTGGGACCACTGCCCGCACACCGCAGCCCTGTGCTACCAGGTCGCGCGGCTGCTGGACCAGGATCCGTTCGTCCTGCTCCTCATGCGCGGACGCGGTGAGCGGCGACTCCTGGACGAACTCCAGGTGCGCATCGCGGACCGCGCCGAGGGGCGGGCGCCGTCGGGTCCGGCCGCCTCCGACGGATCCGGCACGCCGGAAGCAAGGGCGCAGAACCGGGGAGTACGGGCGGACGAGGCCTTCGACGCGCGGGACATCCTGCCCCCGCTGCCCGCACCCCCACCGCCGCCGACGGAACCGGGCCCCGCTCCGTCGCTGGACACGGAGACCGGACCGGAGCCCGGCGTCGATCCGGCGGCCTTGGAGATGCTGGTCGCGGACAGCGCGGCGCGCGCCTGCCGGATGCTGGCGGACGCACTCTCCCCCGACCACGAGAACCAGCCGTTGCCGGTGGAACTGACGCCGCGACAGGACGCCGTACGGCTGATCGCGGACGTCGGGCCGGAACCGTGGATCGCCACCCGGCTGGCCGCCGGATCGGGGCTCTCGCGCCCCGATCTCGATGCGGCGGTGCGTGCGTGGCGGTACGGCGGGGCGGCCGCGCTCGCCGTGCTCGACGAGGAGTGGACCCCGGATCCGGAGACCCTTGCCAGGGCCCGGACCCGGCTGGCCGAGGCGTGGGAGGAGGGTGAGCGGCCACGATTTCGTCCGGCGGGAAACCGATGGACAGCCGTGGAGGAGGGTGTGCAGCTCCGGTTCGGGCGGGACGGGCGCTGGTGGCCCTACCGTGCGGAGAGCGGGCGCTGGGTTCCGGCAGGACCGGCGGACGACGATCCGGCGGCGGCGCTGGGAGCTTCGGGCGTGACGGACGGCTGAGGTCGTCGCTCGCGAGGACCGCTCGGCACTCGGTGCCGGGACGGGCGGTGGACGGGTGGGGACGCCCGTCCCCCGTCCGTCGCCCCGTTCCGCCCAGGCGTTCAGCTCGAAGTCACCGACCGTTGAGGGTGCGGGCGGAACCTGACGGCCGTCCGAGCTGTTCGTGCCTCAGGAGGCCCCATGTCCAAGCGTGTTGTCCGTCGTTCGCTCGCCGTCGGACTGCCGCTCGCCCTGCTCGCAACGGTCTGCACCGCCGAAACAGCAATGGGCGCGCCGGGCCGGCACGAGCGCCCGGCACCCACCGCTCGGGTCACCGGGAGCGCCGTACTGCCTGACGTTCCGCTCGCCGGATTCAGCAACGGGCTCCTCCCCGGGACGGTCGCCGACGACCGCGGCGTGATGCTCGGCGGTATCGGCAGTGACCTCTACCCGGCGGGCCGCAAGGGCGAGTTCTGGACGGTGACGGACCGCGGCCCCAACGGCCAGATCAAGATCGACGGAAAGAAGCGGCGCACCTTCCCTGTCCCGGGCTTCGACCCGGCGATCGTCAGGATCCGAGTCGAGGGCAAGCACATCCGGGTGCTGCGGTCCCTTGCGCTGACCACCCGCTCCGGCGCCGCCGTCACCGGTCTGCCGAACCAGCGGGGCCGTGACGAGGCTCCTTTCACGTACGACGCGAAGACGCCGCTGGCGTACGACCCGAGCGGTCTGGACACCGAAGGCATCGTCCGGGCCACCGACGGCACCTTCTGGCTCGTGGACGAGTACGGCCCCTCCCTCGTGCATGTCTCGACTCGCGGCCGGGTGCTGACACGCTACGTCCCTCGGGGGCTCGGGCTGACGGGCACCGATTATCCGGTGGTCGAGGCGCTGCCCGGCGTGCTCCTGAACCGCAGGATCAACCGCGGCTTCGAGGGGCTGGCCCTGCTGCCGGACGGTGACCTGGTGATGGCGGTGCAGAGCCCGCTCTCGCTGCCCGACCAGGACGCGGGCGAGTCGTCGCGCAATGTGCGGCTGCTGCGCTTCTCGACGAAGAAGCGCGCGGTCACGGCGGAGTACGCCTACCGGTTCGACCCGGTCGATGTCGTGGACCCCGGCGAGGACGACACCTCCGAGCTGAAGATCTCCTCGGTCGTCGCGGTCGGCCAGGGCGGACTCCTGGTCGAGGAGCGCACGGACAGGGTGGCGCGGCTGCACCGGGTGACACTTCCCCGCGGCTCCGGAATTCTTGGCTCCGCCTGGGACGACCCGTCGACGTCACCCTCGTACGAGGAGCTCTCCGACCCCTCCGCGTCCGGCGTACCGACGCTCCGCAAGACCCTGGTCGTCGACCTGGGCAGGGTCACGGGTGTGCCGGGGAAGATCGAGGGCGTGGCTGTGACGGGCCCGGACACGCTCGTCCTGATCAACGACAACGACTTCGGGATGACCGACGGCGCCGAGGCGTTCGACGCGAGCGGCCGACTGGTCGACAGCGGCATCGACACGTCGGTGACACTGCTGAAGCTGCCGCGCCCGCTGCACGGCTGACCGCGCTCCCACCCGGCGGCACAGGGGCACGTGCCCCTGTGCCGCCGTCGCCGTGCGTTCCGCCGACTTCCCCGTCCGCGTACCCGATTCCGGGCCCCTGCCGTCTTCCGCCGCCCGCGTGACGCCCGTACGGTAGGGCGCGCGAGAAGCTGAGCCGTACATCGGACAACGCCTTCCGGTCATCGGACAAAGGGAGTCACAGGGGTGTCGGGGGATTCGAGCAGTGGGCTGTTACGTGATGCCGTCGGGCTGCGTGAGGTCCTCTTCCAGAGCATCACGGCGATGGCGCCCGCCGCAGCCATCGCCGCTTCCATTCCCTCCGGGGCCGCGTTCGCGGGCGGGAGCCTGCCGCTCTCCGTGGTCGTGGCGCTGATCGCCTGTCTGTTCACCGCGTCGTGCGTCGCGGAGCTGGCCCGTCATCTGCCCGCCGCCGGTTCGGTCGCCACCTACTCCGCCCAAGGCTTGCACCCGGCCATCGGCTTCCTCGTCGGCTGGGGTTACGTCTTCGTGGAGGCCCTGGTCCCCGCACTGTTGCTGCTCCAGCTCGGGTTCACGACAGCGGGCACCCTGCACCAGGAGTGGTCGTCCTACCCGGCGGACCTGTGGTGGCCCTGGTCCGTGTCCGGCGCGGCGGTCATCGCGCTCGCCGGATACTTCGGCGTACGGGCCTCCGCCCGGTTCGGAACCGTGCTCGGGATCTTCGAGGTGCTCGTCTTCGTCGCCTTCGCGCTCCTGCTCATCGGACAGGCCGGATCGGACAACACGCTCTCCGTGTTCGGCACTTCGCACACCGCGGACGGCTTCGACGGGATCAGCGGGATCTTCGCGGGATCGGTCTACACCGTGCTGGCCTTCGCCGGATTCGAGGCCGCGGCACCGCTCGCCGAGGAGACGAAGAACCCGCGGCGCACCATGCGCCGCGCCGTGCTCGGTGCGGCACTCTCCATCGGCCTGGTGTACGTCCTCACCACCTATGCGATGTCCGTGTACTTCGGGCCCGACAGGTTCGCCGGATTCGGGGCTTCGGGAGCGGCGTCCTGGGAGGGCGTGGCACGCGCCTCGTTCGGGCTGTTCTGGGTGCTGCTCTTCCTCGCCGTGGTCAACTCGACCGTGGCCAACGCAAATGCCTGTGCCACCGTCTCGACCCGGACGGCGTTCGCCCTGGGCCGGATCGGGGTCTTCCCGCAGGCGTTCGCACAGCTGCACCCCCGCCGCCGCTCCCCCGTCACCGGCGTGGCCGTGCAGTTCGTGATCGCGGTGGGCGCGACGCTCGGACTGGGGTTCGCCTACGACCCGGTGACGGCATTCGTCCTGCTGGCCACCGTGATCGTCACGGTGATCATCGGCGTGTACATCATCGTGAACCTGTCCTGCGCCGGGTACTTCCTGCGACGGCGGCGGGACAGGTTCAATCCCGTACTCCATCTGCTCTTCCCCGTGCTGGGCACAGCGGCGTTCGTGCCCGCGCTGCTGACGGCCGCCGGAATCCCCGCCTTCGACTTCGTCTCCGAGCTGAGTGCGCCGGTCTCGTACGCCGGTCCCGTCGTCGGTGTCTGGATGCTGATCGGAATCGTTGTGCTGGTGATGCTGCTGCGCAGACATCCGGAGCGGGTGGCGCAGACCGGACGGATCCATCTTGACGACGCCCCGGAGCCGGCCGCGGAACCCGAGACAGGAGCGGTGAAGCGATGAACGACCCCAGAATCCTGACTGTCCGCCCCACGCAGGGCGAGTACGCCTGGACCTTCGGCGGAGCGGCCCCGGTCGCCCGCATCGAGCCGGGGACCTTCCTCGACGTGTACACCGAGGACTGCTTCGCGGGACGGGTGCGTTCCGAGAAGGATCTGGTCTCCGAAGTCTGCGAGTTCCCTTACCTCAACCCGCAGACGGGCCCCTTCCATGTGGTGGGTGCGGAGCCAGGTGACACCGTCGCGGTGCATTTCGTGTCCGTCGAACCGGCCAGGGACTGGGCCGCCTCGACGACCGTTCCGCTGTTCGGGGCGCTCACCTCCACGCACACCACCGCGTCGCTTCAGGATCCGCTGCCCGAGGTGGTGTGGATGTGGCAGCTCGACCGGGCACGCCGCACCTGTCTGTTCAGTGCCCGGGACAGTGACGTCCAGGTGGAGCTGCCGATGGATCCGATGCACGGCACGGTCGGGGTGGCACCGGCGAATCTGGAGGTACGGTCCGCCTTGGTGCCGGACGCACATGGCGGCAACATGGACACCCCGGAGATGAGGGCGGGCGTCACCTGCTACCTGGGCGTCAATGTCGAAGGAGCGCTGCTGAGCCTCGGTGACGGTCACGCACGTCAGGGTGAGGGCGAGACCTGCGGGGTCGCCGTGGAGTGTGCGATGAACACGGTGGTGCTCGTCGAACTGCTCAAGGACGTCACGACTCCTTGGCCGCGCATAGAGTCCGACACCCATCTGATGTCGACCGGTTCCGCCCGCCCCCTCGAAGACGCCTTCCGGATCTCGCAGTTGGACCTCGTGCAGTGGCTGGCGCGCGACTACGGCCTCTCCGAACTCGACGCCTACCAGCTGGTCAGCCAGGCCGGCGAGGCGCCGTTGGCCAATGTGTGCGACACCAACTACACCTGTGTGGCGAAGATCCGCAAGGAATGGCTGCCCGCGGGTGACCCCCATCGCGGACTCCACCGCCATCTGCGGGAGACGGCGACGCTGCTGTCCAGCCCGTGACCGCACCACCAGCCCCTCGTCCCTCCCCCCACGCACAGGAGTGTTCATGCATCGCAGAAGGATTCTTCAGGGCGCCGCGGTGACGGCGGCCGCCGCGCTGCTCCCGGCCTCCGCCCGCGCCGCGGCTTCCACGACCGCGGGCGACACGGACTATCCGCTCGCGCACTGGACCCCCGCGTCGACGTCCAACTACACGGCGTCGAGCCGCCCTTCGGCCTATCCCGTCCAGTATGTGATCATCCATGTCACCCAGGAAACCTTTTCGAGCACGATCGGGATCTTCCAGAATCCTGCGAAACAGGTGTCCGCGCACTATGTGGTGCGCTCGTCGGACGGCTATGTCGCCCAGTGCGTCCGGGAGCAGAACATCGCCTGGCACGCGGGCAACTGGGACTACAACACACGCAGCATCGGGATCGAGCACGAGGGCTGGGTGGACCAGCCCTCCTACTTCACCAATGCCATGTACGAGAAGTCGGCGCTGCTGACCGCCTCGGTCTGCGACCGCTACAACATCCCCAAGGACCGCGCTCACATTCTCGGCCATGTCCAGGTCCCGGGCACCGACCACACGGATCCCGGCCCGAACTGGGACTGGGTGCGTTACATCCGGCTCGTCAATCTGTACTCCGCCGGCTGACGCGTCGTCGCCGCCACGTCCGCTCACTCTTCGCACCCCGGTTGTCGCAGGCGTCGACCGGGGCCACGATGGGACGGAGACGCCCCTGGACGGGAGAGTGAGTTGACGGACCCCTGGGTGGCCCTGGAAGCCGATACGGACCCCGGTGAACGCCTCGGCCAACTGCGGCACGCGCACGAGGTGTTCACCACGGCCGGACGTCTGGAGCGGCCGGTACGACCGGTGGTCGGCGAGTCGTGGCAGCGCTCGGCACGGGCACGGGTCAGCCCGGACGGCGCCGCCCTGGTCGAACTGGGCGCGGACGATCTCGGGCCGTACCGGGACGGGCACCCCCTGGCCCCCGCGATGCCGGTGATCCGTGAGCTGATGAGCGCCTACGCGATGGACGGGGAACACCTCCTCGCGGTGTGCGACGCGCACGGCAGGCTGCTGTGGGTCGAAGGGCATGCGTCGACCCGTCAGGCCGCGGACCGGATGAACTTCGTGGAGGGCGCCTGCTGGGCCGAGTCCGTGGCCGGGACGAACGCGCCGGGTACAGCCATCGCCGTGGACCGGCCGGTGCAGGTCTTCGCCGCCGAGCACTTCCTGCGACCGGTCCAGCAGTGGACCTGCGCGGCGGCACCCCTCCACGACCCGTACACGGGGCGGGTGCTGGGCGCCGTGGACATCACCGGTGGGGACCGGCTGGCACATCCGCACAGCCTGGCGTTCGTGCAGGCGGTGGCACGCGCCGCCGAATCACAACTCGCACTGCGGACACGCCCGCCCGACGGCGCGACCGTCCGGCTCAGTGCGCTGGGGCGCGAGGAGGCACTGCTCGTCGCAGGAGGCCGCAGCTTCCGGCTCAGCAGACGGCACAGTGAGATCCTCGTGACGCTGGCCCGCCATCCGGAGGGTCTGGGCGGCGACGAACTCCTCGTCGAGCTGTACGAGGACCTGTCGGTGACTCCGGTGACCCTGCGGGCCGAGCTCTCCCGGCTGCGCCGGCTGCTCGGCCCCGAGCTGCTGCCCTCCCGCCCCTACCGTCTCGCCGCCCCGGTCGACGCCGATTTCGACACGGTGGCGCGCAGGCTGGCGTCCGGCGCGGTCGCGGCGGCGCTCAGCGCCTACACGGGCCCGTTGCTGCCGGGCTCGCAAGCGCCCTCGGTCGTCCGGCTGCGGAACCGGCTCGACGGGCAACTACGGGCGGCACTGATCGCGCGCGCCGACCCGGGCCTGCTGGCCGACTGGGCGTACAGTCCTTGGGGCGAGGACGACCTCCAGGCCTGGCGGGCGCTCGCGGCGGCCGTACCCGCAGGACAGCGTCCAGCGATCCTCGCCAGGGCACGAGCGCTGGATGCCGAGCAGCGATAGCCGCGTTTGTCCGCAACGGGGTTGCAACGTGGCGCCGTCTACCGTCACACCGAGGGCCGTCCAAGGGCGGACGGCACGGATCCGGGAGGCCACAGAGATGACCCGTTACGCTGCGCCGGGCACCGAGGGCGCCATCGTCACGTACGAGTCCCGCTACGACCACTGGATCGGCGGTGCCTACGTCCCGCCCGCCCGAGGCCAGTACTTCGAGAACCCCAGCCCCGTCAACGGCCGCCCCTTCACCGAGATCGCCCGTGGCAGTGCCGAGGACGTCGAACGGGCCCTGGACTCGGCCCACGCGGCGGCGCCCGCCTGGGGAGCCACCGCGGCAGGAGACCGTGCCTCGGTCCTGAACAGGATCGCCGACCGCATGGAGACGCACCTGGAGGAGCTGGCGGTCGCGGAGAGCTGGGACAACGGCAAGCCGGTGCGGGAGACCCTGGCCGCCGACATCCCCCTGGCCATCGACCACTTCCGCTACTTCGCCGGTGCGCTCCGCGCGCAGGAGGGGTCGCTCAGCGAACTCGACGACGACACGGTCGCCTATCACTTCCACGAACCGCTGGGCGTCGTCGCACAGATCATCCCGTGGAACTTCCCCATCCTGATGGCGACCTGGAAGCTGGCACCGGCTCTCGCCGCGGGCAACGCGGTGGTCCTCAAGCCGGCCGAACAGACCCCGGCCTCCATCCACGTATGGCTGAAGCTGGTGGCCGACCTCCTGCCGCCCGGTGTCGTCAATATCGTCAACGGCTTCGGAGCGGAGGCCGGCAAACCACTCGCCTCCAGTCCGCGCGTGGCGAAGATCGCCTTCACCGGTGAGACCACTACCGGGCGGCTGATCATGCAGTACGCCTCCGAGAACATCAAGCCGGTGACGCTCGAGCTGGGCGGCAAGTCGCCGAACATCTTCTTCGACGACGTATGGAACGCGGACGACGACTTCCGCGACAAGGCCCTTGAAGGCTTCACCATGTTCGCCCTCAACCAGGGCGAGGTCTGCACCTGCCCGTCACGCGCGCTGATCCAGCGCGGCCACTACGGCGAATTCCTGGAGGCGGGCATCGCACGCACCGAGAAGATCGCGCCGGGGCACCCGCTGGACACGGACACGATGATCGGCGCACAGGCCTCCAACGACCAGTTGCAGAAGATCCTCTCGTACCTGGACATCGGCCAGCAGGAGGGGGCGAAGGTCCTCACGGGCGGTCAGCGGATCGAGTACGACGGGGAGCTGGCGGGCGGCTACTACGTCCAGCCGACCATCTTCGAGGGCGACAACCGGATGCGGGTCTTCCAGGAGGAGATCTTCGGTCCGGTCGTGGCGGTCACATCCTTCTCGGACTTCGACGACGCGATCAGAACGGCGAACGACACGCTCTACGGTCTCGGCGCGGGCGTGTGGACCCGCGACATCAACACCGCATACCGGGCCGGCCGCGCCATCCAGGCAGGCAGGGTCTGGACGAACTGCTACCACGCTTACCCGGCCCACGCCGCCTTCGGCGGGTACAAGCAGTCGGGGATCGGCCGCGAGAACCACAAGATGATGCTGGAGCACTATCAGCAGACGAAGAACCTCCTGGTGAGCTACTCGCCGAAGAAGCTCGGCTTCTTCTAGACGCAGAAAAAGGGCGCCTGACCGGGCAAGATGACCGTCAGGCGCCCTCCGCGTCGCACGACCGAGCTGTAAGGCATGCCGCCGCTCACGGACGCCACGGCCTCAAGCCCGAGCAGGTCGCGGCCGAAGAGTCTGTGGCGGACCAGGTCGATCGAGCGCCGGTGCTCACGGACGGCATGTACGTCGTAGCGGGTGAAGTCGCCGGCGATGCAGATCAGGCGCGGTCCGCACCATAGGATCTGGGACGCGGCCGGCGAGACAGGCCGCCAACGCTGACGTGGCGCCAACATGAGGCTGTGATGGCCACACTCCCACGGTGAATTGATCTCGAAGAGTCGCATGGTGATCCTTGGGAGTGGCGTCCGAGACTCTTCCACCACCCAGCTACGACCAACTGTGCTCGCTCGTACGTGTGTTGCGGGATGGGATGGCGCCGAGAGCGCCGAGTTGCGGGGCGCGGACGTCTGCGCCGCGCACCAGGACAACACTCACCGTGCAATGACTGACGACTACAACAGGGGCGCACCCACGGGCCCGCCCGTGGATTCGCGCGCCATGAGGTGCGGCGTCAGGATCTCAGAGCGGATTTCCTCGCCGGCGATCCGGCGCAGCAGGAGGTTCACCGCCCGGCGTCCCTGCTCGGCCATGGGGGAGTGAACGCTCGTGAGCGGCACTGGCAGTTCCGCCACCAGGGGCGTGTCGTTGAAGCCGGCCAGTGCAACGTCCCGGCCGAGCCGCAGCCCGAGGTCACGGGCCGCGCCTGCGGCACCGATAGCCGCGAAGTCGTTCACGGCGAAGAGAGCGGTCGGACGGTCTTCGTGCACGGCGAGCAGATTGTGCGCGGCGCGCCTGCCCCCCGCGGTATCGAAAGCCGAGTGCACGACCCGCGAGGTGGGCAGCCGCAGTCCTGCCTCGCGGTAGCGCTCGACGAATCCCTCGGTCCGATCTGCTCCGGTGCTGGCAAAAGGCTCGCCCGCGATGACCCCCACGGACCTGTGCCCCAGGGCCAGAAGATGCTCGGCGACCAGCCGCCCGCCCAGTCTGTCGTCACACGTGACTGAGGTGTGACCGACGCTGGTGCGGCGGTTGACGAGAACAAAAGGTGTGGTGCGCAGGCCGGGCAGGTCGAGGGCTGCTCCGTCCAGGTGCGCATCGCCGATGACGAGGCCATCGACACGACGGGCCAGCACCATGGTGATCCGCTCCCGCTGGAGCGCCGGATCGTCATGCGTGTTGGTGACGAAGGCCGACAGGCCGTGCGCCGCTGCGGCTTCCTCGGCGCCCTCGTAGATCGTGGCCATCACGATCTCGGACAGACGCGGCACGAGTACGCCGATCAAGTTGCTCCGGCGGGTACGCAGACCGGTGGCCAACGGGTTCGGTTGGTAACCGAGTTCGTTCGCGAGGTTCCGGATTCGGCGGGCGGTGTCGCCGGATGCGGCACGCGTATGGCCGTCCTGCCGCCCGTTCAGCACGCGCGAGACGGTCGAGACATGCAGGCCGAGTTGCTCGGCAATGCCCTGGAGCGTCACTGGTCCTTCGCCTGCCACGACGGCAACTCCTTCCCTCGCCCGACAACATGACCGCGGCTGCGGAACTTCCACGGTCATGCCAATTGTGGCGTACCGCGCAGGCGGCGGCACCGCCTCATCCGCCTGGGGCGACTCAGGCTGTTGCGATGCGGCCGGTTCGGATCCTGGGCGTGGGCGTGGGCGCGACCGCGCGAGGCAACATGACCCAAACGTTTGGCCCAAACGTTTGGGTGTTGCATACTGGCGGCACACCGAGGCATCAACAACTATGCCGGGCACGGAAGTTGGCCTGGAAACTCCAAGGGGGCGCAGTGGAAGAGGTGGCGTTCTCCGATCACGTGGCCGAGGCGTTCAGGGAAGCGATCAAAGGCGCGGACCTGGGCGAGGTGCGCTACATGGTCGGAGCGCGGAGGCGTGGCGGTTCCTGGTTCGATCTGCTGACAGCCCTGTTCTTCGCGTTCCTCATCGGCGGCCTGACGACCTGGGGTGTGGTGGCCGGGTGGCCCGACTTTCCGTTCCCGGCCGTCATGGGCTTGTCGATCGGCTATCTCGTGACCCTCGCGGCGCTGGGTATCGCTTGGATGAAACGCCCCCGTATCCGGTATCCGGCGACGTGGGTGGTCGTGTGGGACGAAGGGGTGGGATGGCTCACGGAGGGCGGCACGCTCATGGTCGTGAGCTGGGACGAGGTCGCGGAGGCGCGGCACACCGTGACCTCGGTGCGAGACGGCTTCGGCAAGGAGTTCAACCGGACGCACAGACTGATGGTTGTGCCAGTGCCGAACCCTGTCCAGCGCCGCCGACTGTATCTGGAGCCTGAATTTCCGTTCGTGGAAGAGATAGCCACCTTTGTGGCGATGCGGGCACACGCTTCCTGAGGCGCCACGCACTCGAACAGAACCGGCACGAACTGCGGAGAGTCTCCCTGCTGCCCTGCCGTGATCACCACCGACGCCGAAGGTGACTAGGGCGTTTCCTTCGGATCACCTGATCGTTGGTTGATGTGTGTCGTTGACTGACGCCCAGTGGGCGAGGATCTAGCCGTTGCTGCCGGACCGGACCCCGAAGCGGGGTGGGCGGTGGCGGGATCACCGACAGGTGATCGACGCGATCGCGTTCAAGTACCGCACCGGCACTCCATGGATGGACCTGCCCAAGCACTTCGGGTCGTGGAAGGGCGCCCACAACCGGCTGCGGAAGTGGGCCGCCGACGGCACCTGGGAGAGAGTTTTCACCGCCCTGCTCGCCCAGGCCGACGCCGAAGGCGACCTCGGCTGGATTGTCTCGGCCGACTCCACCGTCATCCGTGCCCATCAGCACGCCGCCGGGGCCCGTCAAAGGGGGCCCCAACTGGCGAGCCGGACGACTATGCCCTCGGACGGTCCCGCGGCGGCTTGAGTACGAAGATCCACCTCGCCGCAGACAGCCGATGCCGTCCGCTCGCCTTCGTCCTCACCCCTGGCCAGGCCGGTGACGCGCCCGCGTTCTCCAAGGTCATGGCCCAGTTAGGGGTGCCACGGCCGATCGGCCGGCCCCGGACCACCCCGGATGTGGTTTTGGCCGACAAGGCCTACTCGTCCCGCGCAATCCGAGCCCATCTTCAGCAGCGCGGGATCCGGGCCGTGATCCCGCAACCTGCCAACCAGGCCGCGAACCGCAAGCGACTCGGTCGGCTCGGTGGCCGTCCACCAGCCTTCGACCGCGAGACCTACAAGCAGCGCAACACCGTGGAGCGGTGCATCAACAAGCTGAAACAGTGGCGCGGCCTGGCCAGCCGCTACGACAAGACCGCCACCACCTACCTTGCCGGACTCCACATCGCCGCCATCTTCATCTGGTCGGCCAGGTGACTCCAGCCGGGCTGGCTAACAAGTCATCCCACCAACTGGGGGGCCTTCTTCAGCTCGGCCCGGATGAGGTCTCCGGTGTGTGTGTTCGGCCGGGTCACCGTTTCCAATCCGACGAGAGCCTTCCGTGTATCGCTTAGCTGTTCGAGAGTTTGAGGCAGGGACCTCTCGATGGACTTCAAGAAGGCGGATCTGACGACAGGCAAATTCGCCTTTCCGGCCCTTTCGATATTGTCGGCGGCGGAGTTCAGTGCCCCCTTGAGGAAATTCCATCCGTTGGTGGTGTTCTGCGCCGCACTGGCCACTCCTCCCGCCTGGGAACCGAGGTCTGCCAGTCCGGTGCCACATGCCGTCAGCAGCTTCACCCCGCTTTCGATCTGCGCCTGGTCGGCGAGGATGCTCCTCTTCTCGTCGAAGAGATTCGCGAGCGCGATCCCGGTGCCGATACCTCCTGCGATGCCGCCGACGATCAGTACGCCGCCTCCGATGGCCACACCCAGGCCCAGTCCGCCGGTGAAAATTGAAGTGCAGCATCCGATGAGAATCATTCCTGCACCCGCCAGAATCGCACCCCCGCTGACTGCTGCGCCGATGGTGGCGGCGTGGATACTTGCGTTTACCTGGTCCAGCCTGCCCTGCAACTTTTCAAGCGCCCCGTCCTGCCCATTCACCAGTCGATGAAGCTCAGTGGCGCAGTCATCGAACCCCTGCTTGTCGCCAGAGAAGGCGCTAACCATCGCGTTCATGTCATTGCCGAATCCCTTCGTCGCGTCCATGAACTCGCCCGCCTGTTCGCGCAGGGCCCTCAGCAGCCCCGCCATGTCACCCGGATCATCTGCCTCTCTGATGAAGTCCGTAAATGTGCCGAGCGTGCGAAAGTAGTTCTCGACCTTACCCAGGACTGCAATGGACTTGGGCTGTACCACCGAGAGGTACGTCTGCGCATTTTCTGCAGCCTTGTCCAGTACGTTTTTAACCGTCCCCTCGTAGTCCCGGATTTCTTTGTTATCGATGCGACTGAAGTCCGGTTTCGGCTGCTGCATGATGCCTAGAGAATGCGCCTGCACGAGTGCGGTCAGGGTCCCTTGCCCAGCCGTCTCCCGTCCGAGCTTCTCCTGCTTTTCCAAGGCAGCAGCAAGTGCGTCACTCATAGTTTTCTCCCAGCCTTCCAGTGGTCGGTTTCAGTTTCCGGTGATCGCGATGCGCAACCTCTCCGTCTGATTCTGGAGGGTTTGCCACTTGATGACGCTCCAGCTGATCTCGTTGGCCAGCCAGGCGCCTCCGTCATCCTTCTTCGCCTGCTCTTCCAGCACCGCCGCGAACGATGCGATCAACTGGTTCCAGGCATCGGCGAGTTCCTGGGCCGGGCGCATCACGTCACGCACGCTGCGCCTATAGGCACCGCATTCCGAATCGACCCTCTTCGCCTTCGCCAGACCTGACTTCAGTGCGGCGATCTCCATGCAAAGCGCTTCGACCTTCTCGCAGTCCCTGCGGAGCTTCTGCAGGGCGGCACTGATTTCGCCGGACGTGATGTCCTCGATCCCCTCGTGCACATCCTCCGAGCCTTCCGGCGCGGATTCGCCGGAGGACGACTTATCATCCTTTTTCTTCTTGCCGTCGTCCTCCCCCTTCTTCTTCGCGGCTTCCTTGAAGACGTCGAGGATGGTGTCGAGGATCTTCCGCGCACCTTTGCCCACCTTGTGCGAGGCGGAGATGGCGGCCTCCAGGTCCTTCCGCACGACCTCCTGCATCGCCTCCAGTTCCTTGGTCTTGGCGGCGACCCTGCCGTCGTCACCGGAGATCTTCTTGATCTCGGCATGGGTCCGGTCGGCCAGGACTCCCAGCCGGTCCTCCGTCTCCTTGGCGAATTTTTCGTACCTGACTGCGAGATCACGGGCATGCTGCTGATGCTCTTCGAAAACCGGCGTCAGCTCGTCCAGAACCGAAGCAACGCCCTCCGGGGAATCCACAGTGCCCTCGTGCAAGCTCTGGAACAGGTCGGCCGCCGTTGCCATCTGGACAAGCTGATTGATCACCGAGGGAAGCTGGACACTCCGGTACGCCCGAGCATTGCCCCTGACCTCTTCCTGAGCCATGTTCATGGCGTGCTCGTCGCTCGGGTCCGCCGTGCCGACAGATACCTGCGCTTCCAGGACCAGGGCCCACACCTGCGCGACCTGAGCAGCAGTCACCAACTGCTCCATGGGCTCTTCGAGTCCGACCGGGTCAAGCGTGCTCCTGGTCGAGATGCTGGGGGCGACTTGCGATGACGTCATCGTGGCTCCGTTGGGTTTTCTGGGAGGGGAAGGGCAGTCCAGGACAGCCAGGTCGAGAACGCCTTCTCGACGCGGCGCTTGGGTGCGCCGCCCACCAACGTCTCCTGCACATGACTCTGGTCAAACAGGATCAGGGTCGGAACGCCGCGGTCGGTCCAGCAACAACGGCTCAACACGCGACCACTGCTGCGTCAGTCAACGACACAGCCAGACCAACGAGCAGAAGATCCAAAGGAAACGGCCTGGTCCCGCTACAGCGGGCCTCGAGTCCGTCGAGGTAGCGGCGGTTTCGGCGGGAGCTGTATGCCTTGTCGCCGTTGACGTGATCCGGCCGGGTCCGGGGCCGACCACCCAAAGGCCTGGGAACCCTGATCCGGTCCAGGACCTCGGTCACCTGCGGGACATCACCCCACTGGCCCGGCGTGAGCAGGAGGGACATGCGGCGGCAGCCGCCCTCCCCTGCGAGGTGGATCTCGCAGGTCAGGCCGCTCCGGGAGCGTCCGAGTCCCTCGTCGGGGCGGTGGTGCCGGGGCATCGTCCTCTTTTCGGGACCCGCGGCCGGGCCCGGCAGGACGTCGAGCCGCCGCCGACTGTGCGACATCCCGTGAGTTCCCCTGAGCCCCGCTGAGTCCCCGGGCCCGTGGCCAGGGGGGTCTTCCTCCTTCGTGTGCTCTGCCGGCTTGTGACGTAACTTCGTGATTCTTGAAGCGTTCTCATCTCGTCCGACCGATTCGCAGTCGGGTCGAAGGTGAGGAGGCTCGGGTTGGCGGCGCTGGCAGTCGTACGGGACCTGCGTGAGCGCTGGGCGCCCGCGTCGGCTGAGGAGCTGGAGCGGTTCGAGACCGATGTGCTGTCCGGGTTCGTCCTCGCACGGGCCTCAGCAGGGCTGGCGGACGGCACCATCCGCGGGGACGTCGGTCACCTGGATCAGATCAGGACCTGGTTCGGTCGGCCCTTGTGGGACATGGAGCCCGCTGACGCGGACGTGTACTTCGGGAAGGTGCTGCGGCACTCCCCCAGCGGCACCCGGCTGGGCCGGTCGCAGGCGTTGAGCACGTATTTCATGTTCCTCGAGCTGCGGCACAAGGTCGAACTCCACAGGATGACCGGCCGAGTGATCGAGTGCCCGATCGACGAGATGAACCGGCCGCGCGGAGCCAAGGATGCCCAGCTGCGGATCCCGCCGAGTGAGCCGGAGATCGGAACGCTGTTCACGGGCTGGGGCGGCGAGCTGGCGACCTGCCGGAAGTTCGCGCCCACCGCCCGGAACTACACCGCCTCGAAGCTGATGTCCCAGGTCGGCCTGCGGGTGAGCGAGGCATGTGGGCTCGACCTGGACGACATCAAGTGGGACCTGGGCCGCTTCGGTAAACTCCACGTCCGCCACGGCAAGGGGGCCCGTGGCTCGGGGCCGCGCGAGCGGATGGTTCCGCTGATCAACGGTGCCGACCGGACACTGCGGTGGTTCATCGAAGACGTGTGGGGCCAGTTCGATGACGATCACACTCGCCCTGGTGCTCCGCTGTTCCCCTCTGAGCGCAAGAACACCGACGGCTCCGCCCGTCGGGTCGGCGACGACGCCCTGCGCAACGGGCTCGACAACGCGGTCCAGGCTCATCTGGCGAGTTGGACGGACAGGTTGACACCGCACGTCCTGCGGCATTTCTGCGCGTCCCAACTCTACGGAAACGGGCTGGATTTGCTCGCAATCCAGGAGGTCTTAGGACATTCCTGGATCGCTACGACCATGCGGTATATCCACGTGCAGCAGACCCGGGTCGAGGACACCTGGGTCGCCGGGATGGAACGGGCCGCGAAGCGGCTGGAAGGACTGGCCTGATGAGGTGGAACCTGCGGCTGACCGCCGCGAACAAGGGTATCTGGAAGGCGTCCGAGCTCCAGCGGAGTCTGGCCGAGCACGGCCTGGTGATCTCGGCCGGCAAGATGTCCGGGCTGTGGTCCGGCCAGCCGGTCTCGCTCAAGCTGGAGGACCTGGACGTCATCTGCGTGGTCCTCGGCTGCGAGATCGGAGACCTGCTGATCCCCGAACCGGAGAAGGTCAGCCGCCCTGGCCAGACAGAGACGACGGAACGGGCCGCGGTCGGTGCGGGAACCGCCGCACCGAAGGTGATTCCCAAGCGCCGGGACGGCCGGTCGCTGCCGCCGGAGTGAGCCGATGGCACGGTTCCCGAAGGGCTACGTCAAGCCCACCGACTCCTGCGACAGCTGCCTGGCCTGGGGAAACTTCAGCGGCCGTCTCTGCCCCACCTGCTACATGTTCGGCCGCGGCCACGACGCGGCCGCATGCACCGGCTGCCGCCGCGTCCAGCCGCTGAAGTGGAACTACTGCCGCCTGTGCTGGTGCCAGGCCCGCCTCAGTGCGAAGGCCATCATCGGCCAGCCCACGGACGAGACGGACGTGCGGGACCGGCTCGCCGCCGTCCGGCATCACCAACTGTTCTTCGTCGGGATGCACTACCGCAGGAGACCGACCCCTGCGGCTCGGACGCGCGGAGGACGGCGGGGAGCCCCGCGCAAGCCGCCTCCCGCACCGGCCTGGCGCCCGGATCCCGGCTGGCAGCAGCTACCGCTGTTCACACAGGTCCCCCGTGACTACAGCCGGCTCGCTCTGGCCGACGCCGACCTGACCAGCCCGTGGCTGGCCTGGGCGAAGTACCTCGCCCACCGTCTCGCCGAGGCCCGCGGCTGGGGACGCAACATCCGCTTCGCCGTCAACCGCGGCCTGGCCCTCGTCCTCACCGGCCACGTCGAGGGCGACGTCATCCGGCACACGGAGATCTCCGCCCCGCTGCGGGCCCTGGACCTGCCGGTCGGCCACACCATCACAGTCCTGGCAGAGATGGGGATCTCCGAAGACGACAGCGAACCCTCCTTCGAACGCTGGCTCGCCGAGAGGTTGGAGGGTCTCGCACCCGGCATCCGCTCGGAGGCCGAGCGCTGGACCCGCGTCCTGCGCGACGGCGGCCCCCGCAACCTCCCGCGACGGGAAGGCACGGTCTGGCTCTACCGCAACCGAGTCCGTCCGGCCCTGCTGGAATGGTCGAACCCCTACGACCACCTGCGCGAAGCGACCCGCAACGACGTCCTCACCTACATCAAGACACTGCACGGCCACCAGCGCCACGACCAACTCGTCGCCCTGCGCTCGCTGTTCACATGGGCCAAGCGGAACGGGCTGATCTTCCGCAACCCCACCAGTCGGATCAAGGTCGGGCAATACGAGTACGCCGTGCTGCAACCGCTCGTCCCCGCCCAGGTCGACCGCTCCGTCGCGGCGGCCACCACCCCGGCGACGCGGCTCATCCTCGCCCTCGCAGCGGTCCACGCCGCCCGGGTCGCCCAGATCGCCACCCTCATGCTCGACGACCTCGACCTCGGAAACCGAAGGCTGACCATCGCCGGACGTGTCCGCCCGCTCGACGACCTCACCCTGAAACTGCTGCTGGACTGGCTGGAGCACCGGCGAAACCGGTGGCCGGACACCGCGAACCTCCACCTGCTGATCAACAACCAGACCGCCACCAAGACCATCCGTGCCAGCAATCATTGGATCAGCGCTTCGATGCGCGGTCAGGACGCGACGCTGGAACGGCTCCGTGTCGACCGGCAACTCGAAGAGGCCCTGACCCACGGGCTTGACCCGCTCCACCTCGCCGAGGTGTTCGGCCTCGACGAAAAGACCGCGATGCGCTGCGCGGACTCCGCACGGGCGCTGCTGCACCAGGCCGCTGAACAGCCACTTCAGTGAAGTCCGCTTGACCGGTCCACGCCTTTGCTCAGGATGAGCACGCGAGGCACAGTCAGCATCCGGGGCCGATCGGCGGAGACGACGTCAGAGCGAGGGCAGCGTTCCGCAGCTGGGCCGCCCACGTCTGCTGGTCAAGCCCCAAGGTGTACTCGATGCAGCAATCGCATTGCGGGATCAGCGCCACGAACGATTGCTCCACCGCGGTCTCGATCTCCGTCTCCCACCAGTCGTCCGTCGCCAGGTCAGCGGGAGATATCTCTCCATCGATAAGCCTCGCCGCCATCCGGCGCAGAGCGTGGCGCCGTGCCAGGCCCCGATCCGGCAACCCGATTCCGGACTCGGCAAGTGCTTGCTCGAACGCGTCGCGAATATCGCGGGCGTCTGTGTTGCGAGGCCAACCGGCGAGCTCGCACAATGTCGGGGTGTCCATTCCGGCTGCGAGCGCCTCAGCAGCGATCATCGGCAGATCCTCCGGGCGTATCTCATCCGCCTGATAACGGCACGCCACCTCACCCAGAGATGTGAGCCCACTCTGCATAGAGGTTTCCGGTTCTGGTGTCGTTCCTTCTGCTCTCATGACTCCTACAGTGTCAGCACCGTTTCCAGGGAAGGCACTCAAGGGCGGGCCCCTCGGCACCCACCCCGCGTGTTCGCCTGAACCCAGGGCCGAACCCACGAGAAAACGACCGTCCACCCTCGGGTTCCCGCGAAAGGTCCTTCAGTTTCCGTGAACTCGCGGGCCCCCAGGGGGTCGAGGAACATCGGAACGAAAACCGCCGCTAAGCCCTTCGCGGGCCTTGGAAGGCGCCGTAGTCGGCGCTGCGGTCGATGCGCGGGCGTTGTCCAGACTGCCGAAGACTCCCGCACACAGTCCTATGACCGCAGCCGGCACCACGGCGCTTCAGTGAAGATCCGACTGGACCTCGGTCAGTCGATGCCTTCGACGATGCGGAAGTCGCGTTCGACGCCGTCGGAGAGGGCGACCAGCGCCTCCTGGTAGGCCGCACTCTCGCGCGCCGCGACGGCCTGCTCGAAGCTGTCGAACTCGATCAGGATGGTGCGCTCGGCGATTCCGGCGTCGTGTGCGACGACCCGACCGTCACGGGCGAGTATCCGACCGCCCCCGGCCCGGACGGCCGGACCGGCCAGCTTGTTGTAGGCAGCCAGCTTCTCAGGGTCTGAAATGGTGCGGTAGACGCTGACCCAGTAGCCCTTGGGCATGGAACCTCCAGTGTGGGGATGAGTGCATCTGACTTACGGGTTGGTCTCGGACGAGCGCCGGCGGGTGAGAGCGAGGCTTGCCAGCGTCGTGATCGCCATGGCGCCGATGCCGACCAGCGCTGCGGTGGTGTAGGCGCTGTCGTCGGGGAAGAGGTGGCCGGGGCCGGGGCCCGCGGCGAGGATCAGGCCGCCGATGGCGCTGCCCAGGGAGTACCCGACGCTGCGGACGACGTAGTTGAAGCTCATGGCGCTCGACGTCTCGCTCTTGGGCGTGACGGCCAGGATGACGCCGGGCATCGCGGCCGAGAAGCCGCCGACGCCGAAGCCGAGCACGCCCATCGCCGCGAACAGTTCGGCCAGGTCCGACCGGGCCGCCGCGAACAGGGCGAACCCGCCGCCGACCACGACGGCGCTGCCGGCCAGGAGCAGGGGGTCGGCGATCCGCGTCCGGACCCGCGGCGTGAGCTTGCCGGCGACGAACCCCAGCACCGAGAACGGGATGAGGACCAGCCCGGCGACGAAGGTCGTCAGCCCGAAGCCGTAGCCGGCGCCGTGCGGCGTCTGCGCGTACCGGGTGATGAGCGTGAGCAGGAGGTACATGCCGATCCCGCCGACGAACATGGCGAGGTTCGCCCCGGCGACCGCCGGGTGCCGCACCGCCCGCACATCGACCAGGGGCGTCGTGCTGCGCAGCTCGATGACGGCCCAGACACAGAGCAGCACCACCGCGACGACGGCGAGGCCCGCCGCCACGGCGAAGTGCCGGCTCCACAGATTCCGTTCGCCGGCGAGGAACAGCACCAGGAGCAGCGCAGCGGCCAGGACGACCGCGCCTGCCACGTCCACGTGGGCGGAGCGGCCTTCGGGGGCTTCGGGCATGGAGCGCCACGCGGTCAGGAGGGCGGCGGCGGTGACGACCAGGCCGAGGCCGTAGGCGGCCCGTACCCCGCCGAGCTCGGCGAGCAGTGCGGCGAGCGGGTAGCCGACGCCGGCCCCGATGATCGAGACCACTGAGATCAGGGCGATCACGGCCGCGCTGCGCTCCTCGGGGAGGTGGTCCCGGGCCACGCCCATCATCAGCGCCGTCAGCCCGAGCCCGACTCCCTGGGCCGCCCTGCCGGCCAGCAGCCACGCGAACGGCAGCGGCAGCACGGTGAGCGCGCTGCCGGCGACGACGACCGCCAGCGTGGCGAGGATCGTGGCCCGCCGGTGCGGGCCGGCTCCGAGCCGGCCCAGGACCGGCGTGGCGACGGCGCCGCTGAGCAGCGCGACGGTCAGCGTCCACTGCGCGCTGCCGAGCGTGACGTGGAACGAGGTCGCCACGCTGGTGATGAGCGGCGTCCCGAGGCTGCCGACCGCCGCCACGACCAGAGCGATGAACATCAGGGCGGGGACCAGCAGCCGCGCCTCGGAACGCGCCACCGGGAACGCCTTCACCGCGACCCCGCCGACCGGCTGCCCGGTCACTGCTTCGGCACTTCGCGGTCCTGACTTTCGAGCTCTGCCAGATGCTTCAGCGCCGGAAGGGCCGCCACCAGCGCCTCGACCTCGTCGCCGGTGAGCTCGCCGATCAACCGCTCGAACGCGTGGACGCCCGCCTGGCGCCGCGTCCGGGCGTAGGAGGCGCCGGCCTCGGTCAGGCACACCAGCGTGACCCGCTTGTCGGACGCGTCGCCCCGCCGCTCGACCAGGCCGGACTCCTCCATCACCCGGACCAGGGCGGTCATCGCGGGCTGGGTGACGCCCTCGACCGCGGCCAGATCGGTGATGCGCCGCGGGCCGGTCCGGTCCAGGGTGGCCAGGGTGGCGGCGGACGTCAGGCTCATGTCGCGGGGCAGGCGTCTCGCGGCCCTGGTGGCCAGGCCGTAGAGGGCTGCGCCGATGGCGGCGGACGCGCCAGGAGCGGTGTCTTGACGACTCATGCTCGAAACATAGCATTTTTATATTCATAGTTTATGGAAATGGTCGACTGACGCGGGCGGCCTCGATCCGCACCTGCGACGGCGGCCGGCCATCACGCTCGATGCGCGGCCGGAACGGCTGCTGGAAAGCCGCAGAGACGGAGCCGTCGGTGACGCGCATGAACGTGTCGTGCGCTACGGGGTCGTTGAGGGTCAGATAGGCGACATCGGCGCCCAGCAGGGTTCGTGCCCGCCGGACAATGGTGCGCCGTACGGCGGCCAGGTCCCTCAGGCCGGCCAGGTCGCCTGCGGTGTCGAACAGCGCCACCAGTTCCGCTTCGCGGCGGCGGTACTGGTCGAGTACCTGCCGCACGGCGAGGGCGGCCTCGGTGGTCTCCCCGATCCGGGCCGCCTCCGCCTCGTCCACGCCGTCGGTGCGTCAACGGGCCGGTCGGAGGGCGAGCTCCTCGGCAGGAGCGCAGGCGGCCAGGAGGCAGACCAGGCGTCGCGCGGCCTCTTCGGTGGCCGTTGGTGGCCGGGGCGATGTCCGGGGGTGTGCGCTGCGGTCCGCGGTCGTGGAGCCTCGTCTCGGGCGGGTGTCGTGGGGGGCTGCGCAGCAGGCCCGGTCCGCCGCTTCCTCCAACGGCGGACCGGGCAGCTCATGTGTGCGGCAGGTTCAGGCCGGGTCGCCCGCCGTGACAGCGGGGGCGTGGGCCGCCGCCTCGTCTTCCTCGTCTCGCGAGCGGGCCAGGTCGCGGCCACGGGTCTCCCGGGTGACGGCCACGGTGATGGTGGTGATCACGGCCGCCGCGCAGAGGTAGAGGGAGATGGGGACGGACGATTCGTAGTCCTTGAGGAGCTCGACGGCGATGATCGGGGCGAGGGCACCGGCGAGGATCGAGGCGAGCTGCGAGCCCATCGAGGCGCCGGAGTAGCGGACCTTGGTGTCGAACATCTCGGAGATGAACGCGGCCTGCGGTCCGTACATCGCCCCGTGCAGCAGCAGGCCGACGGTCACAGCCAGGGTGATCACGGGGAACGAGGTGGAGTCGACGAGGCCGAAGAAGACGAACGCCCAGACGGCCATGCCCACGGATCCGAACAGGGTGACCGGTCGTCGGCCGATGCGGTCGGACAACGCGCCCCACGCGGGGATCGTGACGAAGTGGACGGCGGATCCGATCAGGACGGCGTTCAGTGCGGTGCTCTTGGGCAGGTCCAGGTGTGCGGTGACATACACGAGGATGAAGGAGGTGATGATGTAGTAGGAAATGTTCTCGCCGAACCGGGTGCCGATAGCGGACAGGACCTCGCGCCAGCTGCGCCGGAACACCTCGATGACCGGGGCTTTCTCCTTCGCGCCCTGTTCGGCGGCGGCCTCGGCCCTGGCCTGCGCTTCGAGGAACACCGGGGACTCGGACACCGAGACTCGGATCCACAGGCCGATCAGCACGAGGAGCCCGGACAGGAGGAACGGCACGCGCCAGCCCCAGGACTGGAAGGCCGCCTCCGACTGGAATGCGGCCAGCAGCGCCAGCACACCGGTGGCGAGCATGTTGCCGCCGGGAGCACCGGCTTGCGGCCAGGACGCCCAGAAGCCACGGTTCTTGTCGCCACCGTGCTCGGAGACGATGAGGACGGCCCCGCCCCACTCGCCGCCCAGGGCGAAACCCTGGACCAGGCGCAACACGGTCAGCAGGATCGGTGCCCAGACGCCGATGTTGTCGTAGGTGGGCAGCAGGCCCATGGCGAAGGTCGCGCCGCCCATCATCAGGAGGCTGACCACCAGCAGCTTCTTACGCCCGATCTTGTCGCCGAAGTGACCGAAGACGACGCCGCCCAGCGGCCGGGCGGCGAACCCGATGGCATAGGTGACGAAGGCGATGAGCGTGCCCACCAGTGGGTCGGCGCTGGGGAAGAACAGCGTGTTGAAGACGAGGGCGGCGGCGGAGCCGTAGAGGAAGAAGTCGTACCACTCGATGGTGGTGCCGATCAGGCTCGCGGCGACGATGCGGCTGATGCCGCCTCTCGGCATGGTGGTGTCAGACATGGTTTCACCGGTTTCACGAACGGACGGGACGGAGTGGTGCGGGGGCTGCACGAGATGCGTGGCCGGCCGGGGCCGTGGTTCAGCCCGCGGTCCAGCCGCCGTCGAGCGGGAGGGATGCGCCGGTGAGGTAGCCGGTGTGGGCGCCGCACAGCCACAGGACGGCGGCGGCGACCTCTTCCGACTCAAGGAGCCGCTTGACGGGCGAGCGGGCCAGCATGACGTTGGAGAGCACGTCTCCCTCGCTGATGCCGTGCGCGGCGGCCTGATCGCGCAGCTGGCCCTCGACAAGGGGGGTTCGGACGTACCCGGGGTTGACGCAGTTGCTCGTGACTCCGTGCGGGGCGCCCTCGATCGCGGCGACCTTGCTCAGCCCCTCCAGGGCGTGCTTGGCGGCGACATAGGCGGACTTGTAGGCGCTGGCCCGCAGTCCGTGGACGCTGGAGACGTTGACGATCCGGCCCCAGCCCTGCGCGTACATGTGCGGGAGCACGCGGCGCATCAGCAGGAACGGAGCGGTGACCATCACCTTCTGGATCAGCTCGAAGCGCTCCGTCGGAAATTCGGTGAGCGGTGCGACGTGCTGGAGGCCTGCGTTGTTCACCAGGATGTCGACCCGGGACGGGAGAAGGTCGACGGCTCCCCCGTCTGCAAGGTCGACCACATGTGCTGTGCCGCCGGTGATCTCGGCCACTGCCTTCGCAGCCGCGCCGTCCCGGTCGGCCACGTGGACGTCGGCCCCCGCCTGCGCCAGGGCGAGCACACAGGCCTGGCCGATGCCACTGCCGCCGCCGGTCACCAGCGCCGTACGCCCGCTCAGGTCGATCGCCGCCGCGGGCGACGGCAAGGGAACCGGGGTGGGAAACGTGTTCGTCATGGCCGGAGACGTTAGGGAGATCCCCCTGGCTTCTCCCATGTGAGCAGCCGCTATAAAACCTGGCTTTCAGGTGGCGCCCACCGCCGTGAGCCTGACCATCGACAGGCAGGCGGTCTGCCCGCGCGGCTCGCGGCCGGGCACGAGCAGACCGCGCCCGGCTACTACATCGTCGCGGACTCCGGCTGCTCGGCCTGAGCCCCACCCCCGCGGCCCCGGTGGACGAACAGCACCCACCGGGGCCGCGCCACGCCTGCGTCCCCGCCGGGGCCCCACCAACACCAGTGGTAGTCGCCACACAGGAGGGGGGTGATGTGTGGACGGCAGCCATAGTTGTCGCTCCGCCGCCTGCCTAGGCTCGCTGCCCATCGTTGGTCATGGCATCGGCGCCGACCAGCAGGTCGACCCGGTCGCCTGAGAGAAAGGGTTCCGTATGGGTCTGAACAAAACAGTCGCGAGCGCGGCAGAGGCGGTGGCCGACATCTCGGAAGGCGCCTCGCTCGCCGTAGGCGGCTTCGGACTGTGCGGAATACCAGGCACGTTGATCAACGCTCTGTGGCAGAGCGGGGTGAACGACCTCAAGATCGTCTCGAACAACTGCGGCGTCGACGACTGGGGCCTCGGCCTGCTCCTCGCCGCCGGGCAGATCTCCCGCATGACGAGCTCCTATGTGGGCGAGAACAAGGAGTTCGCCCGCCAGTACCTGAGCGGAGAGCTCGAGGTCGAACTCGTCCCCCAAGGAACGCTGGCAGAGCGGCTGCGGGCCGGCGGCGCCGGCATCCCCGCCTTCTACACTCCTGCGGGCACCGGAACCCAGGTCGGCGAGGGCGGACTGCCCTGGCGGTACGCGGCCGACGGGTCGGTAGCCGTCGCCTCCCCCGCCAAGGAGACACGGGAGTTCGACGGGCGCCCGCACCTTCTGGAGCGCAGCATCACGACTGACTTCGCGCTGGTCCGGGCGGCCATCGGCGACCGGCACGGCAACCTCGTCTTCCGCTCCTCGGCCCGCAACTTCAACCCGTTGGCCGCTGTGGCGGGCCGGATCACCATCGCCGAGGTGGACTACCTCGTCGAACCGGGCGAGCTCGATCCCGACGAGGTCCATTTGCCCGGCATCTTCGTCCAACGTGTGGTCCGGGTGACTCCCGGCGACCCCGCGGCGGAGCGGCGCATCGAGCGCCAGACCGTACGACAGGAAGGCGACGCCTGACATGGCCCTCACCCGCAAGCAGATGGCGGCCCGCGCCGCCCGCGAACTGACCGACGGCAGCTACGTCAACCTTGGTATCGGCCTCCCCACTCTCATCCCCAACTACCTGCCGCCCGGCGTCGAGGTCGTTCTTCAGTCCGAGAACGGCATCCTCGGGGTGGGCCCCTACCCGACGGAGGACGAACTCGACGCCGACCTCATCAACGCGGGCAAGGAGACCGTCACCACGCTGCCCGGAGCCTCTTTCTTCGACTCCGCCCTGTCGTTCGGCATGATCCGCGGCGGCCACATCGACGCCGCTGTCCTCGGGGCCATGCAGGTCTCCTCCTCCGGCGATCTCGCCAACTGGATGATCCCCGGCAAGATGGTCAAGGGCATGGGCGGTGCCATGGACCTCGTCCACGGCGCCGGCCAGGTGATCGTCCTGATGGAGCACACCGCCAAGGACGGCAGCCCCAAGCTCGTCGGCGAATGCAGCCTGCCGCTCACCGGCCGTGCCGTCGTCCAGCGCGTCATCACCGACCTCGCCGTCGTCGATGTCACCGGAGACGGATTCCTCCTCGTCGAACTCGCTCCCGGCGTCACCGTCGACGAGGTCCGGGCTGCCACGGCCGCAGAACTGACCGTGTCGGCAGCACTCGACGGCATTTCCATCTGAACGGCCTCTGCACGACGGCTTCCCGGCCGGTCGGCGGCGAATGGATTCAACGGCGAACTGACACATCACGCGGGCAGGGGCCGGTGGTACCTCACTCGGGGACCGTCGTACGGCTGCCTTCGAATCGTCATGTGACGGGAGCCCGACCGGAGTGCCTCAATTGGTCGTGAGGCACAAGGACGTGTTGCGAGTCAGCGGTCTCCGGGCTTCTTGCGCCGCCCCGGCTCAGAGACCGCCGACGCCGCCGAGTGGCTGGCGTCGGCGGTCTCAGCACTTCAGGCCGGTCCGATGCAAACAGCGTCCAGGAGGTGCGGGCACGAAGAAATCACTCGCGCGCGTCTCGGACGTCTGCAGTCCCCAGACGGAGTGGGCGCCGTCCCTCTGCGTCTGTGACGGAGCACAGGATCAACAGAACCGCCCGCGTGATCGATAGGACAAGGCTCCTCAGGCCATGGGTGGCGTGCCTAACCCTGGTAGCGGGCGTGCCCTATGTGCCACACGTAGGAGGCTGCGACTGCTTCCATGGCGTCGGCATGATCCGCGAGTGCTTTCTTGCTGTTGGCGGCGAGTTCGGTGATTCGAAGGCGCGCGGTGGAGGCTTGGTCCTCACACATGCGGGAGGCCAGGCGGAACGCCCCTTCGAGGTCGCACTCACGGTGTCGGATCAGCAGTGTCGGCAGGCTCAGAGGAGTCTGGCCGCCTCGATCTTTCTCCTTCGCATACGAGGCAAGGTCGTTGATCCACCCGGCAAGGTCGGCAACGGCCTTCTCCAACTCCCGCACCGATGCCGAGGTTCGCTGATCCTCGGTGAGTTCGTACCTGAGCACCACTTCCGCAGTCGCCATAACGGTCCGGACGAAGACCGTGTGTGGGCGCATCGCGCAATAGTCGCTCAGGGTGATCTGGTCGGGCCTGCCGAGGTGATGGGCTTCCCAGAGGATGCCGAAGAGGTTGTCCCGCAGGTGCGCGGTGAGCCGCAGGTACTGCGTGGGCGTGGCCCGCTCCCGGAACCGGTGCAGGAGGTTCCGCAGAGCGGCGATGCAGGCGTCGTCACCGGCCGCCGGCTCGTCGTGGCCGGCCAGCAGGTGGACACAGTGACTGATACGGCGGACCAGACGGGCCGTGTCACGGCTTCCTTCGGCCTCGCCGTGTACATCGTCGAACGCGGTGAGCCACAGAAAGAGATCGGCACAGAGGAACACACCGTCCCGGTCCGCCGTGGGCAGGACACGGGCCACTCCCTGGGCCGTGATGTTGCAGAGGGCCTTCGCCTCGCCGGGTGAACCGATCAAGGGGAAGGTCCGGAGCCAGTGAGCGGTCTGCTCCTCGATGTCGTCGGCATACGGGCTGGTCGCGAAGGGGCCGGGGAAAGAGCCTCGGAGATCGGGCATGGGCAGGGTACGCGTGTCCGCGCCGCGGGTGTGGCTCATACGGCTGTCCCCGCGACGGCCCGCTGCCTGGTTTCGGCGACCATACGGGGGTCCGACGGGTGCACGGTGAGCAGCCCGACCGGTTCCACGGTGGCGCCGGGAACGGGCCGCAGCCGCCATCGGGAGGCGATGAACGCCGTGATGACGACCGACTCCGTCCAGGCGAACGCGTCGCCGATGCACATGCGTTTTCCCGACCCGAAGGGGATGAAGGCACCCCTCGGCGGCTGGGGGCGCTCCGGCAGCCAGCGGTCGGGGTCGAAGCGCAGCGGGTCGGGGTACAGGGCCGGGTCCCGGTGCAGTGCGTAGGGACTCCACAGCACCTGCTCCCCCGCGGGCAGGCCGACCTGACCGAGGCGCACGGGTTTGGTGGCCTGTCGGGTCACCAGCCAGCCGGCGTGGTGCAGGCGCAGGGTCTCACTGACCAGTCGACGGGTGAAGGCGAGTTGAGGGACGTGCTCGGCGGTGATCGGGCCCTCTCCGAC
This sequence comes from Streptomyces sp. NPDC101194, assembly GCF_044767885.1. Classification (NCBI taxonomy): domain Bacteria; kingdom Bacillati; phylum Actinomycetota; class Actinomycetes; order Kitasatosporales; family Streptomycetaceae; genus Streptomyces; species Streptomyces sp. NPDC101194. The sequence goes on from NZ_JBIWOS010000005.1 coordinate 174,433, forward strand.
CACGGAGTCGACCTCCTCGTGAAGCCTGCGCTCCAGCTCGGGGTCGCGGCCCAGCTCGTGGAACAGCCAGGCCAGCATGACTCCCGTCGTCTCGGACCCCGCGGCCAGCAATCCGATGATCTCCGACAGGATCTCGTTGTCGGGCAGTGGCGCACCGGTTTCGTCCCGGGCCTCCAGGAGCAGCGTCACGAGGTCGTCGTGGGCGCCGGGGTTCGCCCGGCGCTCCGCGATGATGTCCGCCACCTCGCTGCGCAGCAGGATGCGGGCGGACTTGAGCCGCCGGTTTCTGCGGGTGGGAAGCCGTTCCAACGAGGACACGGGAACCATGGTGCGCCAGATGGCGGCCGTGAAGACCGTGTCGACGGCGTCGAGGATCGCGCGCGCCCGCTCCTGCTCCGCGCGGAAGGAGCACAGCACCGACATGGCCACGTCCTGGGCCATGAGCCCCATTTCGGTCTTCAGGTCGAGCAGTTCCCCCTCACGCCAGCCCGCGATGGACGGCTCCACCGTTTCGCGCATGGTGGTGACGTACCCGCTGATCTGCTCACGGTGGAAGGCGGGCTGGAGCAGACGGCGCCGATGCAGGTGGGGTCCGCCTTCCGCGACCGGCAGGGCCGACTGGCCGAAGAGCTTCAGCTTCTCGCCCAGCAACCCCTTGGAGAAGGAGCCCGACTTGCTGGTGAGCATCTCGTGGATCAGCTCGTGCGAGTTGACCACGGTCACCTTCTTGGGACCGACCGACATACGGACGATCGGCCCGTAGGTGCGCAGGCGCTCGACGAACTCCAGGCGGTCTCTGAGCAGAGGTACAACGTGTCCGATGACCGGCAGCCGCCCCGGAGCGGTCGGCGGAACGTCCACGTCGGCAGTCACATCTATGTCGGGAGTCACGCGTCCGTCCTTTCCACATCCGCCGTTGTACATGCGGCTGGGCGACGTGTCCGCAGCAACTCCCGCGCGGCGAGCACCTCCGCTTCGATCACTGCAGTGGGCGCATACAGGGTTTTGTCGTGCCAGAGCGCGGGGTGCTGGAGGCCGGAGTCCGAGGCGGCGCGCAGATACGTTTCAGCAAGGTCAAGTGCCCGGGTGTGCTGCGGCTGCGGTGTGAGGGTGGCGGCACTCAGCAGCACTTTGACGGCGTATGCGGTCTCTTCGACGGTGCTGCCCCACACGCCCCAGGAGCCGTCGGCGCGCTGAGTGTCAGTGGTCCACGCGGCGGCCTTCCGGACGGCCCTGACCGCGTGATGACCGCCATGCCGCGCGAGCGCGGTGACGGTGCGCGCGGTCGCGTAGTAGGGGGAGGCATGCCACTTGTCGGTCCAGTGCCCTGCGGGTTGCTGCTGGTCGGTCAGCCATTCGCACAGCTTCGCCGCTCGGGGTCCGTACGTGTGCTCTGCCCTCGGGCAGCGCCGCAGGTGGCTCACGAGGGCCTGGAGGGCGTGGGCGTTCGCGGTGATCGATCCGGTGTCCTCGCCGATGTAGCAGTCGTAGTGGCTGCCGTTGTGGAACAGATCCAGCGGTGCCGGGTCGTACGGCAGGCCGACGAGTGAGGCGACCAGCACCGCCATGGCGGTGTCGTCGGCATCGGTCATGAGGCCGGGCGCACCGCGCACGCCTTGAGGATCGTAGATCTCCTCGGCCCACCCGCGGACAGTGGGAAGAGCGGCAGCGGGTAGGTGGGCGCGAGCCAGCGCGGCGGCGACCCATAGCCGCTCGACCACGCAGAGGGGCGCGGCCTCGGGGAAGAGGCCGCCGTAGCGCTGCGCCACTGCGGTGAGGTCGTCGACGGCCTGAGCAGTAGTGGCAGGTGACTGCGTTGCCCGTGCCGCGGTGGCGGCCGGCGAGCTGCCCAACAGACCTTCGACGTCGGGGACGAGAGACGGCGGTATGTGGCTGTCCATGCCCTCGAACGTGTGGTGAAACTTGACGGGCAGGCTGCCCGCCGACTCGTATCGCCTGGCCACGGAAGCGGGTGTCGCCGCGTGGAAGCCGCCCGGAACCGGCAGCCGGGGGCCACCGAAACCGGGCATGTCCCCGCCGGTCACCAGGGAGTCAAGCTTCCCGTTGATCTTGGCGACCAGGCTGGGTACGAGTATTTCCGCTGCGGCCGTGTCCGGCCACGGGCCCGCCGATGGCAGTGATCGCAGTACGTCGAGGCCTCTGTTCACCGCTGCCGTGAGCCGGCCGGTGACCTCTACGGACGGGGTTCCCCTTCGCAGGACAGCCAGTGCGGCCTCCACCCCGCTGAGTGTCGGCAGAAGCCGGTAGGGCAGCGGCCCCTCCCCCCAACTGCCGTCGGGCGCCTGCTGTTCCAGCAGGTACGTGATCCGCCGTGACTCCTCGGGCAGCCACGGCGCCGCCGAGAGGACGCGGGCTGTCTCGTACAGGGAGGGACGGACGCTTCCCCATCTGTCCTGGTTGACCCTGGCCACCAGGTCGGTGGCTCGTTCGGCGTAGGATGTGCCAATGGGCGTGCTGATGCTCATGGGGCGACTTCCTCCTCGGGGTTCTGGCTGGCGGAGTGCGGCGATGCCTTATGTCTGCCTGGCCGTTGCGTCCAGGGCGAGTCTGCGCAGGGAGGCTGTGGCACTTCGGGGGAAGGGAGCGTTGTCCAGGGCGGCGAGGGCGGCGGCCCGTCGTGTGGTGATCATTTCCTCCACGGTCTGCCGGGCGCCGGTGGAGTTCAGGATCGCGCGGATCGCAGCTGCGTGTTCCTCGTCGAGGTCGCTTCGGCCGACGAGCTCGCGCAGTGTTTTCAGTTCGGCGGTGGAAGCTCGCTGGACCGCGAGCGCCATCAGAACGGTGCCCTTGCCCTCGCGCAGGTCGTCCAGCACTGGTTTGCCCGTTTTGACGGGATCGCCGAAGACCCCGAGCAGGTCGTCCCTCAGCTGAAACGCTTCTCCCAGCGGTATGCCGAAACCGGTGCAGGCATCGAGTACGGGCGGGGCCGCTCCGGCCACTGCCGCCCCTATGTGCAGGGGCCGCTCTATGGTGTATTTAGCCGTTTTGTATCGAATGACGTGCAGTGCGGTATCCACATCGCCGGTCAGGCGGCCGGTGGTCTGCAAGTCCAGGAGCTGGCCGTACATGACCTCGCTCCGCATCTCGGCCACCAGGGGCAGCACCTGGGCCAGCCGCCCCGGGCCGAGATCCGCGGTTCGGAGGAGTTCATCGGACCACACCAGGGCCAGATCGCCGAGAAGGACGGCCGCGCCCAGACCGTGCGCCTCGGCCCGGCTGCCCGGACCGCCGCTGTCGGTATACGCGGTGGCCAGCGCACGGTGGGCGGACGGCTGCCCGCGGCGGATGTCACTGTCGTCCATCACGTCGTCGTGTACCAGGGCGAACACCTGGAAGAGTTCGAGGCTGGCGGCAGCGCGAACGGCAGCAGTCATGTCACCTGTTGCTCCGGCAGCTTGCCATCCGTACAGGCACAGCAGGGACCGAAGTCGTTTTCCGCCGGTCAGGAGTCCGCGTAGGGCAGTGGTCAGGTAGAGCAGTTCGATTCCCGGCGCGGCACGTTCCTTGGTGTCCAGGAATCCGGTCAGAGCCGCGCCCACCTTCTGTCGTAGGGAAGAGAGGTCGGGCAGTGCAGTGGGAAGGGTTTGTGTCACCGGCGGTAGATCCTCTTTCGTTCGAGAACCGTCGTCGCGGTTCCGTTCTTGCAGAGGACGGGCCAACGGACCCGCGTCCCCTCCTCAGGGCTTTGGCGGTGGTGCCGACCGGTTCCCGGGCGACACCACCGCGACGTGACGATCGACGGCAGGTGATAAGGCTTCTACGCCTCAGTGCTGCCTGACGTCGGGGAGAATGGTGTGTCCCGCTCGGGGCGGGAAGGGCTCCGGCTCCAGGGAGTGGCGCCGTTGGCGTCGGGGGTCAGCGGGGTGAATCGTGCCGGCAGCGCAGTGAGCGTCCGGTGGACAGCCCCAGGGCGGTAGGCCAGCTTGTCGGCGGGAACGTCCAGTTCGATGTCCGGCAGGTAGGTCAGGAGCCTCTCGATGGCGGCGGTGGCGATCAGTGTGGCGACGTCACGGGCGGGACATGTATGGGGCCCTGCGGCGAAGGCCAGGTGGGCCTTGTTCCCCGAGCGGTAGCCGTCCGTCGGCATGCCCGAGTGAGGACAGGTGTTGGCGGCGGCGTACGACACCATGACGGGCGAACCTGCGGGGATGCGAGCGCCGTGGAAGGTCACGTCCTTCTTGGGGAAGTGGACGCTGTAGTTGGCCAGCGGCGCGTCGTGCCACAGCGCGTCGTCGATGGCGTGCTGGATGGGCAGGCTCCCGGTGGTCAGGGTGCCGAAATAACGGTCGTCGCTGAGCATGCGGACGAGCGTGTTGGCGATGAGATTGCACAGCGGCTCGTTCCCAGCCCCGAGGGTGATGAGGATCTGGTTGACGGCCTCTTCCTGGCTCAGCCCATTGGGGTGATCGATGAACCAGGAGGTCAAGTCGTGGCCGCGCTGCTCCGCCTTCGTCCTGTACAGAGTGTCGAGGTAGGCGCCGAACGACCGCCCGCCCGCCGCCTGTGTTTCCGGATCGCTGTCCATCATCGCCTCGAGCGCCCACACGAGCCGCGGGCCCTCCTCGTCCGGCATGCCGAACAGAGCATTGAAGACCATCAGCGGCAGCTGCTGCGCGTACTGGCGGACGAGGTCGACGCTCCCGGTATCAGCGAATTCCTGAAGCAGCGTGTCGGCGTACCGGAATGTCAGGACACGTACATCGTTCGGGTCCAGGAGACCGAAGCTGTCCGTGATCACACGTCGCAGGTGCGCGTGTGTCTCGCCGTCGGCGAAGAACAGACTCGGCCGCCACTCCACCAGGGGCCGGATCGGGCTGTCCTCCGGCACCTGCGGCAGCCAGCTCCGGGTGTCCTTGGTCCATGTATCGGTGTCCTGGAGGAGGTCGAGGGCGGCCCGGTAGTCGGTGATCAGGTTGACCACGAGACCGGGGGCCACCTCGGCTACGCCGACCGGTCCCTGCATGCGCAGCAGTTCATAGCTGCGCTGCGGGTTGGCGGCGTGTTCGGCCCCGTGCAGGGACACGGGTGCTTCGGCTGGTGTGAGCGTCACGAGGCTTTGACTCCGGCAACGGATATGGAATGGGCGGTCAGTTGAGCGAGGGCGTGCAGGCCACTGTTCCTCTCTCGTGCATCACAAGTGACCAGTGGTGTCTCTGGGGCGAGGTCGAGCTTCGAACGGATGAGCGCCAGGTCGTATTTGGGTGAGTCGGGGAAGACATTGACAGCGACGGCGTACGGCAAACCGCGCTCCTCAATGAGTTCCATCACTTCCCAGGAGTCCTTGAGCCGCCGGGTGTCGACCAGGACGAGGGCACCGAGCGCTCCGAACGCGATGCCTTCCCACAGAGGAAGGAAGCGGCGCTGCCCGGGAGTTCCGTACAGATACAGAACGATCTTGTCGCCCGGCAGGGTCAGGCGGCCGAAGTCGATGGCGACCGTGGTGGTGGTTTTGTCACGTAGGACATCGTGGCTGAGGTCGTCGGTGGCGACGGCGGCGTTCGTCATGACCTCGTCGGTGTGCAGTGTCGGAATCTGCGACAGCGACTTGACTACGGTCGTCTTGCCGATTCCGAGCGGCCCGGCAACGAGGATCTTGATCCTTCGGTGTTCTCCCTCAGGCAGGTAGACGGGAGACGAGCTAGGCGGCAAGGAGAGCGTGGAGTCCACTCAGAACCTCTTCCAGGACTTCTTTCGACGGTCGGCCATCGTTCGACGCGCGGAGAGCGTCCGGGATTGGAACGGTGGCCTTTAACTGCCCGTCAGTGACGAGTTGTTCGGCAAGTACCAGAGTCACGCTGACCGGGAGGCCGAGGTAGCCGGCCAGTTCGACGACGCTGAGAGATCCGTCGGTAACGAGCTCGACCACGCGCTGGTGCACCGCCGTGTGGAACCTGGCGAGGGGCAGACCGCTGGCGCGCAGGGCAGCCAGCGAATCAAGGGTGCCCGAGAGGCCGGTGCCGGGACTGGTTCCGGTGGCCAGGTAGGCCGGAAGCAGACGTCGCTGTTCCTGACCGCGACTCATGACGTGCCGTCACTGGCGCGGGCGGGAACGGACATTATCTGCTCCCCGAGTTTCATGGCCTGGCGGGCCATGGTGGCCGCGACCACCCCCATGGGCATGTCCTGATCGCCCGCCGCCGCGATCAGGGTGTTGGTTCCTTCGCCGACCGGCATGACCATGTAGATGCCCTGATCATTGTGTGAGGTGACGGTCTTGAGTGGAGTGCTCGGGGGTACTCCCAGAACGGCGTTGGTGGCGGCGCGGGAGGCGGAGTGCAACGCGGCAGTCATCGCGCCGATGCCGTCCGCCTCGTCCTTGGTGAGTTTCTCGGAGGTGGCCTGGACCATCCCGTCGAGAGTCATGGTCAGGGCGTGCCGGACACCAGGGATCTCAGTGATGGGCTTCAGGACCCAGGCGGACGAGCCGGTCATATCGTGGTTTTCAGGCGTGATCACAGCATTTACTCCGAATCGGTGACGGACCGGCCGTCGGTGAGGCCACTTTGGAAATCGCTCCAGAGGGCGCCGGTATCTTCCGGGTCCAAGGGGCGGGGCGCCACGGCGGCGTCGTCATTGGTGGCTGTCGCTGAGAATCGGCGGCGGCGCTGCGGCAGCTCCGCTGCGCCGCTGGGCGCGGACGGGGATGCCGGCGATTCGGCGGCCGCGGGCCGCTTGTGGGCCTGAGGTGCCGCGGCAGGTTGGGGCGCCAGGACCGACGGAGGCATGGCGTTCTCGTCCATCGACATCAGCAAGTTCTCGGGAACTGACACCACAGCGCGCACCCCGCCATAGGGAGAGGAATTGTCGATGGAGACGCGGAGGCCATAGTCGGCGACGAGGCGGCCGATGGCGGCGAAGCCCATGGACGGCGGGTCACCGAGCTCAAGGAGCATCACCTCTTGCCTTTCACCCGATATCAGGCCTCGGCCGCGAGCGAGCGCCTCCGACGTCATACCCTTGCCGGCGTCGTCGATCGTGATGCACACACTGCCGTTGCCGGTCTGGACCAAGGTGACGTCCACCATGAAGTCGTCACGGGAGTGCTCCAGCGCGTTGGCCATCAGCTCGGCGCAGACCACGGCGACAGGCTCGGCTGCGCGCCCGACCACTCCGATGCTGGAAAGACTGTGCCGAGAAACGATGTTGACGCGTTCGAAGCCGCGCAGCCGAGAGGAGGCGCCACTGACGACCTCACCCACATAGGTGTCCTTGCGGACGTGACCCGGCCAGCCTCCGCACACGATGGCGGACCTTTGCGTGAGGCGCAGGTTCTGCTCATTGAGGTGGTCGGATTCAAGCAGGCTCTGCGTCAGACGGGGCGGCGCGCTGAACTCGTGCTGAAGACCCACGATATTCGTCTGCAGCCGGTAGGAAAGAGCCTGAGACTCCTGAGTCGCGCCGCGCAGGGCAGCCCGAGCAGCGGCGTCGATGCGGCGCCGTTCCTTGAGGACGATGCCAGAGACAGCTTCGGGCAGCGCGTCGAGGAGCTGTCCGGCCTCGGACCCCACGAGATTCTTGTGCAGCAGTCCGGGGACCGGGTGATGAGAGCTGATCAGGTGCAGTGCGAGAGCGGGGAGCCGCTGGGAGACCATGTGACGTACTTCGTCGAGAAGCTCCGCCTCGCGAGTACTGACTTCCTGCGTGCGGGAGTCTGCGGTCTGCCTGTTCTGCACCTCGGTGCGGGCGCGGCCCTCGGCAGCCTGCGCACGGGAACTGGCGGCCTGCGCCTCCGCGGACAACTCTCTGCCCCGTCGTATGTGTTTGCGGCGCGAGCGTGCCAGGAGCAGCGCCCAGACTGCTAGGAGAAGGGACAAGACGCCGAGGGCAAGGGCGATTTTTGAGGACAAGGTCACGGAGAGTGGTCCTAGATTTCAGGGTCGAGCCTTCGAAGAACGGCGCAGCGGTTCGCTCCCCTCAAAGGGGGGTGAGCACGGTCTCCGGAGAACTGGCGGACAGAAGTGATGTGTGGCAATGCGTGAACAGTCCGTGGACCGTTCGTGCAGGGCGAAAAGGTGGCATTGCAGACAAACGGCTGCGTGACTGAAACGAGCCCGGTGAATCGCCCGAGCCGGCCAGGGCTCTGACGGCCTGTTCCCCCACGAGGGGCATCGGCCGTCCCGCCCACCTCGCACGCAACCCCCGGCCTCGGAAGCAGTCGCAGGGCGGAGCCCGGTGAATGTGAACGAACAGGTTCATCAGAGCTCCGATGAGGACGGCGAACGCAGGTTCCATCTGGGCCTTCCCGCCATCCCACGCAGTCGACTCGCGGCCTTGCCACTTCCTAACGCGCGGTCAGCTTACTGGAGTTGATCTGTGTACGCAGCGTTGATGGGCCCCGACACCACGAACCGGGTGATCTTTGTATGCCGAGTTCTCGCCGCTCACACAGCGTGGGCGATGGCGCTCTCCGGCAGCGTGCCCGGGTGCGGACTGTGGACGGCGCCGACGTCACCGAGTCGGCGTGACCCGCGCCTACGAGCTGGTGCGTGATAGCGGCTGAGGGTGTGGTGGTCCGTTGGACAGCTGTTGTTCAGGCTGTCGCGGTGCGGTCGGAGACGAGGCCGGCAGTGGCCTGGTAGGTGGCGGGCAGGACGTCTCCGGTGTCCTTCCTCGTCGAGCTGTACGAGTTCGCGGTCGTAGTGGACGGTGATGGAGCCAATAGCAGATGACCCCGAACTGCGGGCCGGGGAGACGTACGCCAGGAACTCGGCGTCCACCTCGCGGCCGACGGCCCGCGTTCGCCCAACCAACACAGCCTTGAGGCCGAGATGGCAAAGTGCTTCACTTGCCCGGTGATCAATGAGACACATATGTTCGATGATCTCGGCCCGGTGATCAGCAGGCATGGGGTGGCCAACCGGAAAAGATGGGAGAATGCCGGCTGGGCACTCGTGATCGGCGTCCCCACCGGCTGTGTGGGCCTGTGGGCCCTGTCCGGCACCGGCGACGGCGAGTCGGCCGGCGGCCGCAAGATGATCGGTGTGCTGATCGGCCTCGGGCTGTCCGGTTTGTTCATCGCGGTGACGCAGGCCGTGCGAGCGGTACGCGGCGGGGCGGCTGAGTACTTCGAGGTGCGAGAACACGGCCTGGTACACGGTTCCCGGCGCGGCAAGGCGGGCTGGCCCTGGGACCAGATAGCCACAGTCACCGTCAAGAGCAGCGAAACGGACAACGCGCTCACCGCGCGGCTCGGCACCGGATACCGCTGTGTCCTCGGCCTCGCCGACGGCAGGCGTGTCCGGTTTGACGGGCTTACCGATCAGCACGGGGAGTTGGGTCTCGTAGTGCTGAACCGCTGCCCGGACGCGACCCGGCTCTCCGGCGACGAGTGGCAACGCAAGACAGGCGGCTGGCTGCTGGCCGGAAGCGCGACATGCCTGGCCGCGATCGGTGCCATGGTCCTCTACATCACGGGCCACCCGGACACCGAGCGGGAGGTCACCGACGCCGGCGGAATGAGTGTGCACCAGGTCGTGCCAGGCATCAGCGACACCGGGATAGCCCTGCTGGTTGTCGGCATGGTGGTCTGCGCCATCGCGGCGGTCACCTTGGTCGCCCTGTTCGTACGCGGCCGGATGCGCCACTGAGAGTCGCGTACCCCGGGTCAATCAGCAGCCGGAAGCCGTCACGGTCAACGAGACAGCCGCTGCAGGCCTGTTGTCCGGTCGGCCAGGCTCCGCAGCCGCCGAGGACGGTGAGTCGCATGCGGCGACCTTACGGCCGGGCCGGATGTGCGTACCAACTCCCCATTCCTCCAATCCGATCTGCTGGATGGCGTCTTCCGGTACCCGGACTTACGCCCGTCCGGCCACCTGTCCGTCGTCCACTCCCACCTCGACTACGAGTACGGGGCGCAGAGCGACATCTTCGACGAGCCGCAGAACGACCTGGACGACGTCGCTGTCCAGAAGACCGCCATCTTCTGGTGCGCGCCGTCCTTTGAGCACTTCGCCCACCGGTTCCGGGCTTGAGAACCGCCCTTGGCGTGCCACCCCACGACGGCAACGCACCACCACTCGATGGGCCCTGATCGCTCAGTGGGGCTGCCGTGGCCCGCGTGCCGCACGGTGACGGCCCGGTCCGACGTGAACCGGGCCGTCACCGTGCGGGCTTCGGCGGTGTCCTGAGCGGCTTGGAGGTGTTGCTGGGACAGGCCGGCGTCCTCGGCGATCCGACCGCATTGTCGGCAGATCAGGTCGCACTCGGTTTCCTCGATGATGCCTCCCCCGTCGCCCGGGACTGCCCGAGTCCACCAGGCCGGCCCGGGCGGCCCGGTGGACTCGGCGGCAGGTCACGACCAGGACGCGGCCACCAGCGAACGTTCCGCGGCCGCCAGGTGCACGGCCGAGGCGAGCCAGGCCCTCGCGTAGGCATCGGCCGAGGGGTCGGCCAGGCGGCCGAAGGCGTCGCGGGGGCGGCGGCCCGCCTCCGTGGTCAAGGCCTGTGCGAGGTGGGCCGCTCCGCCGAGTCCCGCCCGGGTCAGGCGGGCGAAGAGCGAGGCCGCATCCGTCCCGCGGCCGGCCTCAGCCACGGCACGGCGGCCGCCCGCGACGCCCGTCTCCAGCAGGCGCCGGACACGCCACAGCGGTGCCTCCGCCAGCGGGTCGGGACCCGCGGCGACCGGCCCGCAGGCCGCGGGTCCCGCCGCCTCGCGGGGGAAGTGTTCGCCCTGGAGCCGGTCGTAGCCCAGGTCGGCACGGCCTTTCCACGCGTCCGGCAGCCGCAGCGTGGCGGACGCTCCCGGAACCGGCCCGACCGCCAGCGACCGGAGCGTCGCCGCCCGGTCCAGGTCGGGACGGCCGAGCACACGCAGGGCGAGCCCCGGGTGTTCGGCGATCCGGCGCAGGTTGGCGGCGTGCGGCAACTCCGGGTGGGGGTGTGCGGGACGGAGCCGCAGCAGCGGTCCCTCACCGGCGACGCGGACGACGACAGAGTCGCCGGCCGCACCGATCACCTCGACGTCGCAGCCCAGCAGACCCCGCGCCGTACTGCCGGGCCCGCCCGCCTCGGGCGCGCCGTCGGCGAGCACGGCGGCCATCGCCTCCTGCACCGGTCGGGTGAAGAGGGCGGCGACGGGTTCCTCGGACCAGTCCACCCCGCGCAGTGGCGTAGCGCTTACCCCCCGCCCTGCCCCGAGCCGCCCGTCCGCGGAGACGGTGGCGCCGACGATCCGCAGCCCCCCGCGCGCCAGCCCGGCGTGGTCGAGGACGGCACCGCCGAGCGCCACGGACGCGGACCCCGCGCCCTTCACGCGGGCGAGGCCACCGGGGCGCACGTCGGACACGGTGTAACCGGCGCCGTCCGAACCGACCAGGTGCGTGGTCACTCCGCCGTACCCCGTCGCGGACAGCACCGGCTCCCGGCACAGGCCGTACACCCGCAGGCTGCCGCCCTGTTCGTAGAGCCGGCGCGCGGAACCCGCCACCTCCGTGTCGGCCGACCCGGAGGCGAGCAGGGCGGTGCCGGCCAGCAGCTCACGGAAGGCTCCGGTGAGGTCGGCGAGACCCTGTCCCTCACTCCGCTCCCGCGCGGCCCTCAGGCTCCGTACGACTCGCAGCGCGGCCGCCTCGGCCCGCGGCAGCCCGGCCAGCCGCGCAGTGTGGGCGGCTCGGAGGAGCTCGGCCTGCACCACGGCGCCACTCGCCGTGACGCCGGCGGACAGGGCCTCGGCGGCGGCTTCCCACAGCGCCGTGGCGGCAACGACCTGCGCCGCGGTGAGGCCGGCCGGCGTGACCGCCGTGGCCGCAACGTCGGCGGCAAGGGCGGTGGATGCGGCCTCCTCGGGCCCCGCGCCCGTGTCGGAGGCTGCGCCCGAGCCTGCGGCCTCACCCGTACCCGAGTCGTGCCCCCCGCCCGCGTCGCCCTCCCCGTCGGCGATGGGTGCCGCGCCCAGGACCGCGGCCCGGTGCAGGCAGCGCGGGGCCAACAGGCAGGTGCACACGGCCTGTTCCGCGTTCGTGACCGCGCCGGACGGCCCCGGGCGCAGCATGACCGTGGTGTCCTCGCCGAAGTGGACCTCGACCGCCCCGTCGGCCGTGGCGGAGGTATGGTCGGCGCAACCCGAGATCGCCGCGTCGAGTTTCTTGCGCAGCCGTGCGCTGAGCTGCTCCACGGCGTCGGCGAGGACGTCAGGGGCGACGGGAGGCAGGAGTGCGTTGCTCAACGGTGTTCTCCACGGAGGCGGTCGCCCACCCAGCGGGCGAGTTCGAGCGGGCTGAGGGCGGCCACCGGCATACCGGCCGCGACGAGTTGGCGCGCCACGGACACCGAGTAGCGCGGCGTGCCGGTGTCGTCGAGCGCCGCACACCCCAGCAGGTGGGCGCCGGAGGACGCCAGGGCACGCACCTCACCCAGCAGCCCGCCGAGCGGTGCGCCCTCCTCGAAGTCGCTGACCACGACGACGAGCGTGCGGCTCGGCACGGTGATCAGCGAACGTGCGTGCGCGAGACCCGCCGCTATGTGTGTACCGCCGCCGACCCGGACCTCCAGCAGCAGTGACAGCGGATCCTCGACCCGGTCGGTCAGGTCGATCACCTGCGTGGAGAAGGCCAGAAAGTGCGTGGACAGGGTCGGAACCCCGCCGAGGACCGCAGCCGTCAGCGCCGACCAGATCACCGACGCCTCCATCGAGCCGGAGACATCGACGACGAGGACCAGGCGCCAGTCCGCCTCCTTGCTCGCCCGCGTACTGAACAGCGGGCGCTCCGGTACGACGACGAGCCGGCCGTCCTCCGTCCGGCGGGTGTGGGCGAGATTGGCCCGCAGGGTACGGGCGAGATCGAGGCGCCCGCCGGGCCGCCGGGTCGGGCGCGGGGTGGCCAGACCGGTGAGCGCCGGGCGCAGGCGGGTGGCCAGCTCCCGGGACAACTCGTCGACGAGCCGCTTCACCAGCGGACGCAGCCGGGCGAGTTGAGCCTCGGGCATGCCTCCGGCCAGGGACAGCACCGAACCGAGCAGCTCCACGGACGAACGTACCGACGCCGGATCGAGCTGCGCGAGCACATCGGTGCGCCCCGCGTCGGCGGCCTCCGCGAGGACCTCCTCACGTACGTCGGTGCCGAAGAGGGCCTCCAGCTCATGCGCCCACTCCCGCGCGGTGGGGAAGGACGGGTCCTGACCGCCGCCTTGGCCTGGTGCGCCGCCGTCGAGATCCTGGGCGCCTTCGCCGCGCCCGCGGCCGTAGAGCTCGTCCAGGGCGTGGGCGTAGCGGCGCGCGTCGCCGGTGAGCCGTTCCTTGTGGCGACCGAGCAGCAGCCGCCAGCGGTCGGCACGGCCGAGCCGTCGGTCCGCGTCGCCCGTGGCGGCGCCGTTCGCCGCGGGTGGGGGTGCGGGCCGGGGATTGTCGGCCGGATCCGGGCCCGGGTCCGTTCCCGCGTCGGCCTCCGCGCCCGGCAGTCCCATGGCCTTCAGCGCTGCCGATCCGGCCGCGTCGGCGGCCGCCCACAGGGCGAGCAGCTCGGGCGGGGCGTCGAGCGACAGGTCGAGCCGGTCGCCGAGCCGCTCCGTCACGGCGGTGAGCAGCCTGTCGCGCGCGGCCGGGGCCAGCGTGTCGAAGCCGCCGCGCAGGGCCGGGAGCCGGTCGAGGAAGTCCTGGTCGGCCAGCGCGTCAACCCGGTCCATGAGCGCGCCGAGCGCGTCCGGCGACGCCTGGAGCAGGGGCCCGGCGGCCGTGAGCAGCCCGGCAAGACGCTTCGCCAGCGCCCGGCGCGTGTCCGGAGCCGTGGCCCCGTCGATCCAGCCGGCCGCACGCTCGCCCAGCCCGGCCACGTCGTCCAGGTCGAGCAGCACGCGTACGGCCAGGGCCGCGCCTTGGATGAGCGGGGAGCCCGCGGCGACCAGCTCGGCGAGCGCCCGGTCCAGTCGCAGACCCAGATGGCGGGCGGCCGTCCGGTCCGCCAGCGCCACCAGCGCCCCGGCGTCGGCGCCGCTGTCGCTCCCGGCGAGACCGGGCAGGGACCGGACCGCGGCCTCGAGGAGTTCCTCCGTGAGCGCGGCGGCCGTCGTGCGGGCGCCCTGCGTCGTGCCGGGGTAGTGGCCACGCCGCAATCCTTCCAACAGGTCCAGGGCCTGGAGGAGCTCGGGCAGATCGGCGCTGTCGGGCAGCACGGCGGAGGCCTCGCGCAGGCGCGCGTCGACCAGTTCGGGCAGGCAGCAGCGCGCGGCGGCGGACAGCCCGGTGAGGATCTGGGCCGGGGTGGGGCCGCCCTCGGCGGCCTCATGGCGCGCGGTCGCGGCGAGCGTGCCGACGGCGGCCTGGGCCACGGTCACCCCACGCACGCCCGCGAGGTCGAGGCGCGCGGGCACGGACGGCGTCCACGTCATGCGCCACCTGGTGCCGAGCGCCGTGCCGTCGCCCGTGCTCGCCACGTCCAGGGGTTCGCCGTACGAGGCGCCGATCACCAACAGCCGCTGGAGCAGCACTTCTCGGCGGCCGTCCAGCGGCGAACGGAGCGGGTCGAGGCGCAGGTCGCGGCGGTCGGGGTCGTCCGGTCGGGGCAGCCGCAGTTCCGCGAGCTCGGCCTCGACCGAGGGGCCGAGACCGGACCGGGGCGCGTGCGGGCTGATCCGGCCGCGTGCGGTGCCGACGAACACGGCCTCCAGCGCGCGGGCCAGGGCCCGGCCCCGGCCGAGGGGTTCGCCCTGACCGAGGACGGTGGTGACGGCCTCCAGGAGTTCGCCGCGCCCGGGCGCGGGAAGTCCGCGCAGGGCGGCCAGGTCGCAGGCCAGGCGCAGCGTTTCGGCGGCCTCGCCGGTCCCCGCGGTATGACCGCCGCGGCGCATCTCGCGACACACGCCGGTCACCGCGTCGGCAGCCGCCTCCCGGATCCGTTCCGGATCGCCGGCCGCGGTGAGCACCGCCTGCTGCCACAACGGGTCGCGGATTCCGGCCGGGTAGCCGGACCGGGAGTCGAGCAGGTCGAAGGAGTACGCCACGAGGGAGGTCACCGCCGAACCCTCGGTCGCTGCGGCGCCGTCTTCCCCGGCCCTGCCTGCCCCCCAACCCCCTGCCGCTTCCGTGCCGGATCCCCACGTGCGGGGCCCCGCACCGCGCGGCCCGGCCTCGGCCGGGACGACCGCCCGCCCCGCAGCACCGGAGACGCCCGCCGTCCCGCCTTCGGCCTCCGCTCCGGCATCCGCCTCCGTGGACGTGAGCAGCGCGGGTGCGTGGAAGGCGCCGATCACGGCTGCCACCCGGCGCCCGTCCGCCGAGGCAGAGGCGATCACCTGCCGCATCCGTTCCTCCCGCGCCAGGTCGGCGGCAGGTACGACGGCGTCGGTGCGCAGGGCCCAGCCCACGCCCAGTGCGGCTCGGCGCACCGCGTCCGGGGCGCACCCCGGAGCCAGCACCTCCACCGCGCGGTCCCACAGGTCGTCGCCGTCCCGGCCGGTCCCGGCGGCGGCGAGCGCCACGGTGTACGCGCGCCGCAGCCGCGGCGTCCCGCCGACGGGAGCAGGGTCAGGACCGGCGTCGGGACCGGCATCGAGCGCACCTGCGGCACTCGCGGCACCCGAGGGCGCATCCGCCTCGTTCCCGTCCGGCTCGCGCACCGGCCCGAACGCCCCCGCCGACCAGCGCGGGTCACCGAGGGGAAGGTCGCAGCACACGACCTCCGCCCCGTGGCTTCTGGCCCAGCGGACCGCGGCAAGCTCCGGTGAGAAGTCCGCAAACGGGTAGAACGAGAGCCGTCCTCCCTCGCCCGCCCCGGCCAGGGCGACCGGGGCGACGGTTTCGGGGTCCGCCAGATGTTCCAGCCAGGGCTGGAAGTCGATCGGCAGCTCGACGCAGACCACCTCGGCCCGCGCCTCTTCCAGCAGGGCGGGTACCACCGCGGCCAGCGCCGGACTGTGGTGGCGCACTCCCAGCAGGTACGGCGCACGCGATGCGGCCAGTGCGTCCACGGCCGTTCGTGGATCGACAGTCGTCAACGCAGGCTCCCGCGCAGGTCCCAGAGCCGGCGCCACATCGCCGAGCCGTTCTCGGCGCGGCGGCGCACCGGACCGTCCCAGTAGCCCAGCAGCCGTGCGTGATCGGCGGGGTCGTCCTTGCGGACCACGCCGAGCAGATGCCCCGGCAGCAGGTCGAGCACGTCCCCGCCGGGCAGGTAGGCGGCCGCGAGCCCGAGCGACGCCGCCACCTGGACGGCCTCGGCGGTGGACATGACCGTGCCCGGCCGCTCCACGTCCCAGCCCTCGGTGGAACGGCCGGAGCGCAGATCTCGGAAGACGGTGACGAGGGCGTCGAGGACGGCGTCATCGACGGCGAAGGCCGCGCCCGCCCGCTGCACGGCGGCTACAGCCTGGCTGCGTATCAGGACCGCCTCGGCGTCGGCGTCGGCGATCGGGGCGACGGTCTCGAAGTTGAAACGGCGCTTCAGCGCGGCCGACATCTCGGAGACGCCCCGGTCACGCAGGTTGGCGGTGGCGATGACGGTGAAGCCGGGGGCGGCGCGGACGACCGCGTCCTCGGTGGCGGTCAGCTCGGGTACGCTGATCCGCCGGTCCGACAGGATGGAGACGAGTGCGTCCTGCACTTCGGGCAGGCAGCGGGTGATCTCCTCGACCCGCACCACCCTTCCGGCCCGCATGGCGGCGAGGACCGGGGAGTCCACCAGGGCCTGCGGGGTCGGGCCCTGAGCGAGCAGCAGCGCGTAGTTCCAGCCGTAGCGGAACGCGTCCTCGGTGGTGCCCGCCGTGCCCTGCACCGTCAGGGCGCTGGTCCCGCTGACAGCGGCCGCGAGCAGCTCCGACAGCATCGACTTGGCCGTACCGGGCTCGCCGGTGAGCAGCAGCCCGCGCTCTCCGGCGAGGGTGACCACACAGCGTTCGACCAGCGCGCGCTCGCCGACGAACTTCGGGGCGATCACCAGCTTCGACGGCAGACCGGCGCGGCGCCGGGGCAGGGCCAGCTCCACGCCGTCGCTGCCGCAGACGAACGTGACCACCGCGCGAGGGGTGAGCGCCCAGCCGGGCGGCCGCGGGCCGGGGTCCTGGGCGGCGAGGAAGGCGAGTTCGGCGGCGTGGCGCTCCTCGGCCGGCTGGCCCTGCCGGGCGGGTGCGGTCTGTTCGGTCACGGTCATGCGGGTTTCCTTCGTCATGGTTCGACAGGTGTGCGTACAGGTCGGGGGCCGGCGCGGCGCACCCGGGGGCCGGCGCGCCGCGCCGTGCTGACGACGGGTGGCCCGGTCAGCGGCGGCTCAGGTGCCGTTCGGCGGCGTCACAGTGACGGTGCCTCAGCGGCGGCGCCTCGTACGCCGCACCTTCAGCTCCTCGAAGCGCGGGAGGTCGCCGTCGAGGATCCGCTGCCAGGCCCGTGCGAACAGCTCCGCGGCCGGTTCGGTCGGTACCAGGGCACCCAGCACCGGCCGGCCGCCCGTGGCCACCCCGTACATCGGCAGCTTCCACTGCTCGACGGGCAGGACGGGCGCCGACTGCTCCGCCCAGGCGCCCGGCAAGAACAGCGAGCGTCCTGCCCGGGTCCGTACGGCCGACACCACCAGGTCGGTCTCGGCCAGTTCGGCCCGCGCCGCCTTGAGACGGGCCGGCTTCCATCCCGTCCATCGGGCGGTGTTGCGGTCCGTCGGGTCGGGCATGGCCAGCAGCATCAGGTACAGCGTCGCCGCGTCGGCGGTCAGACCGCGCGCCTCGACGACCTCGGCCACCCGCTCGGGCACCGAACGGGACGGATCCTGCGGCCACCACAGGCCCTCGTCGTCCGCCGCGCCGGCGGCGGGTGCGCCCGGGTCGGCCAACAGCCGTGCGAACGCCGGGTCGTATGCCCTCCGCAGGGCCGTCTCGACCCCGGTCGGCTGCTGATCGGCGCCGCGCAGTGCCGCCAGGTACGGGTCGGAGCCGGTGGAGTCCAGCAGGGCGGGCCGTACGGCCGGCTGGGGCTGGCCGTCCTGCGTGGCCATGAGCACCGCGCCGTACCGCTCGTGGTCCGGTGCCGTCTCCGTAGGGGCGCCGGCCACCTTCCGGAAGTCCGCGAGGCTTGTGTAGTGCCCGGCGGAGAGCAGCAGTTCGGGTGCCGCAAGCCGCTGCCGCACGGCGGTCAGCGCACTCGGCAGCGCCGCACGTACCGGATCGCCGACGGGCAGCCGGTGGGCCAGCCACGCCGTCAGGCTCATCGAGCCGACCAGCACCGCCGAGGTGAACGGCGCATCGGCGGGGGACGCCGTCGCCGGGTGATCGCCCTCGATGCGCCATGGCACGTCGACGCCGAGCTCCGGCGACGACGCCGGTTCCAGCAGCGCGGGGAGCGCCCGGTGCACGGGCCAGCCGCTGCTCACGGCGCGCGCGGCCTCCACCGCCAGCCAGTCGGGCACCTGCCGGCGCCGTCCCACCTTTTCGTTCCACACGGCGGCTGCCGACGCCACGTCCGGGCCCTCGCTCCACAGCCGTGCCGGGTCGTCGGGCAGGAACGCTGCGAGCAGCGCCCGGCGTGCCTCGACCGGGAGCGCGCGCAGTTCGTCGCGGGCGTGTCCCGCCTCGGCGACCTTCAGCCCGAGCGTCTTGCGCAGTTCGGCCGGCAGGAAGTTGTTCTCCCAGCTGTCCACGTCGGGCATGCCCGCGAGAACGATCCGGGCCAGCGCCCGGGACACACCGGTGAGGCGGCTGAACTCGTCGGCGGTCTCCGGCAGGAAGGGCACCGCCTCATGGGACCTCGCCTCCCCGAGGAAGCCGGTCAGCCAGTCGGCGCCGCGCACCCGGTCGCCCACCGGCGCTTCACCGCTCACGGTGTAGGGGCCGGGCACCTCGAAACGGCCGCTCGGGTCGTGGAGCAGCGCGCCGAACTCCCACCCGTCGTCGACGCCGGAGTTGTGCTCGGTGATGCCGAGCGCAGCACCACCGCCCAGGGGCAGCACACTGCGGTGCGCGACGTTGCGCCGCTGGCCGTCCGGCATGTCCAGGTGGGACGTCGCCAGGCGGACCAGGACCCGGCGCCAGTGACCGGCCGAGGCCGCCGTCGAGGCCAGCCCCAGCGCGTCCACCCGGCCGAGGACTTCGAGCAGGGCTGCACGGTGTGCCGGATCACTGCCGGGCGCCACGGCCCGGTAGGCGATCGCGGCCGGCTCGTCCAGGAGCGTGACGAACGGCAGTCCCGAGTAGGGCAGTGACGGCAGATCGAAGTGCAGCCTGCCCGGCAGCGCCGTGGCCGCGGCGTCCGTGCGCGCGGAGGCCAGAGACTCCAGGTAACGGCAAGTCACGTCGGTGTCCGCGCCGTAGCGGTAGTAGTCGGTATTCACGATGCCTTGCAGCGCCTGGGCAAGCACGTGGTCGCTCGGTCCCTGGCCCCGGACCTCCGTGGGCTCGGCGGCGGGGTCGAGCCGTGCGGCCACGGCGTCCAGCGCCTTCTGCTGCCTCACCGCGAAGCGCAGCACCTTCACCACGCCGGCGATCAGCTCGGGTGCCGAGACCTGGGGCAGCGCGGCGCTCACCAGCTCGGGCAGGTCCGCCACCCGCTCCGCGAGCACGGCCGCCTTCAGCAGGACGCCGGCCGACTCCGAGTCTGCGCCCCGCAGCGCCGCCGACCCCTGCGGATCACGCGGGCGCAGCATGTGCAGGTACGGCAGCGGCGGCAGGGCCTGAGCCGCGGTCCCGTACAGCTCGTTGCGGTGGTCGCACTGGGCCGACGTCGTGACCATGCCCTCCGGGTCGCTGAGCGACAGCTCGCGCCACTGCTGGGTCAGTGCCCGCGGCCGGTCGTCGCCGGGAAACGTCAGCGCGGCGACCGGCCTGTCGGCGCCCCTCGGAAGGGTGACGACCCGTCCAATGGTGTCCTCGCCGTGGTGGCCGCCGTCGGGCAGGCGCACGACACGCCAGCCGAGGAGCCCGTCCGCGGACGTCCCCTGGGCCGAACCCGCCACCGCCGGGGCAGGCCTCAGCCAGCACGAGCCGGCCGCCAACTCGGCCCCGGGGGCATGCCGTCGCAGCGCGTCGGCGAGGAAACCGGGCTGCGAGCGCCGGCCGTACGCGCCGCCCACGGGGTCGTACTCGAGCCAGCCGCCCTTGTCCTCCCCGTCCCTGTCCTGCCACACCCAGTACGACGTGCCGTCGGACAGCAGCGCGCGCTCTGCGGGCAGCTTCGTGTCGCCGTTGTGGAAGACCCCGCCGCCGGTGGTGCGGCCGCCGCCGGGCAGCTGCAGGCTGAGGTGATCCGAACGCATGGCCCAGGAGTCGGCGCCGGCGAGAGCGAACACCGTGTCGGGCGCGGTGTGCCAGTAGCCCTGCGGCTCTCCGCGACCGTACGTGCTCCAGAACACCAGCAGTGCACCGTCCACGTAGTGGAAGCCCGTCCGCCACACGTTCGTGGTGGGCACCCGCAGATCGTGCACGAGAACGGTGGAGTCGGCGTCGATGACGCGCACCTGCGTCGCGTTGGCCACGATCAGATACGGCCAGGCCTCCACGACCGTCAGACCCTCGGTGGTGTGGCGCCCCGGCGCCAGCTCCGTCAGCGCCTCCTCCCACGCCGGCCAGCGCAGTTCCTCCCACAGACCGCCCCGAAGCGTGCGCGCCACGGCCTCGCCGAGATCCGCACCGGCCGCGGCCGCGACCTCCTGCGGGGCGAGCACGAGAGCCTCGGAGGGCAGCCACGAAAGCCGCTCGATCGCCTTCGGCAGTCCGGGCAGCCCGGCCGCCACCGACGAGACGGCCACCTCGCGCATCCACTCGGTGAGCATCGGGCGGCCGCCGGGCGAGGCGGCCAGCCGCCGCATCACGTCCGCACCGGAGGACGCACTGTTGTAGCTGTTCGCCCCGCGCCCGAAGGAGGGCCGGAAGCGCGGGTCGGCTGCTAGTCCGACCAGGTCCCGCGGCTCCTCGCCACGCGCCCAGTCCGACAGGTTCAGGGCGCTGCCGCGCTGGTGGTGGGCGGACTTCTCCTCGGGGTCGGCGACCGCGATCTCCAGCGAGAGCAGGAGGTCCAGCAGGTTCACGTCCTCGACACCGATCCTCAGCAACCGCTCGCCCTCGGGCCGCGCCGCCAGATCGGCACGCAGCCGGCCGGCCGCCCGCTCGACCAGCTCCAGCAGGGCGGGCGGCGTCGGGCGCGGCCCCCAACCGCGATGCCGGGCACTGTGGAAGCGCTCCAGCCAGCCCGCCGCGCCGTCGGAGCACTGCTCCTCCTGCGGCAGGTCGGCGTCGGCAAGACCGGCGTCGGCCCCCGACTCCGCCAGGATCCCCAGCCACAGCTCGGTCATCTCCCCGCTGTCCCCGGGGGGAATCATCGACAGCAGCGTGCCCCGTACGGAGGGAACGCGCCGGGCCAGCGCAACCAGCGCGGCGCGGTGCGACTTCCACCAACCGGCGGCGGCTCGCAAGGTGGCCGGCAGCGGAAGGATCTCGGCGAGGTAGTCCTGCTCCGCCTCGTTGCCGGACATGGCCGCAGCGCGGGCGAGCCGCCTCAGCTCCACCGCGGCCTGGGCGGACGGCGCGAGGCCGCCGGCAGTCCGGCGCACACACAGCCGCCGGAACCGCTCGTACGCCTCGACGGGTGCGAGCCGGGTCGACAGGTCCTTGCCGTAACCGGTCAGGACCTTCACCGGCAGCGCGCCGGCCAGGGCGAACTCCAGGAACACGGCGTCGAGCCGGTCCTCGTCGACCGTCAGCCCGTGTTGCGCCTCGCTCGTGCGGGCACGGCCGAACAGCTGACCCGCGTACGTGCTGTTCTCGACGCCGAGGAAGACCCGCGCGGCCTGCTCGTAGAAGACGGGCAGGAAGTGCGGGACGGCCGAGGCGAGCCGCCCGGCCAGCTCGTGGCAGGCGTCCAGGGCGGCCTTGGGCTTGGTCCTGGCCTGCCGGGCCAGCCGGTCCAGCTCCGGCACGACCGCCAGTGCGTGGTGCCCGTCCTGGGGGTGGTGCACCAGCACCCACTCGGGAAAGCCGAGTTCCTGGCGCCGGCCGAGACCGACCACGGCCGGCTCGCCCTGCGGCTCGAGGCCGAGGAAGCCGGCTGCGAGGTCCTCGGCGGGGCCCAGTTCGGCCGCGGCCAGCCGCACGACGACCCGATCCTCGCCGAGCACCGTGTGGCGGTAGGCCCGCGCGGTCAGCTCGATCGCTGAAGGGCCCGCACCCCGCGCGTCGGCCGGGAGGACCGCGCCTGCCGCGAGCAGCTCCTTGTTGTCGTCTCCACCCGTCCTGGTCACGCGTCCCCACCCTTTTCGATCGTGCGGCCGGCGTACAGCGCAGCGGCCATGCGCATCCCCTCGGACCAGGCCACCGGCCCGACCTCGATCAGCCGCACCGCGCGGCCGTCCTCGTCGTGCCAGCTCAGCCCGCCGGTCTCCGACTCCCCGTCCCAGTACGGCTCGCCGATCCACACCGACGCCTCCGTGCTGCGGCCCCCATCACGCACCTTGCACGTGGCGTAGCCACCGGACACCCGGTAGCCGAGGCCCGTGGCGCGCGCCGCGAGACCGAACCGCGAGGCGAACTTCCCGCCCGCGTAGTCCCGTATCTCCGTCGCCGTCTCCGGGCGCCCGGCATCCGTCCCGTCCGGCTTGGCCCAGGTCGCCCGGTGGATCTGCTCCACCTTCTGGGTGATGCCGAGGTCGGCCGCGAAGTCCCGTACGTCGTCCAGGTCCGGCAGCAGCACGGGGTGGGGAAGCGTCACCGTGCGCGGCGAAAGCCGCACGGTCTCGCCGTCGAGGTCGACCACCTTGAGCTCCCCGTCGCCGGAGACGTCCCGCAGGAAGCCGACCTCGTCCGGATCGTCACCCACGACGGCCATGTCGCGCAGCGCCGACTGCCACGCCTCGTCCGGCCACACCCGCGCGATCAGCTCGGTCGGAACCGGAAGCGACGACACCATCCAGGCGTCCACCTGAGCCACGCACGAAGCCGCGTGCCGGTCCAGCCACTCGGCCAGCTGCCTCAGCCGGTCGACATCGGGACTGTCGCGCAATATTTTCGGCAGCGCCTTCAACTGCCGCCCCCCGGCGCGCCGTGCGACCACACGCCCGTCCTCAAGGGTGATCTCGTACCCCTCACCCGCTGTCAGCCACGCCATCAGCCGTGCCCCTCCGCCTGTCCATCAGATGCCGGCGCAGCCCGAACCATGGGCCACAAGGCCCCTGAACTGCGATACGAAGGGAGACTAACGAGGGCCACTGACAACGCAGGTCGGTCCGCACTGCCCTCACGACGACCTGGCAGGGATCTTCGTGCTGCCAGGGACGGTGGGCGTCGCGCCCGACGGCTGGAGGCGGTGCGTGGTGTCGGCGACGTAGGAGCGGTCCGGGCGCTTGTCCGGTCGTCCGGCATGGCGGCGATCAGGTCTTCGACGTATGCGCTCCCGCGGGCGGCATCCTCGTAGACCTCGCTGGGTGGAGCGTTCAGCTCGGGCCTCTCGACCGAGCACCGGATGCCGGACAAGGACCAGTACTGGGTGGACTCCCCCGGTTCGCGCGCTCCGATGCGTCCAAGGCCACCGTGGCCTGCACGGCTCCCAAGCCGTGACAGGCTACTGACGCCGGTGGGGCACACCACCAAGTCCTCGCTGCGCCCCACCCGCCCCACGTTGTGTCCGGAAGGAGACATCGGCAGGATCTGAGGTGCCGGGGGCCGCAGCACGGGTGGTCACGTCTCATGCAAGATCTGGCGGGACACTACTGAGCCGGAACAGCCGCCTTCCGGCGGTGTGCCGGCTGCGCACGACGCGGTGGCACGACCGGCCGTGGACGAGCGCTGCTTGCGCCCTCAGATGTCAACTCAGCGTGCCGCTGACGCTGTCGGCTTCGCGAGCGTACAGCCCGTGGCCGACAGGTTGAGCTTGTTGCCCGTCGTGAAGCAGGCGGGAATGCCGTAGGTCTCCTGGGCGTATCCGGTTCCCCGGCGGACGGTGACGGCTCCCTGCTCACTGACCTCGCAGGGATTGTCAAGGGTGCAGCTTTCGCCGTTCTCGTTGATGGTGTTGTTGATCGCCGTCACCTGCCCTGTTGTGGTGTCGATGACCGGGGAACCCGAGGTGCCCCCGATGACCTGGCATTCCGGGGTGTAGCGAACGGCGTCCTTCCAGGTCCACTGGCCCTCCTTCAGACGGTACGCAAATCCGTCGACGGAGCAGGAGTAGACCCGCTTCCAGTAACCGGAGACCACGTCGATCGCGTGCCCCTGCACCGGGTGGGCTTCCGACAGCGTCAGCGGCGCGATTCCCGTGGACTGCTGTATCTGGGCGTAGGTCTTGGTCAGTTGGTACAGCGTGACGTCGGTGTCGGTCATCGTCGCGTAGACGACTTTGTTCGCCTTGAGCGTTCCTGCGGTGCCGGCCGAGGCGTTGAGCAGCGTGAAGCTGCGGGTGGAGGGCTGGTTGGTGATGACCTGGCCCGCGCTCGGGAAGCCGGTTTCGAGGCAGTGACCGTTCGTCATGACCAGCCCCGGGTCCGTCGCCTGCGAGTTCGGCATGCGGATCAGGGAGCCTGAGCAGTTACTGAGCGCCACGGTGCCGGCGAAGGAGGAGGCCGTCACCGGGGCGGGCGCACTATCAGGGTGCACGGCGGCCGTCGCAGCAGTGGCGGTCGCCCCGCTCACGCGGTTGGGTGCTGCGGCTGCGGTGCCCGTTGCGCCAGTCAAGACGGCGGCACCGAGGGAAACGGCGGTGAGGGTGGCGAGGAGAGGCTTGCGCATGATGATGGTCGGTCCTCTCTGTTCGATCCGGGAGCCCGATGCCCCCCGGACGGTGAAGGGTGACCGCATTGTCGGCGTACAGCCAAGTCCTCCGCTACCCAACAGCTCCTTCCTGGCCCTTTTCGCTCCCTTGACGGCCACCGCACCGGGACTGCCCTCCTTCGCCATGGGCACACAACGGAGCGAAGAAGCTCCCCGATCCGGCGCGCCTCGCGGGCAAATCGGCCCGCACCCCCAAGAGCGAGGCCAGGGCGATGGAGTCCGGCCCGGCATCGCCGGCCGCGACCGAGGGCCACCCCCGGACCTGCCGCGATGTCGGTTCGAACAAACGACGATGCCGACGGCGATCCCTCCCAGAGCCGCGGCTGGAGGGGACTGCTGCAACCGTCGGGGCAGTGGGGCGGGCCGTGCCCCTGCTCCTCGCCTACGACCTCAGGGGGCTCCACGATTCCGCAGCAAGACCGATGAGCTGAGACTCCGGGCGTGGTGTCGGCGATTTCATCCCGGTGGCGTGCATGAGCCTCACGACGGAACCGGCAGCGGCGCGCTTGTCGGGGCAGACCGCTGCGCCTCGGGCGTCCCTCGCCGTCGGTCAGGCTGCATGGCCTGAACCGGCCCTTGTGCGCGGTCCCTTGAGTGGGATCCCTGCTCGGACTGCGAGAATGATCAACTGTGCTTCGTCATGGCCGTGACGACGGATTCCACGGCCTGTCCGGAGGCCGTGGAAGAAGGGGAGGGCAGGGGATGAGAGACAGGTTGCGGACCCGGTTCCGGTATTGGTTCGACGGCACCATGGACCGGGGAACGCCGGCCCTGATCAGCTGGTTGGCACTCTCCTCGGTCGCGCTCATCGCGCTGGCCTCGACCTTGGTCGTCCTGTTCACGGATACCGACGCGGAGGACAACGGCGGCTGGCTGGGAGTCGCGTGGATGAGCCTCCTGCGGACCCTCGACGCCGGAACCATGGGCGGGGACACCGGCGGCCCGGTGTTTCTCGGCCTGATGCTGGCGGTGACGCTCGGCGGCATCTTCATCGTCAGCGCGCTCATCGGTGTCCTGACCACTGGTCTGAACCAGAAGCTCCAGGAGCTGCGCAAGGGCCATTCGCAGCTCATCGAGCGCGGGCACACCATCGTTCTGGGCTGGTCGGACCAGGTCTTCACCGTGATCTCCGAGCTCGTCGAGGCGAATCAGAGCGAACGCCGCTCGTGCGTGGTGATCCTCGCGGACCGGGACAAGGTTTCCATGGAGGACGCGATCCGGGCCCGCATCCCCGACACCGGCAGCACCCGCGTCATCTGCCGCTCCGGAAACCCTCTCGTGCGGGCGGACCTGGAACTGGTCAACCCGGACACGGCGAAGTCGATCATGGTGCTGCCACCTGTGGGCGATGACCGTGACGTCGACGTCATCAAGGCCCTCCTCCTGCTGCACAGCCGCCAGTGGGCCGGGACCCGCCCACAAATCGTCGCCGCCGTCCACGACTCGGAGAACCTTGCGGCGGCCCGACTGGCCGCCGGCAGGAGCGCCCTGGTGATTGACGCCGAGGACATCGCGGTCCGCCTCATCGCGCAGGCGCACCGGCAGACGGGCCTTTCGACCGTCTTCAACGAACTGCTGAGTTTCGTCGGCAACGAGTTCTACTTCCACGAGGAGCCCGCCCTGGTGGGTTCGACGTACGGGCACGCCTTGAACGCCTTCGACCTCGGCGTCCCGGTCGGGCTGGGCGCCAACATGGAAGACGTGCTGGTCAATCCGCCGATGGACACTGTCATCGGCCGCGGAGACCAGATACTCGTCGTCGCCGAAGACGATCTGCTCATCCGGCTGTGTGAGGCCCGCCCGGCGATCGTCGAGTCGGCGATCACATCGGCCCCGGCCCAGTCACCGATGCTCGACCGTACGATCCTGATCGGCGAGAACTCCCGTACGGCGAAGCTGGTCACGCTGCTGGACAGCTTCGTTCAACCCGGTTCGACGCTGGACATCGCCGCGCCACGACGGCCGGAGGCCGCCCCGAGCGACACGCTCGTCAACCTCACGGTGGGGTTCAAGGTGTGCGAGCCGACGCGGAGGTCCTCGCTGGAGGCCCTGGACCTGGGCGACTACCAGCACATCGTCGTGCTCTCGGATGACACCATCGCCGCCGGGCCCGCAGACGACCGGACCCTGGTGACCCTGCTCCACCTGCGGGACATCGAGGAGTCGCTCGGTGACCCGTATTCGATCGTCACGGAGATGAACGACGACGGCAACCGCGAGGTCGCCCAGGTCACCAAGGCCGACGACTTCATCGTGAGCACCAAGGTGATCAGCTTGCTGCTCACCCAGCTCACCGAGAACCGTCACCTGCACAGCGTGTTCACCGATCTGTTCAACCCGGAAGGCTCGGAGATCTACATCAAGCCGGCGTCCGACTACGTGGTCCCCGGTGCCGAGGCCAATTTCGCCACGGTGATCGAGGCCGCGCGGCGACGGGGGGAGACCGCCATCGGCTATCGGCTCGCCGGGCACGGTGAGGAGCCCCCCAACTACGGCATCTTCCTCAACCCGTCCAAATCGGCCCCGCTCGTGTTGGGCTCGAAGGACGCGGTCGTCGTCTTCGCCGAAGGGGAGGCCGCTGCCGTGGGCGGCGACGGGCGCGGCCGGTAGCCGTGGTGGCCCAGTGGCGATGGTGGTTCCTGAGGGCGCCGCGGCGACAGCAGTCTGTGCGTCAGCGCGGGAGCGCGTCGACCTCCTCGGCCAGGTCACGGCCGCTGAGGTCCGAACGCCGCAGGGCGACCTCACCGCGCCGGTCGAGCAGGAGGTGCGTTTCGGCATGCGACACCCCGAACCGCGACCACGCCGCCTTCGCCGGTTCCTCGCACGCGGTCGAGGAACGCCACCCACCGCACACGGTGCGGAGGACGGGAGGGGCGGTCGCTTCCCGTCCTCCGCCGCCGGCACGGGTCCGGTCCAGGTGCCTGCCTGCTCGTGCCCGGACCCGCCGCCGACCGCGATCTCGCGGGCACTGTGGTGCTCGGCGATCGGGATCAGCAGGTCAGGGCACCCGTGCCGCCGTGAGGTGACCGGACGACCGAACCGGGCCGGGGCGGCCGTACGTGGCGTCAGCCCGCCATCGGCAGGGCCCTCCGCGACGGCACCGCGTGAAGCTCGTCCATGGCCACCGCCTCCCCGCTGTCCATGTCGACATAACTGACACGGACGATGGGGTCGTCACCGGCGTCCCGCCCGGCCGTGGCGTCGAGTGCGAACACCACGGCGACCGGGCGCGCGGTCTCCCGGTCCCCGTACACACCCGAGTACTGGAGAATGCGCCAGCCGTCCTCCTCCCAATGGTCCAGCAAGGCGGACCGGACCACCGGTGCGGCGGCCTGCCAGGCAAGGGAGTTCTCCAGGAGTTCGACGCTCGCCGCCACCGGCACCCGGTCCCTGCCGACGGTTCCCAGGAGCGGGTGGCCGAAGACACGCAGCCTCGTCCGGCGCAGCGGAAGCAGCCACCATCGGTCGAGGTCGGCCGAGAGAGCGACCAGAACCGCCGCCGCCCCGGCCAGGAAGACCAGGGCGCCGACAGGCCGCTCGGAGATCGCCGACCACCAGGAGCCCTGTGTCGCCGCCACCGTGACCCCGCCGATGACCACGACCGCCGCGCGAGCGAAGGCCCGCCAGGTGATGGGGGTGTCCTCACTTGCCGAACAGCCGCAGGAGGACTCCGGCGCCATGGTCCGGCCATAACCGAGGTAGGCGAGGAAGCCCGCCCCGAGGACCGCTGCGGCGGCCCCCGGCACCGGGTTCGCCGGGGTCATCAGCAGACCCGCGGCGATCAGGAGTTCACCCGCGCCGGTCGCGCGCAACACTCTCGTGGCCCGCTCACTGCTGCGCAGAATGCGGGCCAGTGCCGTCTTCGGCGCCTGCTGTGCGGTGCCTCGGCTGAACACCTTGACCGCTCCGGTCCACCCGAGCAGGCCCGCGAGGACCAGCGAGGCCAGGCCCGTTGTCAGTGACAGCATCTCTTCCTCTCCCTGTGTCCGTGGGCCCGCATCAGTGCCCGACGGAGATGCGGACGACATCCACGGAGTTGTCGGACGGCCGCCAGGCGCCGAGCACTTGGGCGCTCTGTCCGATGCGCAGCCGGGACAGGTCGGACGTCAGTGCGCGGCCGGCGTAGGAGGCGCTGGCGTCCGGGGCGACGTGACCGACCAGTTCGTGCCGGCCGTGGGAGAGGTGCAGCCGGTTCTTCGCGATGCCGCGGATCTGCGTGTCCAGATTCACGATGTTCACCCACACCGCGTCGGCGGCCACGGTGCCGTCGGGCATCGTGACGCCGCGCGCGTAGAGCCCGTCGCCGACCTCGATCACTTCGGCCGTGGTCGCGCGGACTTTCCACACGCTGGTGACGTTGGTCATCTGAACCCGGGAGTGGCCGCCGTTGGACCCGGCGACCTCCAGAATGCTGCCGGTGATGCCCGTGATCCGGCCCTCCACGAAGGTGGACCTTGCTATCGCGGGGTCGAGCGAGGGTTCCGCGGCGAAGGCGGCCTCGGCGTCGAGCCCGCCGAGCGCGGTCGCGCCGATGATGGTCGCCCCACCCAGCGCGGCGTTGGTGAGGAAGCGCCGCCTGCGCATCCCGTCGGCCCGGTCGTGTCGTACGGTCATGTCGGCGCTCCTCACTCGTAGATGTAGACCGGCAGCTTGCCCGAACTCAGGTTGCCGATCGCCGAGAAGGCTGCCGGGGTGAGGTCGAGGACACGGTTGGTGCGGCAGGTGCCGTTGCAGCAAGTCGCCTCGCCGCACCAGTCCTTGGTGCGCGGGCCGCAGTCGGTGATGGTGATGCACACCGTCGCGCCCGAGCACTGGTGCTTGACGTTCATCACCGCACCGCAGCCGCGTCTGGGTATGTTCTCGCCACAGAGGTCGGGCCGGGTGATGTTCCAGCATGCCTGTGAGGCGTTGGGCCACGCGCCGTGGTGCGCGCTGGACTGGCAGTTACCACAGGCGCCGCCGCCGGCGCTGGAGCACGGGCCCCAGGCGTTGCCGCAGCAGAACCAGCTGGTTTCACCGGCCCACAGGCTGGTTGATCCGCAAGCCATCGTGTTGCCTTTCTCGTGAATTGACGAGTACATGACAATCTCTGACTCGGCCGCCGCCACCACACGTCAAAGGGAGACGACCGCGTTCCGGCCGAGGATGGTTGTCCGAGCGAAGCAACTCAATGATGCGCGTAGACAAGCAGGTTGTATAGACGGCCGCGTTCCGTATGAGTCGAGCGCCTGGCTCCGCGTCGATCGATGGCGCCAAGTCCTCCCCGCGGCGCGCCGACGCTCAGCTCCCGGGTCCTGCGCAACGACCCAGGTGCTCGACGAACCACTCTCCGGCCAGGTCCGCCACCTCTCCCAGAGCACCAGGTTCCTCGAACAGGTGAGTGGCACCGGGGACCACAGAGAGTCGACTCTCGCAGCGCAGCATCGCCTGGGCCTGGCGGTTGAGGTCCAGCACCACCCCGTCCTCGCCTCCGACGATGAACAGCGTGGGCGCGGTCACCGCCGGCAGACGGGGTCCGGCCAGATCGGGCCTGCCGCCGCGGGAGACGACCGCCACGGCCGGGGAATCCGGCTCGGCCGCCGCCCACAACGCGGCGGCTGCGCCGGTACTGGCACCGAAGTAGCCCACCGGCAGGCCCCGGGCCTCGGGCCGGTCGAGCAGCCAGCGGGTGGCGTCGCCCAGGCGGCGGGCCAGCAGGGCGGCGTCGAAGACGTGGGCGCGGTCCACTTCTTCCTGCGCGGTGAGAAGGTCGAACAGCAGCGTGGCCAGGCCGACCTTGTTCAGCGAAGACGAGACGAAACGATTGCGCGGGCTGTGTCGGCTGCTGCCGCTGCCGTGAGCGAACACCACGATGCCCGTGGCCCCTTCGGGGACATACAACTGCCCGTGGAGCCGGACCGGTCCGGCCTGTACGACGACTTCCGGATCCGCGGCCACCATCGCCGCTCCTCCCACGGTTGCTGCGGCTGCGAGCCGCTGCTCGGTGCGCGATGTGCTCCGATCTCCGTGCTCCGTGCTCCGTGCTCCGTGCTCCGAGAAGATGCATCCCTTCGCCGGACTTCGTCCGAAAGGCACAGGACCTCGGCGTGTGCCGACCGGCCTTCCTGCCCGGCCCCTCATCCAGGTTCCACGCTACTCGCGTTCCGCCGAGGTGCACGGACGAAAACCGTCGGGGAAGCCGTGCCGGTCGCCCTCGCTTCGTACCGGCTCATCCCTTGACCACGCCCAGCGGTACGAGTCGGGCGACCAGCCGGGCGAGTCCGGCGCCCTCGGTGGCGGCGACGACCGCCCCGACGTCCTTGTACGCCTGGGGCGCCTCCTCGGCGAGACCGCGCCATGAGGAGGGCCGCACGGCGATGCCCCGGGCCTCCAGCTCGGCGCGAAGCTGCTCCCCCCGGACCATGCGCAATGCGTGGTGACGGCTCCAGACCCGGCCGGCGCCGTGGCAGGCGGAGCGGAAGGCATCGTTGCCGGGCAGACCGACCATCACGTACGAGGCGGTTCCCATCGTCCCGGGGACCAGTACCGGCTGGCCGGCCTCGACGAGGTCCTCGGGCAGGCTCGGATCGCCGGGCGGCAGCGCCCGTGTGGCGCCCTTGCGGTGGACGCACAGCCGACGTGCCGCACCGTCCACTTCGTGGGTCTCGAGTTTGGCGGTGTTGTGCGAGATGTCGTAGACCAACTCCAGGCCGACTCCCGCAGCGGTCGCGAAAGCGTGGCGGGTGGCTTCCGACAGCAGCTGGCGATTGGCCCGGCCGTAGTTGGCGGCCGCCGCCATCGCCCCGAGATAGGCGCGGCCCCGAGGCGAGTCGACCGGGGTACAGGCCAGCTGCCGGTCCGGGACCTGGATGTGGTGCCGGTGCAGTTCCTGGTCCATCACGCGGACGTGGTCGGTGCACACCTGATGGCCCAGGCCGCGCGACCCGCAGTGGATCATGACGCACACCTGGCCCACCCGCAGCCCGAAGGCCGCCGCGGTGGTCGGGGCGTATACCTGGTCCACCGCCTGGACCTCCAGGAAATGGTTGCCCGAGCCGAGGCTTCCCACCTGGTGGAGGCCGCGCTCGACGGCGCGCGCACTCACCTGCCCCGGGGCCGCACCCTCCAGGACCCCGTGGTCCTCGCAGCGCGTGAGGTCACGGGGCACACCGTGGCCGTGCTCGACCGCGTACCGAGCGCCGCCGACCAGCAGATCGTCCATCTCCCCGGCCCCCGACAGACTCCACAGGCCCCCGCGCCCCATACCGCGCGGGATGGTGTCGTCGAGGATGTCCATCAGTCGCCGCATCCGGTCGCGGCCGAGCCCCTCGCGGTCGATGCCGGCGGCCAGCAGCCGTACGCCGCAGGAGATGTCGAACCCCACGCCGCCGGGCGAGATGACCCCGCCGTGGGAGATGTCGGTGGCGGCCACCCCGCCGATCGGGAAGCCGTAGCCCCAGTGGACGTCGGGCATGGCGAACGAGGCGTGGACGATGCCGGGCAGCGTCGCCACGTTCGCCACCTGCTCCAGCGCCTTGTCCCCCGCCGCCTGCGGCAGCAGCGCCCGCGAGGCGAACACGACCCCGGGCACGCGCATCGGCTCCCGCTGCTCGATCCGGAAGCGGTACGGTCCGCTCTCCACCAGCGCGATGTCCACGTCCCTCACCTCCAGTCGACCGTCAGCCGTCCGGTCCGATCGGCGACGGCGGTGCCGAACTCGGCAGAGGCCGTCGTGAGCCGCTCCCGGATCCACTCCCGGTCCTCACCGCGCGCCAGGCGGGTGCGGCAGTAGTCCAGGGCCAGTGGCACCGCCTCCACGCGGGCAGGAACCAGGTGCACGGCATCCGGGCCGTCCAGGGTCACCAGGAAGAGGAGCCCGAGGTCGTTGCGCAGGACCGGGTCGACGGCGTAGTCGTCGACGAAGTCGCCCAGGTCGAAGAGGATCCGGTCGGCGATCCCGTGGAAGACATGGGCGGAGTGCCCGGCGATCAGCGTCGCTCCGGCCGCCAGCAGCTCCGGGGCCGCGGCCGAGACGCGGCGCGGCGGCCGGGAGGTCATGTTGGGGCCCCAGTGCGGGGTGACCAGCACGACATCCGCCGCCGCGGCGGCCCGGCCCACCGACTCCCTCAGCCAGCCGGGCACCCCCGCGTGGAGATCGGCCCAGGCCACACCGGGACTGCTCTCCCCTGCCGCATACTCCTCCGGGTCGTCCGTGACGCCCACCACCGCGAGCCGTACACCGCCCGCCTCCAGCACCGCGAACTCCCGGGCCGCGTGCTCGTTCGCCCCGGCGCCGACCGTGCGGACGCCCGCCCCGGCCAGCAGAGTGCGCGTGTCGGCCATGGCGTCGGCCCCGTAGTCCAGGGCGTGGTTGTTGGCGAGCGTCACACAGTCCACCCCCAGTTCGGCCAGCACCTTCGCGGCCACGGAGGGCGCCCGGAAGAAGAAGGCCTTTCGCGGATCGGGCCAGCGGTGCCCTCGGTCGGAGATGCAGCACTCCAGATTGAGCACGAAGAGATCCGCCTCGGCGAGCACCTTCCTGACCCCGGTGGAAATCAGCGTCCCCGGCACCGGCGAGCGGCGAAGTTCCCCGGCGACGTTGCGTCCGAGCATGGTGTCGCCTGCCAGGGCCACCGTGAGCGCCATGATCCCTTCCCTTCCCTTCCCCGCCCTCAGACGTCGAGGGTCACCCGGCAGGCCCAGCCGCCAGGGCCGCTGCGCAGCTGCAGGTCGTGCAGCGAAACGGCCTTCGGCACCGCACCGACCGGGACGACGGTGCGTGCGTCGGCCATCCGGAAGCGGACCGACAGGCTCCGGCCGTCCCCCGCCGGCCGGATCTCCCCCACGTCGACGTCGAGCGGGATCTCGCCGTCGGCATCCATCCGGTAGACGACCTCCTCCAGGACGGACACCAGCAGATCCTCGTCGGATGCCGACGTGATCGCGTATTCGTGGTCGCCGACGAACTCGGCCGCGGACATGTCGGCGAAACCCTCCACCACCGCGCGGACAGCCTCGCCGATGCAGCCCGCGGCCGTCGGCGACCATGCCTCCACCCGCATGTCCGCGGTGTGTGGCACGGCACAGTGGCCACTCGTGCCAGGAAGCTTCCCCGGGGGTTCCCGACCGTCCACAGTCGGCGCCTCTCCGTAGTCTCCGTACGCACAGCCTGAAGCCGAGTTCCCCGAGCCGCGGGCTGTGTCTCCTCCAGAGTCGTCCCGTAGACCGCTCCAGGGCAACCATCACGAGGCGTGGCCGCCCGCCGGCGCTCCCCCGACCGTCCCAGGAACGGGCCCACACCGTGCACCGCCGACTCCGGTAGGTGCGTCATTCCAGGTCAGCGCGCCCCTCCCGGAAACTTCGGCGCCATCGACGGAAGTTCGACAGCCGACAGTCCACTTCATACGCATGAAGGGCGCCGTTCTCCCTCCTCAGGAAAGAGGCCGGGAAGGACGCGGCGACGCACGCCGGGGCGCCCACGGTGCAGGCGCCCCGGCATCGGTCAGCGGCGGATCTGGTAGGCGCGGGTCACCGTCTGCTCGATGGTGTTGCCATCGGCATCGGTGGCCTGCACGCGCAGCGACACGAAGCCCGCGTCCGCGGGGTTGCCGATCGTGCCGTCGAGGCCGCCGTCGAGGCGGACCCGTCGCCAGTTGGCGCCGTCGTCGTACGAGGCCCACAGCTTCGCCCCGGCGAGCTTCAGACCGCTCAGTCCCTTGGGGTAGCGCACGCCCAGTCCGATGCGCGTGGTGGAGTGCGGCCGGGCGCTGTTGGCCTGGTCGACGTCGAGTCGGTAGTCGACCGACAGGACGGGGAGCAGGGTCAGCCCTTCCTTCCGCTCGGAGTGGAAGCGCCAGTCGGTGTGCACCTTGGTGGAGGTCGTCCAGCCGGGGGCGTCCCGTTCCACGTCGGTGACCACCCGGTATTCAGCGCGCTCTGCCGTCATCGGGAAGGCGACGGGCGCCGAACGGACGCTGCCGAGGAGCCGGCCGTCCCGGTAGACGGTGGACAGCGCCTTGTCGCTGCCGGCCTCGGCGGTGAAGGACTGGTCCGGCGCGGTGTCGAGCAGACCGCCCGACGCCACCACACCGACATCACCCTGCCGGGCGGCCGCGTCGGACCTTGCGTCCGGTAGCGCGGTGCGGACCACCGCCTTGTTCCAGTCGCGGTGCACGCGCTGTCCGGCCTTGAGCATCGAGGTGTCCGTCAGCTTCCAGGAGCCGTCCGACGTCCACACGGGAGCCGCCTTCACCGCTTCCCAGGTGGGCACGTCCGCGGAGACGTACTCGGTCCGGGAGCGCGGCAGGACCACCCGGTCGAAGCCGAAGTACGCCGTCGGCTGCATCGGCGAGCGCATCAGCCGGGCGTATCCGCCTTCGGTGGCCGGCGTCGAGGCGTGGAACGAGGAGTCCACGGTGGCCAGTTCCTCGTCGCGCACCCGGTAGCGCTGGTCGGCGGGGATGCCGCCCTTGCGGTACTTCAGCAGCTCGTAGGAGTAGGGGCTCACCGCCGTACCGGAGATCCTGATCACGGCGTTGTCCAGAGCTGCCAGTTCCTCGCCCTGGGTGCCGGAGAGGGTCATCGCCGGGATCCTGGTGGCCGTCGGACCCCAGTTGCCCGCGAGCCAGTTCTCGGGAATGTCGTTGTAGATGAGGATGGCGAGCGCTCCGGCGCTCGCGGCGTCGTCGACCTGCTCCCGCACCGTGCGCTCGGTGCTCCGCTTCACCAGAGCGAGCTTGCCCCGGACGTTCTCGCCGGCCTTCGCCACACGCAGGGCGCGGGTGCCGTCGATACGTGCGGAGCCTGTCCAGCCCTCGAGGTAGGCCGCGTCCAGGGGCCTGTTTCCGTGCCCGACGAGGCGGGCGTCGAGTGCGGGTGCGCCGAGCGACCAGCCGACGCGCGATTCGAAGCGCTCGTTCGCGGTCTGCGACGGGATGGAGTACACGGCCGTCTCGCCGTCCAGCCACGTCTCGCGGTCGTGGATGAGGTCGCCTTCCGCGGCCTGGAAGTTCAGACCGATGCGGGCGCGGTTGGTCTCCGTCGGCCGGGAGGTGGTCATGGTGACCGGGCCGGCCTCGGCGCCGTCCAGGGTGAAGGTCCGATCGGAGTCGATCATCGTGCCCGGCAGGGCGGCGTAGGTGTACTCCTCCAGTCGGCTCCAGTCGGAGTTGTAGTGGAAGATCTCCGAGATGAAGGCGTGCTCGCCGCGCGGTACCCGCACCACGACGGTCCCGTCCGCTGCGACCGGGTACGTCTCGGGCAGTCCGTAGCGGCCCAGCTGCCAGGCGGTGACCGCGGCGATGCCGCTCGTCGGCTTGCCGTCGCGGTCGAGCACCTTCAGCATGACGTCGAAGCGCTGTACGTCCCTCCCGAAGCCGACCGCCGTCACTGCCGCCGTCCGCCCGTCGGCGGAGACCGCGGTGACGTGCGCGCCATGGGATCCGGTCGTCACGCCGACGGTGTTGAGGGTGAGGTCGACCTCGGTGGTCCCGTGCGCCGGCACGGTCACCGAGTCGGCTCCCAGGCTGAGCACTCCGGCCGGCAGTTCCTCACCCGCGCTCTCCACCTTCAGGGCGAGGGTGACCGGCTGGTCGCCGTCGTTGATGTACTCGATCTTCTTCGCGACCGGGGCGGTGGCGTCCCAGTCCCGCAGTCCGAAGTCGGCCGTGCCGCTGGCCGATACGGACTGCCGGAGTGCGCGTGCCACGTCCACGCGGCCGGCTCCCTGGGCGTAGACGGAAGTGGCGGCGGTGGTCTTGGCCGTACTGATCAGCCGGCTCTTCAGACGGGCCGGCGTCCAGTCGGGGTGGCGCTGCGCGAGGATCGCGGCGGCTCCGGCCACGTGCGGCGTGGCCATGGAGGTGCCACTCGCGGTGGTGTACGAGCCGTCCACCGGTGTGCCCATCGTCGTGCCGGCGGCGCGGGCGGCGACGATCCGCGAGCCCGGTGCGGTGATCTCCGGCTTGAGCCCGCCGTCACCGCCTCGTGGGCCCCGGCTGGAGAAGTCGGTGACCGTGTCGGTGGAGTCCACGGCGCCGACGGTCAGGGCCGCGTCGGCGGCTCCGGGTGAGCCGACGGACGTCGCCGCGGGGCCGCTGTTGCCCGCCGCGATGGTGAACAGCACGCCGGCCCGCGCCGTCAGTTCGTTGACCGCCACCGACATGGGGTCGGTGCCGTCGGCGCCTTCTCCGCCGCCCAGGCTCATGGAGATGACCTTCGCCCCCGAGTGCGCGGCCCAGTCCATCCCTTCTATGATCGCGGATTCCGAGCCGCTGCCGCCGTCGTCGAGCACCTTGCCCACGATCAGTCCGGCGCCCGGTGCCACGCCCCGGTACTTCCCGCCGGAGGCGGCTCCGCTTCCGAGGATGGTGGAGGCGACGTGGGTGCCGTGGCCGTGGCCGTCGCGCACCGTCTCGCCGGGGACGAAGCTGCGGCTGTCCACGATGCGGTCGGCGAGGTCGGGGTGGGTGGCGTCGACACCGGTGTCGAGCACCGCGACGTTCACGCCGGTGCCGTCGAAACCGTCCTTCCACGCCTCCGGGGCGCCGATCTGCGGGACGCTCCTGTCGAGGAGCGCCTTGACACGCCCGTCCAGCCAGAGGCGCTGGATGCCGCCCGACAGGCGGGCCTTGGGGGTGCCTGCGCGGGCGCTGTCGTCGTCGATGGCCTCCCAGAACCCGGCGCCCTTGCGCTTGTCGGCGCTGACGGCGGCTCCGCGCACGCCGGGGAGTTTCCGTGTGAGGCGGGCTCCGCCGGGTGCGGTCTCCTTGGCGTCGGACGTGTAGCGCACGATCATCGGGGTCGACGCGTGGTGGGCGTCGTCGTACCCCTGGGCGATGAGCTGGGTGACGTTGAACAGCCGGTCGTCCACCTGGCCGTTGTGCACCAGCGGTTCGACGTCGCGCGGGATCACGTATACATCGGTGCCGACGGTGTACGTCCGCAACTCGGCCGCACTGCGGTGGTAGGGGGTGACGTTGACGGCGAGGGTCTTGCCCGCCCTCGTGGCCACCGTCACCTGATCTCCGGTGACAAGAGTGACCTTCGTGGTGCGGACTTCCGCTTGGGACGGGGTGGTTACCGCGTCCTCCCCGGTCTTCGGTGCGGGGGTGGCACCGTACACCAGGCCGCCGCCGGCCAGGGTGGTGGCCATGGTGGTCGCCAAGGTGAAGCTGAGCAGTGCGGCTCTTCGCCTGAAACGCATGCTGAACGCTCTCCTTCCGCCGGCGGGGAGGGTTCCGCGACCGGCGGGTCAAGCCTTGGCAGGAAGGGGCACCGACGCTACGGCCGCGTCTGGCGAAGAAGTGACATGTCCGCTCGCCGCCACTGTGCGCGTATCGCAGTCGGATGGTCGTCGTACGTGATAGCGCGGACATCGTCCCGGTGTGCGGGTGTGGTTAGATCACGCTGTTTCCGGTGGGTGGTGCGCGGGTTGGGGTGGGGGTGTCGTGAGAGGCGGACACATGCTGGAGGCCGCGGGGATCGGGGAGGGGGAGGAGCGGGTGTACCGCTTCCTCGTCGGGGAGCGTGAGGCTGATGCCCCAGTGATCGCGGAGCAGCTCGGGCTCGAAGTGACGCAGGCACACAGGCTGTTGGCCTCGCTCCACGACAAAGGGCTGGTGGGACGGGTGGCCGTTTCGCCGACGGGGGGCGCGGTGCGCTATGTGCCGGTGGCGCCCGATGCGGCGCTGCGTCCGTTGCTGCTGCGTGGGCACGAGGCGCTGGAGTCGGCGCGACGGGGGGTGGAGCAGCTCACCGAGGAGTATCGGGCCGCGGGTCGGCGGCACGACGCGGGTCAGCTTGTCGAGGTGATCACGGGGGTGAGTGTGATCCGACAGCGGCTGCGTCATATGGCGTACGGGGCGCGTGAGATGCGCTGGTTCTGCAAGGCCGGCCATGTCGCCATGCCTGCGGCGGAGAACGACGAGGAGTGGGAGCTGCTCGCTCGTGGGGTGCGGTACGAGGCCATCTACGAGCGCGCTCTGCTGGAGGAGCCCGGCATGGTCGACAACGTTGCCCGGAGTATCCGCGCGGGTGAGCAGGCGCGGGCTACCGGGACGCTGCCGGTGCGGATGGTGATCGCGGACGGTTCGATCGCCATCTGCCCTCTGATGCACGGCGGTTCGGGTGGATCGCTGGGTGAGCCGACGGCCGCGGTGGTGCACGGCAGCAGCCTGCTCGACGCGCTGATCGCGCTGTTCGAGAGCCAGTGGGCGGCGGCGTCGCCGCTGCACGTCACGGACTCGGGCGAGTTGGCCGACTTCAGCGGAAGTCCGCGGCCCGGTGCGAACGTCGCCGACGACGAACGGTATCTGTTGTCCCTGGTCGTCGCCGGGGTCGCGGACAAGGCGATCGCCTCGCAGCTACGGGTCAGCCAGCGCACGGTGCAGCGCCGGATCCAGGTGCTGATGCAGCGCGTCGGCGCCGCGACGCGGACGCAGTTGGTGTGGCAGGCGGCGCGGCGGGGGTGGCTGTCATGAGAGAGCGTGGCTGTCATGAGACACGAGCCGCTGTTCCCCTACCGCAGCGAACGTCGGTGAGTCCGTCGGGTCGGCCGTCGGTCGACTCGACGGACTCACCGGGCCGACTGCAGGGGCGGCCGCTCTCGTGGCGAGCGCGGCGTACTTCCCGCGTCACCGCGCTGCCCCGGCTGACCCGCGATCCCGTCGGCAGGTGGGAATCCGGGAATCGCTGTGAGGATCCCGATGGGGCTTGTCGTCGTTCGTGCTGGACCGGATCCCTACCTTGTCGGCCCATTCGGCAGGGCCTACTGCGGCCGACGATGCCTCACCGACGACAGGCCCGACACCGGTTCGGATCGCTCGGGCCCTCCTCCGCCGGCACCGCGATCCCGACCGTGATGCGAAGGCGCTGCCGAAGCTGTTCGCACGACGTCATGCTCTATGCGCTCGGCGGCGCCGCTTGCTGCACGACCTCGAAGGACCACAG
This sequence comes from Streptomyces sp. NPDC101194, assembly GCF_044767885.1. Classification (NCBI taxonomy): domain Bacteria; kingdom Bacillati; phylum Actinomycetota; class Actinomycetes; order Kitasatosporales; family Streptomycetaceae; genus Streptomyces; species Streptomyces sp. NPDC101194. The sequence continues at coordinate 214,048 of NZ_JBIWOS010000005.1, forward strand.
TGTGGATTGGCTCGCCGCCGGCTTGGGGCGCTCGCCGCTCTCCGTGTCACCGCTCTGATGGGCCGTCTTCATGGGGCCCTCCATCCAGGCTTGGAAGGACTCTTCATCACGCCACCGCGTGTAGACGAGGTAGTTGTCGGTGCCTTCGACGGGGCGGAGGAGTTCGAACCACTCGAACCCGTCGGAGTTCTCCACGGCATGGGCACGGGAGGCGAAGCGCTTCTCCAGCGTCTTCCGCTGCTCGGTGGGGACAGTCAGTACGTTGATCTTGACTACGCTCATGGCCTCATCCTGCCGCACGGTGGTCGACGGGACGAGCAGCGGCTCGTGTCCGACATGTTTCCGCAGGGCGCCGCTCGGAGCGGGGCCGGCACCGGAGACTGACATCGCCGTCGCCCTCCGGGCCGACGGGCGCCGTTTCCCCAGTCGTCATGCCACGGCCGGCCCCGGCCTGGAGCATCCGACATCACATGCGCGCGTGGTGCTCGATGTCTTCTCTGAACTTGGTGAGAGCCTGGTCGGTGAGTGTGGGACGGGTGTCGGCGATGGCAGCAAGGTAGTCCTCGGTGCCGGCCGGTACGCCTCTGTGGTCGGTGACTTCGCGTTCGAATGCGGCATGGGAGCCCTTGCGGGCGGCGAACTCGATGTCGGCGGGCGTGAACATTTCACTGGCCGACACCAGTCGGTGCAGGTCGATGTCGTCGGCGGCTGGGCCGAGGTAGCGCTGCCAGATTGCCGCCCGGGCTTTCGGATCGGGGGGACCCACCGGAATGACGTAGTCGAACCGGCCGGGCCGCAGGAACGCCGGATCGAGGGAGCGGACGGAGTTGGTGGCGCAGACCAGCAGGCGGTCGTCCTGGTCGCGGAAACCGGGGATGAGCTTGAGCAGTTCGTTGGTGACTCCGTGGCCGGGATCGACGGCCAGACCGGACCGGACGCCGGCGATCTCCTCGACCTCGTCGATGAACAGCAGAACGGATTCCAGCACCGCCAGATCGGCGAACGTGTCCCGCAGTGAGGCGGCCAGGCCGCCGGCGGCACCCTCTGTGAGACGAGAGGGGAAGAGTTCCACGAACGGCCAGGCCAGCCGGGAAGCGACGGCCTTGGCAAAACTGGTTTTTCCCGTGCCTGGCGGGCCGAAAAGGATGACGGCTTTCGGTGGCGTCACCCCGTACCGGTCGGCCAGCACGGGCTCGGACAGCGGCAGCACGATGCGCCGCTCAATGGCTTCCTTCTCTCGTTCCATGCCCGCGAGGGCCCCCCAGAGCCCCTGCGGCAGCACCCTCCCGCCGAGCTCGGCGAGCAGGCCCGCATCACTCGCGCCGAGATGTTCGACCTTCTCGTAGAAGGTCAATCCGGCCCGAGTGCGGTAGCCGGATTTTTCCAGCGCCGTGGTTCCGGTGGTCCCCGGGGCGAGCAGTGCACCGATCCTGCGTACTCCCTGTATGCGCAGACGCCGCTCGATTTCCGCGATCAGGGCACTCCCGAGTCCGCGGTTTCGCCACATCCTTGCAAGTGCCACCAGTGTGATCCAGGCCCGTTCGCCCTGGGCCTGTGCCACTGCCATGCCCACCAGGTCCTCGCCGACCACCGCGACCACCGCGGTCCCGCCGGTCCGGGCTGACGCCATGGCCTCAGAGATGGGGAACACGGGAGGCATGTCGTCGGCCTGCCGGTCCTGATCCCATATCTGGATTGCACGGTCCAGATCGTCGTCATGGAAGTCCCGCACTCGCCACGTCGGCATCATCGCCACCTCGTCGGCAGGCCGCCACCGCCTTGCCGACGTCCTGGCATCAGGCCGTCCAGTGGCCGCTTCGCTCCTACCCATTCTCGGCGCCAACCAGATGCCCGTCGACCGGGCGGGCATTCACCTCTTGGCGGTAGCCGTCATCAAGGCTGCGGACAGCCGGCTTCGTTCGCTTCAAGCAGCAGTGTCTGTCCACCGGTCTGGCCGGCAGTTGACGGTCTCGGGCCCGTGGATGTTCACGAGAGTGCAACAGTCCATGGGGACGGGCCGCGGAACGAGCTGGACCTGCACCCGGCCGGAGCGAGCCAGGTGCCGCGCGGATCCGAGCTGCGCGCCACCACGCAGGCGGTCGGCGGGGCGACCAGAGTCTCGTTCGGCACGCCGAAGCGGAAGCGGACTGCGACGGCTCTTCCACTGTGTGTCCTGGTCGCGCCCTCGCGGGCGGTTGGTCGACGAAACACGTCGTAGATCATTTACGGAACAGCGCTCAGTCGGCGGTCCTGCCGGTCAGTTTCCTTTCCCAGAACACTTCATCGCGCCATGCACCGTCAGCGTAGAAGTGTTCATGGGCGATGCCCCATGAACTGAATCCGTGCTTGCGGAGGATCGCCTGAGACGCGAGGTTCTCCAGTTGGGTGTGTGCCTCCAGTCGATGCAGGTTCAGCTCATCTTCGGCGATCCGCAGCGCGAGGCCGACGGCACGGCTCGTGTGCCCGAGTCCCTGGTGGAGAGAAGAGACCCAGTAGCCGAGGAATCCCTTCTGGAACGGGCCGCGCAGGATGGAGCTGATGTCGACTTGCCCGATGACGGTCTCGTCGGAGACCACGACGCCGGGCCACGCGATCCCCTCGTCATGGGAGGCCAGAAGGGATTCGATGACCGAGGCCTGCCCGTCGGGCGTGTAGAACTCTGCGGGCCTCGCCGGCAGCCAGCGCGCATACGCCTGCTTGTCCTGGGAGAGCAGGCCGGCGAGTGCAGGGCCGTCGGCGGGCTCGATCAAGCGAATCGACGTGGAGTTCACGGGTGTTCTGCTGTCCTGTCAGCTGCGGTAGTCCGTCGCTTGCGCGGAAGTCTCGCGAAGGCCGCGCTCGACGATCGGCTCAAGGGTACGCCGCCGTCAGCCAGGTCGCTCAGGTCGGGTCCCCCAACGATCGTGCTCCGGCGTGACCGACCGCGACCCGTACTGACGCGCCCCTCAACCGCGGCCTGGCGGGAGGTTTCGCTGGTCTCCCGGGCGACGGCGGCTGGGACTCAACCGTCCCCTCGGGTGGGACGTCCCGCTTTCTCCCGGAAACGCGTGGGACGGAATCTTCGTCCGACGGCCAGGAAACGCTGAGCGGCACAGGATCTCACTCAGCCGATCCTGCAGACACCCTCATAGGAGAGTCCATGAACCGCACGATCCAGCGCAGCCTCGTGGCCACGATTGCGGCGATCGCGATGTTGCCCGCCGCAGTCGTTTCCGCCGACACCGCCGGCGCACAGCAGCGGCACACGGCGCCTCACCAGCAGATGCACCACCGACGCACGGCCCCGCCCCGGCTGTGGGCGCCCAGCCACTCCACGACCCGGCCCGTTACTTGCACCGGCCATGTGCAGGGCCGCGTGGTGACCCGCCACATGCCGCTCAGGATCCGCTCCGGCCCGGGCACGGGCTACCGGATCATCGGCTCGCTGCGTCCCGGCAGCACGGTCCACATCCCCTGCAAGAAGTACGGGCGCAACGTCCGCGGCAACCACCGCTGGTACAAGCTCTCCCACAACAAGGGCTACGTCTCCGCGCGCTACGTCCGCAACCTGAGCGCCGTCCCCTGGTGCTGAGCCGCTGTGCCCGCCCGTCCCGCCCACAGGGCGGGCGGGCCCGTTCCACAGAGCTCACGAGCAAGCAAGGAGACCCTCATGTCCCTTTCTCTTCCGTCCAGTCCGGGTCGCAGAGCCGTCCTCGGCCTTGGAGCTGCGGTCGCACTGGCCGCCGCACTCCCCGTCGGCAGGGCAGAAGCCCAGCCGAAGGCTCAGCCGCCCAGCCTGGCTCCGGCGGGCAAACCGTGGCTCCAGGGTGTAAGGATGCGCCATTCCACGGTGCTGCAGTCCTTCGCCTTCGACGAGCGGCACGGCCACATGTACGCGCTCCAGGTCATGGAAGGCGGCGTCCGGCTTCCGGGCGAGCCGCGCGCGTACACGCGTGCCGAGCGCGCGGCCCACGGCGACATGTGTCTGAACCGGTTCACCATGGGTGGCGCACTCACCGGCGACATGTACCTGCTGGGCTTCGGCCACGGCAGCGCCCTCGGCGTGGAGGACTCGGCCCGCCGTGCCGGCGCTCTGTGGACGGAGTGGGACGCACAGCCGGGCTCCGGCTACGGCCGTGGCATCTGCCGCTTCACCTTCACCGCGGGCCGGGTGCTGACCCGCGCCGACCACAAGGTTGCCACGCATCGCCCGCTCCCCGGCTCCACGAACAACCAGGTGACCCTCGACCCGGCGCACAACCGGCTGCTGCTGCGCTACAAGGTGGACGGCATACCGCGCTACGCGGTGTATGGGCTCGAACAGTTCGCGGCCGGGGACTTCCGGCCGGTCACCGGCTTCGCTCAGCCCGGCGCCGAACTGGGGCTCCCCTTCCAGGGCATGGCGCTGTACGGCCCGTACGCCTACCAGGTGCTCGGCCACGGATACGGCGCCGACAACCCCGCCGGCTCGGCCGGCGACGTCCGTCTGTTCCGTATCGACGTGCGTACCGGCCGTGTGGTGCAGCAGGTGCTGGACCACACGGCGAGGGGGCTCTACCCGCGCGAGCCGGAGGGCCTGGCTGTGCTGCGCCGGGGCGGGCCCTGGCTGTGTCTTGGCTTCACCCAGGGCCCGCCATCGGACCGCACCTTCTCTCTGTACTACAAGCCGATCGCCCGATGACTCCGGCCGTACGTGTGGCCGCCCCGACCCCAGGGCACACATCACGCGATCCGGAATGAACCGGATTCCTGATAGAAGGATTGGGAGCGGCATGAAGGAGCAAGCGACGGCCGGCCGACAGCAACTGCCCGACTCGCTCGGCCCCGACGGGCTGCTGCTGGTGGAGCGGCTGCGTGACCTCAAACAGCAGACCGGGCTGAGCCTGGCCGCGCTGGCCACACGCACCGCCCACAGCAAGTCCTCATGGCACCGTTATCTCAACGGCGTCAAGCTCCCGCCGCGTACCGCTGTCGAGGCGCTGGGCCGGATCGGGGGCACGGAGATGGCGCCGCTGATCGCCCTGTGGGAGAACGCCTGCCGTGCCGAGACCAGACCGCTGAACGCGACGCCGCAGCCCCCTGCGCCCCAGCCCCCTGCGCCGCGGCAGCCGGTCGCGGCAGCCGCCCGGGCGCGACGGCTGCCGACGACCGTCGTGATGGCCGTCTCCGCCACGCTGGTCGCCGTGGCCTGCGCCGTGGGTGCCCCGGTCCTGTCGAGCGGCAGCCCGAAGCAGCAAGCGGCGTCCTGCCGCATGGAAAGCTGCCGGGGGCAGTATCCGGGCTCCTCCCGCTGCAACCGGGACGCCCGCACCGAGAGCACCGTCACTGAGGACGCCTACGCCGTACGGCTCCGGTTCAGCCCGTCCTGCGCCACCGTCTGGTCCGAGGTGGAGACGGACGCGCACGATGGCGCCCTGGAGGTCTCGATCCGATCCGGAGCGGACGAGCTGCTCGCCTCGCACCGGGACAGTGTGACGCACGGCAAGAGCAGCCCGATGCTGCCCGCGACCAGCCCGACGGGGGCCGAGGCGTGCGTCGAGGTGGCGGACCGACTGGCCTGCACCGGGGCCGTACAGCTCTCCGCGAATCTGCCGGAGGCCCGCTGAGGCTCCCCTCCACCCATGCGCCTCGTGCGGGTGGGCTCTTGAAGCTGCTGTGTTGCTGATACTGGCGTACCCGGGTGTGACGAACGCGTTCGCGACGCCGAGATCGCTGCTGACGAGCGACCGGAAGAACGACGTCGAGACCCTGGCTCTCCGCCGTCGGATCGCGGTGCCGGAGCAGCAACCGGGCGGGGAGCGCGTGCGATTCCACCTGACGCCCGGACTCTTCCGGCGTCGCTGCTGCAGCCATCTGCCTGCGTCGCGAACGGTCGACCGAGCAGGCTGAACCCGACCAACGGAACCGTGACCGTTGGCCGGGCTCACCGGGTCAGACCATGCGCCAGTCCCAGACCTGGGACGGCGTTCCGTTGCAGTCGTGGAGCTGAAGGTCGCGCCCCGGGCTGAAGTCACCGGACGGCACGTCGAGGCATTTGCCGGACATGGGGTTGCGCAGGGCGCGGTTGTCGTGCCACCAGAGCTGCGAACCGGTGCCGTTGCAGTCGTAGAGCTGAACCCGGGTGCCGTTGGCCGTGGACCCACCCGCCACGTCCAGGCACTTGCCGAAGGCGCGCATCTCGAACGCGTTCTGCTTGAGGATCGGGACGCGGCTCCACGCCTGCGAGTTGGACCAGTTGCACGAGTAGATCTGTACGGGAGTGCCGTTGTCGCTGCGGCCACCCTCCACGTCGAGGCAGAGGTCGCGGTCGCCCACGCTCCAGCCCAGACCCTTGTCGGTGTCGTTCACGAACCGCCACGCGTCCTGGTTGTCGTAGCCGATCCAGTCGGTGGAGATCATGTTGGGCATGCGCCCGACCGTGGCGGACTCGCAGGCCGTCTTGACCGTCTGGTAGAAGTCGTCGTAGGTACGGGAGCTGAACTGGTTGTTGATGAACAGCTTCTGGAATGCCCGCTGTCCGCTCGCGCCGTACCTCCCGCCGACGTTCAGCGGGTCGGAGATCCCGTCTCCGCTGCGGTCGGTGCACTGACGGATGCCGTTCTCGTAGTGGTTCTGGATCGTCCAGTCCCTCATGGGGAAGATACCGATGTCCTGCCGGTCGGCCTTGCCGGACAGAACCAGCAGCCGCTGGTTGGTGTCGACCATGTCCTGGACCCGGGGCCAGCCGGTCGAGTCGACTCTCCAGGCGCGCGGGTCGAACATCATGGAGTGGGCGCCGGGGACGGAGTCGAAGGCCTCGGCCAGCAGGTCCTTGGAGGCGGAGTCCTCCAGGGTGAGGACGAAGACCTCCTGCCGGTTGTTGTCGAGGAAGTCCACGATGGTTCTCAGGTGGTCGGCCAGCGGGCGGCCCCACTGGCGGAACACCTCGCCGTGCCCGGTGCGCGCGAAGGGCGGGCGGTCGTCGCCCGTGCCGTAGTTGTAGTCGTAGACGTCGAGTTCGGTGGCACGCACGCCCTGGTTCCACAGCTGGTCGCGCAGCGAGTACGTCTGGTTGGTGAACGGCGCGCTCATACCGTCGGGTCCGTTGGCGTAGCCGTTGTGGCTGGCCAGCAAGGTGATCTCGTCGAGATGGCGCTCGCCCCATCCGCCGCCGGGCAGTTCGGCGTGCGCGGGCGCGGTGAGGGCGGCGGAGAGCAGGCCGCCCAAAGCGAGTACGGGCAGGAAGCGGCCGAGGACGGCCCTGCTCCATCTGCCGATGGTGTGGTTCATGGATCCGCTCCGTTTCGTTGTGTGTCGTGCGGGCTGTCCAAGGTTCGGCGCGGGTTGCCAGGAAGAACTCAACGTTCGATGAACGTCGCGGGGGAACCCGGCAGAAGGGCGGCGGGAAGGCGGCGTGTTCCAGGGCGGGCTGGGGAAGGGACACGGCTACCATCCTGGTCAAGGGGTAGGTTCATGCGGGGGTTTGGGAAGACACTGGAACCGTCGAAGAATCTGACGGTGCATCTGCTGGGACCGGTCGGCGCAAGGCGTGGTGGTGAGCGGATAGCGCTCGGACCACCGCAGCAGCAGGCGGTCTTCGCGATGCTGGTACTGCGGCGTGGGCAGGTCGTCACGGTCGGGCAGTTGGTGGACGGGGTGTGGGGATCGGCCGCCGCGCCGCGCTGCGCGTCCTCGGCCGTACGCACATATGTCTCCCAGTTGCGCGCGGCCCTGGAACCGGACCGGCCCGCACGGTCCAAGAGCCGGTTGATCGTCGCCTCGGAGGGCGGCTACCGGTTCCTGGAGTCGTCGGTGGACGTGGACGCCGAGGTGTTCGCGCACGAGACCGCGGAGCGGCGCGATTGCACCGAAGCCGTGTACGAGCGGTTGTCACGCGCGGTCGGACGCTGGCGGGGCATCGCTCTGGCCGGGGTGCCAGGCCCCTGGGCGGAGCACCACCGCGAGCAGTTGGCCGAGTCCCTGGTGGCGGCGCGCGAAGACCTGTACGCCGTGGCCGTCGAGCTGGGACGGCACGAGGAGGCCGTGGCCGAACTGCCCGCGATGGTGAAGGAGTTCTGCTTGAGGGAGCGGTCGCACGGGCTGCTCATGCTGGCGCTGCAACGCGCCGGACGCCAGGCCGATGCCGCCCGTGTCTACGACGAGGCGTGCGAAGTGCTGGAGCGGGAACTGGGGACGCGGCCGTCAACGGAATTGACGGAGCTGCACCACGTACTGCGCGCGGGGCACACGGTACATTCCCCCGCATGGCCCGTGGGCACCGGCGTCCGTCCCGCGGCCCCTCCCCTCCGCCCGGACCGGTCAGCGGGCGCCTTCGGGCGCCCGCGGCAGTCGTCCATGGGCGCGGACCGGCGGTCCGGCGCATCCGCGTTCGCCGGCACCCTGCGGGGCGGCGCGGCAGTGACCGCCGCGCCGCTGCCCTCCGGCATCGGGTACTTCACCGGGCGTGGTCGGCTCGTCGAGGAGATAAGGGCACACCTGCTCCGGGCCCGCCCCGGGCACAGTCGGGCCGTCGTCATCGCGACCGTGGTCGGCATCGCCGGCGTCGGCAAGACCGCGCTCGCCGTCCACGTGGCACACGGCCTGCGCGAAGCCTTCCCCGACGGCCGGCTGTACATCGGCCTGCGGGCAGGCTCCCAACCGGCGGATCCGGCCGGTGTGCTCGCCGATCTCCTCTCGGCTCTCGGCACCCCGCCCGACCGGCTGCCGCTTGACAGGGAAGAGCGGGCAGCGCTGCTGCGCACCCTGCTCGCCGACCGTCGTGTGCTGCTCGTCCTGGACGATGCCCGTGACGCCGCCCAGGTCCGCCCGCTCCTGCCCGGCACCGCTGGTTCCGCGGTCCTTGTCACCACCCGGGCTCCTCATCTCGCCCTGCCCGGCGCCCGCTCCTTCGCCGTGGACGTCTTCGGCAAGGCCGAGGCGGTGACCTTGCTGGGCAGGCTCGCGGGCGCCGCACGAGTGGCCGCGGAGCCCGAAGCCGCCCGGGATCTGGTCGACTCCTGCGGCCGCCTGCCGCTCGCCGTACGCATTGTCGGTGCCCGCCTCGCCGCCCTCCCCTGCCAGAGCCTGCGCGCCTTCGGCGCGCGGCTGACCGACACCCGTGTATTGCTGGATGAATTGAGCCACGGCGACCACATGGTGGAGTCCGCCTTCCGGCTCGGCTACGACGCGCTGACCCCCGACCTGGCCCGGGCCTTTCGTTTCCTGTCCCTCCTCGACGCCCCCGACCTGCCGCTGCCGGTCGCCGCCGCTCTGCTCGGCACGGAGGAGCACACGGCCGAGGACCTCACCGAGGCCCTGGTCGACGCCGGGATGCTGGAGTCCCCCGCCCCGGGCCGCTATCGCCTGCATGACCTGCTGCGGCTCTACGGCCGAGGTCACGCCGAATCCACGGAGCGTGCCGAGGACCGGACAAGGGCGCTGCGCCGGGTCCTGGCCCTCCTCTACGGCGGCGCGGTCCACGTGGCGCACACGGCTCTGCCGGATGACGCCCCCTCCCCCGCCTGGCTCCACCCGGCGGACCATACGGGCCTCGCCTTCGAGGACACCGATCAGGCCCGGGCCTGGTTCCGCGCGGAGCACGCCGTGCTGACCGCCGCCGTGGAGCAGTCGCTGGCATCGGTCCCCGACGCCCTGCGGATGGCCGTGGACCTGTTGATGCTGATCGCGGTCTGCAGCCTCTTCCCGAGCCGCGGCCACTACGACGAGGCCTGTCGGCTCGCCGGATCGGCTGCCCACCGGGCAGCGGAAGCCGGCCAACCCGAGTACCGGGCCAGGGCGCTGCACACCCGGGCCTGGCTTTCATGTCTGGTGGGCAACTACGTGGCGGCGGAGGCGGACCTGCGCGCCGCACTCCGCTGGGCGGAGGTCGCCAACAGCCACCGACGCCTTCACATGTCGGGGGTGCTGCTGGCACTCGTACTGCGAGCCACCGGCCGCGTACAGGAGTCGGAAGCCGCGATGGCCACGGCCGAGCGGTACGCGGGCGACACGGACAACCCGGCCAGCCCTGCCGGCCTCGCTCGGTTCGTGGCCCGGCTGCACGTTGCCGTAGGCGCGGATCAGCCGCCCTCCGGACTACCCCTGATGACACCGCTGATGCGCCAAGTGGACGCCCGCGGCACATCGCTGGTCAGGGCCGAGGGAGTGATCCGGCTGGGGGCCACGCTGAGCCGAACGGCCAAGTCGGGTGGCTGGTCACAGGCGGACTCGAAGGACGGCGCGGAGACAAGCGGATAGGGGCTTGACCCGAATCCTGGACACGGGCCATGCGGCCGGGGCCAGGGCGGTAGTGCATTCGGCAAGCCGCAGAGGGATGTTGCCGCAGTCGTCGCCTTCGCGTGGGCACCGACCAGGAGGCCTGAGACCGGCAGCGCCTCGAGTGCAACCTCCTCAACCGGGCCGCGGAACGCGATCTCATCCCCATGGCACGGGCGATGGGGCTGGGCGTGACCACTTGCTCACCTCCGGCGGGCGGCCTGCTCACCGGCAGGTACAACCACACCGACCTGCCGCAGCGACCGCCGGATCCGGGGAAAGCACCTGTAAGAACTTCGACGCCGGGCTGGGTATGGTCACCGAACGCAACCGGAGCCGTTGTTGCCGCCTCAAGTGATGCCCGTTCCTCCGTCGCCCTAACGCTGGGGCACGGCCCCGCGGACGTCTCCCGTCGCCTTGTCGGTGATCACGAGTAGGCCGCCTCCACGCCACCCGGGACGCCCCAGCATCACGTCGATGCAGTTTGCGTCTTCCAAGCATTGCAAAACGGCCATTTCGCCCGTTGCGTAGTTCCTTTCCCGAGCCATACGCCAAGCTGTTTGTCATGCGTCGTCACATGTCACCATGAGCCGCTCCGAATCCCATAGAGTCGGCGATCCTGCGTCGGCCGACAGTGAGGCGGCTTCGCTGCCGTCGCGATTCGGCGAGCCCGCGGACACGGGCGCACCTCTCAACTTCGTGGCCTGGATTTCATGAGCATGCCGTCGTGGACGGCGGTGCGAGCCATCCCGGACTCCTGACAGTGTGTCAAAACCATGTGCAGGCAATGGGAGACGGTGACCTGCGAGATGCCGGCGTCAGGCCGGTTGGCTCTTCCTCCGCCTCGCCGTTGCATCCGTCACCGTCCGCAGCCTGATCTGCGAGACCCGCACCCACTACCCGCTGCAGCACACGCCCCGTCACACAACGCCCCAAGTGATCCATTCCTCGGCCGCTCTCAGGCCTTCGGTCTAATCGATGAAGACGCTCCAGGCGACCGCGTTGAGGTTGTCACGCAGGAAGATGTCGGTTCCGGCCAGGCGCTCGTCCCAGGAAGGCATCAGCTCCGCCGCGCGCGTGACGACCGCGTCCATCCAGACCTTCAGTTCGGCCTGTCGGTTGTTGTGCGGGACCTTGGCAGCGGCCGCGCTCTCCTTCAGGTCGACCGTCCGCAACGCCTCGGCGGCGGCAGTGCGCAGGTCGCGGATGAACTCGCGGTTCGTCGCCACGTCCTCGGGGGTGCCGGGCAGGGCCATGTGGCCCGTCACGATGGTGTCGAAGTCGTACTCGAGCAACTCATCCATGGCCTCGTAGTACGCCGGCACGTGCGCGGAGAAGTACAGCCGGAAGAACGGTGCACTCTTCGGTGTGAAGCTGTCGATCGCTCCCATGAGCCTCTGCTGCGGGAGGTGGATGAACAGGTTGCCGGCCACGTGCCAGTCCCCCGTGTAGTCGAGGGCGAACCGGACGCCGTCGATGTCCATCTCCTTGTGCCGGCCACTGAAGGTCTCCGTGGGCAGCGGCCGCCGATCGTCCTTGGCCTCCTTGATGAGGTCGCCGGTGATCTCGTGCGTAATGATCTTCAGCCCGTCCCGGTTCAGCAGGTGAGCGGCCCCGATGTGGTCGGCGTGCGCGTGGCTGTAGATGAGGTGGGTGAGGGGCTTGGGAGTGACCGACTCCATGGCCTCCAGCAGTTTGTCCCCGAGAAACGGCGAGGCGTCCACGAGGACGACGCCGTTCTTGGTCACCAGGAACATCGTGTTGATCATCCCTTGCGTGACGAGGTAGGCATCGCCGCCCAGGTCGGTGACGGCATACCCGGTGGACTCCGGGATGTCCGGCCCGAGGGCGAAGTCGGGCACAGGCTTGAACTCGGTCACGGTGATCTCCTCCTTGCGGTTCCGTCCGGCGGGCGCGCGTGGCGATGCGGCTGTGAACGGAGGACGTTCGGGGCCTGTTCGACCCCAGGAGGTCGAGGCCGGGGACGGCGAGCTCGTCGATGGCGGCGATGGGCGTTCCGGCTTGTCGCCACCCTTCGAGGCCGAGTCGGCCCAGCGGGCGGCGATCCTTGAGCCCGTTTCCCGTCGGCCGGCTGGACGGTGCGGGCGCAGGGGGCGCAGGCCCCTGCGGAGTCCCGCCGTACAACGCCGATGAGGCCGACGGGCCCGTATCCAGAATGGCAGGCGCTGCGTGGCCGCGCAGGAGTTGTGGGAGGCATCGGGAGGTCCGCGACCCGGCCAAGGACTGTCCCGTAATCCCTGGTGGATCGGCGCGCGGCGTTCGCTCGCGCAGGTGGAACGGGGGTCGGACTCGGCGCCCTCGTCGGTGTCCGCCCATGGCTCTCCTGAGCGGCAGGCTCCGGCGACGCCACCGAGGCGGCGTCGGCCTCGGTGGCGACCCGAAGCACATTGGCCGCTCCCCTTCCCGTGCGCGCGGGATGACGTGCCGCCCTTCATCGGGCCAGGCGACGAATCTCTGCCGTTTCAGCACCTGCCGGCCCCCGCGCCATCCGTACGCCACCGGCCCACCCGGATGGTGAACGGGTTGGCGTCCGCACCCAAGGTGATGGACATTGATCTCATGGATATATGGGGCAAATGCAACGAAATGCTTGTGTATCAGGACGAGCCCTACAACGCCGAAACGCCTCCTGGTGCTCTCGCAGCCCAGATCACCTCCCTGGACACGTTCTACAGCCGCAACCACGCGCCGATCCCCCGCATCGACTCCGCGAGCTGGCGGCTGCGGGTGGAAGGTCTGGTCGATCGTCCCCTGGAGTTGTCGATGGACGATCTGCACCGCTTCACCGAGCGGACCGTGGTGGCGACGCTGCAGTGCGCCGGCAACCGCCGCGCCGATCTCATCGAGGTCCGAGAGATTCCCGGTCAGGTCCCCTGGGGCCCAGGAGCCATCTCCACTGCGAGATGGAGCGGGGTGAGCCTGGCAGAAGTACTGGCCAAGGCCGGAACGCAGCCGGAAGCGGCCCACATCACCTTCACCGGCGCCGACGTGTCACAGCAGGCCGCCCCACCCCAGCCCTTCGGCGGCTCCATACCAGTGGCCAAGGCAACCTCCAGTGAGGTGCTCCTGGCCTGGGCCATGAACGATCAGGCACTACCCGCCGCGCACGGCGCTCCCCTGCGCGTGATCGTTCCGGGCTGGATCGGCGCCCGCAGTGTCAAATGGCTGCAACGCATCAGCGCACAGGCCGAACCGACCGACAACTACTTTCAAGCCGAATACAGTGTCCTGCCCCCCGAAGCCGACCCCGAGGCCGTTGGACCGGGCGACGGCATCACCCTCGGCCCGGTCGCCATCCACTGCGCCATCCTGCGGCCCGCCAGGAACGACCACCTGCCCCCTGGACCGACCGAGGTCAGCGGGTTCGCCTTCGCCGGGGACGACCGTACCGTGGCACGCGTCGATGTCTCCGCCGACCATGGCAGCACCTGGACCCCCACGGATCTCGACCCCCCGGAGAATCCCTGGACCTGGCAGCACTGGCGTGCCATGGTCACCCTGCCCCCCGGTGAGGCCGAGCTCATCGCGCGCGCCTGGGACTCCACCGCGGCCGTGCAGGCCGAATCCCCGGAGACCGTCTGGAATCCCAGGGGATACGCCAACAACGCCGCGGCGCACCTGCACATCACATGCCGTCCTTGACCGAACGCTTCGGCAGAGCTGCAGGGCCCTGTCGCCGCGGCGCCGCAGGTCAAGGCGAGCCCACCCGATCACCGCGGAACCCGACAACGGGCGACTGAGGCAACCGAGGGGACTTCCCATCCCTGACACCAGCATCGCCTTCCGCAGCAACGCGTGGCAGGCGTTCTTTCGAGGACGGGGTTGGGGCGGGCGCCAAGCCCGCGACCCATTCGAGACGAACTGGGATCCGCCCCGGTGAATCGGGGCGGTCACGCCCCGTGGCGACGGTCATCCGCCGTGACCGGCCCGGGGTGGTGCGCTGGGCGGAACGATGTCCAGGCGCGAGGGACGCGGCGCGGACGCAGGCGATCGAGCCGCGCCGGGTCGCGCAGCCGGCCCTGTCCTGCGACCACCGGCTCATCGACGGTCAGCAGGGCTCCGAGCTGACGGCCGACATCGTCGCCGTCGTCCACGATCCGGGCCTGGCGATGCCCTGACCCGGCGGCGGCGCGGGTTCCGGTGAGCGGGTGGGCGGTCGGGGCAGTGGCGGGACAGCGCACGCCCGACGCGGTGAGCCGCAAGGCCATCACGTGCCCGAACGCCGGAACCTCGGCGATCATCTCGCCGATGGCAGCCGAGCGACAAATCGTGGGAACACTTGCACAGACCGGGCCTTGAACCCGGAGCAGTGGCTGTTGACATGTCACTGAAAGACCTCTGGGACAGAGCACCGCACACCTTGACCTTGGTCACACCGGAAGCGGCGAACAACTTCATCGCCGGCTGCCGAGATCTTTCACACCAGGTGAACGCCACGTATCACACATGGCGACACTCACCGGTTGAACCGTCTCCGCCCTGATCAAAGGGCTTCACGCACGACCTGGGGCAACGCACACCATCGCTTCAACCGCTCAAGATCGCCCTACTGTCCCTTCCGGCCGCATCCCGGCCGACCCCCGTCCATGGACGACATGGTCGGCGCCCAGGCCGCCAAGTGGCGACGAGGGCTGCGGCAAGGAGGAGTTCGGCGATATCGCCGCCGTAGTACATGATCTCCGCCCCGCCTTGAACCTGGTCGATGGGTGCGTGAACGTTGATGAGGAAGCCGCCGTAGATCAGCTGGGAGATCGAGGCATGCGCCGCGACGGCGATCCCGAGGACGACGAGCCGCGCGGGGACGCCGGGCCGGGTCGGGGCGGGGTCGGGGCCGGCGATGACCCAGGCGAACAGGCAGCCGGACAAGAGGAAGTGGGCGTGCATCAGCCAGTGCAGCACGGGCTGGTCCATGGTCGCGTTGTACCACGGGGTGAAGTACAGGAGCGCAAGCATGCCGGTGCTCAGGGCCAGGGCGGTGACCGGGTGGGCGAGCACTCTGGCCGGGCGGCTGTGCAGAACGCCCACCAGCGCGCGGGCGCGGGCGGCGGGCAGCGTGCGCAGCAGCAGGGTGACCGGCGTGCCGAGCACCAGGGCCAGGGGGGCGTACATGCCGATGAGCATGTGTTGGGCCATGTGCCCGCGGAAGTCGCCGTGGGCGAAGGGGGCCAGCGGTGGCAGCAGTGCTCCGGCCAGCAGGGTGCATCCGGTCAGGAAACTCGCCGTCCGCCGGCGTCCCCAGCCTTGGACGGGGTTGCGGTGCCGGGCCCGGTCCGCGAGGACGAGGTAGGCGGCAGCGAGCAGGATGACCGCGGCCGGCGGCAGCAGGGTCTCCCACAGACCGCTACCTGCGCCGTGGTCGTGCATGTGACGATGCATGTCGATGTCCATCAGGCGTGCCGGGCGGGCCGCTCGGAGACATCGAGGTCGAAGGGCCGGCCGCTGCGCTGGAGAAGGTAGCCGCCAATGACCAGGAGAAGGCCCAGGAGCAGGAAGCCCATGTCCCACCAGATCTGGTGGGGACCGCCGTGGACGTGGTGGATGCCGAGGATCTGATGGTCCAGGAGACCCTCGACGATGTTGAACAGGCCCCAACCGACCAGGATCCACCCCCACAGCACCCGGGAGGTCCATACCCGGCGACGCTGGTGAGTGACCCGGGAGTAC
Source organism: Streptomyces sp. NPDC101194 (assembly GCF_044767885.1). Classification (NCBI taxonomy): domain Bacteria; kingdom Bacillati; phylum Actinomycetota; class Actinomycetes; order Kitasatosporales; family Streptomycetaceae; genus Streptomyces; species Streptomyces sp. NPDC101194. The sequence goes on from NZ_JBIWOS010000005.1 coordinate 229,966, forward strand.
AGGATGCCCAGGCCCAGGATGACGGCGACCCAGCAGACGGCGTGAAAGATGCCGTCCCACAAGGTGTTCATCTCCAGACCGGAGACCGTGTTCGCGGGGTAGTACTTCACGCCGATGCGGTCGTGGTCGGTGCTGGTGAGCATGTGGTGCCACTGGAGGAGCTGATGGAACAGGATGCCATCGACGAATCCGCCGAGCCCCACTCCCAGCACGATTCCTGGCAACTGGATGCTCTTGGGCAGCGTGCCCTCTCGTGTCTGACCAGTGGTGGTGGTGGCCATCGCCTGTCCCGTCTGATCTGTCCATCGGATACGTGAGCCTGAGCCAATACGCCTTCCCGCTCTGATCCACCCATCACGATCGGGCGTCCTTTCGGCCGAATGGCACCGCCATTCGAGGAATTGCGCGCTCGGGTCGTGCTTGTGGGCGGGGCCGATGACGCCGAGCATCCGATCCCGGCGCGGCCCGTGAGCTTGTGCGCTTCAGCGGGGCGCTGACCTGGTCCTGAAATGCGTCGGCCAGACCCCGGCAGCCCTCCCTCGGCGCCGCGGAAATGCCCGCCGACCAGGTTCGACGCGACGTTCCGCCGGCCGCCGTACACCCGTGTGGCCGAGCGGCTTTTTGGGAAGGGCCGGTGCAAGGTGGTTAGCTGCTGCTGCCGTCCGGTCTGCGCATCTGCCAACGGCTGACCGTGACCGGACGACAATTCCGCCCCCTTCGGGGAAGGGGGCGGAATCGAGTGTCCGGCGGCGCATTTCCTCGCTGTACGGCAGAGCCTTGGCTCCCCGGTCCGGATCGTTCGCATGGGCAGTGGGAGTAATCGTCGAGGCTTGTGGAATGGGGCAGTGGGGTGCGTGGTGCGGCCGTTCGAGCTCCGACATCGCTCGAGATCGGAAAAGCCACAGCTCCTGATCAACCGCCGATGACCTGTGCTATCGAGCCTCTTTCTTGCTCGCACAGCCGGGCCCCGGTTTCGGAGTTTCGGAGGCGACGGCCGGCACACGACGGACCAGTGGTGCCGGGGGTCGAGCGGGTTTCGTGTCGCCTGCTCCTCATCAGCGCAGGGCACGGGCCCCGGCTTCGGAGTCCCAGTCGCACATCCAGGGCATCCCGAAGACCGGGCTTCTGCCCGCGGCCTTGAGTTCGACGTCGAACCGGGAGCCCTGCTGGGACCGGGCCGCACGATCACACCGCAGTGTGTCGCCCGGAAAGCTCGAGTCCACGGCGCGGCCGCATCCTGGTAATTCATCACCCGTCAAGTGGTTGCGACAGGGAGCGCTTGACCTGCCTGGTCCGTTCGTCGGTGAGGACCTCGACCCGGTCGTTCGCCAGGGCGTCCATGGTCTGCTCCGCGACCTGCGCGGCGCTGATCTTCGGCGCGTCGGTGAAGGAACTGAGTTCCGTTTCCACGAAGCCGGCGTGGACGCCGAGCACGATCGTCCCCTGTTCGCGCAGGCCTTCCCGCAGGGCACCTGTCAACGACCACTGGGCCGCTTTGGAGGCCGCATACCCGGGGTAGTCCAGGCGGGATGTCCAGGAGGCGGTGGACAGCATGTTGACGAGCGCGCCGCCGCCATTGCGCGCCAGGATGGGGGCGAAGGCCCGGGAGACGGCCCAGGTGCCGAAGTAGTTGATCTCCATCGCCTCGCGCGCGCCATCGAACGAACCGGTCAGGAGCTTGGTGCTGAAACCTCCGACGCCCGCGTTGTTGATCACGATGGTGACGTCACCGGCGGCAGCGGCTGCCGCGGCGACCTGCTCGGGCTTGGTGACGTCCAGCCGCAAGGGCGTGAGGTCCTCGTCGCTCACGTTCGCCGGGTCACGGACGGCGGCGTAGATCTTGGCCGCTCCCCGTTCGAGCAAGGCACGGGCGAACGCGCGGCCGATGCCACGATTGGCCCCGGTCACCAGGGCAATGGATCCTTCGATCTCCATCGCGCTTCCTTCCTGCTGGCGCTTGCCATGCCGAGCAGCCGCGGGGAAGAGTGGACACGTTCACGATCGCACCGGCTCGGTCGTACGGCGTAGGCCGACGTGCAGGACGTACGCCCGGAGGGAACCGCAGCGCTGGCCCGGATCTCGCGGCCGGGCTCCGGTGCGGACAGGCCGTCCTGCATTCCCGCAACCCATGCCCTCCACTGCAAGCCTGCACCGGATGCCACGGCTTTGCATGCGGACGAGAAGACGGCTGATGGCTTCGTCGAATCACATCTTCGCCGGGCCGATCGAGTCTCACCGGGACGCAGGCGCACGGTGCGCGGTTCGCGAGGGCTACCACTTGCGGCAGCAACGAACCCGGCTGCGGCGTCGTCGCGCCGCCCGGTACGGGTTGCCGACCGGGGCGCCCTCCCGGTCCATGGGGTCGCGCACGCGTCGGCGAAACGCCCGCTGTTCTTCGATCAGCAGCTCGTTCAGCAGGTAGTAGTCGGTGTGCTCGGAACCACCTGTGACGGGCGGTCCCACCACCGGTGCTGCGTCTTGGGTCCTGGTGGTCGCGCCGACGGGAGCCGGTGTTGTGCCGACGGTGCTCTACCGCGCGGCTTGTCACTGAAGTCCTTCGCCGTCTCGTCCAATCCAGTCGATGCGATCTGGGCGAGGCACGCTGTCACCCGCCTGGAGTGACTGCAGCTGCGCCTGAATCCGAGCGTGTGTGTGGAGACGCAGACTCACATGTGCTCGCCTACGCGGGCGTGGTCCAGTAGGTCTCCGGCCTGATCAACTCCGGCAGGGCTGGATGGTCATCCGATCTGATGCGGAGGCCGTCGGATTCGGCCCTTGTCGGTCGTGTGCCGCGATCCGGTCTGCGAGCTGCAGGACCGTTCGGGTCGAGCCGTCTTCCAGGATCGAGGTACAGAAATGACGTATGCCGCCCAGGACCGCCCGCGCATCGGCTGGATCGGTACCGGCCGCATGGGCTTCCAGCTCGCCGCCCGGCTGCTGGACGCCGGGCACGACGTAGCCGTCTACAACAGGACCCGTAACAAGGCCGAACCACTGACGGAACGGGGAGCCTCGATCGTCGACCGGCCGGCCGGCCTGGCCGACCGGGACGTCGTCTTCACCATGGTCTCCGCCTCGCCCGACCTGGAGGCGGTCACCACGGCCCCGGGCGGCGTGCTGACCTCGCCGGATGCCGCACCGAGGGTGCTGATCGACAATTCCACGGTGTCCGCGCAGATGTCCGCGCGTATCCGTACCGCAGCTGCCGAGCGGGAGACCGACTTCCTGGCCGCCCCGGTGAGCGGGAACCCACAGGTGATCAGCGCTGGCAAGTTGACCATCGCGGTCTCCGGCTCGCGCGCGGTGTTCGACCAGGTCGAGCCGTTGCTGGCACTACTGGGGCGCGGGGTGACGTACGTCGGAGAGGACGAGGTCGCCCGTCTCGTCAAGATCGCGCACAACGTCTTCCTCGGTGTCCTCACCCAGTCACTCGCCGAGATCACCGTCCTCGCGGAGAAGGGGGGTGTCAGCCGTGCCGACTTCCTGGAATTCCTCAACGGATCCGTGTTGGGGTCGGTCTACACCCGCTACAAGTCGCCGGCGTTGGTCAACCTGGACTTCAAGCCGACGTTCACCATGCCGCTGCTGCGCAAGGACTTCGATCTGGGGCTGCGCGCAGCCCGAGAGCTGGAGGTCCCGATGCCGCTCGCCGCCGCCACCGCTCAGCTTGTCGCGGGTGCGATCGGGGCAGGGCATGTGGAGGAGGACTTCGCCACCTTGATCCTTGAACAGGCCAGGAACTCCGGCATCGCACTGCAAGCCGAGAACGTCCCCGTGGACGACGGCCTGTCACCGCGCTCCTGACCGTCCGTAGCCCGGCCGGGCCGGACGAGACGGCGGACCGGCTCCGGTGAGAACGGGCAAGCACCTCGGAAGGCCCCCTCCACAGGGCTCGGGCCGAGACACCCTCGGCTACGCTCCGGTCGCCGTCCGTTCCTTGTGCGTGGGCAGTCCCACGCACAAGGAACGGGTAGGCGCCGAGGCCTTCGCCGGTCGTCAACTCATGGGCAGTAAGCCACTCTTCGGCATCTCGCCCCATCGCTCGGTGCACACGCGATGCCGGACCGACACGACAAGGCGTTGGTCTACGTATCCGTCCTCGAAGGCACCATGCGCAGCAATCTCAACGGCGAGCCCGTGCGCACGAACCATCAGGGCGAGAACTGGGCCGAGCAGCCGGGCGCCCATCACATCCTCATGGAGAGCACCAGCCGGGCGGAACGGCCCAAGCTCCTCGTCGTCCTTTTCTCCGACACGGGAGCCGCCCTCAAGGTCGACTGCCACCGATGCGCACCGGCGGTGAAGAGTCACCGAGGACCTGCTGCGTCCTCAGCGCAGGGCACGGGCACCGGCTTCGACGTCACAGTCGTCCATCCAGGGCATCCGGAGATCGGGCCTGTACGCAGCTCCCCGACCGCTCGGCGATACGGGGCTTCTTTCCGGGACAACTGCTCCCATCACCGACCCCGACGCATCGGTACTGCACTGCGTCGGGCGGGCATCACCGGTCACACCCCCGCCTCAGCCGACGGTGTGACCTCCGCGGCAGTTGGTGTCACCAACAAGCGGATCAGGAGCCGTCCCGCCTACCGCTCAGGCCTTCGCTGGTGACGAAGTAGAAGATCGGGAGGAGAACGAACACCGCAATCGCCAGCAATGGCGCGATGAACACTCCAAGAAGCCCGGCGACGGTGTAGGCGACCGCTCCGGCCCACGAGCGAAGCCGTCCGTGTCGTACGTACGTGTCCTCCACGTCGGGGTCCATCAGCTCGGGGCGCCGGGCGAGCTGTTGGTAGAAGGCCACCCAGCTCAGGCACATCGCGGCGGCAAGGCCGGCGTACAGAGCAACGGCCACCCGCGCGTCAGAGTCCGTGAGGTCGGTCTGCAGTGCGTCCGCGACCACCGCCGTGGGGAAGGACAGTGCCGCGGTGGTGAGCAGAAGAAGCAGGTTGGCGGCATGCAGTCCGCGGTCCATGGCCCTGATGCGGACGAAGGCCTGATGGTGGTTGAGCCAGATCACCGCCACATAGCCGAATGACGCCAGGTAGCCGAGGTAGGCAGGCCACTGAGCCAGCAGAGCCCGGCCAAGACCGCCCGGCTCGTGCGGCGGACCAGCGAGGTTGAGGACCAGAAGCGTGACGGCGATGGCGAACACACCGTCACTGAAGGCCTCGGCCCGTGTGGTCTCGGATCGAGAGAACCTGCGAGAGTGGGTACGGGACAAGGTGGCTCCTGAAATTTCCGGCAGGATGCCCGCGATGCCGACGGGCCTGACGATGCGTGTACGGACGGTGCCCGCCGGACCACCGCACACGGTGATCCGCTCCTCGTCGATCGCCGGCTTCGCGATCTCGCCGGACTGCACCTCGTCGACGGCCTTGCGCCCCTCCGCCGGGGCAGGCCGAAAAGGTGGGGCGGGTTGGCGGCCGCTTCCGCGAACGCGGCTGCCCCGGGTTCCCGGGTTCCAGCACCGGCTCGACCGACGCAAAGGCATCAGACATGCGCGTCTCCTGGAGTTCGTCGGGTACGGGGAGTCCCGGATCGTCGTGCCGGGCACTTCGGCGCCGCCACTCCGCACGGTAGATCCCCTGGGTGTGCACCAGTTGTCCGCAAGCGCATGTCCGATGTCCTCATGGCGCACGGAGTGCTCCGTCCTGCCCGGCAGTCGCCGGCGCGGTGACCCGCCCCTGATTCACGGCGTGCGTCCCGTGTGCTACAGGCGATGCGCCAGTGCGCTGACAGGGCACACAGCGGTGTTCGCCACGCGCGAGGGCCGTCCCGCAATCGTCGGCGGATCAGTGCGGATCAACGCGCGGTGTCGTCGGATGCGGTGCATCGCAACGCGAAGGGTCGTCCGTATACCGGATGTATACGGAGATTCCGACAACGCAGCGAGATGCCGTAACCGTCGTCGCGCGCCCGCCGACGATTGCGGGGCAACCCTTGGCGTCGGCTCAACGGTCGTGCTTCGCTCAGGAATTCGGCAGCGAAATCTCTCGCCATCACCACTCTCCCTGAGGGCTTCCGCGCGATCGCCGCCCGCTATGAGCATCGCACCTGCATCGGCCTCGGCACCGTCACCCTCGCAGCCCTCGTGATCCGGCCCCCGACCTGACCCGAGAGCTGCGCCCAGTAGCCCTCCCGGCAAGCCTCACCTCGTCGCGCCCCCAGCACGCACGCTCGCCGCACTGACCACAGGCCCTGCTGGCTCCTTCCTCCCAGCTCTCACCTTCGTTCGAGCAAGGGAGACCCCGTCCAAGGACTTCCGGTCGCCTTGCGGTCGCACGCACGTGACGACGCTCCTACCGGGTGGAGCGCGGCCGGTCGCTGCACTGGTCAGCGCCGATGACTTCCAGCCAACTCAGTTTGGGTCAGAGCCGATCGGTGTGCTGGGTACCGCGCACGGACAGCGGCGGCGTCGAAGATTCCCGTCAACCCATTACCAAGCGTTTACCGAGCAGATACCTTTCTTCTTGCCGGTGGCAGGGGGCGGAACGATCCGGCCGCCCCTGCCTGCCCCCGGAGCATCACCGCACGTCGTTCGGCCCGTTTTCGGCCATAAGGCCTATTGCTCATGGACCGTCGGAAGGAAGCGTCTTGAACGCTCGGAACCGCCGCACCACGGTAGCCGCCGTATCCGTCGCAGGGCTCATAGCGCCGCTGCTGCTGATCGGATCGGGCACCGCCTCCGCCCACAGCGACCCTGCCAAGGAGGCTGCCAAGCTCGCAAAGAAGCTTGTGAAGAAGAGCAACGCCGAGGACGCCTACGAGCATCTGCAGCAGTTCCAGCGGATCGCTGACAAGAACGGGAACACCCGGGTGGCCGGGTCGGAGGGGCACCGGAAGTCGGCCGAGTATGTCGAAGGCCTGCTGAGGAAGGCCGGGTACTCGGTGACCCGGAACGAGTTCGACTACCCGTTCACCGAGACGCTGGCGCAGAGCCTGCGGGTGGTGTCGCCGCAGCAGCAGGACGTCCCGTTGATCGCCATGACGTACTCCGCCAGCAGCCCGGTCGGCGGCATCACCGCCCCGGTCGCGGTGGTGCCGGTCGACGCCACCACCGGCTGCGAGCCGGAGGACTACACCCCCGGGACGTTCACCGGCAAGATCGCGCTGATCAAGCGCGGCGGCTGTCCCTTTGCGCAGAAGCAGGAGATCGCTGCCGGTGCGGGCGCGGTCGGCGCGATCATCTACAACAACACCGAGGGCGCGCTCAACGGCACCCTGGGAGACCCGTCCGTCGCCAGGATCCCGGCCGGCGGCGTCACGCAGGCGGACGGCGAGGCGCTCGCGACCAAGGCCGCCGCCGGCGCGGTGACCGTCAACCTGGAGATCCGCACCTTCGCGGAGACCCGGCACACCTACAACGTGATCGCCGAGACCAAGGGCGGCGACGCCGACAACGTGGCGATGTTCGGCGCGCACCTGGACTCGGTGGCGGCCGGCCCGGGCATCAATGACAACGGCTCCGGCTCCGCCGGCATCCTCGACGTGGCCCTGAACCTTGCCCACGAGAACGTCAAGAACAAGGTGCGCTTCGCCTGGTGGTCGGCTGAGGAGTTCGGCCTGCTGGGCTCGGAGGCGTACGTCAACAGCCTCTCGGCGGCGGACCTTGCGAAGGTCAAGCTGTACCTGAACTTCGACATGATCGCCTCGCCGAACTACGCCCAGTTCGTCTACGACGGCGACGACTCCGACCAGGTCGGTGCCGGCCCCGGCCCGGAGGGCTCGGCGCAGCTGGAACGGCAGATCACCGACTACCTGGACAGCCGGAACATCCCACACGAGGGCACCGACTTCACCGGCCGGTCGGACTACGGGCCGTTCATCGAGGTGGGCATCCCCTCGGGCGGCACCTTCACAGGCGCCGAGGGCATCAAGACGGCCGAGCAGGCATCCATGTACGGCGGCAAGGCCGGTGTCGCGTACGACGCCTGCTACCACGCCGCTTGCGACACCCTGAAGAACATCAACATGAAGGCGTTCGACGTCAACGTCGACGTGATCGCCAACGCGGTGGGCCAGTACGCCTGGGACACCAGCCTTCTGAGCAAGCCGGTGGCACCGCAGAACACCGAGGGTTCGGCGGGCAGCGGCGGTGGTCTGCACGAGGGCCACGACCACGAGGTCACCGAGTAACTCCCGGTACACACCCGGGGAGGGCTGGACGGTCCGGCCCTCCCCCTCGATGCTTCGGCGAAAGGCCGACCACGCCGTCGGCAAAGGCGCGACGGTCCTCTTGGGCGGCGAACGCCCGGACGGCCCCGGCTGGTTCCACCCGCTCACGTACTGACCGGCATCACGCCGAAGATGCGCATGTACCACAAGGAGGTCTTCGGCCCCGTGGCATGGGCGGGGAACGTCCCTTCTCTGAAGGAGTCCCTGCGAGAGGCCGACGGGCATCCCTACGGCCTCGGGTCGAACCCGTGGAGCGAGGACGAGGCCGAACGCGAACTGTTCGTCCGCGACGTGCAGTCGGGCCCTTCACTGACGGCCATACGATCAGCTACCCCGACATCCCCTTCGGCGGCGTCAAACGCAGCGGCCAGGCGAACTGTCCGGCCTCGGCATGCGGGCGTTCATGAAGCCAAGACCGTCTGGATCGCCAGGACGCCTGCCCCCCGGTGCCAGGCCGCAGCCGGCCGCACCGGCATGCGCGCCGGCCATCGCGGCCGGCAGCCCGCCACGCACATGGAGGCACCGACACCGGTCCGTCGCCGGTCGAACGGCGCCGGACGGGCCGACTGACCGAGTCGTCCGGGCGAGCCCCGGCCCATCCCGGCAAGAGGCCCGCACCCACTCGCGGCCGTTGTTCGTGAAAGGGACGACCAGTTCCTCGTTCTTCGTGTCCACACTGATCACCGGGGCCCCGCCGTTCCGGTGGACCCGAACTCGTTCGTCGAGGTAGTGGAACCGTGCGTCCCGGTCGGGGGGGCTGCTTACCCTCAAGGATCTCGGCGTGGCTCCGCAGGCTGAAGCCTCCTTGCGCAGGAGGTCGCCCACCCTATCGAGAGCTGCCACCGATACGCTCCGGCCGCGTCGGCCGGCCCGACCGATTCCAGTGCGCCCGTCACCTTGTTTCCCGCGGGTGCGCGGGCTGCGCCGGCCGAGTCGGCGGCGAGCGGCGCCTCCGTTCACCTGAAGAATTCCCTAACCGGGCACGAACACCTGCGTCCATGCTGATCAGGCCGGTGGACCGGCCCGGACAGTACGGGCCGGAGCTGCCGCCCTCGCACGGCGCGGGGTCGGCGGCGGTGACAAGGAGGTCTGGCTGATGATGTTCCGAAGACGGTTGCTGCATGCTCCGGTGCTGACCGTGACGCTGCTCGTGACGCTCGCCGCAGTCGGGTGCGGCAGCTCCGGCGATGGGGCTCCCTCGGCTGCCGAACGCCCGCAGTCGGACGCCACGGACCGCACAGGCGACAGCGGCGGAGCCCCGACGAAAACGGACCCCTGCGGGCTCATCTCCGTCCAGGAGGTCCAGCAGTTGGGAGGCGTGTCCGTCACGGCGAAGACGAGCGAGCTCAACACCACGGGCTGCGCGTACTCGCACGAAGGGGTACTGATCTCCTCGACCGTACAGGGCGACGAAGCCAAGGCCTTCGCCGACGACATGCTCGCGGGAGCCCGCAAGAAGCCGCTCTCCGGCGTGGGCGAGGAGGCCTACTCCTACGACGCCTCCGATCACGGGACCTTCGCCGTGCTCTTCCGGAAGTCGGGCACCTGGGTGGCGATGACCGTGGCGGCGGACAGGGCGGACAACGCCGGGCGGCTGAACGAACTCGCCCGGACAGTGTCCGCGCGCATCTGACACCAGCAGCCGGGGCGCGTCGGGCCGCACTCCACGAACACGGCGCGCGGTCGGCAGGAGGCGACGCAGCCAGCGGTGTCCCGAAGGATTCCCGAACAGGGCGCGAACAAGCCTGTTGAAGACAGTCCACGGGGGTACGGCGCCGCGTGCGTCGGCCATGGCGAACGGATCACGACATGAGAGGTATCCGGCTGCTGTCGGCCGTGTCACGGGGAGTTGCGGCCCTCCGCCCGGGGAGGCGGGCCGCGCCGATTGCGATTGCGTTCCTCCTGACCACCACGGCGGCATGCGGTGGCGCGTCCGGGCGTGAGCACGAGGGCTCCGGTCCGGCCGACATGTCCGAGGCCGCGCTCACCTACGGGACCCGCCCGGTCCGTGATCCATCGATCACCTACCAGCCCGACGTCGTGATCGTCGAGGACGGGCCGCGAGCGATCCGGTCGGCATCCAGTGACGGTCTGACCTGGACCATCGACGGAAAAGCCCGCGGCGCCCAGGACGTGCGGCTCGGAAAGGTCCTGTACGCCACCAGCCGTGCGGTGGGGCGGGTGCAGAAGGTGCGCCGGGTGCACGGGGACGTCGTGGCTGCCCTGAGCCCGGTGGAGTTCACCGAGGTCTTCCGCGACGCCCACCTCACCCTCGACCAGGACATCGACGACGGCGCGCTCCACTACCTGGAGATCCCGGACCTGCCCGGGGCGGTGACCGTGTCTGCGGATGCCCCGACGGACGCTGCGACAGAGGCCGAGAAGGGCGCTGCCGAGGACGCCGCGCGGGATGTTCCGACGACGGCACGGACGATCGGACAGACCTCGGTGCGCGCCGCGCATGCGGGGCGTGTCGGCACCGTGGTCGCGCGGGGACCGGCCCGGGTCGCCGCGGCGGCCGGGGGCACGCTTCCACCGGCCAGGTCGAGCAGCGTCACGGCGGATCTCGGGGAATGGAAGGCCCAGCCGTACCGCAGCCCGGGGGCGTTCGGCCTGAAGTTCCATCACAAGGCCGCGGCGGGTCTCAAGGTCTTTGTCGACTTCTCGCTGAAGACGGAGAAGCTGCACATCCGTTCCGATGTACCGATCTCCGGCGGTCGGGTCGCCGACGGGGCCACGTTCGCCGTCGAGGGGATCAAGAGCGTCGCGATCAGCATCGCCGCCGGTGCGGCCAACGGTGTCATCGACAACTCGAAGATCCGGGCCGAGGTACCGGTCCGGATGACTCTGCCGATCGCGGGGACCCCGTTCGCCTTCGACATCAGCTGGAAGTTCAGCGTCGCCACCGCACTCGGCGGCAACAACACCACGGTGACCGCCGACGGTGAGTGGGGGCTCGACGGTGCCATCGGCGTGGTCAACGGCTCGATCGTCACCCCGAAGCTCTCGGTGATCAAAAGCATCATGGACTCGGTCACCGGAATCTCCGTCGGAGTCAGCGGTATCGCCACCGCCGTCGAGTTCAAGGTCCAGGTCGGAGTCGGTGTGCCCGCCGCCTTCGCCGGTCCCTACACCAAGCTCGTCATGGACTTCGGGGTGACCAACGGCTCGGCCCTCGGCGCCCCGCTGACCCGCTGTGTCGGGGCGACGCTGGACGGCAAGGTCGGCGGGGGCGTGGGGGTCTCCGTCTCCGCCGTGGCCATGGCCGCCCTCAAGAAGCTCCTGCCCACGATGAAGTTCCAACTGGTGCAGGAGAGCCTGACACCTTTCGTCCACAGACAGCAGACGCTGCCGGACGTACCGCTGTGCAAGTCCTGACACCGACACGAAGACAGAGGGTGAGGATCCCGATGAAGCGCAACCGCAGCCGCCCGCCGTCGCCACTGGTGCCCCTGGCTGTGCTCGCCTCGCTCGCGCTGTCCGGGTGCGGCGGCCACGGGCAGCCCTCGGCAGCCGGCCCCTCGCCGACCGAGCCGGCCACCGCAACCCGGACTCCGGAGGCGAGCACCGGGGCGCCGTCGCCGAAGGAGGCAGCCGTCGACCCCTGCGCCCTTGTGACCAAGCAGCAGGCGGAGAAGCTGGCCGGAACAACGCTCGACCCCGCGACACCGGTACGGGAGACCTGCACCTACACGGGTCCCGTCACCGGCCCGACGGCCCAGGTGGAGATCTTCGTCGGGGACGGTGCGAAGAAGTACCTCGACATCGAACGCGACCTCGGACACACGCTCAGGCCGCTGACCGGAATCGGCGACGAGGCGTACGCCGAGGACGAGGCGGTCTTCCTTCGCAGGTCCGACCGGTGGGTGTCGATCCGTCTGGTGCGGCTCAACGACCCGGCGGAGAACCGCAGACCGCTGGAAGAGCTGGCCCGACAGGTGGCCACCCGGATCTGACCCGTGTCCCCCGTGCGCACCCGTCGCATCCGCAAGAGTCCCCGCGTTCCTGCCCGTCGCTGTCGTTCTCGTCGTGCTGCTGTTCGTCCTCGCCTTCGTCGGGCCCTACGACGGTCTCGCCCGTGGACGCGGTGCGGTGGTCAACGCCTGGGCCTCAGATCGAGGTCCGGCTCAAGCGACGCCACGATCCGGTCCCCCGACCGCGTGGAAAACGACAGCGGGTAGGCCGCACGCGAGCGGCAGACACAGGAAGAGCTGTCGGTCACCGAGAACCGCATCGCGTGCTCCCGGGCCTTGCGCGGCGGCGCTCGGCCTCGCCCCACGCGCGGTGGCCCTCCCGGTCGGCGGCACCGCCGGCCACAGGCGCGCCCGGTCCGACTGCGGTGGCATGCGGCACGCGGCACGCGGCACGCGGTCACTGTGCGCTGTTCCAAACGGTGGTTCTGAGCGCGCGAACGCGAGAACACCGGCATCGGGAGGGACGCTACGACGACACCGGCGAGTACCGGATCGACGCTCCGCAGAACCTCGGCGGGGTCCGGCCCTCCGAGCCCTGCCGGAACCCACGCCGGAAACCCCGCCGGGGGTGAGTCCCGAACTTCCCGAAACCACCCGGCCCGTCCGTCTTCGTCAGACTATCCTGACGCGGTGACCACCGGCGCGGGAGGGGCTGCGGGCGCTGACCGGGTGCGCGACCCCGATACTGTCGCGCGACTGGCGGAGTCGGCCCTGCGACAGGGGCAGTACAACGAGGCGCTGCGACGTGTCGCGACGCTCCCGGCAGACGTGCCACTGTCTGCCGAACTGGCCTGGAGGCTCGGCCGCTTGCTCCATCAGCGGGGCGAGTTCGAGGGCGCCGAGTCGCTGTACGAACGCGCGGCCGTCGATGCCGGGAACGCCGGGGACGCCGACGCGGACCAGGCCCAGTTGCTGGCCGGCCGGTCGGCAGCACGCTGGGCGCGTGGTGACCGGACGCGGGCACGGAGCCTCGCCGACGAGGCGGTACGGGCTGCCGAGCAGAGCCGCGACGACGCTGCGCTGGCAGCGGCCTACCTCGCCCAGGCGCTGGCCGCCTTCAGTGAGGGCGACCGCGCCGCCAACGAACACGCCTACGCCAGGGCCTTCGCGGCGGCCGAACGGGCCGGGGACATAGGCCTGCAGCTGCGGATCCGCTCCAACGTCGGCTCCCGCCTGGTCGAGGAGGGGCGTTCGCGCGAGGCGGTCGACGCCCTCACCGAGGCGATCCGCCTCGGTGAGGGCGCCCCCCAGCAGACACTGCTCGCACTGGCCCTGCACAACCGCGCCGAGGCCTGGCTGGAGCTCAGCGATTTCAACGCCGCCCGCGCCGACGCCGATCGTGCGCTGGCCCTGTGGCAGCGGGAGGGCTCACCGCTGGCCGCGTTCGGACTGCTGATGATCGCCCGGGTGCACCTGACCCGGGGCTCCGCCTGGCAGGCGACGGCGACCTTCCGCGAGGCCGTGGCGATGGCCGAGCCGGACGGCAACGCCCAGGTCGTGGCGCAGGCATGGGCGGGGCTGGCGCGCACCTGCTACGCCGACGATCCGGACGAGGCGGCGCGGTACGCGGAGTTGTCCCTCACGCTTCCGAGCGCAGCCGGGCCGGTCACCGGCGAGTTGGCCGCAGGCTGGGTCGCACTGTGCAGCGGAGACACCGCCTCGGCCGCCCAGTACGCCGCAGACGTCCGCTCGGAGGCCGGTCGCCGCCGCGACCCGGCCGGGCTGGCCGAGGCGATGGAACTCGCCGCGCTCGCCGCATTCCGGGGTGAGTCGGCCGCGATGCCGGGGCGTCCTACCGCACGTCGTGCCGTCGGGCTGGTGGAGGCGGCCGCGATCTGGGCCGACACGGGCAACGAGGTAGCACTGGCCACCAACGCACTGCTGCGGGCGCGCCACGCGGGCGACCGGCTGTCCGAGGACGTCGCCCGGCAGCGTCTGCACCGGCTGGGGGTATGCGACGACGTCTGGCACATCGCCGGGCCGCTGGCGGCGATCGGTCCGCCGCCGGTCCCGGAGGTTGCCGTGCAGACCCTGGGCCACTTGGCGGTGCTGCTCTCCGGAATCCCCGTTCCCCCGGCCGGATGGCAGTCGCGGAAGGCCCGTGAGCTCGTCAAGGTGCTGGCGGGTCAGCTGGGAAGACCGGTCACCCGGACCGCGCTCGCCACCCTGTTGTGGCCGCAGACACCTTCAGAGGTGGCCAACCGCCGTCTGTCGGTGCTGATTTCGACGGTGCGTGCGGTCCTCGACCCGGCGCGGCGGCATCCGGCCAACCGCTTTCTGGTCACCGATCCCTCCAGCGTGCGGCTCGACTCGGAGCACGTCGTCCTCGACACGGTCCGGTTCCACGACGCGGCGCGTGCGGCCATCGCGGCGAACGCCGCGGTCGAGGGCAGCCGGGACACTGCGGCGGGCCTCGAAGTGGTGGCGCGCCTGGAACTGGTCGTCGGCATGTACACCGGCGACTTCGGCGACGACGGCGAGCTCACCGGGGAGTGGAGCGAGCGCCCGCGCGCGGCCTTCGCCGAGCTGCACCGCGACGTCGTCCGTACCCTCGCCCGGCGCTGCCTGCGGCTGGACCGCTGCGACGCGGCAGCCGGCTGGTACCTGCGCCTGATCGGCGAGGACGGCTACGACGAGTCGGCCCACCTCGGACTGATCGCCGCACTCTCCGCGGCGGGTCGGCACGGCGAAGCGCGCCGCCGCTACCGGGACTACGCCAAGCGCATGCACGAGATCGATGTCCGCCCCGTCCCCTTCCCCACGGCGTGACGGCCCGGGCGTGAAGCCCGCGGCTCGCCTCCCGCGGCAGGCCCCGTCAGAGTCACCGCGCCACGGGCGCACGACCGGCGCGCGGACGAGGACACGGCGAGCGCACTGCCGCGTGATCGGATGCGCGGCTGGGCTCACGGATCGCCCAGGACGGTGACGAAGCGACCGAAGGCCTCGCCCCCAGCGCGACTGCCAGGGCTTCCGGCTCTGTGTTGCCGATGCGTCCGTGTACAGGTGGGCCTGCGCGCAAGGTGCAGTGGCCGGGTGGGACATCGCCGTTGCACCTGTCGAGTCCTCAGGCTTCGGATGGCGAGCCTTGCCGGCCGAGAACGAGCCCGGCTGCATGGTGGGTTCGGTTCTCGCCGGCGTTTTCGTCTCACGGGGCCAGGGAGAAGTAGTCCTCCTCCTGGGAGAAATGCAGTCGTAGGACGGTGTGCAGCCCAACTGGATCCGCGTGGTCGACGGCTGCTCGCCGTGGGCGTGCCGCGGTTCCGAAGTGGAGCCGTCGCAGGATGACTTCGGACTGACCTCCCGGCTTCCCGGCTTCCGGCGACACATGACGCCGGAGGAACTCATACACGGTTCAGTGACCCGAACATCCGGACAACAGTGTTCAACCCCGGCAGCGCCTTCCATCTCCTCCTCGATGCCGGCGAGGTGAAGGGTCAGTGGCCTCCAGGGCTGTCCCGCGCCACATGCTCCGCCGAGAAGACGCTGGGCCGCACTCCCCGCATCACACCCGACGACATGTCCATAACCGTTCAGGAAGAAACCGTCACCCTGAGTGGTGAATTGGAGGAACGCTCAACCATTGCCGTCATCGAACTCCTGCCTCTCCCCCTCGACGGCATCGTCGGCGTCGGCCGATCCCTCGAATACGCCATGGACGATCTCGCACCGGCCCCCGAACCGACGAGCTGCACCGGCACCTCCTGAGCACGCACACCAAGGGACGGAAGGAGTCAACCGCTTCTCGCGGTTCCTGATCGTGCGGTGCACGGCCGTCAGCCGCTTCTCCACATCCTCGCAATGGCTCCTTCCGCCACATTCACGAAAGCACCGTTCGTGCCGGGGCAACAGGGCCGAACAGTCCCCGGCGGGCCCCAGGTGGTCCTACCGTCGGCCGACCACGATGCCGACGCTCGGACATGGGGGCTCATCGTTTCCGGAGGAACCATGAAGCATCTGCGCACCGTCGACGTGTCGACACATGCCGTCACCCCGGTCAACCGTGGAACGCCGCTCAAGGCCGTGGTGAAGACCATGCGTCCATGGCGGATCAGCGCTCTTCCTGTCGTGTCGGACGAGGGACGGGTCGTCGGCGTGGTCTCCGAAGCAGACCCTCTGCTCAAGGCACAAGGCCGGAATGAGTCCTGTGCCGTCTCCGCCGGTCAGCTGACGACTGCACCCGCCGCCACAGTGCCACGGAGTGCGGGCGTCGCGAGTGCTGCTCGGCTGATGGCCGGCCACCACCTCAAGCGGCTGCCGGTCGTTGACGACGAGGGAATCCTGGTGGACGCGGCCAGCCGGGGTGATCCGGTGAAAATCCGCCTTCGCCCCGCCGAGGACATCGCCCAGAAGCTGCGCGAGCTGATCACGACCCGGCTCATTCCGGCGGGCTCGGCCGCCGTGTCGGTTCACGTGCCCGACGGCGGGACGGGCCGTGGAATTCGATGCCGCTGCCGTCCGCTCGCTGTGCGAGGCCGATGCGGTGCTGGGCCGGGCAATTTGCACATACATCGCCGAGACAGTGGCCCAACGGCTGTACGGAACACGGACAAGGCTGCTGCAGCTTTACGGCCCCCAGGCCGGCGCTCCTGATGCCTGACAGCACGGAGCGTCGGACCGTCCGGCCCTGGTGCGTCGCACCTGCGTGGCACCAGGATGGACCAGGGGTACGACTTCGCAGGGCGTCGACGGTGAGAGTGAGGAGGACACCATGAGTGGCGAGAGGGGGTTCTCGGCACAGAAGCCGATCCGCGTGTTCCTGCTCGACGATCATGAAGTGGTCAGGCGGGGTGTGCAGGATCTGCTCGACGCGGAACCCGATATCGAGGTCGTCGGCGACGCCGGCACTGCCGATCACGCACTCGTCCGCGGCCCGGCGCTCCGGCCCGATGTCGCGATTCTCGATGTGCGGTTGCCGGACGGCGACGGGATCACTGTCTGCCGGGAGCTGCGCTCGCAGATGCCGGAACTGGCTTGTCTGATGCTCACCTCGTTCGACGACGACGAAGCACTGCTCGACGCGATCATGGCAGGCGCGGCAGGCTATGTGCTCAAGGAGATCAAGGGGTCGGATCTTGTCTCCGCCGTCCGCACACTGGCTTCCGGGCACTCGACCCTCGACCCGGCGACTACGGCCCGGCTGATGACCAGCCTGCGCGAGGAGGAATTCGGCACCGAGCCCGCGGAGGACGACGCGCTGTCGGAGCTGTCGCCCCGGGAAAAGGATGTCCTCGCTCTGATCGGTGAAGGGCTGACCAACGGCCAGATCGGTAGGCGTCTCTATCTGTCGGAGAAGACGGTCAAGAACCACATCTCCCGCCTGCTGGCCAAGCTGGGTGTCGAGCGCCGCATCCAGGCGGCAGTGATCGCCGCGCACGCCGCGGAGCACTCCCCACCGGGTGCCGGGCACCACCGGAGGTAACCGTACGGCACCCGATGCACCGAGAAGTCCGCAGCGGCACACGCCGGCTCAGCCGGAGCAGCAACGCCTGCCGGTCCATGAACCATCCTGCGCGCTTGTGGAGTTGGCAGGCTCGACAATCGGCGAGGCGGTCGTCCTGCGGTTCACCGTTCGGCCCCGGCTCGTGTCTTCCCGTTCGTCCTCGGCGTGGTCCGTGGTTGGCGCCCGTCTGCAACGGGACGTCGAGTGCAGCTCCCAGACCCTGTCGTCGCTGACGGATACACCGGTGCGGGCGCCGTCAAGCGCGATGCTTCTTCCGTCGCCTTGACGAGGGACGACCACGTGACCTCCGTCCATAGGCCATCGCTGAGTTCGAGCGCCAGAACAATGACGTGTGCTTGAGCCTGAGGCAAGCGACGGTGTGCACGCCCACCCGCGCCCACACACCGCGTACGGTTCCGCGGCAGTGGGCCCGGTACCAGCCCTCGGCCACGCAGGATCCCGTTCCTCATCCCGTGCGGCGACACGCCACACGTGGCACGTTGGGTACAACGACAGGATGAGGAATCGGCGGCGATCATGCGAGCTCACCTCGGCGATCAACTTGTTGTCGAAAGTCCGGCCACCGGCGCCAGCAGGCGCGACGGCGAGATTGTCGGACTGCACCATGAGGACGGCACCCCTCCCTACGACGTGCACTGGTCGGACACCGACCAGGTGACACTCGTGTTCCCCGGGCCTGACGCCCATGTACGCCACCTTGAGCACGGGCCGGGCAGATCCCGCGAGCCGTCCCGGCCGGGCATGGCTGGGGTTCATGCCGAGTCCGCCGGGGTCCGGCCCGATGGAGCGCCCAACCCCGGCGACGTGGGCCGGCGCGTGGCCATGGAACGCGAGCGACAGGGGCTCAGCCGCGCGGAGACAGCCCGGCGCGCCAGAATGGCGCCGGACTACCTGACATACCTGGAACAACAGCCGGCCGACCCGAGCCTGGCGAGTCTCATCAGGCTGGCCGACGCTCTGGGCACCACCGTCGCGGCTCTGCGCGGAGGCGGCATGGATCTGCCGCCCGGCCGAGGTCAGGCGCTCCTGCACCCGCGGTTGCAGGATCTCGGTCCCGACGAATGCCGCGCCCGGCTCTCCACGCACGGCATAGGTCGCGTCGCGGTGTCGACACCCGATGGCCCGGCAGTTCTTCCGGTGAACTACGAGGTCGTCGATGACATCATTGCCTTCCGGACCGCGCCTGACTCGGTGCCCGCGATGGCCGGGGGAACGGATGTCGCATTCGAGGTCGACCACCTGGACGAGGCCATGAGCCAGGGCTGGAGCGTGCTTGCCGTAGGCCCTGCGCGGATCGTCACGGAGCCGGACGCACTTCGGCGGCTCGCCGACAGCGCCCACACCGAGCCTTGGGCAGGAGGCGAACGCATGACGTGGGTGGCGATCCGGCCCACGCGTCTCACAGGGCGGCGTATCAGTCCGGCTGATCAGTGACCGACGCGGACGGTCACGGAATGCCAGGCGGGCATTCCGTGAGCACGATCCGGCCCTGACCACCCAGGTCCACCAGTGGCATGCTGCCGCCCGTGCGATCCGCCGCATCGGCCTCACACTCACTCGCCGCGACCGGGTCTCGGCGTCGGCGGGACAGTGGCTCGGCCTCACGGCCGCGTACGCCGACTGTCTCGTCGAGCACGTCGTTCCTGATCCGCGCGGCGAAGCCGTTTCGGCGCTGTCGCTTGACTTCGGGCATGGTCTTCTCCGTAACGTCATCCCATGTCGGACGGAAAAGGTTCGGGTGGGAGCGGAAAGTTGCCGCGCTCGCTGTACGAGCGCGAGCTGTACCGGCTCCAGACCGAGCTCGTGAAGCTCCAGGAGTGGGTGCGGGCCGAGGGCGCGCGGCTCGTCGTGGTGTTCGAGGGGCGTGACGCGGCAGGCAAGGGCAGCACGATCAAGCGCGTCACCGAGTTCCTCAATCCGCGGGTGGCACGTATCGTCGCGCTGCCGCGGCCCACTGAGCGCGAGCGCGGTCAGTGGTATTTCCAGCGCTACGTCGAGCAGTTGCCGACCGCGGGTGAAGTGGTCCTGCTCGACCGGAGCTGGTACAACCGCGCGGGCGTCGAGCGCGTCATGGGCTTTTGCACCATGGAGGAGCATCAGCGGTTCCTTCACCAGTGCCCGATCTTCGAACGGATGCTGGTGGAGGACGGCATCCTGTTGCGCAAATACTGGTTCTCGGTGAGTGACGCGGTGCAGGAGCAGCGATTCCGGCGCCGGCTGCAGGATCCCACCCGCCGATGGAAACTCTCGCCGATGGACCTGGAATCGATCACCCGCTGGGAGGCCTATTCCCGGGCGAAGGACGAGATGTTCGTCCACACGGACATCTCGGAAGCTCCCTGGTACGTGGTCGAGAGCGACGACAAACGTCGGGCACGGCTGAACATGATCGCCCATCTCCTGTCGACCGTGCCGTACGAGGAGGTCGCTCCGCCGGTGATCGAACTGCCTCGGCGGCCTCCGGCCACCGGATACGAACGACCCCCGAGGAACCTTCAGACGTACGTGCCCGACCACGTGTCACAACTCAGGAAGTGAGGTGGGGGTCTCACCCGGCACGGCCCCGAGAGGTACGACGGCCACCGGACAGTCGGCGTGGTGGAGCAGGGTGTGGCCGACTCGACCGAGCTGGAGTCCGAGGTGGCCACGGCGGCGATGCGCTCCGACAACGATCAGGTCCGCAGCAGCCGAGCGCTGGACCAGAACTTTTGCAGCCGTCCCCTCGACCGCCGCCGAGTGCAGCCGAACTGCCGGGTGATCGCGTACGGACTCAGCCACCGCTTCGTCTATCACGGTTGCCGCGCGTTCCTTCCAGTAGAGGTGCGGCTCATCGGCAGTACGCGGATGATCGGCCGGATCGTGCGAGGGACAGCGCCAGGCATGTACGGCATCCAGGTCGCACCCCCTGGCCTCAGCCTCGGAGAAGGCGAACCGGACCGCCGCCCCACCCCTCGCAGGGGCCCCGATTCCCACGAGGATCCGCCCATGCGCGCCTGCGATGCCGACCCTGTCACCGCGCACGACGATCACGGGACAGAGTGCCCGCGCGGCCACGGCCGGGCTGACCGAGCCGAGCAGAAGTCCGGTGAGCCCGCCACGACCTCGCTCCCCGGTGATCAGCGCCTCGGCATGGCACCCCTCGCGCAAGAGAGCGGTCACCGCGTCCTCGGGCGTCACCTCGGCCGAGACGTCGACGTCCGGGTGACGGCGACGGGCCTGCTCGACAGCAGTTCCGACGATGCTGTCGGCCGGCGCCCGCTCCGGGGGTCGGCCCAGCCTGAGCGCCGGCGCGGCGCCCTCGTACCGCTCCCACCCGGACGCGTACACCAGCCGCAGCGGCACCCCACGAAGTGCTGCCTCGTCGACGGCCCAGTCGACCGCCCGCAGGCTGCCCTCCGAACCGTCCACACCCGAGACCAGCGGCAGCTTCATCATCCCCACCGCATTCCACTCGACCGGACAAGAAGTATCTGCCTTCACAGTCGCACTGGAGCACGCCGTTCGTGAGGACCGGTTCGGCCCGGATACGGGACGTTCGGCCCCCTTCGTGGACTGGTTGGTCCTCGGACACGGCGTGCCATCGGGTAGCGGCAGAAAAGACTCGGCGGCGCTGGATGCCTCTCCGGCGTCCGGCTGGCCCACGAGACGCAGGAGGCCGATAGTGGAGGGAGGAATGCACGGTGGTACGGCGCGAGTGCACGGGGGCGGGGCGGCGGTCCCGGAAGGGGTGACGCGGCGGGGAGGAAGGTGCCGTCGATGTCGAACGCCACGAGCACCGACCTCTATGAGGTCACGATGGCTCAGTCCTATCTGCGCGAGGGCATGACACGGTCGGCGACGTTCAGTCTGTTCGTGCGCAATCTGCCACCGGACCGAGGCTTCCTCGTCTGTGCCGGGCTGGATTCCGTTCTCGATTTCCTCTCCGCCTACCATGTGGACGCAGATGACGTGGATGTCTTCGCCTCTGTGCTGGGACGACAGCCAAAGGATCTGGCACCGCTGCTCGGCCTGGAATTCAGAGGCGAGGTCCGGGCAGTACCCGAAGGGCACATCGTGCTGGCCGGAGAACCTCTGCTGGAAATCACCGCTCCCCTCCCGCAGGCCCAGCTCGTTGAGACCTACGTACTCAACCAGCTCAACCACCAGACCTCCGTCGCCTCCAAGTGCGCCCGGTGTGTCCTGGCCGCCGACGGTCACCCGGTGGTGGACTTCTCCCTGCGCCGCACTCATGGCATCGAAGCCGGACACCGGGCCGCCCGGCTGGGTGCCATGGTCGGCTTCGCCGGGACCAGCGATGTGGCGGCCGCCTACGCGGAGGGCCTGACCGCTGTCGGCACGATGGCCCATTCGTACATCGAAGCGTTCGGTGCCGAGGAGGCCGCGTTCCGGGCATTCGCCCGGTCCCATCCGGGCCCGGTGACATTTCTCGTGGACACCTACGACACCGCGGCAGGCATGGCCACGGCAGCGCGTGTCCTGCGCGATCTGGGCCTGGGCCCCGGGTGCGCCATACGGCTGGACAGCGGCAACCTCGGAGCCCTGGCCGTACAGGCGCGGACGATCCTCGACACCGCCGGCCTCCGAGAGACACGGATTGTGGCGAGCGGTGGTCTCGACGAGTTCGCGGTGGACAGTCTGGTCCGGTCCGAAGCGCCCATCGACACATACGCGGTCGGCACCCGGATCGGCGTCTGTGCAGACACCCCCTACCTGGATTCCGCATACAAACTGGTCGAATACGACAGTCGGCCCGTGATGAAACTGTCCTCGGCCAAGGTGACGGCGCCGGGGCGCAAGCAAGTGTTCCGAAGACCGGGATACGCGGATCTCATAGCCCTCGTCGACGAGCAGCCACCGCCGGACGGCGTCCCACTTCTGAAGTCGGTCATGCGGAAGGGGCGACGCGTCTCAGAACGCGCAGACCTGGACACGGCCCGGCGAAGGTTCGTGGCCGACCTCGCCGCACTGCCGCCCGGGGCCCGCACCATAAGAGCGCCGGTCGCGCCGAGAGCGGAACCCTCACGACGCCTCAGCTCACTCACCACAGATGTCCGCCGCCATGTCGAAAGGAATCTCTTGGGGGGCACTCACGAAGCAGCCTGATCCGAACTCGCGATCGTGCGCGACGAACGACTCGGCAGACAGGGCACCAAACGTCCAGAGCTCGCGGAGTTCGCCCGCCCAGGGCCGAACGGGACCACGGCAGGGGCCGGTGGGCCCATGTCCATGAACCGACTGCCCAGCGATGCTGAATCCGTACGCTGCCTTAGGAGGTCATCGATGAGTGCTTCTCCGACTCGTATCACCACAGCCCTGCCTGCCCAGTACCGTGCCCGCCTGATGGGGATCGGGCAGGAGGTCAATTTCGAGCAGGGAACCCGCCTCTTCCAAGAAGGAGACCACGCAGACCGCTTCTGGATCCTGCGCTCGGGCACCGTCACGCTGGACATCCACGTACCGGGCAGTTCCCCGGCAGCGATCGAAAGCCTCGGATCCGGAGAACTGGTCGGCTGGGCCTGGCTGTTCGAACCTTACGTCTGGCACCTCGGAGCAGAGGCGATGACGCCTGTGCGTACGCATGAGTTCGACGCGGCGACGGTACGGATGATGATGGACGCGGATCCCGCCTTCGGTTCGGCCATCGGCCATTGGGTCGGGCAGGTTCTCGCCCACCGGTTGCAGGCCACTCGGATCCGTCTGCTCGATCTCTACGCCCCTCATGGCAGCGGCGGGTTTGTGTGAGCACGCCGCCCTGCCACCATCCAAGAGCCACGTCCGAGGAGCGCCTCATGGCTGCATCCCGGTACACAGTCAGCGACGTCATGACCCACACGGCCGTGGCCATCGGCCGCGAGGCCTCGTACAAGGAGATCGTCGAGCTGATGCATCAGTGGAAAGTCAGCGCCGTACCGGTCCTCGAAGGCGAGGGCCGCGTCGTCGGGGTCGTCTCCGAGGCGGACCTGCTACCGAAGGAGGAATTCCGGCAGGACGACCCGAAGCTGCCCGGCCAGTTGGAGGAGGCGTCCAAAGCCGACGCCGTGCTGGCCGAGGAACTGATGTCGAGTCCGGCCGTCACCGTCCACCCCGACGCCACGCTCGCCGAGGCCGCCCGCATCATGGCGCGCAAGCGAGTGAAACGACTGCCCGTGGTGAACGATCTCGGCATGCTGGAGGGAGTCGTGAGCCGCAGCGACCTGTTGAAGGTGTTCCTTCGCCCGGACGAAGAGATCGACGAGGAGATCCGATCCGCTGTCGTCGCCGAACTCTCTCCCCCGGACCGGGTGGAATTCTCCGTGCTGGATGGCGTCGTCACACTACGGGGACCTCTCCGGAACCGTTCCCTGGTGCCACTCCTGGCTCGGGCCGTCCGCGCGGTCGAAGGCGTCGTGGACGTGCGCATGGAGCTTGACTGAAGTTCCCTCCAGGCACTGCGTCCCACGGCATCCGGTCCGGCTCTGCCGCGCGAGCGGTCGCGCCCCAGCAGGGATGGCGAGCGGCCGAAGTTCCTCCGGCGGAGTGCACTCGACCTCTACGCCGCACCGGGCCGACCCCGAAGGCGGCATTTCACGGCCTGACACGCGGCCGTCCTTCGCCCGCAAGCCGCCTGTCCCGCCGGAGCACCGAAACCCTCCCGCCCCGGACCAGGACGGCCACCAGGCCGCACAAACACCCGGCCTACCCCACGCCACGACGTGCACACCGTCGGCAGACCAAGCACGAGACAGAAGAAGTCAACGACTCCACGACCACGCCGCACAGGTTAAAGATCAAGTTAGAGCTCCCGGTAGAGATGTTCAAGATCTACGAGCAGGACGTCGCCACGCGCGTGCGCCGCGTGCAGTTCGGGACTGAATCCCGCAGCGCCGTAGAGGGCCGGGCGAACCTGGCTGACATCCTCACGTGACGTGAGCCCCTCCACGATGCGCCACAAGCGTTGCAGATGGTGGAGGTCCATGCCTGTGTGCCATCGTGCGAGCCCGACTGACAGAAGGCGGCCGGTCATGTCGCCGTCCTGTCTGCGGATCACGACCTCGGCATCGAGCCTGGCAGTCGCCGACGGGTCGCCGAGGGAGCCATGGGAAGCAGTGACATTCTCGGCACCGAAGGCAGACGACCCGGCGGAGCAGGCCGCCCAGTCCCTGCAGACCTGGGCGAACCGGGGGCCGGCGACGAGAGTGTCGAAATCGGCTCGTGCGCCCTGCCACACCGTCTCGGCGTCGCTCTGCTCAAGAGCGGCTCTGCGCGGGCGTGCCACGGCGTGCTCGAACGCGAGGAGCGGGTCTGCGATGCGATGACGCGTGATCCCCGGCTGCAGTCCATCCGCCTGAGATTGGAGCAGACCATGGTCGCGGAGCAGTCCGAGAGCGCGTGATGCGTCGGTGAGCTGCTGTCCCAGGAAAGTGGCAATTTCGCCGTGGGTCGTGCATCCACTGGCCAAGGCAGCGAGTACGGAGTGAGAAACCCCGTGGCTCCAGGGCCCGGTCTCCTCGTCGAGAAGGTGGCGTGCCTCGTGGAACAGCGGCGTGCATGGATTCAGGATGGTGCGGCAGACCCAGGCATCGAAGTCGTCGCGATCGACGGGAACATCGTCGTTCACGTAGTCGTGCCGGTAGGCAGGCGTCCCGCCGACGACCGTGTAGACGAGGAAGGCGAGTTCCGGGTCGTCGATGCCCCACAGTTGCGCGGCCTTGCGGAAGTCCAGGGGCTGGATGTCGAGCTTCAGAGCGGCGAGGGCGTGCAAGGGCGATGAAGGTGCGAACAGCCGGGTCATGACCGGTGCGGTCTCACCGCTGAGCAGCAATCGCACACGGTTCTCCAGCGGTGGTCTGTCGAGGTGCCGAAGTGCACCGTGGATGACCGACGGCAGAGCCGGGCTCGCCGCGACGAGATCGGGGAACGAGTCGATGATCACAGGAAGTGGCCCTGAATCCCCCAGCGCCAGCAACGCATCCATACCCTCCCGCCAGTTGCGCCAGTGACTGGGCTGTGCGACCTGCCGGTATCGTGCGTACTCCTCGCCCAGCCTGCGCAAAGACTCGGCTTCGGTGGCTTCCTGTCCGCAGAAGTAGAACCCGCCCGTGGCGCGAGCCACCGATTCCAGCAGGAGGGTCTTGCCCTGGCGTGGCCGCCCCATGACGACGCCCAGGCCCGTTCCCGGATGCGGATTGCGTGAGAAGGACATCAAGGCTGCCCATTCGCCCTCCTTGTCGAAAAGGCGATCGGGCTTGGCTGAGCGATCATGGTTCTCGGCCGAACTCTGTAGGCGTCCGTGTACGGCATTCACGCCACGCACCTCCGGAAGCAGCTGAGTACTACTCCATTCTCGGCCTCGTGGCAATCAAGCGCGCACTGTGATCGCCTGGGCGGCGAGATACGGGTCGTCCATAGGGGCGGGCCCGATGTGGGTGACGCCGAGCCGGGTGCCGAGCGCCACATCCGGGCAGCGGCCATCGCTGCGCGCCCACGGCCGCCCCACCCGGTGCCCGGCATCGTCACGGGCGACCGGTCTCAGGACAGCCGCAGTGGCACACGCCAGCTCAGCCGGGTGCCGCCCTGCCTCGACGCCCCCACACTCATCTCACCGCCGAGTTTCCCGGCGCGCCGTGCGAGGTTGTCGAGCCCGCTTCGGGCGCCGCTGTCCTCGGGCATGCCCACGCCGTTGTCGGACACGACAACGCTCAGTACCCCCTCACCCACCACCAGCGAAATATCCACCGCCGTCGCCCCTGCATGGCGGGCGACGTTGCTCAGCGCCTCACCGAGGACCGCGATCACGTGCTCGGCAATCTCGGCCGGCACATCCGTATCGATCAGCCCTCCCATCCGCAGGGACGGTTGGAATCCCAGAGTTCGTGCGGCCTGCTCGACCGTGGTCACCGTCCGGGCACGCAGCCCCTGGCCGGCACGGCCCGAGTCACGGGCGCGGAGTCCGAAGATGGTGGACCGGATGATCTTGATGGTCTCGTCCAGATCGTCCACCGCGCGCAGCAACCGCTCACTCGCCTGGGGCTGTTCCACGAGCCGCACCACGCTCTGCAGCGTCATGCCGGTGGCGAACAGCCGTTGAATTGCCAGGTCGTGCAGATCCCTGGCGATGCGGTCCCGTTCTTCCAGCAAGGCGATCTGCTCGGCGGACTCGCGCCGTTCGGTGAGCTCCATCGCCAAGGCCGCCTGACCGGCGAACGCCAGCAGGGGTTGGGTCTCCGCCTCGGTGAACGCGGGACGCTCCCGTACCCGGGCCAGCAGCAGCACCCCACGGGTCCGCTCCCCCGTCACCATCGGAACCGCGACGGCCGGGCCGAGACCGAGCCACCTCGGGGGGCCTTCGGTGATCCTGGGATCGTGGGCGACATCCAGGCTGGTGATCGGCTTTCCGGCGTCGAGAGCCGCCCCGACGAACGATCCCTCACGTGGCAGGATCAGACCGCGATGCATCTCGGCGTCCACACCCGCTGCCAGCACCACGCGGAGGGCCTTCCCCTCGGCGTCGGTGGGAAGTGCCAGGACACCGAGATCCGCGGCGAGGATACGCGAGGAGTGATCGACGATCCTGCTCAGGATACGCGTTTGGTCCTCTCCGCCCAGGAGGCCCGCGATGATCTCGCTGTTGGCTTCCTGCCAGCGTTGGCGGTCGCGCGTCTGGGCATACAGACGCGCGTTCTCGATGGCGAATCCCGCTGCCACCGCGAGTGTCGAGAGCAAGGTCTCGTCCTCGGTGTCGAATGGGCGGCCGCCCCGTTTCTCGGTGAGATACAGATTGCCGAACACCTTGTCGCGGACCCGTATGGGAACCCCCAGGAACGAGTGCATCGGAGGATGGTTCGGCGGAAACCCGTAGGACGACGGATGCTCGGAGATTTCCGTGAGCCGCAGCGGCTCGGGGTGGCGGATCAGCTCGCCGAGGATGCCGTGCCCTTCGGGCAGGAGGCCGATGGCCTCGCGCTGCTCCCCCGTGATGCCCACCGGAAGGAACTGGGTGAGTTGGGTTCCGTCGCCGACGACCCCAAGAGCTCCGTACTCGGCATCGACCAGAATGACCGCAGCCTCGACGATACGGTGCAGCACCTGGGGCAGGTCGAGCCCTCTGCCCACCGACATGACGGCGTCCAACAGGACAGCCGCCTCGGCAGGACCGCGCTTCACGGTGTCGAGACGGCCCTGGAGGTCCTCCGGCAACGTGCTCAGCCGACGGCGTTCCACGCCGCAGCGATCAGTTCCGTTGTCGCCCACGGTGCCTCCGTCTCGCCCCGCTCCCGGGGCCGGCCACATATCCAACGTTAGGGGCGCGCACCGAGAAGCACCCGGTGGAACCCGCATCGGAGATACAGCTCCAGCCCGGCGACGTCTCCCACGCCACTACCGAGCAGGAGAACCATTCCGCCTTCCAGCGACGGACACGGCCCCAGGACAGATCCCACAACTCACAACTGGACCGAACGATCACAAGGTGGTGTACATGGACGAACGAGCAGAGGTGCGGAGGAAGCCCCTGCGCGACACTCCGACGGGGCCGCCACGTCTCATCGCTCCGCACGGGGTGCGAGGCGCGATCGCCATCGAACGAGGGTGCCAGGAACTCGGCCTTCCACGATCAGCGAAGCAGGCGCTCGGCCATGGGTGCGGCCGGCATCGAGGGTGCGGCGACGGTGGGGCAGACCGCGTTGTTCAGGTTCCGTGGCCCGATCCGCGGACCACGACGACGGGGCACGGGGCGTGCTGCACGCAGTGCTGGCCGACCGAGCCCAGAAGTGCCTCGTTGAATCTGCCGTGCCCCCGGTTGCCCACAACCAGCAGGCGTGCTCCCGCAGCGGCATCGAGCAGTACGGCAGCCGGGTGCCCGTGGGCCGAGATGGGGCGGAGGTCGACCGGCCGTCCCGGGCCCGGGCCGAGGGCCTCGTCGATCGCCTGGTCCAGGATCCTGCGTGCCCGCTTCTGGTAGTCGGCCGGATCCTTGTCCGTGGGCGGGGCCAAGCCGTACCAGCCCGTCGGGAAATCCCAGGCGATCGTCGCGTCGACCACGCCACCGATCAGTTTCGCCTGGCCGACCGCCCACCGCAGGGCTGCCTTCGACGATTCGGAGCCGTCGACGCCCACCACGATCCGCGGGGCTGGTGTTGCTTCATCGCTCATCACGCACCTGCCTGGTCGCGCTTGGTGTCCCGTACTCACGATCCCTGCTGCAACCTCGGACCGCCATCTCAACAGGGCATCGATGATGTGTGCGACGACTGTGTCCCGCAGCCCTCGCACCGGCGCAGCAGTGCCCGGCCACTCGGACAGGCACAAGGCCATGCGTGGGTCACGAACGGACTGCGGGGCTGCGTCGGCTGCTGCCTCTGTCGTACGCGGAACACGACCATGCCGGTCATGGCCTCCGGCATCGTGAACCGCCCGCGCAGCACCAGCACACACGTCGCCTTCCCGGTCTCCGGGATCAGCGTGACCCGACAAGGTCCGCCAGGTGCTCGCCGGACGGTCAGTCGGCCACCCCGTCATGGGCTACCGACACCGTGCGGCCCTCTCGGGGCGGGGTTCATCAGCCAGGTCAGCGTACGGCTGACGTCCGACAGCGACAGGATGCCGACGAGTCTGCCCTCGTCCATCACCAGGACCCGGTGCTCGGCCCCCGGCTCCATGCGGGGCAGCAGATCCGCCAGTGAGTCCTCCGGGCCCGCAATGGCGGTCTGTGACAGCGGTACCATCACCTCGCCCACCGTCACCGTCCCGCTCTTCTCGGTCGTCACCCGCCTGGCGCCGTCCAGCGTCACGAGCCCGACCGGTGCCCCGTCCACACCGCTGACCGGAAACGCCGAATGCCGGTACCGGTACCGTGGATCGGCCAGCAGGTCCGCGATCGTCAGCACCGCCGGCACCGTGAGCGGATCCCTTGTCATGGCATCACGCACCGGGACACCGGCAAGCACACCGCGCAGGTGCGCCTGCCTCCCCTCAGCGGTGGCGGCGGCAATGAGGAACCAGCCGATCAAGGCCATCCAGAGCCCACTGAAACCGCCGCCTCTCATGAACACCACAAGCCCCAGCGCAACGAGCAGCCAGCCAAGGACGCGTCCCGCCATGGTGGCCCCGGCGGTCGCTCGCAACCGGTCTCCCGTACGCCACCACAGGAAGGCACGCAACAGCCGCCCGCCGTCGAGCGGAGCGGCGGGAAGGGCGTTGAAGACGGCGAGCAACAGGTTGATGCCCGCAAGCCAGGCCACCACCTCGATCAGCAGCCCGGGCGCGGACAACAGGGCGAGCAGCCAGGTGCCCAGCACGAAGAGCCCGCCTGTCAGAAGGCTGACCAGTGGGCCAACACCCGCGATCCGCAGTTCCGCCCCCGGGCTCGACGCCTCCGACTTCAGCCGGGCGACCCCGCCCAGCAGCCACAGCACGATGTCGTCCACGGCCACCCCGTTGCGCCGCGCCACCACGGCGTGCGCCAATTCGTGGGCGAGCAGAGAAGCGAGGAAGACCACGGCAGCCCCGAGGCCGGCCAGCCAGTACACCACCGGGGCATGGCCCGGATACGCATGCGGGAGACGACCCTGCGCGAGTCCGAACGCGATGATGCCGAAGATGAGCACCACGCTCCAGTGGACCCCGATCCGGACCCCCGCGATCCGCCCTAGCGTAAAGGTCGCCCGCACAGCGTCTCTCCCGTACTCGAACCCGGACCGGCACGCAGCCGTGATGACCGCTCCAGAGCGACGCCGAGGGCGTAGACCCCGACGTCCCGGGGTTTTCGTGTGATTCGTGCGAGTCCGTGGACAAGCGCTCCACATGAAGGCCGAAACGACACCCTTCAATCGTGCGGCCGAATTCTCGCTCCGTCGATCCTCGCCCAGGAATGCCACGATCCGGGCGGCGGCACGGTGCCGAACAGGTGACGCCACACCCACCGCATCCGCCTGCCTGGCCCTGAACGCCGGTGCTCACCCTCACAACGAAATCATCGCGGACCGGAGCGCGGTGCGGCCCCAGCAGGCCGGGCGCCG
This sequence comes from Streptomyces sp. NPDC101194, assembly GCF_044767885.1. Lineage (NCBI taxonomy): Bacteria > Bacillati > Actinomycetota > Actinomycetes > Kitasatosporales > Streptomycetaceae > Streptomyces > Streptomyces sp. NPDC101194. The sequence continues at coordinate 260,574 of NZ_JBIWOS010000005.1, forward strand.
ACGGCAACAGCCACCTCACACAGGAGACGAACCGTCCCGCATCAGGCTGGAGTTCATGCCCACCCAAGCCGAACGGAACGATCACGTTCGAAAGGCGGATGGCATCCGACACCTGAGACCGCAGGCGGGCGAACAAGGAGGCGCGGGACCTCGCCTGCGCGCTCGGTGCCCTCACGGACCTGGCGCCGAAGCCAGGTGACACCAGGACAGCCGTACCAGGTGTCACCTCGATAGTCACGCCTCAGCTCGGTCGTGCGCGCTCAAGGAACCGCCGCTCCACGGTAGCCCCGCCGAGGCGGGAGCCCGGGCAACACCGTGGACGGAGCCCGCGGCCGCGTATCGGCGGGGTCCTTCTGCGCCGGACGACCGGCGAGGGCCGTGACGATGTCGGCAGCGGTCAGCATCCCGGCGAGACGCCCGTCTTCCTCCAGCACCGGCAGAGCGTCGGCTTCGGTACAGCTCATGAGGTCGGCTGCGTGGCGTACGGTCTGCTCGACACGTACAAGGGCCGACCTGCGGGCGGGCAGGAGGTCGCCCACGCGCAGGCCGGACAGCGAAGCGGCCGGTGCCGCACAGACGACCGCCACGTCGGCCCTGTCCAGCAGGCCGGCACAGCGACCGTCCGGGTGCACGACCGGAAGGTGACGGGAGCCGGAACGCTCCAGCAGCTCCCAGGCCACGAGCACGGTTTCGTCGACATCGATCGTGACCACAGAGGTGCGCATCACGTCAGCGACCGTCCGCGCCAAGACCTCCTGCTCACCGTGGCCCGCCCCCGGCTGCTGCTTCTCCATGGTCGCCTCCTTCTTCTTTGCCGGCGCCGCCGCGGCGTCGCGGGGAAGACGTCGGCTCTCCATTCGCCGCGGTGCGGTGGTCGTCCGACCGCTGTTGCGGTTGCTGTTGCTGTCGGAGTACGTCGAGGACCACGGCTCCGTCGACGGTCTCGCGGGTGGTGAGCAGTCCGGCAAGGGTGTCGAGCGCCTCCCGGTGGTCACGCAGCAGAACCACCGCACGTTCCTCGGCCTCCCGCAGCAAGCGCGCGGTCTCCTCGTCGACGATGCGTTGGGTCTGCTCGGAATAGGGCCGGTGCAGCGTCTCTTCGGTGCTCTCGCCGCCGAGGTAGCGGGAGGCTCCGGAACCGTATCCGATGGGGCCGAGGGCTGGAGACAGGCCGAATTCGCGGACCATGCGGGCGGCGAGCTGGGTGGCGCCGGCCAGGTCGTCGGCGGCACCCGTCGATCCCTCACCGAAGACGACCAGCTCGGCCGCGCGGCCGCCGAGCCGGACGGTCAGCAGGTCGGTCAGATAGCCCTCGCTGTACAGGTGCCGTTCGGCCTCCGGAAGCTGCTCAGTGGCACCCAGCGAAGGCCCGGCGGGCAGGATGGTGACCTTGGCGACCGGGTCGGCGTGCTCGCACAGGGCCGCCATGAGTGCGTGTCCGGATTCATGGACGGCCACGGAGTGCCGTTCCTCGGGCAGCAGGGCGTTGGTGGACTCCCGGCGCCCCAGCAACAGCCGATCGCGGGCGTCGCCGAGGCCTTGGGCGTCGATGACGGCACCCCCTGCCCGGACCGCATTGATGGCGGCCTCGTTGACCAGATTGGCGAGGTCAGCACCGGAGAAGCCGGGCGTGGCCCGGGCGACGGTGTCCCAGTCGACGTCCGGCGCCAGGGTCTTGCCGCGGGCGTGGACGGCCAGGATGGCCGCCCGTTCGTCCTGGTTGGGCAGCGGTACGGTCACGTGCCGGTCGAAGCGGCCGGGACGCAGCAGCGCCGGGTCGAGGGCCTCGGGTCGGTTGGTCGCGGCCAGGACGACGATGCCACTGGCCTGGTCGAAGCCGTCCATCTCGGCGAGGAGCTGGTTGAGGGTCTGCTCGCGTTCGTCGTTGCCGCCCAGCCGGGCAGCGCCGCCGCGACGGCTGCCGACGGCGTCGATCTCGTCGATGAAGATGATCGACGGCGCCCGTCTGCGCGCCTCGGTGAACAGGTCGCGCACCCGGGAGGCCCCGACACCGACGAACATCTCCACGAACGCCGAGCCGGTCACCGACAGGAACGGGACCTCCGCCTCACCGGCCACCGCGCGGGCGATGAGGGTCTTGCCGGTGCCCGGCGGACCCACCATGATCACACCACGTGGTCCCTTGGCTCCCGCGACCGCGTAGCGCTCGGGGCTGCGAAGGAAGTCGACGATCTCGCTGATCTCCTGCTTGACGCCCCCGTAGCCCGCGACGTCCTCGAAGCGGGTGGTCGGCCGCTCGGTCTCGATGATCTTGGCGCGAGCCCGCCCGATGGCACTGAGCCCCCCGCCCGGTGTCCTTGCCGCCTGGCGGCCGGCCCACACGAACAGAGAGACGATGAACAGGAGCGGCAGGAACAGCACCAGCAGTGTCCCGAGGGGGCTGCCGCTGCTGCTCCGGGACGCGGTGATCTCCACGTTCTTGGACTCCAACTGCTGCTCCAGGCGACTGTTGTCCAAAGCAGTGGGTATCCGCGTGGTGAATTTCTTGCCGTCCTTGAGCGTTCCCTCGATGGCGCCCTTGTCGTCGATGTCGACCGTCTTGACCTGACCGACGCTCACCTTGCCGACGAACTCGCTGTACGACAGCGACGCGCCCCCCTGGGGGGAGGTGGTTCGCATCAGCACCACGAGCAGCAAGACCAACGCAGCGACGGGCAGCAGCCAGCGAGACCAGGAAGGCCCTGGCGAAGGCACCGGCGGCTTGGGGGCCTCGCGCGGGGGTCCCGGCTTGGCCGAGCGCGACAGATGCCGGCCTGACGGACGAACTGATGTGATCACCGGACGGCTCCCTTGGCAAAGGACGAACCTCGGCGAGACCGTTCCCGCAATGCGAAGAGACATCACAGGTGGGCGTCCCACCTCCAGGATCAACGCCTTCTCCAGCGGGAGCGAACGCACCGTGTCGGGGCCTGGTCACCGCGCGGTCCCGACCGGAGAACCCGGCCGACCGCGACCAGGAGTCCTCACGCACCCCAGCAGACCCTCGGTGCCCAGGTGGAGACCTCCGGGCAGCTGCCACCGGGCTCGGCCCGGCACGCGCGGGACAGGTACAACTCGGCCGAGGTCCGGTGAGCCCGGGACGGGCAGGCAGGCCGTTGCGTGTTCCTACCGCACGGTCGTCGGGTGAGTGGTCCGTCCCTGCGCCTCCTGCCGACGGTTGCGCTCACGACGGGACCGCTGGCGGCCCCGGTAGAAGGACAGATCGCTTACGGCTCGTCTCGTCGGGCGGTGTGGCGCCGTACGGTGGCCGACATGGGCGGCGCGGACGAGAAGGTCGAGCATGGCGAGGGCTTCGTTGCCGCACCCTGCAGGGCGCCACGTCGGCTGTGGTGGCTCGGCTCCGTCGCCCTGGTGGTGATCGCGGCGGTCGTCGCGGTGTACCGGCGGCACGACCTGGTTGCGGCCTCGCACCTGATCACCGCAGTCCGGCTGCCCCGGCTCTTCCTGGTCGCCGGGTTCGAGGCAGCGTCTCTCGGCGCCCTGATCGCACTGCAGCAGCGCCTGCTGCGGATGGGCGGGGCGCGCTTGCGCCCCCAGGCCGTCGGAACCATCGTGCTGGCGGCCAACGCCGTCGCCGGTGCACTGCCGGGCGGGGCGGCGTTCGCGGCCGCGTGGATGTTCACGCAGTTGCGGCGCAAAGGCGTGGGGCAGGTACTCGCGGGGGCGGTGCTTGCCGTCTCGGGAGTGCTGTCGGTGGCCGCTCTCCTTGCGCTGCTGGTGATCGGTGCTCTGGCGAGCGGCCCCACAGAGCTCGGTGTGCTGTGGCCCGTGGCGCTCGGGCTCGTGGCGGTTCTCGGTGTGATGGTGGGAGCTGTCGCTGGGCTCTCCCGTTTCGGGCCGGTACGACGCCGATTCCGGCGGCTGTGGAGGCGGCTCGGGGTACGTTCCCAGCAGCTGCGGAACATCGAGGACGGACTGGTTGCCCTCGGTCGGCACGTCCATGCCGTTCAACCGGGACTGCGCCCCTGGTGGCAGCCCTTCACCCTCGCGCTGCTCAACTGGGCGTGCGACGCGGCCTGCCTCCTCGCCTGCGCATGGGCGCTGGGCATCGGCATTCCCTGGCGCGGGATCCTCGTGGCATACACGCTCACCCAGATCACGGGCAGCCTGCGGCTGACACCGGGCGGTCTCGGTGTGGTGGAAGCCGGCCTGACAGCGCTGCTCGTGCTGTACGGGCTGCGCACCGACCAGGCAATCGCGCTCACGCTGCTCTACCGGGCGGCGAGCTACTGGGTGCTGCAACCCATCGGCTGGGCGTGCTGGCTCGGTCTGACCTTCGGCTCGCGACGCACGAACCACCGCGCCGGAACGGGCCGGCACACCGGATGAGCGCTCCCCGGGTCGTCTCCACGGGGCGCCGTGAGGACCCTTCCGCCCTGATCACCGGGGCACCCGACCGGCCCTCCCGTCGCATGGCGCCGGTGGTTCACAGAGGCACGGCCCCGGTGGGCCATCGGCACCGATAGGGCTGGAGGGCCGTACGGTGCTGGTCGCCCCGGCCGCCGGTGACGACGACCGGGTCGTCGGGGTCGTTGTCGGGACCGCCCAAGCCGAGATCGGCGGCTCCTGCCCTCCTCCCGGAACATTCCTCGGAGGCTGGTGCGTGCCACGGCCGGGTCTGCCGCAAGGCTCATCACATGCCCCGGTGCTGTCACGCGTCGGTCAGGACGCCACCGTGGCTACTTGTGTGGGCTGCGGCTGCGCAGTGGCAGAGCGGCGAACGCGAGCAGAATGGCAAGTCCGAGCAGCACGATCGCCTCGGGCACGGTTCGCCTGGCACGCCAGAGCTGGGCCGGCAGCCCGATCCAGGGCACGCGCAGTCGCGCCACGCCTTGGAGCGCCGTGGGTCGGATCGGGGTGGAGTCCGGTGCGGGGTTGGCGTCACCTTTGGTGATCAGGTCGTTGTTGGGAAGTACCCGGTGGACCCGATGGGTGAGCAGATGACCGGGTCGGGTGGGGTCCTGGGCCAGCACGATCTGGCCCACCGCCGGTGTACGGTCGCGCGGCGGCTGGTAGAGAACGACGTCACCCGGCACGAGGGCGGGACGCATGGAGCCGGACTGCACCACGCCCGCTGTCCAACCCAGCGCCAGCACGGGCACGTGCGCCCACACCAGCAGCCCGATCATCGAGCCGAGAACGGTACGTGCGATGACCGAGGCGACCACGCGGATCGGGTGCGGGGCACCCTCGGCCGTGGGCCGGCGCGGCGCGGCGGCGGCCGGCTCACTGGGGAAGGTCACTCGCGTTCCCGAGCTTCCCAGGTGAAGGACGCCTCGTTGGTGGCCACGCTTTGCGAGCTGTTGGGCGCGCTCCGGCTGAACTTCCACGCGAAGCGGAAGCTCAGCGAGTTGGGTGGCCTGCCGGGCAGGGTCCAGGGACCCAAGCCGGTGCGGAAGTCGGTGTACAGGGCGATGAACTGGTCCAGGGTGCCGTCGAACGCAGTCCTGTTCGGAGTGAAGCCGTTGCAGTTGCCGAAGGTGCCGCCGGTGCCCACCTCGATCTTGAGGTCGATGAAGGATTGGAAGTTGCTGGGCCAGTTCGGCGAGTTGCTGTACAGCTTGAGCGCAGTGGGAAAGCTGGCGTTCGACTCGATCCTGATGCAGTTGGAACCTGTGTCGCCAGGTCGCATGTTGTCGATGCGGAACATGGGCACCTTGCTGTCGTTGGCCAGTCCCGCCGAGCCGGAGACCCATGTGTTCCCGCTGTTGCTGCTGGTGTCACTCCAGTCGGCGTTGGTGGCACCCCAGACCAGAGCACCGCTGAGCAGCAGCCCGAGCGGGACGGGCAGCACCTGTGCCAGCACGTTCAGCCAAGGACGCGCCATCGCCCACTCCGTTCAATTCCGTCGCTCCTGCAACATATCGCCTCACCCGTCTCACCTGCGGTGGTGCCGCTCCGTGTCGCCATTCGGCTCTGATGGCGGCTTGATTCCCTGAGGAGGATCGGGAACCGGAAACGGAGCGTCCGTCACCACTCCAGGTCGGCGGCGATCCGTGGCGCCGCCGCTCCCGGCCCGCACAGGCGGAGACGTTCGCCGGCGGCACGGACGTCAAGCCGCCGATCGAGACCAGGACCTTGCCTCGCCCGGAGGCGGGTGTGTTTCTGGATGTCCTGGGGCCTGGTGCTGCACACGATCTCCCCGGTTGCGCTCCATCGCTGTCTCCTTCTTCCGAGGCCGGCTGGCACGAGCCGGCCTCTCTGAAGTGCGTGACCCGCCGCGCATCCGCTCCGAGCGCGGGTCGCACCGTCATGACATCGCGGCTGATGACCACCAGCGACCGCTGTCGGCCGAACGAGTTAATGCGCCGCTTGCCCAGGAGACCCCGTGGACGTTGGGCTGATCAGCGGCCTTCCCGGCCATCCCCTCTTCGTTCACGGCGCAGCAGTGCTGGTCCCGCTGGCGGCGTTGGCGCTCGTGGTCTGTCCGCTGTGGACTTGAGCGGCGCGCAGGCTCGGCCGGGTGCTGCCGGTCATGGGGCTGGTCACTCCTGTCCTGGTGGTGCTGACCGCCGAATCCGGCGAGTGGCTGGAGGACCGGGTGCGGCAGAGCGCGCTTGTGGGAGAGCACGCCGAGAGGGGGCCCGGTCCCACTCCATGGGCGATCGCCCTGTTCGTGCTGACGGTCGCCGTCTGGCTGCTCGGCCGCGCCGACCTCCGCTGGGAACGAGACCGCGGCGGGGAGGCCGGCGGCCCCACCGACGGCGGGGCGTCCGCCGTGGCCCGGTCGGCTTCTTCTGTTTTGGTGCGCGTCGTGGCACTGGCGATCGCCCTGGCCGTGGCCGTCGGCGCGACCGTCCAGGTGTACCGGATCAGTGATTCGGGTGCGAAGGCGGCCCGGCAGGGCCGTTTCTCAACGAGCGGGTCCGGTGCCGGGTGGTGACGCGGCAGCAGCCGCGCCAGAGACAGTCCGGTCGGCCTGGGTCAGAGGTCGGCCGACCGGACTGCCTCGCGTGGTACGTGCGGCCGGTCCCCGGGTGCGGTCAGGGTGGTCGGTGCAGCGGGTTGAGTGCCTATCGGAAGGCGGCTGCGTGCCTGGCCTCGGCAGCTGCAGCATTGTGGAAGCAGCGGGCGGCGGTGGTGTCATCGACGGCGGTGGCCCGCTTGGCGAACCCCGGATACACGGTGGTCGCCTCGTTGTGTTCACCGATGATGGCCGTGCGCGGGTCCTCCCTCGCCGTCCGGACCAGGCCGGCCGGCACCGCCTCGCCGGCGAAGTTGCGCCCGGCTCCTCGGACCAATGATCAGGGGCTGGGTTCCGAGCAGGGCCCGCAGCTCAGATGGCCGACCGTGGCCCTCCCCCAGTAGGGGGCGACACGGCCGGCCGTGCCCTGCTCACTCCTCGGGAGCAGGAGCCGTTGAGGCTCGGATCACCAGTTCCGGGTCGAAGAGGAGCTCTCCGGTCGGTACGTCCCGGTTGCTGACGAGCGCCAAAACGCTCCGCCCGACCTCCAGCGCCAGCCGGTCCGCGGGCTGGCGCACCGTCGTCAGGGGCGGGTCGACGAACTCGGTGATCATCGCACCGTCGTAGCCGATGACCGACACGTCATCAGGCACGGCGTACCCCTGCCGGCGGATGCCGCGGATCGCGCCGAGCGCCATGTAGTCACTTGCCGCGACGATGGCGGTGGCGCCGAGTCCGAGCAGGGACGCGGCAGCCCCCTGACCGCCCTCCACGGTGTACGACTGACGAATCACCCACCTCTCGGCGTCCTCGACACCGCGTCTTGTCATCGCCTCGACGAAGCCCCGCACACGCCGGTCGGCGGGATGATTGCCCATCGGTCCGGAGGCCATCCCGATACGACGGTGGCCAAGACGGTGCAGGTGATCGACAGCCAGCTCCGCGGCGAGCATGTCGTCCGTGGAGAAGACGGGCGCGGGCACCCCGTCGGCGAACGTGCCGTTGACGCCGATGTAGGGGATACGGCGGGCGCGGAGCATCTCGTACGACTCGGTGTCGGCGCCCTCCAGCGTGTTCGACGCCGAGAGGAAGACCACGGCCGCGATGCCCTTGTCGACGACGGACGTGATGAAGTCACGCTCCTGCACACCACCGGGGAAGGCCGGGCAGAGCACGGTCTTGAGTCCGTGCGGGGCGAGTGCGGACTCGATGCGTTCGGCGACGTCGGCGAAGAACGGGTTGGATACGTGTTCGGTGACAATGGCGACCAACTGCCCCTGCACCGGACGTTCGTACCCGAGCTCGGCCATGGCACTTTCGACAGCGTCCCGCGTCGTCTTTGCCACACCTTGCCGCCGGTTGATGACCCGGCTCACCGTCGCCTCGCTCACTCCCGCGCGAGCCGCGACCTCGACGATGCCGACCTTCATTGGCTCCCTTTCGAATGGGCTTTCATGCGTCGCTCCTGACCAGGGCCAGTCCCATGCGCGGAACAGAAACGCTGTGCAGACCGGCCTGTGGAGTGATCCAGGTCCGCTCGATCATACGGCCGTCAGGGGCATGGATCCGGACTTCCGCATGTGCTGCGGCCTCTTGTACGTCCAGGATAATTCGGTCCGAATCCGAGCCGTTGACCAGCACGGTCTCGCGGAATTCCGCCAGCCGGACCGGCACCGCGCGCTCGCTGTGCACGCTCACCACGCCGACCCCGTCCGCCTCGGCACGCACCAGGGTGTACAGGTCGTCGGGGCGGCCGGGACGGACCGTTCCGTCGAGAAGTTGCGGACGCAGTCGCCGCCACTGAGTCAGCCAGAAGCGCAGTGCCTCAAGGTGGTCCGGGGGGAGCGTGTCGAGCCGGACGGAGATCTGCGGCACCGAGTGCAGCGCCCCGATGATTTGCCGTACCGCGGCTTGCACGGGCGCCGTCCGGTCCCACAGGAGCATGTCCGAGTGCACGGCTCCGCCGACGGCGAGCAGCGCGGTGTCGATCGTGCGTACTCGGTTCGCCGTGGCGTCCGCGGGGCAGTCGAAGGATCGCAGCATGTTGCCGAACGCCGCCATGCCGGGGCCGACATAGGGCTGCCGGAATTCGAGGAGCAGGTCTGTCCGCACCGCTTCCAGCGCGGACCGCAGGTCGGCGAGAAGCAGGGTCAGTGCCTCCCCGATGTCGCCGCCGCCGTCGCCCGCGTAGACCATGGCCTGGTCGATGAAGTCGACCTTGAGGCCGTCGAGGCCGTGGTCGCGGACGAGGGACACGCACATGTCGACGACGTGGGCCCGCACTTCGGGCCGGCGTGGATCGAGGACGTAGGCCCCGGGCACCGTGGCTGCGGTCGGCGCGAAGGGAGCCCACCGCTGGTGGCACTCGGCCCTCGGCCCCAGGAGCAGCGGGGCGATCCAGGCCATGTAGCGCAGACCGGCCCGGCGCACGCGGTCGACATGGCCTGTGAAGTCCGGGAACTTGACCGGGTCGGGATTCCAGTCGCCGCAGCCCGCGTAGCCGCGTCCGCTTCCCAGGCTCTGCCAGCCGTCGTCGAGGATGAGAACTCCACAGCCCACTTGTGCGGCCAGTTCGGCCTGCTGCTCGACGGCGGCGGCGTTCACCTGCTGGTTGAAGGCGTACCAGGTGGAGTAGACGGGGACGCGCGCAGATTCGGGGACGGGCATGGTCGGCACGTCACCCGCGTACCAGTCGCGCAGCGCGGCCAGGGCCGCGGCGACCGACGGACTGTTCGGGACGAACAGGATGCGGTGCGGTTCCGGCGCTGCGGGCAGCTCGAGGTGCACGACATAGGCGTCGTTCTCCTCGGACACCCCGAAGCGGAGCTGGACTTCCGGCACCGGGTCGGCCGTCGCGAAGGTGAGCATGGTCGCGCCGGAGTGGTCGTACAGGCATCCGGAGGCGAGACCGTCGATGAGGCTGACCCTGGATCGCCCTGCCCAGTCGGCAACGATGGTGCGGGTCCATCCGGCCTTGGGATGCCAGTAACCGGCCGCGTCGCCCAGCGGGAGGGACAGCCGGATCTCGACCGGCGCACCGTCCGCTTCGACGCTCAACATCCTCAGCCCGTCCGGAAGTTCGGACAGCGTCCACGTCGGTTCGCGCCCTGGGGCGAGGACGGCGATCTCGACTGTGTCGAGCAGGGGCTCGTACGTCGCCGGCGCGAGCTCGGCGGTGGTGACGGCCTCGTAGGACAGGGTGGTCATGTTCACTCCTTGACGGCTCCGGCGAGCAGGCCGGAGACGAAGTGGCGTTGGAGGGCGAGGAACACGAGCGCCATGGGGATCGCGGCGACGGCGGTTCCTGTGAGGATCGCTCCGTAGTCGGTGTCGTCGACGCCCTGCAGCGAGGCGAGCGCCACGGGGATGGTGAACGACGCGTTGTCACGCAGCACGATCAGGGGCCAGATGAAGTCGTTCCACTGGTAAAGGAAGAGAAAGATGCCCAGCGCGGCGAGTGCCGGTTTCATGGGCGGCAGCACGACCTTGACGAAGAGCCGGAACTCGCCGCAGCCGTCCATGCGTCCCGAGTCCAGGAGTTCGTCCGGCAGGGCGCCCATGGACTGGCGCATCAGGAAGATCCCGAAGGGCAGGGCCAGATTGGGCAGGATGACGGCCTGGTAGGTGTTGAGCCACTGCAGCTCGGCCATCATCTTGAACAAGGGGACGAGCGTGACCTGTGTGGGGATCACCAGGCCGAGCATCAGCAGGCCGAAGAGCGCGTTGCTGCCCTTGAAGCGGTACTTGGCGAAGGCGTATCCGGCAAGTGTGCACACGGCGCCCGCGCACAAGGTGTAGAGGACCGCGATGAGCAGGGAGTTGACCACGACCCGGCCGAAGGACGCGGTCTCCTGGAGGGCGGTCAGGTTCTCCGTCAGGTGCCCGCCGGGCAGCAGAGGCGGCGGCGAGTCGAAGATCTCCTGGGAACTGTGCGTACTGGCGATGACGAGCCAGTAGAAGGGGACGAGGACGGCCGCGAGGACGATGGCGAGCCCCGAGGTCAGGAGAATGCTGTTGCCGACGCTGCGGGGGCGACGGGTGTTCCGGGCTCTCGCCCTCTCGGTTCCGATCGCGGAGGTCGTCACTTCTTGTCTCCCAGAACTCGGAACTGGATCAGCCCGAGGATGCCGATCAGCACGGCCAGGGCGTAGGCGATGGCCGAGGCATACCCGAAGTCGAAGTACACGAAGGCGTTCTGGTACAGGTACACGCCGATGGTGAGCGTGGCGTTGTCCGGGCCACCGTGGGTGAGGATGTACGGCTCGTCGAAGATCTGCAGGGTGCCGATGGTGGACAGCACCGTGGTGAGCAGAATCGCCGGCCGCAGCCCGGGCAGGGTCACATGGCGGAAGACTCCCCACGCTCCGGCCCCGTCGACCGAGGCGGCGTCGTACAGCTCTTTGGGGATCGTTTGCAGCCGCGCGAGCAGGATCATCGCGTTGTAACCGGTGTAGTGCCAGGTGAGGGCGAGGCCGAGGGAAATCTTCGCCCAGAGCGGGTCGGTGAGCCAGGGGACCTCTCCGATGCCGACGAGTGACAGCAGCCAGTTGACCAGGCCGTACTGCTCGTTCAGGAGCACCGAGAAGATGACGCCGTAGGCGACGAGGCCGGTGATCATCGGCATGAAGAACCCGAGGCGGAAAATTGAACGACCCTTAAGTACAGCCGAGTTGAAGGCGACGGCGAGCCCGATGGCAAGGGCGAGCATCACGGGCACTTGGACCAGCAGAATGACTGCCGTGTTCTTGAGCGCGGTCCAGAAGAGGGGATCGTTGCACAGTCGGGCGTAGTTCTCGCCGCCGACGAAGGTGTCAACCCCGTCGACAGTCTTGTAGAGGCTGAGCAGGAACGACCAGCCGATGGGGTAGAGCTTGAACGCCGCGAACAGCGCGATCGCGGGCAGCACGAAGGCGTACGGCGCCAGACGCCGTGCGGCCAGGCGTGGCGGGCGGCTGCGCTGCGACTGCCCGGGTACGGTCCGCCCGGTGCGGGGCTGGGAGGTCATTGTGGTCATCGGACGACCTTGCGCCCCGTCTGATTGGCAAGCTGGTCAGCGGCCTCACGCAGCGCCGCCGCCGGGTCGGCACCCTTGAGCAGGACCTTGGTCTGGGCGTCGGTGACCGCCTTGAGCGCGCGGGCGTAGTCGCCGGTGTAGTTGAACGCCGGGGCGGGAGCCCTGAGGGCGTCGAGGAAGATCTCGCCCTTCTTCTGGCCGCTGAAGAACTTCGACGGCTCGTGGAACACCGGGTCGTCGTACGCCTTGAGCAGTGCGGGCGCTATGCCCTTGCCCTTATAGATCTTCACCTGCGACTCAGGACGGGTGAGGGCGAACTCCACGAACTTCCATGCCGCGGCCTGCTGCTTGCTGGCTCCGGAAACGGCCAAGTGGGTGGAGTTCACCGTGGCGGCCTGCGTACCACCGCGGCGGACGGCGGGAGGCAGCCGGACTCCCCACTTACCCGCCTGGTCGGGCACGGTCTCCTCGATGACGCCGCCGAACCAGGTCGGCCACGGGACGACGGCGGCGGTGCCCTTCTTGATGGAGCTGATCAGGGAGTTCCAGCCGCCGGAGATGTCGTTCACCAGGCCGGCGTCATTCATCTTCTTGATGATCGTCATGGCCTTCACCGCCTCGGGCGAGCTGAGCATGATGTCGCCGTCGAGGTTGAAGTGCATGGTGCCCTGGAGCTGCAGGAGCATCTGGAAGAGGTTGGCCGAGTCGGCCTGCGAGGCGGGCTTGTCGATGCCGAGCAGGTACTTACCGGTCTTCTTCTTGATGGTCTTGCCGGCCTCGACGGCGTCGTCCCAGGTGGCGATGGCGTCGACATCGACGCCGGCCTGCTCGAACACATCGGCGCGGTAGTAGAAGCCGGCCGAATTGGCCTCCCAGGGCAGAGCGTTGATCCGCTTCCCGTCCGGACAGACGGTCCCCCACAGTCCCTTGGCGAAGGCGTCCTTGTAGCTTTCGGCCCCGAAGGGGCCGAGGTCGGCGATCTGGCCGGGAAACTTCTCCACGTATCCGGGCAGGTAGTCGACACCGATGTGGAGCACGTCCGCCAGGCCCGCGCCGCCGGCAGCCATCGCGGTGGTGATCTTGTCCCAGATCGCCGGGTTGCCGATGTCCTGGACCCTCACCTCGATGTCCGGGTACTTCTTGTTGAACGCGGGCACCAGCGCACGCAACTCGGCGGCCGGGCCCGCCCAGCTCCACACCTTGATACTGCCCTTCTCGGCGTCACCGGCGGAACCGGTGCCGCCACCGGACCCCATGCTCCCGGTGCCCGAGCAGGCTGTGAGCCCGCCAAGACCGGCACCCGCAGCGAGGACGCCACCCGACTTCAGGACTCTGCGGCGACTCATGTCCATAGCACAACCACCTTTGTTCCCAGCCAACATCAGGCCGGCGAGCGCCAGGCCGACGGAACGGGACGGTAGCAATCGGCCAACATCACTTGCAAGACTTCATTGAAAATTTACTGCCGCAGACAACAGAGATCTGATGCAGATGCATTGAAAGCCATCGAAGGCTGCTGTTAGCGTCTGGCCACCCCCACCCCTCCTCTAGCGACTGGAGCCTCATGAGCCCCGCTCGACCCGTGCGCTTGTCCCTCCTGGCCGCGCTGGTACTGCTCGCGCCGCTCACCCCACTCGTCATGGGCGGCGAAGCAGCCGCCGCCGCTCCTCCTCTGCTGACGCTGACCAACCCCGGCTTCGAAGAGGACCGCACTGGCTGGAACTTCACTTCTGGCACCGGCGTCGCCACCAACGCCCCGCACGGGGGCACCAAACTCGTCTACCTCGACGGAGGAAGTGACAAAAAGGTCTCGCAGGCTGTCACGGCCGGGGCCGTCGGCACCTACGACTTCTCGGCCTGGATCGCGACCGGCGGCGACGGCGGCAGGTTCGTCGCACGCGTCAACGGCACGACAGCCGGGACCGTGGAACTACCCAGCCGTTCCACCTACGCCCGTTACACGATCAGCCGCGTGACGTTGAAGAGCGGCGACGAACTGGAGCTCGCCTTCGAGTCAGGCAAGAGCTGGGTCAACGCCGACGACATCATGGTCTCCCCGTCCGCCCCTGCCGACCCGGTGGTGACGTCCTCCGATCCCAAAGTCGTCGCTCTGTTCGACTGGGCCAAGCGCAAGGCCAACAGCTGGGTTCAACTGCCCGGCACCACTGGCCCGCTCAACGTCGACGAACGCAACCGCTCAGGCACCGGAACCGGCACCTACGGCCCCTCGTACTGGGCCGGATACGCCCACCGCAGCGCCTACTACGCCCGCGACATGGCTCACCAGCTGGCCGGCGCATCGGTGCTCGGGCTGAACGACGAGAACAAGACGATGCTGCGCGCGTTCGCCCGCTCCGCGACCGCCGAGCACAAGTACTACCCCGTATGGGCCCTCAACTTCGACAACAGGACCTACCTGTCCATCGACTACCACGACCCCGACAGCTTCGTCCGGGAGGTCCCCGCGACATTCGAGCTGGTGGAGAAGGCCAACGCGGCCTACCGGTGGAGCGGCGACCATACGTATGTCGAGGACACCGCTTTCTGGAACTTCTACAGGCACGCCACCAAGGAGTTCATCGAACTCCATGACGACAAGAAGCCGAACGGTGTCGCGGAAGGCACCGGCAAGGGCATCTTCGCGGGCGCCGCCAGCTACAACGAGGTCGGCGAGGAACACCTCGCCGAGTCCGGGGACTCCATCGGCTCCCAGTACCAGGCGTTCCGGGCCATGTCCGCCCTCGCCGCCGACAAGGGCGACGGCGCACTGGCCAAACAGTTCAAGCAAAAGGCCGACAGCCTCAAGGCCTACTTCAACTCCACATGGAGCGGCACCGGCTCCGGTGACGCCATGATCCGCGGCTACACAACGTCCGGCGACGCGCTCACCGGCTGGGGCAAGGAGAACAGCTGGTTCATGCCGATGAAGCAGATCATGGAACCGGGGGCACGCACGGACGCCTACCTGGATTACGTGGACCAACAGGCGAGCGGAAGCGGCAAGCCCGCCAACATGGAGGCCATCTCCTACCTTCCGGACACCTTCTTCGCGTACGACCGCAACGACACGGCTTGGAAGTGGATGCAGTACGTCTACGACCGGCGCAACGTCCAGCACCCGGTATCCAAGCAGGGCCCCAACGGCGACTATCCGGAGGTCTCCTACACTCTGGTCAGCCAGACGGTACAGGGCCTGATGGGGGTCGATCCCGACGCGCCCCACCATACGCTCACCACACAGTCGCGGCTGCCTGCGGGGATGGACTGGCTGAAGATCGACCAGCTGAAGGTCGGCGACCGCACCTTCGCGCTGCGCCACGACGGTACGACGAAGTCCACGCTGACCAACAACGGGTCTCCCTCGTACACCTGGGAGGCTCGATTCCCCGGCAGTCACTCCTCGATCAAGGTCAACGGGGTGCCCCGGGCGGTGAAGACCAAGATGGTCAACGGGACGACGTACACCTACGCCCGAATCTCCGTCCCACCGGGCCGGACGGTGACCGCCGAGGTCAGCTGAGGCTCCGGCCCCGTCCTCGATCGCAGGCCGGCCCGCCCCGGCACGGGTGCTCCCCCACCCACGTCCCGGTCGGCGGGCCGGCACGCCTTCTTCTGGCGAACTGCGCCCCTACCATCCGTGGGCTCACGATTCGAATACACCTTTCCTGCCTGGCGTGCCCATTGCCCGGCCCGGGGGACACCGATGCGAGGCGGTGCGCTCATCCCGGGGGTGGGAACGGTGACGTTCGCGCCGATGGCGCCTGGAGACGGCGGCGGCGCAGCCGAGCGTCGGCGCGTGACGACGACGGCCGAACCGATCGGCACGGAGGTCATGACAACGGTGCGCGGCAGGTGGTCGACGTCCTCGCTCGGCCCTGCGCAGCGAGGGCGGGCACCGGCCGAGAACGGCACACCAACCCGGTGGAGAGGCCGCGCGCTCACGCTGCGCGGCCGTTGCCACCGTTGCGCACGCTGACAAGCCGCGTCTCCGCCCTGTCCAGAAGCGTGTCCAGCACGACCGGATAGGCGCTGAGGTTCATCCGGTCCGCCAGCAGGTGTGCTGTGGCGGCGATGTGTGGATGGGTCTCGGCGGGAAGCCGGGCGTAGGTGGAGGTCCACATTTCCTCGTCCGCCTCCCTGGCCTCGTCCTTGATGGCCAGTGCACCGGCGTCCAGGGCGGCGAAGGCCAGCGCCAGGTCGATGAAGGCGTGGTAAATGCCGACGGCGTCCACGTCGCCGAAGCCCTCGCCGCGCAGGATGCCGAGAATCGTCTCGTCCACCTCGATCTCCCGGGGGCGCCCGGTGACCCGGCTGGCGGTCAGCAGGGCGGCCTGGGGGTGGGCGAGATAGGAGGCGTGGATCGCCAGGCCGAGAGCGCGCAGGTCGGCACGCCACTTCCCGGTGGCTGTCCAGCGGTCCAGGGCGCGCCCCATCAGCTCCTCGCCGATGGCCCGGGTCAGATCGTCCAGACCGGCGAAGTATCGGTAAAGAGTGCTCGGGTCGGCGCCGAGTGCACTGCCCAGGCGGCGGGCGGTCAATCCGGCGCTCCCGTGCTCCCGCAGCATACGCAGCGCCGTCTGCACGATCAGCTTCTCCGACAGCACGGTGCCCTGCCGGGTCGGCCGCCGCCTGCGTCGTTCCGCCTCCGGAACCACCTTCTTGGGCATCGCGCCCTCCCCTGGATTGTTTATGCCAACGCCGTAGACCTTAATTGCCGGGATCGTGTTGCATCGAGGCGTCCTCGGGCGCTCGCCGGGACCGTCTCAACGAAATGGTGTGTGACATGCGTGTACTTCTCGTGGGTGCGGGCGGCGTCGGTACCGCCGTCACCCGTATCGCCGCCCGTCGTGACTTCCTGACCCACATGGTCGTCGCCGACTACGACCTGGCCCGTGCCGAGGCGGCCGTCGCCACGCACAAGGACCACGAGGGCCGGTTCAGCGCGCGCCGCCTGGACGCCTCCGACGAGGTCGCGGTGGGCCGCGTCCTGCGCGAGGAACGGTGCGACGTGTTGCTGAACGCGACCGACCCGCGGTTCGTGATGCCGCTGTTCAACGCGGCACTCGCCGCGGGCGCGCACTATCTGGACATGGCGATGTCGCTGTCCGCGCCGCACGCGACCGCCCCGCACGAACAGTGCGGGGTCAAGCTCGGCGACGAGCAGTTCGCCCAGGTCGCGGCCTGGGAGCGGGCCGGCCGCCTCGCACTGGTCGGCATGGGGGTGGAGCCGGGCCTGTCGGACGTCTTTGCCCGGTACGCGGCCGACGAACTCTTCGACGACATCGAGGAGATCGGGGTCCGCGACGGCTCCAACCTCAGCGTCGAGGGCTACGACTTCGCGCCGTCCTTCAGTATCTGGACCACCATCGAGGAGTGTCTCAACCCGCCTGTGGTCTACGAGAGGGACCGCGGATGGTTCACGACTGCGCCGTTCAGTGACCCGGAAGTCTTCGACTTCCCCGACGGCATCGGCCCGGTCGAGTGCGTGAACGTCGAGCACGAGGAGGTGCTTCTGATACCCCGCTGGGTGGACGCGCGCCGGGTGACGTTCAAGTACGGTCTCGGTGACGACTTCATCGCCAAGCTGAAGACTCTGCACGACCTGGGGCTCGACGCCACGACGAAGGTCACCGTCCCCGGCGCGGACGGCCCGGTCGAGGTGTCCCCGCGCGACGTGGTCGCCGCGTGTCTGCCCGACCCCGCCACGTTGGGAGACCGGATGAAGGGCAAGACCTGCGCGGGCACCTGGGTCAAGGGAACGAAGGATGGTGTCGCACGCGAGGTGTACTTGTACCACGTCGTCGACAACGAGTGGTCGATGCGCGAGTACGGCTCCCAGGCCGTGGTCTGGCAGACGGCCGTCAACCCGGTCATCGCTCTCGAACTGATCGCGGACGGTACGTGGGAAGGCAGCGGAGTACTCGGGCCGGAGGCCCTGCCGCCCCGGCCGTTCCTCGACCTGCTCACCGCGTACGGCTCTCCGTGGGCACTGCGCGAGGAGCACTGACACGCTCGTCGGGGCCCGGCACGGGCAGCGGCAGGTATGGGTGTCGACGGCTCACCCTGATCACGGGCCGCACCTGGTACCGCTGTGGTTCTTGTGGGATGGGCGAGCGGTGTGGATGTGCACCAGCGCCACTTCCGTGACTGCACGAAACATCCGCGAAGAACCGCGCGTGCGCCTGTCGCAACCGGACACCGTCGACGTGCCACTCCCGGATCGTGATCTACAGCTGGAGTATTGACCCTGTCCCGGTCAGGAAGACGTGTCCGGACCGGTCAGGAGACCGGCGACGTCGAGGCCGGTCGTCTTCGACACCGGCTACGACGCTCCGCGCGGGATCCGACGGCTGCGCCGAAACGGTGATGCAGCGCGCCTGTTCTGCAGCTCGCGGTGACGACGGTGCCCTCGCGGGTGAACGGGCTGTCCGACAGCGTGTATCCGCGATTTCCCAGGCAGGGCGCCGAGGGGCGCCGGTTCGGCTTCGCCTTGCCACCGGACGCGCTCGCTCGGCCCGTCAGGAGTGAGCGGAGCGCCCGCTTGGCCTTGTGGATCCCCGTCGATCACCACGCCTCCACCTTGAAGCGTGCGTTCAGCGGTTGCAGGGCGAGGGCCGGACGAGGACGGACGGACTCCGGGGTCTCGAGGCGGAGGCGGAAGCGTGACCAGACACTGGCCAGCAGACTGACGGCCTCGACCCCTGCGAGGGAGGCACCGAAGCACGTGCGCGGGCCGAGCCCGAAGGGGAAGTAGGAACCGCGTGGAACTTCCGTCGGCTCCTTCCCCAGCCAGCGTTCCGGGCGGAATTCTCCGGCCTGCTTCCAGTACCGCGGGTCGCGGTGGTTCACCCACTGACTCACCGTCACCGTGGTGCCGGCCGGAATAACGTAGTCCGAGAACGTCACATCGACACGGGCGTCCCGGCTGGTCATCCACACCGGCGAGTACAAACGGAGGCTTTCCCGCAGAACTGCGTCGGTGTACGGCAGTTCGCCGAGCAGCGCCATCCCGGTGGCGTTTTTGGCGAGCGCCTTCTCCGATTCGTGGTACACGCGTTCCGCCGCTTCCGGATTTCGGGCGAGCAGGACACTGGCCCACACCACCGCGTCGTTCGTGGTCTCGTATCCGGCCATGAGCAGGGTTGCCAGTTCGTCGTTCACCTCGGCCGGCGTGGGCGCCGGCGTGCCGTGGAGCAGCGCGTGCAGCACGGGCGCGGCTTTCGGGTCGGCTGCGCGACCCGAGGCGGCGACTCGGGCGAGAGTCCTTTCGACCCCTCGGAGATTGCGGCGGATCTGCAGCTTGCGACGGGTGGGAAGCCACTCGGGGAGCACCACCGGTGACGCGGAGAGCTCCATGATCGGAACTACCATCCCGGCGACTTCGGCAATCTCCGAGTCGGTGTACTCCTCGCCGAACATCAGAGCCGTGACCAGGCGCAGGGTCACCACTGACACGTCCTGCTGCAGGTCGCGCACCTGGCCGGGACGCCACTGCTCCAGCATCCGCTCGCCCTGCCCGCGCATGGCGGCGGCGGCCGTCGCGGACAGTTCCCGGCCGAAGGCCGGCTGGATGCGCCGACGCTTGGCCTTCCAGTCCTCCCCGTCAGAGCTCATGGTGGACAGCGGCAGGCTCTGCCTTCGTCCCGCACGCCGGGTCTCGGGGCCTTGCTTGACGAAGTCGGCGTTGCGGTCGACGAGCATGCGCTCGACGTGCTCAGGGCCCGCGAGCAGGACGTTCCGCGGACTGATGCGGACGATGTCCCCGTACTCCCTCGCGCATGCGGTGAGAAACCGGAGTGGATCGGTGCTGAATTCTTGAAGATTTCCGAGTACGCGGTCGCCTGCCGGTCCCGGTATGTCTCCCAGCTCTTTCTCTGCCACCCCGCCCCGCCTTTCACCTTTCCGGGATCACCGGGGTGTGCGAGCAGCGCTCGTACACCCCGGCAGCTGCTTTCCGCGCCGATCAGTAGTACGAGTACGGGGCGGTCAGTCGGTCCTTGCGGGTGAGTCGCATGAACAGAGCTCCGGTGAGCACGAGCTTACGCATAGAGATACACCTCCCGATGAATACATTCAGATCGCGGTAGAGCATCAACGGCCGAAACGGTATTGGCGTTGACTGACACACGTCAAGAGGCACGTTTCCGATATGGGGACGAGCAGGCTTGGGTCGTGTCCTATGCGGTGAGGCGGACACCCTCCACGTCGCCCTCATGGCCATCGACGAGGACGACCGGCCGCGGTCCCGACCCGACGTCGACCTGACCGTCGGGGGTGACGACGATCGAGGCGGTGCCGTGGTGGCCCCGTCGAGTGGACACCGTGCCGCCAGGAACGCCGTTCGGCCCGCCCCCATGACCGTGACGTGGTGATGCCCAGGAGTCGCGCGCTGAACTGGGTCGGGCTGCCGCGAATCCGGCCGCTTCCGAGTCGACGGCACGGGAAGGTGGGGACGCGTGGGGGTTCGACGGACAGCCGACGTCGATTCCCACACATGCGTCACAGGTCGGTCGGCCGGTTCCCTGCCGGCTGGGCCGGCCCGAGGGGTGAGCCGGTTGCGAGGGCCGTTCCTGTGACCCGGACGCGCCGTCGGGCTCGTCCTGCGATCAAGGCGGGGAGTGCGAGCGCGGAGGACGCCGAGATGAGGCCGCCCAGAACCAGGGTGGAGCGGGCGCCGAAAGCATCCGACACCAGGCCGACCAGCGGCGCGCCAACGGGGGTGCCGCCGAGGAGGACCAGGAAGTAGACGGACATGACGCGGCCGCGCAGATCCGGCTCGGCGTGGAGCTGGGTCAGCGCGTTGGCGGTGGTGGTCACGATCACCGCGGCGAATCCGGTGGGGATCAGCAGGGTGATGAATGTGCCGTAGTCCGGCATCAGGCCCTGCGCGCCTTCCAGTGCCCCGAAGACGATCGTGGTGGAGACCAGACGGCGTACGGTGGGGCGTTTGCCACGGCTCGCCCCGTGGATCGCACCGATGAGGCCGCCCAGGGCGTAGGCGGCGGAGAGGTAGCCGAAGGCGGCGGCGCCCGTGTGGAAGGCCGTGATGGCCACGAGCGAGATGGTGACCTGGAAGTTGAGGCCGAAGGTGCCGACGAAGGCGATGAGGCTGATCGGCAGGAGCAGTTCGGGGGTGGAGGCGATGTGGCAGAAGGCGTCGCGCAGTCGGGTGCGGCCGGATCGAGGTCGGCCGTGGCAGCCTGCGTCGTTCGTACGGATGGTGATCAGGCCGTAGAGGACGGCCAGGTACGAGGCCGCGTTCACCAGGAATACGGGACCGGTGCCGAAGGCGGTGACGGTCAGGCCGGCGAGGGCGGGGCCAAGGGCACGGGCCACGTTGAACTGGGCGGAGTTCAGGCTGACCGCGGTGGCCACGCGCTCGCGGGAGACCAGTTCAAAGATGTAGGCGTTGCGCGCGGGGCTGTCCACGGCGGTGGCCGCGCCGAGGGCGAAGGCCAGCCCGTAGACGGACAGCAGATTCACTGCCCCGGTGACGGTCAGCAGCCCGAGCAGGAGTGACTGCACTCCCATGGCGGTCTGGGTGAGCAGCAGCAGCCGCCGCTTGGGGTACCGGTCGGCCAGGACGCCTCCGGCCAGACCGAACAGGGTCTGTGGCAGGAACTGCAGGGCGGTCACGATGCCGACCGCGCTGCCGCTGTTGCCGGTGAGGTGGAGGACGAGCAGGTCCTGGGCGGCGCGCTGCATCCAGGTGCCGATGTTGGAGCTCAGCTGCCCCAGCAGGTAGCGACGGAAGTTCCGGACCGTGAGCACGGCCGTCACCGGCGAACGGGAGCCTGTGCTCATGACAGCCGGTGGGTGTACGTGTCCCCGGTGACAGATGCCTCGACGTCGTCGAGGTGATGGAAGGTCGGGCGGGGGTGCATGAGGAAGGCGTGGTGCGAGATGTTCCAGGCGTAGGCGCCGGCCATGGCGAAAGCGATCCGGTCGCCGACGCGCAGCCGTTCGACCATGACCCGGCGGGCCAGGACGTCCTTGGGCGTGCACAGCTGTCCGACCAGCGTCACGGGCTCGTCGCGGGCCTCCGGTCGGTCCCAGGGTCGCGGCCAGGCGTCGTCGGGGATCACCTCGAAGGGCTGGTCGTGCAGTTTCGCGGCCGGCGTGCGCAGATGGTGAGTGCCTCCACGCAGCACAGCGAACGCCGACCCGCGGCTGAACTTGATGTCCAGGACCTGGGTGACGTACCAGCCGCAGTAGGCGGTGACCGAACGGCCGGGTTCGAGCCGCAGCGTGAGGTGCGGGTGGCGCGCCAGGATGCGGCGCAGTCCCGCGCCGAAGGCGGACCAGTCGAACACCTTGTGCGGGTGGGCGTAGTCGACATCCATTCCCCCTCCGACGTTGACCTCGGCCAGGTCGATCCCGCGCTCGTGAGCCCAGTCCTCGGCCCAGGTCAGGATCTTGTCGACAAGGGCCGATTGGGCCTCGGCCCGGAGTCCGCTGGCCAGGTGGAGGTGGACGCCCAGCAGTCGGATGCCCGGGTGAGAGGCGATCAGCTCCAGACAGCGGTCCAGCCGCTCGGGGTCCATACCGAACGGGCTGGGATGGCCGCCCATGGCGAGGGCGACCTGGCCGAGATCCATCGGCAGGTTCACGCGCAGCAGGACGTCGGTCAGCCGGTCGCCCAGAAGAGCGGAGACCAGAAGCAGTTCGTGCTCGCTCTCGATGTGCAGGCGTTCCACTCCGGCATCCAGTGCCTGAACCAGCTCGGCCTGGGTCTTGCCGGGGCCTCCGAAAGCAATCGGCGCGGAGGAGATCAGCCCTCGCACGTGGCTCAGTTCACCGCCGGAGGCCACCTCGAACCCGTCGACGTGCCCGGCCAGCACCTGCAGGATTCGGGGATCGGAGTTGGCCTTGGCCGCGTACAACAGCTCGACTCGTTCCGGAAGCGCGGCCCGGATGGTGTGAACGTGCTCGCGCAGAGCCGACAGGTCGTAGACGTAGGCGGGCAGGTCGTCATCGGTCAGCCTGCCGACGCGGTCGAGCAGGGCGGGCCTCACCGGGTCACCTCGCGGGGGAAGTCCGCGCCGAGGGGGCTGGGCAGGGGGACGTAGGTGGCGTGCCGGTCGGCTTTCCGGGACCAGCGCAGGAGGAGGTTGGCCTTGGCGGGCAGCGGTACTCCGGACACCAGGGCCCGCAGGCGTGGCGGTTCGGCGGCGGTGCGGGCGTAGGCATCGAGGTGGTCGCGGACCAGTCCCCACAGAGCGGGCTCCAGCGTCGGGTCGAGGTCGGCCAGGGCGCCGAGCACTTCGGCGGTGTGGTTGACGAGGAGGCAGTACGCAACCCGGTTCCAGCCGCGT
Organism: Streptomyces sp. NPDC101194; assembly: GCF_044767885.1. Taxonomy (NCBI): domain Bacteria; kingdom Bacillati; phylum Actinomycetota; class Actinomycetes; order Kitasatosporales; family Streptomycetaceae; genus Streptomyces; species Streptomyces sp. NPDC101194. Next base: position 283,828 of record NZ_JBIWOS010000005.1, read on the forward strand.
TCGGGGTCGTAGGTGAGAGGGCCGCGGACGTCGTCCGGGAGGTCTCCGAGGGCGTGCTGGTGATGCCCTGGCAGGACTTTGGTGCCCTCCAGGTCGCGGAAGAGCATCTGTGCAGGGGTGCCGTCGGCGTTCACGCCGACGACGACATTCTGCAGGTGGGGTTCCAGCACGACGCCGTGTTCGAAATAGGCTGCCAGCACTGGTGGCAACAGCAGCCGCAGGTACGCGTCCCACCAGGCCGTCACGTCTCCGTCGCCGCGGGCGAGCAGATGGGAGACGTGCGCTGCGCTGGTCGGGTACTCATCCGCCACCGCGGCGGCGAGCAGGGGTGTCACCCCGGGACGAAGATGGCGACGCAGGCCGGAACGGACGATGACACCGAAGCCCTCCAGGAGGGCGGTGTCACCAGAGGTGTCGAGGGTGCGGTAGCCCGGCTCGGCCAGGAGTGCGCATCCCGGGAAGCGGCCGGCGAGCTCGGCGAAGACGGGCTGGAGCAGACGGTTGAGGGCGACGGCACCGGAGAGCTCATAACCGGCATGCCTGCGCACGCAGTTGGTGAGGCGGACGTTCAGGCTGAACTTCAGGAACGTGTCGGTGTCCGGGTGGTACAGCGTGCGCACCGATGCGGTCGGCACCAGCTCCGGTCCGCCCACTCCGGCGTCGACGACATCGCCCGCAGCGATCGCCTCGCGCAACCGGGCGTTGCCCTGCAGCAGCCGGTACTGCCAGGGGTGCACCGGCAGAATGGCGAATCCCGGGTCGGGCGTCGGGCACAGCACGTTCATCTCGTGCAGTTCGCCCTCCTCACGCACGAGGGGACGGCGCACCACCAGGTGGCGCAGGCGGAAGCGCGCGCCGGTCTCCGGGCCGTACGCCAGCCAGTCCGCGGGCTCGCCGGTGCGGGCCTTGGGCGTGGGGTGGAAGCGATGGCCGAACACCAGGGACTGCTCCGACGCCACGTACGGATCCGCATGCGGCGTGCTCCCCGCCCGCGCCTCCAGCGTGGTGCGGATCGTGTCTCGGCTGTCGGCAACCTGGCTGAGGAACTCTTCGTTGGCGATACCCGTGCGCAGTTCCAGTTCGTCGTGGATGTATCCGGCCAGCTCCTTCCAGCCGACCGTCACCCAGGCGTCGTTCTCGAGCCGCCGCACCGAGCCCTGGAAGCGGTGGGCACCGATCAGCGAGGCCCGGCGCATCCGGCAGCGCAGCAAGAGACCCCGGCGGGGCAGGCGCAGCAGGAGGTGGTCGTCATCGACCGTCACCTGATGCTCGGGGGCGGACACCTCGCGGATCAGACAGTTGAGCAGCGTGTGGGCGGTGACGGCGTCGGCTGTCCGCATCGCCTCGGCGGCCGACGCGGTGACGGCTGTGGCGGCGGGGCAGGCATGGGGGGCAGTGCCGGTGGTCATACGGTCACTCCAGTGGGACGACGATTCGTGTCGGATTTCAATGGCACATGGCCAGCGGGTTGGGCACGGGCGTCCATTGCGCCTTGCCCGGGTTCTCGGACAGGCGCATGGCGATGGTCGCCTTCAGCGGCATCGTGTCGCCGAAGAACGCTGCCGCGTCCCGTAGGTTCGGCAGGTCGGCGTACACCCGGCGGCCGACCTCGGCGACCACGCCCCACAACGCTCGGGGATCGGCCTCCCGTGTCCGGCCCAGGACATCGACCAGCTCGCTGAAGACGCCGCTGATCAGGCCGCCGAACAGTTTTGTGTGGAGCGCGCCCACGTCGTCGCCTGCGCGGGTGCCGAGCAGCGGTGGAAGCGTGAAGCCGCACCGGGCGAGGCGGCGTGGGCTGACGCGAACGCCGTCCAGGTCCCGGTACAGCACCCGCACCGGCCACCCGTCCCGCAGCACGACCAGGGTGTTCTGGCCGTGCGCTTCCAGCGCCACCCCCATGGACAGCAGCGTCAGTGCGGGAGGCAGCACGAGCCCGGCGAACTCCGCCAGCCAGCGCACCGGGTCACCCGACACCACAGTGGCTCCGGTCGCGTGGACGGCGGTGAGGGGAACCGCGATCTCTCCGGCGTCGAGGTGGTGCTCGGGCGACTCCCGGATCATCGCCGCGAGGCTTGCGGAGGGCTGTCCGTCCACGCACACGGCGCCGCTGCCGAGTTCCCGCAGGATACGCAGGCTGCCGCCGTATCCGGCCTTGTCGATGACGGCCGAGACGAGATCGGACAGCGGAGGCCCGTCGGCTGCCTCGGCGGGAGAGATGGTGCGCCGGTAGTTGGTGACCTGCACGTCGAGGGCGGTCTTGATGTGACAGCCGGGCAGGACGTCCAGCGGGGCGAGGGTACGCAGCGACAGCAGCGGCCGGGCCGGGATCGTCTCCTCCACGACGGCCAGATCAGGGTGGTGCCCGAGCACGTGGACCCGCTGCCAGGGGTGCAGCGGGAGGAGGACCGTGTCCCCGTCGCACAGTTGCCGCGGCCAGGCGCCGGCCCGCTGCCAGCGGTCGGCCGGGACACGGAGCAGTGCCAGCTGAATGACGGGGTGGTGCTCGGGGGCGTAGGCGAGTACGTCGGCGATCGACATGCCGGTACGCGTCCGGCAGCAGGGATGTTGCGGATGACCGTCGATCACCGCCTGCTCGGCGTCTGTCGAGTCCGCGGGTGGGACTCTTTCGCCGACGTTGGCGGCCCTGGCCAGGGCCAGGTTGACCACACTGTTCTCCAGCTCGGCGGCCAGACGGCCGGCGGCCCGGGTACGCAGGCCGAGCTGGGCCAGCAGCTGCGTCGGCCCGCTGATCGGCCCTTCCGGTCCGGACACGGTGAAGTCCTCGGACACCTCGGCGAACGGCCGCGCACTGGCCTCGGCCGCCGCGAGCGAGCAGCCCCGTCGCAGCTCGACCACCTGGGTGTCGGACTCCCTGCGACGCCCGGTCACTCCGTACAGGGGTTCTCGTACGAAGGCGCCCCACAGCCGGCCCAGTACGGTGGCGCGTGCTCCCGGGAGCGTGCTCGTGAAGGGCTCCACCAGGTCGGGGCGCGTGAGGCGTAGTTCATCAAGAGGCATGGGGCATCCCAGGTGCTCGTCGAGGCGCTTGGCACGCGGTGCTCCGATGGCACCGGCCGTGCGACCGAAGCTACGGGAAGACGATCAAGCGGATGGCCAGAGCAGATACAGCGAGGGTCTCCGGATTCGTCCGACGAAGCATTTCCCTTCGTCAGCTCCAGCCGATTCCACCGAGAGGCCTTTCCTTTCATGCACTCGGGGCCTTTCATCGGTTTTCAGCCGTCACCTGGAGGGATCGAACGGCGACATTCGCGGCCTTAACTCTCGGTTTACTCCGCGCTGTCCATGTCCTGCATTTCGTCATGGCGTCGCGCTTCGGTGGTTACGCCGACCGTGGAGAATCACCGGCTCGGGGGAGATTCCGGCGTTTGCGCCACATTCTCCGGCCGAGGTCTGTGAGCCTTTCGGCATGCGTGTCTTGCTGATCGAGGACGACGACCGGGTGGCCGCACCGTTGATGGAGGGGCTGCGCCGTTTCGGATTCACCGTCGAACACGCCAGAACCGGGGCGGACGGCCTCACCGCACCGGAGGCGTCGATGGTGTTGCTGGACCTGGGGCTGCCCGACATGGACGGCATCGACGTCTGCCGGGCTCTCCGGTCCCGGTCGTCCGTGCCGATCATCATGATCACGGCCAGGGACGACGAGGTGGACCGGGTGCTCGGTCTCGAGCTGGGCGCGGACGACTACGTCTCCAAGCCGTTCGGCGTGCGGGAGCTCGTCGCCCGGATCCGTGCCGTCACCCGCCGCGCCCGCCCCGCGGTGCCGGACACCCGCCGTGCGGAGCCGCAGCCCCCGGTCGACCTGGCACAACGACCTGAGACGTCCCACATCCAGCGGGTCGGGCCGCTGACCATCGACCGCCGCACTCGGCAGGTGCATCTGCACCAGTCCCCCATCGCCCTCGCGCCCAAGGAGTTCGACCTGCTCGTCTGCCTCGCCGAAGACCCCGGAGCCGTCTGCTCCCGCCGGCAGATCCTCGACACGGCATGGGAGCCGAACTACTTCGGCCCCACCAAGACCCTGGACGTCCACATCGCCGCGCTGCGCCGCAAGCTCGGTGACTCGTCGTGGATCGAGAACATCCGGGGCATCGGCTTCCGCCTGGTCCCCCCGCCGCGCGCCGCCTCCTCGCCCGCCGCGGAGTCGGCGCGCGGCGGAGGATCGCGGTGACGCGTCGCCTGCTGCTCAGCCATCTGAGCCTCATGCTGCTCGTCCTGCTCGTGCTCGAGGTGCCGTTCGGCATCTTCTACGCCCGCAGCGAGCTGTCCCGCTTCTCCTATGCGGCGCAGCAGGGGGCGATGACGCTCGCCGAGGTCTGCGAGGACAAGATGGAGCACGGGCTGACGGCAGACCTGCCCGAACTGGCCCGCGCGTACGGGCGGCGCACCGGCAGTCGCGTGCTCGTCGCCGGCCACAGGGGCATCGTCCGCACCGACACCGCTGTCCGAGCCCTCGTCGGCAGGGACCTGTCCGCCGAGCCGGACATCTCCAGTGCACTGCGCGATCAGCCCGCCGTCGGCACCCGCAGCGACCCGTCCACAGGCGCCGAGGTCCTCTTCGTCACCGTGCCGGGTGGCTCCGATGCCGCCGTCGGGTGTGTGGTGCGGACTGTCTATGCGTTGGGCCCGCTCAAGGCGAAGGTCCACGCCACCTGGCTGGTCCTCGCCGCCGTGGGGCTCGGGGTCCTGGCCGCCGTCTCCCTGATCGGCTTCGCTCTCGCCCGCTCGATCGCCCGTCCCGTCCAGGCTCTGGAGCGCGCCACCGCGCAACTCGCCGAAGGCCGGATCACCGATCCGCCGGCCACCGATCACGGGCCGCCGGAACTACGCCGGCTCGCCGCGTCGTTCACGAGGACCGCAACCCGGCTTCAGCACCTGCTCCAGGCGCAGCAGGCGTTCGCCTCCGAGGCGTCGCACCAGCTGAAGACTCCCCTGACCTCACTGCGCCTGCGCTTGGAGAATTTCGAGCCGCACCTCGCCCCCTGTGCTCAGGACAGCCTCGACAAAGCACTCGGGGAGTTGGAGCGGCTCAGTCGTATGGTGCAGGGGTTGCTCGCCCTCGCCCGCCTGGAGAACTCCGCGATCAGGCCGGAGGCGGTCGATCTCAACGCGGTCGTCACCGATCGCGCGGACATCTGGACGGCCTTCGCCGATGAACAGCGGGTCGACATCATCGTGGCCGGAACCGAAGCCGTATGGGTGTGGGCGGTGCCGGGAGCACTGGAGCAGATCATCGACAATCTGCTCTCCAACGCGCTGCGCGTGTCCCCGCCGCACACCACGATCACGCTGGCCACCGCCTCCGCGAAGGAGGGCAGCCGCACACCACCCGTGGCCGAGTTGCATGTGCTCGACCAAGGCCCCGGGATGTCCGAGGCCGAACGGCACAGAGCTTTCGACCGTTTCTGGCGGGCCGCTGACGCGGACCACGACGGCACGGGGCTCGGCCTGCCGATGGTCCGGCAACTCACCCACGCCAGCGGCGGTGAGACCAGCCTTGAGGCAGCCCCCGGCGGCGGGCTCGACGCCGTCGTCCGACTTCGGTGTGCCGCAAGCCGTACTCACCGAGAACACCCGGATCGGCGCAACCGAGGGCCGGGATGAAACCCCGGACCGGGTCGATGGGCAGGACGAGGCGGCAGGTCGAGTGCCGGGTCGTGGACCGGTGACTCGACCGGTTCCACCCGTCCGGGCGTGGACCGATGGGTGTTCGGCGACCGCGACAGCGGCGCCTTCCTCATCGAATTCGGCCGCCCTCTCGGGCTCCATGTGCGGCACGAAGTCGACGCACTGCACGGGGTTCATCTGCACGGGGTCATACCGTGCGCGGGATCCGCTGTGCACGGCCGTGGAGCCGGAGCGCCGTTACCAACTCGACGATGCCGACCACGACCAGCCACCAGCCGGCGACCAGGGTGAGCACGCCGATCGAGGTGAACGGCGAGACGATCAGCACGATCCCCGCGATGAAGGTGACGACGCCGAGGGCGGCCTGCCAGCCGCGCGCGGGCATGGTGGGGTCGTGAATGGCGGCCAGAGTATGGGTGATCCCGCGGATCAGCCAGCCGATGCCGATCCACAACGCCAGCAGCAGGATCGACTCCAGCTTGCCCCGGAAGCAGAACAGGCCCAGCAGGATCGACAGGGCGCCGCTGATGAAGGCCAGGACACGCAGCGAGGTCGCCCTGTGCGTGCCGAAGGCGGCCGCCAGTTGGAGCGCGCCGCTGAGAATGAGGTAGATGCCGAAGAGGATCCCGGCGACGAGCAGGGACGGGCCCGGCCAGACCAGGATCACGATCCCAAGGACCAGGGAGGCGATGCCGGTGATCAGGACGACCTGCCAGGCGGTGCGGGAGAGGTGGTGCAGGAAACCCTCGAAGGGTGGCTCCATGTAGCCCGGGTGCGGTTTCGGCGCGTGCACTTCACCCGCGGTACGGGCGTGGCGGTCGTCGTATTCCGGTCCCCGGGGGGAGCCGCTCTGTGCGTCGGTCATGTTCCATGCTTGTACCGGGCACGGGCGCTCCGCGACCTCTGCCGGTCCACCCGGCTGACGGCGGAGGCACGGACCGCGCCGCACGGGGCCCGGTGAACCGTGGCGCGGCGGGTACTGGACTCGGTGGTGCCGCATACCGGATACACCCCGATGGACCGGGCCGCCTTGCGCGCGGCGACCTCGCGTGCTGACCGCGACCGGCTGCACCACTCACCCGGCAGCGCCTTCGGCCGAGGTGGTACGGAGGTACGGCAACGGGGTCGACGTGATCAATGCCCGGCGCACCTGGGAGTTCGTGGACCCGAACTACGCGGCCACGATCGACGATCGACGCCGCGCACACGGCGGCGGGCGACGGCCCCGGGCCGCTACGCGGCCTGATCGCGGGTGTGCGGCAGGGAAGCGCGGAGGAGCCGAGTCAGGGGTTGCACGCCTCGACGCGGTGCCTGGACGGAGGCTTTCCGTGGGCCCCTCCGGCGGGCGATCATGCGCGCAGCGATCGAGTCGGCCGCACACACCGGCCCGGAATCCCAGCGTCTGAACGTCTCCCTCGCTCGTGCCCGTACCGACACGCCGAACGGCTCAGGCGGAATCGAAGTAGCGTCGCCCGTCCACCGTCCCGAGTGATGACTGGTCGGCCAGGCCGATCCCGGCACGTGACAGGGAAACCAGGCGGAGGAGCCGCTCCTGTTCCCAGTCCGCAAGCCGCCCGCCGGGCAGATCCTGGCCAGGTGCCCATCCGCGCAGAGCTGCCGCGAGCCCGGCCGCGTCGGCGAATGCCTTGGAGGTTCCGGAGGCGGTGTGGGGGCGGACCGTTCCGGCAGCGTCACCGATCAAAGCCGCGTGGTCGGCGACCATCCGGTGGGGCGGAAGGTCGAAGACGGGCTGCATGAAGACGTCGGAGCGCCGTACGAGCTCCGCGAACTGCGGTGGAAGCGATGCTTCCGCCGTCACGGCGAGTTCCGCCGCAGTATCCAGCACCATCTCTCCGGGCGGCAGGAATGTCGTGTACGGCTTCCCCGACCGGCTCGCGAGCAGCCTCGGCAGATCGCGCTCGGGCACGTTCACGTACCACACCCAGTTCACCCGCCTCGAGCCCTCCGTCAACTCGCCTTCGGGCCCCGGAACGAGGTAGCACAGCATCTGCATGCCGTCCGAGCCGAAAAAGGTGAACCGCCCCGTCAGGAGTTCCAGCAGATCCCCGGGCAGGGCAGCTTCCGGCTCCAGGCCCCGCCAGGCCACGTAGCCGGCGTATGAGGGGCGCACGTTGCCACCGAGCAGTCGGCGCGTCGCCGAGCCGATGCCGTCGGCACCCACCAGGAAGTGGCCCTGCGTCGTGTACCCGTCGGCGAACTCGGCCGTGACCTCCGAGCCCTCCACCCGGACCCGTCTCAAGGCACTGTCCAGGCGGTAGCAGACCCCGGCAAGGGGTTCCCGCAGCGCCCGGTAGAGGGTGTCCCACGCGGTCATCAGCTGGGGGGCCTCGTACCGGGTGGCCCTGCCGTGGAGGTGGAGTTGTTGGCGCTCCCACAGCTCGACGCTCACCGCCCGTGCCGACATGCGCAGACGAACGAGCAGTGCCTCCACCTCGGGCTGCATGACGACCCCGGCGCCGCGGGCCTCCATCCTGCCCGCGGAACGCTCGTACACAGCGGCCTCGGCCCCCACAGCCCGCATCTCGTGGGCCGCCGCGAGACCCCCGACAGACCCTCCGACGATCAAAACCTTGACCGCCTTGCTCGGCTGCATCGGACGCCTTCCTGCCGTCGGCCTCGGTGGCGCGGTCCCTTCCATGCTCGCCCTGTCGAACGAGACCCGCACCCGCACCGGCTCGTACCGAACTCCACCGGCCGGGCCCCGCGTTTCTCAGGTCGTCGGCGGATCGAGCGGGCATCGAGGTGAGGGAGAGACGGATGACTGTCCGGCGAGCGGGTGCCTGCCCATCGAGCACCGGGGGCCGGGGCGGATCTCCGCCCCGGCCCCCACAACGCCTCGGAACGGGATCAGACGGCCGGCAGAGGCACAGCGCCGTACAGGGTCCAGTGGTCGGACTTGACCGCAGTGGCGGAGTGTTCTCGTCCGGGACGGCCAGAGCGATGCCGTAGGCCCCTCGGTCAGCGTTCGATCCACCGCCCATGGCGCACTGCTTCTGGATGAGCGGACTGTCGCCGACGCGGTTGTGGATGGGCGCGAACCTCACGTCCCAGCCTCTGCCCGTCCGGGCCTCCAGCATCTCCTCCACACGCTTGGCGTGCTTCTCGCAGAACTCCTGGAAGAAGATGACGTCCGGATATCCGCCGATGACCGAGCTGACCAGGCGTTCGCGAATCGCGTCGTCGAGTTCCTGGAACCCGGCCTCTCCTTGGTGGGGAGACTGGTTCCAGCCGCAGTTCCTGTTGGCGTTGGCGCAGACGTTCCAGGTCATCACGTTCAGGCTCGACGCGGGAGCCGATCACGCGTACGGCGCCTCGGTCGGAGCGTCGACCGGCTCCAGCACGAATCGTGTTTCCTCGCCCGGGGTCGGTGTCATGGCACGCAGTGTGCCGTCCCCCGACACGGCCACCCACCTGCCGGCGTATCCCGACTCGTCGACGGACTCGAAGGACACGCCCACCGAGCCGGCAGGGGAGTTCAGAAACGCGGGCGGGGTCGAGTAGTGCGCCGTGAACTGCTGCCAGCTGCCCAGCCGGTAGCCCCGGGCACGAAGCATGCCGTTGCGGTCACCCGCGTCCTCGTACTCTGCGGTCGCGAAGAAGCCGGTGACCAGCGAGCGCAGACTCATCGTCGTGCCGGCGTGGTTGGTGTGGATCGTGAACTTCTCCCAGGAACCGACCTTCTCGCTCCTGGCCTTCATCCGCCATTCGTACTGATCCGGGTCGTTCAACTCCACGGAAACGTACCTGCCCGTGAGTACCGACCGCAGCGCCCACTTCTGCCCCGCCGACTTCGCGACATCCGCGGCATCCGCTGAGATGTCCGTGGCCGAGGCCACAGGTGCCGATGCGAGCGATATCCCCGCGATCAAGGCAAGCAACGCGGTCAGCAGACTCGACGTACGGCGCATACCCCCTCCTTCTCATGCATGACCAAATGAAAAGCAGATCATAGGTTTCGCCACGCGGTGACTTCTCCGTCGGGCCGAACCCGCAGTGGTCAGTGCCTTCGTCGGCACGCATGGCGGCGCGCCCGGTCCCGGAGTGTTCATGGTTCTCGTGACCCGGCCGATGAAGGGCGCCCGCACCACTGGCCGTGATCAGCGGCACATGCGCACCGCCGGTCACTCCGTGCACGCCGGTGCGCAAATCACCGCGCCTGCCTCGTGGGCAGGTTGGAGGAATGGACGGCCTCCACGGTGCAGGTGATACAGGTGATCACACGCTCGACAAGGTGAGTGCGCCTCAGTGCCCCACCACACCTGCGGCGGGGACCGGTTCCGGTGACGGGCCCGGGGGGGTCGGCACGGAACGCGAACTCTCTTGCACGGCGACCGGTGTGTCGCTGCCTGCCGGGGTGATGGCGAGGAAGCGTCGGCCGGCCCCGGGCTTCCCCCGAACCGGGCGCCGTCAGCACCTCGCGGAGCAGCCCGATCGACTGACTCACCTGAGCGCCCGCGGCGTTGGCAGTGAACATGGTGAGCGCCTGCTTGCGGCCGAAGGGCGCACGCACAGCGGCGACGCGTCGGGGGCCACGGGCCACTGGGGTGGTCCGCGGTGGCAACGGCACCCCGGAGCGGCGCGGGTCCGGTGGACCGGCCCTGGTTCCGCGTTAAATCGTGCCGGACAACCGAGACGCCGGGCTCGGAGGGGACTGACGGGCGCGGATCTCCGAGCCATGCCCCCACGGTGCTTGAGGGAGACTGCAATGAGCAGCGCAACGACCTTGCCGACGGCGTCCGGTCCCTACCTGGACGAAGGGCTGCTGCCCGCCGACTTCTACGCGCACGAGGAACTGCTGTCGGACACGGAGCGGGAGAAGATCGAGTCCGTCCGCGCGTTCCTCCGCACACAGGCCGCCCCGATCGTCGACGACTACTGGGCCCGGGCGGAGTTCCCCTTCCAGCTGGTCGAGGGTTTCGGAAGGCTCGGTCTTGTGGGCTGGGCCGACCCCGACTCCCCGGAGTCCAGGCCGAGCAACCTCTTCGCGGGCTTCGTCGCGCTGGAGTTCGGGCACGCCGACGCGTCCTTGGCGACGTTCTTCGGTGTGCACACGGGGCTGGCCATCGGCTCCATCCTCACCTGCGGCTCCGACGAACAGAAACGGCGATGGCTTCCGGCGATGAGCCGCTTCGAGAAGATCGGCGCCTTCGCGTTGACCGAGCCGCACGGCGGCTCCGACGTGGCCGGCGGCCTGCGGACGACCGCGCGCCGCGACGGGGACGGATGGATCCTCGACGGAACCAAGCGGTGGATCGGCAACGCGACGTTCGCCGACCTGGTCGTCGTCTGGGCCCGCGATGTCGAGACCCGTCAGGTGCTCGGCTTCGTCGTGGAGAAGGACACCCCCGGGTTCACCGCGACGAAGATCGAGAACAAGATGGCGCTGCGGATCGTACAGAACGCCGACATCGTGCTCGACGGCTGCCGTGTTCCGGAGGCCGATCGGCTGCAGAACGCGAACTCGTTCAAGGACACCGCCAAGATCCTGCGCCAGACACGCAGCGGGGTGGCGTGGCAGGCGGTGGGACTGATGTTCGGCGCCTACGAGATCGCACTGCAGTACGCCAAGGAGCGCGAGCAGTTCGGCCGCCCGATCGGCGGCTTCCAGCTCGTGCAGGACCTGCTGGTGAAGATGCTCGGCAATGCCACGGCATCGTGCGCGATGGTGACGCGCCTGGCCATGTTGCAGGACGCCGGGGTCTACCGGGACGAGCAGTCCGCCCTGGCAAAGGCCTACTGCACCGTGCGCATGCGCGAGAACGTGGGATGGGCGCGGGAACTGCTGGCCGGCAACGGCATCGTCCTCGACTACAAGATCGGCCGCTTCGTCGCCGACGCCGAGGCCCTCTACTCCTACGAGGGGACACGAGAGATCCAGACACTCATCGTCGGACGCGCGGTGACCGGCGGCCTGAGCGCCTTCGTGAGGTGATGACGATGACCGACGAATCCGTCTTCACCGGTCTGAAGGTCCTCGACGTGTCGAGCTTCATCGCGGGACCGGCCGCGGCCACCGTGCTCTCCGACTTCGGAGCGGATGTGATCAAGATCGAGCCGCCGGGACAGGGCGATCCCCAGCGACGGCTGGGCTCCCTGCCGCCCAGTCCCCGGGCCAGGGCCAACTACAGCTGGCATCTCGCCAACCGCAACAAGCGCGGCATGGTGATCGACCTGAAGTCCCCGGGGGGCACCAGGATCCTCAAGCGCCTCGTCGAGTGGGCGGACGTGGTGATCACCAACTTCCCGCACGGCACGCGCGAGAAGCTGCACCTCGGCTACGAGGAGGTCGCGGGCTGGAATCCACGAGTCGTGTACGCCGACATCACCGGCTTCGGGGATGCCGGCCCGGATGCCGGGCAGCCGGGCTTCGACGTGACCGCCTACTGGTCGCGCAGCGGGCTGCTGGCCTCGACCCGCGATGCCGGAGCGCCACCGACGGTGCCGGTCTGGGGCAGCGGCGACTACATGTCGGCGATCGGGATCTACGCGGCGATCGTGACCGCCCTGTACCGCCGCGAGCGGACGGGTCAGGGGACCAGTGTCGGAACGTCGCTGCTTGCCGAGGGCGTATGGGCCACGGGAACGCTCGTGGCCGGCGCGCTCGCAGGCGGTACGCCGTTCCGCCTCCACGACCGGAAAGCGCCTTCGAACCCGCTGGTCAACCCCTACCGGACCGCGGACGACGAGTGGTTCATGCTGGTCGCCTCACCGCCGCACTGGCCGGGACTGACGCGGGCCATCGGTCACCCGGAGCTGCTCGATGACCCCCGTTTCGCAGACATCGAAGGCTTCGTCAAGAACTCCGCCGCGCTGACCGAGCTGCTCGACGCCGAGTTCCACTCGCGGCCCTTCGCTCATTGGAAGGAGACCCTGGACCGGGAACGCATCACTTACAGCCTCCTCCAGACGCCGGAGGTGACCGCACAGGATCCGCAGCTGCGCGCGAACGACATCGTCGTGCCGCTGGAAGGAGTCAGCGGGCTGGAGTACACCGTGAACAGCCCGGTCAACCTGCGCGGCGTCGCGAAGGTCCCGGCCAAACGGGGACCGGACCTGGGCGAGCACAACGACGAGATCCTCGCCGAGCTGGGATTCGGCCCCGCCGAGATCGCCGAGCTGCGTACCCAGGGAGCGATCCCCGGCACGGCGGAAGCGGAGGAGTCGCGATGAGCACGGCGCCCGAAGCGGCCGGCATGGTGCTCCACGAGCGCCGCGCCGGGGTACTGACCATCACCATCAACCGCCCGGCACAGAACGAACGCCGTCGACCAGGAGGTCGCGGTACAGCTCGCGGCGGCCGTGGATCTGCTCGACGCCGACCCGGAACTGTCGGGCGGCGTACTCACGGGCGCGGGAGGGGTGTTCAGCGCGGGCATGGACCTCAAGGCCTTCGCCGAGGGCGAGTTGCCCCTGCTGCCGGGCCGGGGACTGGGCGGGCTCACCCGCGCGATGGTGCGCAAACCGTTGATCGCCGCGGTCGAGGGCAGGGCACTCGGCGGCGGATTCGAGCTGGTGCTCGCCTGCGACCTGATCGTCGCCGCGGAGGACGCCCGGTTCGGCTTCCCGGAGGTCACGCGTGGTCTCGTGGCGGCGGAGGGCGGACTGGTCAGGCTGCCGCGCCGCCTGCCGTACCACGTCGCCGTGCGGGTCCTGCTCACGGGTGAGCCGCCGACCGCCGCCGACGGCAAGGAGTACGGGCTCGTCAACGAGCTGACCCCGCCCGGCGCCGCGCCGGTCGGAGCCCGCGAGCCGGCGGGGCGCGTCGCGCGCAACGCACCGCTTGCGCCGACGGCCGTCAAGGAGGCCCTGCGAGAAACGCAGGGCCTGAACGAGAGCGACGCGTTCGGACGCCAGGACGAACTCACGAACGGTCTGGCCGCCAGCGAGGACGCGCGGGAAGGCGCACGAGCATTCGCCGAGAAACGCGTCCCGGTCCGTCACGGCCGCTGATACCCACCACGTCGGCCGCCTCCCTCCCCCACCACCCATGTCCGACTCCCCGGAGCAGTGACCAGTCATGAATGCACACAGACCCGTCCATCGCGTGGCGATCGTCGGCACCGGCACCATCGGTGCGAGTTGGGCGACGCACTATCTCACCCGAGGCTTCGATGTCACGGCCACCGACCCTGCCCCCACCGCGGAGGCGGCCCTCCGGTCGTTCGTGGAGGCAGCATGGGACGCGGCCGCCTCGATCGGTCTCGCGCCCGATGCCTCGCCCGATCGGCTGAGCTTCACCACGGACCTGCGTCAGGCCGTCGCCGACGCCGATTTCGTACAGGAGAACGCGCCGGAGCGCCCGGAGCTCAAGGTCCGGCTGTTCGCCGACATCGACGACGCCACGCCCCCGGACGCGATCATCGCGTCGAGTTCGTCGGGCATCACGATGAGCGTCATCCAAACGGAGTGTCGACGTCCCGAGCGGACCGTCATCGGTCATCCGTTCAATCCGCCGCACATCGTCCCACTGGTCGAGGTCGTCGGCGGGACGAGGACCGCCCCGGAGACGATCAGGGCCGCCATGTCGTTCTACGCGGCTGTCGGCAAGAAGCCGATTCACCTCAAGAAGGAGCTCCCCGGGCACGTCGCCAACCGTATCCAGGCCGCGCTGTACCGCGAGGTCGTCCACCTGGTCCAGGAGGGGGTGCTCGATGTGGCGGACTCCGACGACGCGGTGTCCTGGGGGCCGGGGCTCAGATGGGGCGTGATGGGCCCTCATCTCTTGTGGCATCTCGGCGGAGGAGAGGGAGGCATCCGACACTTCATGGAGACCCTCATGCCTCGGATGGTGGCCTCCTGGCAGGAACTGGGCACCCCCGAGTTCACGCCCGAGCTCGCGGAGAAGATCGTCGACGGCGTCCTGGAGGAGGCACATGGCCACTCGGTCGACGAACTGGCCGCTCGGCGCGACGCGATGCTCTCGGTCCTGCTGGCCGTGCGCGCCGAGCACGAGCCGTCCGGCCCGAGCGACGGGGCCGGTCGCCCCGTGAGGGAGCAACCGTGACGCGGCGCCGGGAAAGACTGTTCGTGCTCGAGGCCAGCAGCGGCGGTCGCCTGTTCTCCGTGAACCCCGACGGCTCCGACAAGAAGGTCGTCGTCACCGGGTGCAGAGTCCCCGACGGGGTCGCCGTCGACGCTGCGGCCGGACACATCTACTGGACGAACATGGGGACCCCGCCGGAGAACGACGGCTCGATCGAACGCGTGGACCTGGACGGAGGCAACCGGGCGACGATCGTCCCCGTCGGCATCACGTACACGCCGAAGCAACTCCACTTCGAGGCTGTCGGCCGGAAGCTGTACTGGGGTGACCGCGAGGGCATGCGCGTGATGCGCTGCGACCTCGACGGCTCGAATGTCGAGACACTCGTGCAGACCGGACAGGGAGGGGAGGACCGCCGCGACGAGCGCAGGTGGTGCGTGGGAGTCGCCGTCGACCCCGTCGGCGGACACCTCTACTGGACGCAGAAGGGCCCGAGCGACGCAGGACACGGGAAGATCCTGCGGGCGGGAATCGATCTGCCCGCAGGGGCGAGAGCGGCCGAACGACGCGACGTCGAGACGCTGTTCGAGGGGCTGCCGGAGCCGATCGATCTGGAGCTCGACCTCACGGAGCGCATGCTGTACTGGACGGATCGCGGGGACCCGCCGCGCGGCAACAGCGTGAACCGCTCACCTCTCGACCCACCGGACGGCCGGCGCACGCCCGAGATTCTGCTGACCCATCTGATGGAAGGCATCGGCCTCGCCCTCGATCCGGACGGCGGCCTCATGTACGTGACCGACCTGGCCGGGAACGTCTACGCGGCTGATCTCGACGGATCGAACCGGAGGGAGATCCTCGTCCTGCAGGGCAACCTCACCGGCATCGCCCGTGCCGTGCTGCCGCCGACCGGAACCGGGCGTCGAGATGACTGAGTCCGATGTCTTCGGCGGTCGTGGCGGGTGCGGCGAACCGGCGCGCTGGTGCGATCCCGTCGTCCCGGCCGTACCGTACGATCGTCCGCCGCCAAGTGGAGTCACAGTTGGGGAGGTGCGTCGCCGCCGAGGAGGGTGATCAACTGGGCCAGCAGGGCGTCGAGTTCACGGCCGACATCGGCGATCCGCGGGTTGCCGTAGCCGGCGAACAGGAGGCTGGGCTGTTCAACGGCGAGTTTCGTGTCGCCGTCGGGGTCCGCGTAGAGCAGGGTCCGAAGCGGCGCGTGCAGCATGACCGAAGGGTCGTGGCGGAACATGCGTTCGGCGATGGTGTGGTTGCCCATCAGGTACTGCGTGGCCTTCCAGAGGGATGGTGATCCCGCCATGACGGCGGTGATGTCGCTGCGGAAGTAGCGCATGAACCCGTGCGGGGCATTGATCTCGGCGAGCTCGAGCGTTGCCTGCCAAGAGGCCATCTGGAAGAAGCGGCCGAGATCGACCTCGGGGACGAGGGTTTCGTAGCGTTGGCGGGCCGCGTCGTAGGGGCACGGGAGCGCCACGACGAGTCGCCGGGCGGGGTGGTCGATGACGGCGGTGTCCTTGGTCATGGCTGTGCCTGTTCGTCGCCGGAGTGAACAAGTTCCACATCGTGGATGTCGAGCGTGATGGAGGGGAGGTTGAGGTTGACGCTGTTGTCGGGATTGCGACGGAAGACTCGTCGGCGCGTGGCCACGAGCAGGCCGTCGAAGCTCTTGTGGCGGCTCGTGTAGTGGCCGACGAGTGTGCTGCCGTTCACTTCGGCGATGTAGTCCATGCGGCGTTGCATTCCGAGGGCGTCGAAGTAGAACACTTGGTCGGGGTTGTGCGTGACGATCTCGGGTGGGAATCGCACGTGCAGGCGTCGCCAGGTCTGCCCGGCCTCGCGCCACGGTTCGATCTCCCGGACCCGCACGTCCGGATGGGTGAAGAGGAACGGGGTGGTGAAGTAGTTCCAGCACGCGTAGCCCGGGAAGTAACCGAGATGTGGAGCGTCCCAGGCGCTGTTGCGGAGCATTCCCTTGAAGCCGGCGCGTGCGGGGGCGAGGGTCTCGACCGGTTCGCCGTCGAGGGTCTGCATGGTGACGCTGTCGGCGGCGGCGTCGAAGACCATCCGCCGGTCGGGGCGGGTGAACGGGGTGAACACGATGTGCTCTCTGATCGTGTCGAGCGTCAGGATCTGGTCGAACGTCATGTCCGGCGGCCAGCCCTTCGTCGCCCAGATCGGGCCGCCGATGGAGATGTCGACGTTGAGGCCATGCAGGGCGTGCCAGAACTCTTGGCCGCCGGCGGCGGCGATTGCCAGATCGAGGAGTTCGTCACTCATGGGGCAAGTGCTTTCCGTCGCCATGAGAAGGGTGGTCACCGAATCGACCACCAGGTCTTTCGGCGACCATCAGGGGCGGACGAGGACGAGGCCGACCTTTCCGGGCCGTACCGCGTGCTCCACGGCGTCGGCCAACTCGCCGAGGCCGTACGTGGCGGCCACCTCGAACTGATCCTTGAGCTCCAGCGCGATCTGCTTCGCGGTGGCGACGTCGGACGCCCGCCTCTCCGCGGAGGCCTCGGCCGGCCACCGGCCGATGTTCTTGCCCCGCAGCGTCAACGATTTGTCGAGCAGTGTCGACGCGTGCACCGAGATCGCCTCTTCGGCAATCTGCCCGTACTCCACCAGTTTCCCGCCCGGCGCCAACAGGTCCAGAAGGCTCTCTGCCGACTTCCCGCCGATCGGGTCCAGGGCAACACTGACCGGGCGACCGCCGGCCGCCTTGCGGACCTCGTCGGCCCAGTCCGGATGCTCTGTCGACACGACCGGCACGTCGGGGAACCGCTTGTGCAGCTCGGCAGCCCCGCGGTCGCTGCGGACGACGTTGACCAGCGCCAGGTTGTGAAACCGACACACGCCGGTCACCAGCCGCCCGACCGACGAGCCCGCGGCGGTCTGCACCACAAGACCGTCATATCCGAAGGCCAGGTGTTCCTGTGCCTCGCGGCGCAGCATCACCGTGGTGAGCGGGTTCGCGAGCATCTGCGCGGCGACCTCGTCCGACAACTCGTCCGGTACTGCGACGACCGTCCCGGCATCCGCCACGATCCACTGGGACCACGCCCCCGGCTGGGGGAAGACCGTTACACGGCCACCGACCTCGACCCCCGGGGCCGAGCGTGTTCCGCTGCCGATCGCCTCCACCACTCCGGTGGCCTCCAGGCCTGCCGGAACCGGCTGTGCAGCCGTCCCGGGGTAGGCCTCGACGGCTTGGAGATCACCGGGGTGCACCGAGAAGGCCGTGGTGCGGATGAGGACCTGGCCTTGCTCGGGCGCTGCCGGCTCCGGCTCCTCGACCACGGTCAGGACGTCGGCAGGCAGCCCTCCACGGGTGTGGACGACACGACGGTTCATGATTCTTCTCCAGCGCGCTGGTACGTGTGGGTCTCGGCCCGGGCATCGACCGACGCCTCGCGGCCCCCGTCGCACTCCCCCGAGTGCACTGCGGAACAAGGTTTTCGTAGTGCACGCGGCCCGCGTCGTACGGACGGTCCTCGCCGTCGGTTCGTGGTGGTTGCCAGGTCGAACAGTGCGTCACTCACGGGCCCGGGTCCTTTCGGGGGCGGTGTCGGCGTGAGAGCTCGATCCGACGGCCGGCTCCTTGCACGGCGGCCGATCGGCGCCTTCGACGGTCAGCCCGCAACACGCTCGACGACGAACGACGAGAAGGTGGCTTCAGGGGTTGAACAGGCCGGGGTTGTCGCGGACGTAGTCGGCCACTCCCGAAGGAGGCCGTCCGATGACCTGCTCGACCCCGTCCGCCTTGCGGTCGTACCGGTTCTCCGCGTGAAGGCGAGCCATCGTGGAGATGTGTTGGAAGACGTGGTCGGGCAGCCCCAACGGCCTGAGATCGTTGTCGATCCATTCCTGCAGGGGGACGTCGGTGTAATCGACCTGTCGGCCCAGGACTGCGGAGACCTCCGCCGCCATGGTGGCGATGTCCTCCGAGCGCGGGCCGGTCAGCTCATAGATCCGGCCGACGTGCGGGGCAGGATCGGCCAGGATCTCCTCCACGACCGCGGCGACGTCCCCGGCCGCCACGGGGGAGGTTCTCGCCCGGCCGAAGGGCAGTCTGATGCTTCCGTTCTTCGCGATCGAGGAAAAGCCCACACGGAACAGCGGGTTCTCCATGAACACGGTGGGCCTGACCTGGACGACGGGCAGGCCCGACCAGCCGAGGACCTGCTCCACCAGCCACTGCTGACGGTGCTGCACGGACTCGGAGGTGCTGGTGAGGTGCACCTCGGAGACAGTCAGCTGCGACATGTTCACGAACACTTCCAGGGACCCGTACGCACGAGCGACGGCCGCCACCGTCACGGCGGCCTCCAGGTACTGCGCCGACACGCCCATGCCGAAGTACATGCGTCCACAACCGGCCAGGGCGTCCTCGACGTCGCCCGCGCGCGTCAGGTCTCCGACGACGGTCTCGGCGCCCGTCGCGCGCAGCGCCTCCGCCCGCTCGTCGTCGCGGCGCACCATGGCCCGGACGGGCAGGCCGCGACGCCGAAGGCCTTCGACCACGGAGCGCCCGACGGCGCCGACACGGCCCGCCGCGCCTGTCACCAGAATCGGAAGCACGCTGGTTTCCGGGGTGCGGTCCATAGGGGCAGCTTGTGGTGCGTTCGAGCAGGGCGCAACTGGGGCCCGCCGAACGGTAGGCGCTGCGACAACGGTCGGCCCCTGTGGCGGAATCGGCATACTCAGCCGGCCGACCAAGCGCTCAGAGCCTCAGATGACGGTCCCGCCCTGCGACGTGCGCTGCAGCGCCTGTCGTCGCGGCCGTCTGCGGCCTGCACTCACTTCCATGCCGCCCACTCCCGCACCGCGAACCGGTTGCCGACACGACGCACTTGTGCTGCGCCGGGGCCGGGGAAGTGCGCGGGGAACAGCAGGGCGCCCCGGTCCGCGGCCTCCCCCAGCACACGGCGCCGACTTTCCCGCGCGCGAGGTTCGTCCTCGTCGAAGCACGGGCAGTCGTCCGGCTCCGCGATCTGCAGTGGGCTGTGCAGAAGGTCCCCGGCGAACACCGCCCGCTCCGTGCCCGACCGCAGCCATACGACGGAGGAGCCGGGCGTATGGCCGGGAGCCGGCTCGATACGGATCTGGGCATCGATGTCGTGGTGGTCGCCCTCCCACAGCACGGTCTGACCGGCCTGGTGCACGGGGGCGACGCTGTCCTCGAAGACGTTGGCCATCCGTGGGCCGGAGCGGGTCCGGTGTCCGTTGGCCGGATTCCAGTAGTCGAAGTCGGCGCGCGAGATGACGTACCGGGCGTGCGGGAAGGTCGGCCGCCACTCTCCGTCGTCCGCCAGGCGGGTGTTCCAGCCGACGTGGTCGCCGTGGACATGGGTGCAGATCACCGTGTCGACGTCCTGCGGGCGGACGCCTGCAGCGGCCAGCTCACCGAGGTAGTGGGTCTTCAGCCGGTGGAACGACGGCATGGCGGGGCGCTCCCGGGCGTTGCCGATACCGGTGTCGATCAGGATGGTCCGGCCCTCGCTGCGGACCAGCCAGGTCTGGATCATCATGTGGATCTCGTCGGCGGCCGGGTCCAGGAAGGTGGGGGCGAGCCAGTTCTCGTGTGCCTGCCAGTGCTCGACGGGCACGTCGGGGAAGACGTAGTCGCGGGCGCGGCCCCTGGCCGGCAGCTCCACCACACGGGTGATCTCCGCGTTTCCCAGCACGATGGTGTCCATTCCCCCAGCCTGCGGGCCGAACGACGCAGCCGCTATCGGTCGCACGACCACACCTCGGAGGGAGCGGGTTGCGGAGCGATGCGGCCGGGGGCTGAGTACCGCACCGGTACGAGTCGGACGGTGACCCCGGCGGGGCGGCGGAACGGGAGCTCACGCGAACTGCGCGACCTGCGGTGAACACGACGAAAGCACCCCGGCGACCAACCCCGTCCGGCACATACTGGAACGAACGGCCTCACCGAGGTGCTGCATCGCGGGCATCACTCCAGCACGGCACTCCAGCCGTCGGCCACCGTGCTGCATGTCCGGCGAGCCGGCGATTTCGGTCTCCCGCCGGATGGGCTCGGACATCGTCACCTCACCGCGGGCGATGTCGCTTCCGGCGCCTGTGCTCGGGGCCGAGGCACAGCTTCAAAGTCACTAGACTTGACCGACAAAGCTGTGGCTCAACCCTCTGAAGGAGCGGAACATGAGCGAGCACAGCCGTTTTCTGGAGCCGATCACCCGCGAGAACGTCGCCGTGGTGCTTGTGGACCACCAGGTGGGCCTGTTGTCCGGCGTCCGGGACATCCCGCTCGGCGAGCTGAAGCACAACGTGGTGGCGCTGGCGCGCGGGGCGACCGTGTTGGGCATTCCACTGGTCGTCACCACCACCGCGGCCGGCAGCATGTGGGGGCCGACCGCCGCCGAGCTGGTCCAGGCACTGCCTGCCCGGCAGCAGATCATCGACCGCAGCACGGTCAATGCCTGGCACGACGACCGGGTCCGCGAAGCCATCGAGGCCACCGGTCGGCAGAAGCTGGTCTTCGCCGGGGTGTCGCTCGAAGTGTGCGCGGCACTGCCCGCGATCTCCGCAACGGCCGCCGGCTACGACGCCTACGTCGCCGTGGACGCCTCCGGCACCTTCAGCCAGGCCAAGCGCGAGGCCGGACTGCTGCGCATGCAGCAGGCGGGCGTCATCGTCAGCGACTACGCCACCCTCATGGTCGAGGCCCTGGCCGACAACGCCGCCCCCGACGCCGGCGCCCTCTACGCCGCCCTCGACATGCCGTTCGCCGTCCTGGTCGGCCAGATCTCCGCGGCCTGCCTTGCCTGAGGGCTGTCCCGTGATCCCTGGTGGATCAGCGTGCGGCGTCGGATGCGGTGCATCGCGAGCCGGAGGGACGCCCGCGCACTGGATGCATGTGGACGTTCCGACGACACGGCGAGGTGCCGTGGCCGTCGTCGCGCGCCCGCCAGGGAACACCGGACAACCTTTGGTGCTGCGGCCGGAAAGGTCCGCCGGGAAGCTCGCGGCGTCCGATGCGGTGTGTCGCGAGGCACGGAATCGCCTTCGTGCCGGACGCACTCGGGTGATGCGCCGACGCCGCGTGATCCCGTGCCGGGCGTCGCGAGCCGGTGAACCTTTCCAGGAGCGGCACCGACGGCCCCGCCGACCGACCGTTCGCCCACCGCGACGCCCCCGGGCGCCCGTCCGAACCGCAACGCGCCGGCGACCTGAGACGGCGCATGCGTAGTCGCACGTCTCCAGGGTGCCGCTGCCGCTCGGCGTGAGCAGCCACGCCGCCCCTCTCTCTTTCGACCTGCCGGAGCGGCAACCGTGTTCCTCGGCGACCGCGCTCCGAGGCGGACCCCACACGTCCGCTCAGGTGCGGTCGCCGTGACAGGCAGCAAGAAGGAAGAGCCAGATCTCACTGACGGTCGGGAAGCAGGCGATCGCGTGCCTGAGCCGCTTGAGCGGGACCTCGCCGACGACCGCGACGGTCGCCGAGTGCAGGAGTTCGCTGGTCCCCGGTCCGACGAAAGTCACCCCGAGCAGCACTTCCCTGTCGAGGTCGACCACCATCCGCGCGTGGCCCTGATAGTCGTCGGCGTAGAGATCGGCGCCCTGGGCGGCGTCGAAGTCGAGGTCGACGACCTTGATGCGATGGCCGGCCCGGGCCGCCTGTTCGGCGGTCAGACCCACGGCGGCCGCCTCGGGGTCGGTGAAGAAGACCTGGGGCACGGCGCACTGATCGGCGGTGGTGGCGTGGTCTCCCCACGCGCCGTCGTCCAAGGGCAGGCCGGCGGCGCGGGCGCCGATGGCGTCACCGGCCGTCCGCGCCTGGTACTTGCCCTGATGGGTGAGCAGAGCGCGGTGGTTGACGTCGCCGACGGCGTACAGCCAGGCGCCGTCGACCCCGCGGACCAGGCACGTGGTGTCCACCTCCAGCCACGCGCCGGGGGTGAGACCGACCGAGTCCAGGCCGATGTCGTCGGTGCCGGGGGTCCGGCCGGTGGCGACCATCACCTCGTCGGTCAGGAGTTCGCTGCCGTCGTCGAGGGTGAGGGTGACGGGGCCGGTCGGGTCCGGGCGGCGCAGAGCGGTGACCTGGGTGCCGGTCCGCACATCCACGCCCGCCTCGGTGAGGCTGCGTGCGACGAACTCGCCCGCGAAGGGTTCCATGCGAGGGATCAGACCGCGTCGGGCAAGCAGGACGACTTGGGAGCCCAGGCCCTGCCACAGGGTTGCCATCTCGACACCGACCCCGCCGCCTCCGACGATGGCGAGCCGGGCGGGCACGGTACTGGAATCGGTGCCCTGCCGGTTCGTCCAGGGCCGGGCCTCCCGGAGGCCCGGAATGTCGGGCAGCAACGGTCGGCTGCCGGTGGCGACGGCCACCGCGTGCCGGGCGGTGAGGGTGAGGCGTGCGCCGTCGTCCCTGGTGACCGTGGCGCGTCGGGGGCCGTCGATGCGGCCGTGGCCGCGGAAGAGATCGGCACCGATGGACTTCACCCACTCGGCCTGTCCGCTGTCGTCCCAGTCGCTGACGTAGTGATCACGGCGGGCGAAGACTCGGTCGATGTCGATCCTGCCGGTGACGGCCTGCCGGGCACCGTCCACCCGGCGGGCATCGGCGACCGCGATGACCGGCCGCAGCAAGGCCTTGCTGGGGACGCAAGCCCAGTAGGAGCATTCGCCGCCGACCAGCTCACGCTCCACGACAGCCACCGTCAGGCCGGCTGCGCGGGCGCGGTCGGCGACGTTCTGGCCGACCGGGCCCGCGCCCAGCACGACCACGTCGTAAGCACTGTCTTCCTGTTTCTCGCGTGCTTCGCTCATTGCTCCCTCGCGTCCGATCGGGGCTGACAAAACCACACACCCGGCTCATATAACCGCGCGTCGCGCGCACGACGTCATACCTTGGCCGTGGGAGTCACCGACAGCGGCTGTCCGTGCCTCCTTGCGGCCGCAGGCACACCGCCCGCCGCCAGTGCCGCTCCCGGAATGGTTCACCGGCTCGCGACTCCCGGCACGGGGCCTCTCGGCGTCGGCGCATCGCCCGAGTGCGTCCGACACAAAGGCGATACCGTGCCTCGCGACACACCGCACCGGACGCCGCGAGCTTCCCGGCAACCCATTCCGGCCGCAGAACCGGACGGCGCCTCCCACGAAGACCACGACCCTTCGGGACGCCGCTGGACTCATGGCGGCACCGACGATCGCCGATGACGAGAACGGAATCCCATGCCGGCAGGCGCACTTCCCCCCGTTGTGCCGGCTCGCGGACGGACCGGCGTGGCGGCGGACGCGACGCCGCAGATCTGCGCGAGGCGCAGTCGGTGCGGCAGCCGGCGCGGCGGGCCATGGGCCTGGGCGGCGGGCGGGTCGACATCCTGGTGAACAACGCGGGCATCTACCCGTTCGGACCCACAGAGAACTCAGCAGAGAGCGAGGTCGACACCGTCTACGCGCTGAATGTGAAGGCACCGTTCCGCCTGGTGGCGGAACTCGCGCCGCCGATGGCCGAGGGCGGCGGCGATCGTCAACGTGAGCACGGTCGTCGCCGCGTACGGGGCAGCGGGAATGGCCCTGTACGGGTCGAGCAAGGCCGCCGTGGAGCTCCTGACCAAGGCGTGGGCCGCGGAGTACGGCCCACGCGGGGTACGGGTCGACGCCGTACGCTCCGGTCCGGCGCGCACGGAGGGAACGGCCGGTATGGGCGAGGAGGGCCTCGCCGCCCTGGCCGCCCGAGCGCCCGCAGGCCGACCGGCCGAGCCTGAGGCGATCGCCTACCTGGCCAGCGACGCGGCGAGCTTCGTCCACGGCGCCGTGCTGCCCGTGGACGGCGGCCGCACAGCCGTCCGACCCGAACGGCCTGCCGGCGCCTCCGGCCGCCTGCCACCGGCTGCGGCGTCCGGCAGACCGGTCCCCTGGGAGATCACCGTCCACCGTGGTCCACCAGGAGGGCCGGGCCGTCCCGGCGCGCGATCCATCGCGTCGACGTCGTCCTGCAACGAGGTGAGCGGCACGATGCCCACAGGCCGACCGCCCGGAGCCGCGCGATCGCCTTCGACCAGGAGGAGTCGTCCGTATGGGCACCGTGGACGAGGGCCACGCGGCTCAGCGGAGAACGGCTACGCGGGGCTGCCGTACTCCCCGCCTGCACAGCCCCCCTGTCGATCCCGGTCATGAGTCGTGAACTCCGGCGCGAACGAGCGGGCGAGGGCGGGACTCTTCTCCTTCTGCTCCCCACGGTGGACATCCTTCCGGGTCTCACACCCCTGATCCCGCATGGCCGCCCGAGCGGATCAGGCCCAGTGGCGGCAGAGAGGGACCTACGTAGGCTCGATCGTGTAGCAGAACGGGCTTCCTGATCCCAGGGGCTGCCGTGCGGTGCTTTCACAAGGAGACACGCCATGTCCGCTTCCCCTGCGGGATCCCGACGTCCGGAGAACGCCGGCGCCGGATTCACGGCCTCCCCGCAACTGGCCCGCGCGTTGCAACAGATCGTGGTGGACCTCGTCGAACTCCACCTCCAGGGGAAACAGGCCCACTGGAACGTGATCGGCCACAACTTCCGGGACCTGCACCTTCAACTCGATCAAATCGTCGACGAAGCACGGGAGTCGGCCGACGTCGTCGCCGAACGCATGCGCGCCCTCAGCGCGATTCCGGACGGCCGCTCCGACACGGTGGCCGCGAACACCACTCTCCCCGCATTCCCGGAAGGAGAGCTCAGCGTCAGCACCGTCGTCGATCTCATCACCGCACGCCTGCACGCCACCGTCGACACGGTACGCACCCACCACGACCAGGTCGACAACGAGGACCCCGCCACGGCCGACCTGCTCCACACCATCATCGACTCCCTCGAGAAGCACGCCTGGATGGTCAGCGCCGAGAACCGATCCCTCTGATGACACCGTTCCACGCCCCTGGAAGCAGGTCGGGGAAGTACGGGGCATCAGCAGCATCCGGTCCCGCTCGGCAGGTCCTTGCCGACGTGGACCAGTGCCATGGCCTCCTGCGAGTCGGGGCACACGGATGAACTCACCGACTCGGACGCCGCGTGCACGCGGAGATCGGCATCGCAACGATCCAGGGCGGGTCCGGTTCCTCTGGTGTGTGGCCGAACAGGTCACGGTCTTCCCACGTCCTGACGTCTCTCACGCCTGCGGGCCCTACAGAAGGACCACGTCATGCCTGCTCCTGTCGTCCTCATCACCGGGGCGCTCACCGGGATCGGCCGCGCAACCGCCGTCGCCTACGCCCACGACGGCGCGGACGTGGTGGTCAGCGGGCGCCATCAGGACGAAGGCGACGCGCTCGCCGAGGAGCTCAAGAGCGGCGGTGGCCGGGCCCTGTTCGTGAAGACCGACGTACGCCGAGACGCCGAGGTCCGCAACCTGGTCGACCGCGCGGTGGAACACTTCGGGCGGCTCGACGTCGCCTTCAACAACGCCGGTACCGAAGGCAGGCTCACCCCGATCACCGAGGTGACGGACGAGCTCTACGAGGGCACCTTCGACACCAACGTCAAGGGCACCCTCCTCAGCTTGAAGCACGAGTTCCGAGCGATGAGGGCGCAGGACGGTGGCGGCAGCATCGTCAACGTCAGCTCCACGTACGGCCTGATGGGCTTCCCCGACTACACCCTCTATGCGGGCAGCAAGCATGCCGTCGTCGGCATCACCAAGGCCGCGGCCCTGGAGGGCGCCAAGTACGGCATCCGCGTCAACGCGGTGGCACCCGGCTACACACGGACAGCGATGTACGAGCGCGCCACCGGAAGCGACGCCGTACGCGATGCCGTCAACTCCGTACTTCCGATGGGCCGTCCGGGCACCCCCGAGGAGATCGCGGCGGCCGTGCAGTACCTGGGGTCGGACAAAGCCGGCTACATCACCGGCCAGACACTCGCACTCGACGGCGGCCTGATGTCCGGCTGGCCCCTGTTCCGCGCCTCCTGACTTCCGCACAGCCGACGTCCAAGGTCGGCATGCAGTGCTGTTCGCATCTCTCTGGTCGTCATGCGAGAACTTGGCGCACACGGTGCCAGGATTCTGCGCGAAGCCACCGAGTGGACCACCGCCGTCGACACGGCCTGAGTGATTCGCCCGAACATGAGGTCGGTCCGCCAGCCCTCACCCGGCTCCACGTCGGCGCCGACGCGGAACCACCGCGTGATGTCGCGGGCCACGGCGGCCGAGGCTCATGCGGTGTAGGCCACCAGCGGTCACTTGCCGGGCGTCTTCTGATGGCCTGTGTCGGGCGGGACGATGTCGAGGACGGCCATCATGCCCATGTCCTCGTGGTTGAGGATGTGACAGTGCAGAACAGTCCTGCCGGTGAATTTCGTGAAGTGGACGCGGATGACGACAAAGCCGCGCCGGGGCACGTTCACCGTGTCGTACACGCTGTGGGAGGAGTCCTCAGCCTTCCCGTTGGTGCTCATCAGCTGGAAGTGGTCGGTGTGCAGGTGGAAGCTGTGGTCCTCGTCGGAGTCGTTGCGGACGGTCCACTCCTCGACGGTGCCGAGGGTGGAGGTGAAGTCGGTCCGTTTCGCGTCGAACGTCCGGCCGTTGATGTAGAAGACCGTGCCCGCCGTGTTCTCCGTGTAGACCATCGTCTTGCGGGCCGCGATCTTCGCGTCACTCAAGTCCTCCTGCGGGGCGAAGCGGCTCGGGATCGTCGCCCGGGGCATGGGCGTGCCGTGGGTGACGACGGTCGCGAGGTCGGCCTGGGGGAACTGGTTGCCTGCCGGGCCCGTGTTGTACGGCAGTGTCTCCAGTCGGGTGGTCCCAGGAGTGCCGCCCTGGACCAGGACATCGAAGCGTGCGGCGGCCGGAATGAGCAGCGTGTCCTCGGCGTGGATCCTGCGCACCGGAACGCCGTCCTGGGCGATCACATGGAAGCGGGTGCCCGGCAGATGCAGCTTGTAGTAGATGTTGGCGCCGATGTTGGCCAGCCTCCACAGCTGGGTCTCGCCCGGCCGGATGTGGATCACGGGGCTGTGCTGACCGTTGACGGTGCGGTTGGTGGGCGCACCGATGCTCAGCGGACTGGTTTTGATCGCGTCGCCCTCGACCTGGAAGTCCTTGAGCGCGATGGTGTGCTCAGTGATGTGGCGCAACGACGGCGGCAGATGCCGTTCCAGGCCCTCGACCACGATGATGCCCGACTCGCCACCGGCGACCTGGGCGGCAGAGAGCATGTCGGCGTGCGAGTGATACCAGTAGGTGCCGGTGGGGTGATCGCGCGGGAGCTGGTAGGCGTAGTGGTACGACTGCCCGTACTTGATGGAGATGAAGATGTCGTCGGCGGGCGCGCGTGGCGAGACCATGAGTCCGTGCGTGTGCAGATTGGTGTACTTGTCGGTCTTGTTCGTCATGGTCAGGTCGATGCGGTCGCCCGGCCGCACACGCAACGTGGGGGGCATGTATGCACCGTTGTAGGTGGTCGCGTACAGCCGGCGGTCGCCGACCGGGACCTTGTGCCGCTCCACGACAATGGTCGCCTTGAGCACGCCGCCATGGCTGACGAGTTCCGTCGGGTCCTGGAGCAGAGGGCCGGCGCCCCCCGAGACGGGGCGGCCGCTCTCCGCGGCGGGCGTGTACGCGGCGCGGTAGAACTTCTCCAGCACGTGCCCCACGCCGCCGGGCAGTCCGGCCACGATGAGCGCCAGGCCAATTGCCGTCATGGTCAGCGGGAAGCGGATGATGGGCCGGGTCACGTCTCTCCCCAGGGAGGCCTAGCGGCCACGCGGGCGACCCGCCCGGCCGGGAACGAGTGTCCAGAATTCATACGGTCCGTGACCGGATCGTATGCATGACAGAGGCTCCGGCGCCCTCGGCCGCACCCGAACGGGGGCGCTGTCCACTCGAATGAGCCCGCGGAGATCGCCGGTCCTGGACGAGGGTTTCCAACCTTCTGCGGAGGCCGCGTGCTGGAGGGCGAGGTGGGCCTCGAGATGTCGGTTCTGGCGAATCTCCTTCGTCCCCCCGCGATGGGCGGGAAGCCGCCGGTGCCGCAGTACCCCGGACTCCGCGAGCCCTGCGCAAAGGCGGAGCGCCTCTTCCTGCACGTACCTCTGGACTTCCCCCGCTCCCGATATGCACGCACGCGTACGCGTGTGAGGAGGACCCGCCGAGCCGAGGAGGACGTGGCATGCGAAGCGGAGCACGGACGGGTCTCACCCCTTGTGTCGCGGGGTGACGTCCCGACATGGCCGAAGAGCGGCCGGTGAGGGGTTACCCGGTGTGATGGCTGGGACCAGGCGATCTCGCCGTGCCGGTCGACGAAGCGTCCGGAGCCGGCGCCGGGCCTCTCGGTGGCGAGGCCGACGATCGCATCCGTGCCCTCGGTGACGGTCTGCGGGCCGCTGTGGTAGCCCTTCAACGGTCGGGGACTTGGTGCCCAGGTCGCTTCCGGCCTCCGCAGCGTCCTTGAGGACGGCCGGTCGGCCCCGTGGCGTGGGCGGGGTGGCCCGGGGTCGAGCAGGCCGTGGCCGCGGTCGGCATGGCGACGGCCGGCAAGCCACCGGCGATCCGCATTCCGATCACGATCGGTCTCCTGTTCAGTCTTGCGTGACGCGGATGACCGTCTTGCCCGGGATGCGCCTGCCGGGGGCGAACGCGGCGGGTGCCTCGGCGAGCGGCCGCACAGCACCGACGACCGGCTTGAGCCGGCCGTCCCTCAGCCGCGCGGCGAGATCGGTGAGCCGGACGCGGTCGGGTTCGACGACGAAGAACACTGCCCGACCGTCCTTGGGCCGGACCTTGGGCGGCGTGGCGATGGTGACGAGCGTGCCACCCGCCCGGACCAGGGCGGCCGAGCGGTCGAGGATGTCGCCGCCGATCACATCGAACACGACGTCGGCCTCGCCGGCGTCCTCCAACTTCTCCGTCTGCAGGTCCAGGAAAGTGTCGACGCCCAGGGCGAACGCCCTGTCCCGGTCGGCGGACCGACCGGTGCCGATGACGCGGGCACCGGCCTCGCGGGCGAGCTGTACCGCGATCGAGCCGACGCCGCCCGCCGCACCGTGGATCAGGACCGTCTGGCCGGTGGTGAGGCGGCCGTGGTCGAACAGGCCCTGCCAGGCGGTGAGCCCGGAGATCGGCAGTGCGGCGGCCAGGGTGTGGTCGATGTCCGCCGGCAACGGCGCGAGGTTGCGGGCCTCCACCGCGACATATTCGGCGAGCGAGCCGTTGCGGGTCCAGTCAGCCATGCCGAACACCCGCTGGCCGACGCTCAAGCCGGTGGTGCCGTACCCCAGCTCCACAACGACACCGGACAGCTCGTGCCCGGGCACGCTCGGCGTCCGGTCGCGGCCGGCGCGATCGGTCCACGTACCCGGCCAATCCAGCTCGCCGGGAGTGAAGCCTGCGGCGTGCACCCGCACGATGACGTCGTTCTCGGCGGCGTGGGGGTGGGGCATGTCCGTCAGGGACATCCCGGCAGGACCGGCGTCACGGTCTCGAACAACGATGGCTTGCATACGAGTCCTTATCGGGGAGGGGGACGAATCGAGCGCGCTGCCCACACACAAGGATCACAGCGGCTCGTCATCGGGGAGATGCAGCAGTTGTATGTATGCCGTCCCGCACGATCGATCTCACCTGCGCGCGTGCATTCTTTCGTCGTCCGTTCTGCGTTGCGTCCGGCACGATGGCGATCCTCCGTCCCGTGGGGCACCGAGCGGGCGCCACGAGCCTGCTCGCAAAGCCCTCCGGCCACAGCGCCGGCTCGCCGCCGACCTCGGCACGATCGACGGGCTGCGCGGGCACGGCGAGAACGTGCGGTGGCGGGTCACGTTGCGCTGTCGGGACGAGGACGCCGCGGATCAGAGTGCGTGCCGTTGGTCGCCATCGTGACGGTGGTCATGACCCTCGGGACGTTGCGCCAGGGCCTTCGTGCGTGCGGTGACCTCGTCCGCCGACACGGCACGAAGGTCGACGAGCACGTCCTCCAGGGCGCCCAGCCAGAGCAGATAGTAGTTGTACGGCTCCTCCCCCGCCGACGCGCTCTCCCAGGCGGCGATCCGGTCGATCAACGCGCCTTGGAATTGCGGCCAGGTGAACGCGCCGGCCTCGTACAAGCTGACGGCCATACCGAAGGCACGGCTCTCCCACGGCTCGGCGAACACCAACCCACCGTTGGAGCGGGGCGGTGCGGCCGGACCCTCGATGTCCGACGGCGCGTTCACGGGGCCCCGGCCTTCGCCACGCCCACCATCGCGTCCCTCGTCACCAGCGGCACGAGTTCTTCCTCGGACAGGTGATCGGTGCCGGCCGGACGTTCGGGCAGCACCAGCCAGCGCACCTCGCTGGTGGAGTCGCGGACGGTGATCCGCACGTCGTCGGAGAGCTCGAGTCCCATCTCGGCGAGCACCGTACGTGGCTCCCGGACGATCCGCGCACGGTAGGCGGGGTCCTTGTACCAGCTCGGCGGCAGGCCGAGCACCGGCCACGGGTAGCACGAGCACAGCGTGCAGACCACCACGTTGTGGGTGCTCGCGGTGTTCTCCACGACAACGATGTGCTCGCCCTGCTGCCCCGAGAAGCCCAGCTCCTTGATGGCGGCGGTACCGTCTGCCAGCAGCCGCCGCCGGTACTCGGGGTCGGTCCACGCCTTGGCGACGACCTTGGCTCCGTTGAGCGGTCCCACGCCGGTCTCGTAGGTGGTGATGATCCCGTTCATCGCCTTCGGATCGATCAGCCGGCGCTCGGTGAGCAGTTGCTCGAGCGCCTCGGTGCGCAGGGCTGCGGGAAGCCTCTCGCCCGGTGCTGTGGTGGTGGTCGTGCGGGTGTCTCCAGGTAGCTCTCGTACAGCTCTGCGGTGAGCGCGAAGGGTTCGGCGTCGGCGCCCCACAGCTCGCACGAGTCGAACCGTACCGAGTAGACGTGCTGCGGATTCTCGCCCAGGAAGTGCGCGTTGGTGTCCGGCAGCACCGCGGCGGGCTGGATGAGCTCGACAGTGCCGGCATGGCCCCGCACGTAGCCCGGCAGCCGGGTGTGTCCGGGCGGCGACATGTCCTTGGCACGCACACGCTCACCGACGGCGAAGACCGGGGAGTCGTCCACGCTGCGCAGCGCACCCTCGGCGGTCGGCGTGCGGTGGGGCCGGGCGGGCACCGGGATCGGCGGTTCCTCCACATGTTCACCGCGCAGGTTGCGGGCGCGGGCATCGACCGCGCCCGGCGCCAGGAAGGCGCTGTCGGTGAGCATCAGCTCCCCGGCGTTGAGCCAGCGCCCGTAGTAGCCGTCGTCCAGGTAGGCGGCTCGGTCCAGGCGCTCTTGCGCGTGCCGGAAGGCGTCCGTGTTGATGCCGCCGCACGCAAGGCGGCTGGAGAGGATCGCGAGCGCGAATGCCCTGCCCTGCCAGGGCTCCTCGAAAACAGGTTCATCGCGTCCCGGCGGATGAACGGGGCCCCATCCCGGGGTTCCCCCCATATCGGCAATGCCATCCATCACACGATCCCTCATATACCTGCAACAGTGGACATATTCGCTCGAATTTTAGGCGGCTGGCGTTCTCGGCGTCGCGGCATCAGCGGCATGTGAACCCACTCTCCGCTCTCTTTTCACCCCACCGCCGAGGGAACGCCGACTCCATGGACAGGCGCATACGAATCACCGCACCGACCCCGCCTCGATCGACAAGGCCGAAGGCCGGGACCGGCTCGACGAACCACGTGTACCGGGACAGCCGACCGCCGGCACAGGTACGACCCCGCAACCGCCCCCCGTCACCACCGCGCGCGGCCGAGCGGACATCTGGCGGGCTTCATCGATCGGTCTGGTCGATGCCTACCGACAGCTCGGATACGCCGTCGTCGCCACCTCGCGCTCGATCGCCCCGTCCGAAGACGCCGATGCCGTGACCGTTCAGGGCGACATCGCCGACCGACCCCGCAACCGCCGATCGCTGCTCGCCCAGGGCGGCGGCCGCATGGGGGTGTGTGCTACGTCCGGCCGACCATGGCGGCCGGTCTGACGATGCGGTCGAAGTCCTCGGCGCTTATGTAGCCGGACGCCAGCGCGGCCTCGCGCAGGGTGGTGTCCTCGTCGTCGGCCTTGTGGGCGATCGCGGAGGCCTTGTCATAGCCGATCACCGGTGAGAGGGCGGTGACCAGCATCAGGGACCGGTCGACGTAGTCGTCGATCCGGTCCCGGTTCAACTGGGCGCCCTCGATGCAGTACTCGCGCATCTTGGCGCAGGCGTCGGCGAGGATGGTCGCCGCGTGCAGGAAGTTGTTGATGACGACCGGGCGCATGGCATTGAGCTCGAAGTTTCCCTGCGTACCGGCGAAGGCGATGGCTTCGTCCTCGGACAGCACCTGGATGCAGACCATGACCATCGCCTCGCACTGGGTCGGGTTGACCTTGCCCGGCATGATCGACGAGCCGGGCTCGTTCGCCGGCAGGACGAGTTCGTCCAGGCCGCATCGGGGCCCCGACGCCAGCCAGCGGATGTCGTTGGCGATCTTCATCAGCGGCACGGCCAGGGCCCGCAGCCCGGCGGAGGCGCCGGTCATGGCGTCGAGGCTCCCCTGTGCGGCGAATTTGTTCTGTGCGGTGGTGAACGGGTAGCCGGTCGCGGTGGCGATCTCGGCTGCCACCCGCTCGCCGAATCCGGGTGGGGCGTTGAGACCCGTGCCCACCGCGGTACCGCCCATCGCAAGCTCGTACAGGTCCTCGGCGGCCCCGGTGACCCGGTCGACGGCTTGATGCAACTGGCGGGCGTAGCCGGACCATTCCTGTCCCACAGTGAGCGGGACGGCATCCTCCAGGTGCGTGCGGCCGATCTTCACCACGTCCTGCCATTGCTGCGCCTTGGCCTCGATGGCGTGCTGCAGCGCCCGGACGCTCGGCAGCAGGTGCTCGTGGATCTCCTTGACCGAGGCGATGTGCATGGCGGTGGGGAAGGTGTCGTTGGACGACTGCCCCATGTTGACGTGGTCGTTGGGATGGATCGGGGACTTGCTGCCCAGCTCGCCGCCGACCAGCTGGATGGCACGGTTGCCGATCACCTCGTTGGTGTTCATGTTGGACTGCGTGCCGGACCCCGTCTGCCACACGTACAGCGGGAAGTGATCGTCCAGCTTGCCGGCGATGACCTCGTCGGCCACCCGCTGGATCAGGTCGGCCTTCCAGGCCGGCAGCCGTCCGGCGCGCCCGTTGATGAGGGCGGCGGCCTTCTTGACGTGGCCGTAGGCGTGGTAGACCGCCTTGGGCATCCGGTCGTCCCCGATCGAGAAGTGGATCAGGGACCGTTGGGTCTGTGCGCCCCAGTAGCGGTCGGCGGGCACGTCGATGGCGCCCATGGAGTCGGTCTCCCGCCGGGTGCCGGTCGCGTGCAGGCCGATGGGGACGTCTCGGATCGTCGGAGCCACGTCCTGACCGTCCGGCCCGGTGGGCCGGCCGGCGGCGGTGTGTCGCATGTTCATGCCGTGGCTCCGTCGCTGTAGACCGGCTGCCACATGGCCTCCCGGACGGCCTCGCCGATGTCGACCGGCTTGGAGGTGGCCACGCCGTCGTCGAGCGCCGCCTTGACCACCGCGGTCGCGGTGATGGCGGAGGACTCCCGAAGGTCGTCCACGGGCGGCAGGAGGGAGGCGCCGGACCCCGATGGGTCGACCTGGTCCGCGACCGCCTGTGCGGCCGCGACCAGCATGCCCGGGGTCACCTGGGACGCCCCGGAGACGATCGTGCCCAGGCCCAGTCCCGGGTACAGCAGCGCGTTGTTGGCCTGCCCGATCTCGTAGGTCACGCCGTCGTACACCACGGGCGCGACCGGGATGCCCGTTGCGACGAGCGCCTTTCCCCTCGACCAGGTGATGACGTCGACGGGCATGGCCTCGATCCGGGAGGTGGGGTTGGAGATCGGAAGGATGATCGGCCGCTCGGTGCCCTCCGACATGGCCTCGACGACCTCGCGAGTGAACGCACCATGCACGGTGGAAGTACCCAGCAGGATCGTCGGCTTGGCGCGGCGTACTGCTTCCAGCAGCGGGATCGCCCCGCCGTCGTCCCTCGCCCAGTCCGCGACCTCGGCCGGATCGCGGGCGTAGGGGTGCTGGAAGTCGCGCAGGTCGGTCATGTCCTGGGTGAGCAGTCCCTGTTTGTCGACGAGCCATACCTGGGCGGTGGCCCGCTCCGGATCCGCGCCGTCGCGGATCATCGCGCCGTGCAACTGGTCGGCGATGCCCACCCCAGCGGTCCCGGCACCGAAGACGATCAGCTTCTGGTCTTGCATCCGCAGGCCGCTGACCTTGACGGCGGACAGCGCGGCGGCCAGCGTGATGGCTCCCGTGCCCTGCATGTCGTCATTGAAGATCCGGTAGCGGCCGCCGTACTGCTCCAGGATCCGGCGTGCGTTGCTGGGACCGAAGTCCTCGAAGTGCAGGAGCGCACCGGGGAACGTGGACGATGCCGTCTCCAGGTACTTCTCGATGAACTCGTCGTACTCCGCGCCGCGGACGCGGGGATGCCGGTTGCCCAGGTACAGCGGGTCCTCGAGCAGTGAGTCACGGTCCGTGCCCACGTCCAGCGACACGGGAACCACGCGATGCGGGTCGATGCCGGCGGCTGCCGTGTACACCGCGAGCTTGCCGACCGAGATCTGGATCCCTCCCACGCCCCAGTCGCCGATGCCCAGAATCTCCTCCGCGTCGGTACACACGATCAGGTCGACGTCCTCGGGGCCGAGTTGAAGCGTGGCGAACGCCTTTTCCATGTCGTCGGGCCGGTCGATGGACAGGAAGACGCCGCGCGGGCGCCGGTACTCGTGGGAGTACTTCTCAATCGCCTCGCCCACGGTGGGGTCGTAGACGATCGGCAGCATCTCGGCGAGGTGCTCGGCGAGTACCTTGAAGTACAGGGTTTCATTGCGGTCGTGCAACTGTTCCAGATAGATGTTCTTGGCCAGGTCGCTGCCCTGAGCCCGTATCTGCTGGTAGGCCCGCCTGCACTGCTCCTCGAGCGTCAGCACCGCTGACGGCAGGCGTCCCGCCAGGCCGAGGGCCTCCCGTTCCTCCTGCGTGAAGGCCACCCCACGATTGCGCAGAGGATCCACGAGGGCGCTGGGGGTTGCCGGGGGCCTCGCGTGGCTCTGGGTCATGAGAATCTCCCTGTGTGCGAGTGCCGTACGGGCTCCGGCCGGGGTGAAGCCGCGGGCCCGCTCGATGACCCGGCACAGGCAGGTCGAAGGATGCCGGGGACATCGCCATGCCTTGCCCGCCACGCGGTCGGCACCCACGGACATCGCCGCAACGGTCGACGAGCGTGCGACGTCGAGCGAAACCTGCTGAATGTCGAAGCGGCTCACAGGACCCGACGGCATACGGAATTGAGGTCGGCGTTGCCATGTGCGCGGTCGCTCGCAAGAACACCGCCCCGCGGGCCCGCCGCGCCCATCGCGCCAGGCGACTCATCGGTGGCACCGTTTGACTTCATGCTAACTACTGGCCGACGGGCTGCGCGACTTCACGCGGCGACGCGGCGGATGACCGATACGGCGATGCCGTCCAGGTCGTCCACCGCGACCGCGGCATCATGGAGGCGGTCCGCGGTCTTCTCGGCATTCAATCCGTCGTGAAGAGCCGCACCGGTCCGGTGTGTGCCGGGGAGCGGCCGCCCACGCGCTTGGCCCTCAGCACGCGGCCCACCCGTGGCAGATCTCCCTCGACGTGCCGGCGCCCGCCGGGGATTACGGGACAGCCCTTGACAGGGAAGCGGTGGTCCGGCGAATCGGCCTCAGGCTGATCAGCGGCCGCCCGTTCGGTGACTTCAACCGGAGCGGAACCCCGGCCCCCGGGGCCGTAACAGGTCGGCTGACCGTTTTCGCAGACGGACGGAAGCGACCGCGACCCCTCGAAAACGTGCCTGCCCGACTTGAGCACACACGTTGAGTTCGGCAACGCGATCAGAATCCATCGACTTCCATGACAGCCTCAGCGAAGGCCTGCGGGGCCTCCTGCGGAAGATTGTGTCCGGCGTCAACGGTCCGGTGCGCGTATTTCCCTGTGAATTTCTTGCGATAAGTCGATCCGTTACCTGGAGGCGTAAATGGATCATGCTTGCCGTCCATGGTGATCGTCGGCACCTCGATGACCGGGGCCGCAGCGAGGCGCTTTTCCATGGCGTCATACCGAGGCTCACCCTTTGCGAGACCAAGTCGCCAGCGGTAATTGTCGATCACGATGCCGACGTAATCCGGGTTCCGGAAAGCCGTTGCCGTGCGATCGAAGGTTGATTCGTCGAAATTCCATGTCGGGGAATTGAATCGCCACACCAGTCGAGCCAAATCTTTTCGGTACTTTTCGAGGCCCAGCACACCCCTTTCTGTGGCGAAGTAATACTGATACCACCATGCCCACTCGCTCTTCGGCGGCGACGGCATCCTGTTGGCTTCGACATTTACGATCAGATAGCCGGTCACGGATACCAGCGCCTTGCAGCGCCCTGGCCAGAGGGCCGCTATGATGTCGCCCGTCCGGGAGCCCCAGTCATAACCGGCGAGAATGGCTCGATCGATCCCGAGGGCGTCCATCAGGGCGATGATGTCGGCTGCGAACGCCGACTGTTGGGCGTTCCTGGGTGTTTTGCTCGAGAGGAATCGCGTTGTTCCATGGCCTCTCAGATAAGGGACGACCACCCTGTAGCCCTTTGCTGCGAGCAGAGGTGCGACCTCGACGTAACTGTGAATGTCGTAAGGCCAACCGTGCAGGAGTATGACCGCCTGCCCGCTCACAGGTCCGGCCTCTACGTACCCCACGCTCAGGTCTCCGGCATGGATCTGCTTCACCGGACCAAAGGACGTACGCGTCACAGAATCGGCTGCGGAACGAGCCTCGGCGCCTCTCGATTCGGAATGCGCTTGCGCACCGCCAGCCATACCGAACTGGGTCGCCGCCGCAGCCGCGGCCGAGGTGCCAAGGAAGTGGCGACGACTATGTATGGGTCCGGACTTTTCCACCGGCGAATCTCCTTGCTGAGGCGGTGCCGGCACGTCATGGACGACCTGGCACCGAATGGGCCGGAATTCACATTCACCCGATAGGCACGCCGGGGGCTCTCTGGCGGTGCCCTCCGGCGCTGGCTCATCTCCTCAGCCATCCAACACCCGCTCGCAGTGACGGCGCATCACGCATTGCTCTGCCGGAGTGATGCGAGCACCCGTCACGATTCTCACTGTCTTGGCGTGCACAGATCGCCAAAATTGCACTCTCTGCGTGTTTCACGTTCCGTCGGTGGCACAACGAAGACCAAGGATATGAATTCTTCGGACAAGGAGCCCTTTCCGACTTGACTGATGGATGGCCAGTTGCCGTGAGGGCGGTGTCCGAGAGGAGGTGAAGCTCCTGGTAGATGGGTTGTCGACCACCCAGCAACCTGTCCGGCCGGAGCTTCGCGTACTTGTCCACCCATCGGGGATCGATCTGCCCAGCTCGACACTGCGGTACCTGTCCCGCCTGCTGGACGCGCGGCGCCGGGAGCTCGGGACACGCTGGCGCCGACTGACGGCGGACCGGCAGGCCCTGCTGGTGCTGGCCCATCTGCGGTGCGGGCACACCTACGCCCAGCTCGCATCCGGCTTCGGTGTCGGGCTCGCCACCGTCTACCGCTACATCGCCGAGGCCGTGGAGGTCCTGGCCGCCATCGCCCCTGACCTGGCGGCTGCCACCCACGCTGCGGCACACAAGGCATTCGTGATCCTGGACGGGACGCTGCTGCCCATCGACCGGATCGCCGCCGACCGGCCGTACCTCCGGGAAACACAAGAAGCACGGGATGAACGTGCAGGTCATCGCCGATCCGTTCGGCCGCCTGCTGTGGGCCTCGCCCGCCCTGCCCGGCGCGGTCCATGACATCAGGGCCGCCCGCACCCACGGCATCATCGCCGCTCCGACCGAGGCCGGCGTGCGCTGCTGGGCGGACAAGGGCCACCAGGGCGCCGGCGGCACCGCCCGCGTCCCCTACCGCGGTCGCTGGGAAAAGCTGTCCGAGGGGCAGCGCGCTGCCAATGTCTCGCATTCCAAGATCCGCGCGCTCGGCGAGCAAGCCATAGCCACCTTGAAATCGCGGCGGCTGCTGCGCGAGCTTCGCTGCAGCACCACCCGTATCACAGACCTGGTCAAAGCCGTCCTGACCCTCCACCTCACAACGTCATACAGAGATCGGAAAGCCTCAAAGACCGGTTCCAGGGGATCGAGCGGCGCTTCACTAAGTTCTGCAGGCGGATGTGGTCCGGGGCGAGGTACGTGGCTCCGTGGGGCAGGTCGTGGTGGGCCTACCGGGTCTCCGCGTTCGGGTGCCACGCGAGTATCCTGCTGCGGGAGTTGCAGGTGACAGCGTTGAGCGGACGAACTTCCAGCCGGGGGCAATGTGGTGCGCATGCTTAAGGCAGTACTCCCAGTCCTTGCTCTGGTGGCGGTGGCGGCGGGGTGTTCCTCATCCAAGGGTAAGGATGAGCAGCGGCTGACCGAGCAGCGGCAGAACTACTGTATGCAGCTTGGGACGTGGCAGAAGGCGCGGAACGCGGCGGGCACGGACACGCCGGAGTCGTCAGGGTACGACGAGGTCGAGGCCATCGCTCAGGACGCCTTTCTCGCGATGCGACCGCTTCGGGATGAGATCGTCGGCGGAGGCCGGACCTTGGGGGAGGCGACGGTGGCAGCGATGAACAACGCTGACTCCGAGGCGGAGGGGCTTGTTGTGAAGTACTGCGGAGATGTCGGCTTCGAGACGCTGACCCGCTAGGACTGTTATCTCCCTCGCCCCATCCGCCCCGGTCGCGGTCAGCATGGCATCTGCAACCGACAGTTCAGGCCCGTCATAACCATGCGCCGATCGCGGCGACCAGGACGGTGGCTTCGAAGCGGACCGAGAGTTTGTCGAACCGAGTGGCAACCGCCCGGTTGCGCTTGAGCCGGTTGATTCCGCACTCGACCGCGCTGCGGGTAGTGGTGACAGGGTCCCTGCGCTGCGTCTGGTTCACGCTCGACGGACGGACGCGGCTCCAGGCTGAGGCTCGCTCGGCTTCGAGTTTGTCGGCTTCTCCGGCTTCGCGGGCGGCGGCAAGACGGGAGTTGCCGTCGATGACGGTCGGCGGCGCGGGCGGCCTCCGGCCTTCGACCGCGAGGACTACAAGGCCCGACACGCCGTGGAGGTGGTGGCCGGCGACGAGGAGACGGCCTTGGCCGTGGCGGCGGAGCTGGGGGATGGTGTTTCCCGCAGCGGTGCACGCCGTGGCCGTCACCTCGGATGGCCGACTGGTGGTGGGGTTCGGCTGTGAGGTGGCAGTCCTGGCCCCCTCCTGACCAGCCCTCACACACGACATATCCCTGGGCGCCTGCCACGCGGAGGCCGAAGCCCCGGGGCGTGCCGGCATCGGCTGTTCAAAGGCGGTGGTGGGGTCGGGTGTGCCAGCGGTGCGTGGTCCACACCCGGCGGATAAGGCTGCGGACGGCGATGATCGCATCGGCAAGGTCGAAGAGCGCGTCAATGACCTTTGCACGACGCTCGTGGCAGCGATTGGGCCGCCGCAGGTGGGTGATCGAGCGGACCATGTCGTGGCTGTCCGGCTACCGCAGACTCAGCCCTCGATACGAGCGTTACCCCCACAACTACCTGGCCTTTCTCGGACTCGCCGCCGCCACGGGACAGCCCTTAATCCCGTATCCATGAGCAGATGGAACAGCTCGGCGCGATCACAGCGCTACATGTCCGAAAAAGAATCACTACGCTCCGCGAGCAACTATGCGCTGTGGAACCAGTAATCGAGGCCGAGGCCGTGGATCTCGCGCAGCCAGTCAATGAACTTTGTGCCGAACCCGTGCTCATCGAGCAGAAGGCGTGGGTGCTGGTCGAGGTAGCCGATCAGCTCGCCGAGTTCCTCATGCGCAAGGTATCCGTAGCTGGTCCACGATGTGTCCAGCTTCGTGCCGAAGATGGGCCGTTCCAGCAGCGCCCATCCGATCAGCATGTGCGCACGATCGGCGTCCTCGTACCCCTCCGCATGGAGGAGGCCCTGCCGCTCCCACGCCCAGTCCATGAAGTAGGAATTCCATATGCTGGAGCCGACGTGATGGTGATCCTGTTCGAAGAACGCGAGCTCGACGACCGCCTCGATCACGGCGTCGTCCTCGACGTCCAGGCTTCCCGGCGGTACCTCACCCATGACGATGTCGTGCAGCCACTCCTCGCCCTCTTCCTCGAGGGAGCCGGCGATGCGCTGCCCCACCTCCGCATCGGCGCATCCGATGTGGGCCCACATCTTCCGAAGAGAGAACCCGGAGATTTCCGGCCGTAGCGCCATGGTGGATTCCTTTCGCAAACCAAGAGATGATACCGGCCTGCCCGAGGAGGAAGCGGCGGTTCCCCACCCGCAACGCTTCCCTCCTCCGCGAAGTCCCGGCGACCGAGCCCGTCGACCACCATGCACCACACCAGCATGACCATGCGTCGGTGAACGTACCCAGCCGGCGCGGAGCCGTACATCGGTAGAACTACGCAAACCAGTGGGGCAGTCCCTCCGCAGCCGGGGACCGGCAGGCCGGCTTGTCGACCGGCCCGCTGCGCAGTCCGGCGCGCCGGTCGGTGAGGACGGCCAGGTGCTGCAACCACGCCTCCAGCACGCGTTCCAGCCGCCATGTCTGCTTCGACGGCGGAGCATACGTCCTGTCCGACGACCTCACAGTCGTCGACGCCGTCAAGGACCGTCTGGGAGCCGGACTCAAGCGCCGTCAGTCGCATCGGATGCCTGGCAGGCGCCCTTTCCCGGCCGTCCTGACAGGACCTTCGAAATCCGGACCGGCTCCCCACTTCTCCCGGGCACGTCCCCACTCCGACCAGCTGGTGCGGTGCATTGTCGGGCCACGGGAGCGAGGCGGACTTCATGGTCAGAGCTGTTCGCCGAGAGTCCCTGCGGATGGGGCGCCTGGCAGGACGTAGGCCACTGCCGAGGCCTGGTGCTGGAGGAAGGGAGTGAGGGCGTCGCGAGCGGCCAGACGGTTCTGGACGCGGGTGAACTGGGCCGGGTCGCGCATGAAGGCGCAGAAGAGAAGCCCGCGGTCGTTCGGGCCGTCGTCGTAGCTGTAGCTGCGGCGGAGCATACGGGCGCCGGCGTCGAAGCGGGGGCTGGCGAGACGGACGTGTGCCGTGGCGGGGATGACGTAGGAACCATCGGGGTTCTTGGCGTAGATGTCCGGCTCGTCATGCTCGGCCGTGCCGCTGAGGGCGACGCCGTCGCGGGCGCGACGGCCGATCACCTGGTCGCGGCGGCCCTCGGGGAGGGCCGCGAAGCCGGTGACGTCCATGCGGATCCTGCGGTAGACCAGAACGGTGCCGTCCCCGTGGGCTCCGGGTGGGCCCCAGACCCACTGCTCGGCCCCCGCGTGATCGGGGTTGGCGGTGCCGTCCTTGGAGCCGAACAAGTTCCGCGGGGTGGTGCCCGGAGCCGTGTGGGGCAGGAAGCCGGACTGGGTCCAGCGCAGTACGGCGCCGGCGGCGTGTGCGGACGTGCCGACGAGTTCGGCGACGACGGTGAGCGTCCAGCGGTCGGCTGCGCACAGTTGGACCAGAAGATCGCCGTTGCTGCGGCGCGGGTCGAGGCGGTCGCCGGGGAACGACGGCAACTGCCCCAGTGAGGCGGGGACGTTGAGGGCCAGCCGAGCGGCGAGAGCGGGGCCGATGCCGACCAGGGACGTGAGCCGGGTCGCGCCTCCGCCCTGAAGCCGCGGGTCATGCGGGGCGTCGGAGGCCGCGGTGGCGAGCGTGCTGGTCAGCGAGCCGAGGACGCGGCGAAGAACCTTCCGGTCGGTGGCGGTGGAGGTATGCGGGAGATCGAAGGAGAGCAGGTGCGTCGCCGGTTGCTGGGGCGCCGTGACACCTGCCTGTCGGGCGCCGTGGAAGGGAATCGCGGCCTCGGTCGGCGGGGAGCCGGCGGCGGCAGGGTCGGCTGCCGGGTCGTCCCTCGCCAGTTCGTCGGCCGCCGCGCCGACCCCGGCGGCGAGCACCGCTCCCGCTGCGAGCAGTGCCCGGCGCCGCCCGAAACCGGTTGCCGCGGGTCGTGATGGATCCTGCGCATTTCCCTGTTCGGTGGGCATAGGCCTATTGGAGACGATAAAACATCTGCCATGCAAACCCTCTCTGCAGAGCGCCTGTTGAACTGCTCGCCGGTCCCGGCGATGTTCCGGGCGGCGCTGCGTCTGTCGGTGCTGATCGCTTCGGTCGCGTTGGCGGCCACCGGGTGCTCCACAACGGGGTCGACGTCCTCCGACGCGCGGCATCCGGCAGGGAACGTGCTGCGCGTTCCGCAGGACTTCCCCTCGGTGCAGCAGGCGGTGGACGTCGCTCGTGAGGGCGAGACGGTGCTGATCGGGCCGGGGGTGTACCGGGAGAGCGTGCGCGTCACCAAGCCCCGCGTGGTGCTGCGCGGAACGGACCGCAACAAGGTGGTCTTCGACGGCGGTGTGCGTCTGGCCAACGGCATCACCGTGACCGGCGCCGGCTCGGTGGTCGAGAACCTCACCGTGCACGGCTACCTCGCCAACGGCGTGCTGTTCACCGGCGTCACCGACGAGCGGTTGCAGCAGCGCGGCGCCGGCGGCTCCGCCTACGACCCACTGGACACCACCCGTTTCCCTGCCGTCCGGGGCTTCCGCGCGACCCGCGTCACGGCATACAACAACGGCCTGTACGGCATCTACGCCTTTGACGCGCGCGACGGTGTGATCGAGGACTCCTACGCCTCCGGACACGCCGACTCCGGCATCTACGTCGGCCAGTGCAAGCCCTGCGGCACCCTCGTCCGCGGCAACACCGTGGAGCGCAACGCGGTCGGCATCGAACTGACCAACGCCTCGGACAACCTGTCGGTGGTGGGCAACCTCGTCGCCCGCAACCGGGTCGGCGTCACGGTCAACTCCAACGACCTGGAGGCCCTCGCCCCGCAGCACGGCGCAGTGATCGCGGGC
This sequence comes from Streptomyces sp. NPDC101194, assembly GCF_044767885.1. NCBI lineage: Bacteria > Bacillati > Actinomycetota > Actinomycetes > Kitasatosporales > Streptomycetaceae > Streptomyces > Streptomyces sp. NPDC101194. The sequence goes on from NZ_JBIWOS010000005.1 coordinate 327,444, forward strand.
AACGTGGTCGCCGACAACAACGCCTCCGACACGCCCGAGCAGGCGGACGGGGGCTTCGGCATCGGCATCGGCATCGGCGGCGGCACCGCGAACCGCGTCCAGCGCAACCTGGTCCGGGGCAACCGGGCGGCCGGAGTGGTCGTCACCGACCCGCCGGGGCATCCGGCGAGCGGCAATCGTGTCGAAGGCAACCGTGCCACCGGCAACGGCATCGACCTCGTGCTGGCCTCGGCCGACCACGACAACTGTTTCGCGGGCAACCGGCCCACCACCCAGAGCCCGGACGGCCTGGAGGGTCGCGCGGGCTGCGGCACCCGAAGTCGGGGCGCGCTGCCCGCCGGCCGGACGGCGCCGGTGCAGGCGCCGCCCGGCGTCCCGTTCAGCCAGGTGCCGGCCCCACCCGCCCAACCGTCCATGCCGGACCCGACGTCCCCCGGCCGCCCGGCGACCGGCCTGCCGGGGGCCGTCGACGCGGCCGCGTACCCACTCCCGAAGGACGTCGACGCCGTACCGCACTCGCGCTGAGCACGGTGCCGCAGTGGGCTCGTCCCCGGTCGTCATGGCGCTGTGAAGGTTGAGTTGAGGAGGGTCGTCGGCGCCCACGGAGGCCGGGGCGCAGCGGCACGGAGATATCAACCGGTGGCCCACGGCGCCTCAGGGAGCTTCGCGCGGCCGTCGCGGCCGGAGAACTCCAGGGTGGTCGGGGTCCCCAGGCCCGGCATCCGCATCGTCACCCGTCGCAGGCCGCCGTCACCGTCGACCCAGTACGTCAGCGGCGACCGTCCGCCGTCGGACCCCGCACCGGGCGTGGCGCCCTGGGCTCGCGGCCCGGCGAACCGGTCGTAGGTGCGGCCGTCGATCCGTTCGCGCTCCAGAAGGCGAGCCCCGGACTGTGCCAACAACAGCGGGTTGTCGGGGCGGTCCGCGCCCAGCCCGATGAGCAACTGGAGCCCGGCGTCCAGAGGATCGGTCGTGTAGGAGCGCGAGGACCAGCCCGAGCGCGGGATGTGCTCGGCCTGCTGCCAGGCCGGGCTGTTGTCTCCCTTGGGCGCGGGGGCCAGGCCGATGCCGCCGGTGTCCCAGACGATCAGCCCGTGGTCGAGCTGCCCGGTGGCGGGCCCGGAAGCTCCGGATGACCCGGAGGCCCCGGTGACCTGGTAACTCCCCACGGCCCGGCGGGCTCGGTAGTCCACGACCCCCTTGACCCGCACCACCACTCCGCCGCCCTCGGTGGCGGTGAGGGTCAACGCCACCGGACTGGCCTGGTACAGATTCAGCCGCGACAGCGCCAGCCTGGACGCCTCCTCCATCGTCACCGGCCGCTCGGTGGCGGTGTCGTCGGAGAACGTCCGGTAGGCGGCCAGGCCGCCCACTGCGGCACCGCACGCCGTGATCACGATCAGTGTTCTCAACCAGAGGGCCCGACGCGGCGTACGGCCGTCGGTCTTCCTCTTCCGGGCCATGCGGTCGCCTTCTCTCATCGGTCGGTCACACAGGAGGGCGGGTTCGCGAACCGCTGGTCCGCGAACCCGCCCGAGCCGGCCCGGACGGTCACCGGTGCCGGTCGCCCCACTTCGGGGCTAGCGGAGCTGTGCCCTTCGCCTGCGCATCAGTACGACCAGCGCCGCACCGAGGAGCGTGAGCGCCGCGCAGCCGGCCAGGGCCAGCGAAACCACCTGGCCCATGCCGGTGGACGCCAGGCCCGAGTTGGATGCGTGGCCGGGTGCACCCGGTGCACCCGGTGCGCCTGGTTCCCCCGGCGAACCCGGTTTGCCCGGTGAGGGCTTCGTGGGTGTCGGTGTCGGTGTCGGCTCGGTGGTGGGAAGCCGTCGGTTGACCGCTGTCACCGAGACGCCGTCTTCGAGGTTGTCGGAGGTCAGCACCAGCGGCCCGAACACCGCCTCGTCGGGTACGGCGTATCCTTCTGGCGGGCTGACCTCCTGCCAGTAGTACGTCCCCGGCTCGCCGGCGCCCTGGCAGATGCCGTCGGTCCCGGTCATGCAGGGCTTGTCGACCGGCGTGTCCGGCTCCGTCCCGGTGGCCTGCAGGCCATCGGAACCATTCGTCTCCTTCCATAGCTGGAACTTCGCACGCGCCAGCGGTTTGCCGTCCTGGTCGTGCTTGATCAGGCGCAGCGCACCCTCCTGTTGCCGGAAGCCGAAGTCGTAGGTGTGGTCGTTCTCTCCCGGCCCGCCGGTGGTCAGCGCCCGCTCCGGGAACTTCGCGTCGCGCGGGACGACGCCCTTGGAATCGATGAAGTGGTTGTCGCCGACATCCGCCTCCGTGGGCACCCACTGGTAGAGCGGGCCTCCCTGGGCGTAGTCGGCCGGTTTGTCGAGGCGGATGGTGTACTTGGTCCTCGGCTTCAGGCCGCCGGTGACATTGGAGTCGTCGAAGTAGTACTCGCCGCGCGCCGTCGTCTCGGTCGTGCCCACGAGCTTGCCGGACTCGTCGTACAGGTTGACGGTCGCGCCCACGACCGGGCGCTGGCCCGGGTTCTGGATGCCCTTGCGCTCGGGGTCGTACCAGACCCGGTTACCGATCTGGAGCGGCGCCTGGTCGCACAGCACCTCCAGGTCGCCCATCGAGGCGCCCTTGCCGAACGGGGCCACGGCGCCAGGTGGGTTGAGGCGCAGGCCGAACTTCGGGTCCTGCGTGCCATCGCGCTGGAGGAACGACGTGCCGTACCCGAGGGCGGTGTGGTTGGGGTCGAAAGCGGAGGTCGCGATGGTGTTCTCGGCCTTGGAGAGCGCCATGCCGGCGAACGCCGTGTTGCGGTGACCACCCCAGCTGGTGTCGAAGAACCGGGTGCCCCGAGGGGACAGCCCGCAGCCGTTGTTGGTGTCCATCACATACATGCCGTCCGTCGGGCAGGCCTTGTTCAGGTCACCGCCCGACATGACGACGGCGGCGGTGTTCGGCGCGGGACCGGCCGGCGCGCGGTCGCCGAAGCGGTCGCGGAAGGCCAGCAGCATCGAGCCGTCGGTCTCGAAGGCGATCTCGCCCAACTCCGGTTCGGGTTTGGCGATGGTGGAGTTGCCGCACGGCCGTCCGTCCTGCGAGGCCGGGTAGGTGCTCGTCCACGGGAACCAGCCCGCGCCGTCGCACGGACCGGCGCCGACCGTGGAGCCGCGCGGGTAGTCCAGCGGCTGGTTCAGCACGGCCTTCCGGAAGGTGCCGGTGCCCAGGTCGAAGGGCAGAACCACCGCGCGGAGGTCGGAGACCTTCTCGGTGGACTCGCCCGAGCAGACCCCGCCGAGGTAGCCGGTGTCGTCCTGCATCCCCAGGCCGAAGGGGCGCCAGTCCCCGGCCGCCGGGCAGCCCGGGTCCGGGATCGCGTAGACGGCCTTCGGCGCCGCCGCGGTCGCCACCGTGGCGTCGTAGCGGTAGAGCTTGCGGTTGTTGAGGTTGACGACGAACAGGTCCTTGCCGTCATCGGTGATCTTGATGCCGCCCAGACTCTCCTTGCCGGGCACGGCAAGGAACGCGTCATCGGTACCCGGGCCGTGCGCCGTCGTCCCCGCGTCCGGGACGACGGTGAACAGGGAGGTCTTCTTCCGCGCGGGGTCGGTCACATAGATCCCCCCGGCGTCACCCGGACCGTAGTCCGTGGTGCGCTTGGCCAGTGCCGAGGAGAACACCCGCTTGTCGGCCTTGTTCCACGCGATGCCGAACAGCGTGCCGGTCTCGGCGTTGGTGGCGATGTTCGTGACGTCGACGTCGACGCCGTCCTGGCCGCGCGCGTCGTACGGGAAGGAGACCAGCGTGCGCTGGGTCCCGCCCTCGCGCGTGGTGGGCTGACAGGTCGTCATCAGCGGTGCGTTCTTCTGGCAGTAGTCACCCGGACTCCACAGCCCGGTCGTGTACGCCACGTTCTTCTCGCCGGAGAGGTCGACGAACTCCTCATTGCTGCTGGACTGGTTGGGCGCGCCGTCCAGCCCCTGACGCGAGGCGAAGGCCGGAAACAGCACACCCGGCTTCGGATTCACCACTTGAACCCGGTACTTGCCGCTGGTGGTCGTGCCCGACGTCGGAGTCAGTGTCACGGTGCCGTCGGCCGCCGTGACCCCCTCGATGCCCGTCCCGGCGTCGTCGGTGAGGGTCACCTTGACGCCCGCGATGCCCGGTTCCAGCGCGGGTGTCCACACGCCGGTGTTGTCCACGGCCCGGATCACCCGGACCGTCACCGATCCGTCCCCCGGCTGCGAGTGCGCCGCGGGCGCCACGGCTAACGAGCCGCTACCGATTCCCAAGGCGAGCGCGGCCAGGCAGCCAACGGTGCGGCGACCGGGCATGCCCGGCCTCCGCCGACGCTGCTCGGGCGCGGCTCCCTTCGCTTGTTCATTCGTAGATGTCATCTCCTGCTCTCAGCGTTCAGAAGGGCCTGACGCCCTGCTCGTGGGGGAGTACATAGAGATGCGGAGAACCGCCTTGCCAGCGATCTTAGAAGGGCTTTGGGCAAGATCGTGGCGGAATGGCGAACTCGTCCGGCGACGAGATTTCGTGCAACGGCCTCCGGGCGCACCGCGGGCGGCGCGTCGATGTGACGAGCGAGGCTCGCACGCCCGTCTCACCGGTCGCTGCGGGCGCGGACGCACTCAGAATCCCTGCCGGACTCGACGACGACACGGTCATCCTGATCGTTCGCCGGATCCGCACCGACGGTCGCAGTTCCGGCGAGCGCGCCCAGGGAGTCGTCGCACCCGGTCTCCGGCCGCGTCGGCCCTCATGGGACGAAGTCGCCACAACACGGCGTCGGCCCGAGGACGAGGCCTCCCCCGCCGCGCCGGCCGGTGCGACGGAATGACGTCGTCGAGGAGGTGTTCGGCTCACGAGATCACCACCGCCGCACAGCTGTCGATCAGCACGGCTTGCGCCTGTCCCCCGCCTTGCTGGGGCTCACCGCGGCGCGAGGTGAATCGCGGCGGATCCGGACCATTGCCGGACCACCTCGCCGGCGAGGACGCCCGGTTCGACGCCGCCGCCGGTCAGCGCCCCACGCCCCGACATGTCGTCCTTCGGGTCGGGGCGCAGCTCCGGCCATCTGACCGGAGTCGGCCGCTGGTTACATGCACAAGCTGGGCAGCCGCTACGGTGCAGTTGTGATGATCAACAGGGACACGGCATCCGGGACGGCGGTGGTGATCGCGGCGGCTCCGGTCGGCAAGGGCCGTCTCATCGACGCAACCAGCGTCCTGTCCACGCTCGCGGCCGTCCCGCCCAGCATTCTGACCGGCACGACGGCAGCCACCATCGTTGAACTCACCGACCCGGCCGACCCACAGACCGTCCTCACCCGCATCCGCGCCGCGGCCGCCGCGCCCGGCCCGCTGTCCCTCTACATGACCGGACAACTCCACCTCGACAACAAGCAGCGCCTGATCCACCTCGCACTCGCCCGGACCACGCCGACAACCGTGCGCTACACCGCTTTGCCCTGGCACTGGCTGGCCGGCGAACTCAAACTGCGTCGGCCGGGCACCACCACCGTCGTCACCGACCTCGTCGCCGCGTCGGACGCCTGGCAGCAGCTCCGTGCGGAGGGCCTCTCTCTCGGCCATGGAATCCGCCTATACGGCCGGATCGCCCCGCCTCCGCCCCGCCGCCACATCGCAGAACCGGTCTATCTGAAGGCCCTCGCCGCCACTTGGCGCAGCGGAATGAACCCGCCACTCGCCCAGCTCCACGAACGGGCCGTCGCCCAGGCCGGCCCCGCCGACGCACTGTTCCTTGCCGTCGACCGCACAACCGTCCCCACCCCTGCGGCATCGGCCGTGCCGGTGCCGGAGCGGCCGCACCGGGATCCTGCACCCGTTCCGACGATGCCCGCTCCGGTGTCGGGGAACAGCGGGGCGCCCGAGGAGGACCCGCTGCCCGCGATCCTTGCCGCCGCCCACGCCGGGCGGCACAGCGAGGCCGCGTCGCTCGCAGCCATGTGGGAGGGGTGGGCCCTGCGCACCTACGGCGCAGGTTCCGAGCAGACCACCCACTGGATCGAGGTCCGGGCCGACCTCGCCCGTCTGGCCGACGATCCGGCGCGTAGCTGCGCGTTGTGGATGGCCGCCGCCAACGCCCGCCTCGCCCGGCAACAGCCTCCGGACGACCCCGCCGTGACAGCTGCCGCAGACCGCGCCCACCACCAGTGGCAGGAGCTTCGCGACCTGCAGCAGGCACGCGAACTCGGCCCGCCCCTGGTCTCCTTGCGCCGCCGCGTGCCCGGCCGACGCCCCGCAGCGGTCGAAGCCGCCCAGCGTCGGCTGGAACTGCTGCACGCCATGCCCCCGGCGGAGGCACGAGATGCGGCGGCATCCAGTGAGGTGTGCCGCCGCGAGACGGGGCTGCAGGACGGGTAGGGCTGCCCGGTTTCGGCCGTCACCGGGCAGGCTCCTCCCGACCACGCGATGCCGTCCACGGTGTGTCGGGAGGCGATGCCGGGAGGGCGCCCATCCCCGCTCGCAGTGTCTGCGAATCCGCCTGGCGCCGGCCGGAGTCGAGGGCGGCTCTTTCGACCGGAGGCCGAGAGCTCGGGGTACGTGGTCGCGAGCGGAGGTCGCAGCTTGTTCGGGGGACGAGCGCGAGCGGCGCGTCGCGGCCGCGTGCCGTTTCCCCCGAGCTCAGGCATGGCCCCGGGTCGCGATGCACCAGCGACCGAGGCCGGTGTCACGGACCTGTGAGCAGCGCTGCCAGTGCTTGTGCCGTGGCGGGGTGGCGGGCCATCAGTGTCGCAGTGCCGGGAGTCCGAGCGGCCGGGGCCCACGGGGCGTCGCACCCCAGCAGCTCCGCCAGCACGTCACAGGTCGCCGGGTGAGCAGGGAGCAACGACACTCCCCGGGGTTGCGTGTCGGCCGGCGCCCAGCCGTCCGTGCAGCCCAGCAGCTCCGCCAGCGCGTCACAGGTCGCCGGGTGGGCAGAGAGCAACGACACACCATCGGTGGCGCGGACGGCCGGGGCCTCTGCCGGTCGCTGCCGCCACGGCGGCACCCACGCGTCCAGCGCCGCGAGCCGCGCCGGGAAGATCCGCCCGGCCTCGCGGACGAGCAGTGGGGCGAGCTCCGCGGCGTCCGACCGGAGCGTGGTGATCAGGACCGGCAGCCATGGCAGCAGCACGGCGTCCGGAAGCCGGCCGAACGCGTTCGACACCGCCTCCACCACCATGTCCGCCAGACCCGGCACCGGCTCCAATGCGTGCACGAAACCGCTGAGGTAGTGCGGGTAGGAGGGCACCACCAGCGGGTTGGCGAGCAGTTCGTCGCAGCGACTCCGCAACTGCTCCCTGGAGAGGGTGCCGAGCTGTACCTGCGCCGCCCACAGCAGGGCCGTCTTCGCCGGGTCCTGCGGATGCGACTGGGCGACGGCCAGTTCCAGCTGGGTGCGGTCGCAGCCCAGCGAGAGCGCGAGGCTCTCCATGCTGAACAGGAAGCCCAGCATCGCCGCCACCTGGCGGGCGGTGGCGTCCTCGTCGGTGAACGCCATCGGCAGCAGGGTGCAGTAGTGGGCGTACCCGGCCTTGACGAAGGACTCGATCCACAGGGGCAGGACGGGTTCGTGGGTACGGTAGTACGCCAGCAGTCCGCGCACCCGGCGCAGCACCTCGGGTGCCCCGTCGACGGTGCGCTCGGCCGCAAGGACCTCAAGTGCGCGTGTGCCCAGTTCGTCGGGGAGGCGTCGGCCGGCCAGGTGGAGCGTCGCGTCCTCGATCGCAGCCAACACGTCCGCCGTCGTCGCCTGCGGCCCGTACGCGGCGCGCCGCAGCCTCTGCTCCAGCACCTGCTCAAGACTCACGCCCTCGTAGCCGAGTTCGATGAGCGCCCGCTGGTGGGTGCCGAGCGACAGGTCCCACGACTCCTGGATCGACCGCTCCCCCAGTCGCCTCTCCCCCATGATGGGCCGTGCGGCGCCGGCCGGCATCAGTCTGCGCAGCATCCAGAGCACGTCCGAGCAGGCCCGGAGTTCCGGGTGGGACGCCATGTCCAGCAGGGCCCGGCGCACCCCGCGCTGCTGGAGGTTCAGCTCCAGTGGTGCCAGCCGGTCGTGCACGTCGCGGGCGAGGGGCGGCAGCGCGTCGTAGCCGACCTGGCCGATGCGGTCGCCGCCCATCATGATCTCGACGAGGCGGTGCACGTCCCGCCGTCCGGGGACGGTGTCCTTCTCGATGCAGGTGATCGCCGCGTCCTGGAAGTCGTACGGCGTCGGCTTGGCCCGGTCCCTCATACCGGCGAGCAGGATCGACGTCTCGAACACGGCGATGGCGTCGGCGGTCGAGGCGAGGTAGCCGTTGCGGCGCGCGGCACGGGTGATGTCCACGGACCAGCCGAGCAGTTCGGCCTCGTCCAGGGTGTCGAGGACCGGTGGCCGGCTCAGGAAGCCGGAGAGCTGGTCCTCCGCTGCGGCAGGTGCGACGGCGGCGCGCGCGGCGGCCTTCGTGGGGCGTTCCTTCTTCGTACCGGCCTGCCCCTGCAGGCGGTACGGCTTCACCCGGGTGCGCTTGAGGTTCTTCGCCCACTGCGTCGCGGCGATCGACACCGAGCCGGAGGCGAGGCCGAACTGCGCCTCGATCGCCGCGTGGCTGGACGGGATCAGGCCGTACTGCCATCGCGTGTCGGTGCGCGGGGAGATCGTGAAGCTGTCGGCGCCGTGCACCCCGAACTCCTCGACCCGGCTGGCCGCGTGAAAGGCGCCGCAGACGTACAGGCAGTCCGCCGGGTCGGTGCCGGTCGTGGTCAGGTGCTCGCGCATCCGGGTCCACATGTACCGCTCGCGGTCCTCGTCCACGCGCACACGCTCACCGTCTCCGGGGGCGAGCCGCCGGAACAGGCTGCCGATGAGGAACATGACCTGGCGGTAGGTGTCGTGGTCGCTGTCGCCGAGCGGTATTTCGACGTACTGGTGCCACCATTCCGACCAGTGCCGCACCTTCCCGTGGCGCAGCAGATGTTCCTCCAGTTCGGCGAAGCGCGGCCGCAGGTCGCCGATCTCGACGCCGACGGCCTCGCCGTGCAGCGCGGCTTCCACGGGCCCGGTGCCGGGGCCCGCCGTGTCGTCGCCGGTCGACTCCCCCGCCTGCTCGTGCCGGGCGTCCCACTGGAAGACGTGGTCGCAGGAGCGGTCCACGAGGACGAGTTCGACGCCCGGCGTGTCCAGTGCGTAGGCGATGGCCTGGTACTCGGCGGATGCCTCCGTGATCGGTGCGACGACCGACAGAGGGGCCCACTCGGCGGGGAAGCCGTCGATCTCGCTCGCGAACGCCTGCACCGCCACCGGCAGCCGGCAGTTGCGCAGCTCGGTGAGGAGCGGCGCCATGTCCTCGCACAGTTCCAGGTAGACGACTTTCGGCTGCTTCTCGCGCAGTCTGCGGGCCATGGCGAGCGCCGAGGCGGGTGAGTGGTGGCAGACGGGGAAGATCTCCAGTGGTTCACCCACCGCGCGGTCGACGTCGTCGACCATGCCCAGCAGGATGCCCTCCAGGGCTTCGGGACCGTCGGCGAACCGGTCTGCGGCCTCGTGCAGTTGACCGCGCAGGGAGGCGAAGGAGGTCGCGGCCGCCGCGCGGCTCTCGGGGACCTTGCTCATGACAGCTTCGCGATCGCTTCGCGGCCGCCCTCCAGGAACTCGGGCCAGGAGCCGCCCTCCTCCTTGCCGCGCGGCTCGACGACGCCGTGCAGGTACTTGTTGAGAATGGCCAGGTCCTCGGGCTCGCGCCGGGCGAGGGAACCGACCAGCGAGGCGGCGAGGTTGCGCGCGGTCAGGGTGCTCTCGCCGAAGAAGTTGCTGTGCAGGACGGCGTCCTCCAGCACACCGATCTGTTCGGCGGTGGACAGCGCGGACTCCAGCTTCTCGTCGTCGCTGCCGGCCGCGGCGGCCGAGGCGCGCAGGTCGGCGAAGCTCTGCAGGAGGACGTCGAGGAGGGTGGGCGGCACCTCCAGCTCGATCTGGTGGCGGCGCAGCAGTTCCTCGGTGCGGAAGCGGACGATCTCGGCCTCGCTCTTCTTGTTCGTCACCACCGGGATGCGGACGAAGTTGAAGCGGCGCTTGAGTGCGGAGGAGAGGTCGTTGACTCCCCGGTCACGGCTGTTGGCGGTGGCGATGACCGAGAATCCGGGCTTGGCGAAGACTATGTTGTCGCCATCGCCGTCGCTCTGCAGCTCGGGGACGGAGATGTACTTCTCGGAGAGGATCGAGATCAGCGCGTCCTGCACGTCGCTGGTGGAGCGGGTCAGCTCCTCGAAACGACCGATGACGCCTGCCTCCATCGCGGTCATGATCGGCGAGGGGATCATGGACTCGCGCGACTGCCCCTTGGCGATGACCATGGACACGTTCCAGGAGTACTTGATGTGGTCCTCGGTGGTGCCGGCCGTGCCCTGGACCACCAGGGTGGAGTTGCGGCAGATCGCGGCCGAGAGGAGCTCGGCCAGCCAGCTCTTGCCCGTACCGGGGTCGCCGATCAGCAGCAGGCCCCGGTCGGAAGCGAGGGTGACGATGGACCGCTCGACGAAGCTCCGGTCGCCGAACCACTTCTGCGACACCTCGCGGTCGAGGCCGTCGGCGCGCTCGGAACCGAGGATGAACAGGCGGACCATCTTCGGGGACAGACGCCAGGAGAACGGCTTGGGGTCGTCGTCGATCGACTCCAGCCAGTCGAGTTCCTCGGCGTACTTGATCTCGGCGGGTGCGCGCAGCAGGTCGGACACGGAAAGGGCCTTTCTGGGCAGGTCATCGGTGGCGGATACGGGGGCCGGCGGGCGGCTGCCCCTTCGTCGGGGACGGCGGGCGGCCGAGCCGTGGGTCGTCTCAGGTGAGGAACGTCTTGAGTTCGTGCACGAGCTTGTTGATGTGGCCGGAGACCACCGGGGTGCCGAGCGCCTTGAACCGTTCGCGGAACCAGGGGTTGACCTCCTGTCGTCCGGAGCTGGTCACTGAGCCGACGGGGATGAATCTCACCCCGGACCGGTGCACCGCCTCGATGCCCTCGAACAGCGGCTGGGAACGGTCGAACTCGTAGAAGTCCGAGATCCACACCATGACGGTGTTCTTCGGTTCGGCGATCTTCGGCCGGGCCATGGCCATGGCCACCGGTCCGTCGTTGCCGCCGCCGAGATTGGTGCGCAGCAGCACGTCGAACGGATCGTGCACCCAGGGGGTGAGATCGATCGCGCGGGTGTCGTACGCGATGAGGTGCACGTCCACCTTCGGCAGCCCGGCGAAGATCGAGGCCAGGATGGTGCAGTTGACCATGGAGTCGACCATGGAGCCCGACTGGTCGACGACGACGATCAGCCGCTGCGGCGTGGTCCGCCGGACGGTGTGCCGGTAGTAGAGGCGGTCGACGTAGAGCCGCTCCTCCTGCGGGCTCCAGTTGGTGAGGTTCTTCCAGATGGTGCGGTCGAGGTCGAGGTTCCGGAAGACTCGCTTGGGCGGGACCGAACGGTCCAGTTCACCGACCGTGGCCTTCTCCACCTGCGTGCGCAGCACCTCGGCGACCTGGTCCACGTACCGCCGGATGAGGGACTTGGCGTTGGCCAGTGCCACACCGGAGAGGTTTCCCTTGTCGCGCAGCAATTGCTCGATCAGGGACATGCTCGGGGTGAGCCGGGCGGCCAGTGCCGGGTCGGCCAGAACCTCGCGCAGGTGCATGCGGTGCACCAGGTCGGCCTCGATGGCGCCGAGTTCGGGTCCCAGGTCTTTGCCGCCGATGCCCGTCCCGGCCGATCGTTCGCCGGGTGGGCAGCCCAGCTCGCGTTCGAGTCGGCTCGCGTCGGACTGCCAGCGTGCCAGCTGACCGGCGCTGACCGTGCCGGATCCGGTGGCGAAGACGTTGAGCAGCAGCTTCGACGCGAGCGCGGCCCGCCGCACCTCGGCGGCACGGTCGCGCACACCGTCCGCTTCGGGCTCCGGGGTCATCAAGCCTTCGAACTCGTCGGCCAGCTCCGGGTGGCGCTGGACGACGGAGTCGACGGCCGTGCCCGGGTCCAGCAGTGCGGACGGCAGGCCGATGTCCTCCACGACGGCGAGGCTCGCCGCTTCCAGCGCGCTCTGCTCCTCGTGGTCGAAGAGCCGGGCCAGGAGCCGCCAGTACAGGACCTGGCGGCGGTTGTCGTCGGGGGCCGGCCCGGCGGGCGGCGGGGCAGCGGAACCGGGGCCGCTCCCAGGGATGTGACCGGTCATTTCCGCAGCAGCCTTCCGGCGCGTTCACGCAGGACGGCGACGGAGTCGGTGGCCGCCTTCTCGGCCCGTGCTCCGGCCTTGTCGGTGGTGCCGCCGGCCCACGCGCCCGCGTGGACGGCGACGGTCTTCTTCCGCACGGTCGTCTCGACGGCCACCGGCTGGAGGACGAACTCCCCGGCGTCCCAGCGCAGCAGTCCCACGCATGCGCCGGACGCGGCGACGGCCTCCGGTGTGAGCGGGCCCGCGGCCGGTGCCCGGTCGGTGTCGACGGCCAGCCAGTGGCCGGCGAGGCCGAACGCCAACGGCCCGCCGTCCTCCTGCTCGGCCGCGTACCCCTCCAGCAGGACGGGTACGGCGATCCGGGCCGGATGGCGGTCCAGCGGGGCGGTGACGGGCTCGATCGCGGTGGAGAGGATCACCCGGGCCGTCGCGAACGGGTCGGCGGCCTCGCCCGCGCGGGCCCGCTCGTCGTCCCAGACGAGGTCTCCCTCGGGGGTGAGGGGCATGGCGTCGAGCTCCATGGAACGGCCCTCGCCCACGGCGGCGAGAAGCGACATGCGCGGGCGGAGCAGCTGCCACAACCCGGCACCGACGACGGTGTCGGGCTTGGGCGCGGACACCGAGGCCCGCACCAGGCGCGGTGCCGTGCCGTCGGCGGGCTCGAACACCGCGTGGACCTGGGCCAGCACGGCGGTCGCGTGTTCCTGCATGTCGACGCCGAGCGGCAGCAGGCGGCCGGTCGCGGGGGACGTGGCGGGTGTGCGGGCGGCGCCCGCCAGGGTCAGGAGCAGCGCACGCGACCACAGGTCGGCCCAGCGGCGCTCCGGAACGCGCTCCAGGGCGGCCCCCGGGCAGGACGCGGCGAGTTCGGCGGCGAAGCCGTCGAACAGTGTCGCCTGCCGCCGCAGCAACGGGTCGGACAGCATCGCGGAGACCACGGGCGCGGCAGCGGCGATCAGTTCGTGGTCGATACCGTGCCAGCCCGCGCGAGCGAGGTCGCACAGCCAGGCGCGGGCGGCGGCGAGCACGTTCGCGGCGTGCTCCTCCCCGTCGGCGGCGGGAGCCGTCTCCTCGGCGCGCGGCCGCCCGGTGACGTCTCCGACGCGGGCCGTCAGCGCGTCGTGGACGGAGCCCATGAGGGCGGTGCGGGCGGCGGCGAGCACGACGAAGTGGTCCTCGGCGGCGGCACCGGCCGCGGCCTTCTCGGCCGCCTCGACGACCCGCGAGGCCAGCGGAGTTCCCGAGACGGCGTCCGCGATCGCGGTCAGGCCCGCGACCTGCGTGGGCTGCGGGCGGAGGAGCCCGTCGACGAGTACACCGTCGAAGGCGTTCACGGCCGCGAGTGCCTCGTCGAGCCCGTCGACGGGGTCGAAGAGCAGATCCGTACGCATCAGGCCACCGCCCTCGTCGGCGGGAACCAGTGCATCTCGGGCAACGGTGCGGTGACGGGCTCCAGTTCGAGGTAGGCCAGGTGCCGCAGGAACCGGCTGAAGACCGGGGCGGCGGCCGAAGTGTCGCCCTGCGCGGGGCGCGTGGCGGTCATCATCGAGACGAGCCCGGGGCCGTCGAGCTCCCCGTCGGACGTCTCCGCCTTCAGATACCGGGCGACCCGCCCGGCGCCGTACTGGAGGACGGCCTCGCCGACGAGCGCGCGGATGTGGTTGCAGAAGGTGCCGCGCGCGCCGCCGCAGGGACGGTTGTTGTTGGTGCTGCACGCGAACGCGTATGTTCCGGCCGCGATCGAGGACACGTACACACGTCCTATGTCGGACCCGCTGGACACCACGCCCTGCAGCCGCCCGTCAGCCAGCTCCACGAACGGCACCTTGGCAAGCTTCCGCGGGCGCGCGGGCGCTACCACCCGCACCGTGCTCGCCCTCTCCCAGACCGTCAACACATCTCTCCCATGCATGCCAAAAAAGGGGGGTGTTCGCGCCGTCGCGGCGGAACATGAACGAACCTATCTCCGCCCACTGACAACGGCTTCGGGCGCAGCACGGCGATGCCCGGCGACACCCCACGTACGGGCAGCTCGGAGTCCCTGCCGAGGCGACCGCTCCGGCGGCCGACCGGCCCGTGCCGGGCGGTCTCGCGCGCGGTGCCCGCCCGTCCGGCAGATGGGGCGTGATCTGCCGTACAGGGGGCGGCAGATCCTCCTGCCGAAGCGGGAGCGCTCAGCCGGATCCGAGCCCCGCCCACCATTCACCGGGCCGGTGCAAGATCAGCGAAGCTTCGCGCGGCCGTCCCCCTTCTGGGGGCCGTTGCCGGCGACGACCGGGCAGCACGTCGGCGTCGAGTGGTGCTCGGGGCGGGACCGGCTCGTGCTCATGGACTTCGATCCGGCCGTGGTGGGGGTCGTTTCCCGACAAAGCCGCCGCAGTTCCAACCGCCGATGCGGATCCAGGTCCACCGTCGACGCTGTTCGCCGCTCCACACCGGCCGAGCAGGAGAGTGCCGACCGACTCTCCTCACGGCACTCTGTCGCCTTACACCGGCTCCGGCGCCGATCCTGTGACGAGGCGGGGCTGAGAGACATGGCATCGAGATCGTTGTGACGGAGCATGTGGCTGTGCTGATCCCCTCGGCGCCTGTGAACCAGACTTCCGGTTCAGGGCCGGAGGGGAGAGAAGTCCGCGTCGCGCCACAGGGCACGGGCCGCACCACCGAAGGCGGCGATGTTCTCGCCCACCCACTGCAACGCGGCGATCTGATCGAGCAGGCCCCAATTCTCCGGGCAGGGCGGCTCGGCGCCGGGCGGAACGTGACCGAAGCCTTCAAAGCCAAGCCGGTAGTTGAAGGTCACCATCACCAGCCCGGCACCGGCCAGGGCGGTGCCGTCGAAGTCGGGCTGCGCCGAAGAGCCGAAGGTGTAGGCACCACCGTGGATCCAGACGAGAACCGGCGACGGCCCGTTGTCGGATGCCGGAGTCCAGACGTTGAGCGTGAGGATGTCCTCGTCGCCCGGCGACCAGAACGGCGCTCCGGGAAGCCGCGCGGAATGCGGGGCCACCGGGCCGAAGTCCTGGCACTCACGCACACCCTGCCACGGCTGGACCGGACGCGGCTCTCTGAAGCGGTTGGCCCCGAAGGGCGGGGCAGCACAGGGAACACCGAGGAACGACACGATGTCGCGGGCCGTTCGACGGCCTCTGACCAAGCCGTCCTTCGTTGTGCGGACATCCACGGGCTTCCCCCACCACACGGGCCATGGTCGGCTGCTCGCGGCGACATCCATTCGAGCATTCCGTCGAACACGGCTCCCAGCCTGCCGGGGAGGCGGAGACGCCGGCCGGGCGACTGCGGTACGTGGACAGCCCTCAGTGGACGAACCGCACCACGGGACGCACCCGCGAGGCGAGGTCGGACAGCAGCCGGTCGGCGTGCGGCAGCACGCGGGGCCCGCAGGCGGCCGCGCCGACGGCGACGGCCACACCGGTCCACGCCAGCGGTCCCAGAGGCGTACACCCGAAGAAGTGGCTGACGCCCGGCGTCTGGACGAGAGCAACGAGTACGACGGCCGTGCCGAGGACGGTGACCAGCACCAGCGGGCTGTGGCGGCGTCCGACGACGGTCTGGGTGAGCTGGGCGCCGACCACACCGCACAGGGCCATCGTGCTGGTACGCCGGACCGAGCCCGGGGTGAGAGCGCCGAGCAGCCATGCGGCGGTCGCCCCGACTCCGGTGATCAGGCCGCGATGAAGGATCTGGCGGGTCAGCGGAGGACCGAGGACGGCGAGGCCCACGGGGGCGTCGAGCACTGCGGTGGATTCTCCGGCGGGTTCCGGATCGTGAGGGGTGACCGCGACCGCCATCGCGGGGAACATGTCGGTGAGCAGATTGACCAGCAGCAGCTGACGCGTCGACAGCGGCGACGTACCGGACAGCAGAGTGCCGAGCACGGAGAAGCCGACCTCGCCGGCGTTCCCGCCGAGCAGGATGCTGATCGCGTCGGCCACGCTGCGCCACAGGGCACGGCCCTCGCCGATGGCATCGATGAGAACCGAAAGCTCGTCGTTGGTGATCACGAGGTCGGCGGCGTTGCGCGCGGCGGCCGACCCCCGCGCCGCGATGCCGACCCCGACGTCGGCGGCGCGGATGGCGGCGGCATCGTTGGCGCCGTCCCCGACCATGCCCACGACGCGTCCCGCTTCCCGGAGAGCCTCGACCACCTGCAGCTTCTGCTCCGGCGCGACGCGAGCCACGACGCCGCAGTCCCGGAGCAGACGCGCTCGCCCCGCTCGGTCGAGCGTGGCCAGTTCGTCGCCGGTGACGACCGTCACGTCGGACGGCCAGCCCAGGGCCACCGCCACGGAACGCGCCGTCTCCGGGTGGTCGCCGGTGAGCATGACGGGTCGTACGCCGACGTCGCCGAGGCCGGCCACGAGCGGGGCCGAACTGGCACGAGGACGGTCGGCGAGCGCCACGAACCCGACGAGTTCCAGCGGTTCGAGCGGCTTGTCCAGTGCCTCGGCCGCTTCCTCCGCCGCGAGGCGGCGCCGTGCGACGGCCAGCAGCCGCAGGCCCCGAGCGGCCAGGGCGCGCGCCCTGTCGACGGTTGCCGGATCCGCGTCGGGACAGCACGACAGCATGACCTCGGGAGCCCCCTTGACGACCAGGGTGTCCCCGCCGTCCGCGTCCCTTCCGACGGCGGCCGCGTAGCCCCGGCTCGCCTCGAAGGGCTGGGCCCGCACCACGGTCCACCCGGTCTCGCGCGGGGCAGCCGCCAGGACGGCCTCGTCGGTGGCGTGGGCGTGGACGCCCGGCTGCTCGGCGACGCGCGGGCAGGCCCGGGCGGCGATACGAAGGATCTGTTCCGCTTCGGGGCCGGACGCCGGGTGCTCGGCGCCGGTGGCGGTGACCAGACGGACGACCCGCAACCGGTTCTCGGTGAGGGTCCCGGTCTTGTCGAAGCACATGGTGTCCACGCGTCCCAGGGCCTCCAGGCTGCGCGGCGTGCGGACCAGTACGCCCAGCCCGCTGAGCCGCCGTGCCGCGGCCATCTGCGCCACCGTCGCCACCAGGGGCATGCCTTCGGGGACGGCGGCCACAGCGACCGCCAGCCCGCCCTGGAGCGCGGTGCGCACCGGGCGGCCGCGCAGCAGGGACAGACCCGCCACCGCGGCGCCGCCGGCGAGGGTGAGGGGCAGCGCCCGGCGGGTCAGCTCGTGCAGCCGCGCCTGGACCCCCGCCGAGGCGGGGACCCGGGCGGCGAGGGACGCCGCGCGGCCGGCCTCGGTCTGGTCGCCGGTGCCCACCACCACGGCGCGGGCGCGCCCGGCCACCACCGTGGTGCCTTCGAACACCATGGAGCTGCGGTCCGCGACGGATGCCTCCGCCACGGGGGCCACCTGTTTGTGCGCGGGCAGCGACTCGCCGGTCAACGAGGACTCGTCGACCTCGAAGCCGCTGACCTCCAGCAGGCGTGCGTCGGCCGGCACGACGTCGTTGGTGCGCAGCTCGATCACCTCGCCGGGTGCCAGCCGTCCGGCCTCGACGACGGACGGCTCGTCCGCCGACACGTCGGACAGGCGCCGGGCCGTGCGCCGTTGCCCGGTGGCGAGTTCGGCCAGCGCCCTCTCCGCGCGCAGCCGCTGCACTCCGCCGACCAGGGCGTTCCCCGAGACGGCTCCGACGACGAGGAACGCGTCCACCACGGACCCCAGCAGCGCGGACGCGGTGGCACCGATCAGCAGGACGGGGGTGAACGGGTCGTCGAGTTCGGCCCAGGTGGCGCCCGCCAGGCGGGCGCCGACCCGGACCGGCGCGAGGACCGGGTGAGTGGCTGCGGCGTTCAGTGCGTGGCCGGCGCGCCCCCGCACCACCGCCCACGCGGTGGGCGCGGCCCGCGGTGCCCTCGCCAGCCGGGCCATGACCTCCTCCGGGTGCAGAGCGTGCCACGGCACCCGCGGCCCGGGGTGCGGGGGCGCGCCGGAGGAGGCGCCCAGCGCGCCGCACCAGCCGGACACCAGAGCCGCGGCGGTGGCGATGCTGACCGGACTGATCCGCAGTTCGAGCGGGAACGGGACCGGCTGGGTCCGCGCCCCCCGGGTGAGCACCAGGAGTTCGGAGAGCGTGGCACCGGCCTCGGCGAGGAACTTGGCCCGACGCCCGGCCGCCCGGGCCGCGGGCACGGCGGACAGCAACCGCCACGCACCCTCCAGACCGCGCAGGGGCAGCACGTCCGCGCCCCAGACGACGGCGCCGCGCTCGTCGGCGACGGCCACCGCGATGTCGCTGCCGAGCAGCCCTTCGAGCACGTCGCGGGCCACGTCGGTCGGCGCCCCGTC
This sequence comes from Streptomyces sp. NPDC101194, assembly GCF_044767885.1. NCBI lineage: Bacteria > Bacillati > Actinomycetota > Actinomycetes > Kitasatosporales > Streptomycetaceae > Streptomyces > Streptomyces sp. NPDC101194. The sequence goes on from NZ_JBIWOS010000005.1 coordinate 345,896, forward strand.
CGCCGCCCTCCGGTCGGCCGGCACGCGCGCCAAGGTCAGGACCGTCCGCCCGTCGTTCCGCAGGCCGGCCACGACCTCGGTCAACGGAACCCCGGAGGGGACGAGTTGGTCGGCCAGGGCCCCGAACTCTCCGAGCGAGTGGTCGTCCGGTACGACGACGTGCAGGCCGGCTCGGCGCGCCGCGTCCAGCACGGCCTCGGCCATCGGGTCGAGCTCCCGGCCGACCAGGACCGTACCGACATCGGTACCGCGCACCGACGCGATCATCAGGCCCGTGTCGGGCGGTCCGGCGTCCGAGGTCGCCCCGTCGGGTACCGGCCGCAGACCGATTCCCGGCTTCCCGGTCCGGGACGCCACCGCCCCGTCCCCGGGCGTGCTCAGCGCCGCGGTGGCCTCACGCCACAGCCGGCGGTGATCCCACCCGGCCCTGCTGGGATGGACCTCCAGCACGGTGCGCCGGGTGCTGCGCAGCGCTCCGGGATGCAGGACGACGGTGTCCACGAGTTCCAGCCGGCGCAGCCGCTCAGGGCTGCGGACCAGCACGTCCTCGCGTGCCAGGACACTGCCGAGCGCAGCGGTGAAGGCAGCCGGGCCGTAGCGCGCGGCCTTGGGCGAACCCGCGAGGACCGTCTCCGCCGCGCCGTCGAGGCTGCGGGTGAACAGGAGTGCGGTGACCGCCCCGCCCAGCATTCCGTTGATCGCGGCGTCGGCGTAGTCCTCGCCGGGACACGAACGCAGCGGCGGACGCACGGTGTCGTCTCCGCCCACCGTGGGCCTGCCCGGGACGCACAGCGTGTCGTGCACCGCGTCGAACGCCGCGAGTTGGGCAACGGACTCCGTCAACTGGGCGATCCGCAGAACCGCGTCGAGCAGCAGCGGGCTCGGGGACTGCCCGATCCCGCAGGCGGCCGCGTGGGCCGCGGCAAGCACCAGGTCGGCCGTGTCCGGACCCAGTGCGCGGCTCAGCACCGCCCGTACCCGGGAGTCCTCCCGCATCACGACGGCCGCGGCCACGACGATCTCCGGCACGGTCCCCAAAAAGGCCGCCCTCGCCACGAGGGCCGTGGCGACGCCCGCCGCATCGCAGACCACGGCGATGGCATTGGCACGCACGCCCCCGGCTGCGCCCGGGTGCGTGTGCTCCAGCGCCTGGTCGTCGACGCGCACCAGCCCGTGCCGGGCGGCGATTTCGGACACCCGGTCCACCAACTGCTCACCGACCGCGCCCTCGGTGGTCTTCACGACCAGCCGTTCCAGGCCGCTGTCCCAGTAGGCGACCAGCACATCGGGATGTTCGGCCAGCTCGACGGCCACCTTCTCGCAAACGGTTCCGACCTCCTCCAGGGCCGGCTCCCTCGCCTCCGGATGCCGCCGCAGCGCGAGGTGCATACGGGACCCGGCACGCCAGTGACCGGTCCGAGGGGTCATGGCGTTGCGGGCGACCCTGCCGACCCGCAATGCGGTCGCCGATACCGCCGCCGCGCCGCTCACGACGCCACGCGCACCGCTGCTCACGAGTTCGGCGGCCATCCGCGCCGTGCCGGTGGCCGGCGGGGCGACCCGGCGTGCGGCCCCGACGGGGGCCGCCAGGGCGTTCTGAAGGACCACGGCGGGCAGCCCGGTCACTGAGCGGAGCAGCATGTCTCACCTTCGCGGGCGTGCCGCACGCAACGGACGGTCGTCGGAGCGGTCGAGCGGGCGGTGGTCGCGGTGTTGGGTCGTCGCAGCGGGCGGAGGAACGGCGTCAGGGCTTCTTCCGCCCACCCGCCCTGGTGCGTGAGGTTTCGGCCGCGGCGCTCTTGGCGGTCCGCCCGGACGTGCGGGCCTTGGCCGTGCTCGTGGCGCTCGCGGACTTGGGAGCGCGGGTCTTCGTTGTCCCTGAACTCGCTTTGCCAGGACGGGACTTGGCCTTGTCGGGACGGGACTTCGCCTTGCCGGCAGGGGACTTCGCCTTGCGGGTGGCAGTCGACGCCTTCACCGACTTGGCGGTGTGCTTCTTCGGCGCCCCCTCGGTACGGGCCGCGCCGGCCGTCCGGACCTCCGCGGCGTCCTTGGGGCGCTGCTGCGTAAGCCACACGGCGGCGGCGCCCGCTGCGGCGACCGGCCACTCGACCACACCGACCACGCCGAGCAGTCCGGCACCGGCGTACGCCGCGACCCGCCGCGCGTGGGGCGAGACGATCCCGACGGAGTCCAGCACACCGTCGACGAACTCCTTCGCCCGGTCGGCACCGGGAACCTTCTCCACCGCCGTCGTCACCATCTGCACGGGGTGCGACAGCGTCTCCTGAACGGGATGCCGCGCCTTCGTGTCTCCTGAGCCGTCCGCATGGGCACTGCCAGTCATGGTCGATCTCCCTCCGTAGGACAGGCGAGGCATGCAGCGAGGCCGTGACATAGCTCACCTTTTCGACAACCTTGACCAGGTCGGATCATTTCGGCAACTCTGGAGAGGTCCGCATGCGCTGGATGGCGGAGTCGGCGGTGCGTCCGCCGCCCCGCCCGTTTCTCTCCGCCGGACGAGTCCGGGGAGACGCCCGACCGGTGTTTCGGCTTCCGGACATGTGCGCGTGTCCCGGCCGTGAGGAGGTGACGACATGAGCGCCCGGTCCAGTCCCGACCCGTACTCCAGAAAGCCGACCCTCACCACCATCACCCCCCACACCTGCCCTCCGGCCTGACCGCAGTCCCCCGCTCACGCCGGACGGCCCGCGCCGCGTTCCTCCGCCGGGCCGTCCCGCTGTACGCGAATGGCGACGGCGTCCGGCCGCAGGTGCCGAGCCCCACTCCCGCAAAGGCCGACTCATGCGCATCGAACTCACCTGGCCGCGCCCGGGTGCCGACGACCGGACCCTGACCCTCGTACTCCCCGGCCCGCCCACCCGACTGTGCGCGCCTCCCACCGCTCTGCTCCGGGCCGTCGTGCGTGCGGAGCCCGTGGTCCTGGCCGCGGCCGTCGCCGTCGGCGCAGGTCCGCTCACCCGGGCCGCACTGCCGTACGCCCTGCGGTTCGCCCGGCAGGCGCTCGACACCGGCGAGACCGACCACCGCCCCGGGCCCGGCACCCCGTGAACCCCTTGCCGGCTCGACCGCCCATGGCCCCCGATGTTCCGGGGGATCGCCACAGAGGTGGAGCGGCGACGCCGGGCCGGGGGACGTCCGCCGCGCGCACGCGTACCGCCCGGGAGGGCGTGGTGAGCGGCGTGGCGGCGTCACACGAGCCGAGCCACGACCGCTGGACGTGATCGAAGCCGTCGCGGGCACACGTCGACCCCGGACGCAGGACCTCTCATGACCGGCCCTCTCGTTCCCTCTCGGCACTGCGGTCGAAGAAGCCGTCCCCGGACGGGGGCGGCCCGGCGGCCGCCTTCCTGCGTGAATTGTGCAGGCATGGAGCGCCCGCCGAGACCACATCCACCCACCGCCGCCCCACCCGCTGTCGGTGTGCACCCTCACAACCAGCCGCGGCGGGCCGCGATCACTCCGGCCTGGAAGCGGTTGGCCGCGCCGAGAAGGTCGTGCAGGCGGCTGATGCGGCGGCGCATGGTGCGGACGGACCAGCCGAGCTGACGGGCTATCGCCTCGTCCTTGAGGCCGCTGACCAGGAGGGTGAGCACGAGCCGGTCCTCCTCGCCGAGGGGGTCCTCGGCGGGGGCGTTCAGGGGCAGGGCCTGCTTCCAGCACATTTCCCAGTAGCCGGTGAGGGCATCGAGCAGGGTGGACGGGCGGATGACCGCGGCGCGGACGTCGTCGAGGTCGAGGGAGAGCGGCATCACGGCGAGCCTGCGGTCGGCGATGGCGAGTTTGATGCCCAGGCCGGGCAGGACGCGGGCCTGTTCGCCCTGCCGGACCAGCTCGCGGATGTCGTCGAGGACGCCCGGCCATTCCAGGGCCTCGGGGGCGTAGACCGCGCGGTACCGTACGCCGCGGCAGAGCGCCGTCGCCTCCACCGGGTTGGAGGTCGTCAGGGCGTACGGCGGCCGGTCCAGGGTCATCACGTCCTCGTGGGCCTCCTGCTGAAGACGGACGAACCAGCGGCCGAGCGCCTCGCTGCCGGTGGTGATCTCCACCTCGTCCTCACAGGTCGCGCCGGTGCGCGCGGCGGCGAACAGCCGGGACAGCTCGTCGGCCGCCGAACGGACCCGCTGCAGCTCATCGCTTCTGGCCCGCACCAACGCCTCGACGGCGGCGCCCGGCTCGATCGCGGCGTACCGGCGGCGGGAGCCGGCGAGCCGACCGACCAGCCCGTGGTCGCGGAGCCGGTCCAGCGCCCTGGCGACGCGCACGGCGGAACAGTCGAGATCTGCGGTGAGTTCGGCAGGCGCCGCCGTCCGCCGGGTCAGAACGGCGCGGTAGACGCTCTCGTCGAACGGATCGATGCCTGCCGCCGTGAGTTGCGGTGTCTCGGGAGTCATGGACGGATGGTGGCCCAGTTGTGCCAGCGACAGCAATGGGCCACGGAGATCAGTTGTGCGGCAAGTGCCTTCACCACTAGGACCTTTACGCATGGCAATGAAGTCACGAAGATCGCGTCACGCCGCCCTCGCCGCCGTTGTTCTCGCCGGCACGTTGGCGGCGACACCGGGTGCCGCCAACGCGTCCGCACCCGACCCGTCGCAACGAGTGCTCGTCGAACTGACCGGCAACCCGGCGGTCACCGCCGCGCCCGGTGGATCGCTGCTGTCCGCCGAGGCCGCCCGCGGCGTCGGCGCCGCCCGCCGCGCGCTCGACGCGCGGCAGGAGACGTTCCTCGGCTCCGCGAGGAGCGCCGGACTGCACCCTTCGGCAACCCGTAAGCTGAGTCTGCTCATCGATGCCGTGGCCATGACGGTGCCCGCGTCCGAGGTCGGGCGGCTGTCCTCGCTGCCGGGGGTCACCGCCGTCCGCCCCGACACCCGGGTGCTGACGAAGACGGACGCGAGCGTGCCGCTGATCGGCGCACCCGGCGTCTGGCAGCGCAAGGACCCGGCCGGAAACCGCGTCACCGGCAAGGGGACCACCGTCGCGATCCTGGACAGCGGTGTGGACTACACCCACCCCGACCTGGGCGGCGGACTCGGCAAGGGACGCAAGGTCGTCGGCGGGCACGACTTCGTCAACGGTGACGAGGACCCGATGGACGACAACGGCCACGGCACCCACGTCGCCGGCATCGTCGCGGGCAAGGCGGCTGAGAAGGGCGGCGTCACCGGCGTGGCTCCCGGCGCAAATCTGCTGGCCTACAAGGTGATGGACGCCGACGGCTCCGGCTACACGTCGGACATCATCGCCGGAATCGAGGCCGCCTCCGATCCGGCCAACCCGCACCGCGCCGATGTCATCAACATGAGCCTCGGCGGCCCCGGCGACGGCACCGACCCGCTGGGCCGCGCCGCGACCGCGGCCGTGCGAGCCGGTGTCGTCGTGGTGGCAGCGGCCGGCAACGACGGGCCGGGCGCGGGTACGGTCAGCAGCCCCGGCACGGCCGACGGTGTGCTCTCGGTCGGCGCGTCGACGAGCGATCTGCGGCTGCCCACTGCCTATCTGGTCGGCCGGAAACCGGAGTTGATCCAGAGCTACCGCGGCATCCTGTCCGCGAACCCGCCGAAGGGCCCGGTCACGGCGCCGCTCGTCGATGTCGGCGAGGGCACTCCCGAGGACTGGAAGCGGGTCGGCGACGTACGCGGAAAGATCGTACGGGCGCAGATGCTCGTCGCCTCCGACACCCAGTACCTGACGGCGAGCGCCGTGGAGTGGGCGAAGGAGGCGGAGAAGCGCGGCGCCATCGCCGTGCTGGGCGGGCTGCCTTCCAACGACGGCCCGGTGTTCGCCGCTGCGCCGGGCGGGATCCGGCCACCGGAAGTGACCCCCGAGCCGGGAGTGACCGAGGTGCCGTCGTCGCCCGCGCGGATCGACGCCTCCGGCGACTCGCTGCGCATGGACCACCTGGTGGTCATGGGCATCGACTCGACCCAGTACACGGAGTTGAGTGCCCGACTCGCGGCCGGGAAGGTCTCGGTGACGCTGCGCGGCACCGACACCACCGACCGGATCGCCTCGTTCTCCTCGCGTGGTCCCGCACAGGACTTCGGATTGAAGCCCGATCTGGTCGCACCGGGCGTGGAGATACGCTCCACCGTGCCCAAGGCACTGTACGGGCCCGGCCAGTACCGCATGTCGGGCACCTCGATGGCGACCCCGCACGTCGCCGGCGCGGCGGCTCTGCTGCGCCAGCTGCACCCCGGCCGGACGCCCGCCGAGATCAAGGCCGAGCTGATCGGCACCGCGAAGCCGCTGAGCGGCACGGGGCCCACCACGCGGGGCGCGGGCCGGCTCGATGTGGCGGCTGCCGCCTCGGCCACGGTCAGCGCCTCACCGGCCTCGGTGTCGTTCGGACTCGCCGATCTGTCCGGGCGTCAGGTCGGCGGCACCGCGAAGGTGACGCTGCACAACCCCGGCACGCGGCCGGTCACCACCTCGCTGCGGACCGACGGTCCGGCCGAGGTCTGGCCGAGGCGGGTCACCGTACCGGCCGGGAGGACCGCGACCGTCACGGTCTCGCTGCGCGTCGCCCGGCCCGCCGCCGACACCGAGATCGGCGGCCGTCTCACGGCGACCCCCGACCGGGGAACGGCGATCAACGTGCCCTACCTGCTCGCCGTCCGGCATCTGGCCGTCCAGGCCGCACCCGACCCGAGCGACGGTCGCTCGACCGTGCACATCGCTCCGCCGACCCGGCTGGCCGCACCGCCGGTCGTCACCGTCACCCCGCCTCGCGGCAAGGCCGTCGACGTCACTTCCACGCTCGATCCCGCCAGCGGCTACTACCGGGCCGAGGTGACCGGCAGCGTGGCCGGCGCCTACCGGGTCTCCGTGCACGGCACCGCCGGCACCGGGCAGCGGCTCACCGGCGCCGGCGCCTTCGAGGTCACCCCCGTCGACAGCCGCGGGGACCGCTGGGAGCCGGTCGGCCCCAACAGCGAGGCCGGTTCGGTCGCCCTCTCGCCGACTCGGCCGAAGCAGGCCGTCCTCACCCAGTACCAGAAGGCGGCTCCCTGGCTGACCACCGACAACGGTGCCTCCTGGCGCCAGTTGGGCCGACTGCCCGTCGCGGACGGCACGGGTCCGCTCGTGGTGGACACGAAGAATCCGGACCGCTGGTGGTACGCCGTGAACAGCGTTCACGACGGCAGCCGCCGGGGCGCCGTCCTGCGCACCGATGACAACGGGCGGACCTGGCGCACGCTCGACGTCCCGGACACCCGCATCGCGGCGCTCGCCGCCGACGAACGGACCCGCACCCTGGTCGCGATCACCTCGGGCGCCCTGCTGGTCAGCACGGACGCGGGTGACCACTGGACGACGTATCCGACCGGTGTGAACGGAGCCGTCACTGCCGCCGCAATCACCGGTGACACCCTCTACATGACGACGTACAGCGGTGTCTGGGCCCGCTCCGGCATCGGCTCGGGCAACCCCGGCGAGGCACGCCCGCTCTTCGAGCCGTCCGGCGGGATCGTCGGCGGGCCGGCCGCCGACGCCTCGGTCGTGGCGGTGTATGTCCCGGGTCGGGGAGTTGTCGGTTCCCGTGACGGCGGGGGGACCTGGACCACTTTGCTGTCCATGCCGGAGGGCGGCCTGCGCCTGACCATCTCGGGTGACGACCTGCACCTGAGCACGCTGTCCGGCAGCGGCCGTCTCAGCCGCGATCACGGTCGGACATGGAGCACGGTCCCGGCGCCGTCGCGCGCAGCGGTACCGATGGACTACGACCGTTGGGCCGACGGTTCCGTCACCGTCTCCATGGAGCAGGACGGTCTGTATCGGGGTGCCGCGGACGGCACCGGATACCGGCGGATCGGCGTCCAGGGACTGACCGTCAACGATCTCGCGGTCAGTGACGGCCATCTGCTCGCCGCCACCGACAGCGCGGTCTACCGCACCGCCCTCCCCGTCGCGAGCCCGGAGTGGGGCCGGTCGGGCGGCGAGGGCATGAGGGGCGTCACCGTCCCGCAACTTGCCGTGTCGGCCAAGGATCCGAAGGTGATCTGGAAGGTGCGGCGCACCGCGTTCGGCTCGTTCACCGTCGAGCGCAGCCGCGACGGCGGCGCCACCTGGGAGCAGAGGGGCAGCTCGGCGGAGGTGCCGACGGCGCTCCTGGTCCACCCCGCAGACCCGAACCGGGTCATGGTCAGCTTCCAGAGCCTTCTGGGCCAGGGGCTGTTCGCCACCAATGACGGCGGCGCGACGTGGAAGAACCTCTACCACGAGCGCTCCTTCGGCACCATCGCGGGAGACCCCGCACATCCGTTGCGTCTGTGGCTCGGCAACACCGCCGGCCTCTACCGGTCCGACGACGGCGGGGTGACCGTCACCAAGGTCGCCGACGGCCCGGTGACCGCGATCGACCTCGACGGACGGCGCCTGGTCATCGGCGGCGAGAGCGTCCGCGTCAGCACCGACGGCGGCCGGACCTTCCGCACGGCGGACACCGGCGCCCTGGCGATCCATGTCTCCGACCTGCTCCGGGTCGAGGACACGCTCTACGCGGCCACCACCAGGTCCGGGGCCAGCGGCCTCCTGCAGGGCGGCCGCGGCGTACTTCGCAGTACCGACCACGGCCTGAGCTGGCACAACATCTCCACCGGCCTGCAGAACACCGACACCACCAAGCTGGCCGCGAGCCCTGATGCCCGCACGCTCTACGTCGGCACCGTCGACGGCGGCGTGCACCGTCTCGACCTGCGCCACTGATCACCATGGATCGGGTGCCCGGACGGAACCTCCGTCCGGGCGCCCGATCCGTGCGTCGACGCGGTCGGTGGGTCAGCGCAACGACCACGACGGCCGGGCCTTCGGCGCGGGTGCGTCGGGCCCTTCGGCCTCGGAGGTGACGCCGGGCACCGCGCGCGTCATCGCCGCTGTGACCAGATCCTCGGCGAGCTGCGGGACAACCCCTGCGGCAGGTCGGTTTCGGTGCTCATCAACGCCTCCGGGGCGGGGGCGTACGAGTGGGGACCGACGCGCAGAGGTCGGCCAGGTGAAGCGCCTACGAGAGACAGTGACGTGTCTGCGACGAGGCGGGCTCGGCGGCACACGGTTCCCTCCTGCCCGGCGCCGGGCAGGAGGAAGCCGTGAGGCAAGGCCGCCGCCGGTCAGGCGGACGTATCGGACGAGACCCGGCCCAGCTCCCGGAGGAACTCCTCAGCCCGGGGCCATGCGCCGTAGCCGGAGGCAGGGTTGAGGTGTCCGACCGGGCCCAGGTCCACAAGGCGGCTCCCCCACGCCCGGGCGAGATCGGCGACGTGATCGACATCGGCCAGGGGGTCGTTCGTGCTCGCCGCGACGATGCTGGGGAAGGGCAGGGGTGTCCGCGGCGTCGGCGTCCACCCGTTTTCGCGCAGCACCTCCGGGGTGGGAAAGCCGTCCGGCAGCGGGGTGACGAAGTCGGGTGGCGTGGCCAGCAGCGCCCCCTCGACCGGACGCCGGTGCCGTTGCGCCCATTGCACGGTGGTCATCACCCCTGCGCTGTGGGCGACCAGGAGGACGGGGCCGGCGATGTCCGACAGCACCTCGTCCAGTGCGGCAACCTGGGCATCGCGGCTCAGCCTGTCCTTCTCCAGCGGGGGTACGGTTCGGGCGTCGGCGATCTTGTCGGCGAGGACCGTCTGCCAGTGGTCCGGCACGTGATCGCGCAGTCCGGGGACGATGACGACCGTCGGCTGTGCACCAGGACTCATGACTGCAACTCCGGGATCCTGAGCGCCGAATCGGGGAGCAGCCCCAGGCGGCGCAGGTCATTTTCGTAGGAGCACCTGCCGATGGTGAAGGCCACACCGCCCGCGAGCGCGACGAGCGGGATCACCCGCAGCGCGCCGAGCAGGCCCAGGTGGTCCGCGAGCATGCCTGTCACCGCGGGCCCGGGAGCCAGACCGAGCAGGCTGTTGGCCAGAGTGAGGGTGGCGAAAGCCGTCGCCGCAATGGCGGCGGGGGTCAGATCGGCCACCATGGCGGCCGCCGGACCGGCGGTGCCGCCGGCCACCAGGGTCCCGGCCGCGACCAGCACGAGCTGCGGCAGGCCGACGGGCAGGTGGAATCCCGCCATCAACAGCACGAACGATCCGAGGGAGCAGACGATCGCAACGATCCACTTCCGGGCCGCGGCCTTCCGGCTGAGGCGGTCCGCGACGATCCCGCAGAGGATCATGCCGATGCCACTGATCAGTGCGAAGACCCCGGCGGCCAGGCCGGCCTTGGCAGGAGCCATGTCGTAGTACCGGTTGAGGAAACTGGGTATCCACGCGAGCAGGGCCATCGCGATGAACATCTGCAGCCCGCTGCCGATGTAGGCGCAGATCACGGAGACCGAGGAGAACAGCCGCGGCAGCTGGGTACGGATGGGGGCGCGTGCGCCGGACACGGCACTGTTGCGCATGGACGCCGGGCCCAGCCTCTCCTCGGTGACCACGAGGCAGTAGATCGCGGCCAGGACCAGTCCGAGGATTCCCATCGCTCCGAACGCCCAGCGCCAGCCGTGTTCCTGGGCGATCACACCGCCGACCGACACACCCAGCACGGATCCGAACGACCCCCCCGCCATGAAGGCTCCGGAGAGTGTGGCCCGCAGACCGACGGGGAACACGCTGAGAACCACCGCGATGCCGACGCTCCCGTAGGCCGCCTCTCCGACGCCCACCATGAACCGGCCCAGGAACATCTGGCCGTAGCTCGCGGAGACGGCGCATCCCAGAGTCGCCAGGCTCCATGCCGTCGCAGCGATGACCAAGATCCTGACCCGGCCCCAGCGATCCGCCACAAGCGAGAGGGGGAAGGTGAGCACTCCGACCATCAGGGCCACGATGCCGCTGAGAGAGCCCAACTCGGCATCGGAGAGCAGCCACTCCGCCTTCAGCAGGGGAAAGACCGCGTTGAGGACCTGTCGCGACATGTAGTCGGACAGCAGAAGCCCGAAACCGAGGGCGAACACCAGCCAGGCATAGCTACGGGATACAGCCGGTGCGGCGGGAGACGTCCCCGGCACCGTCGTGCCGACAGTGTGCAGTCCCATGGGCATCACCTTTTCGTCTCTCGTCGGGACTCAGAAAGGTTTGTCGCCGACGATCCCCGCGCGCTCCATCTTGCGTACGGAGGGCCAGTAGTCCTGGACGGCGTAGTGCTGGGTGGAGCGGTTGTCCCAGATGGCGACGCTGTTCTTCTGCCAGCGCCAGCGCACCTGGTACTCGGGGACGGCCGCCTGGCTGATCAGGTAGTTCAGGAGACCGGCCGCTCCGGGCGCGTAGTCCTGGCCGAAGCGCACGTTCTCCGGTGTGTGGTAATTGACGAAGTGCGTGGTGAAGGCGTTGACGAAGAGAATCTGCTCGCCGGTCTCCGGATGGGCACGCACCACCGGGTGCTCCGGGTCCGGGAAGCGGGCCTTCAACTCGTGGCGCTGGTCCGTCGGCATCACGGCACCGAAGGTTGCCTCGATGCTGTGCCGTGCGCGCAGGCCCGCGATCTGCTTCTTGATGTGCTCAGGAAGCCTGCGACAGGCCTCGGCCATGTTGACCCAGATCGTGTCACCGCCCACCTCCGGTGTTTCCACGCAGCGCAGCACGGCGCCCATGGGCGGGCACGCGCGCCAAGTCGCGTCGCAGTGGAGCGCGTTCTCGTAGTGCTCGGGTTTGCTGTCCAGATCCTTGTAGATACGGACCAGCCCCGGGTGGTCGGGGTCGCTGCCGGCCACCGGATGGTCCTCCAGTGGGCCGAAGCGCCCGGCGAAGGCGATGTGTTCGGCGCGCGTGATGTCCTGGTCACGCAGGAACAGGACCTTGTACTGCAGCAGCAGCGCCTTGATGTCGGCGAACAGATCGCCGTCGCGCGCGGCGTCGCCGAGGTTCACACCGGACAGTTCGGCGCCGATGGTGCAGGTCAGCGGCTCGACCTTGATCGAGGTACGGAGGACACCCGGACACACCGGAGCGGGCGTGTCTTCCTTCGGGCGGACGGTCTCGGGCATGTGCACACTCCTGGGGGTCACGTGCGGGGCACGGCGGGGTCAGAGGACGAAGACGGAGGATCCCGTGGTCCGTCCCGCTTCCAGTTCACGATGGGCCTGTACCGCGTCCTGAAGGGCGTAGCGCTGGTTGGTCTCGATTCTGATGCGACCGGCCGCGACGTGCCCGAACAGCTCCCCGGCCAGCGCGTCCCGCTCCGTCGGCTCGGCGATGTAGTCGGCCAGCGCGGGGCGGGTCACGAACAGCGAGCCATGGACGGCCAGTTGCATCGCGTCGAGTGGTGGGACCCCGGAGGACGTGCCGAAACACACCAACAGGCCGCGGCGTCGCAGCGAGGCCATGGATCCGGCGACGGTGTCCTTGCCGATACTGTCGAAGACGACCGGGACACCCTTGCCGTCGGTCAGTTCACGCACCCGCTCGGCCACGTTCTCGCGCCGGTAATAGATGATGTGCTCGCATCCGTGGGCGCGGGCGACTTCGGCCTTCTCCTCGCTGGAGACCGTGCCGATCACCGTGATGCCGAGCAGCTTCGCCCACTGGGAGAAGATCAGACCGACGCCGCCGGCCGCTGCGTGGAGCAGCACGGTATCGCCGGAATCGAGCGGATGGATCCGCCGCAGCAGGTACGCCGAGGTGAGTCCGCGCATGGTCATCGCTGCGGCGGTCTCGCAGCCGATCTCGTCCGGCAGCTTGATCAGTGGATCCGCGGGCATGATCCGCTCCGTGCTGTAGGCACCCAGCGGACTGCCGGTGTAGGTCACACGATCGCCCTCGGCGACATGCGACACACCCTCGCCCACGGCCTCGATCACGCCCGAGGCCTCCACGCCGAGCCCCGCGGGCAGCGGAGCCGGGTACAGGCCCGTGCGGAAATAGGTGTCGGCGAAGTTGAGTCCCACGGCGACGTGCCGGATCCGTACCTCGCCCGGACCCGGGTCGCCGACGACGACCTGTTCCCATCGCATGACGTCGGGGCCACCGGTTTCGTGGAATCGAATGGCGTGTACCAAGGCGTGCTCCGTTGCTCGCGTGCGGGGCGGCGGCGGGGCAGGGAGCCGGGCCGCCGCCGGTGGGGTCGAGTCAGCTCTCGAGGTCGCGCAGCATGGAACCGCGCCGGCCGGGGCGGCGGTTGGGCACCATGCCGAGTCGGGCCAGGGTCTCGTCGGCGTCCGAGTACCAATCGCCGATCCTGTAGATCTTCTTCGCCTCCTGCCCGGTGGCTATCTCACGCCCGAGCGCATGGGCGATCTCGACCATCTGCTCGACCTGCTCCACCGAGGACATCCGCTCGCCCTTGTTCCGCCACAGGTTGTCCTCGTTGCCCACCCGCACGTGCGTCCCGAGAGCGATGCCGATCGCGTTCATGGGCGCGACCGCCCGCATGGATGCCTCGATGGTGAGCACCGCGCCGTCCGGGACACGGCGGATGAACTCGATCAGGTCGGCCGGATGCCGGCCGGCGAACCCGCCGCCGATGGCAACGTAGTTGAGGACCAGTGGCCCGCGGTGGATGCCCTTGCGGATCAGCCGCTCCACGGTCTCCAGCTGCGCCGTGTTGGCCAGTTGGAAGTGCGGCTGGATACCGTTGGCACGGAGCCGTTCGAGATGTTCGAGGTAGAAGTCCGGTCCCGCCTCGACCACCATGTCCCGATAGGCCTTGTAGTAAGCCGACTTGGCGATCGAAGTGCCCTCGATGTCCTCGTCGTCGAAGAGCTCGACGATGTTCATCTGGTTGGTATTGATCGCGATCGTCACCTGGTCGGGCCTGGGTGTGATCTCGGCCAGCATGTGGCGGGTGTCGTAGCTGAGCCACTTGGCGTCACCGCCCTCGTCCTCGGGGGCGAAGGAGATCGAGCCGCCGATCTGCAGGACCATGTCCGGCACGGCCTCGCGCAAGCGGGCCATCAGCTCGTTGAACATGGAGATGCGCTTGGATCCGTGGCCGTCGAGCTCGCGCACGTGGATGTGCAGCACCGTGGCACCGGCGTTGTAGCAGTCGACGGCCGCCTGCACGTGCTCGTCCATGGTGAGCGGCAGGTCGTCGGCGTCACCGGGCAACCACTCCGGCCCGTAGGGCGCGGCCTGGATGACCAGCCTCTCCTGGTTCTCCGGGTACAGGGAGTCGTCGAAGAAGTGCATGGTCCATCTCCTTTGTCGGACGGGTCTTCACTCGCCGCACGCATCACTGCCTTCGATGCGAGGCCCGGAGGGCTTGCGAGGAGCGGACGCGGGGATGCGGACGGGGTTCCCGGGCTCGCCGGGGACTCGGATACGATCAGCGGGCCCGGGTGGGAACATTCGCCTGCGGGCAGGATCTCTGCCCGTCCTCGTGGTGTCGGCCATGTCCCTTGCGGTGAGGCAACGTTAAGGGCGGGTCAGAGCGCGCGCTTGACCGAAGGTGACAGAAGACTTACCGCTTGGGGACATGTCCTGTCCCCGCGGGCGCCGTCCCCGGACTCAGGCAGGGTCATGACGGGATACGGCGTGAACTGCCGTTCCGCTCCCTGGTGCGGAATCCCTGGTGGTCACTTCTCGACGGAAGGCTGCTGCCAGGTCCCGCGGGCCCGCCACTCCCTCGGACTGCAGCCGAACCTCTCCCGAAACCAACGCGAGAAGGCGCTCGGTGCCGAAAATCCCAGAAGTCCGGAGATCTCCGTGAACGAGCGGCGCGGGTTCGCCACGAGCTGCTCAGCGAGCTGGGTGCGTGTGGAGTTGAGAACGGCGGAGAACGTCTCACCCGAGGCAGCGAGGTGCCGGTGGATCGTCCTCCGGTCGACGCCGAGACTGTCTGCGACCTGCTCGATCGAACAGCGCCCGGTAGGCAGCAGGACTTCGATCAGCTCACGCACGCGGTCCAGCACGGTGGTGTCCTTCGAGACCGCGATGGACTCGAAATACTGCCGGGCGTAGGTTCGCAGCAGCGGGTCCGACATGGGGTTGGGAGCCTTGAGATCGTTGGCGTAGAAGACGATCCCGTTGAACTCCCGGTCGAATTCCACCAGGGAACCGAAGAGGCGCCGATGGGTACTGGGGTCCGTCGGGGCGTCGTGCGTGAAGCACACGGACAACGGCTGCCACCGGGCACCGAGAAAGCTGCGGAGGACCCCGTGGAAGGCGCCCACCGCCAGCTCCGTGGCCTGGCGGGCGGCCCCGGCCTCACCGAGCTCGAGGCTCACCTTGAGGGTGGCCAGGCCGTTCGTCGCGGAGAGCCGGCTGCGGAGCATCTCGTTGTACATGTGCTCATGGCGGACCAGAAGTTCGAGGGCGCTGCGGACATCGGGCTCGTCGCGCAGCACCAGACTGATGGGGCCGAGATTGGAGAAACTGCGTCGCTCGGCAAGGAGCAGGCCGAAGTCCCCGCGCCGCGAGGCCGCCGCCGAGAGTTCGAGCAGTTGGGTGACCGCCGTTCCGGGGATCCATCTGTCCTGGACCGCGAGGCCGACAGGGTCCAGGCCCACACGCTTCATCAGGGCCCGTGGATCGATGCCCAGCGACTGGCTGACCTCGACGTAGCTGTTCAGCGCGGCATTGCGGACAAGGGGCTTCATGGGTGCGCTCCAGGGCCGGCGTTGTCCCCAAGTGATAAGTGAGATGTCTCGTCACGTCAAGGGATGGGCCGCGTCGTGGCCTGGCGTTGCACCACTGCGTTGGGGTTCTCCGCCTGGGGACGGCGTCCCGGCCGATCGGAGATCCAACGGTGAGCACCATTGCAGCAAAACCTCGTCGACACACCGGCAGGGTCACCGCAGCTCCGGCTCCAGGTCGACCTCGAGGTCGGCTGCCCGCTGTTCCTCGTCCCGGTGCTGGAGGGCTATGGGCTGTCGGAGACTTCGCCTGTCGCGTCGTTCAACCCCCCGAACAGGCCACGCAGGGCCGGCTCGATCGGCCTTCGACCGCGGATGCCATTCGGGACGCACTCCCCAAGGGAGTAACCGGCAAGATCGTCAAGCGGGAGATCGTCGTCGCGCAGCAGGCGTCCACGGACTGAACCGATCTGGTGCGACGGCGGCAACCGCAGGAAGGCTCTGCGTGCGCAGCGGTGGGGCTTCTGGTCGACGGTCTGCGGAAGCCGGGCTGTACGGGTCGGGCGGGGCATCGGGCGGCGTCGGCTCGCGCCGCCGAGTGGGAACGCCCTCGCAGAGCTCCCCCGTCGCGGTCTTCTCCGAGCTGCGGTGACGTCGCACGAACGGGCGCCGGTGGCGGTCGACCGGCCTGGTTCACGGCCCGGAATCGCGGTTGCCGACCAGATCACTCCGTCACGGGCAGGCACTCGGCGAGCAGGGCGACGATGTCATGCCAGGCGCGCAGCGCGTGCCGTGGGTGGTAGCCGACGCCGGGAGGCGCGGTGTGGTCGACCGGTGGGTGGTGGAAGGCGTGAAGGGCTCCTCCGTAGACCACGAGGCGCCAGTCGACGCCCGCGGCCTGCATCTCCGCGGTGAACGCCTCCCGTTGCGCGGGCGGCATGATCGGGTCTTCCGACCCGACCCCGGCCCATACCGGGCAGCGGATGCGTGCCGCCTCGCCCGGTCGGCCCGTGGTCAGTGCGTTGACTGTCCCGATCGCGCGCAGGTCTACGCCATCGCGACCGAGTTCCAGTGCGACTGCGCCCCCGGTGCCGTAGCCGACGGCGGCGGTCCGATCGGGGTCGGCCCGTGATTCGGCACGCAACACGTTGAGCGCGGCGTGACCGATTCCTCGCATGCGGTCGGGATCGGCGAGCAGCGGCATGCAACGGGCCAACATTTCCTCCGGGTCTTCCACATAGCGTCCGCCGTGGAGGTCGAAGGCCAGCGCCACGTACCCCAGCTCGGCCAGAGCCTCGGCCCGCCGGCGCTCGACATCGCTGAGCCCCATCCCCTCGGGTCCGATCAGGACTGCCGGCCGCCGCTCGACACCGGCCGGGAGCGCGAGGTGCCCGATCATCGTCAGGCCGTCGGCCGGGTACTCGACCGTGCGTGTTGTGACCGTCGTCATGAGACCGGACTGTAGTGATCGTCGAGCCCGGCCGGGCCGGTGTTCACCGCCGGCGGAACAGCGCGGGTGTGCCTCGGGAACACAGGGACGGCTCACAAGGTCCGTCACGAACCCCGTTCCCGAGGCGGCGTTGTCGGATCACCCGCCCTGGCCGCGGTGCCGGCCGCCGGCAGCTCCCCGAGCGGCGCGGTCGGCTGCTCATCCCCATCCGTACACGACCCGACGAGCGACCTGAGGCCTCGTCACCTCGAGCACGGTTGCAGTACGCCCTGGTGATCACGGGTGGGGACACAGATGGGCGGCCGAGCGGTCCCCTGTCGAGGGAGACCGCCCGGCCGGACCGTGTGGCTACCGGACGTCGTAGGCGCGGGTGATGGTCTGGCTGACCGCGTTGCCGTTGGCGTCGGTGAAGGTGGCCTTCATCGTGACCTGCTTGCCGGCGGCGCCGGTGTGGTCGAGGACGGCCGTCCACTTGCCGTCCTGCTGCTCGGTCGGCGCCTGGGTCCAGGTGGTGCCGCCGTCGTAGGAGTAGGACAGCGAGGCCGCTGTGATCGCGCCCGGGGTGTACCCGGCGTGGCCCTCGACCGACAGGCCGACCCGGACACCGCTCTGCGCGGGCAGGGTGTTCATACCGTCCACCGGCAGGTCGTACGCCGGGAAGAGGAGCGGCACGCCGCGCGAGTAGACGTCCGGCTCCCGGTGGGAGCGGAAGCTCCAGGTGGTGGTGACGGCGGTGGAGCGCAGCCAGTTGCGGTCCGAGGTCGGGATCTTCTCCAGGTTCTGGGTGAGCTCGTACGCGGAGTCCTCGTCCGGCACCCTGAACACGTCGTACGGCCAGGCGCTGGTGGCGATCTGCTCACCGTTGCGCTTCAGCCTCAGGTTGCCGAGGTCGCCGAACGATCCGCCGGAGGACCAGTGGTCGCCGGAATTGTCGAGCCAGAGCGCGGGCTGGATGCCGATCAGGTCGCCCTGTCGCTCGGCGGCCAGCATCAGGTTGCCGTCGGCGTCGCGCGGCGCGGCCGGCCGCAGGGGGCCGCCGTACCACTCCTCGGTGCGCCGCTCTCCGGCCCGGTAGGTGCGCTCCTGGTCGCTCATGAACGCGGCGAAGGGGAAGCTGGTCATCGCGCCGTGGTACCAGGCGTCGCCGCCGGCCGTGTAGTAGGCGGTGCGGGTGCCGGGCACGTGGACCGCGCCGTACGGGCTCACGGGGATGTAGGTGCCGCTGCTCCCCGCGGGGCGGATGAACAGGGCGTCGAGGTAGTCGGCCTCCTTGCCCATGGCGTTCCACGTTTCGGAGACCTGGGCCAGCTTGGAGTCATTCGGGGCGTAGACCTGGTCGGACTGCAGCGGACCCTCGGTCGGGAACGACAGGTTGTAGACGTAGGACGAGCCGTTCTCGGAACCGCTCGCGCGCCAGGTGGGCCGGAATTCGAAGGTGCCGTTCTTGGCACGTCCGTCGACGTCCGCGTAGAACTTCTGGACGGTGCCGGCGGCCGCGAGCGATCCGGATACCTGCCAGGTGTCGTCCCACGTGCGGGAGTAGCTGAACGTGGTGTTGTCCACGGTCGAGGGGCGTTCGGTGTGCAGGCTCAGCCGGTGGGCCTTGCGGGCGTCGAGGACAACGGTGGTGTCACGCGTGATCCGAAGCTGTGGGTGTGCCAGGTAGCTGACCGACTCGGGCGCGTTGTCCGCGTCGTAGCTCCCCACGAAGCTGCTGAGGGAATAGTTTCCCGGGCGCACCCGGTACGTCTGCTCGGTCGCGCCCTGGTTGGTGCGGCGCTCGCCCTTGTCGATGTCGAGGCTGACGAGGTCCAGCGAGGAGGGGCCGGTCGCGGGCTTGCCGTTGCGGTCGATGACCTTGACCCGGAGGGTGACCGTCTCCGGCTGGACGTAGAGCGTGACGGGCACGGAGAGATGCACATCACCGCCGGTGGCCAGGATCCGGCCAGTGACCGCGCCGTACTGGGCGTCCTTCAGAAGGGCGGTGGGATCGATCCGCAGCGGCACCTGAGCGGTGGCCCCCGCGGGGACCCTCACCTTGCCCTCCTCCAGCTTGACGATGCCGGAGTGGACATCGCTGCCGTCGTTGCCGTGCACCCCGCTGACCTTCAGGTCCAGGGTGAGGTCGCTGCCGCTGGTGTTGGTGAAGGGCACCTGCACGGTGGTGCGGTCCGAGGTGTCCTGCGGCCAGTCGAAACTGCCGCCCTGGACGGCGGACGCGGAGAGCACCTTCTGGTTCACCGCGCCGAACACGTCGAGCACCCCGCCGCCGGTCTGGTCGGCGCCTGCGACCTTGCCGCCGGTGCGGGCGGAGGAGACCAGGGCGGCCTTGATCTGCTGTGCGGTCCAGTCCGGGTGGGCCTGGCGGACGACGGCCGCGGCGCCCGCGACATGCGGCGTCGCCATGGAGGTGCCCGACATCGAACGGTAGGCGTAGACGCCGCGGCCGCCCGCGCTCGCCGCCGAGATGTCGACGCCGGGGGCGGCGATCTCGGGCTTGAGGGTGTGGGTGACGGCCACCGGACCGCGGCTGGAGAACGACGCCGTGGTGTCATCACGGTCGACCGCACCGACGGTCAGCACCCCGGGCACGCAGCCGGGCGAGGAGACGGTCTCGGTGCCCGAACCGGAGTTGCCGGCGGCGACGACGAACAGGGTGTGGGTGTTCTGCGAGAGTTCCTTCGTGGCCTGGGCCATCGGGTCGGCGCAGTCGCCGATCCTGGGGTTGCCCAGGCTCATGGAGACCACGTCGGCCCGCTGGTCGACGGCCCACTGCATACCCGCGATGATCCAGGAGTCCAGGCCGTAGCCTTGGTCGTTGAGAACCTTGCCGATGAGCAGGGAGGAACCGGGGGCGACGCCCTTCTTGCGGCCGTCACTGGCCGCTCCGGATCCGCCGACCGTGGAGGCGGTGTGAGTGCCGTGACCCACCCGGTCGTTGGTGTCCTTGGAATCCGTGAAGTTCTTGGACGCGGCAACCTGGTTCACCAGGTCCGGGTGCTCGGCGTCCACACCCGTGTCCAGCACGGCCACCTTGGTGCCCTTGCCGTCGTAGCCTGCCGCCCAGGCCTCCGGCGCGTGCACCTGCTTGGTGGACTGGTCCAGCGTGGCCTTGACCTTGCCGTCCAGCCACAGCTTCTTCAGCGTGGAGCCGGAACGTGAGCGGGCGTTGGTGATGTCCTGCCAGAAGGCGGCGGCGGTGTCCTTGCCGGCCCTGAGCGCGACACCGTCCACAGCGGGAAGGCTCAGGCCCCGCTCGGCCCCACGTGGGGCCGCCGGCGCGCTCTCGGCAACGTTCACACTGTTCCGGTACGTGGCGATGAGCGGCAACGTTTCGGTGTGTGTGTCGTCGTATCCCTGGCGGATGAGCCCGGTGACGTTGAACAGTTGCTCGTCGACCTTGCCCTCGGCGATCGCCCGGGAGGCGCCCTCCGGGTATACGTAGAGGTCCTTGCCTATCTGAAAGGTCTGCACCATCGGCTGCGAGCCGTCCTCGCGAGGCAGCACGGCCGCCGCGCTGTGGCCCGACGGGTCCGTGGTCACCAACACCTTGTCGCCGGTGATGAGTGTGACCGCGACCTGCTTGCCGCCCGTTGCCGTGGTCCGGCCGCCGATGACCGGTCCCTTCCCCGAGGCACCGTCGGGCGGCGTGTCCGCCGCCCCGGAAGGCGCGACCGCAGTGACGGTCAGGACGGCGGCGGTCGCCGCGCCCAAAGCCATACGCGCTATGGGATGCATGAATCTCCCTACTTGACGCCGTAAACATGCCATGCTGCGGCTGCATCCTGGCAGACAAACGGATCACTTAGGGTTGCCGAGCGTGACGGGTTTCCCACGTGGCGGTATTCCGTCACACCGTCACGTCGATCGGTTCGTCGGCTCGGTGCACCTTCGGGCCCGGCAGGTGGGGGTGCGCTTCGCCGGGTCGGCGCTCGCGCGGACGACCTCACCTGAAGGAGCGCGCGCACATCCCCACTTCTTGACCAGCAGCAGGCCCCGGCCGGGTTGTTCGCGCCGCTGATCGACGGTTTCGGCCGGATCCGCCGCCCCGCCGTCGGGGCACGATGAACGTACTCAGGATCGGGCGGCTCAGCGGAAGGCGGCGGCATGCTCCGCGGCCCATTGCCGAAACGTCCTGGCCGGTGCACCGCTGATCCGGGACGCAGTGTCACGCACCGTGAGCAGCTCTTCGTTGACGTCGCCTCCGGTCAGGTCGAGCACCGCGTCTGCGGCCTCGTCGCCCAGGAGGACGGCCATCCCAAGATGGGCTTCCTCTCGGCTGATCTCGGTGAACGGCACTTCTCGCCCCAGTACCGCCGCGATGGTCCCGACCTGCTCCCGGGGTGTGATCCGCTCCGGACCGGTCAGCGCATATGTCCGCTCATGGTGTCCGGCCTCGGTCAGCGCCACCCGAGCCACCGATGCGATGTCCGCGGGGTGGATCGTGGGGAGGCCGATGTCCGCATAGGGTACGCGGACCGTATCGTGCTCGCGGATCGTTCCCGCCCACCACAGCGCATTCGAGGCGAACTGCGTCGGCCGCAGGATCGTCCATGTCATGCCGCTGTCCTTGAGCAACTGCTCGACGGTCAGGTTCTCGACAGCGGGGCCCAGGTGCGGATGGGTCTGGGCGGTGATGGACGAGACCATCACCACGTGTTCCACGCCTGCCCACCGGGCCGCGTCGATGATCTCGGCGTCCGGACCCATGCGTGACACGAGGAACAGCGATCGGACCCCCTCCAACGCGGGCTTCAGCGAGGCTGTCTCAGCGAAGTCACCCGCAACGGCTTCGACCCCTTCCGGGAACGCGGCCCGCGCACTGTTACGGGTGAGCCCCCTCAACGGTCCGGCGCCGCATGCCTGGAGCTCTTGCAAGAGGGCACTTCCTACATTTCCGGTGGCTCCGGTCACGAGGATCACGAGGTCTTCTCCTGTCATCAAGGGATCAACGTGCCGTGACGTTAGGACCTCGACCAAGCTTCAGGTCAAGAAGGCCGTGGGCCGGGGACGTTCATCCGCGTGCTTCGCCGAGCACGCAGCCGACAACGGACACCTGTGTGCGCGAGGCTGTGCCGTCACCTCGCCTCGACGTCCATGAGCCTCGAGATCACCGACCACCCCAGGAACAGACCGACACGCGCTGTCCCCGGGGATGGACGAAGCCGTCGGGTTCGCCGTCCGCATCCCCGAATACCTCGCCACGTGACCGGCGGTGTCGCCGTCATGGCCACCGTCACCGTGGTGCCGTTCCTCGTACCGAGCCGCCGGGAGTCCATCAGGACTCGGTCAGGTGCTTCTCGGTGTGGGTGCGCGTGCCGCCGCTCCGGCAGAGACCTCCGGCCCGGTCCACGGCCCGGCCATGAGACAGGAACCGCCCGGAGTTGGCGGCCGCCCTCGCGCGGGGAGACCGCCGACAGGCGGAAGCACTCGGCTCTCAGGCCGACGAGGAGGTCAAAGCCAACCCGCACGTGCAGCATGCCATCCGAGTTGCAGGCGCGACTCCGCCCCCGCAAGGTCCATCAGGCGGCGGATCCGTCGCTCCACGGTGCGTATCGAGAGGCCGAGTTGGGATGCGGTGCGCCGGTCGGAGATCCCTGCCAGCAGCAGGGCCAGTACCTCCAGTTCCTCCTCCGTCGGCTGCGGATCGGCTGCCGGCTCCACGCGCACGCCGGTGCCGGTGGTGTACATCGGCCGGGCCTGGGCCCATTCCTTCTCGAAGAGATGGACCAGGGCCGTCAGCAGGCCGCTGCGGTGCACCACGATTGCGCTGGGCTCACCGCCGGATTCCGCCATGTCCAGTGGCACCATGGCGCGCTCCCGGTCCGACACGACCATCTTCAGGGGCAGCGAATCGACCATGCGAAGCTCGATGCCTGCCATGACGGCCGCCCGCACGTCCCGCACAGCCTCGTGTCCGTCGAGATAGTTCTTGGCAGCCACGACCCGGAAGTCGACCCCGCGGTCCAGCGCGGAACTCTCCGACGTGTCGGTATCCTCGCGCGGCACCGCGATGGGCGCCCCGACGAGGAAGACGAGCAACTCCCGCTGGGCGCCGCACTGCAGTTGGTGGAAACGGTGTGCGACCTGCTCCACGCCGACGACCACCTCGACGACACCGCCCGCGGTGTGTGCGGCGGTACTGCGGTACTGCTCCGTCACCATCGAGAAAGCGGTCTCGGCCTGGTGCAGCGCGTCGCGCTGCGCGACGAGGAGCGGGGCCAGGGCCACTGAGGGCGGCGTGAGCCGGTAGTGGGCAGGCTGGAGACCGACCTCGCAATCGGCCGACTCGGGTGCTCCGCTCCCGGCCTCGGCGGCGACGGACACCAGACCGCGCGCCGCCAGGTCGAGCAGGATGCGCACGCTCTCGGCCTTCTCAAGTCCGGTTTGCCGGGCGAGGTCCTGGGCGGATGCTGTCGGGCGGGCCAACAGCGCCGTGTAGACAACCTCTTCGGCCGGGCCCAATCCCAGCGCCTGCAGCATCCGGCTCCTCCTCGGGCGGCCACCGTGTCCGGCCCTGGCGCACCTCCCGTGCACCGAGCGGATTCTTCCCAACCGCACCCTATCCCTCTGTCAGGTTGTCGCCCTTGGCCGTTGGCCCGGCCACTCCGGTCAGGATGCCGATCACCCGGGTTCCGGCCCGCCCGAAGTCGCCATGCGCGAGACCCCAATGGCGCTGCTCGCCCACGGATCCCGCCCGGCACCGTCGGCGGACTCCTATTGATCACCGGACAAGGCGGGCCTGCTCCCCCGTCGAGCGTGCTGGTCAGGTCTCCGCACCCAGCCAGGTCTCCCGTACGGAGCGGAGCGGGTCGCGCTCCGTACGGGACTCCGTGTTCCAGATGCGTGTCTCGCGCCGCTCGGTGGAGTAGGAGGGCCAGGCCGCGCCGGGGTCGAGGTCGCGGACGAAAGCGACCCAGGCCGTGTGCACGGCGTCGGCGAGCTGCTGCGGGGGCGTCTCCCCCAACGCCTTGTCGACCCCTTCGGCGCCCAGGAGGTCGAAGGCGAAGGGCAGGTCGACGCAGTGGTGGGCCAGGCCCTCGAACGCGGGTGCGGTCGCCGTCCAATCGAACTGGTAGAGCCACGTGGGGAGGTCGCGGATCGCCCGGGACTCGGCGAGGGCAACGACGGGCACGCGGAAGATCTGGTCGGTGAGGACCTGACCAGCCCCGCTCTCAGCGGCTGCGTTGAACTCGTGCGCGGTGCAGCCGATCATCAACGGGATGTCTCGCCCCGCCGCACCGGCGACGAGTGCGTCCGGCACGGGTTCGGGGATCAGCGTTCCGTCGGCGAAGGGGGCGAGGACCAACATCGGGAAGGCGTCGCGATCGGGACCGGGGGCGTTCAGCGCGTCCTGGAGGGCGAGGATCTCCTCGTCCGTCAGGCTCTGGAGGGCCGCGGCCGTGGCGGGCACCCCGGTGCGTGCGGTGAAGAACTCGGAGACGGTTGCCGCGAACTCGGGACCCTGCGGTCGCATGACCGCGCCCGAAGCCGAGATCGCTGCCCGGAACAGGCCCGCAGCGGCCGGCGTGGCCAGGAGTGTTTGGACCGCGCCGCCGCCTGCCGACTGGCCGGCGACGGTCACCTTGTCCGGGTCCCCGCCGAAGGCGGCGATGTTCTCTCGCACCCACCGCAGGGCAGCGATCCAGTCGAGCACTCCCCGGTTGTCCGGCGAGTCCTCCAGGTGCAGGAAGCCCTCGATGCCGAGCCGGTAGCCCAAGGACACCAGGATCACCCCGTCGCGGTTGAAGGCGGTGCCGTCGTACCAGGGGCTGGCCGAGCAGCCCGCGACGAAGCCGCCGCCGTGGATCCACACCAGGACGGGAAGGCCGGCCTGCCCGGCAGCGCGGACCGGTGTGAACACATTCAGGTTCAGGATGGATTCGCCGGGAACACAGGGCTCGGGAATGGTGGTTGTCTCGCCGAACGGACGGCGCTGCGCGGTGGGTCCGTACACGCGGGCGTCGAGGACCTCGGCCCACGGCTCCGGGGGGACGGGCGCGGCGAAGCGCAACGGTCCGATCGGCGGCCGGGCGTAGGGGATGCCGAGGAAGCGGAAGCCCGTCCCGGTCCGTTCGCCACGCACCGGTCCGTGGCTGGTTCGGATGATGTCTTCCGTCATGCGAGTCCTCTCTGAATGGTGCCGGTCGGTGACGGGGGCCTCGCGCCCGACGCGGTGGCGGGTACGCGCCGGGACCTTCGCTTCCTCGGCCGTGCGGTCGGCGACGACGGATGCGACGGCGATACCCCCATCGGGCTCCCTACGGTGACTGCGAAGAACGCGCGGAAGCGGGAGCCGGTGTCGCCCCGGAGCAGAGGAGAAGACCCATGAAGCGGCTCCTTCGGATGACGGAGGAACGAGCCTGCGAAGTGCCACCATCAGACCGCTTGGGGGGTATGACGTCAATGGTGTTGTCATAAGAGCTCAGCCGGCCTCCGGCCTCGGGGCACAGCGGTACAGCGGTCAGGCCGACGGGCGCTTGGCGCGGGCGGTGAGGCGTTCCCGGATTCGGCCCGCCGGAAGAGGGCATCGCGGCCCAGATCGTCCACGCCACCGCCGGCGGCGCCGTCCTGACCTGGCTGTCCGTGTCCGAGCCCGAACGAGACCCGGCACTCCTCGTCGCACTGCGCGAATCGGTGATCACCACCATCACCACCCGGGAACCGGCTGTGCAGGAACCCGGGCCGGCCGGCACAGCCCGTGCCCTGCGCGCAGCACTGCCCGGCCAGAACACCCTCAGCCACGCCGAACAGCAACTCCTGATGGAGTGGCTCCGGCGACTTGTCCGTACAGCCGCTCGGTCAACGGGCAAGGCGCCGGCAGCGAGCCGCCTCAACAAGCCGGACCGGGCGAGCACCGGGTGCGCCGGCCCATCGAAGTGGCCCCGGCCGCGCACCGGCAGCAGCCGCGGGCGTTCGGGGCGGCTCGCCGGGTGGCGATCGTCGCGCACGGTGATTCTCATGAATGTTCATCCGCGAGAGTTCTGCGAGAGCCCTGGAGTGATCACGCTTCCGCAGGTCGCCGTTCGCAACAGCCCTCTCGAGACCTGCATATCGTGCGAGACACCTCCGAGAGGCTTGAACGAGGTCCGCCCCCTCTCCCGTGCGGGTCGGCGCGAAGGTTCGCGCCGCACCCTTGGCAGGGTCGTATCCATGGCAGAGCTCAACGGCGGGGTCGAGGTCGTCGTCGACCTGACCGTGGAGATCGACGGCCCATGGAAGCCCACCTGCGTCGCCCAGGCGGTGCACAGGTTCTGTCCCTGGTCGCACGACGAGCTCGCGGGGCACCCACCGAAGCCCGCTCGGGCTCGCTCACCCCCTCACCGCTGCTCCCCATCGGCCGTGCCGCCGCGTACAGCATGAGCTCAGGGGCGATGGTGCAGCCACTGTCCGTCACGCCGGCGCTGAGCCTTATGACAACAGCATTGACATGTCATTGGGAACCTCGATTGCATGACCGTTCGACACACCCTCCCTCCCGCTTCGGAGCACCTCATGGCCAAGCCCGATCTGATCTTCACCCGCGGCCCCATCCACACCGGCGACCCCGCGCGCACCCGCGCGAGCAGCCTGGCCGTCACCGGGGAACGCATCACCGCCGTCGGCCATGACGAGGTGCGTGAACTGATCGGCCCGGACACCGAAGTCATCGATCTCCGAGGCAAGTTGCTGCTCCCTGGATTCCAGGACTCCCACATCCACGCCGTGTTCGGCGGAATGGAACTGGCCAAGTGCGATCTGACCGGCACGGTGGGCGTCGACGACTACCTCACCCGCATTCGCTCCTACGCCGACGCGCACCCGGACCACGCGTGGATCACGGGCGGCGGCTGGTCCATGGAGAGCTTCGACGGCGGACTGCCCACCCGGCAACTCCTGGACTCGGTGATCCCGGACCGCCCCATCCTCCTGACCAACCGCGACCACCACGGCGCCTGGGCCAACACCCGGGCGCTCGAACTGGCCGGTGTCACAAGGGAATCCGCCGATCCTGTCGACGGCCGGATCGAGCGCGAGCCGGACGGTACTCCGAGCGGAATGCTGCAGGAGGGCGCCACCGCCCTGGTCTCCCGGATCGTGCCGCCGAGCACGCCGGCGGAGCGCCTCGCCGGTCTG
Organism: Streptomyces sp. NPDC101194; assembly: GCF_044767885.1. NCBI lineage: Bacteria > Bacillati > Actinomycetota > Actinomycetes > Kitasatosporales > Streptomycetaceae > Streptomyces > Streptomyces sp. NPDC101194. The sequence continues at coordinate 372,982 of NZ_JBIWOS010000005.1, forward strand.
CTGCGGGCCCAGAAACTACTGCATTCCCTCGGCATCACCGGCTGGCAGGACGCCCTGCTGGGCGTGTTCGGCGGCAATCCGGACCCGTCCGACGCCTATCTGACGGCCGCCCGTGAAGGCACTCTCACCGCCCGGGTGACCGGGGCCCTGTGGTGGGACCGCGAGCGGGGGGCCGAGCAGATCGCCGAGCTGCTGTCCCGGAGGGAGCAGTTGAGCCACGGACGATTCCGGGCCTGTGCGGTGAAGATCATGCAGGACGGCATCGCCGAGAACTTCACGGCGGCCATGACCACCCCCTACCTCGACGGCTGCGGTTGCGCCACCGCCAACTCGGGTCTGAGCTTCGTCGACCCCGTCGCCCTGCGCTCGTACGTCACCGAGCTCGACGCGCACGACTTCCAGGTCCATTTCCACGCGCTCGGCGACCGGGCGGTTCGCGAGGCCCTGGACGCGGTCGAGGCAGCCGTCGAGGCCCATGGCCGGCGTGGCAACCGCCACCATCTCGCCCACCTCCAGGTGGTCCACCCCGACGATCTGCATCGCTTCGCGCGGCTGGGCGCCATCGCCAACATCCAGCCGCTCTGGGCCGCACACGAACCCCAGATGGACGAGCTGACCATCCCCTTCCTCGGACCCGAACGGGCTTCCTGGCAGTACCCGTTCGGCTCCCTCCTGCGCGCTGGAGCCACCCTGGCCGCAGGCAGCGACTGGCCCGTCAGCAGCCCCGATCCGATCGCCGGAATCCATGTCGCGGTGAACCGGATGGAGCCCGAGGCCACCGACAGGCGGGTCTTCCTTCCTGAGCAGCGCCTCGACCTCCCCACCGCGGTCGCCGCCTACACCGCCGGCTCGGCACATGTGAACGGGAACGACGACACCGGCACCCTGCTCCCGGGGCACCTGGCCGACCTGGTGGTACTGGACCGGGACATCTTCACGCTGCCCCCGGAGGAGATCGCCGAGGCCCAGGTCCTGCACACCTACGTCGGCGGCACGCCGGTGCACTCCGCCTGAGGAGGGCTACAGCCGCCGGGTTCGGGGTGCAGCCGCCCACGGCCGACCGGGGCTGTGATCAACGAAGGCCGGTCGGCGATCCAGCAGGGGCGATACTGCCCGCGCTCGCGCCGTCCGCGTGCTTCGCTGACCGACGGCTCAATACCGCGGCTGCACCGCGGGGCGCCTGGACCGTTTGTCGCCCGGACGCCTCTGCGGCAAGGAGCCTCGACATCCGCGCATCGTCACATGTACAACTTCGGGGCCGGCCCGGACAATGGGCTGCCCCTGAGCCGTCTCGTCATGGTGACGACGGTACGAGGCAGCGATCCGGCAACTCGCGAACAGCGCCATCCCCTCATCCGTTCACTGTCCTCCGGAGGACGCAGTGAGATGAACCCTGTTCCCGGCACTGCTGACAGGGGCGCTGCTCCTCGGTGCGCTCGGAGCCGCCACGGCGGCTGCTTCCACGAGCACGCTGCCCACGACCCGCATGCCGGCCGCAGGCAGCACGAACAGCCTGGCCAATGCGTGGAGCGCGCCCTTGAGTACCCGTGGCCGGTACGTCGTCGACGCCTCGGGCAACCGCTTCGAGCTCAAGTCCGTGAACCGCCACGGTACACAGGGGGCCTGGAACAGTTCCTGAGAGATCAACGGCCCGGCGAACATCATGACGGCGGGAAGAGCGATCAGATGCCGCTCGGTCTGGACCGCGCGCCGCTCAAGGCGATCCTCTCCGATTTATTTCCACGAGCCGAGCATCAACATCCGTCTGTCGTTCTCGAACGAGATACCAAGACGGACCGCATCGACAACGGGATCCGCCGCCACCTCACCGCCCGTGGGTGGGCGATGCAGCGCACCTTCCACTCCAAGCGCGGCTTCCTGCCCGAAACCGTGACGGACCGGCCGGGTGGGGCGCAGTCGCCCCGCCCGACCGACAAGGCGGGAGGCTGACCTTGACGGAGACCACGAACCAACTGCCCATGGGGAACGACGAAGGGTCTGGCGGCCCCGCAACGTACAAGTCCCCGCATGCCTACTGGGAACCGTTGTGGGCACAGGGACGCCGATACCGACAGCTCGACGACGCCGAGACCCGATTGCTGGCCGAGCACCTCGGCCCGGGCCGGGGGCGCCCCGCCCTCGACATCGGCAGCGGCGACGGCACCCTGGCCCGTCACCTCCACCACGGCCTCGGCTACCGCACCACCGGCATCGACTGCTCCCCCAGCGCCATAGCACTCGCCGCCGCCCAGGACACCGGGCCCGGCCCCCGTCCGGCCTGGCGATCCATGGACATCACCGCCGATGACCCCGGTTCCTTGCCCGACGCGGCGTACGCGGTCATCACCTGCCGCCTGGTCTACCGATGGATCGCCGACCAGCCCGCCTTCGTCGACCGCGTCCGCCACCTCCTGGCCCCCGGCGGGACCTTCTGGGCTGTCACCGAGATCGCGGGCCGCCGCGAGGACACCAGCCCCCTCCAGGACCTCGGAATCACCGCCGCCCAGGCCGAGACCCTCACCGCGGGCTGGTCCGTCGTCCGAACCGCCGACCTCGACGTCCTCCGCTGCTACGCCCTCCGCCCCTGACCGTCCCCTCTCTGCCGGAGTACCTGATGCTGGACATCGAGAAGCAGAACGTCGCCGCCTGGACCGCCTACGGCGAGCATCACAGAACCCGCGGCACCGAAGTCCCGGAGGTCGAGCGGTTGGCGTGGGGATACTGGCCGCAGGTGGGCCCGGGCGAGGAGGTCCTCGGCGACCTGGTCGGCTGCCGGGTCGTGGAGCTCGGCAGCGGGGTGGGGAAGTTCGCCGCCCACCTCGCCCGCCGCGGCGTCCGGGTCGACGCCGTCGAGGCGTCGTCCTCACAACACCAGCGGGCCGTCGCCCGCTATGACCGGCAGATGGCCGGCCTCCGGCTGATCCATGCCGACGCCGTCGAGCACCTCGGCCAAACCGAGCCGTACGACGTCGTCTATTCCATCCACGGCATCCCCTACGTCGCCCCTCATCGGCTGCTGCCCGCGCTGATTGCTGCCCTCCGGCCAGACGGTCGGCTCGTGTTCTCCGGCCTGCACACGAACTCACTCGGTGAAGGCCCGTCGACCACTGTTGCTGCCCGGCCCGAGATCCTCACCCTGGCCGGCGCCGCCCCGGTCACCGTCGGGATGTGGGTGCTCACCCCTGCCCTCTGGGAAGCCCTCCTCGTCCAGCACGGCTTCTTCGTCGACCGGATGGACATCCTCACCGCGCCCAACGGCGACAGTCCGCTGTCCTGCACGCTCGTCCGGGCCCAGCGCCGCTGACCTTGCCCCGCTCACAGACCCGGCACCCCCACGCATGCGAGCCGTCATCGGGGAACCGGACACTCGGGGGCCGGTGTGTGCGACTCCCGGCCTGTCTCGTACTGGGATGCGTCTTGTCCGTGACGCTGTACGTCCCGCCCCCGTGCCGGGGCCTCGTGAGCGTCGCTCCGAGGGTTCAGCTCTTCTTCGTCGTCCAGGCCCCTGATGAGAGATTGCCTGTCCGTCGGATCCATCGACCGGGCGCACCGGGCGTACTGGCAAACTGCTTGGTCATGAACGGACGTGAAATCGGCGGGCGGGGCGTCGACGCCGGCGTGACTCTCGGGTTGCTGGCTGCGTGGGCCGTGCATGACGCGGAGGAAGTGGTCCTGGTGCCGCGCTGGACTCGTGCCAGGGTGCCCGAGCTGCGGCGACAATTCCCTCAGGTTCCGGATCGGATATGGCAGCGTCTGGAGTCCATTGATGCGCACGAGTTCGCGACGGCCGTCGCCGGTATGGCCTTCGTGGTTGCCGCAGCGGCTGCCGACGGGCACCGCACCGGCGGGCGCTCCGCCTTCTACCAGGGGGCCCTCAACGGTTTCGGGCTGCACGGCCTGGTGCATCTGGCGCAGGCTGCGGTGGTGCGCGGCTGCACACCGGGCTCGGTCACCTCGCCGTTGGTGGTCATTCCCTTCACGCTTTGGGCCCGCCACCGACTGCGGCGGGCCGGCGTGCTGCGTCCCGCGCGTCCACGCGATGCCGTGCAGGGCCTCACCCTTGCCGCAACAGCCACGGTCGGGGCGCATTTGATGGCACGTCAGGTCGTCCGCCGGTACCGAACGCCGTCTCGATCTTGACCACCGGCTGGAGATGCGCCGGACGCGGCCACGACTTTCGCCACATCCTGCGCTCCGAGCAAAGGCACACCCGACCGGCATGAAGGCCGGGAAATGAGCCCGTCGCCCGACGATGCCCGGCAGGAGGCGTTCGCCGTGGCGTCGCGCTTCCGGGACGAGCTGCTTCGACTTCCCGCCCGCGCACGGGCGTTGCGCGCTGCCGCGCCCGGCCCGGGGAAGTGCGCCGGGCACAGCAGGCCTCCCCGGTCCGCGACCTCTTCCAGCACACGGCGCCGGCTTTCCCGCGCGCGAGGTTTTTCCTCTTCGAGGCCGGAGCAGTCGTCCGGCTCCGCAATCCGAAACCGTGCTCCCGCGCCGGAGTGGATGATTCGGAAGGCACGGAAGCGAGCAGGCGAGAACCATGGACTCCACTCCGCGAAACATCACCCCACCGTCCGCACGATCCTTCCGCCCGCGCGGGCGCGGGCCGTCCGCCAGGAAGCGCGGACTCCGCCGGCACGCCCTCGCCCCGTTGGCAGTCGTGTTCTTCGCCGCCGGCGCCGCCGGCTGCAACGACGACTCCTCCCCTTCGGCCGAACCCGCGGGATCGAGCAGGTCGGCCGACGACAGCACCTCCCCGGCTGCGCCCATCGCGCCGGGTGAGCACGCTCCCGCCGGAACCGCCGCTCCGAGCACCCCGAGCGCCCCGAGCGCCTCGGCCGCCACGTCCGCCCCGGCCACCGGAAGCGGGCCGGGGCGGTGCACGACCGAGGCGCTGACCATGAGCCTGAGGCAGGGCGACGCGGGCGCGGGCCAGATCCACTACCGGCTCACGCTGGTGAACAAGTCCTCGGACTCCTGCACCCTCACCGGCTTCCCCGGGGTCTCCCTGATCAGGCGCGACGGCAGCATGATCGGCGAGCCCGCCGACCGGGAGGGCGCCGCCGGCCGGGTCACCGTCATCCGGGCCGGGGACTCGGCCGAAGTCACCCTGCACACCCTCAACCGCGGGATCAAAGGCTCCGGGTGCTGGGACCGGCCCGACTATCTCCGGGTCTACCCGCCCGGTTCCCGGGAGGCCCTGACCCTGCGCACCTCCCAACCTCTCATCTGTGGCGGCCTCTTCAGGACGACTGCGGTGAGCGGCTGACGGAAGGGCGCCCGGCCGGGGCGGCGACATCGAGACACCCTCCCGGCCGCCGCCCCGGCCACGGACCACGACGGCATCGGGATCCGACGGTTCAGCCTTCCGCGTGGCGCCCCTTCCCGCACCCCGGGTCGGGCCGCACCCCCGATCCCTTCACGAAGGCGCCGGGATCGGTTCCGCCCCGTTCTCACTCTGTGGTCCGATTTGACATTAGCTCGCCTTATGGAGGATAAAGAGGATCCTTTGGGTTGAAGTTCACGCAGCGTGACATTCGTGGCGTGGCTACCGACGAACGTCTACGTGAATGAGTAATGCCGTGTCCCACGCCGCCGCAGTCCCTGACCAGCCGATCGACCCCGCCTCGGACTGGGAGGCCTGGCGCGCCGAGCGGCGGCGCTCCGTCACCTCGGCCACCGGGAATCTCGCCCTCGTCGAAACCCGCTGGGCCCCGGCCGGCGAGCGTCCCGACCTCGATGCGGCACGTGCCGGACAGTCCGATTCCGTGACCGTCACCACAGTCGAGCGCACCGACTTCGTCACCGGCCTGCCCGAGTACGGTCTCCGCTTCTGGGACGCGCAGTCCCCCGCGATCAAGAACTTCGACCGCACCGATGTCTTCCCGTACGACCCGGCCTGGGTGCTGGAGGCCTCGTACACCCCGGTGCCCGGTGCCAGGCGGGTCGGGTTCGAGCACATCCGGGACAACGGCGGCACCCGGGATCTCGTCGTGCCGGGAGACATCGAGCTCACCCTGGACGGCCGGGACTACACACTGAGCGCCTTCGACGACGACGGCACCCTGCTGCTCGTCTTCGGTGACCCCACCAACGGCGACGTCACCTACGGTGCCGGGCGCTTCCTCTTCGTCACCCGCACCGGCGAGGGCCGCGTCCTCCTCGACTTCAACCGTGCCTTCGTGCCGCCCTGCGGATTCTCCGACCAGTACAACTGTCCGATGCCGCCGCGGCAGAACCGTTTCCACCTGCCGGTCGAGGCCGGAGAGAAGCGCCCCGTCTTCCGCGACGGCTTCCCCGCGCAGCACTGATCGACCCCGCACTCCCCCGTCTCGTAGCACGAAAGCGCGTACTCCTCATGAGCATCAAGAAGACCTCCCTGTACAGCGGAGCCACCGCCGCCGCCCTCGCCCTGACCCTCACGGCCTGCGGCGGAGGCTCCCACACGGGCGGCGCCGGCGGAGGGGCGCACGACAAGAACGCCACGATCAACATCGGTTCGCTCTACGAGCCGCAGAACCTCGACAACACCGCGGGCGGCGGCCAGGGCGTCACGGAGGCGCTCAACGGAAACGTGTACGAAGGGCTGTTCAAGCTCACCGACGCCGGCAAGGTCGAGAATCTGCTCGCCCAGGACTACAAGGTCAGCGGCGACGGGCTCACGTACACCTTTACCCTGCACGACGGTGTGAAGTTCCACAGCGGCAAGAAGCTCACCAGCCAGGACGTCAAGTACAGCCTGGAGAAGGTGCTCGCGAAGGACTCGCAGTCCGCACGCAAGAGCAATCTGGAGGTCATCAGGTCCGTCGAGACGCCCGATGCACGCACCGTGAAGGTCCAGCTGTCGAAGAAGTCGATCTCCTTCGTCTACAACCTCTCCTACGTCTGGATCATCAACTCCGAGGCGAAGGGTCTCAAGACGACCGAGGACGGCACCGGCCCGTACAAGCTCGACAAGTGGACGCGCGGTTCCGCACTCAGCCTCGACCGGTTCGCCGGCTACTGGGGTGACGCCGCCGCCAACAAGCAGGTCGTCTTCCACTACTACAAGGACGCGACCGCTCTGAACAACGCGCTCCTGACCAACGCGGTGGACGTCGTCACGAGCGAGCAGTCGCCCGATGCCCTCGACCAGTTCAAGAGCAACCAGAACTACAAGGTCAACGACGGCAACTCGACCACCAAGCTGCTGCTCGCCTTCAACGACAAGGCCAAGCCGTTCACGGACGTCAAGGTCCGCCAGGCCGTCTCCTCCGCCATCGACGACAAGAAGCTGCTGGAGTCCGTCTGGGGCGGCTACGGCAAGCCCATCGGCTCCATGGTGCCGCCCACCGACCCGTGGTACGAGGACCTCACCGAGGTCAACGCCTACGACACCGCGCGGGCCAAGAAGCTGCTCGCCGAGGCGGGATACGCGAAGGGCTTCTCCTTCACGCTCGACACCCCGAACTACGACCCGCACCCCACCGCGGCGACCTTCATCAAGTCGCAGCTCGCCAAGGTCGGCATCACCGTCGAGATCAACACGATCACGCCGGACGAGTGGTACACGAAGGTCTACAAGAACCACGACTTCACGGCCACGCTTCAGGAGCACGTCAACGACCGCGACCTGGTCTGGTACGGCAACCCCGACTTCTACTGGGGCTACGACAACAAGCAGGTCACCCGGTGGGTCGAGGAGGCCGAGCAGGCGTCCACCACTGCTGAGCAGACCGAAATCCTGAAGAAGGTCAACCGCAAGACCGCCGAGGACGCGGCCAGCGACTGGCTGTATCTGTACCCGCAGATCGTCGTCGCCAACAGCAAGCTGTCCGGCTACCCGGTCAACGGTCTGAACTCCCAGTTCTTCGCCTACGACATCAAGAAGGGCTGATGGGCCGGTACCTGCTGCGCCGCCTCGCCTTCCTGTTGGTTTCGCTGGCGCTCGCGAGCGTCGTGCTGTTCGTACTGCTGAGGATGCTGCCGGGCGACCCCGCGAACGCACTCACCTCGGTGGGCGCGAGTCCCGAGCAGATCGCGGCGGCCCGGCACTCCATCGGCTCCGACAAGCCGCTGCCCGCACAGTTCATCCACTGGATCGGGCAGTTGGCGAGTGGTGACCTCGGTACGTCGTTCGTCAGCTCGCTGCCGGTCGGGCCCGAGATCAGCTCCCGGCTGAACGTCACCGTCCCGCTCACACTGGCCGCGTTCGCCCTGGCGGTTCTCATCGCCGTCCCGGTCGGCTTCCTGGCCGCACACCGACGACGGACCTGGTACGGCGCCCTGCTCAACGGAGTGTCCCAACTGGGCATCGCCGTACCCGTGTTCTGGCTCGGCATGATCCTCATAGCCGTCTTCGCCCTGAACGCCGGCTGGCTTCCCGCGGGCGGCTTCCCGCAGGACGGCTGGGCACAACCGGCCGAGGCGATCCGCTCACTCACCCTGCCCGTCGTCACCATCGCCCTCGTGATGAGCGCCTCGCTGATCCGCTACGTCAGGTCGGCCGCACTCGACGTGCTGGGCAGCGACCATCTGCGTACCGCACGAGCCATGGGCTCGTCGTTCGGACGGGCCATGTGGCGGCACGGGCTGCGCAACGCCTCCGTACCGGTGATCTCGATCCTCGGCATCGAGCTGGCGTCCACACTGCTGGGCGCGGTCGTCGTGGAGTCCGTGTACGCGCTGCCGGGTCTCGGCTCGCTGCTCGCCACCGGAATAGCGCAACACGACTATCCGGTGATCCAGGGTGTGCTGTTCGTCTCCACGCTCGCGGTGCTGATCATCGGCTTCGCGGCCGACTTCACACAGCGGATCATCGACCCGCGGCTGCGCGGCAGGCTCTCGGGAGGTGTCCGATGAAGCGGTCGGCGAAGCGCTCGTACACATTGACCATCGGATGCGTCCTGGCCGGCCTGATCGCCCTCCTCGCGCTGGTCTCGCTCTTCTGGCTTCCGTACGCCGCCGACGACACGTCCGGCGGACGGCTCACGGGCCCCGGTGCGGGCCATCTGCTCGGCACCGACAAGCTCGGCCGCGACCTGTTCACCCAGCTGATGACCGGCTCCCGGATCGCCTTCGAAGCGGGCCTGGGCTCGGTCCTCATCGCGGCCGCCCTCGGTGGCGCGTTGGGCGTGCTCGCGGCGTTCGCGCAAGGGTGGCTCGACGATACGTTCTCCGCGTTCCTCGACATCCTGATCGCCTTCCCGACGCTGCTGCTGGCGATGCTCATCGTCGCCGCCCGCTCGGCCACGCTGGGGTCCGCCGTGCTGGCGATCGGCCTCGCCCAGAGCGCGGTCGTGGCACGGCTGGTGCGGATCCTGGTCAAGCGGGTCCTGGCGCAGGACTACATCACGGCCGCGCGCACCTCGGGCACGTCGTGGGCGCGGATCGTGGCCGGGCACGTGCTGCCCAACATCTGGCCGACGCTCGTGGTGAACCTGGCCCTCCAGTTCGGCCTCGCGGTGCTGGCCGAGGCCGGTCTGTCCTACCTGGGGCTGGGGGCGCCGCCGCCCAACGCCTCGTGGGGCCGCATGCTCCAGGAGGCGCAGGCCACCTTCACCACGGCACCGGCAGGCGCGCTGGCCCCCGGCATCCTGCTCGTCCTGCTCGTCATCGGCGTGAACCTCGTCGCCGACGGACTGCGCGACACCCTCGACCCTGCGACCCGCCGGAGGAGCGCATGAACGTCCTCGACGTACGCGACCTCACGATCCGTGCGGCCGACGGGCGCGCCCTGGTCGACGGTCTCTCGCTGTCCATGGCCCCCGGTGACCGCCTGGGCCTCATCGGTGAGTCGGGCTCCGGGAAGTCGCTGACCACCCTCGCCGTGCTCGGCCTGTTGCCCGACGGCATGACGGCCACCGGCAGCGTCGAGCTCGTCGGCACCCAGATCGTGGGCGCGAGCGAGAAACAGCTCACGGGTGTACGCGGCCGGGACGCCGCCATCGTCTTCCAGGAGCCACTCACGGCACTCGATCCGCTGATGCGTGTCGGCAGGCAGATCGCCGAACCGCTGGCCGGAAGGCGAGGGCTGAAGGGCGCCGAGCTGAAGCGGGCCGTCGCCAAGGCGCTGGAGCAAGTGCGGCTGCCCGAGCCCGACCGCATCGCCCGCGCCTTCCCGCACGAAATCTCCGGTGGACAGCGACAACGCATCGCGCTCGCCATGGCACTGGCCTGCGAACCGAAGCTGCTCATCGCGGACGAGCCGACCACCGCTCTCGACGTCACCGTGCAGTCCGACATGCTCGACCTGCTCGACACCCTCGTCCGGGAACGGGACATGGCCGTCCTCTTCGTCAGCCACGACCTCGCGGTCGTCTCGAAGGTCGCCGATCGCGTCCTGGTCATGAAGGACGGTCGCGCCGTCGAGGAGGGCGACGTCCGCGAGATCGTACGTACCCCCCGCGAGGAGTACACCAAGGCGCTGGTGGGAAGCGCGCGGCAGCTGGAATCGGCTCTGGACCTGAGGAGTGCGCGATGACGCCGGTACTGGAGCTGAACGGAGCCTCCTTCAGCTACCGAGGACACACCGCGCCCGTCGTCGAGGACATCTCCCTCGCCGTCGAGACCGGGCAGAGCCTCGCTCTGGTCGGCGAATCGGGTGCCGGGAAGACGACTCTGCTGCGGTTGCTGCTCGGACTCGCCCGGGCAACCTCCGGTACCGTCCGGTTCGACGGCGGGGAGCTGAATCCGCGCGACAGCGAGCAGATGCGGCGATTCAGGCGCAGTGTGCAGTGCGTCTTCCAGGACCCGTACTCGTCGCTGGACCCGCGTCAGCGCGTCGGCAGCATCGTGTCCGAACCACTGCGTTCCCTCGGTATCGACAGCCGGGTCACCGCCGTGCCCAAGGTGGCCGACGCCCTGCAGCGGGTCGGACTGCCGGCCGATGCGGCGGAACGCTATCCACACGAGTTCTCCGGCGGCCAGCGTCAGCGCATCGCGATCGCCCGCGCGACCGTCTGCGACCCACGAGTGCTGCTCGCCGACGAGCCCGTCAGCGCACTCGACGTCACCACACGTGTCAAGGTCGTCGACCTGCTCGACGAGTTGAAGCAGGAGCAGGGACTGACTCTCGTCATGGTCTCCCACGACTTGTCGGTGGTCGCCTCGTTGTGCGAACGCACCGCCGTTCTGGAGAGCGGTCGCATTGTCGAACAGGGCAGTACCGCGCAGGTGCTGGGCGCTCCCGAGCACCCGTACACGCGTCGCCTCGTCGAGAGCGTGCCGCGACTGCCCGCTTGACCGACCGGTCCGCACCCCCGCTCCTCACGCGGCCGACCGCGGATCCTCACGCCCACGCGGTGTACCCCGATGTGCGGGCCGGCTCAGACCTGGCGCACCACGGGCACGGAGGCGAAGCCGTGGAGACCGGCGTCCTTGCGGGCCGTGCCCGGCGATGTCCCGGAGCCCACCACCCGACCGTCGATGACGGCCAGCCAGTCCCCCTCGGACGGCTGTGTACTCAATTCCTCCGCTCCGGCCGGTTCGAGTGCCCGGAGGATCTCGGGGTCGGGTTCCGTCGACACGGTGGCCGATGCCGGGCGCGGTGTTCCGGCCCGCCACTCGGCCACGGTCCGCTCACCGCCCCTGGCCCGCGCCCAGAACAGGTGTTGCAGCACGATCAACGGCCCCAGCGCCGTCAGCAGCGGGAACGCCCCGGTCAGCGCTCCCAGTCCGAACAGCAGGCTGACGGCACCGGACACCGCCAGCCCGACCCCGGCCGCGACCAGTCCGGCGACCCGCCCGAACGCCTTGACCGCCGTGAGCGGGAAGAGCACCAGGAGCAGCAGGTCACCCAGTCCCAGGGCCACTGGTGGGTCTCCCCGTGTCACGGCGAGCAGCGGGGCGAACGGCAGCCCCATGACCTGGTCGGCGAACCGGTCCATGAGCGAGGTGAGGCCGGTGGCCACCAGGTCGTAGCAGGCCAGTGCGCCCGCGAACCACGCCGCGTGGGCGGACCGCATGCCGCTCTGCACCCACATGTTGGCCACTCCCACCACGGCCACCGCGAGGAGTACGTCGGTGAGCACCATCACGGCGAGCGGCCGGTGCGCGACCGCGAGTCCTGCCGTGGTCGCGACCGAGGCCGCCGCGACCGCCCAGGCCCGGCCCCCGCCGGTCAGCGGTGAGAGGGTGAACTGCAGTGCCGCGCAGAGGAGCAGGCCGAAGACGGTCGCCACCGCGGCCCGGGGAAGCACCAGGTAGAGCAGCGGAGCAACCACCACCACGGCGTACATCACAGCGACATCGGGCAGTTCGTACCTGCCGACCGGCGGGCGTGGCATCCGTACCCGGGCGAAGTAGACGGCGCCCGCAGCGGTCACCGCCAGGACGCAGCAGTTGAGGCCCACCAGGGCGGCCGCGTTCATGCCGGGCTCGCCACACGCACGGCGGCCGGACGGGCCGACTCGAATGTGTGCTCTCGCAGGTCGGCGCGGACCGGCCCGGTCGGCGGAAGGCCGGCCGGATCGTCGTGGAGCACGATCGCGGCCAGCGCCAGGCCGGCCGCGGTGGCCCGGTCCTCCAGCCTGCCGAGCAGGGCGGCGCCGGGCAGTCGGCGGACCAGGACATGGAGCAACGGACCCTGTCGGCCTTCCTCCAGGACATAGCGGGCCGGCAGCGGGACGTCCGGCTCCGCCTCGAGCAGGTCCAGCAGCGAACGAGTGGGGACCGAGCGGCTCAGCGGCCCCGACCAGCGGCCGAGGACGGGCGAAGTCGCGGGCAGGTGCGACAGTTCGCACTCCGGCTCGGTCTCGGGCCGTCGGACCAGGTCACCGGTGGCATACCGCAGCAGCAGGGTGCAGTCCCGGTAGGGGACGTAAGGTGTCTGGACGATGGTGCCGACGCCGCCCGGCGGCGTCGGCTCGTGTGTGACGGGGTCGAGTACTTCCAGGTGCCCGAACTCGGTGGTGTGGTGCAGATGCCCCTCGGTGCACGACGTGCCGCCGGAGGGCACTGTCTCGGTCATCATGTAGGTCGTGGAGATCCTGGCCCCCAAGGCGGCCGCGGCCCGCTCCTTCAGGGGTTCGGAGAGCACTTCCCCGCCGACACCGATGAACTCCAGGCCGAAGTCCGAAGGCCGCCAGCCGCTTCGCTCCACCTCCTCGACCAGGGCGGACAGGTAGGACGCGGAGATCGTCAGGTGGGTGATCTGCGGGGCCTTGCCCCGCAGCCCGAGCGGGGCGGCGAGCCGGTCCAGCGCCACGGCCGGGTCCACGGTGCCGATCTGGACGAACGAGGCGCCGATCCGGGTCACCGACTCCTCCACGTTGAGCAGCGGCAGGGTCGCCCGCGAGCAGCCCGCGTACGCCATGGTGTGCCGGGGCCGCAGACCCAGTCCGAGCACGGCCGAGACGGTGCTCATGGCGACTGCTGTCTCCACCTCCGCCCGGGAGTACCAGACGGTGGTGGGAGTGCCACTGGTCCCCGTGGTGAGCGCCATGAGCGCGGGGACGGACGCGGCGGAGACGAAGGCGGCCGGCAGGCCGCGCAGGGCCGACTTGGACGTCACCGGGACCTGGTCCCAGGTCTCCGGGGTGAGCGTGACCGGGTCGAGGCCCAGGCTGTCGAAGGTCCGGCGGTAGTACGGCGTGTGCCGTGCGGCGGCCCGTGCGGTGGCTCGCAGGCTGCGCTCGGTGACGGTTCGTCGTACGGCGGGGTCGATGGCCCCGGCCTGCCCCGGCAGCAGTGCGGAGTCCGCTCCGGGCTCGCCGAACTCGGCCAGGGTCGTGACCAGGTCACGGGCGATGCGTTCGAGGTCCTGTGGGCGGATCCGCCGATTGCGCAGGATCGCCAGGCCGTACCGGAGTTGACTGAGGGCGGTGCCGAACACGTTGGCCTCCTGGTGCCTGGACCGGGGACGGAATTCCCGGTCCAGGCCGGGGCCGGTCGTCAGACCATGCTGGCGAACATCGCCGCGGTGAGCGTGCTGAAGGCGTACTTGATGTAGTGCTTGACCATGTTGGATCTCCCTTTTCCGGGCCGCCGACGGGCAGCTGGGCTCCTGGTTGCGCACTCCCGGCCGAAGTCGGCCGTTAGGTGAACGAGAGACTAGGGCAAGAGAGTTGATGCCTCAATGGCCTGCGCCGACCGCTTGACCTCCGGCCCGCGGACCGCACGCGGTCCCTCACCCCACAGTCCGGTGCCCCGGTCGAGCGACGTGTCCGCGATCCGGATGTTCGGCGCGCAAGCACCTTCCCCGGCGGGGCCGTCCTCACCGGGGCCGAGAGGGAGCGCGGACGGCCGGTCGTGGGGCATGGGACTGTGGTGGACGGGACCGGCGCTGCCGGGCCACGGGCGTTCGCCCCCGGGGCGAACCGGCCCACCGGCACGCGGATGCGTGCCGCCGTCCTCCACCCGGCGTTCGGCTTCCTCGGCGCCGGACAGGTCGCCTCCACCGCGTTCGCCTGTCCTGCCACCGCGGCAAGCACCGGGCTCGCGTTCACGTCAGGTCGACCCGCGGCGCGGAGGCGTCGTCGAGGAAGCCGCCCGACTGGTGCTGCCACAGCTTCGCGTAGGCGCCGTCCGACGCGAGCAGTTCCTTGTGCGTGCCCTGCTCGACGATGCGACCGCGGTCCAGGACGACGAGCCGGTCCATGGTGGCGACCGTGCTCAGGCGGTGCGCCACCACGAGCGCCGTCCGCCCCTCCATGAGCCGCCACAACGCCTCCTGGACGAGGATCTCGCTCTCGGAGTCCAGGGCACTGGTCGCCTCGTCGAGCAGCAGGATCGGCGCGTCGCGCAGGATCGCCCGCGCGAGCGCGACCCGCTGGCGCTGTCCGCCGGACAGCTTCACACCACGCTCGCCCACCATGGTGGCGAAGCCGTCCGGCAGCGCGTCGGCGAACTCCGTGACATGCGCCGCCTCGGCGGCACGGCGGATCTCGGCGTCGGTGGCGTCCGGCCGGGCGAACGCGATGTTGTCGCGCAGCGTGCGGTGGAACATCGCCGGGTCCTGGGGCACATAGGCGATCAGGCTGCGCACGTCGGCCTGGCGCAGTCTGCTGATGTCCTGACCTCCGATCAGAATCCGGCCGCCGTCGATGTCCGTCATCCGCAGCAGCAGTCGGCTGAGTGTGGTCTTGCCACCGCCGGACCGGCCGACGAGGCCGATCTTCGCCCCGCTGGGCACGGCCAGGTCGAGGCGCTCGAAGAGCGGCTCCGCACCCGCGTGGGTGAAATTCACCTGCTCGAAGCGGACATCCGAGGCCCGGGACAGCAGCGGCTCCGGCGACGCCGGATCGAGCACGGTCGGTGGCGTCAGCAGCAGTTCGGTGAACTGTGCGGCCTCCGTCATCGAGCTCTCCAGGCGGCGATAGATCTGGTTGAACTCGAACATGATCCGCGTCGCGTTGGTGTAGTACGTGAAGGCGAGGACGACCGTCTCCACGCCGTGCCCGCCCCCGCCGAGAGTGACCGCGAGCAGCAGGCCCATCGCGTTGGTCAGCACGGACATCGGCGCGACCAGCGTGTCGATGCGCAGATTGCCGTAGTCCCAGGAACGCAACGAGAGCCGCCGCGACTCCGCGACGCGCGACCGGTGCTCCGCGGCCTCGCGGCCCTCGGCTGCGAACGCCCTGACCGTGTCCATGTTCATCAGGCTGTCGGAGACGTGGCCCGACACCTGGGCGATCGCCTCCTCACGCTGGTCGACGAGAGCCTGGCGGCGGCGGATGAGAGGCGCCACGCACAGCGCCGTCAGCGCGATCATCGCCAAGAGCCCTACGACGAGAAGCGGTTCGTAGCGCCACAGCACCACCGATCCGAACACCAGCGGAACGAAGCTGCCCACGACCGAGAACGTCAGCGTGTCGACGAACTCCTCGAAGCGGGAGGCGAAGCTCAGGACTCGTTTGGTCAGCGACCCGGCGAAGTTGTCGTGGAAGAACGCGGCGTCCTTGGCGAACAGCTCGTCCATGCCGATCACGTACAGGTGCTCGATGCCGAGGGCATCGAGGCGGTTCAGGAAGTGCAGGCCGACACGCCACAGCGTCTCCGCGAGGAGGAGAACGCCGGCGAAGCCGAGGACGTACGGCAGCGTCGAGCCGATGGTGGTGGCGCCGTCGTCGGCGATTCGGCCGACGAGCTTCGCGACGACCAGCGGCGCGACGTAATTGATGCCGATGTTGCCCAGCGCGGGCAACAGCATCGCAGGCCCCGTCAGCCAGCGGAGCCGGGTCAACTCCCTTCCGTAGTATCGAAGTGCGAGCAGCACCGGACCCCTGCCCGGTGCCCTGTGCGATTCAGGCGATCCCATACCAACCCTGTGTGGTCGTGCGACAGCCCGCCATGTGCTTCTGCGGGGAGAGGCCGTTGCCTCACTGGCTGCGCGGAGCTTCGGTTTCGATCGAGCGCCCTCGCTCGGACCGGCTTGCGGCAAGCGGGGCACGACGGCAGAGCCCCGCGCAACTCGTGGCAACACATACGTGCGCGTAGGAGGAGGCGGGGCCGGGGACCCCAGTGTCCCGCGACGGCGCCCGAGGAGTCCAAGCGTTTTCTCGGCCATCGGCGAGCCCGCCCATGGCCGGGTCGTGACTTCGAACCGGCTCGTTCGGCCGGAGGCCGGACCGTACGGCGTCCGGCGCGTGCGATCCCAAGGCGACGCATCGTCCTCGTGCCGGACGTACGCGGGCTCGGGCCCCTCGTTCGGATCATGCCGCGCCCGCATGTCCCGTTGTTGTCAGCAGCCCCCGCCGAGAACGTCGCCGCCCCGTACGCAGAGCTCACGCCGGAGGACGTCGCCGTCCTGGTGGCACCGTGATCCCCCGCGGTCCCGGCAACGCTTCGCCGCCACGCCCCGGAGGAGGTTCGTGAGGCACCGGACGAACGGCGCGTTCGCTGACTGCAACGGCTCGGAGGTAGCCTGAAGCGAACCCGATCCCGTCCCAGCGCCGGGGAGGTCACATGATCACCGGTGACAGCCTCCGCCCCTGCAGGGCCGACGCGCCGCGCTACATGCCCATCGCCGAGCACGGATTGATCGGCGACCTGCGCACGGCTGCCCTCGTCGGTACGAACGGCACCATCGACTGGTACTGCTGCTCGCGGTTCGACGCGCCCAGCGTCTTCGCGGCGATCCTGGACGCCGACCGCGGAGGGGCGTTCGAGCTCGCACCGGATGTGCCCGCTCGGACGAAGCAGTTCTACTTCCCGGACACCAACATACTGATCACCCGCTTCTTCGCGGACGACGGCGTCGGCGAGGTCCAGGACTTCATGCCGATCGTCGACGACTCGCGCGAGGCGGACCGCCACCGCCTCATCAGGCGGGTTCTCTGCGTGCGCGGATCGATGCCGTTCACCGCGCGCGTGGCTCCCCGGTTCGACTACGGCAGACGTACGCACACTGTGAGTGCACAGCACGGTCACACCGTGTTCGACTCGCCGGATCTCACGTTGTCGCTGACCTCCAGCGTTCCGGTCGAGATCGACGGTCGGGACGCCGTTTCCTCATTCACTCTCGCCGAGGGACAGTCCGCAGTCTTCGCGCTCGACCGGATCGGCGGCAAGGTGGAGCCGCGGTCCTGCGCGGTGCTGGAGGCGGAGGAACTGTTCGGCGCCACGGTGCGGTATTGGCGCACATGGTTGTCGCACTCGCGCTACCGAGGGCGATGGCGGGAGATGGTGCACCGCTCGGCGCTCACCCTCAAGCTCCTCACATACGCGCCGACCGGCGCCATCGTGGCCGCCCCTACGACCAGCCTGCCCGAGCAGATCGGCGGCGAGCGCAACTGGGACTACCGATACGTGTGGGTGAGGGACGCCGCGTTCTGCATCTACGCGCTGCTCAGGCTGGGTTTCACCGACGAGGCCGAGGCCTTCGTGCGCTTCCTGTCCTCGAACATCTGCCTGAAAGAGAGCTCCAGCGGCCCGTTGCAGATCATGTACGGCATCGACGGCCGCAGTGAACTCCCCGAACAGGAGCTCCGCCACCTGGAAGGCCACCTGGGGTCGGCTCCTGTCCGGATCGGAAACAATGCCGTCAACCAGCTCCAACTGGACATCTACGGGGCCCTGATCGACTCGCTCTATCTCTACGACAAGTGGGGACAGCCGCTGACCAGTGACCACTGGGACGCCATCGGCATCGTGGTCGACTGGGTCTGCGACAACTGGGACCAGCCGGACGAGGGCATCTGGGAGACCCGCGGCAAGATCCAGAACTTCCTGTACTCGCAACTGATGTGCTGGGTGGCGATCGAACGGGCGATGCGTATCGCGACCCATCGGGGCCTGCCCGCGGACATGCCACGATGGGCCCACGCACGCGACGCGATCTACCGGCGGATCATGCAGCGTGGCTGGTCCACCGAGCGGAAGGCATTCGTCCAGCACGAGGGCGAAGACGTCCTCGACGCCGCCGTACTCATGATGCCGTTGGCGAAGTTCATCTCTCCGACGGACCCGAAGTGGCTCTCCACGCTGGACGTCCTGGGCGAGGGGCTGGTGTCCGACTCCCTGGTCTACCGCTACGACCCCCACAGCAGCCCGGACGGACTGCGGGGCGAGGAGGGCACCTTCTCGATCTGCACGTTCTGGTACGTCGAGGCACTCTCACGGGCCGGCCGCGTGGACGAGGCCCGGCTCGCTTTCGAGAAGATGCTCACCTATGCCAACCACGTCGGGCTGTACGCCGAAGAGATCGGCCGCACCGGCGAACAGGTCGGCAATTTCCCCCAGGCCTTCACTCACCTGGCACTCATCAGCGCCGCGTTCAACCTCGACAAGGCACTGGGCTGAGTCGCGCCGTACCCCCCGGTCCTCGACGCGGTACGGAGTCGGCGGCACGGTTCCCCCCGTGTACCCGATCGGCCTCGTCGGACCCGGAACCGGCGGTTTCGCGGCCGGGCCGGACGTCGGCACGCCGCTCGGCGCGCATCCCCCGGGCGCGACCGCCCGGAGCCGTCTGCCGAACGGTCGGGGACGGATCACGGGCGGCGCCCCCACGCGGAGATCATGGGGGCGGTGGCAAGGTCGAGGCGTCCGGTGGCGACGTTCGCCAGGTGGCGGTCGATCTCCGCGTCGGTGGCGAGCCCTTCCGCCACCAGACGACGGCGGATCTGTCGCACGGTGGCGGCCTCGAGGACGGCACAGGCCGGCGAGGTGATCGGGAAGTACGCGTCGGCCCGAACGTCCTCGAGCCCGGCCTCGCGCAGCAGCCGGGGCAGGGTTCGACCGTAGGCGAGGTCAGCGCCGCGTGACGCCATCAAGGCGCGGAAGCCGGATCGCAGCCGGTTCGCGAGCTGCTGTGCGGGACCGGACTCGTCCGGACACAGCAGCGGCTGCAACCCCGGGTCGGCATCCTCCAGGAGCAGCCAGCCGCCGGGGCGCAACGCCTGGACCATCCGACGCAGCGCCTCGGCGCGATCGGTGACGTGCACCAGGACCAGCCGGGCGTGCACGAGGTCGAAACCGCCGGGCGGCGGCGGGTCGGCCGCCACATCGTGCCGCAGCACCTCGATCACGCCGCCCTCGACGTCCTGGGTCCAGGACACGTCGACATCGGTGGCGACCACCTCGCCGCCCGGGGCGACTCGATCGGCCAGCCCGAGGGGTACGGAGGGACCACCGGCGCCGACCTCCCAGCACCGCATGCCGGTACCGATGCCGAGCCGGTCGACGTGCTGGAACGTCACCGGGTCGAACAGCTCGGCGAGGGCGCCGAACCGGATACCCGCCTCCGACTGTCTGTTGTCCAGCAGGTAGCCGGGGGTGATGTCGTGGTCAGCCATGTGGCGATTCTGGCAGACGGGCGCGAGCGGGCCGGGCCGGTCCCGGCCCGAAAGGCACGAGCCGGAACGCGGCGGGGTTCGGTCAGGGGTGGGCCGGGGACACGCAGGGAAGGCGGAGGCGGCAGTCCGGTCGCCGTGGCCGTTGTGGCGGGACACCTGCGGGGATCCGCACAGGTTGCGGGTGAGCTGTTCACCGGGGGCGTCGCGCAGGGTGGCGGGCAGGGTCCGGGGGGCCTTGCCGTGTTCGACCCAGGCCCTGAGCGCACCGAGGTCGTCGACGGTTGCGCCGCTGCCGTTGTTGAGGCCGCAGTGCGGCGTACCCGGGGCGAGGAAGAGGCGGTAGAAGTCGTCGACCGTGGTGCCGGCCGGGGCCTTGACGGATTGCGGGGAGCAGATGAGCCGGGGGGAGACGGAGGCGGGACCGCGCTGCGGCTGCGCGGACGCGGCCGACAGGCACACCGCCGCCATGACCAGCGGTACGTCGGTCGCCAGGACAGCCGGAAGTCGTCGTCCCATGGACGATTCCCCGATCAATGAGTACGGGTGTGCCGTTCACGGAGCGGAGGCGTGCCGTGTCGTGCGGGCACGTGCGTGCCCGGTGCCGGACGGTCGAAGGCGCTTGTTGGGGATCCGGTGCCGGTGATGCCGCTCGGCTCAGGGCCTGACGTGTCCCGTTCGCACTCCGAGCGAGATCCGTGGACGGTTGCCAACACGTGGTGCCGTCCGACGAGTCGGCTCACAGGGCCGTGGAGAAACAGGCGGTGGTGATCGCGCACAGCAGCATCGGTCGACCGTCACACCATCCCATAGTCACCGCCTTAACAGGTGACGACGTTGACATGAGTGCAATCGGGCTGTCAACGCATGCGGCCGGAGCGCGGTGATCGACGGGAGCGGAAATTCAGGGCAGGCCGGAGCGATGGGCTGTTAAGCTGCGAACAGCGATGGGCTGTTAAGCTGCGAACGACGTTGACCGTGTATCGAGGAGTCGCAGACGTGGTGGGTGACGACGACATCTCCGGGTGAGATCCGGATGTGACGGCCACCGGACGCGCCGAGGAGCGCCGCCGGAGTGGCCCGTTCGTCGTACCCATTTTCCCCATGTCTGCCCGGGGCGGAGCTGTCTTCGCTCCCAGCCCCTCTTGAGGTCATTTCCATGTCCGACGCCACCATCGTCTGCTCGAACCTGTCGTTCGCCTGGCCCGACGACACTCCTGTCTTCCACGACCTGTCCTTCACCCTGACCACCGGCAGCACGGGCCTGGTCGCCCCCAACGGCTCCGGCAAGAGCACCCTGCTCAAGCTGATCGCCGGTGAACTGCGGCCCGCCACCGGGTCGGTGTCCGTCAGCGGCACGCTCGGCTATCTGCCGCAGAGCCTCCCTCTGACCAGTGACCTCACCGTCGCCGAGGTGCTCGGCGTCGCCGCGGTGATCCGCGCCCTGGACGCCGTCGAGTCCGGCGATGTGGGCGAGGAGCACTTCGCCACCATCGGCGACGACTGGGACATCGAGGAGCGCACCCGCGCCCAGCTCGACCGTCTCGGGCTGACCGGCCTGGCCCTCGACCGCAGCCTGAGCACCCTCAGCGGTGGCCAGGTCGTGTCGCTCGGCCTCGCCGCACAACTGCTGAAGCGTCCAGACGTCCTGCTGCTCGACGAGCCGACCAACAACCTCGACCGGGACGCCCGGCACAAGCTGTACGACGTGTTGGCGGACTTCAAGGGACTTCTGCTGCTGGTCGCCCACGACCGCGCTCTGCTGAACCGCATGGACGGCATCGCCGAACTCGGCAGCTCACGACTGCGCTTCTACGGCGGCAACTTCGCCGCCTACGAAGAGGCCGTGCGCGCCGAGCAGGAGGTCGCGGAGAAGAACGTCCGCAACGCCGAGCAGGACCTGAAGCGGGAGAAGCGGGAGCTTCAGCAGGCCCGTGAACGCGCCGAGCGCCGCGCGAGCAACGCCGCCCGCAACCTCAAGAACGCCGGGCTCCCGCGCATCTTCGCCGGCAACATGAAGCGCGGCGCGCAGGAGTCCGCGGGCCGGGCCGGCCAGATGCACGCGTCCCGGGTCGGCGAGGCCAAGGCCCGTCTCGACGAGGCCGGGCGCGCACTCCGCGAGGAACAGCGCATCGTCCTCGACCTGCCGGACACTCAGGTGCCCTCAGGACGCAATCTCTTCCTCGGCAAGGGGATGCAGGTCCGCCACGACGGAAGGGACGTGTTCGTCGAAGGCGGCGTCGACCTCTCCGTGCGCGGGCCCGAGCGCATCGCCCTGACCGGGCCCAACGGCGCCGGCAAGACCACGCTGCTCCGGCTGATCACCGGCGGACTCACCCCGGACAGCGGGGAGATCATGCGCGGCGACGGCCGCGTCGCCCATCTCTCCCAGCGCCTGGACCTGTTGGACCAGGACCGCACGGTTGCGGAGAACTTCGCGGCGTTCGCACCCGAGCGGCCCGAGGCGGAGCGGATGAACCTGCTCGCACGCTTCCTGTTCCGTGGCCCCCGCGTACACCTGCCCGTCGGCGTGCTCTCCGGCGGCGAACGGCTGCGTGCCACCCTGGCCTGCGTCCTGTGCGCCGAACCGGCCCCGCAGCTGCTGCTGCTCGACGAGCCGACCAACAACCTCGACCTGGTCAGCGTGGGCCAGTTGGAGAGCGCGCTCAACTCCTACCGGGGCGCGTTCATCGTGGTCAGCCACGATGAGCGGTTCCTCGCCGAGATCGGGGTGAACCGCTGGCTGCGGCTGGCCGAAGGGACGCTCGCCGCGACGGGAGCCCCGGCGGTGTGAACCGTCGGCGTGTGCAGCGGCCCGCGTCCGAGGCCCCCGTGCCCGGCGGGCGTACCACCGATCACCTTTGGATGGCTCCCTGTGCCCCAGCCCGCTCTGCTCGCCCATGACCTCGTCCGCGACCTGGGCGGCCGCCGCGTCCTCGACGGCGTGTCACTGACCGCGTCCCCCGGCCACCGCATCGGCCTGATCGGGGAGAACGGCGCCGGCAAGTCCACCCTGTTGCGGGTGCTGGCCGGCGTGGACGAACCCGACGCCGGGAGCGTGTCGCGCCCGGTGGACCTCGGCTTCCTGCACCAGGAGATGCCGTTCGGCCCCGAATCCACCCTCGCCTCGGTACTGGACGAGGCCCTGCGCGAGGCCCGCGAGGACCTCGCGCAGCTCGAACGGCTCGGCGAGGCACTGGCCCGTGTCCCGGAGGACGACCCGGGCCACCCGGACCTGCTCGACGCGTACGGCAAGCTGTTGGAGCGCGCCCAGGACCGGGAGTCCTGGGACGCCGACCGCCGGGCGGCCCTGGTACTCGACGGCCTGGGCCTCGGCACGCTCGGCCGCGACCGGACGCTCGGCTCGCTGTCCGGCGGGCTGCGCGGCCGGCTGGCCCTGGCGGCGCTCCTCGTGCGGCGGCCGTCGGCGCTGTTGCTCGACGAACCGACCAACCACCTCGACGACGGCGCCGCCGCCTTCCTGGAGGAGCAGCTGCGCGGCCTGCCCGGGGCCGTGGTCGTCGCCAGCCACGACCGGGCGTTCCTCGACGCCGTGTGCACGGACCTGATCGACCTCGATCCGGCGGTGGACGGACCGGTCCGCTACGGGGGCAACTACAGCGCCTACGTGAGCGAGAAGCGCGCCGACCGGGAGCGCTGGGAGCGCCGGTACGCCGAGGAGCAGGAGGAGATGGAGCTTCTGCGGCACGCCGCGGGGGTGACCGTTCACAGGGTCGCCCCGGACCGGGGGCCGCACGACAGCGAGAAGATGGGCTACGGCCACCGGGCGGGCCGCGTGCAGAACCAGATCTCCCGCCGGGTGCGCAGCGCGAGCCGGCGGCTCGACGAGCTGGAGCGCACCCGGGTCGCCGAGCCGCCGCCCCCGCTGCGGTTCGCGGCGCCACGGCCGGCCACGCACACGCCGGGCGGGCCGGAACCCTTGGTGTCCCTGCGGGACCTACGGGTGCCGGGGCGGCTCCGCCTGTCCGGCCTGGAGCTGTCGGCGACCGAACGGCTGCTGGTCACCGGCGGCAACGGGACGGGCAAGTCGACCCTGCTCTCGGTGCTCGCCGGACTCCTCACGGCCGAGGGCGAGGTGCGCAGGCGGCGCGGGATGACGGTGGGGCTGCTCACGCAGGACACCGTGTTCGATCGGCCCGACCGCACGGTCCGGGACACCTACGCGCTGGAGCTGGGGCCGGAGCGGGCCGAGAAGGTGCCGCTGGTCCGCCTCGGTCTCCTGGCCGAGGCGGACCTGGACAAGCCGGTCGGGCAGGTGTCGGTGGGGCAGCGCCGCCGGCTGGCACTGGCGCTGCTGATGGCCCGGCCGCCCCAGCTCCTGCTGCTCGACGAGCCCACGAACCACCTCTCCCCTCGACTGTGCGACGAGCTGGAGGCCGCGCTGGGCAGCGGACCCGGAGCGATCGTCGTGGCCAGCCACGACCGTTGGCTGCGCCGCCGGTGGCAGGGCCGTGAGCTGCGGCTGGAGGGGGGACAGGGGTAGCCGGGAGGGGGCGGGAGCGCCGGTCCGCAGGGGTGAGCTCCGGCGGACCGGGGCGATACGCACCCACCACCGGGTGGAACGGTGACGAGCCTTGCACCTCACGATTGTCACCTGTCAGGATAGTGATGTGAATCTTGACCATGTCTTCGTGTGCGGGCACCCGGCGCTCGACTTCGCGGCCACCCTGCGCGCCCGGCGTTCGATCCGGTTCGAGATGTTCGTGACGCCGGACCGGCTCAACGCCTGGTACCTGGAGTCCGGGCTCGTGGACACGATCACGCCCGGCGAGGAGAGCGACGTCCGAGAGGCGGTCGCGGCGCGCGAGGCCGTCTACCGGCTCATCACCGACCGCCGCCTCGGCGAGGACTTCGACCGTGAGGCCCTCGCGGTACTCAACGCAGCCGCGCGCCGGGTCCCGGTCACTCCGCAGCTCACCCGGGCCGGCCGGCACACCGACGCGACGCCCGGGCAGGCCCTGGCCACCGTGGCCCGGCAGGCCGTCGAACTGCTCAGCGGCCCGGACGTCCCCCTGCTCAAGGAGTGCGGCAACCCCGAGTGCACCCGCGTCTACATCGACCGCTCCCGGGGCATGCGACGGCAGTGGTGCGGCATGGAGTCCTGCGGCAACAAGATCAAGGCGGCGGCCTACCGCGCCCGCAAGAAGACGGCGCCCATCGCGGCCGGGAAGTGACCCGGCGACGACATGTCGCCACCGGCCGGGATCCTGGGCGCCGCCGCCGTTGAACGGTACGCAGGTCTTGCGGCCGCGCTCCAGCCGCCCCGTCCCGGTCGACGCAGGGCGAGCCCCGCTGCCACGGCGACGTCACGCACGCCGACCACTGAACGGAGGCAGGCAGGCCGGTCCCCGCGCGGCAGTCTCCCGACGCAGCCGCTCCGCACCGCCGGCATCACGGCCGGCGACGTTCCGTCGCGTACTGCCAGGTGAGGCCCCGGCCGGGACGGGCCGGGCCAGGCACGTCGGCGGCTGCCTACAGCCCCAGGTCGAGGGCGAGGCACGAGTGGTACTTCCATGAACTCTCGGAGTCGTACGAGGCATCGGCTCCGGTCGGCAGGCCCTCCACCTCCTCGGTCATGTCCTCGAAGCGAACGCGCTCGGGGAGGCTGCCGTAGCGTGCGCGCCGCGCCGCCGCCGCGGCGGCGTCCGCCGCGATTCCCTTGTCCATGACCCATGCTCCACTTCATCGATCTTCTTCTGCCGAGCGGACCGCGCTGTGCCGTCGCCCTCGACATCCATCAGCGTGCACCTTCGCGCGTCACCGGTCAAGATGGTGACGCATAAGAGGTAGCCGACCGTCGCACCCTCGCCCGTGGCGCCGGGGCGCTCGACTCCGTCCGGAAACCCCCGACGAAAAGCCGGCCATGGACGATCAAGCGCCCCTCTCCTCCGGATCACCGGCCCTTCATCGGAGACGGTCGGCGTCGACAACGGCCTGCGCGAAGGCGGCCGGCGCCTCCTGCGGCAGGTTGTGGCCGACGTTCGCGACGGCTCGGTACTCGTAGGGGCCGGTGAAGTGGTGGCGGTGGGCGGGGCCGTCGCCGGGCGGGGCGAAGGGATCCAGGGCCGGGTCGAGGGCCACCGTGGGGACGGGAACGGGCGACTTGGCGGCGAGTTGCGCCTCATCACGGCCGCAGCGGTGGCCCCCCTCGATCAGGCCGATGTGCCAGCGGCAGTTGTGGAGGACGACGGCCGCGAAGTCGGGGTTCCTGAAGGCCCCGGCGGTGCACCGGAAGGTGGCGTCGTCGAAGTCCCAGTCGGGCGAGACGAGGGTCCACACGTAGCGGCACAGCGCGATGCGTTCGTCGACGTCCTCCATCGCCTTCTTGCCCCGCTCGGTCGCGAAGTACCCCTGGTACCACCAGTTGCGCTCGACGACTGCGGCGGCGGGTTCCAACTGCGCCGCTCGCTCGGTGATGACGTAACCGCCGGTCGAGACAAGGGCCTTGACGCGTTCGGGCCACAGGGTCGCGATGATGTCGGCGGTGCGCGAGCCCCCGGTCGAATCCGGCGAGCACCGCCTTCTCGATCTCGAGTGCTTCCATCAGGGCGACGATGTCGAGCGCGACGGCGGACCGTTCGGCGGTGCGAGGGGTGCGGCGGGACAGGAAGCGCGTACTGCCGTGGCCTCGCAGGCAGGGAACGATCACGCGGTATCCGAGGTCGACGAGGAGCGGGGCGACGTCGACGTGGCCGTGGATGGCGACCACGCGCCCGCCCTGCGCGGCCCGGACGTCGCGACACACCACACCGCTGCACGCACCCCCGCGGATCCGTCGATCCCGATCAGGGGCCACAGGACCCCGACTCCCCCTCGGCAACCCGCGGACGACCCGCGGCCCGTGACACGCATGCACCCACAGGGGCGCCACTCATCACCCTCTTGACCGGTGACGAAATTGCTTGCCATGATGTCGTCACCGCCTCAACCGGTGACGAACTGACAGACGTTCCGGACTTGAGGCCGTTCGAAGCCTTCGACCCGGATGGGGAGCACGAGCCATGGCAGTCACCTACACCGCTCATGTCGATGTCGACGGAGAGGGCCGCAACGGCGGTCGTGTCCGCTCCTCGGACGGTCTCCTGGAGGCCCGGCTCGCCATCCCCGAGGAGTTCGGCGGCGCCGGCGGCGCCACCAACCCCGAGCAGCTGCTGGCCGCCGGCTGGGCCGCCTGCTTCCTCGGTGCCCTGCGCAGCGCCGCCGCCACCCGCAAGATCCGGCTCACCAGCACCAGCATCACCGCAGGGATCACACTCACCCATGGCGACGACGGCGAGTTCTCCCTCGCCGCAGTCCTCAGCCCCGTCCTCGGCGGCGTGGATCAGGCAACCGCCGAGGAACTCGCGCACGCCGCCCACCAGATCTGCCCGTACTCCAAGGCCACGCGGGACAACATCCCCGTCACGCTCAACGCCTCCGGCACCGCCGGCTGACCCAGCCGCCGACCGCGGGTCCCGCGCCTTCCCCCGGTGCGGGTCCCGCCCCCCACTCGCTTCAGACGGGAACGGACGAGAACATGCTCCCGACGATCCACAACCCCGACAGCCCCATCGACGTACCCCCGCACACCACTTCCGTTCGCGCGTCCCCCGATCCCGCGGCCGTCGGGCCGCTGCCCAATCCCTCCGACCGGGAAGGATCGACCGGCACACAGGTCTGGACCTGGTCGTGGACCGTGGTGCTGTCGGGGTACGGTCCGGTGGCTCCGAGGTTCATCTGACGGCGACCGCGGAAACCCGGCCGGGGCCACGGCGTCCCCTGCGGAACTTGTTCTCCAGGTCCCCACCGGACCATGCCGAGCGCACGGTGAACCG
Source organism: Streptomyces sp. NPDC101194 (assembly GCF_044767885.1). Taxonomy (NCBI): domain Bacteria; kingdom Bacillati; phylum Actinomycetota; class Actinomycetes; order Kitasatosporales; family Streptomycetaceae; genus Streptomyces; species Streptomyces sp. NPDC101194. The sequence continues at coordinate 400,526 of NZ_JBIWOS010000005.1, forward strand.
TCGGCCCGCGGGTGGCCATCCTCCGCTGCGATGCCCCGACCGGCGCGCCACGCCGACCAGGATCCGGGCCATCCCCGGTCCGGCCTCCGGCCGTCCCTTCCGCTCCATCGCCGTGTTCGCCGATCAACGGCAGTGCGACCCCTGCACCACCAGCGCAGGAAGAAGCTGGTGGTCTCGTACCCGCCGAAGAAGCCGGGCTTCTTCCAGGCACGGGAAAAGGGCGCCGACCGGAGCAGATGCCCGTCGGACGCCCTTCCCGGCCGACGCCGCAACGTCGGCCTCGCTCTCCAGGACCTGCCGATCGATCCATCGGGACAGCCCTTGGGGTGCTGCGACACGATGAACCCGACCGTTCACCCCGATCAGTGCGGACCGTCGGGCGAACGGCACAGGGACGAGCCGTCGGCATCCGATATCTCGCACGAAGGCGGGAGAAGTCGCGGATCAGGACGATCCGCGCCCGACACGAGTCGCGCCCGGAGTTCGCACGCCTCCTGATGCAGCACGGCTCAGGCCGGTTCGGGTTGCGGTTCCGGCTGTCGCGCCGGTTCGGCCTTCGGCTCCCACAGTTTGGTGGTCCGTACGTAACCGCGCATCACCGATGCCATCGCCAGAACAAGAAGTGGCCCGAACACCCACGGGTATTCGGCCATCTCCATCGACAGATAGCGATATGACACCAGGAGCCCGGCAAAGACCGTTGCACCGTAGGCGACCAGCTGGATTCCCGCCCGGTCCCAGCCGCGTTCGTGCGAGCGCAGCGCCACCTCGATCGTGAGCGTGAACACCACACCGGCAATGATGTCCGCACCGTAGTGGTAGCCGAATCCCAGCGTCGCGCCGAGCGTGGCGATCAGCCAGAAGGTGCCTGCGAATCGCAGAACCCGCGGGCCCTTGCGGGAATGGAGGAAGATCGCGGTAGCCCACGCCGTATGCAGGCTGGGCATGCAGTTGCGTGGGGTGATCTCGTCGAAGGGCATGTGGTGCGGAGTGGTGACCGGCGGCGGCGTGCCCGGCCACAGGTCCGCCACCGCCCAGTGCCCGCCGTCGGCACCGTAGGCGAAGATCGGTCCGACCACCGGGAAGATCATGTAGATGGCCGGCCCGAGGAGGCCGATGACCAGGAAGGTGCGCACCAGATGGTGGCCCGGGAAGCGGCGCTCGACCGCCACGTGACGCAGCTGGTACATCGCGACGACGACCGCGGCCACCGGAAGCTGGGTGTAGACGGAGTCGAGAAAGAAGTCGCCGATCGAGCCGGTGGCCTCGACGATCCGGCCCACCAGCCACGACGGGTTGCCCAGCGCATGATCGGCCGTTGCCACGTACTGGTCGAGCACCGCCGGGCGGGTCTTCGACGTGATGAGCAGCCAGGTGTCGCCGGTCTTGCGGCCGGCCACCAGCAGCAGACCCAGCCCGACGCCCTTCAACAGCAGGACACGTTCCTGACCGGTGCGCCGCGTGACAGCGATGACCGTATAACCCAGAATCACCCACAACGCACCATTGCCGAAGGGGTGACCTTCGGTCACCTTGATATCGGCCGCCCACCGCACCAACAGGAAGGCGACGTCGATACCGATCGCGACACCAGCCGCGATGAACCGTTCCCGCCAGGTGAGCACCAGCATCATCAGCGCCATGCTGGCGTACAACAGGAAACCCGATTTGGGGGCGACCAGCACCTCTTGCGCCTGGCTGACGATCGGCCCCGGCAGACCGTAGTGACGTGCGGCGATCTCCAGCGCGACGAGGAAGCCGAGGACCACCACACCCGCCGTGGCCCACAGTATCGCCCGTGATCGACGCCCGGCGGCGAACGTAGTTCTGCTGCTTATTCGCGAAAGCGTCCGCGTTATTGTAGATATCAATTGTTTGGCCGATTTGTTAGACATTGGTTGCGTAGGGCGCTCTTCGTGCCGGATTGCATCGTTTTCCGGCGAGGGACGGCAATGAGGGTGTTCGTCGTAAGTTCGATCATGCTATCGGAGCGGTGCCGTGGGTTCACGGGTCACGGGTGGCGAGAAGACCGGTCGATCCCGGCTCGACGGTCCAGCGCTTCGGGAATGACCATGAAACCCCCGACGCCCGGCGGCGTCGAGGGCGGCACGGGTTGCCCGGCCGGATCCGGTCATGCATCACGGATTCGCCTGCAGAGCCTCCGGTGAATCCATCGGTCGGCACCATCCGCCGGCTGTCGTACGCCTCAGACCCTGCCGCCCGACGCCGTGTCCGACGACAGTCGTTGAGCGACGTAGATCGGAATCACGGACAGCAGGACGAGCAGCGCCGCGACCACGTTGACCACCGGGGCCTGCTTGGGCCGGGTCATGTTGTTGAAGATCCAGATCGGCAGGGTCTGGACACCGGGGCCGGCGGTGAAGGTGGTCACCACGATCTCGTCGAAGGACAGCGCGAAGGCCAACAGCCCGCCCGCGAGCAGCGCCGACCGCATCAGGGGGAACGTGACGTCGGCGAAGGCGCGGAAGGTGTGGGCGCCGAGATCCATGGCGGCTTCCTCATAGCTGCCGGGCATCCGGCGCAGCCGAGCCACGACGTTGTTGAAGACGACGACGATGCAGAACGTGGCGTGGCCGACGACGACCGTGAACAGGCCGAGGCCCACGCCCAGCGGCTCAAGCATCGTATGGAAGGCCGAGTTGAGAGAGATTCCAGTGACGATGCCGGGCAGCGCGATCGGCAGGACGACGGCGAACGAGATCGCTCCGCGACCGAAGAACGCGTGGCGCTGCACGGCGAGGGCGATCAGTGTGCCGAGGACCAGCGCGATCGCTGTGGCCGCGAGGCCCGCCTCGACCGAGGTCCGCAGGGCGGACCGCGCGCCGTCGCTGCGCCAGGCCGCGGCCCACCAGTCGAAGGTGAGACCGGATGGTGGCCAGCCTGAACTGCGGTCCGGATTGAGGGAGTTCAGCAGAACGAGCAGGAGCGGAAGATAGATGACCGCAAAGCCCAGCCCGGCGGCGACACGCACCATGATGCGGGCGGGGCGGGAGAGTCGCATGGCATGGGCTCCTCGTAGCCGGCGGTGGTCGGAGACGGCTGTGGCTGCCGTGATCAGAAACTGCTCAGCGCACCCGAACGGCGAACCGCGAGCAGGTAGAGCACGATGATGATCACCGGGACGGTGCCGACCGCCGCGGCCAGGGGCAGGTTCAGCGTCACGTTGGAGTAGACGAGATTGCCGATCAGCTGGGTCTTGCCGCCGACGATCTGCACAGTGATGTAGTCGCCGAGGCTGAGCGAGAAGGTGAAGACCGAACCGGCGGCGACCGACGGCAGCACCATCGGCAGCACCACGGAGCGAAAGGTGCGGGCGGTACGGGCACCGAGGTCGGCGGAGGCATCGAGCAGGCTGTCGGGCAATTGTTCAAGTCCCGCGTGGATCGGCAGGATCATGTACGGCAGCCAGAGATAGGTCAGGACGATGACGGTGGCGGGCAGGCCATAACCCGGCCCGCTGAGACCGAGGGGCCTCAGCAGCCAGTCGAGCGGCCCGCCCTCGGAGAGGATCAGCCGCCAGGCGTACACCTTCACCAGGTAGCTCGCCCACAGCGGCGTGAGGATCGCCACCACCAGCAGTGGCCGCCACCTGGGTCGGGCCACCCGCGCCGTGCAGAAAGCGACCGGGAAGGCGATCACGGCGCACAGGACGGTGACGCAGAGCGCCACACCGATGCTGCGCAGCGCCACCTGCCGGTACAACGGTTCCGTGAACAGCGCCGCGAAGTTGTCGGTGGACCAGACTTTCACGACGTTCGAGGTGAAGGGATCCGTGGTCCAGAACGCCGACAGGAACAGTGCGGCCAAGGAGCCGAGATAGGCGAGGACGAGCCACAGCAGTGGTGTGGTCAGCAGCAGGGACAGCCGCAACCGGGGCCGACGGTGCAGGGCCCCGGCGACCTTACGGACAAGTCCGGCGGCTGCGACGGAATCGGTCATGAGGTCAGCCCTCTGCTCTGCTTCATGGCCGGGTTCGCCCCGTGATCCGCGTCGTCATCGGCTTCAGCCCTTGATCTCGTTCCAGGCCTGCACCCACTTCGCGTACGGGACGCATGTGACGTCGGTGCGGCCGTCCAGGCACTGCGGGATGGGCGTGTTCCAGTAGTGGACGTTCTTCCAGTACGCCTCGTCCGCGGCGTGGAAGATCGCGCAGTGGTTCTTGTCGGCGGTCTCGGCGCAGGACTTCGCATTGGACGGGGCCTCACCGAAGTACTCGGCGACCTGGGCGTTCACCTTGGGTGAGATGATCCAGTCCAGCCACTTGTAGGCGCAGTTGGGATGCTTGGCTTTGGCTGCGAGCATCCAGGTGTCGGACCAGCCGGTGGATCCCTCTTCGGGGAGGACTGCCTTCACCTCGGCGCCTTCGGACCGGGCGAGGTTGGCGATCACCTGCCAACTGGTGCCCACCACCGAGTCACCGCTCTTGAAGGCGGAGATCTCCTTGAGGTAGTCGCTCCAGTACTCGCCGATGTTCGCGTTCTGTTTCTTCAGCAGGTCCACGGCCGCGTCGAACTGCTTCTGATCCAGGGCGTACGGGTTCTCGATGCCGAGATCCGGCTGTGTGGCCTTCAGGAAGAGCGCGGCGTCCGCGATGTAGATCGGTGAGTCGTACGCGGTGACCTTGCCCTTGTGCGCGGGCGCCTTGTCGAAGACCGCGGACCAGGAGTGGGGGGCGGGCGTGACCTTTTCCGTGTTGTACATGAGGAGGTTGGCGCCGCGGCCGTGCGGGATTCCGTAGGAGACGCCCTTCACCGAGTTCCAGTCCTGGTTCTTCAATCCCTTGAAGACGTCCGCGTAGTTGGGCACGAGCTCGGTGTTGACGGGGGCCGCGTCCCCGGAGGCGATGAGACGCAGCGAGGCGTCCCCGGAGGCGGACACGGCGTCGTAGCCGCCGGTCTTCATGAGGCTGACCATCTCGTCGGAGGTGGCGGCCGTCCTGGCATTGACCCGGCACCCCGTCCGCTTCTCGAAATCGCTGACCCAGTCGGCCTTCGGGTCGTTCGATCCGTCCTCGACGTACCCGGCCCAGGCGATCAGATCGACTTGTCCCTCCGTCCTGCCGATCTTCGACTGCGCCTTGAGGTCCGGGGGTTCGAGTCCGGTCGAGGACCGGCCGCCGCCCGAGTGCGAGGAGCCGCAGGCGGTGACCAGGAGCAGTGCGCCGATGGCGACTGCGGCCTTGAGGGGTCGGTTCGGGCGCACGAGTCCTCCATACGTATGAGGGCGGATCGGGACGGGACGTGCGGGCCGTGCTGTCATCTCACCGGGGCATGCGGTGTGGTCCTGACGGTGTCGCCGCCGGGTTGCGGTCGCTGCGCCTCGGGAACCCGGAACGTGTGGTGGTCGTGCCACAGCAGCCTGACCCGGGCCCCGCGGCAGGCCGCCACGTCCTCGGAGGAGGTCTCCAGGTTCTGCTGAAGGACGGTGAGGCTCCCTCCGGCATCGAGGTCCACCAGGAACCGGGTGGCGTCGCCGAGATAGAAGACTTCTGCGACGGTGCCGGTCGCGGTGGAGTGCTCGGGTCCGTCCGGCGCGGCGGACTCCTCGAGCATGCGGATCTTCTCCGGTCGGATGCTGTACGTACCCGAGGAGCCGACGACCCGTTCGGCGGCGTCTCCTGCGAGCAGATTGGAGATGCCGACGAAACCGGCGACGAAGGGGGTCGCCGGCCGCTCGTAGATCTCGGCGGGCGTACCGGTCTGCTCGATACGGCCCTGTCGGAAGACGGCGATCCGGTCGCTCATCGTGAGGGCCTCCTCCTGATCGTGGGTGACGAACACGAAGGTGATGCCGACATCCCTTTGGATCGCCTTGAGTTCGACCTGCATCTGCTCGCGCAGCTTGAGGTCCAGGGCGCCGAGCGGTTCGTCGAGAAGCAGCACGCGGGGCCGGCCGACCAGGGCCCTGGCGAGAGCGACGCGCTGACGCTGGCCGCCGGAGAGCTGTGAGGGCCGGCGTGCGCCGAGGCCGTCGAGCCGGACCTGCGCGAGGGCTTCTCGGGCCCGGTGCAGCCGTTCGTGTCTCGGCACCCTGCGGATCTTGAGGGCGTAGGCCACGTTCTGCTCGGCCGTCATGTGCGGGAAGAGCGCGTAGTCCTGGAACACCGTGTGCACGTCGCGCTCGAAGGGGGCGAGCCGGGTGACATCGCGGCCGGCGAGCTCGACGATGCCGGAATCGGGCGCCTCGAATCCGGCGATCATTCTCAGCACCGTGGTCTTGCCCGACCCGGACGGGCCCAGCATCGAGAAGAACTCACCGTCGGCTATCTCCAGGTCGACCCCGATCACCGCCTCGGTCCGGCCGAAGGTCTTGCTCAGCCCATGCAGTCGGATCGCCGTTCCTCCCATGGGCGGAAACCTCTCGTGTGCCGTTGAGCGTCGGTCGGGCGCCGCGCATAAAACATAAGAAGCCGTGGTTCAGATCTCAATGCCGCCATCCAGCGGAGAACGCGTCAACACACGAGCTTTACAAGGTGGTTGCCGTTGAAACCCGTGAGGCCCGAATTGCGCGCTACGCGAAGAGCCGTTTCCGCGCCGGCCCGACCCCGGGGACCGGCGTGCGCGCCGGTGAGCGGTTGATCGAGGGCGTCGGCAGGCTCCGCCTACGACATCGACCACTCGACGAGGCCCGCCGTCGGGCCTCGCCCGTACCCGTGCCCAAGGGCTGCCCCCTTGCACCTGACGGGCGCACGACCGACGGCCACGGCACCTCGCCGCGTTGTCGGCATGGTCGGCCCAGTGGCCCTCCCGAGGGCGCAGGGGCCGTTTTCGGCTGTGCCGCTGCCCCGAGGCGCATCGGACCCCGGGGCAGTCGGCCCGTCGCGACGACGTCGGCGTTACGGACCGGTCCGCCGCGCCGTGCCCGGGCGTTGCCGGTCCGCAGTCGTTCGATCCGGCGGGTCCGGCACCAGGCACCTGCTGCGACGCTCTCAGCCGGCGAAGCGGGCCATCCACGCCTCGACTTCGTCCGCCGACCGCGGCAGGCCCCCCGACAGGTTCTCGTGTCCGTCCTCGGTCACGACCAGGTCGTCCTCGATCCGGACGCCGATGCCGCGCCACTCCTCGGGCACGGTGAGGTCGTCCGGCTGGAAGTACAGACCGGGCTCGACGGTGAGCACCATGCCCGGCTCCAGCACGCCGTCGACGTATTCCTCGTGCCGGGCCTGCGCGCAGTCATGGACGTCCAGACCGAGCATGTGACCGGTGCCCGCCATGGTGAAGCGACGCTGGAGGCCGAGTTCGTACGCGCGGTCGGCCGGGCCTTCGATGAAGCCCCACTCGACCAGCCGGGCCGCCAGGTGGCGCTGGGACGCCTCGTGGAAGTCGCGGTACGCGGCACCCGGCTTGACTGCGGCCATGCCGGCCTCCTGGGCCTCGTACACCGCGTCGTACGCCTTGCGCTGCAGAGGCGTGAAGGTGCCGCTGATCGGAAGCGTGCGTGTGACGTCGGCGGTGTAGAGGGTGTGCGTCTCCACGCCGGCGTCGAGAAGGAGCAGGTCCCCCGGGCGCACCGGGCCGTCGTTGTCCGTCCAGTGCATGATCGTGGCGTGCTCACCCGCGGCACAGATCGATCCGTACCCCACGGAGTTCCCTTCGAGGCGTGCACGGCGGAAGAACGTTCCCTCGATCCACCGCTCGGACGACGCGACCGCCCGGGAGAGCTCACCGATCACATCGGTGAATCCGCGCACGGTGGAGTCCACGGCCTTGCGGAGCTCGGCGATCTCCCAGTCGTCCTTGACGAGGCGGAGATCACTGAGAGCCTCTTCGAGTTCGGCGTCACGCTCCTCCTCGGTGGTGACGACGGCCTCCAGGGACGGGTCGAGACCGCGGACGATCCGTGTCGGCGTACCGGAGGCGACGGCCAGGTCGTCGGCCGCCGTGCGGACGTCTCGGCAGGGCAGGCCGAGCACGAGCTCCGACTCGGCGAGGGAGCGGCGTCGGCCCATCCACAGTTCCGCCGTGGCGCCGACCCAGAATTCGTCGTTGTCCCTGCTGTCCCGCGGCAGCTGGAAACAGTAGGCGTCATGGCCGCCGTCGGCACGGGGTTCGAGGACGAGCGCGCCGTCCCGGGCCCGGTCTCCGGTCATGTGCACATAGCCGGAGTACGGGCGGAACGGGTAGGTGTCGTCGTTCGAACGGACCTTGAGATTCCCCGAGGGGATCACCAGGCGTTCGCCGGGGAAGCGTGCGGAGAGTGCGGCGCGGCGGCGGGCCGCGTACGGAGCCTGCTCGCCGAGCCGCAGGTCGTGCCGTTCGGTGTCCGCCCATCCCGTCCGCATCAGAGCGGACAGTTCCTCGGAGATCCCTGAGTAGAGACCGTTCTTTCGTGCTTTCGCCACGTCATACACCTTCTTCTGGGTGGGTTGCTCGGCGACGAGGGGCAGCGGGAGCCCAGCGGACGGGGCGAGCCCCCTCCCGGTGCGGCCCGGACACCCTCACTGCCGCCGGTCGCCGGCGGCTCTCGGACGGTAACCCGCACGACACGCTCTTGGTGCCGAAGACCGCCACTGGCACAGATCGGCCACGGTGTCGCGAGGAGTCGTCGATAATTCGGTGTATGACGAACGCGAAACTCGGCGAGGCCCTTCGGCTGCTGGGCGTCGGCCAGGATGCGGTCCAGGTCTATGTGGCGCTGCTGGAGCTGGCCCCCGCTCCGTTGAGTGCGATCGGGTCCGTGGCCGGTCTGCGCGGTGCGGAACTCGCCGCGGCGTACGACGTGCTGGTGGACGCCGGTCTGGCCAGTGCCGCCGAGGAGGGCGGGGACGTGGTGGCCCCGGTTCCGCCCGCCGCGGGCCTGGAGATCCTCGCCCGGCACCGGGCGGCCGAGGTCGAGGAGTCGCGCATCACCGTCGGGGGCGCGTTCGAGTCGTTCCGGCGACAGCGGCTCGCCGCGTACAACGACAATCTGGTCGAGGTCGTCACCGGCGACGCCATCGGTCCCAGGATCCGTCAGGCTTGGGCGAGCGCCCGCGAGCAGATTCGGCAGTTCGAGTCACCACCGTATTTCCCGTTGTCCGGGGCCACGGAGGACGCGCTGGCCACGCTCGCCCGCGGGGTGACGCAGCGTGTCGTGTACTCGCGGGAGTCGCTGGAGCATCCGGGCCATCTGAAGGACGTCATCGAGCCGTGCATCAAGGCCGGCGAGCAGGCCAGAGTGGTGCCGTCGGTGCCGGTCAAACTCGTGATCATCGACGAGGCGTACGCGCTCGTGTCGTTGTCGATCAAAGAGGCCGACGTACACAACACCATGCTGGTCGTGCAGCCGTGCGGCCTGCTCTCCGCGCTCGTGGCACTGTTCGAGCAGTCCTGGCAGAGCGCCCTGCCGTTCCACGGCCGCACCACCCGCCCGGGCGGCCTGCCGCCCGCCGACCGCCGCGTGCTGTGGCTCCTCGCGGGTGGAGCGAGCGACGACGTCATCGCCCGTGAGATGGGAATCAGTCGCCGCACGCTGTACCGCCGCCTGCAGATCCTGATGGCTCAGCTGGGCGCCGAGAACCGCTTCCAGCTGGCCCTGCAGGCCCAGCGCAGCGGGTGGTTGTGACCGGCAGCCGGTGGACCCCGCGCGCCACCGCAGAACCCACGCTGCCGCGTCCACGGCCGAGCGGACTCGGCCCGCCGGTGAGGACCCGCCCTGCGACGATCGGGCGAACGTCTTCCGCCGTCCCGCCCACCAGCACGGGGCGAGATCGCGGGGCAGTGAAGTCGGTCCGCACCGCGCCCGGCGAGAATTCCGCCCTGGGGCGTTCGCCGGGTCCGCGTGGGCCACGAGGCAGACGCCCTCCGTCCCCGGCGACGGGCCGCCGGTCGCCGCCGCAGGAGCGGCGGCGACCCCACGACGGACGAGCCTGCACTACCGGGCCGTGGTCCCCCTCGCCTGTTTGCAGCTCCGGCTCCCGTGACTCTGCGGACACTGCCCGGGTCCGTGCTCCGTCCTCGGCACGTCGTCGGTCCGGGAGCGGCCGCGTCGGTGCTGGTCCTTGCGGTCCACGGCGGACACGGTCCAGTGGTCGAAGTCGTAGACGACGGATGTGCCACCCACCGAAGCGGTGAACGTCGCGCCCCGCTTGTCCTGCTGCAGCCACGGGGTGTCGAACAGCTTGAACGCGTCGTAGTCGACCGGTGAGCCGTTCACGAGATGGGTGGTTCCGGGCGCCTCAGCCGCGGAGTCGAAGGTGATGTCCAGGTCGTCCCCGCTCAGGCTGTGGTAGACGAGCCGCGGATTCGCCTCGTCGACATGGCTCACATCCATGCTGGTGGTGGTCGTGAGCGCGCGCGCGAACGCGTCGAGGTCGGCGTACTCGGACGCGTCCGCCGACTCCAGCACCCAGCCGTTGCTGTCGGCCTGGCTGCGCAGAATGTCATAGCTGTAGCTGAGGGTGGCCGTCGGATGGTTCTGGGCTGTCTTCTTCACCTTGTCCGCGGGGTCGTTCGGTGTCTGGTGGTACCAGGTTCCGGGCTTCGCCAGCTTGTACGCGAAGTACATCGGCCCCGTGTCGGCGATCGTCCATCCGTCGACCTCACGCCGTTCCCGAATGGAACCGTTGGCGGGGAACAGTGCGTTGATGTAGTTCGAGGTCTGGTCGCCCGACGACTTGTAGACGCCGACCGCCGTGGGACCGTCCTGCATCACCCGCTGGTTGGCGGGTTGGTCATAGGCGCCGATCGAGGCGTTGCCCTGATCGACCGACAGCCGGAACAGCGGATTCGCGGCGTCGGAGTGCCAGCGGAGCACGACCGGCAAGTCCTCGATCCAGTTGTCGACGCGCCGGTAGTGGACCTCGGTGCCCAGGCCCCAGGTGGGACGCACGTAGCTGGTGCGGTAGATGTCCATGGCGTGGCCACTGGAGTTCTGGAGGTTGGTCTTGTGCGCGGTGTAGGACTTGTCGGTCTTCCGGCCGATCTCCACCGCTGCCGCGGGCGGTGTGTACTTCGTCCCCGGCCAGGCCACGAGGCCGGCGTACTCGAGGTTCGGACGGTACGCCGAGGGTGCCGGGTTGTCGGATTCGCCGACACCCTGCTGTGCACGGTGGGCGCCGAAGTACGTCCAGGCGAGCGTCGAGTGGTCGGCGGGCCGCCAGGTCGGATCGTTGACGGAGGACAGGTCGCCCTTGGCGCGGCTCTCCGACGAGATCATGTAGCCGTCGATCCAGTCGTTCGCCCACTCGAACCACATCACGTCCATCGCCATCCTCACCTGCTGGCGCAGTTGGGCGTCGTCGGCCCACTGGTACAGGGCGTTGAGGCAGAAGTACGTCATGAAGGTGTACTCCGGGCTCTGGTACTCCGCCCATCCGCTGCGCACGCCCGCGTTCACCATCTCGAGGATGTTGGCCTTGTTGGCGGCCTTCAGCTGTGCCCCGGAGTTGCCGTTGAGGTCGGCGAGGTCGGGGAAGTACTGGCCGACGAGGTACCCGGTGACGTAGTTGCTCATCCGCAGGTTCTCGGTCTGCGAGAGCTTCCCGTAGCCGTACGAGGCGAAGTAGCTGCGCACGTGCGCCAGCATGTCCGGGCTGAACCGGTCTCCGACCATGAGGTAGGAATACATCTTCGCCACGGTCTTGTACTGCTCGTAGTCGTAGCTCTGGAACTGGGCGTCGAGCTTGGAGAGGTTCGTCGTCACGTTCTCGTGGTCGGCGAGCTGCGCGGTGTACTGGGCCACGTTGACGGCCCCGCTCTCCTCCTTCATCGCCTTCGTCTTGTTCCACAGCCACTGCGTCCGGGTCTCCTGGGTGCCGGGGTAGGGGGCGGGCGACTCGGGCACGTACGGGCCGGTCGATGTCTTGAGCGGCGTGCTCAGCGCGCTGATGTTGCCGCTCGCGTCCCTGGCCCGCACCGTGAAGTCGTATCGCGTGGCGGGCATCAGGCCGGTGACGACGGCCGAGGTGGTGGTGCCGCTCACGGAGGCGACCTGGTAGCCGTCACGGAAGACGTCGTAGCCGGTCACACCGAGGTTGTCGGTCGAGGCGGCCCAGCCGAGCGAGACACTGCCGGAAGTCACCCCGGCGGTCAGCCGGGTCGGGGCGGTGGGGGGTTCCGTGTCGGTGACGCCCCCGGCCACCTCGTAGACGCCGAGGTTGTCGACGGTGATCGCCTCGTCGGTGCTGCCGGTGTCGACGCGCACCGAAAAGCCCAGCTCCACCGTGGAGATGAGCCGCTGCCCGCCGTTGGGAACGATCGTGAAGCGGTACGCGGGGAGGGCGGTGTCGTCGACCCGCGACAGGTGGCCGGAGGTACCGGTGTACGCGGAGGTGGTGGTGATGCTCACCGCGGGCACCGGAAATCGCGGCACGAGGTTGTTGTCGAAGTTGCCGAACTGGATCTGCGCGTAGATGTCCTTGGCGACGGGCTTGTCGCCGGCCGCGCTCCGCGCCAGGTCGTACTGGAGGACGAACTGCCGGGCGGGGCTGCCGACCGGCTCGCTGTAGACGGCGTTGATGCGGTCCTTCAGCGTGCCGGTGGACCACCGGTGGTAGAAGTAGCTGGAGAGGTTGGTGCCCTGGGAGGCGTCGCGGAGTTCGAGGGCGTTGTCGCCGTCGACCTGCACGATCTGCTGGGTGCCTCCCGATGTCTGGCTGGACATGGTCAGCGGACTCCTGCCGCTGTCGAATCCGGTGTCCAGGTCCGCCGCGAGCAGGTTCGTCGGCGGGTCGTCGGCTGCTACGGCGGTGGTGCCTGGTACCGCCAGCAGAAGAGCGACACACACGACTGTCACTCTTCGCGTCAGGATGTTCATGGATCATCCTTTCGGGGTGAATGGGCTACTTGACGGCTCCCGTGACGAGGCCCTTGCTCCAGAACGACTGCAACGACACGAACATGGCGACGACGGGCACGACGGACACCAGCGCGCCGGTGACGACGGTGGTGTAGCTGATGGGATAGCCCTGGAGCTCGCGCCAGCCGACGAGGCCCACCGTCACCGGCTGGAGCGACCTGTCGGCGAGCATGAGCGAGGGCAGGAGAAAGTTCGTCCAGATCGCAACGAACTGGAACAGGAAGATCGTGACCATCGCGGGTGCCATGAGCCGGGCGCACATCGCGAAGATGCGCAGCTCGCCTGCTCCGTCGATGCGGCCCGACTCGATCAGGGCGTCCGGTATCGAGGACGATGCGTAGATCCGGCTGAGGTACACGCCGAAGGGACTGACGATGCTCGGGATGAACACGGCCCAGAAAGTGTTGATGGTCCCCGTGTAACTGAACACGAGGTAGAGCGGGATGGCGAGCACGGGTGGGGGCAGCAGCACGGCTGCGAGTACCGTGCCGAAGACGGCCTCGCGCCCCAGGAACGGGAACTTGGCGAGTGCGTAGCCGCACATGGACGCCAGGACCGTGGAGACGATCCCACCGCCGACCGCGTACAGCAGCGAGTTGAGCAGCCAGCGCGCGTAGATCCCGCCCTGGGCCTCGAACAGGGTCCGGACGTTGTCGAAGAGGGCGAAGTGCCCTCCGAACCAGAAGCCGTTGCCCGAGAAGATTTCTCCGGTGCCCTTGGTGGCGGAGACGACAAGCCACCACACCGGGAGCAGGAAGTAGACGGCGAAGAGGGTCATGATGCCCAGCACGAAGAGGCGCGATGCCGGGTTGACCGTCGTGAGGGCCCCCGCCCGGGAACGCCGTGGCCTCGGTTCCCGGGCCACGGGCGCGGTTCGGGTGGGCGATTGCAGAGTGGCGGTCATCAGTCGACGCTCCTGGCCGATGCGCGGAAGACAAGGACGGACAGCACGCAGATCAGCGCGCCGAGTACCACGGACTGCGCGGCGGCGTAGTTGAAGTCGTTGGCCGACAGCGACCGCAACGCGGCCATGATCGGTGTGTAGGTGGACGACAGGTTCGGCGCCACGGACTTCATGGTGGCCGGCTCGTTGTACAGCTGGAACGTGCCGATGATGGAGAAGACGAGAGTGAGCAGCAGGGCCGGTCGGATCTGCGGCACCTTGATGAGCAGCGCGGCCTTCCAGCCGGAGCAGCCGTCGAGCGCGGCGGCCTCCATGGTCTCCTCGGGCACTGCCTGCAGGGCCGCGAAGAGCAGGATGGTGTTGTAGCCGGTCCATGCCCAGGTCAGGATGTTGGCGATCGAGAAGGGCAGGGCGCTGTCGGTGACGAAGCTGAAGTGGAGGCCCATCGATCCGAGGTATCCGGTGATGGGGCTCAGCGAGGGCGCGTACAGGAAGGACCACACCAGGCCGGCGATCACGCCGGGCAGCCCGTAGGGGATGAAGTAGGCGATCCGGAAGAATCGGCGCCCCTTCGTTGCGGACGAATCGATGAGCAGGGCGAGGAAGAGTGCGATGGCGAGCATGACGGGCACCTGGATGACACCGATGAATGCCACTCGGCCCAGGGACGAGATGAAGTCCGTGTCATGGAAGACCCGGATGTAGTTGTCGAAGCCGGCGAAGACGGACTCGGCTCCGGACAGGCCGAGGCCGGAGCGTTTTTCGGCGAAGAGGCTCTGGACCACGGAGTACCCGGTGGGGACCAGGTAGACGATCACGAAGAGCAGGAGGAATGGCAGGACGAAGGGCGCGGCTCGCCTCAGTTCACGCAGTCGGCGCCGCCGGATCGTCGAGGGGGGCATGGTCACGTCTTCCGTGGGGTGGCGGGTGTGCGGATCCAGCGGGGGCCGCGTCGGCGCGGCCCCCGCGCGGGGCTACTTGCTCACGGAGAATCCCTGGGACCGCAGGGCGGAGACCGTGCCCTTCTGGGTGCTGTTCAGAGCGTCCTGGATGGTGCCCTTCTTGGTGTGCACCTTGCCGAGGCCGTCACCGAGCGTCGTGGCCGTGGTGGACATGACCGGGCCCCACTGCCAGTCGGGGTTCACCTTGGCTGCCTCCTCACGGAACAGCTGGTAGATGGGGCGGCCGCCGTAGTAGCTCTGAGGGGCGTCCAGTGCCTTGTTGGCGAGCCCGGACTTGGAGGCGGGAAGGATGGCCGCGGAGTCGATCAGGTTCGAGACCGAACCGGAGTCGGTCGACATCCACAGGGCGAACTCGGTGGCCTCCTTCGGCCTCGCGCAGTCCTTCATCACGGCCGTGGCCGAGCCGCCCGAGTTGCCGACGGCGTCCTGTGTGCCCCACCGCGGCATGGGAGCGATGTCCCACTTGCCCGCGGAGCCGGCGGCGTTGTCCCGGATGAGGGAGGCGGACCAGACCGGGCCGACCTCCGCCCAGACCTTCCCCTTGCTCCATGCCGAGTACAGCGCGGCGTCGAAGGCGGGATGGGAGGTGACGAGGTTCTTGTCGAAGAGTCCCTGCCAGTAGTCGGCGACCTTGCCGTTCGCCGCGCTGTCCAGCGAGACGGACCAGGCGTCGTTCTCGGTGCCGAACCAGGGGGCACCGTCCTGCCAGGCGAAGCCGGCGTAGAGGTAGGGGTCGGTGGGGAGGTTCATGATGCGCGACGACGGGTCGGCGGCCTTCACCGCCGCTGCGGCGGTGGTGAACTCGTCCCAGGTCCTGGGGACTTCGATGTGCGCCTTCTTGAAGAGGTCGGCGCGGTAGAACATCGCCATCGGCGCGGTGTCGACCGGGATGCCGTAGGCCTTGTTGTCGACGCCGACGTTGCCCCACACCCAGTCGGCGAACTCGTCCTTCCGCGGTTTCACGTAGCCGCTGACGTCCTGCAGGACGCCGGCGGCGAGGAAGCTCGAGAAGGTCTCGTAGCCGACCTGTGCCAGGCAGGGGGCCTTCCCCGCCTTGGCGGCAGTGAGCATCTTGTTGTAGCCGCCCGCGCCGCCGTTGGTGATCGCCTCGTACTTCACGTGGATGTCGGGGTGCGACTTGTTCCACAGCTCGACGGACTTCTCGTAGCCCTGCGCCCACCCCCAGAAGGTGATCTCGGCCGGTCCGCCGGTGCTCGCTTCGGTACTGCCGCCGCCACTGCACCCCGAAAGCATGATGCCGGTGGCGGTGATGATGGCCGCCGCAGCGAGTCTCGCCTTGCGCATGACCATGACGTCCTCTCAATTCGGCTCTGTACAGCGCTGTTCGTTTCACTGAATGGATCGAGGGTGTCCTCGCGAACGGCCGGGGGCGTGCCCGGCTGGTCTTGCGGGACGTTCTGGCCTGCGTCGAGTACGTCGGGGGGTTCCCGATCCCGTGCCGGCGGGCGGGCGGCTGTGAAGCCCGCCCGGAGGGGCATGGTGGACGTACTGGCACATGGCCGGGCGCGGACGAGTCGTCCGCGGGGGCCGGATGACGGCTTGCGGTCCGAGGCCGGTCGAGCAGGCAACGGACTTCGGCGCGAAAGGTGTTCGCGCACTGTGCGGGCTCACCGGAACCGCGGTCGTCCACGCGTGTTCCGGCAGCTCGACGGAAGCCGCTCGCGAAGAGGTACGGCTCCGGTCTCCGAGGGGACAGGGTCACCGGGCCTTCCCGCGGTCGCGGCCGTGGCACTGCCTCCCCGTACGGGCACCTGGCCCGGATTCCGCCGCCGCATTCGCCGGACGGGAAGGAGTCTCACGCAGGGTCCTACGGTGACGGGTCTCGCGCGTCGGCGCACACGGTGTTTCCCTTCCCCGACGAGTGGGTCGATGGTGGGGATACTTGCATACAAGCATACGGCGTGCAACGATCATTTCGTGAATACCCCTCAACAACCCAGCATCCCTGAACGGGCGTTGGCCGGGCGCGATGCGGGACTGGCCCCGATCACCCGGGACGGGGCGCGGACCCGGACGTCCGACCGCGTCCACGAGGAGTTGGTCGCCGCGATCCGCGAACTCCGGCTCGCCCCAGGAGCATCCCTGTCGGAGACCGACCTGGCCGGACGACTCCATGTCAGCCGCACCCCTGTGCGCGAAGCCCTCGCGAGGCTCGTCGACGCGGGGCTCGTGCGGGTCGTGCCACAGGTCGGCACACGGGTCGGCCTGATCAGCCTGCGCGACGTCGAAGAGGCGCGCTTCGTGCGCGAGAGCCTGGAGGTCTCGGCCTTCGAAGTGGCCTGCGCCGACCCGACAGTGGACGTCACCGTGCTGCGTGAACTGCTCGAACGGCAGGAGAGCAGCTGCCGTGCCGAGGACTACGACGCGTTCTTCCTCGCCGACGAGGCGCTTCACTGCGAGATCTTCTCGCTCAGCGGCTATCCCGGGGCGTGGCAGGCGGTGCAGCGGATGAAGCTGCAACTGGACCGGCTTCGCCGGCTCTCCCTGCCGGACTCCGCCGCCATGCGCGAACTCATCGACGAGCACCGCCTGATCGTGGACGCTCTGGAGAACGCCGATCTGCCCGCGGGCCGCGCCCTGATCAGCCGGCACGCCCGGCGCGCCCTGGAACGCGGCCCCGCGCTGCGCGTCGAGTACCCGGGCTACTTCACCGATTGACATCGATCGGTTCACACGGCCGGACCGCCATCACGGCACGCCCACGGGCGTGGCGTCCTCCGGCCCTTTCCCTACCTGAAGGAAGGCGACGTCATGGACTTCGAGAACACGGACGGGCACGGCCGGCATCGGGTCGGGCAGGCATGACCATTCGGCTCTCCCTCGGCCACATCGACACCTACGACGCCCGGGTCGCGACCTTCGCCCACCAACTGGGGCTCACCGGTGTGCAGTTCCACACGCCGGATCTGCTGCCGGGGGCCGAAGGCTTCTGGAGCCTGACGGAGCTGCGGAACCTGCGGGACCGTTGCGACGCCGACGGACTGGCGATCGACGGCATCGAGAACGTCCCCCTCGCCCATTTCTGGAAGATCCAGCGCGGTCTGCCCGGCCGCGACGAGCAGATCGAGAACTACCGGAAGACCATCCGCAACCTCGCCGCCGTCGGGGTCGACATACTCGGCTACAACTTCCTCGCCACCTACGTATGGCGCACGGACATGGCGGCGAAGGGCCGCGGCGGAGCCAGGGTCACCGCCTTCGACCTGGCCGACGTCCCGGCGGGCAACGCGCTCGCCGGCTACCGGCTGACCCCCGACATGGCTCCGGACGAGCCGATCAGCGCCGAGATGATGTGGGCGAACCACCAGTACTTCCTGGACGCCGTACTGCCGGTCGCGGAGGAGGTCGGTGTGCGGCTCGCCCTCCATCCGGACGATCCGCCCACACCACAGCCGCTCGGGGGCATCGCCCGCATCTTCACCTCTCCGGCTGCCATCGGACGGGCCCGGGACCAGGCCGGTGGCAGCCCGTCATGGGGGCTGAACCTCTGCCTCGGCACCGTGTCGGAGATGGCCGGCGAGCAGAGCGTCAACGAGGTCATCGACCTGCTGGGACCGGCCATCTGCTACGTCCACTTCCGGGACGTCCGCGGCACGGTGCCGCGCTTTCGCGAGTGCTTCCTCGGCGAGGGCAACTTCGACCCGGCACGGGTGATCCGCCGGCTCGACGCCTCGGGATTCGACAGCTTCCTGATCGACGATCATGTTCCGGCCATGATCGGCGACTTGGACACCTGGGGGGACACGTCGTCGGAGGCGTACTGCAGCCGGGGCCGGGCGCACGCGATCGGATATCTGCAAGGTGTCCTGAACGGCCTGTCGCTCGACGAGTCGGCCGGATCACGCGCGATACCGGCGAACGGCCGACGGTCGGTGTGACCCCGTGATGTTCGCCCGGCCCGACCGGGGACACCCCGGTCGGGCCGCGCACGCGGCACGCCCTGCGCCGGGCACCCGTGGCGGGTGCGGCCGCTCCCCGGCGGTCGCCCGGCCCGCGGTCACGTCGACGGACCGCTCTTTGAGGGGCCGTCTTCCGGATCCGGCCTCTCGGACCCCCTGAGGACGAGCCGAGTGGGAAACACTCGGGTGACGAACTCCGAGCTGCCGCCGTTGAGTCGGGCGATCATCAACTCGGCGGCCGTACGCCCCATCAGCTCGATGTCCTGACTCACCACCGACACCGGAGGACTGCCGAGCAGCGCCGCCTCGAAGTCGTCGAAGCCGATCAGCGGCAGCCGCCGGCCGGCCTCCCGGAAGGCCAGCAACGCACCTATCGTCGCACGGTTGTTGGCCGCGAAGACGGCGTCGGCCGAGCCGTCGTGCAACAGGGTGCCCACCGCCCGCTGCGCCTGCTCCCTGGTGTGGGCCGTGGTGATCGCGGGCGAGTCCGCCATCCGGATCCCCTCCTCGGCGAGCGCCGCGGCGTATCCGGCGTGCCGTTCGCGCATGGTGTGGATCCCGGGCGAGTCGCCGACATACGCGATACGCCGCGCACCGGCGCGGCAGAGCGCCGAGGTCGCCTCGCGGGCTCCGCCCCCGTTGTCGGCGAGAACCGTGTCGGCGGCCGGGTACGACGCCGGCCGGTCGAGAAAGACCAGTGGCGGGATGGGCGAGGCGACCTCGGACCAGTCTCGGGCCGAGTGCTGCGGCGGCACGACGATCAAGCCGTCCACCTGCTGCTCCATGAGCCGGTCGACCAGACGATCGTGCCGCGGCCCCTCCTCGTTGGAACTCGCGATCGTGACGAGGTAGCCCGCGGCATCCGCCACGCTCTCGACGGCTCCGGCGAGTGTGGAGTAGTACGGGTTGGCGAGATCACTGATGACCAGGCCGATGGTCCTGCTCGTCCGGCCGGGCCGGATGCTCGCCGCCGAGAGGTTGCGGCGGTAGCCCAGCTTCACGATCGCCGCGCTGATCCGGGCCGCGAGTTCAGGATCGATGTTCGTCGCCCCGTTGACGTGACGCGAGACGGTCTTCAGGCTGACGCGTGCTTCGCGGGCGACGTCGTTCATGGTGGGATTGCGCGACACTGCTCTCTCTCCAGCCGACGGCAGTTGGCGGTCGATCGTACTAACGACTCGGGGAGCGATGGTTCGGCAGCTTGTGGCCCTGACGTGAGGGGATGTGCGTCGGGTGTGCGGGTCGGACCACAGGCCGCGCAGTCAACACCGGCTGGAAGAAGCGCCCCTCCTCGGCACCGTGCCACGTGACGTTGCCGAACCCGCGCTCTCGCACGAGTTCCGCCAACTCCTCCAGTGCCCAGGCCCGCGACGTCGCCCGCCGGACCCGTACCTGCCAGGTGTCGCCGTCCGGCAGCAGTTGCACGTGATCGAAGTCGTAGACGCCGTCGTCGTGCCAGTGCCAGAGCTGGAACGTGACCACCTGCCCGGCGTCGCTGTCCGTCACCTGCGGAACCGTGGACTGCCGCCGAGCCTGTCGGGCGTCGCCGTAGTCCTTTGCCGAGAGCACCAGTAGCCCGCCGTCTCGCACGACTCGACGCATGTTGTCCACCGCACGGCGGACATCGTCCTCGGTCAGCATGTGCGCCAGCGCGTTGTCCGCACTCAGCACGACGTCGAACGAGGCGTCGGCGAACGGCAGCGCGCGCATGTCCGCCGCCAACGTCGCTGCTGCCACACCGCGCCGCTGCGCTTCCGCAGCCGCTCGAAACGCGGCAGCCTGACTCAGATCGCTGCCCACGATGCGGTGTCCGTGCT
Source organism: Streptomyces sp. NPDC101194 (assembly GCF_044767885.1). NCBI lineage: Bacteria > Bacillati > Actinomycetota > Actinomycetes > Kitasatosporales > Streptomycetaceae > Streptomyces > Streptomyces sp. NPDC101194. The sequence goes on from NZ_JBIWOS010000005.1 coordinate 420,927, forward strand.
CGGCCAGGCCGATCGCCTGCGTCCCGATCCCGCATGAGCAGTCCAGGACGTCCAGCGGCTCGGCACCGCCCAGATGCCGCCGGATCAGCGCGTCCAGGGCATTCCCCTGCCGCGATACCGACTTCGACCAGTCCGCGTAGATCAGGTGGTAGTCCTCGGTGAGCTGGTCATAGAAGTCCTGCGCTGAGTGGGAGGCCATGGCGGAGAACACTACAGCTGACGGCCTGCGGCCGTAACGTGAACATGGCCGCGCGGGTCGGGAAGTGCCGTAGCTGTCGTCGCGCGCCCGCCGGGGATTGCGGGACGGCCCTCAGGCCGTGCCCTCGAACCGTCGTCTGCCGTGCCACGCCCGGCAGACACGGCCCGGCCTCCGGCCCAACGACGCCGGTTCGAGACCACGCCCCAGGGTCTTGCGTTCGGATCAGGGCCGATGGACTCGCCGAGCGCGCCCGGCCGGTCCGGCCCGTCGCGCTCGGCGAGCCCGCCGTGCGGCCGGAACCGCCCGTGCGCCGAGCGGGCCGGGAACCGTACGGCCCGTACGCCCGAGGCGTTCAGCGGGCCCGTCTGAGGACCCGCGCCCCGCCCGCCGGCACCGTGACCCCGTCCTCGTGCACCGATCCGTCCAGCAGGTCCGTCCCCCCGCCGGGGACGGTCGTGTCGGTGTCGCCGTGGTTGATGAGGAAGACGTAGTCATGACCGGCCGAACGGCGCGTCACGGCCTCGATGCCGCTTCCGGCCGGAACCACCGTCCCCGCAAGCCGTTTCACGAGCCGCCCCACCAGGGACACCCGCGCGTCGTCGTCCAACTCCACGCCCACGTACCAGGCTTCCCCCTCGCCCCGATGCGCGCGGGTGATCGCCGGTGCCCCCGCGAAGTCGCCGCCCTCGTACCGGCAGACCGCTTCCGCGTCGGTGAGGTCTATCCGCTCGCTCCAGGTGGCCACCCGTACCGGTCCCGTGACCCCGTCGATGTCGACGAAATCCCCGTCCACCATCGGCGCGAACTCCTCCACGCGCACGCCGAGCAGTTCGCGGAAGGCTCCGGGATAGCCGCCGGGCCGCACCCGGTCGAGCGGATCGACGATCCCCGAGAAATAGGTGACGAGCACGGTCGCCCCCGCGTGCACGGCGGCGGTGAGCGCGGCCACGTCCTCGTCGCGGACCAGGTAGAGCATGGGCACGATGATCAGCCGGTAGTCCGACAGTTCGGCCGATGAGGGAACGACGTCGACGGTGACGCCCGCGTCGCGCAGACTCCGGTACCACCCGAGGGCGGACTCCATGTACGACAGGCCGTTGTGCGGATGCGACTCGCGGTCGGCCGCCCACCACGACTCCTCGGAGAAGAGCAGCGCGCAGTCCGCCGCCACCCGGCTGCCGAGCACCTCGGCACAGCGTGCCAGCTCCGCACCGAGCGCCTTCACTTCCCGGAACTTCCTGCTGCCGGACCCGGCATGCGGGAGCATCGCGGAATGGAACCGCTCGGCGCCCGCACGCGCGGCCCGCCACTGGAAGAAGCAGATGCCGTCGGATCCGCGGGCGAGGTGGGCCAGTACGTCCCGCCGGAGCTGCCCCGGGCGCTTCGCGGGGTTGACCGGGCGCCAGCTCGTGGCGCCGGTGGCCGTCTCCATCAGGAGCCACGGCCTCCCCCGAGACAGTCCACGGGCCCGGTCGGCCGAGAAGGACAGCTCTGCCTGGGCGTCGGACGTCGGTCTCAGGTAGTGGTCGCTGGCGACGAGATCCACATCGTCGGTCCACGAGCTGTAGTTCATGTTCTTCCCGGCGTCGAAGAGCACCAGGTTCGTGGTGACCGGCACGTCGGGCGTGACCCGCCGCAGGACGGCCGTCTCGGCCCGCAACTGCTCACGCAGCTGATCGGAGCCGAACCGGTCGAAGTCCAGCACCTGCGTCGGGTTCGAGTCGGTGAATGTCAGCCGCGGCGGCTGGATCTCTTCCCACGTCGAGTACGTCTGGCTCCACGCACTGGTCGTCCACGCGGCGTTCAGCTCGTCGAGCGAGTCCCCGTAACGGTCCCTCAGCCAGCTACGGAAGGCCACGGCGCTCGCTTCCCCGTAGCACCGGGAGTTGTGGCCGCCGAGTTCGTTGGAGACGTGCCAGAGCGCGAGCGCCGGGTGCTCGCCGTAGCGCTCCGCCATCTTCTCCACCAGCGCGAGCGAGTGCTCGCGGTAGATGCGTGACGACGGTGACCAGGCTTGACGTCCGCCCTGCGCCATCGTCCGCCCCTGCCGGTCGACGGGCAGCACCTCGGGGAACCGCGTGGTGAGCCACGGCGGGGGCGACGCGGTGGCCGTGGCGAGATCGACGGCGATGTCACCCTCGTGCAGCAGGTCGAGCAGCCGGTCCAGCCAGCCGAAGTTCCATCGATCGGGCTCCGGCTGCAACGTCGACCAGGCGAAGACACCCACGGTGACCAGATTGACTCCGGCCTCACGCATCAGCCGTACGTCCTCGGGCCACACGCTCTCGTCCCACTGTTCGGGGTTGTAGTCACCGCCGAACGCGACGGGCTCACCGCCGAACCGGGCAATGACGTTGGCGGGCCATCTGATCCACTCTGTCGTCACGAGCTTCTTCTCCTCACCGCCCGACGAACGAGCGCCCACGCGAAGGACCCCGACACGGCGTCGAGCGGCATCCGGGCGCGGCCCAGGAGCACCGCCCGAAAGTGCGCCGGAGTGCGGAACGGCCACAGACTAGCGGGCTGAGACAACGTTGTTTAGAGTGAAGTCGACGTCGCCGGAACGCAGTTCGCCCGGCCGTCCGTGCGGTGGTCGTCGACCGGAACCGCCCGTCGCAGCTGCCCCTGGATCATTTCGACGGCGGGGCTCGGCCAGGTATGAGGCCCAGGACCACATCGAGGGAGGGGAACGTGGCGGAGTTCGACGGCAAGGTCGCCATCGTCACTGGTGGATTCAGCGGCATCGGAGGTGCGACGGCCCGGGTGCTCGCCGCGCGCGGAGCCACCGTCGTGGCGGCCGGCATCCCACCGGAAGGCACGCACGAGGAACTGGCCCCCGGCGTCGAGCGCGTCGAGGTCGACGTCACCGACGAGGCCGCAATCGCTCGACTCGTCACCCGGGTGGCGGCGGCACACGGCGGGCTCGACATCCTCGTCGCCGCAGCCGGGATCCAGCGCTACGGCGTCGCGGCGGAGACCGGCGCCGACGAGTGGAACGAGGTGCTCGCGGTCAACGTGACCGGCGCCTTCCACGCCGTCAAGCACGCGCTCCCCCATCTGCGTGCCCGTGGGGCGGGCTCGATCGTGATCGTCTCCTCCGTGCAGGCCTTCGTCACCCAGACCGCCGTCGCCGCCTACACCACCAGCAAAGGGGCGCTCAACGCGCTCGCCCGGTCGATCGCCATCGACGAGGCGCAGAACGGGATCAGGGCCAACGCGGTCTGTCCCGCATCGGTGGACACCCCGATGCTGCGCGCCTCCGCCCGCGCCTTTTCCGACGGCAGTGACCGGGGCACGCAGGAACTCGTCGAGTCCTGGGGGCGGATGCATCCGCTCGGCCGGGTGGCACGACCGGAGGAGGTCGCTGAGGCGATCGCCTTCCTGGCCGGTGACCGAGCGAGCTTCATCACCGGCGTCTCGCTGCCCGTCGACGGCGGGCTGCTCGCCAACGCCGCGGTAGTGCTTCCCGGTTGATGGCGGACGTCACGACCGCAGGCGACGACGGAGGACTCCCGATGACAGCCAGGATCGCGATCCCCGGCAGAGCCAGGGTGGGTGAGGGACCGGTCTGGGACGCCCGGCTACGGCGCCTGCACTGGGTGGACATCCCCGCCGGGCACATCCACACCAGCGACCCGGTCACCGGGCGGACCACCAGTCTTCGGCTGCCGACACAGGTCGGCGCCGCGGTGCCGCGACGCAGTGGAGGCTTCGTGGTGGCGACGGCCGAGGGATTCGCGAGCGTCGATGCCGCCGGCGCGACGACGGCCCGGCACACGTTCCTGTCCGACGGCGAGCGCATGAACGACGCGAAGTGCGACCGGCACGGGCGGTTCTGGGCCGGCAGCACGGCGATGGACTTCCGAGAGGGCCGCGGCGCACTGCACGTCCTGTTGCCCGACTGGACGAGCCGTGTGGTCCTCGAAGGGCTCACCCTGCCCAACGGACTCGGCTGGAGCCCCGATGGCCGCACCTTCTATCTCGCCGACTCGGTGGCGGGCGAGATCCACGCCTTCGACACCGCTGACGAACACCCGTGGATAGGCCGTCGGCGCACACTTTTCCGGCTTCCCTCGCACACGGGCATGCCGGACGGGCTCACCGTCGACGCGAGCGGATGTCTGTGGGTCGCGGTGTGGGGCGGCGCGCGCGTGGCCCGGATCTCCCCCGACGGCGACCTGCTCGGCGAGATTCCGCTGCCCGTGCACCAGCCGTCCTCGTGCACGTTCGGCGGACCCCGCCTCGACGCGCTGTACATCACCTCGGCCCGGGAGGGTCTGGAACTCTCGGGCGACGACCCGGCGGGGTCCGTCTACGTCGTCGACGAAATGGGCGGCGCCGTCGGCATGCCTTCGGCCATGTTCGCCGGATGAGTGGATCGACCGGCCGAGCAGGGCCGGGGTGCGGGGTGACCGACGACCGCACGGGCACGATCCCCGCTCGACGGCCGGACGCGGTCGCGAACACTCCCGGCCCGGCACGTCCACGGCCCGACCTGCCGTCGAATCCTCCGTCACCCCGGCTCGCCCGACTCACCTCATCCGGGACGACGTTGCCTGCCCTCACAGCGCCCGGCCTCGATCGGTCGGCCCTCCGGTCGTCAGCCGAGCGGCATCGTGCAGAAGCCGGCACCGACGCGGAAGTTGCGGGGGCGGGCGGGATCGAGGTCCGTCGGGCCGAAGGTCCCGGAGCCGAGGATCGACGCCAGATGGTGTTCCGCGTCGTCCTCGGGGCGGTACCCGATGGCCTCCGCCTCCTCCAGTGACCACCATCGACGTGTGTTGCGGGAGATGCCCCACAGGACCCGGAACGCGGCGGGCTCGGCCTGCAGGCATGCCTCGACGAGCCGGGCCGCGTCGCCCGGCGACAGCCAGGCGGCCAGGTCCTCGGGGGCGAGCGGGCGCGGCCGGAAGGCGCCGATGCGCAGACACGTGACGTCGATGGCGAACCGGGAGTGGTAGAGACTGCCCAGCGCCTCGATCGCGGCCTTGCTGACTCCGTAGTAGGTGTCCGGGCGCGGTGATACGGCTGCGGGCAGGACTCCGTCGACCGCTTCGTCCCGGGTGCGGAACCCCGCGGCGTGAATGCTCGACGCGAGCACCACGCGGCGAACGCCCTGCCTCCGTGCGGCTTCGAGGACCCGCCGGGTGCCATCGATGTTGATGTCGGCGATCCGCTCCCACGACGTCTCCCCCGCCAGGCCACCCAGGTGCAGCACCGCGTCGACGTCCTGGCAGGCCGCGTCGATCGCGTCCTGGTCGGTGAAGGACGCCCGGACGGTCTCCACGTGCTCCTCCGGTCCGGCCGGCCCGGTCTCCGCGACATCCAGGAGACGCAGGGTCCGGCCTTCGCGGGCCAGGCGCGGGCGCAGCTCGCGGCCGATGCGTCCCGCGGCCCCGGTGACCAGGATCCGTTGCTCGATCACGGCGCCTCCCCTGCCCGGGGGTCGACGGCCGGCGTCTCCGGGGCCGGAACCTGATGGCCGTAGGGGCGGGGGGTCGCGGACGCGGGCACGTAGGGCGGCTGGTTGTAGGTGTGCTGTCGGCGGAAGGCGAGATCCGTCGGTGGACTCCAGTGCCGCCAACTTCCCGGATCCGTGTCCACGGCAGCGGACCTCGGGCCGACGCCGTTGCCGTTCTCGGCCGCGACGGCGTACTCGTACACGGTCACGTCCGCCGGGCGGGCCCGGCCCGGCTCGTCGCCCCCGGGAACGACCCCGGGCACGTGATCGACGTGTCGGAACCCGAATCCGGCGAAGACCTCGTGGTAGCTGGTTTCGCCCTTGCGTCGCCGGTGGAGCCGGTACCCGCCGGCCCCCAGCACCTCGCCCCATGTGGCGGTGACCGTGCCGAGGCCGAGCCGGAGCCTGAGCCCGTCCGGCGGATCGGGCGCCAGGCGGCTCGGGTGAACGGGATAGTCGGTGCCCGGAGCGGCCTGTCGCCGACCGTTCCGGGCGATGACGCGGACATGGCGTTTCTCGCCCTCGGCAAGACCGGTCAGGTGGACGGGGCTTCGTTCCGTCTCCGCGGCCGTCGCCCAGGTGCGGCCGCCGTCGGAGCTGAGCTGGACGGTGTAGCGGTCCGCGGCGGCTGCCGAGGAGAAGTGCACGAGCACGCCGTCGCCGACGGTCTCGGTCCGTACGACCTGCGAGGGTGGCGGCTCCGGCTGTCCGCCCGTCAACTCCCAGCGGTGGCGGCCTCGGGGCAGGGCCACGGTGATCGTGTCCTGCGACACGGTGAGAAGGCGTGCCGGCTCGCCGTCGATGTGGAAGCGGGCCGCGGCATCGAGGCCGCCGGGCACGTGCAGGCTCACCGAACTGTCCGACGGGGCGTGGTAGACGCCCCGGGCCTCGGCGGGGTCCCGGTAGCCGAGACCGATACCGAGTTCGTCGTCCTCGGTGGTCAGGACGAGTTCGGCGGTGCCCACGGCGCTTCCGCGGAAGAGGGTCAGTTGCCGCAGGCCGTCGTCGAAGAGCCGGATGGTCCCCGCCGTCCCCGAGAAGCGCAACCCCTGCTCGGCGAAGTCGACCGTCTTCGGCTCGTAGTGCACCGACGCCTCGTGCCGGAACACGAAGTCCAGGCTGTGCGGGGTCCGGATCCGGGTGCCCCAGGGGGTCGAGTGCGCGGGGGCCACTTCCAGGTCGTCGCGGTGGCTCACGACGGCCAGCGTGTTGCCGTTCGCGCCGTCGGCCCTTCCTTCCAGCCGCACGCCCCGGGACACGTCGGTCACGAAGGCGCCGTCGAGAGCTCCGTCCGTACGCACGCCGCGGACCACGTGGATGAACGGCAGCCGCTCGGCGAGGTGCGGGAAGCTGTTGGCGTCGTGGCCGGTGGCCTCGGTCAGCGCGGACCATGTCCACACCATGCGCTGGCCCGCGGCGAACGCGTCGTAGGTGACGAGGTAGTCGCTGCCGACGAGCAGGACGCTGCGGCTCAGATAGAGGCCGCCCACCGGGCCGTCCGGATCGGAGACGATCTCCGCGTACTGCGCGCAGCCCAGGTCGTGGAGGGGCCGGTCCAGGGTGTTCTGGCCGATCGAGCGGTACGCGCCGTCCTTCCAGACCGCGCAGGAAGTGGCGAAGGTGGCGTCGGGGGCCCTGCGGTCCCCGGCGTCCTCGGGGCCGTGGCCGCTGTAGGAGTGCCCGGCGGCGTAGTAGTAGATGTGCCCGCTGCCGTTGTCGTCGGCTGTCCCCCAGCGGTAGTTGGGGCCGCGGTCCACCTGTTGGAGGAAGACCGCGACCTCGCCGGACCGGTCGACATCGGCGCGCAGCGTGACGCCGTATCCGGTGTACTTCGTGCTCCTCAGCCGCGGATTGGTCCCCCGATCGCCGGCGGACCGCACCATGACCCGCCACGGGTCCGGTGCACCGGGCTGGCTGTCGAGCCGGTGGGCGGACTCGTCGCTCCCCCACAGCAGATGCTCGGCGAGAAGCGGACGGTAGCGTCGCAGGGCCTCGCCGAGGAGTCGCATCTCGACGGGCGGGCGCCGGGGCCAGAAGGCGTGGGCCCCCTGCGCGGGGTGCAGGCGGCGCAGTTCGCCGTCGGCGCCGGTCTCGACGGGGGCGGTCAGGGCGTTCACCAGCCATTCGCCGACGGCCGCGAACTCCGGTGTGGCCAGGCGGTTGCGGCCGTCGGTCAGCCTGCCGAGGAAATTGCCCTGGGTGACCGGGCGGAGGAAGGCCCACACGTAGGTGGCCAGGCTCTCGGTCCAGCGGCCGGCCCGCGACCCGTGGGCCGGCAGCGCCGGTCTGGTGTGGAAGACGCCGGCCAGTTCCACGAACTTCTCGAACTGGTCGAGCCACTGCGGTGCCGCCTCGTGGTCGGGGAACAGCCAGGCGAGGCAGGCGAGCGCCGCCTTTCCGTCGGCGAGGAAGTTCGGGTGGCCCGCGATCATGCGGCGCAGCGGTCCGATCTCCTCACCGGCCGAGACGTGAGCGGTCAGCAGCAGCAGCGCGTCGGCTCGTTCGCGGTCCGTCGCTTCGAGCCGGTCGGCGAGACGGTCGTAGCCGTCGAGCAGCCGGTCGTAGAGCGGACGTTGGCCGATGTTGAGGTAGCCCGGATGTTCGTTGATCCCGTGGGCGATGAGACTCGGTCCCTCCGCCCCGGTGAGGAGCGCGGCGACGAGATCGTCGGGCGAGGCCAGTTCGCCTTCGGAGCACAGCGGGGCGGGTCGCCTTCCCGAGTAGGTCAGACTCCAGTCCTTGACCCGATCCAGGCTGAGTGTGCCCTGCCAGTGGTGGAGGTGGCGCACGTACGAGGACGGGTAGCGCGTGCCCTTCTGGTCGCGCAGTACTTCGCGGTCGCGTTCGTGGTCGTAGAAGGCGATCGCCGTCCGGCGGGTCCCGCTGCGCAGGGGCCAGGTCCAGCGGAGCACGCCGTCGTGGCGAAACCGGAGTTGGAGGTGGTCCGCGGAGGCCCAGGACGCGTAGACGCGGTCGTCCCACCGGGCGTGGTCGCGGAGGAAGACACCCATCGCATCGCTTCCCCCGGCGTCCCAGAACGTGGCGTGCGGGCGGATGTTCCACGCGTGGCTCGGGGCGTACGGGCCGACGGTGAAGGCGAAGTCGATGTCCGGCCTCTCCCTGCCACCGGGTCCGGAAAACGACGGGTCCTCCCCGCTGTCGCCGAGCACGATCGGCTCGTCGATGCCGAGCCAGTGGTAGAAGTCCGGTGATTCCGGGGCAGCGTGGTCGTCGGGGGTCTGCGAGAACGGCCAGGTGGACGAGAAGCGGTGGGTCGGTGCCACGCCGTCCCAGCTCAGTTCCCATGCCGTCGTGCCGGAGTCGAGCTCCGCCATCTCCTCGGTCACGTCGATGAATTCGCAGCCCTGGAAACAGCCGACGGACGCCGTGTAGGAGGCCCCGCCGGTGAAGTGGTAGCGAAGTTCGTGGGTGACGAACAGCGGACCGGCTTCCACGAGACGTACTTCCAGGTGTTCGAGCCGCTCGGTGCCGCAGCGCACGGTGGACCCTCCCACCCAGCCGCGCCCTCGGTCGAGTTGGAGGACGGGGCCGGGCACGGCGTCGGGGGCGAACCGGCCCGAGGAGGGCAGCCGGATCCGGAGCGCTCCTCCGTCGACGACGGTGGACGTGTCGTCCTCGGTGATCCGGACCGGTCGCGGAACATGGGCCGTCGGCACCGACGGGTCGGCGCACAGAGTGAATTCGCGTGTCGCTCCGGAGGGCAGGTCGGCGAAGTAGCACACGACTGCGTACGTCAGGTGGCCGTCCGCCGTACTCACCCGCGAGAGCTGAAAGGGCACCGACCGGCCCGTCTCGTCGACCAGCCGGAGCTGTTCGGCGCGGAGCGACGGGGCGGCCCAGCGCACCGGATGGCGCAGCAGGGTCCTGGGCCAGGCGAAATCCGGGTGGCGCAGCGGGTCGGTGAGCCGGAACCGCACCCGGTCGCCGCCCGCGGGCCAGGAGGTGACCGGGCCGGTCATGATCCGTCCCCCTCCTCGGCCGGGACGGCGGGCGCTCCGCTGACGCCCTGCGTGCCGAACGCCGCGCCGCCGGCGACGCCTTCGACGAGGTGGCGCTGGAGCACCACGAACAGGAGCAGGATGGGTGCGGCCACGATGAACGTGCCGGCGGCGATGAGCGGCCAGTTCTGCGTGTACTCGCCGAAGAACGAGTACAGCCCGCGGGTGACCGGCCACAGGGCCGCGTCGGACAACATGACCAGCGGCAGAATGAGGTTGTTCCAGGCGTGGACGAAACCGAAGATGGCGAAGGTGGCCAGGGCGGGCTTCATCTGCGGCATGATGATCGTGAAGATGAACCGGACGTAGCCGCAGCCGTCCAGCGCTGCGGCCTCGTCGATCTCGCGCGGGATGCCCTTGATGTAGCCGACGAAGAAGAAGAACCCCGCGCCGGACAGGCTGGTCAGGATCAGGTACCCGGCCATGCTGTTGTACAGGTGGAGCGAGCGCGCTTCGATGAACAGCGGGATGAGGCCGCCGGGCAGGAACCCGGAGAAGATGAAGAATGTGTACAAGAGGTTGGAGCGCTTGAAGTAACCGCGCGAGATGGGGAAGGCCAGGAAGACTCCGAGGATCAGTGTGACCGTGTCGGGGATGACCGCGTAGATCAGGCTATTGATCATCTGCCGTCCGAAGTCGCCCTGACTCCACGCCGTCGAGAAGCTCTCCGTGGTCCACGGATCCGGCATCCCGGTGGGGTTCTGGAGGAACCCGGTGTACGTCTTGAACGCCTGCAGCAGCATGTACACGAGCGGCAGGGCGAACAGCAGGGCGGCGATCGCGAAGCAGAGCAGGTTCACCCCGGCGGCCTTGGCCGCCTTCGTGGACAGCAGTGGCACCTTCGGCTGCGGCGTACTGCTCCAGGCAGGGCCCTGATCGGTCCGGTCCAGGACAGCAGGAGAGGCCTTCACAGCGAGATCTCCCGTCGGCGCAGAGTCAACAGCAGTCCGCCGCCGATCACGACGGTCAGGACGAACTGCAGCATGGCGAGCATCGAGCCGTAACCGAGTTGGCTGTCGCCCCCGAACGCTGACTGGAACATGTACAGCCCGAGGGTCTTGGTGCCGAAGTTGCCACCGGTGAGGACCATGATCAGCGCGTACTCGCCCAGCGTCCCCATCGCCGTGAGGAACACGGTCACCGTGGTGGCCGGGGCCAGCAGGGGCCAGGTCACGTGCCGGAACACCCGCAGGCGTCCGGCGCCGTCCATGGCCGCCGCCTCGTAGACCGCCGGTGGGATGTTCCGCAGCCCCGCGATGTAGATGAGCATCGTGTAGCCGGAGAACATCCACACGTTCACCAGTATCACCAGCGGCAGGGCCAGCGAGCTGGACCCGAGGAACGCCGAGGTGGTGCCGAACATGCCGTGCATGACCTTCTCCACCGGGCCCGAGTAGGGGTCCAGCATGAGCGCGAAGACGGCGCCGACCACCGCGACCGAGAAGATCTGCGGCATGAAGATGATGGCGCGGTAGAGGGTGTAGGAGCGTCCGGGCCGGTTCAGCAGCAGGGCGAGGCCCAGACCGATCGCGGTCTGCAGTACGGTCACGCCGAGCACATAGGTCAGCGTGACCCGCACCGCGTCCCCGACCACGGACGACAGCGATGTGAAGGCCGCCGAGTAGTTGCACAGACCGCAGACGTTCAGAGGCGTGCCCGGGAGCCCGGAGTACCGGGTGAAGGAGTATCCGATGGTGGCGAGCGACGGATAGAGCCCGAACAGCAGCCACCCGGCTCCCGGTATCGCGATGCTGGCCCAGGGGATGAACCGCCGCGTCCGTTGGTTTCCGAAGGGACAGCGTGCCACGCCGAGCCTCCTTTCCGAGAGTGCGTTCGTTACTTGCCGACCGACTTGCGGTAGGCCGACGCCGAGGCGGACAGGAGGCTGTCGATGCCGTCGCTGCCGATCGGCTTCATCTTGTACAGGTCGGGACCGCCCGCCTCGATGGGCGCCCCGGCCGGGATCCACGGGTTGGTGAGCTGCGGGAAGGCGTCACTCATGTGACCGTTCAGCCAGTCCATCCAGGGCAGGCCGGTGTTCTGCAGCGCCGGCTGGGTGGAGATGGAGCCGGTCTTCTCCAGCCACTTCTTGTAGTTGTCGGGCTCGGAGAACATCGCGAGCCACTGCATCGCCAGGTCCTTGTGCGGCGCGGTGGTCGGAACCACCCAGGTGAGGTCGGGCTTGAACGCCACACGGTTGGCCGCCGGGTCGTCGGTGCCCGGGAGGGCGAAGAACCCGAGGTTGAGCTTCGGGTTGGCCTGCTGGATGGTCAGCCCGTCCCAGGAGCCGTCGAGCAGGAACGGGTAGTCGTCGGCCTTCGTGGCCCAGACGCCGGGCGCGGTCTGCTGGGACACGCCCGAGGCATTGGGCTCGATGTACTGCATGACCTCCGTGTGCCGCTGGGAGATCTCCTTGTAGACCGGGTCGGTCCAGGACTGCGTGCCCTTCCAGAATGCGGTGGCCCGGTCCTCGGACACCTTGACGGACTCCGAGGGCTGATGCCCCTTCATGATCATCTGATTCGCGATGCCCTGCCACACGCCGCCGTGCATGCCGCTCTGCGCGGACACGAAGATCGGTGTCATTCCGGCCTTCTTGAGCTTGTCGCAGGCGTCCAGGAATTCCTGGTACGTCGTGGGAATGGACAGGCCGTGCTTCGCGAGCAGGTCCTTCTTGTACCAGATCGCACCCGCACCGACGTACTCGGCGGCCATGACGCCGTAGACGCCGCCCTTGTATCCGACCGCGGCGGCCTGGACCTCCGGGTCGTACTGCTTCATGAACGGCTGGTCCTTGAGGTCGGTCAGTTGACCGGACGTGATGAGTGCGGCCGCCCCTCCGGGCTTGAGGTTGGTGTAGCCGGGGGCGTAGCCCTGCTGGGTCGGGGGGAACTGGGCCAGGACGTCGAGGGACTTGGACTGCAGCATGCTGTTCCACAGCTGCTGCCAGGCTCCGTTGGCGTTCGGGGCCGTCTGCAGCTTGACGGTGACTCCCGGGTGCGCCTTCTCGAACTTGGCGTTGAGCTCCTTGGTGAACTCGACCGCGCCGGGATTGGTCCACTCCGCGACCGTCAGCGTGACGTTCTGCTTCGTGCCGCCGCCGCTTCCGGAGGACGGGGTGGTGCAAGCGGCGAGGACGCCGCTCAGGCAGACGGACGCGGCGAGGATCGTGAAGGGGGTACGGGATCTCATGGGTCGGGCTCCTTCGGATGGTCGGTCAGGGGCGTTGGAGGGCACCGTCGGCGCGGCGCGGCGGCTTCCACGCACCACCGGGGGCGGGGAACCGGGGCGGGTACTTCAGGGCGAGGCGTTCGTCGAGGTCGATGCCGAGTCCGGGTGCGGTGCTCGGCCACAGGTGGCCGTCGCGGATCTCGGGGCAGCCGGGGAACACCTCCTGCGCGGCGGACCCGAACAGGTGCTGTTCCTGGATCCCGAAGTTCGGGCAGGCCAGGTCCAGGGCCAGGTTGGCGGCATGGCCGACCGGCGAGACGTCACCGGGGCCGTGCCACGCGGTCCGTACGCCGAACAGTTCGCAGGCGTTCGCGAGCCGCCAGGCAGGGGTGATGCCGCCGATGGCGGAGATGTGGACGCGGATGAAGTCGCAGAGCCGCTCCTGGACCACGGGCCGGTACTCGGCGGGGTTGGTGAACAGTTCGCCGATGGCGATGGGCGTCACGGACCGGCTGCGCAGGGTCCGGAGCCAGTCGATGTCCTCCGGCGCGACCGGGTCCTCCAGGTAGAACAGGTCGTACGGCTCCAGATCCTTCGCGAGCCGTACGGCGTCGGTGGGGTGGACCCGCTCGTGGACGTCGTGGATCAGCTCGACCTCGGCGCCCAACTCCTGGCGCAGATGGCCGAACAGCTCCCGGACGGTCCGCCGGTACGCCGCCGGGTCCCAGGCGTTCGGGGTCAGGGACGGGCGGGAGCCGGCCGGGGCCGCGGCGGCCGGCGCCCCGTAGGTGCCCGCGCCGGGTACCGCCACCTGACAGCGCACGTACCGGTATCCCTGGGACATCAGGTCGCGTACGTCGTCGGCGACCTCCTCGGCGTCCCGCCCCTGGGCGTGCGCGTACAGGGGCACCGCGGTACGGCACCGGCCGCCGAGAAGCTGCCACACCGGGAGGCCGGCCTGTTTCCCCTTGATGTCCCACAGCGCCATGTCCACCCCGGACAGCGCGTTGTTGAGCACCGGACCCGAGCGCCAGTAGCCGCTGACGTGCAGGGTCGACGCGATGTCGGTGATGTCCGCGGGGTCTCGCCCGATCAGCTGCGGCGCCAGGTAGTCGTCGACCGCGGTGGCGACCGCCGCCGCCCGTTGGGTGAAGGTGGCGCAGCCCAGTCCGTACAGGCCGGGTTCGCTGGTGTCGACCCGGACGACGACGAGCGTCGTCCCGGCCGGTGCGGTGAGGATGGCCCGGACCGAGGTGATCCGGACGCCGGAGGGCTGCGCCCACGGCGGCTCGATGGGTTTGTCGGGGGTGTCGCTCACAGGTGTGGCTCCTGGTTCTGGCCGGCGCCCGCCACGAGTGCGAGCGCCGGGTCGACGAGTACCGCTTCTCCACGCCGGGCCCGGTTCCCCGGCCGGGGAAGCAGGCCGTGTTCGTTCCGGTTCCTCGACCGGGATCTCTGGCTGTGCGTGCGGGGCCCGCGGAGCGGGCGGGAGTCCTGCACCGGCGGCCCGGCCGCCGGACTCCCGTCGGGCGGGCGCCGCGTACGGCCGGGCGCGGCTCAGCGCCCGATGCCCCACCGGGAGTCGACACGCCCGCCGGTGAACTGCGCGCCGGTGCCCCAGAACGGGGCGAAGTTGTAGCAACCCGACGTCGGGGGCGCCGACTGTGTCGTCCAGTAGGTGGCGCCGTGACCGGTCGTTCCGGCGTCCTGCACCTGGACGGCGAACGTGGCCCGGGTGATGCTCCCGGGACGCGCGGCTCTCACCTCGGCCGCCAGCTCCGGGAGTTGGCTCCAGGCGAGTGCGACCTCGTACCGGGTCAGCTTGTTGGCGTCGTCCCTGGAGACGAGCACCCGGCCCTCGGTGCCGTCGGCCTGCTGCGCGTCCATCGGGCCGAGCGGCGTCGGGAGCACCGCGTTGGTCGGGTAGAAGGTCTGGTAGTTGGTGCCCGGCGCCAGCTGCCGGTGCAGCTCGGAGCGGCCCCCGGTGGCCAGGGTGGCGACGTACAGGTGCGAGATCGACCGCAGGCACTTCTCGTAGTGCGGGTCGCCGGCCAGCAGGTCCTCGGTCTTGTCGGCCGTGGCGTCGAAGGCCAGTTGGACGCTGTCCGCCTGGAACGGAAACTTGTACTCGTCGGCCGTGAACGCCGGGTTGGACACCTGGAGATCGTCTCCGACCAGGGCCCTGACGTACAGGAAGGCATCGTCCCAAGCGGCCTGGAACGAGTAGGTCTTGCTGTCACCGGCCGCGGTCACGCTGGTCATCGTCACCGGTATGACGTCGTTCCACTGGCTGGCGCTCCCGCCGACGGTGATGTGCCGGAACGGGAGATAGGCGACCTGGACCGTCTGCGATCCCCTCTGGTGGAAGCCCGGCCGATGAGCCACGGTGACGTCGTATCCGACGGTGTACCGGTTGTTCTCGTCGGTCCGGAAATCCGTGACGGGGAAGGAGACGACGCGGGACTCCCCGGGCTTGATCCCGTTGACCGGAACCGTCCGCCGTCCCACCCGCCAGCCCGTCGGCGGGGTGATCCCCACCGAGGCGTCCAGCGCCTTCGGCGTGACGTTCTCCACCCGTACGTCGATGGTGCTCGTCGTGTCCAACGGCTTCACGAAGGACAGAGGGCTGATGTGCAGCGGCGTGGAGTAGTCGAAACACGCACCGTCGGTCAGCGCCTTGCGGAGCGCGGCCGGTGACAGGTCGCTGTCGAAGTACACGGCCTCCCACGGTTTCAGCGTCAGCGTGACACGGGACGACCTGCCGTCGGTGAGCCGGCGCCCGAGGTAGTCGTAGGCGCGGATGCCTCGGGCGTCGTTCAGGGTGAGTGTGCCGGTGTGACCGGCGCTCTGGTGCTCGTCGGTGCCGTCGTAGAGCTGGTCGGCGTAGACGGCGGCCCTGCCCTTGCCGTCCGCGCCGCGGAAGAGGAAGCCCCACGTGGACTTCGCGTCCGGGTACAGCTCCTCCTGCAGCACCGAGTCTTCGAGAAGGCTCGTCATCGTGGCGTAGGCGACCACCACGGGCCTCGGGGTCCTGGTCTTCGCGTCGTAGATGTTGAAGTCGTCGCCGGAGTAGCCCTTGTCGTAGGACAGGGAGAACCAGAAGATCCGGATGGCCGAGTCCTCCTCGGCACCGGCGAGCATGTGCAGCAGATAGGTGGGAGCCAGCGTCCGGGCCACCCCGTGGGCGGCCTCCTCGGGAGGCAGGTCGGCGAAGTTGTAGCGGGTGGCGGTGCCGAGCTCGGTCTGCCACTGCCCGGCGCGCCCCTTCGTGCGCGACCAGAGCTTGTCCATCTTGATCTGCGTCTTGGCCATCGCGTACTGCGTGGCGTCGGGGTAGCCGTAGGCGTGGTTGACCGAACCGTCGATGTAGCCGGTGTCCTTGGAGCCCTGGGCATAGACGATGTCACGGTTGTACGAGACCGAACCGCCGCCGATCAGGTTCACGTCCGGGTACTCCGGCTTCAGCCGTTCCCAGATCATCCGGCACATGTCCCGGTAGTCCTGTGCGTCGCCGGTCTTCCAGGTCCAGCCGTGGACCCACGGCTCGTTCCACAACTCCCAGTTGGGGACCAGGTCCTGCAACGGAGCGATCGCGTGGTAGACCATCTCGACATGGGCGGTCATGTCCTTGGGCCGGTTCTGGTAAAGCTTGAGCGGCTCGCCGTTCGGTCCCGGCTGGACGTTCCAGGACATGTTGTAGTTGATGCCGCCGAGGGTCTCGATCCCGTGCTCGTGCCAGTCGGCTATCTCGGCTCGGGCGACATCGATCTGCGGCTGCTGCCAGAACACCCCCGCTCTCGGGGACACGGTGTCGGGCTGGACGGAGGCGATGCCCCGGGTCCACTTCACGCCGATGCGCTGCGCGATCCGCTTGGTGATCTCCGGGGAGGATTCGGGCCGGATGCCCATTCCGAACACCGACTGCGGACGCCGTCCGGCGACCGTGGACCGGATCACGCCGAACCCGACGCTCTGCGCGAGCAACTGCGTCCCGGCCGCGTCCGTGACGGTCGCGGTGACCAGGTAATGGTCGGGGCCGAGCCGGCCGAGCGGGATCGTGATCGTGCTCGGGGCGCCGGCCGCCACCTCGAAGGGCTCCGTTCCACCTCCGGGCGACTGGTCCCGCGCCGAGACGGACCAGGCGATGGTTCCGCTCAGCGCGGTGGGGCTGGTCACGGAGACCAGCAGGTCGGGGGTTGCCGGGGCGTCTTTGTCGACCGGGTAGAGCCCGGTCGGGTCGGAGAAGGCGAGCGTGATCGAGGGGCCCGCCGCGGCGGTCGGCGGGGCACCCGGCGCGGCGGCCTGGGCACGCGGCGCCAGAACGCCGGTGGCAGCTGCCCCGAGGACGGTCGCCGCCCCCAGCCCCACGAGTGTGCGGCGGGACAAGTCGCCGGGAGCCGATGATTCCGCGGTGGCACGAGGATCTCGATCTTGGCTGTTCGACACGAGCGGACCTCTCCAGACGTCAGCGCGGGCAATCCGCGGGTGGCACCGGCCTGAGCACGCACAGACCGGAGGGGGGAACGGGAATCGAGTGCAGGCCGGGACCCAGGGTCCGTACGGACGAACCGGCGGGCCGGCCGCAGGCGTCCGCCGCCTCCAGACGGACCTCCACGGCACGGCCGTCCACGTCCAGGGCCACGTGTGCGGCAGCGGTGGAGTTGACGAGGGCGACCTCGGTGAAGGATTCGAGGCGCAGCGGGGCGACACGGCGTTCGGCGTAGTACGTGATCACGGCTCGCCTCCCGGCGCTCGCGATCACCGTCTCGTAGAGCTGGTCCGGCCGTCCCGCGCGGATCTCGCCACGGGTGAGGACGTCGCGGTGGTCCCACCAGAACCCGAGCCAGAAGGCTGTCGTCGCGCGGTGCTCGGCGGACTGCCCTGCCAGTGGCACGGAGATCTGCGGGGTCGCGTACAGGGCCGAGTGGAGTTGCCTGGCCGCTGTCTCCGCCGTGGCCCCGGGATCCCACATGAGCATGTCCGAGTGAACGGCTCCGGCCGTGGTGGCGGCGATGTCCAGCGTCCGAACACGGTTGGCGGTCGCGTCGGCCGGGCAGTCCTCGGCGCGCAGCAGGTTGCCGAAGCCGACCATGCCCGGACCGGTGTAGGGCTGCCTGAGTTCGACGAGCAGCTCGTCGCCGCGCAGTTCGCGCAGTCTCTCGCGCAGCTCGGTCAGGAGCAGTCGCATCGCCTCGCCGATGTCGCTGCCGGCCCGGCCTCCCTCCTCCTGCGCGTGGAGCATCGCGAAGTCCAGGAAGTCGATCTTCAGTCCGTCCAGGCCGTAGCGGCGTACGAGGTGCACGCAGGAATCGGTGACGAACCGCCTGACCTCCTCGTGTCGCGGATCGAGGACTCGGCACGACAGGCGCGGCACGGCGTGCGGGGCGAAATCCTTCATCTCCTCGTGCGCCAGGGTGCGTTCGCCGAGCAGCAGCGGGGCGATCCAGGCCACGTAGCGCAGTCCGAGGCCCTGAACGGTCTTGACGTGAGCGGCGAAGTCGGGGAATTTCGCCGGGTCCGGCGTCCAGTCGCCGCTCCCGGAGTAGCCGGGGCCCTGGGCCCGTTGCTGCCAGCCGTCGTCCAGCAGCAGGATTCCGCAGCCGGCCTCGGCCGCGCGCGCCGCCTCGGCCTCGACCCGCACCGCGTCCACGTCCCGGTGCAACGAGTACCAGGTCGAGTAGGCCGGGGTGCGGGCCGCGTCGGGCGTGGGCAGCGCGTCGCCGTCGCGGAGCCGCTGTGCCAGAGCCCGCATCGTGTCGGCGAAGGGGCGTCCCGCGGCCTGGAGGCGTACGCGGCAGTTGTCTCCCGGACGCAGATCCATGGCCAGCCAGACCCCGAAGCGGGCCGTGGCCTCCGCGACACCGAACCGGATCCTGGTCGTCGACGTGACCCGGTCGGACGCGAACGCCAGCAGCGCCGAACCGGCCGCGTCGTACAGGCAGCCCAGCGGCGCCGAGGCGACGAGACCGACGCTGCGCCAGCCGCTCGCCCAGTCCGCGACCAGGTGCCGGTCCCAGCCGGCAGCCGGGTGCCAGTAGCCGACGGCGTCGCCGATCGGGACGGCCAGACGCAGCAGCACCGGTCCGGCCGGGTCGGCCTGAAGGTGGACCACCGCGCCGTCCTCGTCGTGCTCCACCTCGGGGCGCGAGCCTCCGGTCAGCAGAGCGACCTCGACGCCGTGCACGTGGATCGCGTCATGGTCGGCCCACAACTGCGCCAGATCCATGATGTCGGCCATCTCCGGTTCCCTCCAAGGTTCGGCCCTTGAAACACAACGAGGTGAGACAACGTTGCCTTGAGGTGCAGCACACTCGCTCGGGGCACCTTCGCCTGCCTGAAGGTGCCGGCTTTACATCAGCAGCTTTCCCGTCGGTGTACGGGAGGATCGCCCCTGCTCAGATGACCGATGGCGATGAACCGGGGGCCGTCTACCAGTGCGACAGGAGCTCTCCCGGCACAGGGTCGCAGTCGCCGCCCTCCGTCGGTCGGTTCTGAACCATAGCCAGTCGAGACAACGTTGCCTAGGGGTTGGGAGCGTGCCTCTGAGCCTCGCGCGCACTGCAGCGTGATCAAACAGGGCGTCGCATCGCCCTGGACGGGTGAACGGGTACGCCTGCGCGCTGCCGATCCCGATGACTGGTCAGCCTTCACGCACTTCGCCGACGATGACGGGCCGTGAGGGAACCGGCTGGTCCCATCGCGTCCCGCCGAAAGCCTTCGCGCCCGGACGAAGGAGCAGACCGTTGCCGAGTGCGATGTCGACCGCTTCCGGTGGGCATCGGAACGAGGGCCGCGGCAGGGCTGGTCGGCACGGTCGGCTCACATCGCACGGGCCCTCGTTCAGGCCGGTTCGCGTCCGATGTCACGGTCGGCGTGGAGACGGCCCGTCACGGAAGAAGGACTGCCCTCAGCTGCGCGAGGTGGCACGCAGGCGCAAGCCGACAGGTGTGAGCCCCTCCAAGGTGGTGACCTGGTAGCCGGATTCCGGTGCGGACGGCTCGCTCAAGCGGTAGCAGCGGGCGGTCTGCGCGGTCAGGAGCGTCAGCATCGCCATGGCCAGAGCGGCCCCCTCGCAGCCGTGCGGCCCGGTACCGAAGGAGAGGAATGCCCCCGGCTTCGCCGGCGAGCCCGAGTCGTCGAGCCAGCGCTCGGGCTGGAACCGGTCCGGATCGGAGTGTTCCCGTGCGTCGCGGTGGGCAGTGTAGGGGCAGACGAGAACGGTGGACCCGGCGTCGATGGTGTAGTCGGCGAGCTGGGTCCGTCGCCTGACGCGCCGGGTCAGCAGCCAGCTCGGCGGGTACAGTCGGAGCACCTCGCGCACCAGCGCCTGGGTGTATTGCAGGCTGTCGAGGTGGGTACTGGTCGTCACGGCCGGATCCGCGGGCAGCAAGGCGGCTTCGGCCGCGACGCGGTCCGCCGCGTGGGGGTGCCGGGCCAGGTGGAGCAGGATCCATCCGGCCGCCCGGGAAGGTGTCTCGAAGGTGGCGACGGTGATTCCGGGGAGAGTGTCGAGGACGGCCTCTTCCGGCAGTGGGCCGTGACGGGAGGAGGGCCCGAGCATCTGTCCCAGCATGTCGTCACCGAGCCGGCCCGACGAACGGCGCCGGCGGACGATGGGCCGCAAGGCGTTGATGAAGGCGACTTGCTGCCGCGTGCGGAACCGCCGTGCCGGTGTGGGGACCCAACACGGCCACACCCAGCGCGAGGGGCGTACGAGCGCCTCCCGGGCCAGGAAGAGCCGTGCGGCAAAGGGCAGCAGGGTGGACGCGTCCTCGGAGAAGAGATAGTGCACGCCGATCTCTGCCAGGGCCTGCCGGACCAGGGGCAGAATCTCGACGTCCTGGCCCGTGGGCCACTGGTCGGCAAATCGAGCGGCTCCGGGCGCAATCTCACCGAGCCGTGCTTCAACCGCCTGCAGGCGTAGTCCGCGCATGCGGGCGGCATGAGCACGCGCACGCTCCTCAGGCGTCGGCGCTCCGCTCGACCGCTTCAACGGGCTCGACCGCTTCAACGGCGGGAAGAGAGGCGAAGATGCCTGGGCGAAGTCCTGCGCACGGCGCAGAACTGATTCACACGGCCCGGCCGCGGAGGCTACGTAGACACCCGGCTCCAGCTGCCAGACGTCCCCGCACTCGTCCGCACCACGGCGCACCAGTGCCAGCCGGTCGCGGGACCAGGCCGCGAAGCTCCCTTCGGGCAACCGCGGCGGCTCGTTCATTCGGCCCATGCGGCCCATGGGATCGTCCCTGAGTCTTGTAGCTGTCCAGGCCGATGTCGTCGGCAGCGTGGCCGGGAGCCGGCGGGCACCCCGGGGCGCCCGCCGGCCGTACGGTCAGCCCCGGTCGTCGCCGGCGTACGCATCCCACGCGTGGACCCCGTACGCACCGTAGTGGCGGGTGAAGGACAGCTTGCCCAGCAGCTTGGCGATCACGATGCACTCCTCTCGCCTGTCCGAGCCCTCCCGGCGGAGGGTTCGGCAAAGAAGTTCCCGCCGGCACCAAACGCCATATACGGCCATACTGCCACGCATGACATATATGCCATATACACCAGCCGCATACATGAATACGAGGCGCGTGCCTGCGGGCTGGGCCCCGAGGCAGCCGACGGCGTCCCTGGCCGACGGTCAGTGCCGCCCCTGACCGAGAGGGGTGGCGGCACCGGTCACCTCAGGCCCTCCGTCACTGCGCCCGACGTGCAGCGCTCGACAAGGCCGGTGGGGATGACGACCGTCTTGGGGCGCGACGTGTCCCCCGCGATGCGCTTGAACAGCAATTCGGCGCCGATCCTGCCGATGGCCCGCACGTCGTAGGAGACGACGGTCAGCGGCCGCGCCATCAGACCGGCGGTCTCGAAGTCGTCGAAACCGACCACGTCCAGGTCCTGTTCCAGCCGGTTCAACGCACCGAGGGCGCCGAGGGTGATCCGGTTGTTGAGAGCGAAGAGCGCGGTGGGCGGCTGCGGCGCCGAGAGCATCCGCTCGACCGCGGCCTCGGTGTCGTGCAGCGTGTGCAGGCCGTACCGGATCAGGTCGGGCCGATACGGCAGTCCTGCCCCCTCCAGCGTGCTCTCGGCAGCCGACAGCCGCTCGGCCATCGGATGGATGCTCAGCCAGTCCGACAGCACACCTATCCGCTCATGGCCGCGGGCCACCAGGTGCTCGATCGCGGCCCGCGCGCCCGCCGCGTTGTCGATGAGCACGGTGTCGGCGCGCAGATTGTTGGGCGGGCGGTCGAGGAAGACGGCCGGTGTGCCCATCTCGATCTCGGCGCGCAGGTAGGCATGGTCGGCGGTGCTCCCGGCGGGTACGACCAGCAGCCCGTCGACCCGGTGCTCGCACATCTGCAGCAGGAGCTTGCGCTCGCGGTCGGCGTCCTCCTCCGAACTGGCCGTGAGCAGCAGCGTGTCGTGTTCCAGGGCGCACTGCGCAGCCGCGGCGGCGATGCCCGCGTAGAAGGGGTTGGCCAGATCCTCGATGAGCAGGCCGACCGTGGCCGACGTACTGCGCGAACGCAGGTCCCGGGCCTTGTTGTTGCGCCGGAACCCCAGCCGGGTCACCGCGGTCAGAACGCGCTCGGCCAGCTCCGGGTCGACGGTGGACACCCCGTTCACCACGCGCGACACGGTCTTGAGGCTTACGCCCGCCTCGCGCGCGACATCGACCATCGTCGGGCGCCTCGGCCCGGTCGTGCTCGGACCCGGTGTACTCATGGACGGAACGCTCCTCTCGGCGACATGGCCCTGTGAGGGCGCCAACGTTGTCCCGCTGGGCAACCGCACAGCCGCCGAGGTCCCGCGGATCACCCTACGCCATGGACGGCCTCCGCCTCGATGGGCCGGATCCCGAAGGTGAACCGGGCCGGAACCGCGGCCAGATGGTGCCGTGGCTGGACGGACGGCCCGCACGAGCCACTGCCCAGACCGTGGTGTTCGAGGTCGATGTTGAGGTGGACGAGGCCGTCGGGCTCCAGACCTGCGGTGTGGGTCGCGCTCTGCAACGCCTGTGTGGACCAGGGTTTCACGGTCAGGTCGAACCACGGACTGCCGGTGATCTCGATACCGCCGCCACCGTCCCCGCCCGGACGGGAGCGGGTGAGGCGGGCCCAGCGGAGGTGTCTCCGGTTGCCGTTCTCCTGTGGGCGCACGTACGGGGTCTGCATGGCTTCGACGGTGCTCTCGTACCGACCGACCCGCACCGCGGAGTCACTGTCCCGGTAGGCCTCGCCGGGGCCGAGGCCGAACCAGGTGACCTGGTCGAACCCGCCCGGCAGGGTCATTGCCGCACCGAGCCTGGGCAGCGGGACGGGCCACGGCCGCGTCGGTGCGACGTCGACGGTCAGCACGAGCCGGTTCCCGTCCTCGGCCCTCCAGCGGTAGTCGACGAGCAGGGCGAGATCGGAGCCCGCCGGGGAGATCCTGGTCCGTACGGTGATCCCGTCCTCGTCGGTCCCGACGTCCAGGACCTTGTGCCGGAGGCGGTCCACTCCGGCCTGCTGCCATGCCGCGCCGAGGGAGGAGAACCGGTCGTTGTCGATCGGTGCCCGCCACACATCGACCCGGGGCCCGCTCACCGGCAGCTCACCGAGGCGCACCAGGGCCCCGCTGACCGCGTCGAACAGGCCGGAACCCAGAGAGATCGTGTCACCGTCGCGGCGCGGCAGCGAGACCCGGTCCCCGCCTCCACGTGCCGTCGGTGCCTGGGGCGGAGCGCCCTGCGCCGCACTGTCGGCATGCAGGCCGATCTGGGTCCAGGCAACGGTGTGACCCGCGTCGGCCCAGGGTTCGTTCGCGGCGAGTTCGGCGCTCACGGTCAGCCAGAGCTCTCCCGACCCGGCCGTCTCGACGGCCTTGGCCAGGGCCTCGGGCCGATCGACACGGTCCTGTGCGCCGGGCCCGATCACCGGTACGTCCCACTCTCCCCCGGCCACGAGGACACCCTCCGCCTCCAGACGCCAGGTCCACCTGAGGTATCCGGTGTCACGCGTGTGGTGGAGGTTGCGGATCACGATGGCCCGGTCCGACGCGGCCTCGATCCTGACCGGTTCGATGACCTTCGCGTACTCGACCAGACCGGGCGAGGGGGTGCGGTCCGGGAACAGCAGCCCGTCGATGACGAAGTTGCCGTCGTGGACGGGCTCTCCGAAGTCCCCGCCGTAGGAGTGATACAGGCTTCCGCCGTCGTCCCGCCGGGCGATGCCGTGGTCGATCCACTCCCAGACGAAGCCCCCGGCCAGTCGCGGATGTGCCTCGAACAGCTCCTGGTACTCCCGCAGCCCGCCGGGCCCGTTGCCCATGGCGTGGCCGTACTCGCACAGCAGCAACGGCATGGCACGCCGCCGCGCGTCGTTGGCCGGGTCGCCGGTCAGCGGTTCCTGCCCGCACGCGATCGCCGCCACCGTGGAGTGGTCCGGGTACATCACCGAATAGAGGTCGGTGCACACGCAGTTGTCCCAGTCGCCCTCGTAGTGGATGAGGCGGTCCGGGTCCCGTTCACGGATCCATGCGGCCATGGCCTCCAGGTTCGCGCCGGTGCCGGACTCGTTGCCCAGCGACCAGATCACGACGCTCGGGTGGTTTTTGTCCCGTTCCACCATCCGCTCGGCCCGGTCGAGCAGCGCCGCCCGCCAGACCGGGTCGGCACCGGGGTTGCTCCGCCAGGCGTTCTTCGAGAAGCCGTGTGTCTCCAGGTCGCATTCGTCGATCACCCAGAGCCCGTATTCGTCGCACAGGTCGAGGAAGGCCGTGTCCGGAGGGTAGTGGCTCGTTCTGACGGCGTTGATGTGATGCTGCTTCATCAGCAGCACGTCGGCGAGCATCGTCTCGTGCGTCAGTGTCCGTCCGGTGACCGGATGCCATTCGTGCCGGTTGACGCCGCGGAACAGCAAGGGCTTGCCATTGGCGGTCAGCACGCCGTCCTCGACCGCGATCCGCCGGAAGCCGATCCGGATCGGCACCCGTTCCGTCGCCGTCGCCAACTCACCGAGGTAGAGGTGAGGTTGTTCGTCGCTCCAGGGCGTGACCCCGGTGACGGTGTGCGGTCCGGCCGGGTCGGCGTCGACCAGCCCGAGTTCCGGGACGGTGAGCCGGGCCGCGCCCTCGACGTCGATGCGCAGCATGCCCACGCCCGTGTGGTGCTCGTAGTCGGCGTGGACGAAGAAGTCGGCGACGCCCCCGGCGGGCCGGGACAGCAGCCGCACCGAGCGGAAGATCCCCGACAGCCACCACATGTCCTGGTCCTCCAGGTAGGTCCCGGCGGACCACTGGTGCACCCGGACCGCCAGTACATTGCGTCCGGGGCGCAGCACGCCCGTGACGTCGAACTCGGTCGGCAGCCGACTGCCCTTGCCGTCGCCCAGCCGCGTCCCGTTCAGCCAGACCGCGAAGCACGAGTCCACGCCCTCGAACCTGAGAACCGCCGCTCCTCCGTCGGCGAAGCCCTCTTCGGCCTCGAACTCCCGTCGGTACTCACCCGTCGGGTTGTCGTCGGGCACCCGGGGCGGGTCGAGCGGGATCGGGTAGGTGATGTTCGTGTAGGCGGGGGCGCCGAAGCGGGTGGGCCCCGGCAGGCCGTCCATCTGCCAGCACGAGGGCACCGCGATACGGGTCCAGGCGTCCGCGTCGAACTCGGGGTCCTCGAATCCCGGGGTCAGATCGTGCAGCCCGGCGGCCGGCCGGAAGCTCCACGAACCGTCCAGTTCGATCACCGGTGCGTCGGAACGGAACGACGCACGGGGCCGTGCCCGGCCGTTGCCGGGTGACACGTCTTCGACGTATGCGTTCGCGGTGCAAGAGCGCTGCGTGTGCTCCATCGGTTCGGTTGTCCTTTCCCTGCGTTCGGATCAGTGCGTCCTGGGGGGTGGCGCCGTCGACGCGCGGACTTCGAGGGTGCTGGGCGTGATGTTCTCGCGTTGTGCCGGGGGCCGTCCGTCCAGGACGTCGAGCAGGATCCGCGCGGCCCGCCGGCCCACGTCGGTGCTGTGCAGGCTCACGCTGGTCAGTGCGGGGTCGACGAGCTCCGCGGCCGTGGTGTCGTCGAAGCCCGCCACGGATACGTCGGCCGGCAGGGCTCGTCCGTGTTCGCGCAGCCAGCGCATCGCGCCGAACGCCATGCTGTCGTTGAAGGCGAAGATCGCGGTGGGTGGCTCGGGTCGCGCCATCAGCCGTGCGGCCGCGGCGTAGCCGGACGCGGCGGTGAAGTCGCCGTGTTCCATCAGGTCGTCGGGGGTCGTACGGCGGGCGTCGGCGAAGGCACGGCGCAGGCCCCGCAGCCGGGCGGCCATGGCGAGCCGGTTCTCCACCGGGCCGTTGACGACGCCGATCCGGCGGTGTCCCAGGGCGAGCAGGTGCTGGGTGACGGCATAGGCGCCGCCCTCGTCGTCGGGATGGACGCGGTAGACGTCCTCGTCGGTGTAGCCGATGACGACGGTGGGATAGCCGGCCGACCGCAGCGCGGGCAGCGCCTCTCCGCCGGCCCCGGCCTCCACGAGCAGCCCGTCGACCTGACGGCGCCGGGTGAAGCGCCGGTGGGCCGAGGCCGCGTCGTCGGGCACCTCGGGGGTGGACAGCAGCAAGCCGTAGCCCCGGGCCGCGAGTTCCTGGTCCGCTCCCCCGACCAGGCGGATGAGGTGGTCGTTGGAGAACGCGAAGCCGGGGTTGTACGGAAGGACGACGCCGACGACCTCGGTGCGCCCGCTCGCGAGGGCGCGGGCACCCGCACTCGGCCGGTAGTCGAGCACACGCATGGCGGAGAGCACCCTGTCCCGAACGCCGTCGGTGACCGTCGGGTCGCCGTTCACCACACGGGAGACCGTCTGGTGCGAGACACCCGCCTTGGCCGCGACGGTGCGCAGGGTCGGCCGATCGGACACTCAGGGACCCCTATCCATGACCGTTCACTTGAAGCACATCGGATCATAGGGCGGTCCGTCAGCCAGTGGAAGCCGACTCACATGGATTGACGCGCCGCTTGAGCGACTCTATCTTCAACGACGTCAAGTGACCGGTCACTTGACGTTCGACCGACCGGAAGATGCTCATCGAGCAAAGGATCCTGATCATGAGCGACAGGACGCCGGAACGTAATCTCCCCTCACCCGGCAAAGGCGCGGTGACCCGCCGCCAGGCGCTGGCCTACGGCAGGAACGCCGCGATCGCGGCAGGACTGACCGGTGCGTTCTCCATGGAGAGCGCCGCCACCGCGACAGCGGTTTCCGACACCGCGCCAGGAGGCGTCGCCGCGTCGGCGATCGCCACCACCCCCTCCGTCAGCACGTCCGATGTCGTCACCTCTTGGACCGGGAACACGTTCTCCGGGGCCACCGAGTGGGTGCAGAACTTCATCTTCAACATCGCCGTCACCCCCGACGGTGCCGTCTACACCGTCAGCTTCTGGGACGAGGCCGGCAACTACGCCGGTATCTACAAGGACGGCCACCTCGTCGGGAACTGCAGAGGCGCCAACGGCGACGCGGTCGCGGTGAACCGGTCCTACGCCTACCTCACCGTCGGCAACGGCCTGACGCGCTTCAACCTGAACGGCACCGGCACGTCCTTGACGTTCAACGTGGGCAGCCCGCCGGCCGCAGCGGCCGCCTCGGCGGCACAGGTGGTGGCCACCGACCGGGTGTCCAACCAGGTGAAGGTCTTCGACGCGGCCACCGGATCGCTCCTGCGGAGCTGGAGCGTCAACAAGCCGGGCGCGGTCGCGATCGACGCCGCCGGTGGCATCTGGGTCGTCGAGAACATCACACGGGACACGAACGACGGACACTTCTGGCACGTCGATTCCGCGCGTCCGGCGCGGATCCTGCACTTCTCCAACACCGGGACCGCGCTGCCGGGAACCATCAACGGGCCTGCGAGCGACTGGATCCCGACCTCGCTGGCGATCGACGTCAACGGCGACCTGCTGGTCGGCGACAACGGCCCGCTCCGCCAGGTGCACACGTACGGCAGCCTGTCCGGGACGCCGGTGCTGGCGCGGAGCCTGGGCCTCGCCGGCGGTATCGGGGCCGGAACGCCGGGCCGCAACATCGCCGACAAGTTCTTCGGCATCACCGGGGTCGGCGGTGACTCGGCGGGCAACGTGTACGTCGCCATGTGCGAATTCGGCTCGTGGATACGCAAGTTCGACCCCGCCGGAAACGTGGTCTGGCAGCTCCAGGGGAGCGCCTTCGTCGACGCCGCCGACTTCGACCCGCAGTCCGACGGGCTGGACGTCTACACCAAGCAGTGCCACTACCGTCTCGACGTCACGAAGCCACCGGGACGCGACGTGGCCTGGCGCGGCTACTCCCTCGACTCCGTCAAGTACCCCGAGGACGCACGCCTGTTCCTGGCCGGTCACCAGCACCACGCCGCTTCTCCGACGCTGGTGCGCAAGAACGGCTCGCTGTACATGTACATCACCGGCATGTACTCCTCGCACCTGCTCATCTACCGCTTCGAGGGCGAGATCGCCAAGCCGTCCGGTGCCTTCTTCAAGCAGCACTGGACCGGCGACGATCCCACGTGGCCGCCGTACCAGCCGGCACAGGGCGAATGGATCTGGCGCGACCTGAGCGGGAACGGGAGGTTCGAGGCCGGCGAATACCTCCAGACGGGCACCGGCCAGAACTCCCCGGGCAACTGCTGGGTCTGGTTCGTCGACACCAATGGCGACGTCTGGGAGGGCGGGGACCGCAACCTGCGCCACTACCCCCTGCAGGGGTTCGACGCCCAGGGCAACCCGATCTACAACTACACCAGCATGGTGACGGTCCCCCTGCCCGCGCCGTTCACCACTGTCCGCCGCCTGCACTACGACGTTGCCGGCGACGTCATGTATATGTCCGGGTACACGCCCACAGCACCGTTCGAGAACGCCTACTGGAAGGAGGCCGGCAAGGTCCTGGCGCGATATGACCGTTGGAGCACCGGCAACCGAACGGCGACCTGGACGATGCTCCTGCCCTGGGACACCGCGGCGACACCGGGCGTGACCACGGTGGGCCTCGCGTGGGCGGGCGACTACATCTTCACGGTCGGTGTCCAGACCCGCGGCCAGGTCTGGGTCTGGAGGGCCGGCGACGGAAGTGCCGTCGGCAGCTGGCTCCCGGGCAGCAACGTCGGCGGAGTCGAACGGACCGGGTGGGTCGACATCCCGTACGGCATCTCCGCGGTCCGGCGCTCCACCGGGGAGTACCTGGTCAACGTCGAGGACGATCTCTTCAACAAGGTGCTGCTCTACCGCTGGGTCCCCTGAGCATCACGATGACCGGACCCTACGAGGAGTTGGGTGATGGATGCCGTGCGTGTGGCCTCGTTGGACGGTATCGAGTTGGCGGCCGCCGTGCACCGCTGCGCTCCGGGTGCCGGCGCGCACAGCGCGGTGCTCCTCGTCCATGGCGTCTCCGCCGACCTGGACGAGGGCGGGACGTTCGTCCGGCTCGCCGACCGTCTGTCCACGCACGGCATGACCGCCGTCCGGTTCAGCTTCCGTGGACACGGGGCCAGCGGCGGCACCCCCGAGGGAGTGACGATCGCCGGGGAGATGCTCGATCTGCAGGCGGTCGTCGAGTACGCAACGAAGGAGTACCCCGGCCCACTGGCCGTGGTGGCGGCCAGCTTCGGCGCCGTGGCCACCGGGCTGTCCATGCCCTGGCTCGCGAAGCGGCTGGTGGGACTGGTGCTGTGGAACCCCGTGCTCGATCTGCGACGTACGTTCCTGGAACCCGAACTGCCCTGGGGACTCGCGAACTTCGGCCCCACGGCGATGGCGGGAATGACGGAGAAGGGGAGTCTGCTCCTCAACGGAACCTTCCCTCTGGGACGCGTGCTGTTCACCGAGATGGCCCGGTACCGGCCGATCGAGGCCTACGCCACCGACAGCCCGCCGACGATGGTGCTTCACGGAGACCGTGACGGCCATGTCTCCTTCGACATCGCTCGGCGGACCGCCGAGGCGATTTCGGCCTGGGAGTTCCACGCCGTCTCGGGTGCCGCTCACGGTTTCCACACCCGTGAGCACGAGGCCGAGGCGGTCGCGGTGACGGCACGGTGGCTGAAGCACGCAGCAGCGTCGGCCGGACCCGCCCGCGGATGACATGGGACAGTCGCCACGGGCACAGGTCGGGGGTACCTCCGAGTGGCCTGTGCACCCCGTGTCCGTGCACCCGGCAGCAGCCCGGCCGGACGGAGGTACGAGCGGCAGCGATCCGGACGTCTGACAGACTCCGCTCCATGACGACAAGAGCCGTGCTGCGTATGGGGTCGAGCGACGTTCGGATGGTTGAGGATCCGTCCGCGACCGATCTCTACGATCTGCTCTCGGAGATGAACTTCAGGTACTGGGTCTCGGTTGAGAAGCCTGACCTGTCGCCGCCGGGGCAGCACTGCCTCCAGATCCGTATGGACGTGAGCATTCCCTCGGACGACGGTCGAGGGTACATCCTCGAATGCCGTGAGGGCCGATCCGATCGGCACGTCCGCGCCGTCGCCACCGACAGTGCGCCCTGGGACAGCGCGTTGTCGCCCGCCTTCGAACTGGTGGCAAAGGTGGTCGATGACTGGGTGCGGGCGCGTGACACCTGGCGTGAGGCGATGCCATGGGAGCGGGTGGACGTCGACATCGACTGATCAACCGGATCGCCCGGAGTGCCTCAGGGACGCGGATCCGGTGCCGGTTTACCGGACGTCGGCCCGACTCGCCACCGACGACGTCAGGGGCATCGGGCAGCCGCTGGTACCGGATGTCGGAGCCGTCACGCCTCGGTCGCAGGCCGGGGGCGGGGCCGTGCTCCTTGCGTGTACCGCGCTCAGTCGTCGCCCCGCGACGGCATGAGCCGCAACACCGTGCCCTCCCCGTCGGCCGAGAGCAGCAACGTGCCGTCGGGCGCGGCGGTGAGGCCGGCG
This sequence comes from Streptomyces sp. NPDC101194, assembly GCF_044767885.1. Taxonomy (NCBI): domain Bacteria; kingdom Bacillati; phylum Actinomycetota; class Actinomycetes; order Kitasatosporales; family Streptomycetaceae; genus Streptomyces; species Streptomyces sp. NPDC101194. Next base: position 451,669 of record NZ_JBIWOS010000005.1, read on the forward strand.
AAGCGGCGCGCCGAGCCGGGCAGACCGCCCGCGAAGAGGGCGGGCTGAACCCGCGGACGAACGCCAGGGGGCAGTCCGACAGGCAACTCCTCCGCATCGACGCGGAGTTCGCCCGTGATGGGCGAGACGGCGAGAAGCCTGCGCCCCGCGGTGTCGACGGTGAACAGTTCGCCGTCCAACACCGTGAGCCCCTCCGGCGCGCCGAGCCCCTCGGCGACGACGACCGCGCCGTCCTCGCCGAGCCGGGACACCGCCCCCTGCCGGTCGTCGCTCACGTAGCAGCGGCCCTCGGCATCGAAGGCGACGTCCACGGGGTGCTCGAGACCCTCGGCCAGCACGGTGACCGTGTCCTGCGCATCGACGGCGAGGACGCGGCCTGCACCGGTCTCGGCGACGACGAGCGATCCGTCGGGCGCGACGGCGATGCCGAGCGGTTGGTCCAGTCCGCTCGCCCGCCGCCGAGAGTCGCCCCGCGCGGGATCGTACGTCCGCACCTCGCCGAACTGGGAGGTGAGATGCAGGAGTTCGCCGTCGGACACGACACCGTGCGCGAAGGTCAGCAGGGCGTTCGTGGTGACGCCGCCCTCCGTGGGTCCCTCCTGATCGCCCGCAGGGCTCGCGAGGCGGTAGTGGTCGGCGGCATGGACGGTCCCGCCGAGGTCGATCGTCACGCCGTAGGGGCCGTCGAAGCCGCGGGGCACGATCTCGCGGGTCCGTCCGTCGGGGTGCAGTTCGGTGACGCCGCCGCTCGCGTAGCTGGAGACGTACATCCGGTTCTCGGTGTCGAAGGCGGCGTTGTCCAGGCCGACGAGGCCGCTGGTGAGAAGCGTGCGGGTGCCTGTGCCGTGCAGGTCGACGCGGGTGACGAAACCTTCGGTGCCCCGGGACAGGACGTGCAGGACGCCGTCGAGGTCGAAGCGCACGGCGACGGGCTCGTGCACGTCCTCGGCGACGGTCTCGGGGGCCCCTCCGTCGGGAGGGATCCTCCATACCTGTCCGGTGACCATGTGCGGGTAGTACAGGTGCCCGTCGGGTCCTCGTTGCATGGCGTTGCCGAGGGCGAGTCCGTCGGTGAGGACGACCGGGTCGCCACCGTCGGGGAAGAGTTCCATCAGGCGGCCGTCGGGCTTCATCTCATTGACGAACAGCCGGTCGCCGATGCAGGTGATGCCGTTGGGGTTGGTGATCTCGTCGCAGACGAGGGTGTACGTGCCATCAGGACGGCGGCGCCAGACCCGGCCGGGAACCAGGTCGGCGATGTACATGGAACCGTCCGCGCCGAAGGCGAGATCGTCCGGCGACTGCACCGGACCGTCCATGGGAACGATCACCTCGACGTCCCCGGTGGCCGGGTCGACGGCGCTGATCTGTCCGGCGAGGAACTGCGCGACATGGAGTCGTCCGTCGGGCCCGAAGGCGATGCCGTTGGAACCCCACAGCCGGTTGGGCGGGTTGAGGCGGCGGGTCTTCCAGCGGCCGCTGGTGGTCCGGGCGCGACCGGTCGCGTCGAAGCGGTTGGGGAACGCGCTCACCACGTCCCCGCCTCGTCGTCGTCCCGCTTCCCGACGAGTACGTCGCTCGGACCGCCGTTCTCGCGCCAGTTCCTGAGCAGTTCGTGGAAGGCGACCGGGCCGTCACCGTAGGCCTGGCTCCGCTCCCTGGGCCGGCCCTCGTTGTTGTAGTAGCCGGGGGTGCACTCGGCGTGGAACGCGTACAGATCTGCGGCCTTGCGCCGGATCGTGGCGACCCACGCGTCCTGTGCCTCGACGGTCGGCTCGACGTACCTCGCCCGGCGCCGGCGGGCCTGCGCGACGACCTCGGCGATGTGTGTGGCCTGTTCGTCGAGGACGTGGACGAAGTTGACGGCGGCGGCGTTCTGCAGCGGCCCCATGTGGAACAGGTTCGGGAAGCCGTGGCTGTAGAACCCGTGCAGGGTCCTGGGTCCGTCCTTCCAGGAGTCGAGAAGGCTCGCGCCGCCGCGCCCGTACACGGGCAGCTTGCCCGACAGCACGCCGGAGACGCCGGTCTCGAAGCCGGTCGCGAAGATGATGCAGTCGACCTCGTACGCGGTGTTGCCGACCACGACGGCCCGGTCCGTGATGCGTTCGACGCCGTGGGTGTCGGCGGTGTCGACGAGAGTGACGTCGGGCCGGTTGAAAGTCTGCAGGTAGGTGTCGCTGAACGTGGGACGCTTGCACATGTAGCGGTACCAGGGCTTGAGCTTCTCCGCGGTCACCGCGTCCACGACGATGCTGTCGACGCGGCCGCGCAGCTCGTTCATCTTCTGGAAGTCTGCTGTCTCGTAGGCCCGTTCGCGTTCCTCGGCCGGAATGTGCGCGTAGCTGTTGGTGGGGATCATCTTCTCCTGGAGCCGGGCGCCGCTGGTCCAGGCGTCGTTCACGAGGTCCTGCGCCACGTGTGCTCCGGTGACGGTCCGGAGGAAGTTCTCCATGCGGCGCCGCTGCCAGCCGGGAGTCAGGGACGCGGCCCAGTCGGGGTCGGTGGGCCGATTGCCGCGCACATCGACGGTGGACGGGGTGCGCTGGAACACGTACAGGTGCTGGGCGTCGGCGCCGAGGTGCGGGACGACCTGGATGGCGGTCGCGCCGGTCCCGATCAGGGCGACGCGTTTGTCCGCGAGCCTGTGCAGTCCACCGTCGGCGCTCCCGCCGGTGTACGCGTAGTCCCAGCGGCTGGTGTGGAAGGTGTGGCCGCGGTACGTCTCGATGCCCGGGATGCCGGGGAGCTTGGGCCGGCTGAGGGTGCCGGTGGCGACGACCACGTGGCGGGCCCTGATGCGGTCTCCGCGGTCGGTGGCGACGAGCCACTCCGCCCCGTCCTCGTCCCAGCGCAGTTCGGTCGCCGCGGTGCGGAAACAGGCGTCGTCGTAGAGTTCGAAGCGGCGCGCGATCGCCCGCGCGTGCTGCCTGATCTCCTCGCCCGGGGCGTACTTCCACGCCGGGACGTAGCCCACCTCTTCGAGCAGGGGCATGTAGACGTACGACTCGATGTCGCAGTGGATGCCCGGATAGCGGTTCCAGTACCAGGTGCCGCCGAAGTCGGCGCCCTTTTCGATCAGGCGGACGGAGGCGACGCCCGCCTCGCGCAGCCGGGCTCCGGCGAGCAGTCCACCGAAGCCACCGCCGATTATCAGGACCGTCACCCGGTCGTCGAGCGGCTCCCGCGTCGGTTCACCGTCCGCGTAGGGGTCTTCGTCGAAGCGGCCGAACCCGCCCTCGGGTCGCCGATACTGTCCGCTGCCCTCCGGGCGTATGCGCCGGTCCCGTTCGGTGCGGTATCGGGCACGCAGTTCGTCGAGGTCGAAGCCGAGCTCCTGCGGGGCGTGGGGGGTGGCCATGGTTCTCCTGTGGGTGTGGGGCGAGGTCGGGGTCGTTCGTTCGGGTCACGCCGGGCTCGTTGCTCCGGTGCCGTGCTTCGCCGCGTTGTCGTCGGTCGCCGTGCGTCCCTCTTCCGCCTTGCGATCCATGTCACCGGGCCCCGCTCGCTGATCCGGCCTGATCCGAACAGAAAACCCTGGGCCGTGTCCTCGATCCGGCGTCTCTCGGCCGGAGGCCGTACAGCGGAAGGCAGTTGAGGACACGGTCTAAGGGCTGTCCCGAAATCCCTGGTGGATCAGCGCGCGGCGTCGGATGCGGTGCATCGCAAGGCGGAGGGACGTCCGCATACTGGATGTATGCGGATGTTCCGACAACGCGGCAAGGTGCCGTAGCCGTCGTCGCGCGCCCGCCAGGGATTACGGGACAGCCCTTAGGGGGCGGACGGTGACCGGTGCGAGAAACAGGCCGACGACGGCGTCGGCAAGGGTGTCGGCGGTATGGGTCCAGGACGTGTGGCGGGTGGCTGTGCCGTCGGCGAGTGCGCGCTCCCGCTCGGCGCACGTCTGCAGGATGAGGTGACGAGCCATGTCGGCCCGCTCGGCGCGGACTTGAAGGGGTACGTCGGTGATGCGGGCGGCAAGTCCTTCCAACGTCCTTCGCAGCGCCGGTCGTTCGAGTGCCTCGTCGATGGCGATCGCGCGCAGCACGGGGTCGGCCATGGCCTGGGCGGCGAAGCGGCCGTGCCACGACGGGACGCCGAGTTCGGCCAGGTGCTCGCAGGACGGGCGAACGAGACAGCCGACCCAGTCCCGGATGTCGTTGCTCGTGGCGCATCGCGCCAGGTGCCGCTCACGGATGGCTTCGGTGGCATCGGCATGGTCCCGCATGATGGCCCGGACCAGGCCGGACTTGCTGCCGAAGTGGTAGCTGACCGCAGTGTTGTTGCCGAGTCCGGCCGCGTCGCTGATCTGCCGGTTCGACACGGCGACCAGACCCTGTTCGGCGAAGAGCCGTTCGGCGGCCGCCATGATCGCCCGGCGGGTCCGCGCCGTCTGTGTCGCGTGCGGAACGGAGTGCGGCCGCGCCGTCCTCGTCGTCGGGATGTCGGTCACAGAGGGCCGCCTCCTTGATCCGTGTTCGCGGGATGCGACCTCAGTGAAGACACCCCCCGTTCTTAAGTCAATTGATTGACTTAAGTTTCGGCCAGCTCCGACCTGCGGCACATGGGTGGGACGGATCATGACAAAGTCGTGTGCCGCCCCCTTCCGCCGAGCCGGACGGCGGGCATCTGCATCACCTTCCGGTCCGTCGGTGGCCCGCCGAGCGTGTCTCATGGGCGACCATCACCGGTTGCGCACGATCGCGAGCGCGGAGCCCGGCACACAGCCGCCCGACCTGTGTCTTGATCGCGGCGGGACTCAGCTGCAGGTGCTCCACGAGTTCCGCTTTCGGGAGGCCACGAACGATGGACCCGAGGGCCTCCAACTGATGGTCGGGTCAGCCGAAGGGGCCCGGGGCCACGGCGATCCCGCACCGGGAAGAAGCGGCCATCGCCTTGGCCGAGCCGGAGATCGATCCGTGCCGGATCGACGGTCCGCGGACACTCCTGATTCCTCGGGTCATGTCGTGTTCATACGGTGTCGTCGGGGGCGAGGTCGGGTCGCAGGCGATGCCAGGTGGGGTGCCGGAGCAGGCCCGCCTTGGTGCGGGTCGTGTAGCGGACCTCGCCGACGAGGCGTGGAAGCACCCATCGTGCTCCGGCTGCTGCGGGCGGGGTGTCGAAGGGGCATTCGTCGACGGCGGCGGTCCGGAGGAGTGCCGCCAGTGCGGTGCGTTGCCTGTCGCTCCATCCAGTGCCGACGCTGCCGATGTATCGCAGACCGTGCTGGTGTCGCTCTCCCAGGAGCAGGGCACCGGGCAGGCCGGTGAGCCTGCCGCGGCCGGGCAGCCATCCGCCGACGATCACGTCGATGGTGCGGACGTGCCGGATCTTGATCCACGCGCGGGAGCGGACACCGGGCTCGTAGCGGGAGGTGAGGCGCTTCGCGACCAGGCCCTCCAGGCCCGCGGCCCGGGTCGTCTCCAGGGCCTGCGCGCCGTGCCCGACGACCGCCGCAGGGGTGGACCACTGGTCCCCGTCCAGGCCCAGATCCTCCAGTACGGTGCGGCGCTCGGTGTACGGCAGTCGGATCAGGCTGGACTTCCCCAGGTGGAGGGCGTCGAACAGGACCAGGTGGGCGGGGACGGACCGGGCCATGCGGGCCGCTTTCGCCGGGGATCCGGCGAGCCCCATCCGGGACTGGAGCCGCTCGAAATCGCTGCGTCCCTCGGAATCGAGCGCGACGATCTCTCCGTCCAGGACCGCGGGCCCGCCGAGGACGGATCCCAGCCGCCTGAGCTCCGGGTAGGCGCCGGTGATGTCTGCCCCGGACCGGGCCCGCAAGGTGACGGTGCCATCGCCCGGAAGGTAGACCACGGCCCGCTGGCCGTCGTGCTTCACCTCGAACGCCCACCGGTCGTCCTTGGCCGGCAGGCTGCCGGGGGTGGCGAGCATGGGATCGATCCGGGGCAACGGCACGGGGCGATTCGGGTCAGGAGGCACTGCGCTTCTTCGCAGCCGCCTTCCGGGCCGCGGTCTTCCTCGTCGTCGCGGTCTTCTTCGCGGAGGTCTTCGTGGCCGGTGCGGTCTTCCTCGCGGACGTCTTCTTGCGGGGTCGCATCTCGTGCACCGTCGCGGCCTCGCCGCGCGATTCCCTGGCGGCCTCGACCGAGGCGTTCAGGGCAGCCATCAGGTCCACGACCTTCCCGGGCTTCGGCTCCTCCCCTTCGGCCGGCTGCCGTGGTTCCTTGCCCTCCACCCTCGCCTCGAGCAGTTCCTCCAGGGCGTCGCGGTACTGGTCCCGGAATCCGGAGATGTCGTCGAGGGCCATGGTGTCGGTGAGCTGGACGGCCCGTTCGATCTCGTCCTCGTCCAGGCCGGTGACCTCGGGGGCGAGGGATTCGGGACTGCGGATCTCGTCCGGCCACCGCATGCTGTGCAGCACGATCGCCCCCTCCCGTACCCGCAGAAGTCCCAGGCGCTCGCGGTTGTGCCAGGCGAACTTCGCGACCGCGACCTTGTCGGAGCGCTCCAGCGCCTTGCGGAGCAAGGTGTAGGGCTTGGCGGCGACCTGGCCGTCGATCGCGAGGTAGTAGCTGTCACCGATCCGGATCGGGTCGATGCTGTCCGCGTCGACGAACGCCACGATCTCGATCGCCTTCGCCGTGGGCAGCGGCATCTCATCCAGCTCTTCGTCGGTGACCGGGACGGTCTCGCCCCGGGTGAGCTCGTAGCCCCTGCCGATCTCTTCCTGCGGGACGACTTCGCCGTCGAGTTCACAGACCTTGCGGGTACGGACCCGGCCCATGTCCTTCAGATGGACCTGGTGGAAGCGGACCGAGCGGTCCTCGGTCGCGGACACGACCTTGATCGGAATCGTGACCAGGCCGAAGCTGATGGCACCGGTCCACAAGGGCCGCGGCATGTCCACCTCCAGGCCCCCCTTGGGCAGTGTGGGAAGGGAAGCGGACCGGAGCGCCCGAGGAAGGGGATCGACCCCGTTCAGGGCCGGGGCGCGACCGGACCACTGCCCGTACCCTGATCCTCACGCCGGTCTCGCTCGCGCGCATCTGGATCAGGCACCTCCGGCCCCGCACACGCCGACCGCCCGTCCCGGGAGCGGCTCGAACGGGTCCGCCACCTGGCATCCGAAGGCGTCACGGTTCGGTGTGATGACGCTTTCGGAGCGCTACCCGGCGAGTGTCTGGGTGCCCAGGACGGAGAGGAGTTCGAGTCGATCGGCGTCCCGGCTGCCGGGCTCGGCCGTGTAGATCATGATGCGCAGGTCGCTTCCCGCGACGCTCAGCACGTCGCAGTCCAGCGTCACGACGCCCACCTGCGGGTGATCCACAGTCTTGCGCGACGCCTCGTGGCGACCCATTGCTCCGGAGTCCCAGAGATCCGCGAACCGCTCGCTGTTCGCACGCAGATCGGCGATCAGGTGTCGCAACCGCTGGTCCTGCGGATAACGGCTCGCTGCCGCGCGCAGGTCGGCCACCACCGCGGTCTCCGTCGCGAGCCGGGACTGCGATGTGTGGCGGACGCGACCGCCGGAGCCGAGGAAGGCGCGCCACGCGCCGTTGCGCTCCCGACCGTGCCGCTCGCCCATCAGCGCCGTGTACAGCGGGTTGGTCAGCAGCAGCGTCCACGACGCGTCGGAGACCGCGACGGGCGTCCCGGTCAGCCTGTCCAGCATCCGGTGCACGCTCGGCGTGATGTACGCCGGTACCGTGCCCCGCCCCGGCGGCACGAGCCCGGCGACATGGAACAGGTACTCGCGTTCGGGCGGGGACAGGCGAAGAGCCCGCCCCAGGGCCTCGATGACCTGCTCCGAGGGGGTTGGTCGACCGGCCCTGTTCCAGTCGGGTCACGTAGTCGACCGAGATCCCGGCGAGCATGGCCAGTTCCTCTCGGCGCAACCCGGCCGCGCGCCGATGCCCTCCGGCGGGCAGCCCCGCAGCCTCCGGGGGGACCCGGTCGCGCCAGCGCCTCACCGTTCGTCCGAATTCCGTGCTCGCCATGCCACCACTGTGCACCGCACCACGCCGGTCTTCCTGGTACTGGCAGTCCCAGGAAGAAGGGACTGCTGGCAGATCCCCACCGTCCGCCGCAGCCTGGAGGCATGACCACGACACTGATCACCGGGGCCGACAAGGGCCTCGGTTTCGAGACCGCCCGCCGCCTGACCGCCGCGGGCCACACCGTCTACATCGGCAGCCGGGACATCGAACGCGGCCGCCGAGCCGCGGAACGGCTGGGCGCGCGGACGGTCCAGCTCGACGTCACCGACGACGCGTCCGTTCAGGCCGCGGCCGAGAGCATCGAGGCCGATGGAGGGCTGGACGTACTGGTCAACAATGCGGGTATCGAGAAGCGGGACGCGGACAACAACGTGATCGGTGCCGCGGACGTGACCGCCGACGTGATGCGGCACATGTTCGAGACGAACGTCTTCGGCACGGTGCGCGTCACCCACGCGTTTCTCCCGCTGCTGCGGCGTTCCACCGCCCCGGTGGTGGTCAATGTCAGCAGTGGGCTGGCTTCCCTGACCCGCGTCACCGACCCGGACGCTCCGGCGTACGCCTACCCGGGCGTCGCCTACCCGGCGTCGAAGGCGGCGGTCAACATGATCACCGTGCAGTACGCGAAGGCGTTCTTGGGCATGCGGATCAATGCTGTGGAGCCTGGCTTCACCAAGACCGACCTGAACGGCAACACCGGCATCCAGACCGTCGAACAGGGTGCCGAGATCATCGTCCGCATGGCCCAGGTGGGACCCGACGGCCCCACCGGTGGCTACTTCGACGCAGCAGGCCCCCTCCCTTGGTAGGAACGATCCGACGTGAAGGATCCGGTCCGTCGCGAGGAGCACTTCACGTGGTGTGTCCCTCCCGCTGAAACCCTCAGCCACGGCTTCTGACGGAGCGCGAGAGTCGGCCGCTCGGCAGGTGTGCCGACCCGGGGCCCGGGTCGGCACCCGCGGCGAAGTCGTCACCGCGGGCAGCTGCCCCTCCGCGTGCGTACTGGGGTGGACGCCGCACCACGTCGTCCTCGTCGCGCACCTGCCGGAGGTGGCGGAGCCGTCGGCCGAAGCGGGTTCGTCCGGCCCCGCGAGATGCTGGAGCACATCGCCGGGGCCGCGTTCCCCGCGTCGCTCTCCGACGAGGACGCGCTGCCGGTCGGTACCGGACGACGCGCCCCGACCGACAGGGAAGGCCGAGCCCGCCGAGCCGGCCGCCGAACTTCCGCTCGCCGTCGGATGATCGGCCCGCCGGTGTGCATCCGGCCGACCAGGACATCACGGTATGGCTCGACCAGGGGTTCGGCGACTGCCCGGCGAGCGGCTTCAGGGCGCTACGGCCGGGTCAGCCACGGTCGGAATGACGTGCGAGAGGCCGTGAGAAGCGAGCGGTTCTCGGAACGCCTTCCAGATGGCCGGGTCGGCCAGGTTCGTGAAGAGCCCCTGGCAGGTGTTCGTTTCTCCTGTCACCAAGCCGTACACGACAGCCTTGCCGGATGCGCCCGGATCGAACAAGGGCCCTCCGCTGTCGCCGGGCGCAACCCGCGACCGTGCGGTTCCGGCGCAGATGAACTGCTTGTCCCACGTCCCTCCTTCGGTGTCGAACTTCGTGACGGGAAGCGTCGCTTCGCGCAGGCGTGACGGCTTGTCCGGTTCGGCTGGATCGGTACGCCCCCAGCCGGCGGCACGCAGGAGACGCCCCGCCTGCAGTTTCGTCCGCAATGCGGGAAGGGCTGCGCTCGCCTGGTCGGCGGGGCTGTCGAGCACGATGAGACCGAGGTCCGTGTTGGTCAGTGTCGAGAACTCGGGGTGGCTGTGGACGGTGAAGTGATCATCCGTCACCACCGTTCCTCCGGGTGCGCCGGAATCGGCCCGCCCCAGGACGAGCCGGATCTTGACCTTGCCCTGTTCGGCGAACCTGGCACAGTGCGCCGCCGTGGCGACGACCCGGCTGTCGACGAGCGCCCCGCCGCAGAAGTGCGACCAGGCCCCGTCGTCGCCCTGTTCTTCGATCTGCGCCACGAAGGGCCGCTTGCCGTCCGCGACCGGCTCTCCGCCGACGATCGCCCAGGCGGATGGCGTGGCAGTACACAGGAGTCCGAACGCACCGGAACTCGCGAGGGCGGCGGCCATCCGTCGGCTCATGGGGTTGCGCAAGGGTGCACTCACTTTCGTCTGCCACCGGGTACGGCACCGGCGGGCTCGTGCGGGGCACGGCACTTGGCCGTCGTTTCCGGCCCCGATCTTGTGCCCGCCGGCCCTCCGGCCGGTCTCGACCGCGCGTCAGGCGCGTCAGGACATCCACTCAGTTGTGTAACAGCCCTGCGGTGACAGCCATGAGCGGCCGCCTCCTGCATCCCATGGGCTGGTCCGGGCGAATCGCGTCATGCCCCTTCAAGGGCCGCGCGGTGCGGGGACGGCCGGCGCCATGGCACGGTCGAGCGCATCCGGCCTGTGAAGACGCGTCCGAGGGCAGAGCCCGTTCCTCGCCCGATCCCACGGCCAGGACCTGACCGCCCGTATCCATCGGTCAGTCTGTGGCCGATGAGTTCTCGTCCCGGCCCGTGCGCGACCACGTGAGCCCCTCCAGCTGTTCGATGCTCTGGTTGAACTCGACCAGCAGCGTGAGGAACTGCTCGGTTCGCCGGTCCGCCCAGCCCGAGGCTTCGATGAGGCGCGTGGTCCCGGCGCGGCTGACGGCACGGTCGGCCTCCAGGCGTTCCAGACCGAGCGCGGTGGGACGGAACTTGCGGGCCATTCCCCCGTCGGGATCGGGGATCCGTTCCACCAGGCCGTTCCGGAGCATGGCACTGACCTGGCGGTTGATGGTGGAGATACCGACCTGGAAGGTGTGCGCCAGCTCCTTGAGCGTGAGCGGTTCACCGACCTCGAGCCGGGTGAGCAGAACGTAGGCCGAGCGTTCCAGGCTCTGGCCGATGCGGGGGCCTCGCGCGGCGACGAAATGCCGGGACAGCAAGGTCAGCTCACGCTCCAGATCGCTCAGCCGACGCTCTCGCTCACTCAGCCCTCGCTCGTGCTCACTCATGTCCTTGGCCCTCTTCCACCGTCGGTTCCCGCTCATCATCGCGCATACCCCGCGCTCCGCAGCCACGATCAGCAGGATTTGTGCATTGTGCACACGATGCGTACAGTGCACATCATGTGCACAATGCTCAGCCAGCCCTGTGCGCCCGCCCCTCCCGACGCACCCGAGGCATGGAGCCCCAAATGAGCGCAGATCAGCCCGAGGCCGGACCCGCCGCCGCGCATCCGACCGCACGGACCTGCCCCTTCGACCCGCCCGCCGGGCTCGCCCGGCTCCGCACCCGCGGCGCGGGTTCGACGTCTTCGTAGTGGGTGACCAGCCGGGGAGGCGCTCCTTCCGGAGCCTCGGTACCCGGTGGTCCCGGGCAGTGACCCGGCGCACGGGTGTGCCGTGACGCGGGCGACCGTGCCGCACCCGGCGTCCGTACGTGCGGCAACGTGGCCGTCGGCACCGGATGCTCAGCAGGTACTCGAACCCCGCACACACGCCGACGAGCGGGCCCAGGCCGCCGCCAGGCTGCCGGAGGGCGGACAGACCCTGCCCCGTCCCCTTCCTCCCCACGGACCGGGGGCCGCACAAGACGGTCGCGCACGACGTGGTCACGCCGGACGCGGAGTTCGAGCCCATGGCCTCGACCCCGATCGGGACCGCTTCACCGGCGCCCACGGGGTGAACGGCCGCACCACCGCCGCCCCCGCCCGGAACACCCCGAAGAAAGCACCACGCCCGCTCCCAGAGCCGATCACAGGCCCCGCCCGCGACGTGCCGGTCGTCGGTGCGCCCGCGCCCCGGTGACCTCACCCGTTCATGCCCATGCGCGCCCCACGGGCGCCGACTCGTTCAAGGAGTTCTTCGTTGTCGGACACGTCCACCCGCACGCCGGGACCGGGTGCGGTCACCGCCGTGATCGCACTGAGCGGCGTCGTGGTGTCGCTCATGCAGACTCTCGTCGTACCGATCATCCCGCAACTGCCGCACCTGCTGAACGCCGAGCCGTCCGACGCGTCCTGGGTGATCACCGCCACGCTCCTCGCCGCAGCCGTGGTGACACCCATCTCCGGACGCCTCGGCGACATGTTCGGCAAGCGCAGGATCCTCATCGCCAGCCTGGTCGCGCTCGTCGCGGGCTCCGTGGTGTGTGCCCTGTCCGACAACCTGATCCCGGTGATCACCGGACGGGTGCTGCAGGGCCTGGCCACCGGTGTCATCCCCGTGGGCATCAGCATCCTGCGCGACGAACTGCCCGCCGCACGCGTGGGCGGCGCCGTGTCACTGGTCAGCGCGACCCTCGGGGTCGGTGGTGCGATCGGCCTCCCCGTCGCCGCCGCCATCGTCCAGTACGCCGACTGGCACGTCCTGTTCTGGCTCGCGGCCGGGCTGGGACTCGTGTGCCTCGCGCTGGTGGTCTTCCTCCTGCCCGAATCCCCCAACCAGGCACCCGGACGATTCGACACCCCCGGCGCGATCGGGCTCGCGGCCGGACTCGTGTGCCTGCTGCTGCCGGTCACCAAGGGCGGCGACTGGGGCTGGACGAGCACCACCACCCTCGGACTGTTCGCGGGCGGCGCCGTGGTCCTGGCGCTCTGGGCGGTCTACGAGACGCGCGTGTCCCAGCCGCTGGTGGACCTCCGGGTCACCGTTCGACGGCCCGTGCTGTTCACCAACCTCGCCTCGGTGGTCGTCGGCTTCGCCATGTACGCGATGTCGCTGACCCTGCCGCAGTTGCTCCAGTCCCCCGAAGCCACCGGTTACGGGCTCGGGCAGTCCACGCTCGCGGCAGGGCTCGCACTGGCGCCGGGCGGCCTGGTCATGATGGCCCTGTCACCCGTCTCCGCCCGCATCACCGCCCGGCGCGGCGCCCGCACCGCGCTTCTCATCGGCGTCGCGGTCATCGGCATCGGCTACGGCGCGGGACTGTTCCTGATGTCCCAGGTGTGGCAGATCGTCATCACCTCGATGATCGTCAGTGCCGGTGTCGGCATCGCCTACGCCGCGATGCCCGCCCTGATCATGGGGGCGGTCCCCGTGACCGAGACGGCGTCCGCCAACGGGGTCAACGCGCTCATGCGCTCGATCGGCACCTCCACGTCCAGCGCGGTGATGGCGGCGATCCTGGCGAACATGACCATGCGGCTCGGTCCGGTCGAGGTACCGGCCGAGAACGGATTCCGCTTGACCTATGTCGTCGCGATGCTCGCCACAGCCGTCGGGCTCCTCCTCACCCTCGCCATCCCGCGCATCCAGCGCTCCACCGCGGAGCAGGACGCCGTGACGGCCCCGGCGCGCCCCCGGGCCGTCACGGGAAAACACTGAACCAGCAGGTACGACGAAAGGACATGGTCATGGATCGCCTCAAGGACAAGGTCGCGGTCATCACCGGCGCGGGCAGCGGGATCGGACGGTCCGCCGCCGAACTGATGAGCCGCCAGGGCGCCCGGGTGGTGGTCGCCGACCACAACGCCCGGGCTGCCGAGGAAACCGCCGGAATCATCGCGGCCGCAGGCGGCCGGGCGCTGCCCGTCACCGTGGACGTCACCGACGAGAGCTCGGTCGCCGCCATGGTCGCCGCAGCCGTCGGCGAGTTCGGCGGACTGCACGTCCTCTGCAATCACGTCGGTGGAACCGACCCGCGCAAGGACCTGGACCTGCTGCGCATGGACATGGACGAATTCGACCGGGCCGTCGCCCTCAATGTGCGCAGCACCCTCCTGGGCGCTCGACACGCCGTGCCCCACATGATCCGCGCCGGTGGCGGATCGATCATCAACACGGCCTCCGTCGCCGCGCTCGTCGGTGACGTCCTGCAAACCTCCTACGGCGCCGTCAAGGCCGCGGTGGTCAGCATCACCAAGTCGATCGCCGTCCAGTACGGGCCGCACCGGGTGCGCTGCAACGCCGTCGCTCCCGGGGCTGTCATGACCCCCGCCCTGGAGAACAACCTGCCCGAAGACGTCATCGAGGCGTTGAAGAAGGGCAATGCCCTGCCGTACCTGGGCTCACCCGAGGACATCGGCCACACCATGGTGTTCCTCGCCTCCGACGAGTCCCGCTACCTCACCGGCCAACTCCTCGTCGTCGACGGCGGCATGAGCATGCAGTCCTCCGCCGCCCCCGGGCGACGTTCCATGCTCCCCGGCTGACCCCGGGTCCGGGCGCGGAGGCCGCGCCGAGCCCGGGACGACGGACCGTCCGTGCCGTGATCGGGCACTGATACGTCCTTCGCCCCGGGCCGGGCAGGCCGCCGGCCTGGCGAACCGGCACCGGGCCCACACGACCCGGGCGTTGCGCGGCACCGTCGGGATCCCACCCGAACAGCTGAGAACCCTGATCACTCCACCGGCCGACACGCCCTCGTAGCCCTCCGGCACAGGTGGACTCACGACGGACGGGGCACGTGCGGGCCGGGCCCCGGAACCGGCCCGCCCTCGTCGATCAGATGCCCTTCGCGCGAGCGACCCCGCCCGTGTAGGGCGCCAGTTCTGCCGTCAGCCAGCGGAAGACCTGCGGCACCTGACGTTTCCACAGTCCGATGGTGTGCGGCCCGCTCACCTCGGCCACCGCCACCCGTGTCGGGAACACCGCGGCCCGCCGCAGCGCGAGGCCGTCACGGTACCCGTCGTTGAGCCCGCCCGAGAGGTACAGCGCGACGGGCGGCGGGGTGGTGGCGTGGCGCAGAATCCACAGCGGGTTGTTGACGCGCCGCAGCTTCGGGTCCCGGGCCGTGAGGGAGACCCGTTCGGCGGCCGGGTCGTTGTAGCCGGAGAGGCCCACGGCGGCCCGGTAGCGGTCGGGGTGGGCGAGCGCCATCTTCACGGCGCAGTGCGCCCCGGCCGAGAACCCGGCCACCGCCCAGCCGCTCGCACGTTTCTGCGCGCGGAAGGTGTCGGTCACCATCCGCCGGACGTCCACGCTCAGCCAGGACTCGGCGTCCACGACACCCGGCACATTGGCGCACCCGGTGTCCTGGCGCGCCAGCAGGTTGGTCCGCGGCTCCACGAGGATGAACGGGGCGATCCGCCCGCTCCGCATCCCGGACTCCAGCTGCGACTGCACCTGCAGGCTGCCGAACCACGCCTTCGCCGATCCGGGGAAGCCTCCCAGGAGCTCGACCACGGGAAACTTGCGGTGCCGGAAGGCCGGCTGGCCGTACTGCGGCGGCAGCCACACGTAGACCTCGCCGCGCACCCCCGACACCCGGCCGTTCAGCTGGGTGACGCGAACACCGCGGCCCATCCGGGCGTCGTGCGTCAGGCTGAAGTCCTGGACGACCTTCGGCTCGTTGGCCAGGCGCCCGTGTTCCCCGAGCCCGTCGCGCCCGAGGCTCGGCGCGGCGACGATGTGTTGGCCGGTGCCGAGCAGATCGGCCCAGCTGTCGTAGAGGCCGTTGGTGTTGTTGACCATCACGAAGACGCTCAGCACCGCCGCCGCCTGCGCGGAGACGACCATCACGAGGCGGGCCGTGCCGCGCACCACGGCGGGACCGCGCACTCGGCCCCACAACAGCAGGGGCAACAGCACGGTGACCGCGACCAGCGCGATCGTGGCCAGGAAGAACGGTGTCCCCGTCAGGCTCATCACGCCTGGGAGGATGCCCTGCACGCCACAATGGTTTACCCGCTTTTCCACCTTTTTACGTCGGACGCGAAACCGGGGTACGCCGTGTTGACGCCGGGCGTCATCGGTGCGTGCCCCGCGGGCGCGGCGATCCCCTCGGGGAGCGTCGTCCGGTGCGTGCGATCACAAGGCGGCCGGAAGGTCTGGTAGCGAGCCTCTCGGCCGACACGGAAGGGGGCCACTGGCCCCTCAATGCCTTCACGGCAGTGCGTGCCGACAGCGCGACGGGGCACATCTCGCCGGAAACAGCACTAGCTGCCGCCCCCGCGCCGAAGCCGTGCCGACAGGTGGTGCTGCAGCGGCTGACCGACCGCGGCGAGGTCGTGGACGAAGTCGAGCGTGTCCTCGTCCGTCAGCGTGTAGCGGCGGCGGGTGGCTTCGACCTCCTTCGCGGTGGGAGCGAGAGCCACCTGATGGGAGCTGAGGTCGACCAAGCCGTCGCCCGCATGGCCGACCAGGATTTCCGCGACGCCGGTGGGCTGGGTGATCAGTGCCTCCACGCGCGCCTCGGGCTGCAGCCGCCACCAGCCGCTCTCCCGCGCCGACGGCCGTAGTGGCGTGCCGTCCGCGCCGAGCAGCCAGGATCGCGCCTCGTAGCGGAGGAAGGGCCGACCGTCATGACTGAACGTGACCTCCTGCGCGTACGCGAATTCCTCGGCGAGCGTCGGGTACCCGCCCCGGCCGCGGCCGACCCAGGTGCCGAGGAACCCGATCAGTGGTGCGAGCAGTGCGTGCGGCGCAGGCGCTTCGTCCGGTCGAAGGGCGTCGGGGTACGGATGCAACATGGGTGCGCTCCTGGGTGTGGGCCGGTACCGGGCGGAAGCCTAAGGTCTTTCGTCCGCAGCGGTCACCGACGGACACACGGAGCACCGCTCCGTGGTCGTGTTCAGTCGCCCCAACCCCCTTGCCCCTTCTTAATGAAAATGATTATCGTTGCGACGTCAGCAACTCGGACACCCAAGCTCAAGGGGGGCTTCCTTTGCGTACCTTCACACGCACTCTCACCGTCGCCGGATCCGCGGCCGCCGCCATTGCCGTCGGCGGTCTCGCCTCGGCCCACGCGGCGGGAACCACACTGTCCAAGGGTCATGTCGACGTGCTCGACGTCGAGTACGACGGTGTCGCGCTGGACCTGCACGTCCACGACGAGTCCGTGACACCGGACGTCGAGTACGGGCCTGCCGACGTGGTCCTCCAGGCGCTTCCCGCGTCGGCGTACACCGTCCCGACCGGCAGCTGCTATGCGCACCTGGGCACCGCGGGCTCCACCGTCTTCCGTCTGCCGCAGGTCCAGAACACGAATCTGCTGTGGCCGGGTCTTTCCGGTGAGCACCTCACCAGCGGTGTGTTCCAGAACAACAAGGTCCAGGTCAAGCTGGTCTCGGTGTCGGGTCCGGGCAGGATCACCGTCTACAAGGACGGCCTGTGCCCGAAGAGCAACCGCTACTACGACAGCGGTGACGCGACTCTCACCAACACCAAGGACATCGCGGCGGGCGAACACGACCACGCCAACTGGGCCTTCACCAAGGCCGGCACGTACACCGCGACCTTCCAGGTCAGCGGCACGCTCACGAACGGCACCAAGGTGGGCCCGGCCTCCGCGACGTACACCTTCAAGGCCGGTTCCTGACCCTGCGGCCGGCAACGGCCCTCCGGCTCCGCGCCGGGGGGTGGGTCGACCGGCAGCCGACCCGCTCCCCGGCGCAGCCGTGGTCCACCGATCCCACGCTCGAAGGAGACGCCCCGCATGCGGGCCTCACTGTCGCGAAACACCTCGAGAGCGGCCGCTCTCACCGCCGTACTGTCCCTGCTGGCCGCCGCACCCGTCGCGCTCGCCGCCGATGCTCCACCTCGCGAGGCACCTCCCGGAGAACGAGCCGTCCTGAACGGCGGACATCTCGACATGGCCGCCCGGCTCACGGACGGCGGGCTCGAATACCGGATCAAGGACGGTACGGTCCCGGGCGAGCCCGTCTGGCGTGAACCCTCCGATGTCCTGCTGCACTTCGATCCCCGGCACGAACTCGTCATCCCCCCGCGCGAGGAGGTGCCGCAGTTCGAGGGTTTCGGCGAACCCGGCGAACGCCTCTGGGTCGACAAGGACTTCGAGGTGAAGGAAGGGCTGCTGTGGCCCGGCTGGAACACCATGGAGATCCTGCCCTCGGACGTCGCGGGGCCGGTGAAGGTCACCTTCCCGAAGATCGAGGGGCCGGGCCGACTGGTCCTCGGCCGCTTCGAGGACGACCCGGAGTGGGGCATCCGTATCGGTGTCACCGTCGACAGTGCCCGCCCCGACCCCGGCTCGGTCGAGTTGCCCGCGTACTCCCACTCCCATCCATTGTGGATCTTCAATGCCGCGGGCATCTACCGGATCACGATGGAGATGAGCACCACCCTGCGGTCCGGGGCCGAGGTGACCGACCGGGAGACCCTGGCCGTGGCCGTGGGCGACGTGGACCCGTCGACGGTCGTGCCGGGTGACGGCAGCACGGGGCCCTCGCCGACGCCCACGTCCTCCTCGCCGTCCCCCTCTCCCACCGGCACTCCCCCGGTCGTTCCGACGGCGACCGCGTCGGCGACGCACACGGCGGCGCCCTCTCCGACGCACACCGCCGACGCTCCCTCGTCCGCGACCACCGGCGCCCCGACGTCGGGTGCCGGGGTGCCGGGTCCCACACCTCCATCGGCCGTCCCCGTTGGTCCGGGCACCCACTCCGGCGCCCTCCTCCCACCCGCCGGCACGGCCGGCCGTCTGGCCGCTACGGGCGCCGGAGTGGCGTTCCCGGTCTCGATCGCCGTCGGCGCGGTGACGGCCGGCGCAGTGATCGTCCTGTTCACGCGCCGTCAGCGAGCCGCACGATGAGCCGGGCGCGACGCATGCGTACGGCCGCCGTCCTCGTCATCGTGGCCACGCTGTGGGGAACCGGGTGCGGCCCGGGGGCGGACGGTGGATCCGGGAGGGCCGAAGTGACGGTCTCGACGACCACCGCGATCATCGCCGATCTGGTGCGCAACATCGGTGGCGACCGGGTCGACGTGGCGTCCGTGGTGCCGCACCGCGGCGATCCGCACTCGTACGAGCCGAGCCCCGGTGACGCGGCGAGGGTCGCGAAGTCGGACATCGTCTTCAGCAACGGCCTGCTCCTGGAGGAGCCCGGGATCATGAAGATGATCCATACCAACGCACGCGGGGGCGCGCCGAAGGTCCCCCTCAGCGAGAGCCTGGAGCAGTACGGCGGGACCGTCATCAAGCTGAAGGAGGACCTGGGCCTCGATGTGCTGTGGCTGGGCTGGGCGGTCGAGGGCGAGGTCGAGGGCGAGGGCTCCCAAGTCCGCACCACGGCGACCGAGTTGGAGGGTCCGGGTGATCTGCATGTCTATCTGACCGATACGCTCGGCAATCCGCAGAGCTACATCGACTCCACGGACGGCTTCGACTCCGAGGACTCCTTCACTCTGCCGCCCGAGGCACACACCCATGTCAACTGGGTGTTCAGCAGGCCGGGTACCTACCGGCTCACCGTGCGGGGGCGGACGGAAACCCTGGACGGCGGCACCGCACCGATCGGCAGCGGCACCATCACCTTCGTCGTCGGTGGCGTCGAGGCGCCGACGGGTACGACCGTGCTCGACGCCGGTCACGCGGACATCGCGCTCAACGCGCGGACCGGATCCGTGTACATACGCTCCGACGACCCGAGGACCGGCAGGCGTACGAACCATCCTGCGGATTCGGTCGTGGTGTCGGTACCCGATCGCGCGAAGGAGTCGGCACCCGGGGAGGGTGCTTTCCGGTTCCTCGGCAGGCCCGGCGCGGACATCTGGGTGCTGCCGCAGGCGGTCATCGGCAAGCACGTGCACGGCGAGATGGACCCGCACGCCTGGGAGGACGTGGGCAACGCCGAGGCGTACGTCAGGCGGATCGAGGCCGAGCTGATCAAGGCGGACCCGCGGGGCAGGGCGGAGTACGAGCGCAATGCCCGGCGGTATCTGCGGCGGCTGGCACGGCTGGACGACGAGGTGGCCGCCACGCTGGCCACCGTGCCCGGGGAGAACCGCAGACTCATCACCACGCACGACGCCTTCGGTTATCTCGCGAAGGCGTACGGCATGAGCGTCGCCGGCTTCGTGGTTCCCGTGCCGAGCCGGGAGCCGAGCGCCGCGGAGGTCGAGAAGCTCCGCGACACCATCCGGGAGAAGAACGTCCCGGCCGTCTTCCTCGAGCCGAATCTCGCGGCGCGAGCCGATGTCCTGCGCCGGGTCGCCGAGGACGAGGGCGTCGGTATCTGCACGATCTACGGCGACTCGTTCGACGACAAGATCCACGACTACATCGCGATGATGCGCCACAACGCGAAGGAACTGGCCCGTTGCCTGGGCCGGGAGGGGAGTTGAGTCCGATGGGGCTCGTACGGAACAGCAGGATCGCCCTCGCGGCGGCCGGCGTCCTGGCCCTCGGCGGAACGGCCGTCGCCGTGCCGCCGGTGGAAGGGGCCCCGATGCCGGTCGTCGCGCGGTTCACCCTGGACGACGGCGTCCTGGGGCTCGGGCCGGGCGGGGTGCTCGACATCGACGACACGCACCGCGTGGCCGGGCCCGACGGCACGGTCGGCTGGGAACTGACATCCGGCTGGGACACCACCGGACTGCCGGCCGGTCCGGCCCGCGGTGACGGTGTGCTCTGGTCTCTGACCGGTGTCGAGGGGCCGGGCACGCTGCGGGTCTACGAGCCGGGCGGCGCGCATGAGAAGCCGGCCGTCCGGTTCGACAGTGCCGATGGCCTGCCCGACGGCTACGACCTGCCGGCAGGAGGGCGCGGGAAGACACGCTGGGCCTTCGACACGGCCGGTACGTACCAGTTGACGTTCACCGCGCAGACGGAGACCGAGACAGGACCGCTCAGCGCCGAGACCCGCTGCACCGTGCGGGTGGGGGACGCGGTCGAGGTCGCTCAGGGACCGGCCACTCCCCCGTTGTCGCCGCCCGCCGATACCGTGCCCCCCTCCCCTGCCGCCCTCGTCGCCGGTGCTCCGGCGGACGCGGGCGAGGGCCGGCGCCCGACACCCACCTCCCCGGCGGGCGCCGGTCCGGCCCTCACGGCCCGAAGGGCGACCACGACGGGCGAGCCGGTGGAGACCGCGAAGAAGGTGCTCGACCAGGGGCACATCGACATCGCCGCACGCCTGGTCGACGGGGACTTGCAGATTCATGTCAAGGACGGCACGGTCCCGGGGAGGACCACGTGGCGCGAGCCGTCGTCGGTCGTCCTGCATGTCAAGCCGGAAGCCAAAAAGACCGTTCCCGCGGCCGAGGCCTTCTCTTTCCTGGGGAAGGCGGGCGATCCCGTCTGGCTGCTCGACCAGGTTCAGCAGCCCGGACTGCTGTGGCCGGGCTGGTCCACGGAGAACATGCCGGCCGGCGCGACGACCGGGGACGTCGAGTTCAGACTGGTCAGGGCCGACGGACCGGGGAATTTCGCGCTCTACAACTACGACGGTCTGTCGGGCGCGACCATCCGTTTCAACAGCGGGGACGGCGTGCCGGACACGTTCGGCGTACCGCAGAACACCCACGCGCACGGCGGCTGGGCCTTCAGCAAGGAGGGCGTGTACCGGCTGACGTTCACGATGGCGGGGAAACTGGCCGACGGTACGAAGGTGAGCGACACCGAGACGCTCACCTTCGCGGTCGGCGCGACCGACCCGCACGCGATCCCGGTGGGGAGCTCGACGGGCGGCAGCACCAGTGGTGCCTCCACCGGCGGCACCGAACCGGGCAGCACCGGCAGCGCCACGGACAGCTCCGGTACCACCGGCGGGAACGTGTCGGGCGGCACCGCGGACGGTACGTCCGGCGGCTCCTCCGGTCGTGGCGCCATGGCCTCCACGGGCGTGGGCTCCACGCTCCTGCTCGGCGGCGCGGCCGCCGTGCTCGCGGCCTTGGGCGCCGGGTTCCTCCACGTCACCCGCAGGCGCGCCGCGTGACCGCCGCAGAGACCCTGCTCAGGGTCGCGTCCCTCTCCGTCGCGCTCGGTGGCCGGACAGCCGTCCAGGACGCGTCCCTGACGGTGTCCGGCGGTGAACTGGTCGGTCTCCTCGGGCCGAACGGGGCGGGGAAGACCACGCTGCTGCGCGCCGTACTCGGACTCGCCGCGTCGTCCGCGGGCCGTGTCACCGCCGTCGGTCCGGTCGGCTATGTACCCCAACGCCATGAATTCGCCTGGGACTTCCCCATCGATGTGGCAGGGACGGTGCTCAGCGGACGCACCGGATCCGTGGGCTGGCTCCGGCGGCCGAAGGCGCACGATCGGGCGGCGGCCGACGAAGCGCTGGAGCTGGCGGGCCTGACCGATCTGCGCCGGCGCCCCATCGGTGAACTGTCGGGCGGGCAACGCCAGCGTGTGCTGGTGGCACGGGCGCTGGCCGGTGAACCGCGGCTACTGCTTCTGGACGAGCCGTTCACGGGTGTCGACGTGCCGACCCAGGAACTGCTCGACGAACTCTTCGGCCGGCTGGCCGCGAACGGCAGAGGGCTGCTGATGACCACCCACGACCTGGCCGCCGCGGCTCGCACCTGCACAAGGGTCGTGCTGCTGAACCGCACGGTGGTCGCGGAGGGCGGACCCGAGCTGCTGGCAGATCCCGAGCAGATGCTGCGGGCGTTCGGGCTCGACCGGGCGATCCGCACGGAACCGGGCGCCGCCGCATGAACGACTTCCTGGCCTTCCTCATCGACCCGTGGCAACTCCCCTTCATGCGGCGCGCCTTCACCGTCGCCGCGATCGCCGGACTCGTCTGCGGAGTGGTGGGTGTGTACGTCGTCCTGCGCGGCATGGCATTCATCGGGGACGCGGTGGCGCACTCGGCCTTTCCCGGAGTGGCGCTCGCCTACGCCTTCGAGGGCAATCTGCTGCTCGGCGGAGCGGCGGCCGGCGTGACGACGGCCGTGCTGATCGCCCTCGTCTCCCAGAACCGGAGACTCAAGGAGGACACCGTCATCGGCGTCTTCTTCGCCTTCGCCTTCGGACTCGGCATCGTCCTCGTCTCGACACGCGACAGCTGGACGACGGATCTGTCCTCCTTCCTGTTCGGCCAGGTCCTCGCGGTCGACGCGTCCGACGTCCGACGGGTCGCCGCCATCGGCGCCGTGCTCGTCGTGCTCGTCCTGGCGCTCGGCAAGGAACTGGTCGCGGTGAGCCTCGATCGCGAAACGGCCCGCGCCGCCGGACTGCCGGTTCTCGGTCTCGACCTGACGCTCTACATCGTGGTGACCGTCACGATCGTGATGTCCCTCGAAGCGGTGGGGAACATCCTCGTCCTCGCCCTCCTCATCACCCCGGCGGCCACGGCCCGGCTGCTGACCGAACGCCTGTGGGCGATGACACTGCTGGCCTCGTCCTTCGGCTGTCTGGGCAGCCTGACCGGGCTGTACGTCAGCTACGCGTTCGACCTGGCGGCCGGCGGCTCCGTCGTGGTGGTCCTGACCGGATTCTTCGCCCTGGCCTGGGTGCTGGCGCCGCGACACGGGCTGGCCGCCCGCCTGCGCAGGTCCGTGAACGGCGGTCAGGGACGGGCCGTCGGCTCCACCGCGGCCGGATCCACCTCGTCGGCCGGCAGCCCCTGAACGGGACCGACACCGCGCCGAGGTCCCGCGTGCCGGGCCCCGGTGACTCCGGGCCGGGCAGTGGCAGAGACCGGCCACTCCCGGCCCGCCAGGCATCTCGCCGTCCCGACGGCACGGCGGCCCATCCCGCGCTCGCGCCTCCGTCCACCCGGGAATCAGCGAATCACGGGCCACACCCACACGAGCAGCCTCGAAGGCACCTCTCGCCGCGCTCGAGAAAGCCTGTCGCCGGGCTGACCAGAATTGACCGTAACATGCCAAAAATCATGACGGTGCGCCTTGTTGCCTCAAGGGGGTTGTGCCTCAATGGTGAGCCGGTTCGCTGACGATGCGTCAGGGAACCGGCACCTTCCGGCGCGGCCCCGTGACGATGCGCGTCGGCAATCCCCCCACACGAAGGGCAACCACCATGAGGCTTGGCACAAGGCGACTCGGCGTCTGTTCCGCCCTCGCCGCAGGCACACTCGCGCTGGCACCCGCGGCCGACGCGGTCAGCCCCACCACCGCCACCATCTCCTTCGACTGCGGCGCCTACGGCTCTGGCAGCGCAACCCTCACCGCTGCTCAGAACGGGACGGCCGCGACCATCAACGTCTCGACGTCCGCCATCACCGCACCGATCAGCGTCGGGGCGAACTCGGTGAAATCGACGCTCACCCTCACCAACAAGGGTGCGGGAACCGTGACGTTCACCGGCAATGCCAACCCGGCCATACCCGCCGGCAGCCCCGTGTCCACGGGCCCGCTCAACGGCACCGTCGCCTCCGGGGACAGCCTGGCGGCCAAGTCCCTCAAGGTCGTGGTCTTCGGTATCACAGCGACCTGCAACGCGACATCCACCCAGTCGCCCGGACCGTTCGTGTTCTGAGCCGCGCCCCGGTCACTGAACGAGTTCCAGATCGCGCCGCCGGTGCGATCGGCCGGTTTCCCCGTCCAGGGGCGGGGAAACCGGTCGGCCGCTCGTCCGGGCCCGGCGCGCCCCCGCTGTCGCGGTGGAGGAAGGCCATGAAAGCTGGTCGTTCCACTGGTACGCGTAAGCCCGGAGGTGCACGCTCAGGGAGGTCTCGCGTGTGCCCCGACCCATGTCCGACGATGTGATCACCCGGGCCATGGCCCGGTAGGCGCGGGGACGGTCGGCGCGCTGCGCGCACGCCGCGAGCGGTGTGGTGGCGACCTGCCCGGCCGGCACGGTCGAACGGACGCCATTGCCCCGTGGTCGCGGACAGGGCCTGATCCCCTGGCTGCGGCCCCAGGACGGACGGGCACGCACCATCAGGGCACGAGGCCCCGGATTGTCGATCCGCAGCGCGAACCGGAAGGTGTCGCCGTCGTCGAGGACATGTGTGCGGGCGGTCCGGGCCGCCCGGGCCACAGCGCGCATCGCCCCGCATCGGTGGTCACCGGTCATCGGCCCCGAAGGCGAGGTGGCCGTGACCGCGGCCGGGCCGACCGGACCTTGGGACGGCGCCCCGTGGCCCGGCAAGCAGGGCCTCGACGGGGCGGAGACCGCCCAGCTCGCCGCCGCCCCGTGATGCCGGCGGCCACGGCGTGGGGCGGGGACGCCGGTCACCGGTGCGGCCGGCCCCGAAGGCGTGCGCGCACCCCGATCCGGGCTCACGGGAACGCGTCGGCATTCCGGGGCGACCCGCCCCCCCTGCGGGTCGTTCCCCGACGACACCCGCGTGCCGGTGGCGGGGAGTGTCCGGCACCGCCGCCACGGCGCCGGTGGGCGTGAGTGCCGCACCGCGTCAGCGCAAGGACGGTCCCGCCGCCGTGGTGTCCGGGTGGCCGGGAATCCGTCGCGACCGTGGCCCGACGCGCCACGTCCCGGCAGGACGGATGGCGCCTGGACGTCGCCCGCGGTTCACACGGCGCTGATGGACTCATCACCACCGGCACCCTGTACCGACCTGTTCAAGGAGACCTTCATGCGCGGACCGCGCCTGACACGCAACCACCTGATGGCCGCCAGTGCGGTCCTCGTCGCCACCGCCGCCGTGGCGGTCACCACGACGGCCGGCGCGTACGACACGGCGGAGCACGCCAAGGGCACCGTCAAGGGTGGGAAGGCGAAGAACGTCATCCTGCTCATCGGCGACGGCATGGGCGACTCGGAGATCACTCTGGCCCGTGACTACACCGTGGGCGCACATGGTCGTCTGAACATGGACAAGTTCCCGCTGACCGGCGCCTACACGACGTACGCGGTGCACGCGGACGGCACCCCGGACTACGTCACCGACTCCGCGGCCAGCGGCACCGGCTGGGCGACGGGCCAGAAGACGGTCAACGGACGGATCTCCAAGACGCCGGGCACGGACAAGGCCGTGCGGACCATTCTGGAGCTGGCGCAGAAGGGCGGCTACGCAACCGGTTCGGTGACCACCGCCGAGCTGACCGACGCCACCCCGGCCGTCCTGGCCTCGCATGCCACCGACCGTTCCTGCCAGGGCCCGGCCGATATGGCCAAGTGCCCCACCGACACGATCGCCAAGGGCGGACCGGGCTCCATCGCGGAGCAGAGCGTCAACCACAAGGTCGATGTCCTCCTCGGCGGCGGCAAGCAGCGCTTCGACCAGAAGGTGACCGACGGCACGTACAAGGGACTGACCGTCACCGAGCAGGCACGAAAGCTCGGGTACCAGGTCGTCGAGGACAACGCCTCCCTGAAGGCGGTCAAGGGCGACAAGCCGGTGCTGGGGCTCTTCGCGCCCGGCAACGTGCCGACCGAGTGGACGGGGAAGCCCGCCGCGGTCGGCGGGACCGACCCGCAGCGCTGCGTCACCTCCAACCCGAACCGGCCTGCGGGAACCCCGAATCTCGCCGACCAGACGACCAAGGCCATTCAGCTCCTGGAGGCGAAGCAGAAGCAGAAGCACAGCAAGAACGGCTTCTTCCTCCAGGTCGAGGGCGCTTCGATCGACAAGCAGGACCACGCGGCCGACCCGTGCGGCCAGATCGGCGAGACCGCGGCGTTCGACCGTGCGGTCGAGGTGGCACGCGCCTACGCCGCCAAGCACCCCGACACCCTGGTCGTCACCACGGCCGACCACGGCCACACCAGCCAGATCGTGCCCCTGGAGGCCCAGCCGCCCGGTCTGTCCTCCACGCTGGTCACCGACGAGGGCCAGCAGCTGAAGGTCAACTACTCGACCAATGCGCCCGGTCAGTCGCAGGAGCACACCGGCACCGAGGTCCGGATCGCGGCTCAGGGGCCGCTGGCCTACCGGGTCCTGGGCGTCACCGACCAGACCGACCTGTTCACCACGATCCGCGAGGCGCTGCGTCTGCGCTGATCACTCGTAGAGCGCCCATCGGCCCCGTCGGCGTGAGCAGCGCCTCGGCGGGGCCGCATGCGTGCTCCTGACGTTCCGGCTGCGGCCCGTCCGTGCTCCCGCCCCGGGCGAGCACACTGCGTCGGCGACATGGCACCCGGCACCGCTGCTCGGAGCGACGCGACCACGCATCCAGTCCGAGCCGCGCATTCGGTCTCCATGCGCGAGCCCTGGAGCAGCTCGACGCCCGAGGCCTGGCCGACGACCCGTTACGCCGTCGGTACGGACGAGGTGCGCAGCGCCGTCCGGCAGGGCTGGATGTATACGGACGTTCCGAAAACGCAGCGATGTGCCGCAGCCGTCGCGGCGCGCCCACCAGGGATCACGGGACAGCCCTTAGGGTCCACGACATGAATCACGATCGACGACCGATACGCCTGCCGCGCGTGGACGCCGCTCCCGTTCTCCGGACCGACTTTGCCGACCCCGTCGGCTGGGCTCGCCTGCTGCAGGCCCTGGAGATGCCCGTCACCTCCGAGGAAGGCTCGCAGGACGTCTGCGACCACGACCGGGCCATCTCGTATGTCACCCCGATCGACCAGGAGAAATACCGGGGCCTGCTTCCCGGAACGGTGCTCGCCGCCGCCCCCGACACCGGCCACGACCTGCCGTACGACCACCTCTATCTGGCCGACGCGGAGACCTTCGCCTCCGACGATCTGCCGTTGCTCGGCATCGACATCCATCTGGACGACGCGGACGATGAGCCCTGGCCGCGTGAGAAGCCCTTCCGCGTTCCGGCACTGCACGTGGCCGGCGTCGAAATCAACGACAGCATCGCCAACTTGTTCTTCCGCGAGTACCACGGCACCGACTGGTCGGACTTCGAGGTGCATGTGGCGGGGCCAGGGACGGCTGTGTACGAGGAGTTCCGCCAGATGGATGAAGAGGACGAGACAACTGACGGGGTGTGAGCCCGCCCCGCCCCACCCGGTCGGCGGCTCGGGCGGAGGCGGGTGCGAGGACGGCGGGGACGCGGGGTCGGTTCCGGGGCACGCTGTTCCGTCGGCACCCGGTCAGCCCGCGGCCGGAAGGAGACCGCGACGACCTGCGTCGGCCGGACGAACCCGCACAACGCGGGCTCCGTGGTCAACCCCGGAAGAATGTACGGAGCCGACCACTCAGTAAGGCACCGTGTCACACAAGGTCTCCGCCCAGGCAGAAGCACTGTGCTTGTTGGCCGCGCGCACCCTGCCGCAGATCTCGTCACCGGAGTACGGCCCCTTGATCGTGTAGCTGGTGCTGCCGGTTGAGTAGGTGGTGTCGACGTTCTTCTTGGTGAAGTTGCTGCTCGTGTTGGTGTAGCGGATGTCGTACCTGGTCGCTCCGGAGATCGCCGACCAGCTCACCTTGATCGGCATGTCGCACGCGCCGACACAGGAGTTGGTGTACTCGGCCTTGTAGCTCTTCAGGGCGGGCGGCCGCGACCCGGAGGGCGAGCCGCCGGAACCGGAATCTCCGCCGTTCGAGCCCGAAGAGCGGGACGACCTCGAAGAGCCGGACCCACTGCTCGTTCCGGTGCCACCGCTGCCGGAGTGGGTCTTGTCATCGGGTGAACCACTGGCTCTCGGCCCACGCGGCACCTTCTCGCCGGCCTGTGCCGTCTCGCCTCCCTGCCCCTTTTCGGCATCCTCACCCTTGCCGTCGCCCCCGCTCTTCCCGCTCGCCTCCTTGGCAGGTGAACTTCCGGGCTTGCCCGTCGAGTTGATGCCACCAGGAGTGGCACTCGCGCTGCTGCCCGGTGACTGGGCGCGTGTTCCGTCCTCGCCGCCGCCCGCGAAGGGCTGGAGCAGGACGACCGTGCCGCCGCCGACGGTGACGACGGCAACGATGGGCAGAACGATCAACCTGTGGCGTCGGCGGGGCCGTCGTTCGTGCTGCCGTCGTCGCGTCGTGGCGACGTCTCCCGCCGGGGCGACTTCGGGGGGCCCGCCCTTCGGCCGCAGCCCACACAGCCAGGCGGTGGCCCCGTCCCGGGCGAGGTGGTCGGGGTCACCGGTGCGAGGGCCGCGAGGTGGAGGGATCGCGGAACCTGCCGACCACGCCCGTCATCGACGCCGAGGCAGCGGCGCCGTGATTCCGGGTCTCGCCCCACGACCGGACCGGAACGACCCGGGCGCTCGATCGGGTGTCGGGGCAACGAGCGCCCGACCATTCTTCCGTATTGCGGAAAAATGACGGGCGGGCTTCTTGCCCGGCCGAGCATGCCATCGGCCGGGCGCCATGGGACGGAGAACCTCCTCGTCCCCTGTCCTGCACAGCTCTCACCTGTACGGGTGGTGCGTACCCGGGTGCGGTCGTACTGTCGATTCTGGAACCGCCGCTGGAAGAGGTGCACGGCCGCCGGCGATTCCCCTGCCGCGCGGACCTCCGCGTGCGAAGCGGTCGCGGTGTGAACGGATGAGCCGCGTGGGCTCGAAAAAGGCAGCTGGGGAGCCGACATGCAACGAGACAAATTCAGGAGCGCGGTCATGCTGTGCGCCGCCGCCGCGCTCGCGGCTGCGGCTGTACCGACCTCCGCCTCCGCGAAGTCGCCCTCGCACACTCGTGCAGTGGTCGTCGACTGTTTCTCCAACGCACAGGTACGCCCGGGCGAATTCCTGATCGCCTGCGGGGACGGCAACAACCGCCTGATCGCGCTGCATTGGAGCACATGGGGTCGGACGTCCGCCGTGGGGCACGGACTCGACGCGGTCAATGACTGTCAGCCCTACTGCGCTGCGGGCACATTCCACTCCTATCCCGTCACCGTGACGCTCGACCGTCCGGAGAGCTGGCAGAGGCATCCAGAGGTACAGCGATTCAACCGACTGCAGCTCGTCTACACCGGTGCCAAGCCGGCACAGACGCAACAGGTCGTGACATACAAGCTGTGGGACTGACAGTTCCTGACGACCATGTCTCAAGTCGACCGGCCACATGCGTGTGAACCTGCCCCTTCTGTGAGCATGTGCTCCCAAAAACTGTCCCGTGATCCCTCGTGGATCGGTGCGCGGCGCGGAACGCGGTGCATCGCAGGGCGAACGGACGTCCGCATACTGGACGCATGCGGACGTCCTGACAACGCGGCGAGGTGCCACAGCTGTCGTCGCGCGCCCGCCAGGGGGTTGCGGGACGGCTCTCCGGGGTGGCGTGCGTGATCCTTCGCGAGGGGCAGTGAGCGCAGGCGTCGGCCTGCGACCGGGCTATCCGGCGGCGGCAGCGGTGTTCGCCATCGGGATGGCCGGAACCACTCTGCCGACGCCGTTGTACGGGCTCTACCAGCACCGGATCGGATTCTCCGAGCTGATCGTGACCGTCGTCTTCGCCGTCTACGCCATCGCCGTCATCGGCGTGCTCCTGGTGGCGGGAAACTACTCCGACGAGGCAGGTCGCAGACCCGTTCTCCTGTCCGCCATGGTCCTGTCGGCCGGCAGCGCGGGATGCTTCCTCCTGCAGAACGGGCTGCCTCTGCTCTTCGTGGGACGCCTGCTGTCCGGCTGTGCGGCCGGCCTGCTGAGCGGCGCGGCGACAGCCGCCGTCATCGAACTGGCCGGTCCCGGACGCAAGGCGCGGGCCGGGTTCGCGGCCACCGCCGCGAACATGGGTGGTCTGGGCTGTGGGCCACTGCTCTCCGGCGTACTCGCGCAGTACACCCCGTGGCCGCTGACATTGCCGTTCTGGGTCCACCTCGGACTGGTGGCGGCCGCCACGGGGATCACCTGGTTCCTGCCGGAAACCGTGGCGGAACCGAAGAGGTGGCCGCCACTGAAGCCGCAGGGAGTCACGGTTCCTCACGAGGTCAAGGGCGTGTTCGCGCCCGCGTCGCTGGCGTCGTTCGCCGGCTTCGCGCTCCTCGGGCTGTTCACCGCGGTCGCGCCGAGCTTTGTCTCGCAGACACTGGGGGTGCACAATCTGGCCGTCTCGGGCGCCGTGGTGTTCTCCGTATTCCTCGCCTCGACCGTCGGTCAGTCCTTGACGCAACGCCTCGGCGCGCGTCTCGCGCTCCCCGTGGGGTGCGGCGTCCTCGTCGTGGGCCTGCTGCTGGTGGCTTCGTCACTGATCGCCGAATCCTTGCCCCTGCTCGTCCTGGGCGCCCTGTGCGGCGGCGCCGGCCAGGGGCTCGCTTTCCGTGCGGCACTCACCCTGATCAGCGACGCCGCCCCGGCACAGCACCGCGGCGGCACGATTTCGGCCTTCTTCGTCGTCGCCTACGCCGGGATCTCGGTGCCTGTCGTCGGTGTGGGCGCGCTGGCCACGTGGCTGGGCCTGCGCCAGGCCGGCCTCCTCTTCACCGGCTGTGTGATGCTGCTGGCGGCGGGTGCGGGCACGTACGCCGCACGCAGGCCACCGACAGAATCGCCGGCCGGGAAGGACCAGCGCACAGCTCCGTCCGCGTAACCCGGCAGGACAAGGACGCCGGCGCCCCCTGCTCGGCGCGACCGATCGCCGGGGCGGCCCGGTGCGAAGATCCTCCGGCTCTCCCCGGCGCGCGAGCCGATGTCCGCCGGACAAAGCGGCGGCCCCCTGCTCGCAGGAGGCCGCCGCTCGTGGTGAATCCGATCTCCCTCTGAGAGGAGCCGTTTCCGTGGTTCATGCTACGGCGGAATGCCGTGAGCGCCCACTCCAAGGAGACCTGCTGCGCGCGGTGCACTGCCGTTCCATGCCGCTCGTCCACGGCCTCGCACCGCGCCCACGCGAGCGCCGCCTCCTTGTGCCGCGGGACGCGGTTCGGTGCGGAGCAGGCATCGGCGGGGGTCGCGCTCCTTCGGCGTCCGGGGACGTCACACCTGGTCAGTGGCAAGGCCACCGGGCGGACGACGTCCACGGCCGACGGGTTCCGTCGGCCCGTGAGCCGACCACCCGGGGACCCGCGCAATCCCCTCACCGGACCTGAACGGAGCGACTCGCCGCGCCGCCGCCCTCATCGGAACGGGCGCGCCCTCGTGACTCCATCCGAGCACGCACCCGCGTCCGGCAGAGCGGGCGAGCCCCACGGCGCGGTCGTCGTGTCGACAGGCGGGAGACCTGGCGGATTTCTTCCCAGGGGGTAGGCCCGCGCGGCACTCTTGTTATACGTTCCGTCCAACAGCTTGCTAGACGTCACGTCTAACAAGCGGGGTGGCGTCCAGCTGCCGACGGTCTCCTCACGCGGGCACGGGAGAGGGCCACGGCCGGCCGACGTCGAGTCGTTCCGTCGATTCAAGGAGCCGCAGCATGGCAGGCAGCACCGTTCGGCCGGAGAACCAGGACCGGCTCCACGAGCACGACATCGCCCGTCGCCTGCTCGACTCGTCGGCGAAGTCGTCGTACGACCCGGTCACGGAAGTGGACTGGGACACCCCGCTGGACAAGGACTTCCACGGTGCGAGCCCCGAGTGGAGCACGCTCTACGGCACGGCCTACTGGCAGGAACTGACCGATGCGCAGCGCAAGGCGCTGACGCGGCAGGAGGCCGCCTCGGTGGCCAGTACCGGCATCTGGTTCGAGATGATCCTGCAGCAGATGGTGCTGCGCGACATCTATACCACTGATGCCACGGACCCCCGGTTCCAGTGGGCCCTCACCGAGATAGCCGACGAATGCCGACACTCCGTCATGTTCGCCCGTGGCGCGGCGAAGCTGGGTGCGCCGGCCTACCGTCCGCACCGGCTGGTGGTCGAACTCGGACGGGCATTCAAGACACTCGCGTTCGGCGAGGCCGCCTACGCGGCGATCCTGGTCGCCGAGGAGGTGCTCGACGTCATGCAGCGTGACTGGATGCGGGACGAGCGGGTCGCGCCGTTCGTCCGCACCATCAACAACATTCATGTCGTGGAGGAGTCACGACACATGAAGTTCGCCCGCGACGAGACCCGTAGGCATCTCCGGCACGCCGGTCCGCTGCGTCGGCACCTCAACGCCTTCGTGATCGCGGTCGCTTCCTACTACATCGTCACGAGCATGGTGAACCGGAGCGTCTACGCGAACGCCGGGCTGGACACGAAGCGTGCCGTGGCCGAGGCCGGGGCGAACGAGCACCACAAGTCCCTGATGCGGTCCAGCTGTTCGGGCCTCATGGAGTTCCTGGCATCGGCCCGGCTCCTCACCGGGCCCGCACTGTACTTCTACAAGCGCGCGAACCTGATCTGATCCGAGCCGAGCGACCCGGGCCGACGACATGACCTACGCCATCACACAGACCTGCTGCAGCGACGCCACGTGTGTCGCCGTGTGCCCCGTCAACTGCATCCACCCGACACCGCAGGAGCGGGCCTTCGGCAGCACGGAGATGCTGTACGTCGACCCGAGGTCCTGCATCGACTGCGGTGCCTGCGCCGACGCCTGTCCGGTCGACGCGGTCTTCCCCGTGGACGGCCTGCCCGAGGCGCAGAAGGACTACGCCGCGATCAACGCGGCCTATTTCGCCGAGGAGGAGCCGGAACGGGGCAGCACGGAACCGAACTTCCACATCTGGGGCCCTCCCTCGTTCGAGCGCAGCCTGCCGTCCGACTTCGCGCCTGTCCGGGTCGCGGTGGTGGGCACCGGTCCGGCCGGCATGTACGCCGTCGAAGACCTGCTGTTGCACACGAACGCCGAAGTGACGCTGATCGACCGGTTGCCGGTGGCCGGTGGTCTCGTGCGGTACGGCGTGGCGCCCGATCACCCCGCGACCAAGAAGGTGGGAGACACCTTCGCACGCTTCCACACGCATCCCCGGGTACGGATGCATCTGGGCGTCGAGATCGGCAAGGACATCACCGCGGACGAGCTCGCCGCGCATCACGACGCGGTCATCTACGCCGTGGGCGCGTCCTCGGATCGCCGACTCGGCGTCCCTGGCGAGGAGCTGACGGGAAGCGTCTCGGCGACCGCGTTCGTGTCCTGGTACAACGCCCACCCCGAGGTCGCACCGGACGCCATCGATCTCTCCGCCGAGCGCGTGGTCGTGGCGGGCAACGGCAACGTCGCCCTCGACGTGGCCCGCATCCTCGTCACGGATCCTTCGGAACTGGCCGATACGGACATCGCCGACCACGCCCTCGCGGCCCTGGGTACCTCCAAGGTGCGTGAGGTGGTCCTGCTCGGGCGGCGCGGCCCCGAGCACGCGGCCTACAGCGCCTCCGAGTTGCTCGCCCTCACACGCCTGCCCGGTGTGCAGTTGGTCGTGGACGACCACGATCCACGGATCGGCGCGGCGATCGACGGTGCGCGGCCCGGTGGGAAGGCCGCCTCGCTGCGCGGCGCGGTACGCGAGTCGGTGGACTGGTCGCGCGCGCCGGCGTCCGCGCGACGCATCGTCTTCCGCTTCCACTCCGCTCCCGTGGCGGTGCTCGGCGACACCGGCGTCCGGGCCACGCGTGTGACGGGTGGTTCGGGAGAGCTGGACATTTCGGCCAGGGCCCTGCTGCGGGCGGTGGGCTACCGCGGTGTGCCGGTGGCCGGGCTGCCCTTCGACGAAGCGACCGGCACGGTCCCTCACGAGAACGGCCGGGTGACGGGGATGCCGGGGACGTACGTCGTCGGCTGGATCAAACGCGGGCCTTCGGGCGGTATCGGCGCCAATCGCGTCTGCGCCGCCGAGACGGTCGGTACTCTCCTGGCCGACGCCGTCGCCGGCGTGCTGCCCCCGCCGACCGGTTCCGCCAAGGCGTTGCTCCGCCTCGCCCGGTCCCGCAGCCGTCATGTCGTCGACGCCCGAGGCCTGGCGGCGATCAACCGGGCCGAGTTGGCGCGTGGCCGCGGTGAGGGGCGTCCCCGGGTCAAATTCGGCACCGTGCCGGAACTGGTGGCGGCGGCGAAGGGCAACCGTTGGAGGATGCCGGGCTGAGCCCCGGAGAGGGACGGGCGCCCATCGGGTCGTGTCCGGTGAGGAACGCCGGTTCCTGACAGCCGTGTCCCGTCCGCCGGATCGCTAAGGGCAACGGAAGGTTGCGGCGCGCCTTCGGAGTACGGGCGGCGGCCCCCGGCGATCCGGACGCGGCCCGACGGGTGTGGTGAGGGGCCGCGCCGTCGGCCCTGTCGGACCCACGGGCGTGGCGCGCCGTCACGTCGGCATCGCGCGCCGCGAGGGCCCGTACCGCAGGCCACTTCGACCCATGCGCCCGCCGCGCGACGTGAGTGGGACGGTGCGCGGTCCTCGCCGTCCCCGACCGTCGTCGCGGGCAGCGGCCCACACCCGGCTGCTGCCGTACGACAGGGCGGGACCAGGGCGTTTCATGGGGCCATGGCCCGTGGAACGGGCGCCCGACAGGTGGCGCGAACGTACAACCACGTCCGCCGACACGCACTTCGGGGCCGGACACGGAGGCCGCGTGCCGACTGCCGGCTCTCCTGCCGTGCCCGCTCGCCCGGCCCCGGCCGGTGTCCCGTGTTCGCCTCGCCCGCCCGGCGGTTCCGCCCTGTCCACCCGGCGCCCCGGTCCTCCGGCTCCGGACGAGAAGGCTGCCGACCGCCCGCCGTGCCCGCTCGCGCTACCGTGTGCTACCAGCGTTGTTGCGACTTCTGCCCTGAGATACGACTCTCTCGGTACAAGTCGCGTCAGCGCCTGCCCTTGTCCGTTCCCGAGCCCGCTGCACATCCCTCTCATCTCCGCACCGTGCGTGCGGACCGCGCGACCCATGGAGAACATGTTGAGGACGAAGTTCCGTTCTCGTATCACCGCCCGGCTTGGGCGCACCTATCTGTCCAGGATCCAGAAGTACGGCATTGGATCCTCCACGATCCGGCTGCTCCCCGAAGACCTGCTGATGATGCTGCGCAGGGACGGGCTGGACCCGGTGGACAAGTTGGCCGGGCTCCGGGCGGATGCGCCGATATCCAAGGTCTCGCTGCCGTTCGGCATGGACGTCTGGGTGGTCACCGGATACGAGGAGTCGAAGGCCGTGCTCGGTTCGGGCGACGGGTTCAGCACCGACTTCGCCCACCTCGCCACGAACGCCGGAGTGGCGGCGGAACAGAGTCCGGGCGGGCTCGGGTTCAGCGACCCTCCGGTGCACACGCGGCTGCGCCGCATCCTCACCCCGGAGTTCACGATGCGCCGACTGCGGCGCCTGGCTCCCCGGATCGATGCCATCGTCGAGGAGCGCCTCGACATGATGGAAGCCCAGCAGGGGCCGGTCGACCTGGTGAAGGAGTTCGCGCTGCCGATCCCCTCCCTCACCATCTGTGAACTGCTCGGCGTGCCCTACGAGGACCGCCACGACTTCCAGCAGTTGGCCATGGACCGCTTCGACCTGTTCGGCGGGACGACCGCGCCCTTCGGTGCCATGTCGGAGTCACTGGCCTACTTCAGGAATGTGGTCGAGGCTCAGCGCGAGAGACCGGGTGACGGCCTGCTCGGCATGATTGTGAAGGAGCACGGCGACAGCGTCGACGACGAGGAACTCGCGGGTCTCGCCGACGGCGTGCTGACCGGCGGATTCGAGACGACCGCCAGCACGATCGCCCTGGGCTCACTCGTGTTGCTGCAGAACAAGGACGTCTTCGAGCGAATACGGACCGACGACACGATGGCCGCGCCCTTCGTCGAGGAGGTGCTGCGCTACCTCTCCGCGGTCCAGATCGCCTTCCCGCGGTTCGCCCGCGAGGACATCGAGATAGCGGGGGTGGTCATTCCGCAGGGCGACATGGTGCTCTGCTCGCTGAGCGGCGCCAACCGTGACGCGTCGTACGTCATGGACGACGGGCGCTTCGACCCGCACCGTCAGACCTCGGGGCATCTCGCCTTCGGCTACGGAATCCACCGGTGCATAGGCGCCGAACTCGCGCGCATGGAACTGCGATCCGCCTATCCGGCCCTGGCCCGGAGGTTTCCCCGGATGCACCTCGCCGTTCCGCCCCAGGAGCTGGCCTTCCGCAAGCTGTCCATCGTGTACGGCGTCGAATCGCTGCCGGTGCACCTGCACTGAGCGCTGGTCACCCCCGGCGCACCGGCTGCCCTCCGCCGGGGCGCGTCGTCGCTCCGGTCGTCGTGTGTGGGCCGCACGTATCACCCCTGCGGCATCCGTCGATCCTGTCGGGTCCGGGGCTCGGAGGTCGGTCCGTCCGGGATCGGACGAGGTGGGCTCCGATCCCTCTCACGGCCCCTGTGCCGCCCTCCTACCAGGTGACGGTGATCCGCTGAGGACTGCGGGACGTGGTGCCGCGTCGCCACTCGATCTCATCGGCCGGTCGTGCCAGCCGGAGGCCGGGAAAGCGGGCGGCGAGCCGGTGCAGGGACAGCTGGAGTTCGAGCCGCGCCAACCAGGCGCCCAGGCAGTAGTGCGGGCCGGCGCCGAACGACAGGGTGGGGGCCGCCAAGGGCGCGAACAGGTCGTCGAACGGCCGGGGCGGGAAGACATCGGGATCGCGGTTGGCCATGCCGCAGTCCGCCAGCACCACCGATCCTGCGGGGATGGTCACGCCGCCGACCTCGGTATCGGCGGCGGCGTGGCGTGCGGTCCCCCGGTCGTCGCCGAGCGGGACCAGGTGCAGCAACCGCTCGGCCACCGCCTCGGCGGCCCGTTCGTCCTCCCCGAGACGGGCCCAGCTCTCCGGCCGTTCGCCGAGCAGATAGAGCAGGGCGTTGCCCAGCATCGTCATGGTGCTGTCGTGCCCGCCCACCACCAGTCCGCACACGAGGTCGATCAACTGTCCCTCCAGGATGCCTCCCTCCTCGTCGGCCGCCCGTACCAGCACACTGGTCAGGTCGTCCCCCGGTGCGTTTCTCCGCTCGGCCAGCAGCGCGGCTCCGAACGCGGCGAACTCCGCCAGCGCCGACTCCATTTCCTCCTCGGGGTGGGAGCCGTCCGAGAACGCGTACTGGGTCCAGTGGCGCAGCCGCTGCCGCGCCGGGGTGTCGAGACCCATGAGCCGGCTGATCACCTCGACCGGGAGCGGAAGGGTGAAGGCGGCCACCAGGTCCACCGGTGGGGATCCGGCGGCGAGTTCGTCGAGGCGCTGTTCCACGATCGCGGCGATCCAGGGCCGCCATCGGGCGACGGCCCTCGGCGTGAAGGCGCGCCGCAGGGAGCGGCGCAGGCGCAGATGGTCCTCGCCGTCCTGGTTGAACATCAAATCCAGGCTCCCCACCAGACCGGCGTCCGCCGTCAGGGGCGGGGCGTCGGGTGTGTGGAGCCCCGCGCGTCCGAACCGGGTGTCGGTCAGGACCTTGCGCACGTCCTCGTACCGGCTCACCAGCCATGCCCGCGTCCCGTCGGGCAGGTCGACCTGCCGGGGCGGTCCGGGTGAGTCGAAGCCCAGGCGGTGCAGAGGCAGGGTCGGCAGGCCGGTCGTCGCGTCGGTGTCGTCGGAGCGGGGCATGGGACCTCCAGGCGTGCACGGGTACGTCGGGCTGCTGAGCACGGTCGTGCGGGCGGGAAGAGGGCGACGGGCAACGGGGGTCAGAGCTCGACCAGCACCTTGCCCCGACTGGCTCCCGTGTCCTGGTACAGGCTCCGGTAGGCGTCCGGGATGTTCTCGAAGCCCTGGTGGAGGGTGTGCCCGCAGCGGATCTCGCCCCGCCGGACCCTGCCACCGAGCTCGTCGTGGAGAGCACGCCAGTTCTGTTCGGTGAACCATTCCAGCGAGAAGATGCCGCGCACCGATGTACGGGGAAACATGATGTACGGCAGCAGCCTCGGCCCGAAGGCCTCCCGGCCGACCTGGGTGGCCCACTGCCAGCACACGGCCACCTGGCTGCCGACGTTGAGCATGGAGAACACGGCGTCGGTGACCGTGCCGCCCAGGTTGTCGAAGTACTTGTCGACGCCGTCCGGTGCGACCCAGGACAGGGCTTCCCGCACCGCGTCGCAGCTGTCCTCGTGGCGATAGACGACGACCGCGTCGAATCCCAGCTCGTCGAGGTAATCCGCCTTGTCCGCCGTCGAGGTGGTACCCACCACTCGCGCGCCGGCGAGCTTGGCCAGCTGACCGACCAGCGACCCCACGGTGCCGGAGGC
Source organism: Streptomyces sp. NPDC101194 (assembly GCF_044767885.1). Lineage (NCBI taxonomy): Bacteria > Bacillati > Actinomycetota > Actinomycetes > Kitasatosporales > Streptomycetaceae > Streptomyces > Streptomyces sp. NPDC101194. The sequence goes on from NZ_JBIWOS010000005.1 coordinate 490,147, forward strand.
GCCACTGATCACGACGGTGTCCCCCGGGCGGACGGACATGAACTTGGTCAGGGTGCCCCAGGCCGTCATCCCGGGACCGCCCATGACGCTCAGCGCGGTGGGCAGCGGAAGCGCGTCGTCGTACCAGTTCGGGTCCAGGCGGCGGAAGGCCGGGAAGACCATCGGGAACGTGCCGGTCTGCCACGGGGTCGCCGCGCCGTCGCTGATGAGATGGGTGCGCCAGCCGCCGAAGCCCTGCACCAGATCGCCGGGCCGGTGAGCCGCCCGTGGACCCGCTTCCAGCACCTCCATGATCGAGTCGGCCCCCATGTGGGCGCCGAGAGGGGTGTCCAGCGCGATGCCCTGGAGGTAGGGGTCCACCGATACGTAGCGCGTTCTCAGCAGCATCTCGTCCGGAGCGAGGTCGACGTCGAGTTCCTCCTCGACCAGCCCGTAGACCCGCTCGATGTCGGGGACGCCCTCGATGTGCGCACGTACCACCCATTTCCTGGTCCTCATCCCGTTCCCTTCCTGTCGGCGGGGGACAACCGGCCGACCGTGGCGGACCGCGCGTCCGGTCGAGGGCCCACCGGAACGACGAGATGGGTGGGGGGCGGCCCGCTCTCGTCGACGGACGCGGTGAAGGTCCTGCCGTCGTCCCGGCAGATGAACTGCATGACGTGCCGGCCCGCCGCCGCCGCGCGGATCAGGCCGCCCGTCGTCGCCCAGACGCCGGACTGGTAGAAGTTCCGCAGGCCCGGCAGGCCGGGGCCGTGCTTCTTGATGAGCGTCTCCAGCGTCTCCCCGCTCTCCACGAACGGCTGCCACCCGAGCACCGTGCCGTCGTGGTTGCCCGTGTAGCGGACCTGTGTGAGCGGGCTGGACACGTCGCGCACGGCGATCGCGTCGGTGATGCCGGGGTGGCGCCGTTCCAGGAACGCGACGAGTACGTCGCGGGCCCGCTTCTTGGCCGCGTAGTACCCGCGGCCGTGGCGCACCGGCAACGTGTGGAGTCTCTGTCCGCCGCGGGTCCGGGTGGCCTGCTCGGGTCCTTCGTCCAGGGCCCGCCAGGGAGCGATGTCGCAGAAGTAGGTGACGTACGCGATGCTCGTCCCGCGCGGGGAGAGTTCCGGGTAGTGCCTGCTGCGGAACTGGACGTTGATGCTGGGATGGCGGATTCCGGTCAGTTGGGCGGCTTCCGCCTCGTCGAGCAGATAGGTCGTGCAGGGGTCTGCCTCGGGAAAGTCGCGGCGCAGTCCGAGGAAGAGCGTGAAGTACCCGGGGAACACCATGCCGGGCTCGTGGATGGTTCGGGTGTAGAGGCGGCGGTAGGCGTCGTCCAGGTAGCGGCCGCCGAGCAGGTCCATCATCGTGGTGCGGCCGTCGCAGGCCGAGACGACGATGTCGGCGCGCAGTTCGCTGCCGTCGCTCAGCCGTACGCCGACGGCACGGTCGTCCTCGACGAGTACCTTCTCGACCTTGGCGTTGTAGGTCACTTCGCCGCCGAGTCCTCGGTAGCGCCGCTCGATGGACTCGGCCAGTCCGAACGAACCGCCTTCGGGGACGCCGGCGGAGAGGTTCGCGTGCGAGGCGAGCTGGAAGTGGAAGGGCAGCACGGGGAACGCCGGGTGCTTCTCGTAGAGGATGAAGTTGAACGCCTCACGCAGCAGGGGGTCCCGGAACCTGGCCGAGTAGTCGGTCATCAGGACGCCGATGGATTTGCGCACGACGTTGAAGTACGGCACGAACGACGCCAGCATGCGCCAGCGCTCCGGCATCGACATCAGCCCTACGGGCTTGAGGAACGGATAGACCGCGAGGCACTTGCGGAATGTGCGCAATTGCTTGCAGAAGTCACGGATCAGAGCGGAATCGGCGGGCGAGATGTCCGTCAGATGCGCCTGAAGCCGGTCGGGGTCGGAGTAGAAGTACACGGCCCGCCCGCACCGGCCCCGCACGACGTTGAACACATCGAAATGCCGCACCTGCTTGCCCTGCAACGCGCCCAGCTCCAGCCAGATCTGGTGCATCTCGTTGCCGGGTCCGCTGCCGAGGAGCCAGCTGACGCAGGGATCCAGCCTGAAGTCTCCGCGGTCCCAGGCCGTGCAGCAGCCGCCCGGAAGCTCGTGCATTTCGAGGATGTGGGTGCGGTAGCCGTTCATCAGCGCGTAGCAGCCGGTGGACAGGCCACCGAGCCCCGCACCGATGATGATCACCGACTCGCGTCGGGAGCGCGGCATGAACCTGCTCTTCTCGGTGTTCATGTGCGGGTGCCCCCGTTCGCGGACCATTGGTCGAGCTGGGGCAGGCTGCCCAGCTTTGCGGGGTGCCAGGGTTCCTCCCCGCGGCTCTCGGACGCCGTGAATCCGCGTCCCAGCTCGTCGCAGAGGTACTGGACGACGAAGCGGCCGGTCGACGCGGCACGGATCAGGCCGCCCATGCCGACCCACTGTCCGGCCATGGAGAAGCCGCGCAGGCCCGGCAGGCGCATGCGGTCCTTGCCGACGAGCCCGGTCGCGATGTCGTCGGCCTCGGAGAAGGCCTTCCAGGCCAGAATGGAACCGTCGTGGTTGCCGGTGTAACGCCGGGTCGTCACCGGGGAGGCGACGTCGACGAGCTCGATGCGCTCGGCCGTGCCCGGCAGGCGGCGCTCCAGGAATCCTCCGACGAAGTCGGCCACTTGGCGCTTCTGTGCCCGGTACTCCCTGCGGTCGGCAGTGCGCAGCGCTTTCCAGTGGGCGAAGTCGCTGAAGTAGGTGCAGTGGACCACGGATCTTCCGGGCGGGGCGAATCCGTCCGAGTAGCGGGAGCGCAGTTGGACCACCAGACTGCTCTGGAGCGCGCCGGGCAGTCGCGCGGCGTCCTCGCGGGAGAGCAGATACGTGGTGCTGTGCGCCCGGTCGGGGCCCAGGTCTCCCCGGATCCCGACGAAGGCCGAGACCACCGCGGGGAAGAGGGTGCCGGGGCGGTGCAACAGGTCGTTGTACAGCTTGTCGATCCGCGGCCCGGTGAAACGGCCCTGCAGCAGGCCGTGGATCGTGGTGTGGCCGTCACAGGCGGAGACGACGTGATCGGCGTAGTACCGTCTGCCGTTGCGCAGTTCGATGCCGATGGCACGTCCGTCCTCGACCAGGATCCGTTCGACCCGTGCCCGGTAGCTGATCTCGCCGCCCAGCGCCGTGTACCGCTCCTCGATCGACCGGGCCAGGCCCAACGAACCCCCTTGCGGGAATCCGGCGTTGTGGTGGTAGGCGCTGGCCATGTTGAACAGGTACGGAAGCAGGGGGAACCCTTCCGGGTCCTGGAAGAAGATGTTGCGGAACGCGCGGCGCAGCAGCGGGTCCTGGAACCGGTCGGCGAACTCGTGCATGGGTGTCGACGCCGTACGCCAGAACAGACGGAACGCGGGCAGGACGGTGCGCAACGTCTGCACCCGCTCGCGCACGCTCCGCAGGGCCGGGGCGGTCAGGAAGGGGTACAGCTCGATGTCGATGAACCGCCGCAGATCGCGGCAGAACGAGCGGATCAGCCGGGCGTCGCCGGGCGACAGATCGAGCAGGTGGCGCTCCAGCCGGTCCGGGTCGTTGTAGAAGACCACTGAGCGGCCGGTCTCGTCGACGACCCGGTTGAACATCTCGAAGTTGGTGATGGTCTTGCCGTCGAGCGCTCCCAGTTCGCGCCACACCTGGTGGGCGTCGTTGCCGGTGGCCGTGCCGATGAGCCACTCGATGCAGTAGTCGAAGATGTAGCCGTCGCGCGACCAGGCCGTGCAACACCCCCCCGGCAGCACATGCTTCTCGAAGATGCGGGACCGCATTCCGTTCATCTGTGCGTAGCACCCGGTGGACATGCCGGCGACACCGGCGCCGATCACGATGACCCGGGGGCTGCCTCCCGCTCCTCGCTCACCTGCGTTCCATCCGTCGCCCGTGTCACCGGCCATCGGCGCCACCCTCCTGGAGGATGCCGCGCACGAGCTCGGCGTTGCGCGCCACGTGCTTGGGGTCGAGCATGTCGGCGTGGACTCCGGAGCCGCGCAGCACGGCCGTGGCCGTGGTGGAGCTGCCGTGCCAGGTGCCACGGGCGCCCGCGGCGTAGAGCGCGGTCTTCTCCTCGTCCGTGACCACGCTGACGGTCGCGGAGACCGAACCGAGATTCGGTGTGCGTCCGCAGAACGCCAGGTACTCCGCGGCATGTTCGAGGGTCTCGCGAGCGACGATCTCCGACCCGGTGTGCTTGCGCAGATGCTCGGCCAGTTCCGCCTCGAAGATCTCGAAGTGCTCGCGGCCGGGCGCGTAGGGCTCCAGGATGCGGTGCGAGTCGAGGACGATCACATGGGCGACGTCGCGTCCCCGGCATTCGAGCTCCTTGGCCACCTCGAACGCGAGGTTGCCACCGAGGGAGTAGCCCAGCAGCAGGCAGCTGCCCTCGGGCCGCAGGGATTCGACGAGGTCGGCGTAGTGGCCCACCTTGTTCTCGCCGGGGACGTAGTTGAAGGCGATCAGACGGTACTCGGGCAGTTCGGCGGCGAAGGTCCGGTAGACGAGGCCGTGGCCTCCCGCCGGTGGGAAGCAGAACACCGTCCGTTCCCGGTCGCCGTTGAAGCCGAGGCAGGGCAGGTCGTCCGAGATCCCGCCGGTGGCGAGTCGCTCCACCGTGGCGGCCATCCCGTGCAGGGTCGTGACCTGGTACAGCAGACTCACGGGAATGGCCACGCCGAACTCCTGCCGGAGTCGGTGGATGAGCTCGATCAGTTTGATGGAGCTGCCTCCGGCCTCGAAGAACTCGTGCGTCAGGTTGACCTGTTCCAGCCCCAGAAGCTCCTTCCAGTGTCTGGCCATGCTCACCTCGAAGGGTGTGGTGAGTCTCTCCTCCGGCTCGTCGCGCGCGTCGAACCGAGGTGTGGGGAGGCCTGCGACGTCGACCTTCCCGTTGGCGGTCAAGGGCAGTTCCGGCAGGGCGACGAAGTGCGAGGGGACCATGTACGCGGGCAGCAGCCCCGCGAGGCGCCGACGGAGCGCGCGCCGGTCGAGCACTGCTCCTTCGGCCGGAACGCAGTAGGCACAGAGCACGTCCTCGCCCCGGGCGTCGGGGCGCACCGCCACGACCGCCCGGGCCAGCTGGGGCCACTGGGCGAGGTGGGCCTCGATCTCGCCGATCTCGATCCGATGGCCGCGGAGCTTGACCTGGTCGTCGACGCGCCCCAGCAGATGGACGAAGCCGCTCACGTCCCAGCGGGCCGCGTCGCCGCTCCGGTAGAGGCGTACGGGTTCGGCGCCCGGCTGCCGGCTCAGTGTCCGGGTCACGAAGCGCTGGGCGGTCTGCTCGGGGTCCCCCACGTAGCCGAGCGCGACACCGTCGCCGCCGATCCACAGTTCGCCCGGCACTCCGGGCGGCACGGGCTCGCCGTGCTGATCGAGCACATGGAGCGTGCTGTTGCTCAGGGGGCGCCCGATCGGCACCGTCCGCCCGGGTTCCAGGTCGTCGACGGGACCTTCGAAGCAGGCGCTGTCGATGGTGGCCTCGGTGACCCCGTAGGAGTTGATCAGGCGGGTACGCGGTCCGCACAGCTCGCGCAGGCGTCGGTACTCCCCCACCTTCCAGGCGTCGGACCCGACGACCAGCAGGCGCATGAAGTCCAGCCGGTGGCCCGCGCGTTCGCAGTGGTCCATGAGTGCCCGCACGACGGCGGGGACGAACTCCGCGCAGTCGACGTGCTCCTCCCGCATGGTCCGGTGGAGACGTTCGGTGTCGAAGAGCAGGTCCCGGTCGACCAGGACCAGATTGCCGCCGGAGCACAGTGCGCGCACCAGGTCCCCGGTGAAGACGTCGAACGACGGGGCCGCCATCTGGAGGTGCACCCGCACGTCACGGTCCAGCCGGTACTCCTTCAGCCACGCTCCGTACGACGAGGCGAGGTTCCGATGACTGACCTGCACGGCTTTGGGGTGCCCGGTCGAGCCGGAGGTGTGGATGACGTACGCCGGGGAGTCGAGGCCGGGCATGTCCTCGGCGCCTGGTGCGGGCTCCCGCAGGTCGTCCGGTGCGGGCTCGGACGCGTGGAGCTCCCGCAGGGTCAGCGTCTCGGCCGGCAGCCCCGGCATCCGGTCGCGGCAGGCATCGTCCTCGACGACCACGAGGGTGGCGGCCGCGGTCCGCACGGCCCGGGCGACCCGGTCGGCCGGATGGTCGGTCGGGACCGGGAGGTAGGCGCCACCGGCCCTGAGCACCGCCAGCAGCACGACGACGAGGTCGGGCGTCTTCTCCAGACACAGCACCACCACCGATCCGGCACCGGCTCCCCGTCCCCGCAGCCGCCGGGCCAGTTCTCCCGAGCGGCGGTCCAGTTCCGCGTAGGTCAGCCGAAGGGCGGTCCCGCGACGTGCCGGCACCGTGACGGCGACGGCGTCCGGGCACCGGGCCGCGACCTCCGCGATCAGCTGATGCACCGGGCGGACCCGGCCCCTCTCCCACTCCCCCGCGCCGGACGGCAGAGCGAGGTGCCGGGCGCCGCTCCACTCGCGGACCAACCGCTCACGCTCCTGGGAACCGAGCATCTCCAGCCGAGTGACGGGCCGTTCTGCCGGTGCCCGGGTCATGTTGTCGAGCAGCGTGGTGTAGTGCGTTGCCATCCGCCGCATGGTCCGGGGCAGGAACAGATCGGTGTTGTACTTGAGGACACAGTGGAACCGACGCTCCGCCTCGTCCTCGTAGACGGAGAGCGTGACATCGAACTGCCCTTCCTCCTCGGGGAGTTCGATGTACTCCAGTCGATAGCCGTACTTCTCGGTGGCGACCTTGTGGGTCAGCAGGATGAACATCGCCTGGAACACCGCGGAACGGCTGGGATCGTGCTGGAGCCCCAGCTCGTCGACGAGCAGGACGAACGGGTACTCCTGGTTGTCGAGCCCGCCCAGCACGGTCGCGCGGACCTGTTGCAGCAGGTCGGCGACCGATGGTTCGCCGGACAGGTCCACGTGCAACGGGAGCGGGTTGACGAAGTAGCCGTAGACGGAGGCGAACTCCTGGTCGGTCCGGCCGGTCACGGGACTGCCCACGATGACGTCGTCCTGACCCGAGTAGCGCTGGAGCAGTACGTAGTAGGCACCGAGCAGCACCATGAACGGGGTCACGTCGTGCTCGCGGGCCAGAGCGTGCACGCGGGCCGTGAGAGCCGCGTCCAGTACGAAGAACTCCGAGGCGCCGTTGTGTGTCTGCACGGCCGGACGGGGCTTGTCGACGGGCAGTTCAAGCACCGGCACCTCGGCAGGCAGATGAGAGCGCCAGTAGTCGAGCATGCGGTGCGCCGCCGGCCCGGCCAGAAAGCGGTTCTGTGCGTTGAGGAAGTCCAGATAGCGGGCCGTGACGGGCGGCAGCGAGGGCTCACGGCCTTGACGCAGCCCCTCGTACACCGCGAGGAGCTCCTCGATGAAGGTGAACGTCGAGATCGCGTCGGAGACGATGTGGTGCACCGCCTTCATGATCACCCAGCGGTCGGGGCCACGTTTGAAGAGCCGGAAGCGGAACAGCGGGTCGTGTTCGAGGTCGTACGGCCTGCGGTACTGGGCCACGATCGTCCGGTGGATGTCCTCCCATTCCTGGTCCTGCACGTCGAACAGCGCGACATCCGGGCTCCGGTCCGTGGACACCTGCTGCACCGGCACGCCGTCCACGGTGAGGAAGTTCGTACGCAGCGCGGGGTGACGTCGCACCAGGCAGCGGACCGCCTCGAACATCAGGTCGGGTTCGAGAGCGACACGGACCTCGACCGCGCCGCCGATGTTGTACGCGTAACCATCGGGATCGAGCTGCCTGAGAAACCACAGGGCCTGCTGGTTCTGCGTCAGTGGATGGCGCAGCTCGTCGTCGAACACCTCCACCGCGGCCTTGTCGTCACCGGCGGATTCCAGCGCCACCGCTTCGGCGAGACCGTCGTGGAGCTGTCCGATCAGTTCCTCGACCGGAGTACCGCTCAGCAGGGCCACCACGGGCGGGGCGACGCCGAGTTCGGAGACGAGCCGGGCGCGCAGCTCCATCGCCAGGAGCGAGTCGAGTCCCAATGCGTTGAGGCCTGCACGCGGGTCGATCCGGTCGGGCCCCGTCCGCAGCACCGAGGAGGCCACGTCCGTGAACCGCCGGGTCACCAACGCCAGGCGCCCGGTCGCGTCCGCGTCGCGGAAGGTGTCGAGGATGCCCTCGCCCGTGGCGTCGCCGGCGCCGGTACCGGCCGTCGCCGCGAGGTCGGCCACCAGCGCGGGCGGCGAACCGTACCAGGCCAGGAACACCGGCCAGTCGACGACTGTCGCGACGAGCAACTGGGCCCGGTCCTGGCCCATGACCCGCTCCAGGACCGCCATGCCGGCATCCGGTGGGAGCGAGCTCATCCCGCGGCTGCGGAGGTAGTGGTCGACGAGCCCGAGTTCTTCGATCATTCCGGTGGCCCACGGTCCCCAGTCCACGCTCAGCCCCGGCAGGCCCAGTGCCCGACGGTGCTGGGCCAGCGCGTCCAGGAACGCGTTCCCCGCGGCGTAGTTGGTCTGGCCCGCCGTGGTCAGCAGTGAGGCGATCGAGGCGAACAGGACGAAGTGGTCGAGCGGTTCGTCGCCGAGGTGCCGGTGGAGCAGGTACGCGCCGATCGCCTTGGGATCGTGGGCCTCGGCGAAGGTTCGCCGGTCCATGTCCGTGACGAGTGTGTCACGCACCTGGCCGGCCAGGTGGAACACCCCTCGTACGGGCGGCGGGGAGGTACGCCGACGCGCTTCGAGCCAGGCCGTGAACGCGGTCTCGTCGGTGATGTCGAGCGGTGCCAGGACGACACGTGCCCCGAGCGCCTCCAGTTCCCTGACGAAGGACACGGCACGACCCTCGGCGGTGTCGGGGTCGAGACCGCGCCAGGCGGAGCGCTCCGGGAGCGCGGTGCGTCCGATCAGGATCAGACCGCGCGCCCCGCGCTGTACGAGTGTCCGGCAGAGCAGTCTGCCGAGCGCACCGAAGGCACCGGTGACCAGGTAGTCGGCGTCGGCGCGCAGCCGCAGCGGAAGGGGACGGGTCAGCCCTTCGGCCCGCCGCATCCTACTGGTGAGACGGTGGTCTCCGCGCAGCGCGATCTCTTCCTCGTCATCGGTGAGGATCTCGTGCAGCAGCGCCCGGGCGTCGGCCCGGCATCCCTCGTCCCCTCCGCGGCCGGGATCCAGGTCGATCAGTTTTCCGCGGTGGGAGGTGAGCTCCTGATGTCTGAGCACTCGACCGATCCCCCATGCGGGTGCCCCCAGGGGTTCGACGGTCTCACCGGGCTCGACGTGCTGCGCACCGCGCGTCACGATGTGCAGTCGGCCTTCGGCCTCGTGGCGGAGCAGTGTCCGGGCGAGCGTGATCAGCGAGTAGGCCCCCGTGCCGCTGTGCCGTACGAGGTCCTGCCGTGAAGCCTCCGCGAGGTGCGGCAGGTCGAGGTTCCACAGATGCACGACGGTTCCGAAGCAGGGCCCACCGGTCGTGCCGTTCGCTCCTTCGTGGTCGTCGTCCCGGTCCTGGCCTTCCTCGCCCAGGTCGGCGAAGAGCCGTTCCAGATCCGCGGCCGAACCCGGCACGACCGTGAACTCCTTTCCGTCGTCGCCCCTTCGGTACGTCTCCCCCGGGCGCACAAGACGGCAGCGCTCACCGCGCGCGGCGAGCAGGGCGCTCAGGGCGTCACCGACGCCCTGCCGGTCGGCGAACACCAGCCAGTCGGCACCGCCCTGGGCGGCGGTTTCGGCTCCGGCCCCGATCCGGGCCTCGCCCTCGTCCCGCTCCTCGCACGGGCCTTCGCCCTCGGCGGAATCGAAGGGCCTGTCGATCCACGTGGTCTCGGCGAGCCAGGAATCGATCGTGCCGAGGCCGACCGTCGTGGACGCCTTCTCCACATCGGCTGCGCGAAAACCACCGATGCGGCCCAGGGACTCGCCGCCGTCCGCGTAGACGGCCATGTCCCCGACGAGCTCGTCCGCTCCGCCGCGGGTCACTGTGGCATGCACCCAGATCGGCCGGTCGCCGACCGGGGCGAGGCACACCTCGTCGATGGACAGGGGCAGGCGGATGCCGGAGGTCCGCCGGTCCGCGCCGTCGTCGAGGAGTTGCGTCGCGAGCAGGGACTGGAAGCAGCCGTCGAGCAGTACGGGATGGATGTGGTGCCGGGCCGCGTCGTCCGCGATCACCGCCGGCGGACGGAGCCGGGCGAGGACTTCGCCGGATCCGATCCACACCTCTTCGAGGGTCCGGAACGCGGGACCGTAGTGGTACCCCAGAGCGGCCAGCTCCGTGTAGCAGTCCGCACCGTCCAGCCTGCGTCGGCAGCGTGCTGCCAGGGCCGCGGTGTCGACGGGCGGGCCCGCGGGACGCGGCTGCCCGGAGCGCACGACGCCGCGCGCGTGCACCGCCCGCTCGTCCTCGCCCTCCGCCACCGAGGCGATGGTGAACGCGGCGTTCTGCGGCGAGAGCGTCAGATGTACGGCCCGGTCCTCGCCCTCGGGCAGGAAGAGGGCTCTGCGGAGTTCGATGTCCGTGAGCACGGCGTGCGTGCCACCGGTCAGGGAGCGGACTGCCTGCACGGCCATCTCCAGGTACCCCGCCGCCGGGAAGACCACGGTCGACTGGATGCGGTGGTCGTCGAGGTAGGGCAGCCGCTCGGTGTCGAGCGTCGAGTGCCACGTCGGTTCCGTGTGCGCCGTGCGGCGGCCCAGAAGGGGATGCTCGGCCCGGCCGAGGCGGACCTGCGCGACCGGGCCGGGCTCGGTCCAGTGGCGGTCGCGCTTCCACGGATAGCGGGGCAGGGGCACCGGACTGCCCACCGGGTGCAGGGCGTCCCAGGCGACGGGGACGCCGACGTTGTGCAGCTCCGCCAGCGATGTCGCGAAACGCTCCGGCTCGTTCTCGCGGCGGCGGATCGACGCGAGGGTGCGTACGGCCGTCCCCCTGCCGTCGAGGCACTCACGGATGGAGTGGCCGAGCACCGGATGCGGACCGATCTCCAGGAACAGCCCGAACCCGTCGTCGGCGAGCCGGTCGACGGCCGAGCGGAAGCGGACCGGGTGGCGGACGTTCCTCCACCAGTACTCCGCATCCAGCTCGCTGCCGTGCGCAGTGCCCTCCTGGGCCGTCGGATACAGCGGAACCGTCGCCGCCCGGGGTTCGAGCCCGGCCAGGGACGTCAGCAGCTCGTCCTTGATCGCCTCCATGCCCGCGCTGTGGTAAGGGACCTGTACCGTCAGAGGCTTGGCGAAGACCTGCTCGGACCGCAGCGCGTCCGCGAGCCCGGCCAGTGCGTCGCGGTCCCCGGCCAGCGTCACCGCCGAGGGACTGTTGACCGCGGCCACCGACACCCGGTTCCCGTACGCCGCCGCCCGGAACCGCGCCTCCGCCTCGGGCAGGCTGACGGCGAGCATGGTGCCGGTCCCGGTCAGCCTCTGCTGGAGCCGACTGCGGTGCACCACGATTCGCGCCGCGTCCTCCAGGGTGTAGACGCCCGCTTCGTAGAAGGCGGCGATCTCGCCGGTGCTGTGGCCGACCACGGCGTCGGGCCGCACACCGTACTGGCGCCACATGGCGGCGAGCCCCACCTGGACGGCGAAGTTGGCCGGCTGCGCGAGCCATGTCTCGCCCATGCGCGAATCGGCTTCGTCCGCCGTCATCTCCGCGATCAGGGACCAGTCCGCGAACCTGCGGATGGCCCGATCGCAGCGGGTGACCGCCTCCCGGAACACCTCGTCGCCCTCGAACAGCTGGCGGCCCATTCCCCACCACTGCGGTCCCATGCCGGTGAACACCCAGACCAGACGGCGCCGTTCGACATCGAGCTGCCCGCCGTGGACGACCCGCGGGTGGGGTTCGCCTCGCTCGAAGGCGGCGAGCCCCTCGTCCAGTTCGGCGCGTGAGGAGTACACGACGGAGAGCCGTGACTCGAGGTGCTGGCGGCGGCGGGCGAGCGTGTATCCGAGATCGGTCAGCGACACCTCCGGACCGTGGATCCCGGCCAGTTCGCGACGGATGCCCGCCGCCGTCTCGGGCAGGACGTCCGGGGTCCGGGCGGTCAACGGAAGGATGTTCCAAGCCCGTTCGCGGGCCACGGCCCGGGGCGCCTCTCGCTCGGGCGCCTCCTCCAGTACGACATGGGCGTTCGTGCCGCCGAAGCCGAACGAGTTCACTCCCGCCCGTGCCGGGCCTTCGTGCTCGGGCCAGTCGGTCGGCTCGGTCGGGATCCGGTACGGGGAGGTCTCCCGGTCGATGGCGGTGTTGATCCGCTCCAGATTGATGTGAGGCGGGATACGACGGTGCTTCAGGCAGAGAACGGTCTTGATCAGTCCGGCGATGCCCGCTGCCGCTTCGGTGTGCCCGATGTTCGTCTTGACGGACCCGACGTAGCAGGGGGCACCGGGCCTGCGTCCCACGGCGAGCGCCCGGCTCAGCGCATTCGCCTCGATCGGGTCTCCGACCGGGGTCGAGGTGCCGTGCGCCTCCACGTACTGCAGGGCGCCGGGGGTGATACCGGCTGCGGCGCAGACGCGTTGGACGAGGCCGAACTGGGCGTCCTCGCTGGGCACGGTGATGCCATTGGTGCGGCCGTCCTGGTTGACCCCCGTACCGAGGATCACCGCGTGGACGGGATCGCCGTCGCGTACGGCGTCGTCCAGCCGCTTGAGCGCCACCATACCGACGCCCTCGGCCCGTACGTAGCCGTTGGCGGCGGCGTCGAACGTGCGCGAGCGGCCGTCGGGCGACAGGAATCCGCCCTTCGTCTCGGCGATGGTGTACTGAGGTGCCATGTGCAGCAGGACGCCACCGGCCAGTGCGAGATCGGTCTCGCGGTTGTTCAGGCTCTGGCAGGCGAGGTGCACCGCCACGAGGGAGGAACTGCAGGCGGTGTCGATCGACAGGCTGGGACCCCGGAAGTCGAAGCAGTGCGACAGACGGTTCGAGACCATCGTCATCATGGTGCCGGTGGCGGTGTGCGCGGCCAGTGAGGCGAAGCCCAGATCGGAGAACTGGAGGATCTTGTAGTCCAGTGTGAACGCGCCGACGAACACGGCGGTATCGCTGCCGGCGAGCTCCGAGGGCCGCTGGCCGCCGTCCTCCAATGCCTCCCACGCCACTTCCAGCAGCTTGCGCTGCTGGGGGTCCATATGGTCGGCCTCGCGCGGGCTGATACCGAAGAAACCGGGGTCGAACTCGTCGAAACCCTCGATGTATCCCCCTCGGCCGCCGACCAGACGTCCGGGTTTCTCCCTGAACCGGCTGCGGAGCGTCGAGACGTCGTAGCGGTCCGCCGGTGTGGCGGTGATGCAGTCCTTGCCCTCCATGAGGTTCTGCCAGTAGGCGCGGTGGTCCGATGCACCGCCGGGCAGTCGGCAGCCCATGCCGATGATCGCTACTTTGTCGCTCACAGAGGCACTGTTCACGTCGGGCAAGGTCGTACTCCTCAAGTCGTGGCGCCGCGAGACGGCATGGATGCGAGAGGGGGTGCGGTGTCCCGGAAAGGAGAGGCGGCTCAGGCGGAACCGGGCCCGGCTCTCTTCGCGCGGCGCCAGGGATGGAGAAGGCTGGTGGCGATATCGGCGGTCGGTGGGAAGGACGCGGGGTCACCGATCCCGACCGCGATCGGCTCCCGGCCTGGCCGCCAGGTGTAGCTGCCGAAGAGGTGGTCCCAGATCGACAGGTCCGATCCGTAGTGGCCCGCCTCGGACAGGTCGACGCTGTGATGCAGGCGATGTTGTTCGGGGCTGGCGAGCACATGGTTGAACCGCCCGATGTGCACGTCGATGTTGGCGTGGACGAAGTAGCCCTGCGCGGCCACGAAAAGACCCACGACGAATACGGACTCCCGGGAGAATCCGATCGAGGCCAGAGCCAACTGCACGGCCCCCTGCGCGAGCATGATGTCGAGGACGTGATTGACACCGTTATTGGCGACATTCACTTTCTGCGGCACGTGATGCACGCCGTGCAGTCGCCACAATATCGAATTCGAGTGCCCCAGCCGGTGCACGAGATAGCTCGCCAGCGAACCGGTCAGCAGAGCTGCCGGAATCTCCTCCCAGAGATGGGGCGCTGACTCTTCGGGCGCCACCGCCGAAACGGCGGCCGCCACCAAATACTGCGCCAGGGCACTGGCCGCCATCGTCAGCAGGAAGTAAATACCGTACCAACGCCATTCGTCGGCGTTCGGGTGCCAGGCACGCTGATACGGAATCAGACGTTCGAGCGCCGTGAGGTAGGAAATGATGCCGAGCAGGAAGAGCGGGCTCACCCGCCCGGGGTCCCAGTCCAGCCGGAGAGCGGCCGTGGCCACGGAGAACGTGGCCACCAGGAGGAAGGGGTACGCCGACGCACGAAGGACGGCGCGTACCGAAAGCACGGCCGCACCCTCATTCCACACCGGGCCGGAACCCGGGTCCGCATCACCACCGGACGACTGTTCACCATTTTCCATCCACAGCACCTTTACGAAGGAAGCACGGAGAAATATGCAGACAGCGGAGCAGACCACACAAGAGGAACTGGCGTTTTCTTGCGGGCGCACGGAACCGGAGTGACGGACACCCGTGATCACACGCGCAGGAATTCGCACCTGGGACTGATGTGAACCGTGTTACGGACTTGGTGAGCTTGAGCGGGACCATCGAGCGGCCCCGCTCTTTTCCATTTCCCGTCCCGACGCCCTCAACCGTCGGATTCCAGCCTCGTCACGGCACTCCGGACACCCTCGACCGGTTTCGCCACCTCGTTTGATTTCCCATGAGGAGGGAGGACCAGCCGGGCGGAATGCGAATAATTCGACCAGCCGGCAAGCGCGTTGCTAATAATATTGACAGTCTATTGAGACTTTATAATTCGACCCGTCGGGCGGGGGTTCTTCGCGCGTCCGGCGCGGCCCCAGGGCTCCCGGAAGAGGCCGACGCATCGCCACTGCGTTCCGCTGTGGGCCGGTTCCCGCTCGCCCCGGCCGGAACGTCGGCGAGACCTTGCTCCGGTTTTGGCGACGCGGCGGTGCCGCGGGCACGGCATCCCGCACGCCCCGGCATCGGGCGGATGGGTGCGGGGAAGGCAGCCGGGTCCGTCCGTGGCTCATAAGTACCGGATCCGGAGCAGCGACAGGGTGTCGACCGCTGCCGCCGTCGCGCGACGCGTGAGAAGCCCCCGCTGGTGGGCCCCGGCGGCCACGCGGCGCGATGCCCGTGCTTCCCCGCACCCCTACCACCCGCCCGGCATCCGGTACCGCTCGGGCGGCGTCGGCCCGTCCGGGAGGGGCCTACCGCCTCCGCAGGGCGGCGGCGACGGCTTCCAGAACCTCGATGGGACGCAGCAGATCCGCGTAACCGATCGGCGGCCTGCCCGTACGCGCCATCTCCAGGAACGCTTCCAGCCCCGGTACGCAGTAGTTCGCGTCGAGGGCGAGAGTCTGTTGGGCCATGGCGTCCTGGGTGAACGTCATTCCATGGAACGGGATCTGGTGCGTTTCGGTCGGTTGGACGAAGTTCACGACGACGCGGGTGCCGCCGGCGGTGAACGACGCGGTGACGGTGGTGTCGGTGGTGCCCGTGCGAACGTCACAGATTTCGCCGGGGGCGAGCCGGAGAGCGAGATCCACCGGGTGGATGCCGTAGAAGAAGATCCCGCCGTACTCACCATCGGGATCGGCGGGCCCCGACGTCACCACCGTGTGCGGTGGCCCGCCGCGGGCGGACCGGGCCGCCAGCACGTCGGCGTCGGGAATCCAGCGGAGCGCCGAGAACGACGTGAGCGGCGCGTCGTGGGCGAGCGCGGTGTCGATGATGGCTCGGGCGTCGTCCACGGAGCAGGCCAGCGGCTTGTCGACGAACACCGGAAGCCCCTCGGCCAGGAAGGGGATCGCCTGCTCCCGGTGGTGCGCACCGTGCCGGTCGGCGACGACGACGGCGTCCACCAGCCCGAGCAGGTCGGTGGGTTCGTCGACGATCTTCGCTATACCTCCGGTGGACGCCAGCGCGTCGTTGCGCCGACCGTGCCCGCCGCTGAGGGCCACGACGCGGGCGTCGCCGCCCGCGCCGTGGACGTTGAGATGGCCGATGATGTGGTCGACATGGCTGTTCTCGGTGCCAACGATCCCGATGCGCATCGGGAGAGGTTACCTTCACGGTGACATGCCCGGTCAGCGCGTTCCGCCGCTCGTCGGGAGGCAGCCCCCGGATGCGTACGCCCGCGCCCCCGCTCGGCCGGCCCTCGGGTCGACCGCCGCGGCTTCAGGCGAGGGCCTTTGCCAGGACTGCGGCCGTCTCGGAGACCACGAGATCGTCCGCCTCGGCGTCGGCGTCGCGCTTGGTGGACAGGACTGCCAGCACGATCGGCCCCCGGCCCGGTTGCCAGGCGATGCCCACGTCGTTCGCGGTCCCGTAGCTGCCGGTGCCAGTCTTGTCCCCGACGGTCCAGTCGTCGGGAAGGCCCGCGCGCAGGCGTTTGCCACCCGTCGTGTTGGCCAGCAGCCACCCGGTCAATCGTTTCCGGTCCCCAGCTTCCAGGGCACGCCCGAGGACGAGCCGCGCATAGGTCTCGCCGATCGCGCGTGGACTGGTGGTGTCGGTCGCACGGCCCGGCTCCGCCGAGTTCAGTTCCGGCTCCCAGCGGTCCAGCCGGGTCACCGTGTCTCCGAGGGACCGGCAGAAGCGAGTGACGGACCTCGGTCCGCCGAGTTCCTCCAGGAGGAGGTTCGCCGCGGTGTTGTCGCTGAACGAGATGGCGGCCCCGCACAGGGCGTCCACCGTCATCCCGTGCGCGAGATTCTCCGGCTTGCCCGTCACCGGTGCGCCCTTCGCCCTCTCGATGTCCTGTTCCGTGTAGTGAATGACCTTCGACAGGAACGTGCCGTCGTGGTCCAGGTCCCTCAGGACGGCCCCGACGGCCGGCGTCTTGAACACCGAACACATGGGGAAGCGCTCATCGCCCCGATGCGCGACGCTCCTCCCCGTCACCGTGTTCCACCCGAACACCCCCAGCCGAACGGCATGGTCCCGCTCCAGGGCCTGCAGCTTCCGCCTCGTCGCACCGTCTGGACCGACGGCGTACGCGGCCGACGTCGAGGCACCGGCGGCCAGCACCGCCCCCAGGCCTCCGGTGAGCACCGCACGCCGTGACTCGTTCCTGTTCGGACTCAAGATATCCGTCCCTCCTCCTCGTTCACCTGCGCTTCCTGCACATGACGTGCTCCGCGAGCCCACCGGTTGCAAGCGTCGACGGCGAGGCCCGGTCCAGGCTCTGTTCGCTCGGCGCGGCGTCGCCGGTGCTGTCGCTCCGACCGACGCCGTGCGGGCGACGTGCCCTCGGCCCACGCCCGGCCGCTCCCCGAACGCACAGCCGGCACGTGCGGCCCTCGGCGCGCTTTTGCCACGACGCGGCTTCCATGCGATCGACGGCCCGGGGGCCGGGTCCCGTCGTTCGAGCGGCGTGTTCCGGCTCGGCCGAAATGCACGATGGACATGACCAAGTGCCCTGGATACTCTCGAACTTGGTCTAGACCTAACGGGGTGGAGTGCACCCGCCCCACTCGTCTCGCGCGCCCCCACACCTCCCTCAGGAGCGAAGCATGCGCAGAAGGATCACCTCGTTACTGCTCGGGCTCGGCATCGCCGGAGCCTCCGTCCTCGTCACCGGCGGCAGCGCCCAGAGCCACGGCTACACCGACGCCCCCATCAGCCGTCAGCAGCTCTGCGGCAATGGGACCGTGCGCAACTGCGGCCAGATCCAGTGGGAACCGCCGAGCGTGGAGGGCCCGAAGGGCTTCCCCGCCCGAGGCCCTGTCGACGGCACGATCTGCTCCGGCGGTATCGGTCGGTTCTCCGAGCTCGACGACCCGCGCGGCGGCACCTGGCCCGCGACCAAGGTCACCGGCGGGCAGAGCTACACCTTCCGCTGGCAGATCGAGGCACGGCACGCCACGACCGACTTCCGTTACTACATCACCAAGGACGGCTACGACCCCACCAAGCCCCTCACCCGGGCCGATCTGGATCCGCAGCCGTTTCTGACCGTCCCCTTCGGCGGCCGCCTGCCGGGTTCCACGGTCAGCCACTCCGGCGTCCTGCCCCAGAAGTCGGGAAAGCACCTGATCCTCGGCGTCTGGACGATCGCCGACACCGGGAACGCCTTCTACGCCTGCTCGGACGTGACCTTCTGAGCCGGCGCCCCGCATCCGTGCCCGCACCGGTTCGGTGAGCGTGCGGTCCTCACGGACGAGGACCGCACGCCCCGGTCACCGCACCGATGACGAGATCCGGTGCGGCACGCGGCGCGGTCCCGGTCGGCCGACGGCCGGACCGTCGGATCACCACGGCGTCCTCTCCCGGTGCGATCCGCTGAAGGACCGTCAGGAACTTGGCAGGGGCGACGGCGGTGTCCCTCGATTCGGCCGGTGCCTCGACGGGACGAGGCCGATGTCCCCGTCACTCGGCCGTGGCGAGCCGGTCCGGTGGCTGGACGGTGACGAGAGCGATCCCCCCGCAGCACACCGCGAGCAGCAGCAGCTCGGTGGCCGACGGCGCGGGCGCGGTGTTCAGCGCCCAGTCGCCGAGGCGCACCGTGAACGGGACGGCCAGCTGCACAGCGGCCGTGAAGACCGGTCCGCGCAGCAGGATGAGCCGGTGTTGTACGAGGTAGGCCGGCGCGTAGAGAGCCGCGCCCAGCACGACCACACCGCCGGTCGCGGCGGGTGTCGGCGGGTGGGCGACCAACGCGGGCAGTGCCATCGGGAGCAGCAGACAGGTCGCGGCGGCGAGCAGCACGGGCAGCACGGCGAGGGGCGGCAGCCCCGCCAGCCGTTCCCGGTACAGGAACCCGTACACCGCGAAGGCCGTGGTCGCGGCCAGCACCATCAGCAGTCCCGCCCCGTCCAGATCTCCCGCGTCCGCGCCGAGCGCCGCATAGCCGGCGGCCGCCGCGCAGGCGAGGATCGCCCCCGCCGCCTTGCGCGGCCCGGACCGCTCCCCGAAGAACACCGCGCCCACCGCCACCGAGACGCAAGGCATCAGTGCGACGACAAGGTTGGTCAGCGACGTTCCGATGCGCGGGATCGCGAGGAGGGTACCGGCCGCGTAGCCGGCGAAGCCGAGCAGGCCCAGCAGCCACACGGTGGCGGGGCGGGCGACGGCCCGGCGCAGATCGGCCCGGCCGGCCGCGCTGGAGACGGCGACGGCGGTGAGCACCGCGCAGCACACCGCGGTGCGGCCCACGGCGACGATCAGCGGATCCGTCCCGGCGACCAGGGCGCCGGAGAGCAGCCAGGTCCCGGCGAGCAGCAGGACGAGAGCACCCGGCACAGCACGGCCTTTCCGCGAACGATCGAGAGACGGACGGCGGAGCTCGGGTCGCCCGGTCCCCCGTGGCCACCCGTCCGATGGCTGTCACGACTCTCGTCCACCCCGAGGTGCCCCGCCTCGGATCACCATCATGGTGTGCCCGGCCGCAGCCGTCCACCGGCTCGTGCCCCCAGGCGCGGCTTCACTCCGGCCAGGGGGAATCCAGAATGGTGTCCACGAAGTCGCCCCGCTCGAATCCGGGTACGTACCGCTGCAGGACATCGGCCTTCACATTGCCGAAGGTGGTGTCCGGCTTGGGTTCGATGCCTTCGGTGAAGGCCCTGAGAATGCGCTGTTTGAAGTCGGGGCGGGGATGCAGGGCGACGATCGAGTCGCGGTCCGCGTCGCTGATGTCCCTGTACCCGATGCCGAGCACGTCGTACTCCACCCCCGCGGTCACCAGGGCGACCTCGGGTTCCATGTACTGAGGGATTCCCGGTGTCGTGTGGAGCGCGATCGACGTCCAAACGCGACGGATGCTGTCCTCGGGCACTCCACGGCTCTGCAGGAATCTCCGTGCCTCGTCGGCGCCGTCCACCTCGAACCGGCGTCCGCTGTCCCGGAACTCCTCGTTGAGGCCCAGGTCGTGGAACATGGCCCCGATGTAGAGCAGTTCCGGGTCGAATCCCAGTCCCTTGGTGCGACCCTGCAGGCTGCCGAAGAAGTAGACCCGGCGGGAGTGGTGGTAGATCAGGTCGTCGGTCGCGTCACGCACCAGTTCCGTGGCCTCGGCGGCCAGTCGGGTGTCGGGCACCGTCACTCCGGTGACGGATGCGAGGTCGGTGCTGCCGGCCATGTGAACTCCTTCTTCGTGCGACATGTCGGGTCTGCTCGTCCGATTCTTCAGCCGGTGGCCCTTCACCGCCAGGTCAGCCGTCGGCGACGTCCCCCCTGTCCGCCAGGGACAGATGGAGATGAGCCAGGTCGTGCGGGACGGGCCCGTCGTGACGGAAGAGAGGCGGGCTCTCCCCGTCGGCGGCCGTCGCCGGGGCGTCCGTGAGACGCAGACGCGTGCGCAGTCGCCCGTAGAAGTCGTGCGGACCGAGCCGGATCACACGCAGACGACGCGGTGCCGCGTACACCCCGAGCCAGTCTCCGGCGTGCAGTACGCCTCGCAATTGACCGTCGATCGTGACCGCTCCCTGCCCGGAATGGGCCAGAACCCGCACCGCGACCGGCTCGTCCGGCGCGACGACGACGGTGCGGTTGAAGGTCATGTGGGGGGCGACGGGTGTGAAGAGGACGGCGTCCATGCGGGGTGAGACCACCGGGCCGCCCGCGGCGAAGCTGTAGGCGGTCGACCCGGTGGGCGTGGCCATGATCACGGCGTCGGCCGAGTACGAGGCGAGGAGCCGACCGCCGATGTAGACGCCGAGACTCACCTGCCGGTCGCGCGCGAGTTTCTCGACGACGACGTCGTTCAGAGCCGTGACGTCCAGCGCCACGCCCCAGCCCTCCGCCGCGGCCTCGGCCTCCCGGTCCACCTGGGGAGGCGGCAGCATCGGGCGCCGTCCGTAACCCATCAGGGCGTCGATGTCCTTGGGCACTTCGAGTACGCGGGAGGCCCGCATCGTCAGCGTCATGCGTTCCTCGACATCGGCCTGCCCATGGTGGACGGCGTCGAGCGCCCGGACGACGTCTGCGGCCGGCACCTCGGTCAGGAAGCCGACCCGGCCCAGGTCGATACCGAGGACGGCGGCACGGTTCTTGGCCGCGATCCGGGCACCACGCAGAAATGTTCCGTCGCCGCCGAGCGTCACGATGAGATCGGGGTTGCCCGCGACATCCGCCTCCTCACGGCCGCCGCGGCGCCGCGCGTCGTCACGCCACACGTCGATCTCCATGCACGGAATGCCTTCGCCCGCGCACCAGTCGCGTACGACGTGCTCCGTGGCGACGGCCTCGGAGCGGCCTCGGTGGACAACGACTCCCACCCGCTCGACACTCATCCCGCTCCGACTCCCCGTGTTCCGACGATGTGGCGACGTCCTGGTCCCACCTTGACCGTTCATGGGTGTGCCTGCTCGGTCGCCGGGCCGACGGCCGGTCCCCCGTCAGGCGATCGGACCCGGAGCGATCCGCCCGCCGCGCGGGCAGACTGGTGGGGAAGAGTTCGTCCGCTCTTCGTGCGGGGGCGCGGCCGAGTCCGCCCGGTGGCCCGCGGGGTCGCGGCGCCCCACACCCCCCGTGGTCGTCACTTCTGTCCGGAGCAGGCCATGACCGCAGTCCGGGCGTCCAGGCGCAGTCGACGTTCCCTCACCGCGGCGGCCGGGGCCGTGGCTCTCGCCGCCGCCTGGATCGGCCTCTGCGCCGTCACCGGCTCCACGGCACCGGCCGCCGCTCTCCCTGCCCCCGATCATGTGGTGGTCGTGGTGATGGAGAACCACGCCTACACCCAGGTGATCGGCAGCTCCGACGCCCCGTACATCAACAACACGCTCAAGGCGGGTGGCGCGAACCTCACCCGGTCCTTCGGGCTCACCCACCCCAGCGAGCCGAACTACTACATGCTGTTCTCGGGCTCCGACCAGGGCCGCACCGACGACGGTTGCGTGGGCGTCGGTTCCCTGTCCGCACCCGATCTCGCGTCCGAGCTGATCGCCGTGGGAAAGACCTGGGCCAGCTACAACGAGACGCTGCCCAGCCAGGGTTCGACCGTCTGCAGCAGCGGCGACTACGCCC
This sequence comes from Streptomyces sp. NPDC101194, assembly GCF_044767885.1. NCBI lineage: Bacteria > Bacillati > Actinomycetota > Actinomycetes > Kitasatosporales > Streptomycetaceae > Streptomyces > Streptomyces sp. NPDC101194. The sequence goes on from NZ_JBIWOS010000005.1 coordinate 512,160, forward strand.
AGCAGCACAACCCCTGGTTCGGGTTCGCCAATGTGCCCACCGGCACCGCGAAGACCATGGCGCAGTTCCCGGCCGACTTCACGAACCTGCCGAAGATCTCGTTCGTCGTGCCGAACCTGTGCGACGACATGCACGACTGCTCGGTGGCCACCGGCGACGCCTGGCTCAAGGGCGAGCTGGGGGCCTATGCCGCCTGGGCCAAGACCCACAACAGCCTTCTGCTCGTCACGTTCGACGAGGACGACGGGCTGTCGGGCAACCGCATCCCCACCATCCTCTACGGAGAGCACGTCATCCCCGGCAGCTCCAGCGGTGCCACGTACAACCACTACGACGTGCTGCGCACCCTGGAGGACCTGGCCGGGCTGACGACACACGCCGGCCACGCGGCCTCGGCATCCGACATCACCGGCATCTGGAACTGACGACGATGTGTGCCGCGGCCTCCCGCGGCACCGAAGTCGCCGTGCCCGGCACCGTCCTGGCACCGGGCACGCTCGCCGACGACGTCCGCCGTGACCCCGGCCGGTCCGGGGCCACGCCTCGGCGGCCGGGGCGGGGACACGGTCCCCGGCCGTCCGGTGGGGTCAGGACTGCACGTCCTCCGGAATGCTGACCAGCCATCGGGTCTCCCCGCGGGGGCGCAGGTACAGCACCCAGTAGAGCGTGGCGACCGCCGTGATCCCGCCGGTCCACAGCAGGTACTCGGTCTCCTGCTGGGTCAGGATGTACGCGAGCACGGCGATCAGCAGCACCGGGATCGCGGGCCACAGCGGCATGCGCCAGGCCGGCGCCTCACGGTGCGCGCCGCGGCGGCAGAGCAGGGCGGCTACCGCGACCAGCAGGTACATGCCGGTGACGGAGACGCCGGTGACGCCGTACAGGGTGTCGAGGTTGACGAAGCAGAGCGCCGCTCCGGGAACGCCGACGACCAGCGTCGCCACCCACGGGGAGCCGAACCGGCCGAGGCGGGACAGCGCGGCGTTGACCGGCTCGGGCCAGGCCTTGTCGCGGGCGGAGGCGAACAGGACCCGTGAGTTCTGGATGACCATGACGATGCCCGCGTTGATGATCGCGAGAGCGACGCAGAGGCTGACGAACGTGCCGACGGCCGAATTGGACCAGGCGGCGACCATGGTGTTCAGGTCCCCGGAGGTCAGGGCCGCGAGGTCCGGGGCGCCGAGCGTGATGGCGATGACCGGGACGAGGATGACCGCCGTGGAGATGGCGAGCGTGGCGAGCACGGTACGGGCGACGTTTCGCCGCGGGTTCTCCAGTTCCTCCGAGAGGTAGACGGCCGTGGAGAAGCCCTGGGTGATGAAGAGCGCGATCGCGAGCCCGGAGACCACCATCATCGCGGTGACCGTGGATGTCGTTCCGCTCGACGAGGCGACCGACCCGTGCACCAGCGCGGAGGCCCCGCGCTCGGAGTGCGCGAACCCGAGGACGGCGACGACGCCTGCCGCGATCACCTCCAGGACGAGGAAGATCCCGGTGATCCACGCGTTGGCGCGCAGGTCCAGGAGACCGGCGAGGGTGGCGAGCACCATGACGCCCGCGCCCGCGGCGGGGGCCGGAATGTGCACGACGGGGGCGAGGTAGTCGGCCGTTCCCATGGCGATGACCGGGGGCACGATCATCACGACCAGCAGGGAGAGCACGAAGACGAGCCACCCGGCCAGCCGCCCGGCCATGGTCGACACCATGGCGTACTCGCCGCCCGCGCTCGGAATGAGGGTGCCGAGCTCCGAGTAGCAGAAGGCGACCGCGATACAGAGCAGTGAGCCGATGGCGATGGTGAGGGCGGTGTACGTGCCGAGGCTGGAGAACAGGTCCGGAACGACCACGAAGAGGGTCGAGGCGGGCGTCACGCAGGACAGCGTGAGCAGAGTCCCGCCCACGACGCCGATGGAACGCTTGAGCTTCTGTGGGGTGGGGCCGGTCGCCGGCGCGAGCGCCTGGGGAGCGCTGAGCGTTTCGGTCATCGTGCGATTCCGATCAACAGGTGCGGTGTCTGAGCACGGGAGCGGTATCGCCTCCAGACGAGGACGTGGTGAGTGGTTTCATCGCTCCCAGCGCGACATGCAATCCTGACGAGTTCCGCAGGTCAAGAGCTGTTCACCTTCGGAATTCGTTGTTTCGGAGGCAGGATTCGACTGTTTGGCGTTAAGAGTGCGTCAATCTGTTGGGGATCGGCGGGTACGGGAACCGCAGCCGGATCCCGGGGAAAGTTTTGCCCGTTCCGCATTCCGGAAGGGCGGGGGCCGGGAAGCCGGGGTGCCGCGGGTCGCGCATCCACCGTCTTGGTGCCAGCCTGGATGCATGGCTTGGGCGTCATGGACGACTCGCGGTGTGTTCTCCGGGCACGGTGGCGTGCTGACGGACGAGGCCGGCGTCCTGTCCGGGGATCTGACCGTTCACACGACCTGGGCCGATGACACGGCCCAGGTGACGGTGCAGTACACAGGGGCGATCGACTGGTTCACCATGTCGGGCAGTCCGGTGCCGTGCTGCTCGGAGGACGACAGCAGGCGTCTGCACGACGCGGTGGTGCGGTCCGTTCGGGAGGGAGAGGCGGCCACGGTTCCCAGACCGCCGCCCCGGAGCTCGCAACGGCCCACGGAGAGCGCCCAGGAGTGACGGTCGCGTCGGCCGGGCGCACAGCGCCACGCGAGGCTCCTCTCGGGAACGCCGGACACCGCGTCCGGCGGCGGCCGGACGGCCTTAGGATCCCCTGCATGAGCGGAGCGTTCAGCGGCTGGACAGAGCAGGCATTCGAGCTGCTTCTGCGGTTGGAGGGTGCACCTTCGCAGGAAGCACGCGAGAAACTCCGGAAGGACCGGGAACGCCTCGTGCGGCAACCCATGATCGCGTTGCTGAACGATGTGGCGGACGCCGACGGGGCGTACGAGGACTTCTCCGTCTGGGGTTTCCGCAAGGATCCGTGGTGGTGGCAGCATCAAGCGGCGGAGATCCGGATCGCGCGAGGTGTCCGGATCGGTCTGCGATTCGATCTCGACGGACTCCGGATCAGCGGTGGCTGGAGTTATCCGGATCCGGGGCAGATCCCGTTGTTCCGTGAAGCAGTTGCCGCGCGGGAGAGCGGACCGGAGCTGGTGCGCGCCGTCGAGGCCCTGGAGGCGCGAGGGTACGAGATCACCGGTGACGTCATGCGGCGCGTGCCGCGTGGTCACGACGCCGGTCATCCGCGCGCCGCTTTCCTTCGGCACCGCTCCGTCACCGCCGCCCGCCCCCTCGGCGGGGACTGCGCACAGCACACGGCGGCGCTGGTCGACTCCGTGCTCGTGGCGGCGGAGGAACTGGCACCCCTGCTGTCCTGGCTCGCCCGCCATGTGACCGTTCCGGGCTCCCGTCGGCCTGCCACCTGACATCGACGCCGCGTGCGACTCTTGTCGACGAACAGCCGAAAGGCGGCCCCTGACCGGTGGGTGGTCCGTTGCCGGAAAAGTCTCCGGCCTCTCGCCACCCGTCGGTCCTGAACCGCCTTTCGGTGCCCCTGTACGTCAGTACGCGCCGAAGACGTTGTCGATCGAACCGTACTTGTCGGCGGCGTAGTTGCACGCTGCGGTGATGTTGGCGACCGGGTCGTAGCTGTCCATGGACGTGCCGGGCACGTGGTAGGCGCGGAACGTCGGGTCGATGATCTGCAGAAGGCCCTTGGAGGGCGTTCCCGCGGCAGCGTTCGAGTCCCAGTTGTTGATGGCCCGCGGGTTACCGGAGGACTCGCGCATGATGTTGCGGTGGATGCTGTCGTAGCTGCCGGGGATTCCGTGCTTGGCCATGACGGCCAGCGCTTCCCTGATCCAGCCGTCCAGATTGTTCGCGTACGTCGCGGGCTTCGCCGCGGACGTGGTCGCAGCCGATGCGGCGGCGGTCTTCGCGGTGGTCGCGGCAGGGGCGGCTGCCCCGATAGTCAGCGTCATACCCGGGGCAATCAGACCGGGATTGTCACCGATGACATTTCGATTGTCCGCGTACAGCTTCTGCCAGCCACCGCTGAGGGAATGCGCTCTTGCGATCTTGGAAAGGGTGTCGCCGGCGACCACGGAATACGTCGCGGGCGCGGCCTTCTGTACGGAAACTCCCTCGGCGGTGGCGCTCTTCGACGCCACGGCCTTGGCTGCGGTGGCGGCCTGCGCCGGCGCGGCGGAGGCGAAGCCGGCACCCACCAGCGGAAGTACGAGGGCGACTCCGCCGGTGGCCGCGACAATGAAGCCGCGGGTCAGCGAAGTGGACTTGCGGCGACCGTGCTTACCCGTTGTGGACATGCTGAATTCCTCTCCGTCGCCTGCGAGGTGAGCTGTCGGGTTCGGACTGGAGATGTCCGGCCGCACGCGAATGCGACTTCACCCCGAGCCGTTCCGGATACCGGACCGGCGGCTTACCTGGGTCCCCCGCTCCTGCCGTACGTGAGTGGGTCGGATTCTCGGACGGCGGCAGGATTTGGCGTTCCGTCCGGATTGACGGTGACCGTAGGCGAGAAACACCAAAAGGAACAAGCCCCTATTTCTGGATCACATTTCATTCCAAGATCGATTAATGGAATTCGCCGTAATCCAGCTCACACCACGCAGCCGGATTTCCTTGCACAGAAGGGAAGCGCGCCGGTCGCCGAGACCTTCGAACCCCTCGAACGTGACTCACACCACGAAGCCGCAAAAGGGATATTTCCCTTGGTGTTCAAATGGTGCAGTAGGTAGAGAAAGCCCCTTTATTGACGAAGTTATTAATTTTTGACAAATCGGTCATACAGTGACATTGGGTCGCTCGCTCGAAGGCTCTTCGCTCCGGCGCACCCACGCATCGGCCCGACCACGTCCGACACGGCTCCGTCACCTCGGGGCTTTGCCTTTCGTCCTGCGGCTCGTTATCGTTCCGAGCGGCCCTGTTGTCTCCGATAGAGGTGGACGTTGCGCATCTGAGGTTCGCGAACATCGCGCCGTACGGCTCCCGCCGTACGCCTGTCACGCAGTAGCAGTGCTTTCCCCTGCCCGTGACCCCGCGTGGATGCGACCTCGGTGCCTCAGCCGTCCTTCGACCTTCCGGACCGCCGCACCCTCCTTCTCGGCACGGTCGCTGCGTGGTGCTCGCATACGAAGCCCCCTTCACCACGCTTGCGACTGCGAGGATCACCATGGCGACACCCACTGCCCCCAGCGCTTCGCTCACCTGCTCGGCGCTGTCCTTCCAGTGGCCGGACGGCACGACCGTCCTCGACGGCCTCTCGCTCAGCATCGGCCGCGGCCGTACCGGGCTCGTCGGTACCAATGGCGCGGGCAAGTCCACCCTGCTGCGACTGCTGGCCGGCCGGCTGCGTCCCACCCGGGGCTCGGTGACGGTCGGCGGGAGCCTCGCCTACCTGCCGCAGAACATCACCCTCGACACGACGCTGCGTGTGGACGCGGCCCTCGGCATCGCCGAGCGGCGCGCCGCGCTGCGCGCCATCGAGGCCGGGGATGTGGACGAGAGGCACTTCGACACGATCGGAGACGACTGGGACGTCGAGGAACGGGCCGTGGCGGCCCTGGGCTCCCTGGGACTCGGCAGCATCGAACTGGACCGCACCGTGGCCCAGTTGTCCGGGGGCGAGACCGTTCTCCTGCGCCTGGCCGCACTGCTGCTGGAACGTCCCGACATCCTTCTGCTGGACGAACCGACCAACAACCTCGATGTGCTCGCCCGGCGCAGACTCCACGAGGCCGTCGACAACTGGCGCTCCGGCGTGCTGGTCGTCGTCAGTCACGACCTCGAACTACTGGAGCGCGTCGACCGCATCGCCGAACTCCGGTCCGGCGCCGTGAACTGGTACGGCGGCGGCTGGTCGGCCTACCAGGAAGTCCTGAGCATCGAACAGGAGGCCGCCGGAAGGATGTTGCGCGCCGCGGAGGCGGATGTACGCCGCCAGAAGCGCGAACTGGAGGAGACCCAGGTGAAGCTGGCCCGACGTCGGCGCCAGGGCAGCAGGACGGCGGCCGACGGCGGGCTCCCGAAGATCATCGCCGGCCGCCGGAAGCGGTCCGCGCAGGAGTCCGCGGGAAAGCTCCGCGGCCTCCAGGCGGATCGGCTCAGCGAGGCACGCGACCGCCATGAGGAAGCGGCGGACGCGATCCGTGACGATGCCGAGATCCGTGTGAGCCTCCCCCGCACCGCTGTTCCCACCGGCCGCACCGTGCTGAGCCTGCACGAGCTGCGCCCCCGGTTCGGCAGGCTGCGCCAGGGCGACCTCCATGTGCACGGGCCCGAGCGAATCGCACTCGTCGGGCGCAACGGTGCCGGCAAGACGACACTGATGCGCACCCTCACCGGCGAGCTGGCTCCGCTGTCCGGCGAGGCCAGGACGTACGTACCGCTGCGATTCCTTCCGCAGCGGCTGGACGTGCTGGACGACGGGCTCAGCGTCGTGGCGAACGTGGGCCGGATGGCTCCCGGAGTCACCGACAACCACATCCGCTCGCAACTGGCACGCTTCCTGTTCCAGGGCAAGCGCGCGGAACAGCCGGCGGGCACCCTCTCCGGCGGAGAGCGTTTCCGTGCCGCGCTCGCCGCGGCGATGCTCGCCGCACCGGCCCCCCAGTTGCTGATGCTGGACGAGCCGACCAACAACCTCGACATCGCCAGCGTGCGGCAACTGACCAGCGCACTCGCGTCCTACGAAGGTGCGTTGCTGATCGCGAGCCACGACCTGCCGTTCCTCGAGTCGGTCGGCATCACCCGCTGGCTGGTCCTCGGGGAGGAGCTGCAGGACACCACCGCGGAGGAGGTGGGCGACCTGCTCGCGGCGTCGGAGGCGGGCTGAGCGGTCACGTGGCTCCGAGGAACACGTACGGAAGGGGGTGCGGGCCGCGTGAGGCCGAGGCCCGCACCCCGCGGGGGTCAGAGCCTGGCGATGATCTTGTTCATCTTCTCGATCTCGGCCGTCTGGGCGGTGATGACGGCATCGGCGAGCTTCTTCGCGTCGGCGTCGGCGCCCTTCTTCCGCTCGGCCTCGGCCATGGTGACCGCGCCCTCGTGATGGCCGATCATGAGCTGGGCGAACTTCTTGTCGAAGTCCTTGCCCTTGGCCGCCTCAAGGCCCCTCATGTCCTGGTCGGACATCATCCCGGGCATTCCGGAGCCGTTCGAGCCATGGTCCATGCCGGGCATGTCACCCATCGAGGCCGCGGGCAGCGGCTTGCCCCAGGACTTCAGCCAGCCCTTCATGGTGTCGATCTCGGGGTCCTGGGCCTTCTCGATCGCTGCGGCCAGGGCCTTGATCTCGGGGTCGGCGGCGCGGCCGTCGGCAAGCTTCGCCATCTCTATGGCCTGCTGGTGGTGCGGGATCATCTGCTGCGCGAACTCCACGTCCGCGGCGTTGAACGTACCGCCGGGGGCGACCGACGCGGAGGCAGTGGCGGAGCCGTGGTCCATGCCCGGCATGGACGAGCTGTCGGACGTGGAGCTTTCGGAGGAGCCACAGGCCGTCAGCGCCAGAGCGAGCGCGGCGACGGTGCCGACGGCCGCGAACGTGCGGCGACGGGTGGCGGAGGACGAAGAAACGGACATCATGCGTTCTTTCCAGGTGGATTGCGCCACAGCGGTGGCGCGCGAAAGGGACAGGGCGTATCCGGCCGCCCGGCCGCACGGCCGGGAACGGCGAACACCTGTCACGTCCGCGCGACGCAGACCTGGAGCAGTAGATCCCTGCCGGCGAGCGGCGGCCCCCGCCGTGCCGGTCCACGCACCGCCGTGCGCCGTCCCCCGGGCATCGACAGAGCCAGGGCCACCAGGCCCAGCGCCATGAGCAGCGGCAGCAGCCGGTCGCGTGCATGGGTGAATACGCACGACTCACCGCTCGTCCCCGGCGTGACGGCGCCGGCGTGCGCCGGACCGTGCTCGTCCGGCACGGCCGTGCGGGCTGCGCCCGTCGTCATCGACATGTGCATGTCCGAGGCCGCCACCGGGGCGCCGTGACAGCCCTCGGCGGCGCTCGCCGGGGCCCCGTGCATGAGGAACAGACCGCACAGGACGGCACACAGCACGAGCAGCCGGGACGCTCCCGGTGTGCACGCACGTCTGCGGTCCACGACTGCCTCGCATGCTCGGTCGTACGGGTTCTGAGATCCGAGCCCGACGATACCGCCAGAGGGTTTCCCCGTCCTGTCGTACCCCCTCCTCCCGCAGCCTGGTCGGCCTACGGCGCACGGCGGGCCCTCGGCCGCGCACAGGTGCGGGACGGCTCACTCGACGCTTCGGTCGCGGCTCCATGCGGCGTCGCGCAGCAGGCGCAGTCCGTTGAGGCCGACGATGACGGTCGCGAAACTCCTCGACCAGGCCCTCTTCCACGTCGAGCATCTGCGCATCGGCCTGCACGACGCCCCGGCCCAGGAAGCCGCGGGCAAGGTGACCGCCGCCCGCTGAACCCGCACTCGCCGCAGGTCGGGCCGGTTCCGCACCCGCCACCGGGCACGTCGCCCCGCGGCTCTTCCCGACCGCGTGACGTGTGCCCGGTGAAGCCCCTGGGCCGGGACGCCGTGGTCACCCGGCTTCGTTCCCCCGAGCGATGACGGACTCAAGGAATCCCCCGAGGATCTCGTCGAAGACCCCCGGTCGCTCCATGTTGGGGAAGTGCGCGGCGTCCTCGACGGTTGCGGCACGCCCGTCGGCGACCGTCCGCACGAGGCGCTGGGCCATACCGATGTGGTCGTCCGAATCGATGCCGCCGCTGATGGCCAGTACCGGAACCGTGATGCTCGCCGCCCGCGCCCAGGTGTCCGGCACGGGCACGCGCCAGTCGCGTTCGTCGCCGGTGTGTTTGGCGATCGTCCGCGCGGTCATCTCGCGCAGTCGGCGCACGACGGTGGGGTCGACATCGCCGAGCGTGCGGTGCGGGCCGGCGGCGAAGAGCATGGAGTCGTCGATCCAGCGTCCGATGTCACCGGCGGCCAGGGCGCGGGCCTGGTCGGCCAGGATCTCCACGGCCCAGGGGTCCTTGAACTCCGGCTCGCTCGATCCGGCACCCCCGACGACCAACGCACGCACCAGATCGGGGTGTTCGAGCGCGGTGTCGACCGCGGTCGCCGCACCCATCGACACCCCGACGAGGATCGCGGGACCGGCGTCGAGGTGGCGCAGCAGTGCGGCCAGGTCGTCCGTGTGACGGAACGGGCCGGCGGCGTTGGACGATGCGCCGTGTCCACGGGCGTCCGGCACGACCACCCGGTGGCGGCGCGCGAGAACCGGCACCTGGTCGTCCCACATGCCGTGGTCGAGGAAGCCGGCGTGCAGCAGCACCAGCAACGGGCCCGCCCCGGTGTCCCGATAGCGGAGAAGGCCGTCCTCGATCTCGAAGGAGAGAAGGTCTGAGGTAGCAATCATGACAACCAAGGTGTCACCCCTTTCATATATTGGCAACCGAGGTGTCATGATGGGCGGGTGACCGACAGCGACTCGCCCCTGGCCCCCGACGATCTCGCCCGGCGCCTCACGGAGGTGTTCGCTCTCGTCGGCCCGCTGTACAGACGGGTACAGCGCAAGGTGGAAGAGGCCGCGCCGATCGAAGGCCTCTCCGTCGGCGTGCGCGCCGTCCTGGATCTGTTGCGGGAGCACGGGCCCATGACGGTCCCGCAGATGGGGCGCGCACAGGCGCTGAGCCGGCAGTTCGTGCAGCGCATGGTCAACGACGCCGCGGCGGGACAACTGGTCGAGATCGTCCCGAACCCCGCCCACCAGCGTTCGTCACTGATCCGGCTCACCGACGGCGGCAGGGCGGCGATCGACGCCGCCCTCGCCCGCGAACAGGACCTGCTGCGCCGGGTGGACGGGAACCTGACCGACGCCGACGTGACAGCCTGCGTTCGGGTGCTCAGCAGGATGCTCGATCTCTTCGACAACGTCGACGTGGACTGAGTCGCCGCCCGGTCGCCGGTGAGCGACCGGCTCACGATGCGGGTGGCCGTGGCGGGAATCCGACGTCGGCGACGCATAGGAAGCACGGGGCAGGGGATTCGGTGCGGACAGTCGACCCGCCGTTGTCGTACCGGAGAATCCGTCCGACCGCCGGCCGATGTCCGGTTCCCATCCGCCGACAGCCGCACGGGCACGATCACAGCCCTACGCCCGCTCCCGGGGGCGAACCGTGAGGAGGACGGTCCGGCGCCCCGGTCGGCGGCACAGGCGAACGCGCGTCAGGCGCCGGTCCGTCGACGGGCTTCCGTCACCGAATGCGGAACCAATTCGCCGCGTCTACGCTCATACGTGGATCAATGCCGCCAACAGTCGTGGCGCGACAGGAAGCGAGATCCCATGGAGCGGCTCAAGGCATCGGGACTCGCTGGGGAACTCTCGGCGGAGTTCCTCGGCACGATGGTGCTGATCCTCTTCGGCTGCGGTGTCGTGGCCCAGGTCGTCGCGGGCGGCGCGCTCACCAACCCGCCCGGAGGCCTCGGGAATCATGACAGCATCGCCTGGGCATGGGGCCTCGGGGTGACTCTGGGTGTCTATGTGGCGGCCAGACTGAGCGGAGCGCATCTCAACCCCGCTGTCACACTTTCGCTCGCCGCTTTCAAGGACTTCCCCTGGAAGAAAGTGGCCCCCTACACGCTCGCCCAACTCGTGGGGGCCTTCATCGGGGCGCTGCTGGTGCGCTGGAATTACACCGAGGCTCTGGCCAAGGCGGACCCGGGACACACGATCAAGACGCAATTCGTCTTCTCGACGCTGCCCGCCAACGGGAACACCGCGCTACCGGTCCATGAATGGGGAGCACTGCGGGACCAGGTCATCGGCACCGCCATTCTCGTGCTGCTGATCTTCGCGGTCACGGATCTGCTCAACACACCGCCGGGCGCCAACATCAGCCCGTTCATCGTGGGTCTCATCGTGGTGGCCATCGGCATGGCATGGGGCACCAATGCCGGATACGCGATCAACCCGGCGCGCGACCTCGGGCCCCGGCTCGCGAGCTTCCTCACCGGCTACGGAGGGGCGTGGCGGGACCAGTACGGGAACCTCTACTTCTGGGTGCCGATCGTGGGACCGCTCGTGGGCGGTTTGATCGGCGCCTTCTTCTACAGGACGCTCATCGGCCGCTTCCTGCCGATCGCGGAACCGGAGCCGGAGGGCAGAATCCCCACGCCGCCGGAGAGGTGACGCCCGGTTCCTTCATCGGGCGCGACTCAGGAGAGGCAGCATGCCATGGCCGACTTCATCGGCGCGGTGGATCAAGGCACCACCAGCAGCCGCTTCATGATCTTCGATCACGGCGGAAACGAAGTGGCCAAGCACCAGTTGGAGCACGAGCAGATCCTGCCCCGCCCCGGCTGGGTGGAACACGACCCGGTGGAGATCTGGGAGCGCACCAACTCGGTGATGCAGAACGCCCTGCGCACCGGAGGTCTCGGTGCCACCGATCTCGACGCCATCGGGATCACCAACCAGCGCGAGACCACCGTCGTATGGGACCCCCGCACCGGTCGTCCGTACTGCAACGCCATCGTCTGGCAGGACACCCGGACCGACTCGATCGCCAAGGCCCTGGAGAACGAGGGGCATGGTGAGGTCATCCGGCGCAAGTCGGGACTGCCTCCGGCCACGTACTTCTCCGGCGGGAAGATCAAGTGGATCCTCGATCACGTCGACGGGGTGCGCGAGGCCGCGGAGCGGGGCCGCGCGGTGTTCGGGAACACGGACTGCTGGGTGCTGTGGAATCTCACCGGCGGTCCCGACGGTGGCATCCACGCGACCGACGTGACCAATGCCGCCCGTACGATGCTGATGGATCTGGAGACACTCGACTGGGACGACGAACTGCTGGGCATCTTCGACATCCCCAGAGCGATGCTGCCGGTGATCAACCCGTCCTCCGACGCCGAGGCGTACGGCCGCACGCGTACCTCCCGGCCCTTGCGGGCGGCGATCCCGATCACCGGAGTGCTCGGCGACCAGCAGGCGGCCACCGTGGGTCAGGTGTGCTTCGAGCCGGGCGAGGCGAAGAACACGTACGGCACCGGCAATTTCCTCGTGCTCAACACCGGCACGGAGCCGATCGGGTCGCAGCACGGGCTGCTCACCACCGTCGCCTACCGGTTCGGGCAGAACCCGGCCGTCTACGCCCTGGAGGGCTCCATCGCCGTCACGGGGTCCGCCGTGCAGTGGCTGCGCGACCAGATGAAGATCATCACCGTGGCCGCGGAGAGCGAGTGGCTCGCCCGGACGGTCGAGGACAACGGCGGGATGTACTTCGTGCCCGCGTTCTCGGGCCTCTTCGCCCCGTACTGGCGCTCGGACGCCCGCGGTGCCATCGTCGGCCTCGCCCGCTACAACACCAACGCCCATCTGGCACGGGCCACTCTGGAGGCCATCTGCTACCAGAGCCGCGACGTGGTGGAGGCGATGGAGCAGGACTCCGGTGTCCATCTCGACGTGCTCAAGGTCGACGGCGGGGTCACGGCCAACGACCTGTGCATGCAGATCCAGGCGGACGTACTCGGGGTGCCGGTCAGCCGCCCGGTCGTCGCCGAGACGACCGCGCTGGGAGCCGCGTACGCGGCGGGTCTCGCCACCGGTTTCTGGCGCGACGAGGGAGAGTTGCGGGAGCACTGGCAGGAGTCGAAGCGCTGGGAGCCGCAGTGGGACGACGGGCGGCGCGCCGAAGGGTACGCGGGCTGGAAGAAGGCGGTCGAACGCACCCTCGACTGGGTCACCGTGGACTGACGTCGGGGGCTCGACGACCGTACGGGCACGCCGCGGAGCACGCCCGTACGGTCCGGGCCGGTCAGACCCCGGTACGCAGTCCCGCCAGCATCTCGTAGACGGTTTCCGTGCCCTGGCGCAGGGCCTCGACGCCGATGTGCTCGTCGGTGCCGTGCATGCGCTTGAGCATGTCCCGGTTCACGGTGAACGGGTACATGCCGTAGACGGGGATGTTCTGCTCCCGGAACGGCACCGCGCTGGTGACCGCCTCGAACTGGCAGGCGGTGGCCCGTACTCCGGGATGCGTCCGGCGGACGGCTGTCCGCCAGGCGCGGAAGACGTCCGTGTCGTAGCTGGAGTCGGGCACCGCGAGATAGCCGCGCAGCCGGTCAAGAGCCTGCTGCTCGCTCTCGCCGGGGTTGCCGGCCACGGTCAGCGTCGCCCGGTTGCCGATCAGCGAACGCAGTTCGGCGACGACACGGCCGGGGTCGTCGGCCCCGGGCAGGAAGGCCGCCCGGAATTCCGCCGTCGCCGTGCCCGGCACGATGCTCGGGTAGTAGCCGGACTGCGCCGACGTGAAGGCGAGCGTGGTCCGCAGCATCGCGTTGTGCAGCTCCGGGGTCTCGCTGAGCCGTACCACCGCTTCGCCGGCCCGGTCCCGTCGCTGTTCCGTACGGGCATCGAGCATCTCGCGCACCGCCTCGGCGAGCGGCCGGTCCGTGGTGGCCGCGGCGAGTTCGGCGAAGTACTGCCGCGACAGCGCGTTGGGACGGATGTGGGCGCGCCAGTCCCCCAGCTGCTCCAACACCTCGCCGAGCCGTATCACGGCCTGTCCGGTGAACGGTTTGGACGTGTGGGTGGCGTACGAGGAGGTCTCCAGGCGCAGCAGCAGGGAGCGTTTGTCGTTGCAGGTGAGCGAGGCGATCATGGGGGTCCGGCCGTCGCGCTGGTTGAGCACCCAGCCGCCCTCGGTGACGACCGCGCCCGCCTCGATCCTGCCGGGGTGCTCCGCGAGGAACCAGCGCACCCCGTAGGGTCCCTGTTCCTCGTCGCAGTCGGACCAGAGGACGATGTCGCGGTCGAAGGCGGCACCTTCGCGCACATGACGCAGCAGAGCGGCGACGAAGGCGGCGTTGACGCCCTTCATGTCGAGGGAACCGCGGCCGTACAGCTTGCCGTCCTGGATGTCTCCGGCGAAGGGGTCCGTCGTCCACTTGTCGCCGATGGCGGGGACGACGTCGGAGTGGCCGAGGAGGACCAGCGGCTTCTTCCGGGTCGGTCCGCCGGCCGGTACGCGGGCGAAGAAGTGGACGTTTCCCTCCTTCGGGGTGGGCACGATCTCGGTGCCGACCCCGGCCGCGCGGAAGATGTCCTGGAGCATCCGGGCGAACGGCAGGGTGAGTGCGCCGTCTCCGGGGTTACTCGTGTTCTGCCGGATCATCGCCACAGCGAGGTCCACGGGGTCGGTGGGATCCCCGTCGAAGGAGACGTCGCCCCCCGCGGCCGGTGCGGCTGCCGATGCCCTGGGTGATGCCGACGCCATCGCGCCGAGCCCCAGCATCGTGCCCGCGACGGCCGTCGCACCGGCGCCGAGCACGGAGCGGCGTGACGGCCGGTTCGCGGAAAGACCGTCCAGGCAGGCGGATATGACCGCTGCCGGGTTCTCCTGGTGTGCGTAGTGGCCGCCCTCGACGGGCCGCGCGGTGCACTCGGCACGCGTCCAGTCGGCCCAGCGTCGTACGGTGACTTCGGGCACGTGCGGGTCGTCGGTGGCCCACACCGCGCGCAATTCGACGTGCGGCACGGGAGTGCGGCCGCCGTCGTAGCCCGCGGCCAGTCGCAGATCGGCGATGACGGGCGGCAGCAGCACCTCCTCGAAGTCGGGGTCCGCCAGCAGCTCCGGGTCGGTCAGTCCGGTCCCGGTGACGAAGGCGCGGGCGTCCTCCACCGTCACCTCGCCGCCGTCTCCGTGGAAGTCGCCGGGACACTGTCCTGCCACCACGCACAGCCGCGCGATCGGCACTCCGGCGTCGAGCAGCCGGCAGCACGTCTCGTAGGCCAGCAGCGCGCCGAGGCTCACACCGATCAGCACCAGTCGCCGCCCGCCGCGCGACGCACGCACCTCGGCCGCCACCGCATCGGCGTAGGCGGCCATGTCGGTGACGGGTTCCTCGTCGACCCGGGTGCCGCGGCCCGGAGGTGTGATCAACGCGAGTGCGGCGTCCTCGGGCAACCGGCCCCGCCAGCTCGCGAACGTCGAACCGTGGGCTCCGGTGGGTGCGAAGCAGACGACGAGAGTGGCGTCCGGGCCCGACGTCGGCTCTTCACCCGACATGTTCAACCATGGCATGCTCATGCCCGTTCCTCCTGCTGGATCTCGCGGCACAGTGCGGCGATCGCGGTGACGGTGGGCGCGCCGAGGATGCGGCGCAGGGGAACGCGTCGGCCGGCCGTGTTCGCCAGCCGGTTGGCGAGCCGTACGGCGAGCAGGGAGTGGCCTCCGGCGTCGAAGAAGTTCTGGTCCGCCGAGGCCGGTGAGGCGCCGAG
This sequence comes from Streptomyces sp. NPDC101194, assembly GCF_044767885.1. Taxonomy (NCBI): domain Bacteria; kingdom Bacillati; phylum Actinomycetota; class Actinomycetes; order Kitasatosporales; family Streptomycetaceae; genus Streptomyces; species Streptomyces sp. NPDC101194. The sequence goes on from NZ_JBIWOS010000005.1 coordinate 527,397, forward strand.
CAGTTCCTGCCAGAGTGCGGCGACAGCCGCCTCGGTGGCGTCGGACGGGGCAAATCCGGCCGTCCGTTCCTGCCCGGCGTTCTTCACGAGTGTGCTCAGGGCGGTGCGGTCGAGCTTGCCGTTGGTGGTCAGCGGGAGGCGGGCGAGCTGCTGAATGCGGGCGGGCAGCATGTAGTCGGGGAGCCGCTCGCGCAGGTATCCGCGCAGTGCGGCGGGGGCCGCTTCCTCGTCGGCCGTGAAGCAGACGACGATGCGTGCCTCACCGCCCTCGGTCTCCGTGTACGCCCCCGCGTCGGTGACGTCCGGTGCCTTGCGCAGGGTGGCCTCGATCTCCTCCAGCTCGACGCGGTAGCCCCGTATCTTGATCTGATGGTCGGCGCGTCCGGTCATCTCCAGTACGGAGTCCGGGAGTTGGCGGCCGCGATCCCCCGTGCGGTAGTGAAGGACTCCGTCGCCGTCCGTGGTGAAGCGGTCCTCGCCGTCACCGCCGAGATAGCCGAGGGCGAGCGGCGGACCGGAGACCCACACCTCACCGGTCACGCCGGGCGGCAGCCGTCGGCCGAGCCGGTCGCGGACCGAGAGCACCGCACCCGCCACGGGGCTGCCGACGGGGACACGGTCGGCGTCCACGGGCAGGAGGGCGGTGTCGTAGGCGGCGACGTTGGAGGCGGTCTCCGTCATGCCGTACAGGTTGAGGAGCGTGGCGTCGGGCCAGATCTCGCGGAAGCGCAGGACCGTCTCGACCGGCAGGGTGTCGGCGCCACTGGTGACCAGTACGGGCCGGTGTCCGCCGGAGCGTTTCGCACTCTCCTCCAGCAGCCCGGCGATCAGCTGCGGGGTCAGGAAGAGATGGGTGATCCGCTCCTGCTCGACGGCGGCCGCGAACAGGACCGGGTCGAGGAGCTCATCGGTGCCGAGCACGACGGACGGGATGCCCTTGAGCAGCCCGCCGAGCAGTTCCCACGGCGAGGCGACCAGGGCCAGGGACTTCTGGACGGCCAGCACCGAGCCCTCCGGGAACGGATGATCCTGCCACATCCACTCCAGCCGCCCGCGGACCGAACGTCGGCTGATGCGTACGCCCTTGGGGTTTCCGGTCGTTCCGGACGTGTAGACGACATGGAACAGCGCGTCCTCGTCGGGCTCCTGCTCGGGGCCCTGGTGCAGCGGTCCCTCGGTCAGGGGCGCGAGCGTGACGCGGGGGGCGTCCAGCGTCGGGAACTGGTCGAGGCCGGGCTCGGCCAGCACGCAGTGCGGTCCTGTCTCCTCGACCATCCGGCGCTGTCGTCGTACGGGTATCGCGGGGTCGAGCCCGAGATAGGCGGCGCCCGTCTTCAGTACGGCGAGGACTCCGGCGACGGCAGCCGGGCCGCGCTGGGCCGCGAGTGCGACCAGCGTGCCGGGGCCGGTGCCCCGGGCGGCGAGCCGGGCGGCCAGTCGGCCGCTCCACTCGTCGAGTTCGCGGTAGGTGAGGCTGGTGCCGTTGTGGCGCAGTGCTACGGCCCGGGGATGGGCCGCCACCTGCTCGGCGAAGCGTTCCAGCAGGGTCGGCGTCGTCATCGGTGATCGTCTCCGGGCAGCAGATCGAGGGAACGGATGGTGGTGCGCCCCGCGCGCTCCGGGTCGGTCAGGGCCCGCAGCGCGATCAGCGTGGATTCCAGTACGTTGCGGGCGGCCGGGGCGTCGAGCAGTTCCTGCTGGTAGGCGTACTGCAGCAGCAGTCGGCCGGGGCCGTGCGGCTGGACGTACAGCGCGCAGTCGTACTTGGTGCAGCCGGTGTCCAGCTCGACGAAGCGGAAGGCGACGTCCGCCGCCGCGGTGGCGCGGGCCGGGTACGGCAGCATGTTGAGCATGGTCTGGAAGACCGGCGTCGCCGAGGAGCTGCGTGAGGCGGCCGGAAGCCGTCGCAGTGTCCAGCCGAAGGGGTGTTCCGCCGCGGCGTAGGCGTCGTACACCGTCTCCCGCACCTGCGCGGTGAACTCCGTGAGGGTCGATGCCGGTTCGACGCGCAGGCGCAGCGGCAGCATGGCGAGCACGAACGCCGGGACATCGGCCGCTTCCGGCCGCTCCCGGCCCGCCATGGGCGCGCCGACGATCACCTCGTCGGCGTCGCCGTAGTAGCTCAGAGCCAGTGCGTAGGCGGCCAGCAACGGCACGAACGCGGTCGCGGAGGCGGACAGCGCGGTGTCCCGCAGCCGCCGGGACAGCTGCTCGTCGAGGACCGTCTCGGTGATCGCGCCCCGGTAGGTGGGGGTGGCGGGCCGCTGCTTCTGCGCGATCTGCAGTACCGGGAGATCTCCCGCGAGCCGGCGCAGCCAGTACTCCCCCGCCTCGGCGACCTCCTCGGTGGCGAGGCGCGCGTCCAGGTGGTCGAGATAGCGGTCGTACCGGGTGGCGCGCTCCGCGTCGGGTTGTGGCGGCTGCTGTTCGTACAGTTCGGCAAGCCGTTGGAAGAGCACGGTCGCGCCCCAGCCGTCGAGGAGCAGTTCATGCATGGTGACGAGCAGCCGGTGCTGTCCGTCCGGCAGTCGGAACAGCTCGGTGCGCAGGGCGGGCTCGGCGAGGAGGTCGAAGGGCCTTGCCGCTTCCTCGGCTGCCACCGCTCGATAACCTTCGGGGGTGATGTCGCGGGCCTGTACGGGCAGCGGTACGTCCCAGTGCGGGTAGTGGTGCACCACTTCCTGCCCGCCCGCCCCGTCGGTCTCGGCGAACCGGGCGAGGAGCAGCGGGTTCTCGGCGAGCAGCAGGTGCCAGGCCCGTGCCAGCCGTGTCACGTCCAGCGGCCCGTCCAGCTCCAGGGAGCCCTGATAGCTGTAGTAGGGGCTGAGCGGGTCGAGACGCCAGTGGAAGTACACCCCGGCCTGCTGCGGGGTGAGCGGCCGGGTCCGGGGGGCGTCCGGGGCCCGCTCGGGTCGGACGTCGGCGGCCCGCTCGGGTCGGTGGCCGCCGAGTGCGGCGAGCGCGGCGGGGCTGCCGTCGCGCAGCACGTCGCGCAGGCCGGCCACCGACCCCTTCGTACGCAGCGCCGCGACGAGCCGCATGGCGAGCAGCGAGTCACCGCCCAGCTCCAGGAACGCATCGTTCCGGCCGACGCGCCCGGTGCCGAGGAGTTCGGCGATCAGGGCCGCGACGGCACTCTCCGCCTCGCCGCGCGGTGCTGTGTACGGGCGGCTGTCGGGGCGGGTACGGCGCGGTGGTACGGGGAGCGCCTGGTAGTCCGTCTTACCGTTCGGGGTGAGCGGGAGGCCGGGCAGGACGACGAAGGTGTGCGGGACCATCGGCGCGGGGAGCCGCTCGCCCAGATGAGCGCGGAGAGCCTTCTCGGCCACCTCGTCTCCGGTGGCGCTCACATACGCGACGAGCCGCGGCGGCTGTGCGGCGGCGGGGGCGTGGGCGCTCTCGCGGGCCACGAGGGCGACCGCGTCCTCGGGAGTGTGGAGAACGACGGCACAGGCGGCGATGCCGGGGTGGCCGCCGAGGACCGCTTCGATCTCGGCGAGCTCCATGCGCACGCCGCCGAGCTTCACCTGCCGGTCGACCCGGCCCAGGTACTCCAGCCCGCCGTCCGGCAGTACGCGCACGGCGTCCCCGGTGCGATAGAGGCGCCCACCGCGGTCGTCGAAGGGGTCGGCGAAGAAGGCGAGGGCGGTGCGCTCCGGATCACCGAGGTAGCCGCGGCCCACGACGACGCCGCCGACGAACAGTTCCCCGGTCTCCCCGTGCGCGCAGGCGTGCCACTCCCCCTCCTCGGCACGCAACACGTACAGTTCGGCGTTCCCGATGGGCGTGCCGATCGGCAGGTGGCGGACCCCGGCGGCCGGTGAGCCGAGTACGGCATGGGTGACATCGTCCGAACACTCGGTGGGACCATAGGCGTTGAGCAGTCCGATGCCGGGCATGGCGTCGTGCCACCGCCTGGCGAGAGCGGGCGGCAGCTCCTCACCGGTGGTGATCATCCAGCGCAGCGCACCGGGCCTCGTGCCCGCGCCCGCGTGGGCGTCGAGCAGGAAGCGGATCAGGGTGGGTACGGTTTCCAGCACCGTTGTTCCGCGGCTGCGCAGCCCTTCCAGCAGCAGCACGCCGTCCTGCGCCTGTTCGTCGCCGAAGACCTGGACGCGGCCACCGACGAGCAGAGGGGCGAGCATCTGCCAGACGGAGATGTCGAAGGCCAGGGGCGCGGTCTGCGCCAGCCGGTCGTCCGCGGTCAGCCCGAGGTCGTCGATCTTGGCCCACAGATGGTTGAGCATCCCCTGGTGCTCGACGATCGCGGCCTTGGGGCGGCCGGTCGACCCCGAGGTGTAGAGGACGTAGCGGACCTCGTCGGGTGCGGGCGGGGCGGTCCGGGTGTACGCGGTGCCCGTCGGTCGCGGCGTCGCGGTGGGGACCCCGGCCGCCCGCGCTCCCTTGACCAGTTCGCCGCTGTCCGCCGGTCCGCCGGTGGTCAGCAGCAGGACGGCGCCGCTGTCGGTGAGCAGGGACTCGACGCGGGCGGCGGGCCAGCCGGCGTCCACCGGCAGATAGACGGCGCCCAGCAGTTCGAGCGCGAGAAAGGCGGTGATGACGTCGCCGCCGCGCCGGCCGCCCACCGCCACGATCTGTCCGACCGTGACCCCGGCAGCGGCCAGCTGTGCGGCGATGAGGTGCATGTGCTCCGCCAACTCGGCGTAGCTCACGGAGACTTCGCCGTTCTCGATCGCTGTGCGGTCCGGGTGCGTGGCCGCATGCCGGTCGACGTACGCGTGGACTCCTTCGCGCAGCTCGTACGGCTCGCTGCGGGTCAGCGCCGCGGCGAGGGCCCGCTCCCGCGCCCCTTCGGCCAGCGGCAGCTTCGGGTAGTGCTCGGGCAGGCCGGTCACCGGGCCCCCTTCTTCTCCGCTACGACGAGCAGATAGTCGACGGGCACGCCCGTGCCCCGGTCGTCGGTGGTGTGGAAGTCCTCGGTCATCTCGACCATCTCCGCCCTCAGTTCCTTCCAGCGCGAGGGCGGCGAGATGGTGTTCTTCGCCGCGATGCAGGGCCCGAAGCAGTTCTCGAAGAAGGCGACCAGGTCCTCGGCCGTGGCGAACGGGTAGAAGAGTTCCCGGCGTTCGGACGTGATCGTGAATCCGGGGCCGAGCAGTTCGGCGAGATGGTCCGGCGAGCCCCACAGCATGGGCTGGCCCTGGTGACCGTTGGGCGAGGGGAAGTAGGCCGAGAGGATCTCCTGGAAGTGCGCGGTCCAGCTGCGCGCCGTCCAGTTGCACATGCCGATCCGGCCGCCGGGCCGCAGCACTCGCGCCATCTCGCCGGCGGCCGCGGCGTGGTCCGGTGCGAACTGGATCCCGTACGTGGAAGTCACCAGGTCGAACGTGGCGTCGGGGAACGGGAGCTCCTGCGCGTCGCCGCGGTGCAGCTCCACCTCGACACCGGCCTTCGAGAACCGCTCACGCGCGTCGGGGAAGAACTCGTCGGTCAGGTCCAGCCCGGTGACGACGGAGCCGCGCAGGGCGGACAGCAGCGCGACGTTGCCGTTTCCGGTGGCGACGTCGAGATGACGGGTGTCCGGTGCGGGGGCGAGCCGGTCGACCAGCTCCTCGGCGCCCGGCCGCAGCAGATCTGCGACATGCCGGTACTTGCCGTACGACCACATGGTGCGGTTGATCTCCTGGACGTTCCGATCGATGGTCATGCGGATCCCCCTCAGAGAGTGAGCCGGGAGCCCAGACCGGCGGTTTCGGCGCGGGCACGGATGCGGTCGGCGACGGCGACGTCGAGGATCGACATACCGAACGGGTTGCTGATCACGACCTCGTCCGGGGCCCGTCGGCCCGGGTGCCGCCCGGCCAGCACATCGCCGAGCGTGCCGTCGACGCGACGGGCGCCGGGTCGCGCGGTGACGCCTTCGCGCGGGGTGCCGTCGGGACCGAGCAGGGTTCCCGCCCGGTGCATCCGGCCCAGCAGTCGGCGCGGGTCGTCACGGACCAGGCTCCAGTCGTCGACGATCACCGTTCCGGCCGAGAGCACGGCAGCCTCGGTGAGGTCGTCCAGCGAGACGTGGCAGACGAGTGCTCCCGGCCGCAGCCAGTCGGGCTCGATGTATCCCTGTGTCACCGTCGTGACGGGCACGACGAGTTCGGCGTCGCGAACGGCTGCCCGTGGACCGTCGGCGAGCACCGTCTCGATGCCGTCGGCTCCGGGGAGCGACGCGATGTACTCGGCGACGGACTTCGCACGGTCGGGTGCCACGTCGTACAGGGCCATGCGGCGCAGCGAGGGCACGGTGCGCAGCAACAGCGAGGCATGCGCCTGTGCCAGCACCCCGCATCCGAGGAGAGCCAGCTGCCGCGGTTCGGGAACGGCCAGGTGGCGTGCGGCGAGCGCGGTCACCGCCGCGGTCCGCATCGCGCTGATGTACGCGGCCTCCATCAGCGCGAGGGGGCGGGCGGTCTCCGGGTCCAGGAGCAGGGTGAAACCCTGGGAACGCGGTATGCCGCGGCCCGGGTTGCCGAGCGAGGCGTTGATGGTCTTCATGCCGATGACCGGTGGCCCGCCGGTCTCCGTCAGGGCACCGGGCATGGCCAGCAGCCGGGCCGAGTCGCCCCGAGGGGTGGTCCAGCCGAGGTAGGCCTCCTCGGGAAGGACGGTCCGGCCGGCGCGGTGCAGCGTGAGCGCCTCGGCCACCGCCGCCACGATGTCCACGCCGCGGGCCGCCTCGATGACGTCCGCACGGGTCAGATAGCGGAAGTGGCTGTCGGGGTATTGCTCGAAGTCCATGGCGGGCGGAGCTCCTTGACGAGGGAATCGGAAGGGTGGGGCGGTCCGGACGGGGCGTTTCAGCCGCCGGTGCCACGCGGCCCGCGCAGCATCACGAGGGGGACGAGCGTGCCCAGCAGCAGTACGCAGGCGAGCGCGATCCAGCCGGCCGTGCCGAGGGCGAGCACGACGCCGGTCATCAGCACCGGGCCGGCCACCCGGTTGGCGACCGTCCGGCTGGTGTTGAACAGCACCAGGTAGGCGCTGCGCGCCCGCTCCGGTGCCAGGTCGAAGGAGAGTGTCCACGAGGCGCCGACCTGGAGCAGTTCGGCGAACGTCAGGAGGACGACGGCGGCGCCGAGGACCAGCAGTGCCTCCCGCGCCCCGAAGCCCGGCGCGGCGGCGAAGGCCAGGGCACCGAGTGCGAGCAGCAGCGCGGCGGTGGCGTACGAGTACCACGCCCGGCGCCTCGTGCTGTAGAAGCGGTTGAGCGGATATTGGAGTGCGATGCACAGCACGGTGTTGACGGCGTAGAGGATGCCGACGTAGCGCTCCGGGACGTCGGTCTCGGTGACGAGCCACAGCGGGAAGGCCACGTTGAGCACCGGCATCCACAGCGAAACCAGCGCGTTGTACGCGGTGAAGCCCAGCAGCCGGCGGTCCTTGAGCAGCTCCGCGACACGCGCGCTCCCGACGGGGGTCGCGGCCTCCTCGCCCCGTGCGGTGCCGTACACCGCGGCCACCACCACGTAGGCGACTGCGCCGCCGATCAGCAGTGGCCGGAACGCTCCCGGCGCCCCGGAACCCAGGGCGGCTCCGGCGATCAGGCCGCCCAGACTGATGCCGAGGTTGACGACGGTGCGCTGTACGGCCATCACCTTCGCGCGCAGGCTCTCGGGGGCCCGCGCACCGACGTACGACTGCACGAGTGGGGGCGAGGACTGCTCGGTGACGGCGATGACGGCGACCACGAGGAGAAAGCTCCACCAGCCGTCCACCCACAGATAGCCGACGGTGGCCAGCGCGCGGAGCAGCATCACGGCGATCAGTACGGGCTTCGGACCGAAGCGGCCGGCCAGCCGGGCGATGGGCACGGCGGCGGCGACGGCGACGGCTCCGCCGATGGTCAGGCCGGTGCCGACGGACGAGGTGCTGAGATGGGCGACCTTGACGAAGTAGATGGTCGAGACGGCGAGGAACAGCCCCGTACCGGTCCACTCGATCAGCGTGGCGCCCTGGACCAGTGGCAGGAACTGCCGGTAGCCGGTCCCCGTCCGACTCCGGTCGAGGGTGATGCTCGTGCCCATGGTCAGTGCTCCTGGTGCTTTCGGTCGAAGAAGAGTCCTTCGCTGCGCAGCCGTTTCACGGCGGCGGTGATCTCCTTGACGACGCCCTGCTCGGTCGCCCGGTCGTCGGAGTAGAGGGTGTCGCGGTACTTGCGGCCGCCGTCGGCGGCCAGGCACACCGGGAGCCGGCCGTCCGTGCGGTCGTTCTCCAGGTCGGTCAGCAGCGCGCGTACGGCACAGCCGCTGGAACCCCCGAGGACGATTCCCACGTCCTCGGCGAGGATGCGGCAGACGGCGATCGCCTCGATGTCGTCGACGTGCACGGCGCGGTCGTAGCTGTGCGGCCCCTGGAGGAAGGCCGAGGGCCGGCTGGACCCGATGCCCGGTATCAGGCGGCGTCCGGCGTTGCCGGCGACGGCGAGCGAGCCACGGACGTCCACCGCGATCGCGGCGACATCGGGCCGGTGCTCGCGCAGATGCGCGCTGATACCGGCCAGGGTGCCGCCCGTGGAGACCGGTACGTACACCGCACCGAGATCCGGCCCGGTCTGCTCGGTGATCTCGGGTCCGGTGGTGCGGCGGTGGATGTCGGGCGAGGCCCGGTTCTCGTACTGGTCGGGCCAGCGGAATCGCGGGTTCTGGGCGCACAGTTCGCCCACCCTGCGCAGGCGGCCCAGCAGGTAACCGCCCTGACCGTCGGGTTCGTCGACGACGACCACCCGGGCACCCCGGTCGGTGAGTGTTCTGAGGGTGGCGTGCGGGGTCTTCAGGTCGACCACCGCGAGGAAGACACAGTCGATCGACGGCAGCAGCCGGGCGAGAGCCAGGCCGAGATTGCCGGAGGTGGATTCCACCACCACGGTCCCCGCGGTGAAAGGCCGCTCGTCGTGCAGCGCCCGTAACAACCCCACAGCACTGCGGTCCTTCACCGATCCGGTGGGGCCGCGCTCCTCCAGTTTCAGCCCCAGACGTCGCGTCCGGCCCCGGTGGGCGACGTCCAGGTGAAGTAAGGGAGTCCTACGCAGGGCCCGTGCGAGAACGGGTTCGACACGCGGCACTGCTTCCCCCTGGGCGGTGCGTCGTTGACCATTTCCGTGGTTCGACCGGACTGCTTCGCTGCGCGCACTCAGACTTTAGGCATGCGCCCCCCGGTGTCACCACGCCCTCGTTCCGGGCCCTTGTCGCGCTTGGCGAGAAGCGCGCTTGACGCCTCACGCGCCACCTCGCCCCGCAGTGTCGATGCCAGCGCTGACGGACGTACGCCCCGGTGGCCGACCGCGCGCGGAGCGGGGTCGGCCACTCGAATTGGCCGGTTCGGTTCCGCCGCAGGCGGCGGGGCGTCGGCCCCGCACGGCGTGACGCGGCCGTCAGCAGATCCGCGGCAGCTGCTCCCCGACCGGCAGGTCGACCACTCGGGTGCCGCCCAGCCCGGTGCGGGCCACCACCATGCCGGGGTGGGCCGCCACCGCCTCGCCGATCACGACTGCGTCCCGTCCGAGTGGATGCGCGCGCATCGCCTCCAGGACCGCGTCGGCGCTCTCGCGCGGGACGAACGCCACCAGCTTTCCCTCGTTGGCGACGTACATCGGGTCGAGCCCCAGGACGGCGCAGGCATTCGCCACCGGCGGAGGGACGGGGACGGCCCGCTCCTGGAGCACCACTCCGGTGCCCGAGGCCGTCGCGATCTCGTTGAGGGAGGCGGCGAGCCCGCCACGCGTGGGGTCGCGCAGCACGTGCAGCTCGGGGGTGACCGCGAGCATGGCCTCCACGAGCCCGCCGAGGGCGGCGCAGTCGCTCTCGATCTCGACTCCGAATTCCAGGCCCTCGCGCACGCTCATGATGGCCACGCCGTGGACGCCGACCGCCCCGCTGACGATCACGACGTCGCCCGGTTCGACCCGCTGCGGACGCAGGTCGACGCCGGCCGGGATGAGGCCGATACCGGCGGTGTTGATGAAGATGCCGTCTCCGTGACCGGCCTCGACCACCTTGGTGTCCCCCGTCGCCACCTCGACACCCGCGTGCCGCGCGGCAGCACCGAAGGCGTCGGCGACACGCGCCACGACGGAGAGCTCGACGCCCTCCTCCAGGATGTATCCGCAGGACAGATAGGCGGCCCGCGCGCCGCTCATGGCCAGGTCGTTGACGGTGCCGTTGACCGCGAGGTCGCCGATGCTGCCGCCGGGGAAGAACAGCGGCCGCACCACGAAGGTGTCGGTCGAGAAGGCGAGGCGGGCGCCGCCCAGCCGCACGGACGCCGCATCGCCCATCTGCGCGAGCGTCTCACCGCCGAAGGCGGGGGCGAAGACGTGCTGGACGAGCTCTGCGGAGAGGGCGCCGCCACCGCCGTGCCCCATCACGATGCGCGGGTGGTCACGGAGCGGGGCCGGACACGTCCACGCCGCGGGATCGGGCAGCGGGACGCCCGAGGCTGATGCCGCCGCAGCGGTCGCGGCGCCGCGCATGGATGTCTCGATGGTCTCAGACAACGGGGATCGCCTCCACAGGCACCGTCTTGTCGATGTCCAGCCGTCGGTAGAGGTAGTACGCGGCGCATGCGCCCTCGCTGGAGACCATGGTGGCTCCTAGTGGGGTGCGAGGGGTGCAGGTGGTGCCGAACGCCTCGCACTCATGAGGCTTCAGCAAGCCCTGCAGCACCTCTCCGCTGCGGCACTGCGCGGGTTCGCGGGTGTTGATGCCGGTCACCGAGAAGCGGTACTCCGCGTCATGGTCCCGATAGCGCGGGGAGAGCCGCCAGCCGCTGTCGGGGATGACGCCGATGCCGCGCCAGGACCGGTCGGTGACCTCGAAGACGTCCTCCAGCATGCGCAGCGCGGCCGGGTTGCCCTCGGGGCGCACCGCGCGCGGGTAGGCGTTGTCCACGGTGTGTTCGCCGCGTTCCAGCTGGACCACGGTCCGGCGCACCCCTTCCAGGATGTCCAGCGGTTCGAATCCCGTCACCACGATCGGGACCCGGAAGCGTTCGGCCAGTGCGGGATACTCGCCCACTCCCATGACGCTGCACACATGCCCCGCGGCCAGAAACGCCTGCACCCGGCAGTCCGGCGACCTCATGATCGCCTCGATCGCCGGAGGCACCCGGACATGGGACACCAGCAGACTGAAGTTGCGGATGCCGAGCCTGCGCGCCTGATAGACCGTCATCGCGTTGGGAGGGGCGGTGGTCTCGAAGCCGATTCCGAAGAACACGACCTCCCGGTCCGGGTTCTGCTGAGCGATCTTCAACGCGTCGAGCGGGGAGTAGACGACGCGTACATCGCCGCCCTCGCTGCGGACCCGGAAGAGGTCACGGCCGGTTCCGGGAACACGGAGCATGTCGCCGAAGGAACAGAAGATCACCTCCGGACGGGAGGCGATCGCCAGTGCCTTGTCGATGACCTCCAGCGGGGTGACGCACACCGGGCAGCCCGGACCATGGATCAATTCCACCTGATTGGGGAGGAGTTGATCGATGCCGTGCCGGATGATGGTGTGGGTCTGGCCGCCGCAGACCTCCATCAGGGCCCACGGCCTGGTCACGGTGGAGTGGATCTCGTCGAGCAGTCGTCGGGCCAGTTCGGGGTTCTGGAACTCGTCGATGTACTTCACTGCCGCGCCTCCTGCGGTGTCTCACCCGAGCCGGGCGGCGGGGCTCCGCCCGCCTCGGCCGCCATTTCCCATGGATCGCCGAACTCTTCTTGCAGAAGTCCGAGTTGGGTGAAGAGTTCCAGGGTCTGCCGGGCCGATTCCTCGTCCAGCTTCTGCAGGGCGAAACCCACGTGGACGATGGCGTAGTCGCCGACCCGGAGGTCCGGCAGATACTCCAGACATGCTTCCTTGACCACTCCGCCGAAATCGACGGTGGCCATGCGGGTACCGTCCCGTTCCTCGATCTCCAGCACTCTGCCGGGCACCGCCAGGCACATGGCTTCTCCTCGCTGTGGTTGGTCACCTGCCCGGCCCTGCCGGGACACGCCGTCAGTGGGTGGCTTCGGTCTCCCGCGCCGGGTCGGAGCGGCCGTCGGGTGTTCGGGGGGCCCGGCTCCGCGCGGCGATCACCACCTGCCCCAGCGCCAGCCCTCCGTCGTTCGGAGGGACCCGGTGGTGGCGCAGGACGGTGAAACCGTGCCCGCGCAGCGTCCGGGCGCATTCCGAGGAGAGCAGGGTGTTGGCGAACACTCCGCCGGTGAGGGCCACGGTGTCCAGGCCGTGCCGCTCACGCGCGAGGGCGCAGGTTCTTTGGACGAGTGCGGCGACCGCGGCGTGGAAGCGCGCCGCGACGACTCCCGGTTCGGTGCCCGCGCGCACATCGCCGACCACGGCGGACAGCACGGGCGCGGGGTCGGCGATCAGCGCCTCCCCGCTGCCCGGGTCGGGCGCCCGCAGAGCGAAGCCGTATCCCTCGCGGTGGTCCCCGGCCGCCCGGAGCGCGGCCGTTTCGAGTTCGATGGCGGCCTGGGCTTCGTAGCCGGCCCGGTGGCAGATACCCGTGAGGGAGGAGACCGCGTCGAACAGCCGGCCCATGCTGGACGTGGGGACGCAGTTGAGGCGGCGCTCCAACTGTCGTTCCAGCGGCCCTAGTTCATCGGAGGGACAGGCCATCGTGCACGGCAGGTCCCGCGCCCACCCGATCCCCGCCGCGTGCAGATGGGCCAGGGCCATGCGGTAGGGACGCCGCACGGAGGCGTCACCGCCCGGCAGAGGAACGTACGCGAGATGTCCGAACCGGTGGTATCCGTCGTAGTCCGCCAACAGGATCTCTCCACCCCACACGGCTCCGTCGTCGCCGTAGCCGGTGCCGTCGAACGCGACACCGATCACCCGTCGGCTGCCGTCCAGGCCGTGTTCGGCCATCGTGGAGGCGATGTGGGCGTGATGGTGCTGGACGCGCACGACCGGCCGCCCTCCGGCCAGGCGCCGGGTCAACTGCCCCGAGCGGTATCGGGGATGGCGGTCGACGGCCAGGGTGCCCGGCCGCACCCCGGTGAGGGTCTCCAGTTGTTGCGCCGCGTGCGCGAAGGCGTGTTGTGTGGCGAGGTCGTCCATGTCCCCGATGTGGGCGGACAACCAGGCTCTGCGCCCCTCCGCCAGACAGAGGACGTTCTTGAGATCGCCCCCGGCGGCGAGGACCGCCGGTACCGGGAAGGGGAGTTCGACGGGCCGGGGGGCGTAACCGCGTGAGCGGCGTACGGTCAGTTGCTCCCCGTCGCAGACACGGACGACGGAGTCGTCGCACGGGACCCTGATCGGCCGGTCGTGGGTCAGCCAGGCGTCTGCCAGGCCGCCGAGCCGCTCCAGTGCCTCGGCGTCGTCGGTGACGATCGGTTCCCCGGCCACGTTGCCGCTGGTCATGACGAGCAGGCGCGGCCCGGCCGGGTCGCCGGGCAGACCGAGGAGCAGGTGGTGCAGGGGGGTGTAGGCGAGCATGACACCGAGGTCGGGGCTGCCCGGGGCGACGTTGTCCGACGGGACGGGGGCGCCCGGCACGGCGGCGGCGCGGGCTCGGCGCCGCAGCAGGACGATCGGCCGGGCGACGTCGGTGAGCAGGGCCCGCTCCTCGGCGTTCGCACGGACGACGTGTTCGATGTCGTCGATACCGCGGGCCATGAGGGCGAACGGTTTGTCACCACGCGCCTTGCGACGGCGCAGCTCGGCCACGGCCAGGGGGTTGGTCGCGTCACAGGCGAGGTGGTATCCGCCGAGACCCTTCACGGCGACGATCGCGCCGCGGGACAGGAGTTCGCGGGCCTCGGCGACCGGGTCCGCGGCGTGGGTGCGTCGCGGGGACGTGCCCGGATCGGGGTGCGGCACCAACAGGTCGAGCCGGGGGCCGCAGCGGAGGCAGGCGACCGGCTGGGCGTGGAAGCGGCGGTCGGCCGGGTCCGCGTACTCACGGGCGCAGTCGACGCACATGGGGAAGCCGGCCATGGTGGTGTGCGCCCGGTCGTACGGCAGCCCCGTGACGATGGTGAACCTCGGACCGCAGTTGGTGCAGGTGATGAAGGGGTGCCGATGTCGCCGGTCGGCGGGGTCGGCCAGTTCGGAGAGGCAGTCGGCGCAGGTGGCCATGTCCGGCGGAATCAGCGTGCGGGAGGGTCCGCCGGTGCGGGAGGCGACGATGGTGAAGCCGGTATCGCCCGCGGCGGGGACCTCCCGGTGCTCGACGGATTCGAGGACGGCCATCGGCGGCGCGTCCGTCGCGATCCCTTCGCAGAACAGGGCCACGACGGCGGGCGATCCCTCGACCTCCGCGACGACGCCCTCGGGAGTGTTGGTGACATGTCCGGCCAGGCCCATCGCGAGAGCGCGCGTGTAGACGTAGGGGCGGAATCCGACGCCCTGGACGACGCCTCGCACCGTGACCCGGCGACGTTGCGTCGGCTCGCCCGGGGCCCGGCCGGACCGTGGCGCCGTCACGCGCGGGTCTGCGCCGCGGCGGCGGACGCACCCGGTGCGGTGGCCTGCTCACCCCGACCGGAATGCGTGCGGGGCCGGTCCCGGCCGTCCTCGTCGTGCTCCGTGTGTGCGTGGGTGTGGGTGTGCGTGTGGTGGGAAGGGGACTGCCGGGCCATGACGGGCTGGTGGACCAGGGCTCCGCTCGCGGCGTCCAGCGCCCGGTCGAGGAGCGCCCCGACGCCGTCTCCGCTCCGGGCGGAGGTGAGGAGCACCGGCACCCCGGGGTTGACCTGCTCGACATGGGCGCGGAACGCGTCCTCGTCGAACTCCACCGCCTCGGCGATGTCTGCCTTGGTGACGAGGACGAGGTGGGCGAGCCCGAAGGCGGTGGGGTACTTCAGCGGCTTGTCCTCGCCCTCGGTGACCGAGGCGAGGACGACCCGCAGCGTTTCGCCGAGGTCGTACGAGGCCGGGCAGACCAGGTTGCCGACGTTCTCCACGAACAGGAGCCGGGTGTCCTCGGGCAGCCATCCGTCCAGGTGCCCGCTCAGCATGTGGGCCTCCAGGTGGCAGAGCCCGTCGGTGAGCACCTGCTTGACCGGGGCTCCGGAGCGGGCCAGGCGTGTGGCGTCGTTCTCCGTGGCCAGGTCGGCGGTCAGTGCCGCGACGGGGACGCCCTTCTCACGGGCCAGCACCAGTTCGCGTTCGAGCAGTGCCGTCTTTCCGCTCCCCGGGCTGGACAGCAGATTGACCACCGTTGTGCCCCGGCGGGCGAGTTCGTTGCGCAGGTGCTGCGCGGTCGTGTCGTTCTTCGCGAGTACCGCCTGCTGCAGATCGACCACACGGCACATGGTTCAGCGCTCCTCGGAAATCGGTTCACGGTGGTGTCCGTGCGCGGGGCCGTCGTTCCAACGGACGTCGGCGATCTGCAGTTCGCGGCCCGAGAGCAGCTCCGCGGTCGCTTCGCCGCACACGGGGCAGCACAGCATCGGCGGCATTCCGACCGCCCATTCGTCCGCACAGGGCGCGCAGCGCGCTCTCGCCCGTACGGAGTCGACGATCAGCTCCGCGCCTTCCAGCACGGTCCCGGCACAGGCCAGTTCGAAGCAGAAGGACAAGGCGTCCGGTACCACTCCGGCCAGTTCGCCGACCTGGAGCCGGACGGACGTGACGCCGACGGCGCCACCGCTTCGGGCCGCTTCTTCCACCTGGCCGACGACGGCCATGGCGATGGACATCTCGTGCATGGGTCTCCGTCCTGCCCGCTTCATTGGACCGGGCGTGGCCGCCGCCATCGGGTCGGCTCGCCGACGCCGCCCGCCAGGTACGTCATTCGGTGCAGCCCGGCTCCGTCCGGTGGCCCGGTGCCGTCACATGCACCGCATGCGCACGTAGCGCTTGATGTCGGGCAGTGCCTGGGCCAGGAGTGCGGCGAGGGCGGCGGCGACCGCGCCGCCGATGATGATCTTCTTCATGACGGTGTTCTTCTCCTCAGTTCACGGCCGTGCCGGTTGCCGGCTGTGTGATGGGCATGGTCTGTTCGTCGTCCCGCACCAGGCGCAGCACCATGTCCACGGCCTGCGGAACGGCCGCGGCCACGGGGGTGCTCAGGCCGATGCCCTCGTCGACGCGGGCGGGTTCGCATCCGACGACCAGCGTGCGTTGCGGGGGCCTGCAGCCCGTCCCGGCGCACAGGGTCTCCAGCAGGGTCAGGACCGTGTCGGGGGACATCCGGTGGCCGTCGAGCAGGGCCTCCTGCGGCTCGATCCGGCCGGGGCGGTCGGCCTCGATCAGATAGAGCGTCCCGGGATCGCCGCCGCGTCGGGTGGCGTCGATCAGGACGAGCGTGTCGTATCCGTCGAGGAGCTGGTACGCGAGATGGACTCCGCGCACGCCGATGTCCACCGCTTCGACGTGGGCGGGCAGAGGCTCCGCGGTCAGTCGTCGTACGGTCTCGACGCCGAAGCCGTCGTCGCCGAGGAAGATGTTGCCGACGCCCGCGACCAGAGTGGTCGCCCGCTGCGCCGAGGGCGGTGTCATGCGTCCTCCAGTGGTGCGACCTCGTCGGGCTGGAAGTAGAGGAACCGCCCCTGCTCACGCCGGATGTCCGCACCCGGATCGCCCTCTACCGTGACCGCGAGGTGGACTCCGCCGTCCACATCGTGGAGTACCGCCTCGACCAGCGCGCTGCGGCCCCGCAGAAAGAGGTCCTGGGCGTCGGTGCGGCGCAGGCCCGGCCGCAGGAGCACACGGCTGCCCGTGCCCACCGGGCGGCCGTCCACCAGGACCCGGTCGTTCTCCGGGTCGACCCCGTCGTCGGCGGCCGGGTCCCACCACGGCTGGTCGGGACGGACCAGGTCGTGGGGGTCGGCCTCTCCCGGGACTCGCGCACGGCCGTCCGGCGCGACGGCCGCGGGCGACCCCGGTTCGGTGGCCTCCCGCAGGGCCCGCACCGCGCCGTGCAGCCGCTCCAGGACCTCGGGGGGCATCGAGTCGGCGAGGTCGATCACCGCCGCCGCCCGGTCGTCCGTCCCCCGGGCCTCACGCTTCTCCTGGTCCGTCAGGGCCGCTGTGCGCAGGGCCAGGATCTCGTCGATCTCCGTGGAGTCGTACAGCGCTCCGGGGCTCTCGGGGGCGATGGCCGGATGGTCCTCCAGGATGATCGGGGACGAGAGCATCAGGTCCGCCCGGCCGGGCTCACCGGCCAGTACGGGCCAGGTGTGCAGGTTCCGGCAGCCCGCGACCGCTCCCGCCGCCCACTCGGGAGGGTCGGTCATGGAGAGGAACGCGCCCGCGTCGAGACCGAGGAGGAGGTGCGCGGCCACCAGCGATCTGGGCAGGGCGTCGTCGCGGTCGCCGTCATCGGCGTCCGGGGTCCATGTGCTGGTGTTCTCCACGACGGCGGTGAGCCGCATCGCCCGGTAGGGGCCGTCGAGTTCGGTGGCAAGGAGCCGCAGTGTCCCGCTGATCTCCTCACAGCGGCGCACCAGCCGGCCCACGGTCCGGCCGTCCTCGTCGCGTACGGTCTCGCTCTCCTCGCGCGCAGGGCGCGTGAACGGGACGACGACGCCGTCGCCGGTGAGCTCGGCCACGGTGGCGAGCACCTCGATCCGTTCCTCCACACCTTCGTCCCAGGGGACGAGGACCCGATCGGTGAGGTGGAGCTCGGGAACGGTCTCGAAGGTGCCGTCGTCGCAGAGCCGCTGCACGACGCGTCGTCGGGCGTGCAGAAAGCGCACCTCGGCCGCCAGGGTCGCATCGGCCTTCGGTTCCATCAGGCACTCGGTGTGCTGGAAGTCGTACTCGTCGGCGGCAGCCGTCCAGGCCGGCGGCACGAGCACTCCGAACTGCCAGCGGAGCCGGTTCTTGGCCGCCGACGCGCGGTACGGATACAGGACGTAGCCCTCGAAGAGGACGGCGTCGGCCACCCCGCGTGCGGTGGCGAATCGCGATTCCAACGCGGGGGTGAGTGTGGACGCGGTCATTGCGCCGCCCTTTCGGCGAGCCCTGCGAGTCCGACGCCGGTGCGGGCCCGGTGCTGCTGGAGGGCGTGGGGTCCGGCGGCGTCGAGAAGGGCCCGGACGGTCGCCTCCCAGGACGCCAGCGCGTGTCGGGAGCGAAATGCGAGCAGTTCGCTCATGGTCTCGCGAGAAAGACGGATCCAGCCGCACCCGGGGAAGTGCTGCTCGACCATTTCCTGCCACGCCGTCACCGGCATCCGGAAGGGCGCCTCCAGGTCCCAGGGCACCGGTTCGACCCGGAAGCCGCCGGAGCCGGTGAACGCGGTACCGGAGAAGAGCATCAGGAGCGGCACCTCACCGTCCGTCAGCGCGTTCAGATACCGTGTCGCGGCGATGTCCAGGTCATAGGTACAGGGCACGACGACGTCCGTCTCGGTCTCCCCGGTGAACGCCGGGACCATGACCGGGACCTGGGCGAACTGCACGGGCTGGAGCGTGCTGCCCCAGCGCGCGCGCTCACCGAACAGGTCCGCCAGCCCCTCGGCCTCGGCGGGTTCGTAGTCGCGCCGGGCGGGCTCGATGCGGATCTGGCAGCGCAACGCCATCGCGTGCACCCGGGCGCCCGGCGAGGCGGTGACCCGGAGGCGGAACACGAGGGTGGGGCCCGCGGCGTACGGGTCGGCGCGTACGCCGGTGCAGGTGAAGGTGAACTCCGTCATCGCGGCGCCTCCCCCGATGTTGCCCGGGAGCGGCGTTCGACGTGTGCGAAGAAGGCCCGGAGGTCGGCACGGGCCTCGGCTCCGCCGTCGAAGCCCTGCCACAACAGACGCATGCGTCCCACCAGTTCGTAGCAGATGTCGATCGGTACCAGATAGCACTCGACCCGGCCCTCGGAGCGGCGCAACAACAGCGCCTCCACATCCGGTTCCAGCAGTTCGGCGAGGCGGCTTCCGCCGAGCACCGTCTGCCAGATCGATGGATCGAGTTCGCTCTCGGTTGCTCCGGCAGGGCTCGGGTACAGCGCCACCAGCCGGTCCAGTGCGGCGTTGCGGAAGAAGAAGGCGACCCCGACCGGGATCTGCAGGAGTTCCCACGCGCCGTCGTCGAAGCGGTGGTCGTGGTCGGCCAGATAGCGGTCCGGGACGCTCAGGAACCGGCCCCGTGCGGCACCGGGCCGTTCGAACAGCAGGGCGCACGGTGTGCAGGCGCACGCCAGCGAACGCTGTTCGGTGTCCACCACGTGCCGGTGGTCCCCCTCGGTGACCCGTACTCCGCAGAGTTCGCACTGCTCCTGCCGGGGTCCACTCGGTGCCGCGAGCCGTCGCAGTGTGTGCAGGCCCGAGGTGGGGGCGGGCCGTCCGGCCCGCGTCGTGGGGGCGCTCATGGTGTGCCGGCCGGGGTCGCCCGGGTGGCCGGCGCGGCCTGCGGCGGACGGGTTCCGATCTGGAGGAGTGCCGGTTCCCGAGCGGCGGAGCCCGGCTCCTGCTCGACCGTGGTCACCTCCGGTGCGAAGCAGGCGAGGACGTTCTCGATCTGCTGCTGTGCCGCCGGCGCACCGCCGCAGCCGCAGCCGCCCGTGTCGGTGGCGCGCAGGCGCAGGGTGCCCGTGCTCTCGTCGAAGGTCACGACCTCGACGGGGTCGCGGACGGCCGCGAGGGCCCGGCCGATCCGTGTTCCGGTGTCCTCGGGGTGCAGGTCGTGCAGGACCAGGAGGCTCGAGACGAGCTCGTCGCCCAGGAGTTCGTCCAGCGTGTCGGCGGTTTCGCGGCCCGGGGCGGCCCGCAGCCCGTCGATGATCCGGGCCAGCCCGGCGCCGTAGAAGTCCATCAGGATCCGCACCAGCTCCTCGGCCGCCGCGACGCCCTTCGGGTCACCGGCTGCCGTCACCCGCTCGAGCACCTCGTCGATGCGCCGTCCGGCCTGCTCCGCGTCGAGCGTCCTCGCTGCCGCGCTCATCCGCCCAGTCCGCTCAGGCCGGTGGGCACGTGCATCTTCTGCACTGTTCTGCCGCCGCCGACGTACATGTGGACCCCGCACGGGAGACAGGGGTCGAAGCTGCGGACGGTGCGCATGATGTCGATGCCCTTGAAGTTCTCCGGCGGGTTCTCCTCGAAGATGGGCGTGTTCTGCACCGCGTCCTCGTACGGCCCGGGTGTTCCGTAGGTGTCCCTGGTGCTGGCGTTCCACGGCGTCGGCGGGTAGGGGTGGTAGTTGGCGATCTTGCCGTCCCTGATCACCATGTGGTGCGACAGCACGCCGCGCACGGCCTCGGTGAATCCGACACCGATGCTCTCGTCCGGGACGTCGAACTTCTCCCACGTCCCGGTACGTCCGGCGCGGACCTCCTCGAGCCCCTTCTCGGCGCAGTGCAGCGCGATCGCGGCCGCGTACGCCTGGAAGTAGGTGCGGGCGCGGTTGCGCTCCAGCGCGTTGCTCCACTTCGGGATCTGCCACTCGAAGGTGGTCTCGGGCTTGGTCATCGTGCGCGGCAGGTTGATGACGACGCTGTGGCCGGTGGCCTTGACGTAGCCGACGTCCACCAGCCCGGAGAGCGCGGTGGACCAGAGGCGCGCGATGGGCCCGCCGCCGGTGTCCAGGGCCAGGTGGTCCTTGCCGTCGAACCAGCGCGGCGACATCACCCAGCTGTACTTGTCGTCGAAGTTCCGCTTCTGCGGTGCGGGGATCGTGTGCTGGTTCCACGGGTGGCGCGGGTCGACCGGGTTGCCGAGCGGGTCGTGGGTGACGAACTGCTCCTTGCCCTGCCAGTCGTCGTAGTACGAACTGCCCAGCAGGATCCGGATGCCGAGGTTGATCTCGGTGAGGTCGTTGGTGACCAGCTTGCCGTCCACGATCACACCGGGGGTGACGAACATCCTGCGCCCCCAGTCGCTCATGTTGGCGTACGTGAAGTCGCAGTGCTCGGGGTCGTTGAGCGCTCCCCAGCAGCCGAGCAGCACCCGCCGGCGGCCGACCTCCTCGTACCCGGGCAGGGCCTCGTAGAAGAAGTCGAACAGGTCGTCGTGCAGGGGCACGACCCGCTTCATGAACTCCACGTACCGCATCAGGCGACTGAGGTAGTCCGTGAAGAGCTGGACGGAGGCGACCGTGCCCACGCCGCCCGGGTAGAGCGTGGAGGGGTGCACATGGCGCCCCTCCATGAGGCAGAACATCTCCCGCGTGTAGCGGCTCACCTGGAGGGCCTCGCGGTAGAACTCGCCCTCGATGGGGTTGAGCGATCGCATGATGTCGGCGATCGTGCGGTAGCCGTGCTCCCCGGCGTGCGGCGCCTCGGTGCGCTCGGCGAGCTCCAGGACGCCGGGGTTGGTCTCGCGGACCATCTTTTCGCAGTAGTCGACCCCGACCAGATTCTCCTGGAAGATGTTGTGGTCGAACATGTACTCCGCGGACTCGCCGAGATTGATGATCCACTCACCGAGGTGGGGCGGCTTCACCCCGTACGCCATGTTCTGCGCGTACACGGAGCACGTGGCGTGGTTGTCGCCGCAGATCCCGCAGATCCGGCTGGTGATGAAGTGCGCGTCGCGGGGGTCCTTGCCCCGCATGAAGACGCTGTAGCCGCGGAACACCGACGAGGTGCTGTAGCACTCCGCGACCCGCTTCTGCTTGAAGTCGATCTTCGTGTGGATGCCGAGACTGCCCACGATCCGGGTGATCGGGTCCCAGGCCATCTCCACCAGGCCGCTGCCGTCGCCGGCCGCCTTAGTTGTCGGTGCCATCGTGTGTGCCGTAGCCCTTCTGAGAAGCGTGCGGTGGGGTCGTCACCGGAAGGTGTGCGGTGCGGTCGTCGTGTGGGGCGTGGTCACCACGGGGGCCGGTAGCCGGTGCTCAGCCGGCCCCGCTTGTGCCGCCACTTCGGCTCCTTGTCCACGGTCTTCGCCGTGATCGTCCGGAGCCTGCGGACGACCGCCCCGTACGCGCCACTGGCGGTGCTGGAGAGCTTGGCGCCCGGGGGTTCGTCCATGAACGGCATGAACTTGTCGGGGAAGCCCGGCATGGTGCAGGCGATACAGATGCCACCGACGTTCGGGCAGCCTCCGATGCCGTTCATCCAGCCGCGCTTGGGTACGTTGCACTTGACGACGGGCCCCCAACAGCCGATCTTGACCAGGCACTTGGGCGAGTCGTAGGTCTCGGCGAACTCGCCCTGCTCGTAGTAGCCGGCCCGGTCGCACCCTTCGTGCACGGTGGCGCCGAACAGCCAGGTCGGCCGGAGTTTGTCGTCGAGCGGGATCATCGGAGCGGCTCCCGCCGCCTGGTACAGCAGATACGTCAGGGTCTCCGAGAAGTTGTCCGGCTGGATCGGGCAGCCGGGCACGCACACGATCGGGATGCCGGCCTTCGACCTCCAGTCCCAGCCGAGGTAGTCGGGCACGCCCATGGCGCCCGTCGGGTTGCCGGCCATGGCGTGGATCCCGCCGTACGTGGCGCAGGTGCCGATGGCGACGACCGCCAGGGCCTTGGGCGCCAGCCGGTCGATCCACTCGCTGGTGGTGATCGGCTGGCCGGTCTCCGGATTGTCGCCGAAGCCGCACCAGTACCCCTCGGGCTTGATCGTCTCGTTCGGGATGGAACCCTCGACGACCAGCACGAACGGGTCGATCTCGCCGCGCTCGCCCTTGAAGAACCACTCGATGAACGTGTCCGCACCACCCACCGGACCGCATTCGAAGTCGATCAGCGGCCAGTGGACCTCGACCTTGGGCAGGCCGGGCAGCGCGCCGGTCACGATCTCCTCGATGCTCGGCTGCATCGCGGCGGTGAGGGCCACCGAGTCGCCGTCGCAGCTCAGCCCCGCGTTGATCCAGAGGATGTGGATCGGGGAGTCCTCCTCGGTGGCCGCGGCCGATGCGTCCACGGTGTTCGACGTTGCTGCATCCATGAGGATGCCTCCCTGGAAAGAGACACACGAAGGCCGGCGGATCGGCCTTCACTGTTCTTCGTAGCAAGCACTCGGTGCGGGTGCCGCGCGGTGCGCCGCCAGTGCGGTGACGTCGTCATTCCGACAGGACCGGCCGGCCGCGGGCGGGCCCGGGGTCTTCGGTTCGGACCCCGCCGGTGGATTCTTGAGCACGAACGCATGGCGCAGCGCGTGGTAGGAGGACCGCGGGTCGAAGAAGATCCGCCGCATCTCGGCCAGCTCCGCCGCCCGGTGGTCGGCCAGGGGCCTGCGGGCCTCGTCCCGGTCCCGTTCGGACTTCTTGGCGGCGATGCGCGACAGGGCCGCCGGTGATTCGGCGAGCCGGCTCGCCAGCCGTACGACCTCGCTCGCGAAGGACTGCGCGTCGCAGTCGACCGTCCGGTCGGCCAGACCGAGCCGCACCGCGGACTCGGCGCTCACCGGCAGCGCCCGTTCGGTGAGGAGCTCGGCGGTGGCCTCCCCCACCCGGCGCGGCAACGTGTACGTCCAGTACTCGGAGCCGTACAACCCCATCAGGCGGTAGTGCGGGTTCAAAACCGCTCCCGACCTGCACCAGACCTCGTCCGCCGCGAGCGCGAGCATGACCCCGCCCGCGGCCGCGTTGCCGCCGATCGCGGAGACCACCAGCCGGTCGGTGGTGGTCAGCACGGACTCCACGAGGTCGTCCATGGCGTTGATGTTCGCCCAGGACTCCTCGCCGGGATCGGCGGCGGCCTCGATGACGTTGAGGTGGATCCCGTTGGAGAAGAAGTCCCGGGCGCCGCCCAGCACCAGTACCGAGGTGGGTCGCCGGCAGGCCAGCCGGTAGGCGTCGTGCAGGCGCCGGCACTGGGTCGTGCTCATCGCGCCTCCGGGGAAGGAGAACCTGAGGAAACCGGCCTGCCCCACCTCCCGGTAGCCGATGTCGCTCCAGCCGCGTCCGCGTTCCTCGTCGTGCAGCGGCGCAGGGTGCTCCGGCAGGGCGGGCAGACGTCCGGCGAGAGCCGTGACGGCCGGCAGTTTGAACGTGGCGTCCCCGCCCGGCCTGCGGCGCGGGCGAAGTTCGGGGATCCACACCGCGCCGTCGGTCGTCGCGCGGCAGACGGCCTCCCCGCGTACGGCCACCAGTTCGCCCGGCCTGCCGCGCAGTGCGTGCTCGGGGTGTCCGCCGTGGAGGAACCACTCGCCCCCGAGCAGTTCGTCGAGCACCCCGGGGCAGGAGTCGGCGGCCCGCAGCTTGCGCAGGACCACCGCCGTGGAGTCCGACCGCCAGTCGATGCGGCGGTGCTCCTGACGGAGGAATGGCCGGGTGCGGATACGCGGCTCCTGGTCGCCGCCGGTCTGCGGACGGGGAACGTACGTGCCGGACGCGAAGCGCTCGACGGCACGGTGCACGGCCCGTGACGCCGCGTCGGAGACCTCGTTGCGGTACAGGTCGCTCTTGCCCACCGCCGGCACCGGAAAGGTCTCCGAGGCCCAGATGTCCCCGGCATCCATCTCCTCGCCGGCCTGCAGGACGGTCACGCCCCAGGTGTCCACGCCCTCCTGGACGGCCCGGTCGAGGGAGGACGGCCCGCGGTCGCCAGGGGGGCCGGGGTGAACCACCAGGCAGGTGTGCGCCGCCCATACGTCCCGAGGGATGGCGGTCTTCAGCAGCGGAGCCAGGACGAGGTCGGGCACGAACTCGCGCACCGCCCGCCGCAGCGACACGTCACGCGCGGACGCGTCCGAAGTCGCGAGCTCCACCGCGACGTTGTGGCCGCGGTCTCTCAGTTCGGCATGAACACGTTGAGTGAGGCTGTTGAACACGCTCGCCACGAGCAGAATATGCACAACAGCCTCCCAACGCCCCACTCCGTCCCGGTCCGGGCGGATTCCGATCATGCGATGGTCGGCCACCCCGGCATGTCACCACCATGCGACCGGCCGCGAAGTCACCCGAAAGCGAACACATCGGCCACCACTCAGGGGAACCCGGACGCGAGCCCTTCCCGTTCCGGGCCCAACTGCCCACCCACCGGCGGCCGGTCGGGTCCGCGCGGCATGACCCGCCCCGGCGGCCTGTTATCTTTACGTGACTTCGCGACGCAACTCTCGGTCATGCTTTGGCCTTGGCTGCGGCGGAGTGGGCGAGGGGGACCGACTGGCCGCCCTCCGGGCGTTCCGGTCCGATCAGCAGCCGCACGGCCTGAACTGAACCTGAGGTTGCACATGCCATACACCGGCCGGGACGAATGATTGCGCCGCCCGCCGTCCGCGGGCAGGCGTCCGCCGGGCCCCGGAAGGACCGGCCCGCACGGCGTACGGCGGCAAACGAGCAGTGACCACTACACGTGTACGGGCACGGTCGAAGTCAGCGGCCGGCCCGGCCTGTCATGGCTGGACGGAATGACACAGCACAACATATTCAGCAGAGCGGCGCGTCGCGCCCGGTCCTTACGCATCCCTGGGACCGGACGCCGGAAACCGGCGAAGCGGCCACGCCCGCGCCTGCCGCGCAGACCCGACTATCCGCGCGCGGGCCGATGCGGCTGGAGGAGATGGGTGCCCTCCTGGCGGTTGGTGACGGGCTCGTTCCTGATGCTCGTCGCAACGCTCGCGACCGTGGTGGGCATCGCCTACGCGCGGACGGACATCCCTGAGGACCTCAACGCCTTCGCCACCCAGCAGGACACCGTCTACTACTGGGCCGATGGATCTCCCATGGCCCGTACGGGCTGGGTGAGCCGCCAGGAGATGCCCCTGTCCAAGATCCCGGACGATGTCCGTTGGGCCGTACTGGCGGCGGAGAACGCCGACTTCTACTCGGACCACGGCATATCGGCCCAGGGGATCACCCGCGCGCTGTGGCGCACGGCCGGCGAGGGTGACACCCAGGGCGGCTCGACCATCACCCAGCAGTACGTCAAGAACGTCTACCTCTCGCAGGACCAGTCCTTCTCCCGCAAGTTCACCGAGATGCTGCTCGCGGTCAAGCTCGACCGTCGTGTGAGCAAGGACAAGATCCTCGAGGACTATCTGAACACCAGCTGGTTCGGCCGGGGCACCTATGGTCTCCAGCGTGCGGCCCAGGCGTACTACGGCAAGGAGGTCACTCAACTCGACGCCGGCGAGGGCGCGTTCCTTGCTTCGCTGCTCAAAGGGGCCTCGCTCTACGATCCCGCCGTCAGCCCCCGCAACCACGCCCGCGCCGTCCAACGCTGGAAGTGGACGCTCGACCGAATGGTGAAGATCGGCAGGCTGAGCCCGGCCGAACGCGCCCGGTACACCACTTTTCCCGAGCCGAAGCCCCCTCACAAGCCGAACAGCACCGCCGGGCAGAACGGATACCTGCTCCAGCTCGCCGAGTCGTACACCAAACGCGCCGGGCACATCTCCGACGCGCGCTTCGACCTCGGCGGCTACCAGATCTACACGACGTTCGAGAAGCCGCGGATGAACGCCCTCACGCGGGCCGTGAAGGAGGCGCGCGAGACGCTCGACCCCGAGCGGCGCAAGGCCGATCGCCATGCCCGGTTCGGGGCCGCGTCCGTCGCCCCGGACGGCCGGATCCTCGCCGTGTACGGCGGGCCGGACTTCGAGCGGCAGGCCTTCAACGAGTCCAACGCGAGCACCGTCCCGGCCGGTTCGGCATTCACCCCCTTCGTCTACGCCGCGGGGCTGGAGCACGGCGTCACACGCAGACGCAACGGCCCCCGGACCACCGTCACACCCTCGACCCTGTACGACGGTGACGACGACATCCCCGTCATGACCACCGAGGGACCGTACTGGGACCGCAGCGGCAAGATGGTCAAGGGCCACAACGACGGCAACCGCTCCTACGGCCGCATCAGTCTGCACGACGCCCTGGCCAAGTCCGTCGACTCCCCGTTCCTCCAACTCGGCATGGATGCGGGACTGAAGAAGGTCCGCCGTACGGCCGAGGCATCCGGGCTGCTTCCGTCGAGCTTCGGTCCGCCCGTCCCGTCGTTCTCGATGGGCAACTCCACACCGAGCGCCATCCGTATGGCCGACGCCTACGGCATGTTCGCGGCGCACGGCATGCACACCGATCCGTACTCGGTCCGCAAGGTCACACGCAACGGCGAGCCGGTCCGGCTCGATCTGCCGCGGCCCGAGCGCGCCGTGCGCTCCGCCGTCGCCGACGAGGTCACCGCATCCCTCGCACGACCGATCGGGGAGAACGGTGTCGCGTCCGGCTCACCGGTCGCCGCCAAGGCCGGAACCACCGAGGACGACACCGCGCGCTGGTACGTGGGATACGACCGGGTCGCCGCCACGGCCGTGGTCATGTACCGCATGGACCTCACGAAGAGCCTCGCGCCTCTGCCGCTCAAGGGGGTCGGCGGCGCCTCCGCGACCGGCAAGAAGCTCCCGTCCCGGATCTGGAACACCTACACGGAAGCCATGACGAAGTGACAGACACCACATCAGAGCCCGTCGTTCAGCGCATACGGGCTCGGCTGACGCCCCGTGTCGCACTCGGGCTCACGGCATGTCTCCTGGCCTCGGGGACCGCGGCGCTCGTCCCGTCGGTGTCCGGCGACTCGGACGGCCGGACACCGCAGCAGGGCACCAGCACTGTGGCCGCGCCCACGCCCACCGCGCGGGCGCACCGTGATGGTGACGGCAGGAGGACACAGGAGAAGTGGGACGGGAAGGTCAGGATCCTGGGTGACGGCTCCACGTCGTACACCGGGCCGCAGCCGGGTCAGTTGAAGGCCGAGCGCCTCAAGCCGGGCCAGAAACCTCCCCAGTTCGTGGTGTTCTCGTGGGACGGCGCGCTGGAAGGCGACGATCGCATGTTCTCGCGCTTCCGCCGTGCGGCGAAGGAGAGCAACGCGCACATGACGTTCTTCCTCACCGGCATCTACCTGCTTCCGAAGGAGAAGCGGGATCGCTACGAGCCGCCGCAGCACAAACGCGGCGCGGCTGCGATCTCTTACCCGACGCGCGAGCACATCCGTATGACGCTGGAACAGCTCGGCGACGCCTGGCGGGAGGGCAACGAGATCGGGTCGCACTTCAACGGCCACTTCTGCGACAAGAAGGGGGGTGGGGACTGGAACACGTCCGAGTGGATCAGTGAGATCAACCAGTTCTACTCGTTCGTTCAGAACTGGAAGACGAACACGGGCTTCACCGACCTCGATCCGCTGCCTTTCGACCCGACCCGCGAAGTCGTCGGCGGGCGGGCTCCCTGTCTCGAAGGCCAGAAACCCCTTATTCCCGCGACCAAGCCCTTCGGCTGGCGCTACGACGCCAGTTCCCCGGGGGACTTCCAGATCTGGCCGTCCAAGAAGAACGGCGTCTGGGACCTTCCACTGCAGATGCTGCCGTTCCCCGGGAAGGACTTCCAGGTGCTGTCCATGGACTTCAACTTCCTCTACAACCAGTCGGAAGGCAGCACCGAGGGCGACCCCGCGAAGTTCCCCACGTGGCGCAAGGAGGTGCGGGACTCCTATGTCGCGGGATTCGAGCGGGTGTTCAACGGCAGTCGCGCACCACTGTTCATCGGAAATCACTTCGAGGACTGGAACGGCGGGATCTACATGGATGCCGCCGAGGAGACGATGCGGGAGGTCTGCCCGCGCAAGGAGGTGCGCTGCGTGTCCTTCCGTGAGCTGACCGACTGGCTCGACGCACAGGACCCCGAGGTCCTCGCCGAGTGGCGCACGCTCGACCCCGCCCAGCCGCCGAACTGGAAGCAGTAGGCGGACGAACGCGGGATGCGGAGCTCCGGCGGGACGACTCACGTGACATGACGAGTCGTCCGGTGCCGGGCTCCGCGGTCCGCCGGGTGCGGGCGTCGTCGACGCCCGGGGTCAGCCCGCCTTCTTGACGAACTCCGTGGTGTACGTCTTGTCGAGGTCCACCTTCGCGTTCTTCAGGTTCGGGTTGAAGGCCTTCAGGACCCGCTCGACGGTGGCGGGGCCGTCCGCGGGCATGACACCGTCCGTGGTGAACATGGGCAGGGTGCTCTTGATCGCCTCCGCGTAGAGGGCCTTGCCGCCGCCCTGGGCGTAGTCGGCGGGCATCTTCGCGGCGATCTCGTCCGCGCTGTGCGTGGACATCCACTTCAGCGTCTTGACGAAGGCGTTGGCCAGCTTCTGGACGGTCTCCTTGTGGTTGTTGACCCACTCGGTCTGCATGTAGAGGCTGGAGGACGGGTAGGGGCCGCCGAGCGCCTGCTGGGAGCCCTCGGGGGTCCGCATGTCGATGAGGACCTTGCCGAGCTTCTTGTCCAGGATGGTGGCGACGGTCGGGTCGGTGGTCATGCCGCCCTGGATGGATCCCTGCTGAAGCGCGGAGATGAACGTCTGCCCCGCGCCGACGGCCACGGGCGTGAATTCGCTGGTCTGCACGTCATTGCTCACGGCAAGGTACTTCGTCAGGAAGTCGGTCGAGGAGCCGAGGCCCGTCACTCCGAGCTTCTTGCCCTTGAAGTCCTTCGCCGACTTGATGTCACCCGCCGCCTGGTTCGAGACGATCTCGACCTCGCCGGGGGCATGGGAGAACTGGACGACCGACTCGACGTGCTTGCCCTTCACCTGAAGGTCGAGGGTGTGGTCGTAGAAACCCACCGTGCCCTGGACATCGCCGGAGACCAGTGCCGTCTCGGCCTGGACGCCTGCGGGCTCGGTGAGGAGCTGGACCGACACCCCCTCCTCCTTGAAGTAGCCGAGCCGCTCGGTGAGCATCGCCGGCAGGTAGATGACCTTGTCCAGGCCCCCGACCATGATCTTGACCTTGTCGTTCTTGTCGCCGGAGGCCGAGGTCGAGTCACCGCCACAGGCCGTCAGGGTGGTCAGGGCGAGCGCCCCTGCGACAGCGACGGCCGAGATCCGGGTGGATGTGCGCATCTGATTCACGTCCTTGTGAAGAAAAAGTCGGGTGTACGGGTGTGCGGCGGGCGTCAGCGGGCGGTGTCGGCGTCGGCCGGCTTCCAGCGGAAGAGCCGCCTTTCGAGGAAGGTCAGCAGGCCCTCGGCCAGCAGCGCGACGATCGCGAGGATGACCATCGCGGCGTAGACGCCGGCCGCGTTGAACGTGCCCTGGGAGGCGGCGACCAGCAGTCCGAGCCCCTTGGTGGCACCGATGTACTCGCCGACGATGGCGCCGATGAGCGCGAAGCCGAAGCTCACATGCAGGCTGGTGAAGATCCACGACGTAGCCGAGGGGATGACCACCTGAAGGGTCACCTGACGGTTGCTGGCGCCCAGGATGCGGGAGTTGGCGACGAGATTGCGGTCGACCTCCCTGGCTCCCTGGAACGCGTTGAAGAAGACGGGGAAGAACACGAGGACGACCGCGGAGGCGACCTTCGAGGCCGGGCCGAGGCCGAACCAGATGAGGAAGATCGGGGCGAGCACGATGCGCGGCAGTGCGTTGAGCACCTTGATGTACGGGCCGAGGACGTCGGCGGCGAAGCGGACGCGGCCCAGTGCGATTCCGAGCAGCACACCGGCGATCACACCGATGACCCAGCCGAGCAGCGCTTCGTAGAGCGTGTACCAGATCTGCTCCCACAGGGAGCCCTGTGCCGTGCCGTCGACGACCCAGGTGCGGATCTGCTCCCAGATCTTCGACGGCATGGAGAAGTTGAACGGGTCGATGACCGCGGTCCTGGCCAGCCACTCCCACAGCCCGATGACCGCGATGAGCACCGCGACCCGGCTCCCGAGCACGAGGAACTTGCGGTTCCGGGCGGCCCGGGCCCTGGCTCGGGTCCGTTCGGTCTTGGTGACGGGGGCGCTCGCGGTGATGGTTTCAGGCGACATTGAACGCACCCCTCTCGCGGGTGATACGGACCTCTTCACCGAGTGAGGACCAGATCTCCCGGTAGATCTCGATGAACCGGGGTTCCAGACGCACCTGCTCGACCTTGCGAGGGCGGGGCAGGTCGATCTCGAAGACCTCCTTGATCGTGGCCGGTCCCGCCGTCATGACCACGACCTTGTCGGCCAGCGCGATGGACTCCTCCAGGTCGTGGGTGACGAAGACGACGGAGGCGCCGGTCCCGGCCCACAGCTCCAGGAGTTCGTCCGACATCAGGGCCCTGGTCTGCACGTCGAGGGCGGAGAAGGGTTCGTCCATCAGCAGGATCTCGGGGTCGTTGACGAAGGTCGCCGCGAGGGCGACGCGCTTGCGCTGCCCGCCGGACAGCTGGTGGGGGTAGCGGTCCTCGAAGGAGGACAGCCCGACCCGGGCGAGCCACTCCCGGGCCCGCTCCTTCGCCTCGGGCTTCGGTACGCCGCGGAAGCGGGGGCCCGCCATCACATTGGACAGGACGGTCCGCCAGGGGAAGACCGCGTCCTGCTGGAAGACGAAGCCGACCTTGTCGCCGATGCCGCGCACCGGTTCACCACCCACCAGCACCTCGCCCTCGGTGGGCTCCTCCAGCCCGCTGACGAGGGTCAGGGTCGTCGACTTGCCGCATCCGGTGGGGCCCACGACGGCGACGAACTCGCCGCGCCCGATCGTGAGGTCCAGATCCCGTACGGCGGTGTGGAGCGTCCCCGACGGGGTCCGGAACGCTTTGCTCGCCCCCCGCAACTCGATGGCGGGGCTCGTTTCGCTGTTCATGGAGCGGGACGCTAGGGGCGGCCCGGGAACGTGGGCACCCTTGCGCCCACAACTCCGGCTTCTGCCCATAACCCGCGGTTCTGCTCGTTCTGCTCGCGGTGCGACAACGAATACGCCACGAGGACTGGTCATGCGCGTCGGTGACGTTTACCTTGCGTTCACACGAGGACGAAACGGAGCATCAGGTTCCTGGTTGACGGAAGGCAGAGGGCGAGCGCATGCGGATTCACTGGCCCCGCCGTGTCTTCGCCCAGGTCCTGCTCACCCAGGTGGCCATCACCACGGGCGTGATCATGCTCGTCACCGGGCTCTTCCTCGCGCCCCTGAGGCACCAGCTCGACGACCAGGCCATGCGGCAGGCCCTGTCCATCGCCCAGACGGCCGCCGCCGAACCCGGTCTGGTGCGCAACCTGACGAGTACCGAGCCCACCCCCACGGGGCCGGTGCAGGCCGAGGCCGAGCGGATGCGGCGGGCCACCGGAGCGCTCTACATCGTGGTCATGGACACCCGCGGGGTGCGCTGGTCCCACACCGAGACCGAGCAGATCGGCAAGCATGTCTCGACCGACCCCAGCACCGCGCTGTCCGGCCGGGAGATCATGCAGATCGACAACGGAACCCTGGGACGCTCGGCACGCGCGAAGGTCCCGCTGCGGGACAGCGGGCGCGTCATCGTGGGCGCGGTCTCGGTGGGCATCGCCTACGACAGCGTCCACACACGGCTGCTCGGAGCCATCCCCGGTCTGCTGCTCTACTCCGGGGCTGCGCTCGCCGCCGGTGTGCTGGCCGCGCTGGCCGTCTCCCGGCGGCTGCAGCGCAGCACCCACGGCCTCGCCTTCGCCGACATCTCCGCGTTGCTGGACGAGCGCGAGGCCATGCTGCACAGCATTCGCGAGGCGGTTCTCGCCCTCGACGCCCGGGGCCGGATCCGACTGCTCAACGACGAGGCGCAGCGGTTGCTGGAACTGGACCAGGAGGCCGTCGGACGCACCCTGGGCGAGGTGCTGCCGCCGGGCCGGACGTCGGAGGTTCTGGCGGGACGGGTCGACGGCGCCAACCTGATCACCGTCTGCAACGGCCGCGTGCTGATCGCCAATCGCATGCCCACCGGTGACGGCGGAGCCGTCGTCACCCTTCGCGACCGCACCGAGCTGGAGCTGCTCGGCCGCGAGCTGGACTCCACCCACGGGCTGCTGGACGCGCTGCGCGCCCAGGACCACGAGCACGCGAACCGGCTGCACACCCTGCTCGGGCTGCTGGAGCTCGGAAGGCACGAGGCCGCGGTGGAGTTCGTCGCGGAAGTGGCCCATGGTCACCGGGCATCGGCGGAGCAGGTCGCGGAACGCGTCAACGATCCGCTGATCTCGGCGCTGCTGGTGGGCAAGACGGCGATCGCGGCGGAGCGGGGCGCGTCCCTGCTCGTCTCGCCCGCCACCCGGCTCCCGGACGTGGTGGTGGACCCGCGCGATCTGGTGACGGTCCTCGGCAACCTCATCGACAACGCCCTGGACGTCGCCACGCTCATCGAGGTCGAGCTGCTCGCCGAGGGCACCACCGCGGTCCTGCGGGTCAGCGACAACGGCCCCGGGGTGCCGCCCGACATGCGCGAGCACATCTTCACCGAGGGCTGGTCCACCAAGGAGTCCCCGGCGCACCGCGGACGCGGGCTCGGTCTGGCGCTGGTGCGCAGGCTGGCCGAGCGCTACGGTGGCGCGGCTCGCGTCACGGCCCGGGCCGGTGGTGGCGCCGTCTTCACCGTCGTCCTGCCCGAGGCACTCAGCGTCCGGCCGTTGACCGAAGTGGGAGATTTGCGATGATCGATGTCCTGGTGGTGGACGACGACTTCCGTGTCGCCGAGATCAACGCTGCTTATGTGGCGAAGGTTCCCGGTTTCCGCGTCATCTCCCGTGCGCACAGCGCCGCACAGGCGCTGGCCTTCCTGGAGCGCGAACACGTCGACCTCGTCCTTCTCGATCACTATCTTCCGGACGAGACGGGGCTGACCCTCGTCCGGCGGCTGCGCCAGCTCGGCCATCCGGCCGATGTGATCATGGTGACCGCGGCCCGTGACATAGCGACCGTGCGGGCCGCGATGCGGTACGGCGCGCTGCAGTACCTGGTCAAACCGTTCAGCTTCGCCGGTCTGCGGTCCAAGCTGGAGAGTTACGCCACCCTGCGCCGGACCCTCGAAGGCGTGGGGAGCGGTCGCGGCGAGGCGGGCCAGGAGCAGGTCGACCAGATCTTCAGCGCGCTGCGCACGGCGGAGTCCGGCCCCGCGGCGGGTCTGCCCAAGGGCCACTCCGCACCCACGGCCGATGTCATCCGCCATGTCCTGTCGGCCGCCGACGAGCCACTGTCCGCACACGAGGTCGCCGCACGGGCCGGTCTGAGCCGCTCCACCGCTCAGCGGTACCTCAAGTACCTGGAAGGCGCGGGCCGCATCAGCCTCAGCCTCAAGTACGGTGACACGGGCCGGCCGGAACACCGTTACGCCTGGTCGAAGGCGGGCTGAGGAACGCACGGCGGTACGGCCGCTCCGGTCTCAACCGTCCGGCCGGCCAGGCGCGGGGCGGGGCTGGGCGGGGCGGGGCGGGGCCACCGTCCGGCGGAGGGTCGGCCTCGGGATGTCCCGTGCACGGACGCCGAGGTCGCCCGGCGAGAGCGCGGCCGCAGGCATGACCCATGCGGCGCGGCGTCGAACGGATGGCTCGGCGCGCCGATCGCCGCGATGGCGGGTACGCGGACCCCTGCGTTCGTGCGCCCCTTGCCGAACGGTACCGGGCTGGTAGCGTTCGCACCGATCGTCCCAGCCGACCGGTGCGCCATCCGATGCGACAAGGGCTGATGCATGAACCGAGACGAGACGAGCAATCCGTTCCCGGGCCGACCGGACGAGGAGTCCCCGACGAGCGCGTCCACGGCGAGCCCTCCGGACGCGCCGCTGGTGGAACTCACTCCCGCGGCCGCGGATCTGGTGCGCCGGTTGCGCACGACCCACGGTCCGCTGATGTTCCAT
Source organism: Streptomyces sp. NPDC101194 (assembly GCF_044767885.1). NCBI lineage: Bacteria > Bacillati > Actinomycetota > Actinomycetes > Kitasatosporales > Streptomycetaceae > Streptomyces > Streptomyces sp. NPDC101194. The sequence continues at coordinate 561,794 of NZ_JBIWOS010000005.1, forward strand.
CAGTCGGGCGGTTGCTGCGACGGCAGTGCGCCCATGTGCTACCAGGACGGTGAGTTCCGCACCGGCGGCTCCGATGTGCTGTTGGCCTCGCTCGATGTCGACGGGGTGTCGGAGCGTGTGCCGTTCTGGATGTCGAGGAGTCAGTTCGAGGTGTGGGCGCACACACGGCTGATCATCGATGTGGTGGAGGGGCGGGGCAGCGGATTCTCCCTGGAGGCCCCGGAGGGCGTGCGCTTCCTGATCCGGTCCCGACTGGTCGGCTCCCGAGGAGGCGCGGCGGCCGGCCGTACGCCGGAATGACAGGACTCCGGGGGGGGCGACCCCGGTCACTCCGTGTCCCGAACCGCGACGATTCCGTTGAACACTCCCACGTACGCCGTTCCGTCGGGACCGATCGTGATCGGCGCCCAGTTGTTGTCGTACGAGGGGCCGGTGCCGGTGAGCTTCTTCCAACGGCGTTCGCCGGTTCGGAAGTCCACTGCGGTGAGGTACCAGGCGTCGATGCCCAGGCTGTTGGGCTCCTTCTCGTAGAAGTACAACAGACCGTTGGCGGTGGAGAGTTTGGGCACGGTCGAGGGTGAACGCACGTCGCTCTGCCACACGGTGTCGCAGCCGCTGCCGTCCGCACGGACGTCGATCCGGGTGACGCCGCCCACGACGCTTCTCCCGAGCAGCAGGGACGTGAGGTTCTCGTAGCCGTAGTTGTTCTCCACGACGAGGCTGTTGCCCCAGCTGATCATGGAGTTGTCGGTGGTCGAGGCACCGGAACCGAAGACCGGGACCTTGCAGACGAGCCGCCTGTCCGCAGACACGTCGACGGCGCGGCGGTAGACCAGGACGTTCATCCGCTCGTCGGCGTTGTCGGTGATCGCGACATAGTCCTCGCCGTCGCCGAAGAGATCCGGCGTGGTGCCGGAGCCCTGGTTGACCGAGCCGGGTTTGGTCCCGGTTCCACGGTCGTAGGTCTGGCGCCACTGCACCCTCGGGGTTCCGTCCGCCGATGCGGCGAAGCTGTAGAGGGCGTGGTCGGAGACGATCGAGACACCGTCCTCGGCGACGGAGAACGAGTTCTGGATCTCCTCCCCCGCCAGCCGTACCGAGCGGATGACCGACGTTGCGGGGTCGACCGTACCGACCCTGCCAAGCCGGGTCACCCACCAGATCCGGCCCCGCCAGTCGGGCATCACGGAGGTGACGGGATCGCAGGTGCCGCTGGGGAAGAGGTTGGTCCAGCTGACGCAGTCGTGCGGCACCTGTCCGGTCAGGTCCCAGTCGTCGACGACGACGAAGCGCCAACTCCCGTCCGTCGCACGCTCGTGAGCGATCCGCAGGATGTGCTGACGGGAGTCGGCGAGGACCACGCGGTCCTGCTCGTCGAGGTAGAAGTAGGCACCGCCCGACGTGTCCTTGAAGATCTTCGAGAAGTCGAGGCGGGTGATGGCCTCGACGGTCGAGGAGCGCTGCGGGAGCTTGTACTCGGCCAGGGTGTCGAGGGTGCGCGGATCGAGGAGCTTGAGCAGGAACCCGGTGAATGTGCCGCACACCGTGATCAGCCGGCCCGCCGAGTCGAAGGTGGCGGTGGCGCATTCCCCGCCGACCGGGGCGATCTTCTCGCTGCGCACTGCGGGGCTCCGGCCGAGAGGGCCCGGGTACGGATGGGTGCCGCTGCCCGCCGCGTCGGCGTGCATGGTGCTGCGTCCGTTGGGAGCGAGAAAGGGGTGCTGCGGTGGTGCCTGCCCCGGTACGGGCGAGGCCGTGGCCGGTGCCCCTTCGTAGTCACCGACCAGGCGGTGTCCTGGCGCCCTGGGGATCTCGCCCGCCGAGGCAGCGGTGCCCGGCACCAGAAGTGCGGCGGCGCAGAGGGCGAACGCCAGGACCAGCGCGCGGGCACGGGCTCTTCGGGAGGAAGAAGACATCGGACTCCTCGGTCGGGTACGGGGGTCGCGCCGCCGCCCGACGCTAGAGCCACTGCCTTGAGGTGTCCATGGAAGTGAGCGCGGTTTCCTGCCCGCTTCACGGCACCGCAACACGGCACATCCCGAGACGACCGGGGTCGGCACAGGGCCTGACTCCCGTTCAAAGCAAGTCTGTTCGCCCGTGGCCACCGGCGCACACCCCCCGCCGGATCGTGTGCGCCCGGCCGAGGAGGTGGCGCGGGTGTTCGTCCTCGACGGACGCTTCGCCGCCCGGACCCCGGGCCCGGGACCGCCCGGCGGCACTCCGGGAGATGTCCGGTGACCGTGCCCGCCGGGCCCGGTCACCGGACGGGACGCCGAAGTCAGGGCTTGAGACCGCTGACGACGTCGGCCGTGGCCGTCAGCCCGTTCTGAATGGTCGGCCCCATGCTCGTCCCCGCGAGGAAGAACCCGAGCATCGCGCAGATCACCGCGTGCGAGATCTTCAGCCCTCCATTACGGAGGAAGATCACCGCAAGGATCAGCAGAAGCAACACCAGTGAGATCGAAATAGCCATGGCCAACCTCCTCAGCCGCGCCGGAATTGCGGCATTCGGCCGCCAGTGTGGCCCAGCGGGGAGACCATCCGGCGGACTGGCGTGTCCGCCATACGGGTGTTGACTGGCTGTCACATTGCGATCGATGCGCCCTGGTCAGCCGCCGAGGGGTGCGAAGCCGGTCCGAACGTCCCTGTCGTGGGTACGCAGGAAGTGCTCCAGCCCCGCCAGGTCGTCGGTGTTGAGGTGATCGACGTCGGCCGCCAGCAGTTCGGTCCAGACCGCGTCGCGTTCCGGCCCCGGCACGTCCGGGGTGGCCCAGAAGCGCACACGTCGGCCGCCCCGGTGGGCAGCGGCGACGAGGGAACGCAGTTTGTCGCGTTCGGCCGCGGGGAAGGGGCCCGCTCCGCGCCAGACGAAGCTGTCGCTCCAGCTGCCGCTGATGAGCGGGATGAACGAGGCGTCGGCCGCGGTACCGAGGTCGTCGGGACGGCCGTCGTAGAAGGCGTACCGCGTGCGCTGCGCCTCCATCGGGGCGCGGGCCGCACGGTCACCGGAGATGACGGCCGTGACCGCTGCGGGCCGCACCCGGCCGTGATGATAAGTCGTCAGCATCCTTCGAAAGAGGCCGAGTTGCCGGTGCAGTTCGAGGTAGGCGGCCGCCCCGTCGGTCTTGATGTCGATCAGCAGCTGCACGGAATCGCGGTAGCCGGGGTGGACCGTGCCGTGGTGGGCCCGGACCCTGGCCAGCAGCGGGTCGAGGTAGAGCGAGGCGAGGGTTCGGGCGGGGTCGAGGTCGGCGACCTCGTGGGCGACCAGCAGCTCCCCGTCCACCAGGAAGACATCGGCCTCGACGCTGGTGAAACCGTGGGCGAGTGCGTCGTGGAGGGGGTGCGTGTGCAGATAGTCGTTGTGTGCGTGGGCCCGGCGCAACGGACGCGGGCCGCGCCGGCCCGCATCCGAGGGCGCGGCTGACGCATCGGACGCGGCGGCCGTCTGCAGAGTCGGCATCGCGCCTGCGGCCGCAGTGGCGAGCGCGGTGCCGACGACGCTTCGACGGGTCGGGAAGGCCATGGGTTTCTCCCGGGGACGAGGGGTGGGCCGGACGGTCGGACGCGACCGAGTATGGAACCGGATCTCCCTCAACAGGTCCCCTTCGCACAAGAGTTGACTGGATCGACGCGCCGTCGTCGCCTGCTGTTCCCCGGGTCGGGCCGGGACCGCCCGGCGTGGGTCGCTGCCGCCGTTTCAGCTCAGGAGGTTCAGCCGGGTCCCGACGGTGCCGCCGGGGATGTCGACGCAGGCACCTCCTGTGCCGTTGATCGATCCGGCCGACGAGTCGCCGATGCCGTCCTCGTACTCACCCCCACGCTCTGCCCGTACACCTCGGCATCACTGGATCAGGTGCTGCTGACGCTGGTGGAGCGGAAGGCGGACCTGACGGTACCGCCGCCCGACGTGCCGGTGGGGAGATGTCCCGCCCGGTCGGACGGGCCGAATGACCGACCGGTCGGGAACTCCCCGGACAAGGCGTGGGCACCACGCGATGGGCAGGGACTCATGCGGTCGGACCCGTGGACTCCCGCGATGCTCCCGGCCCGGAGATCTCCTGCCAGCCGATCGTGCGGTCGCACCAGCGTTCCAGCAGCACCCGGTCGTGGCCGACGGCCAGCAGTCCGGCCCCGTGCTTGCGTCGGTACGCCTCGACCACCGCGACCAGTGCGGCCGTCGTCGACGCGTCGAGCATCGCGGTCATCTCGTCGCAGATCAGCCAGCGTGGCCGCAGGACCAACGCCCGTGCCAGGCAGGCGCGCTGCAGCTGGCCGTCGCTCACCTCGTGCGGGCGCCGGTTCAGCAGCTCGGTCGTGAGCCCGACGGCCGGTGCCAGCTCGGCCACCCGGTCCGGTACCTCCGTGCGCCGCCCCGTCGCCCGCAGCGGTTGGGCGATGAGTTCGCGCAGACTGAGCCGGGGGTCGGCCGAGAGCCGGGGCTGCTGGAAGACGACGCCGACTGCCGTGCGCTGGGCACGCGGGGCGCCGTACCGCCAGCCCCGTACCGGTCGGCCGTCGAGCGTGACCGTTCCTGCGTCCGGCCGGTGCAGCAGGGCGGCGACCCTGGCCAGGGTGGATTTTCCGCAGCCGCTCGGGCCGAGCAGCCCGACGGACTCCGAGGGGGCGATCGCCAGCGAGGCATCGCGGACGACGGGCTCGCGGGGATCGTATCCGGCGGTGACACACGTGAGTTCAAGCATGGGCGGACTCCTCCGCGCCTGCCCGCGCACCGTGGTGGCAGGCGAGACGACCGTCGAACCGGGGCGGTACGGCGCACCGGTCGTCGGCGCGATCGCAACGGGGCGCGAACGCGCAGCCCTCGGGAAGCGCTCCGAGTTCCGGTGGCATCCCGGGGATGGGGGTGAACGCACGCTCGGGCAGGGCGTCGAGGAGACCGCGGGCGTACGGGTGACGCGGACCCGGCTCACCGAAGAACCGGTCGGCGTCGTCGAGCTCGATGATGCGGCCCGCGTACATCACGGCGACCCGGTCGGCGATCCGTTCGGCCGCGGCCAGGTCATGGGTGATGATCAGCAGCGCCCGGCCCCCGTCGGTGTGACGGCGCAGTTCGTCCACGGTCCGCTCGACCAGATCGCGGTCGAGTCCGGTGGTCGGTTCGTCGGCCAGGAGCACGGGCGCGTCACCGATCAGGGCGAGCGCGGTGGCGGCTCGCTGGGCGAGTCCGCCGGAGAGCTGGTGCGGGTGGTTGTCCAGGTGGTCGGCCGGAAACGCGGCACGTGCGGCGGCCTGCTCCGCCGCCGCACGCAGTGCCGGCTTGCGGATGCCGGTCAGTTCGCGGACGGCCTCCTCCAGTTGGGCCCGCACCGTACGGACCGGGGTGAGGTGGGCCGCGGGGCTCTGCGGTACGAGCGCGACGCGGCGGCCCCGTACCGTGCGGGCGAGCGTGCGCTCATCGGCGGTGAGGAGCTCGGTGCCGTCACCGAGCACCGCCGAGCCCGTCGTGCGCGCGTTGCCGGGGAGCAGCCCCAGCAGTGCGGAGGCGAGTACGGACTTGCCGCAGCCGCTCTCGCCGACCAGGGCCAGGCACTCCCCCGCGGCGAGGTCGAATCGGGCGTCGCTGACGGCCGCGACGTGCCGTCCGCCGCGCATCCGGAAACGGACGGAGAGCCCACGGACGGAGAGCACCGGGGCCCGCGTGCCCGGCGCCTGGAGGTCCGGGTCGGTCTTCACAGCATCAGCTCCGATCGGCGTCGGGGGTTGATCCGATCCCGCCATGCGCCGGCGAGACCTGCCAGAGCGAGGGTCGGAATGATCAGGAACAGACCGGGGAAGAGCGTCGGCCACCAGTCCCCGGCGAGCAGCGAACCGCGCGCCTGCTGCACGAGGTTGCCCAGGCTCGCCTGATGGGTGGGGAGTCCGAGCCCCAGGAAGGAGAGGGCGGACTCGTGCCACATGGCGTGCGGCACCATGAGTACCGCCGCGAGGCCCGCCTGCGGCAGCACGGCGGGCAGCAGATGCCGGACGACGACCCGCCCGCGCGAGGCACCGCCGGATATCGCCGCGTCGATGAACGGCCGCGAACGCAGCGACAGCACTTCGGACCGGACGATCCGGGCCGTCGAGAGCCAGTGCGTGAGGGCGACGGACACGATCACCGGTCCGACGCCGGGCCGGAACATCGCGACGACGAAGATGCCGAGCAGCAGATGCGGTACGGACGAGAAGGTGTCCACGAGCCGCATGACGATCCGGTCGATCCACCCCCCGGACGCGGCGGCGAGCGCGCCGACCGCGGTCCCGATGACGGTGGCGGTCAGCCCGGCCACGACACCGACGAGCAACGAGACACGGAGCCCGTAGACACATCGCAGGAGCAGGTCGCGGCCGACGTCGTCGGTGCCGAACGGGTGCTCCCAGGAAGGTGGCCGGAGTTTCGCCGTGAGGTCGACGGCCTGCTGGTCGAGCTGGACCAGCGGCGGTACCAGGAGGACCGCGAGCAGCACCGCGGCGACGATTCCGGCGGAGCTGACGACACGGATGCGGCGGGTGGTGCGGCGGGCGTTCCCGAGGACGAGTTCAGCCATCGAAGCCCACTCTCGGGTCGGCGAGCGCGTACAGCAGATCGGAGAGGAGGTTGCCGAGGACGACAGCCGCGGTGGCGAGCACCGTGAGTGCCGCAAGCAGCGGGAAGTCGACGGAGGTGGCGGCCTGCACGGTGGCGGCGGCGATGCCGGGCCAGCTGAAGACCGTCTCGACGAGCAGGGCGCCGGTGATGAGTTCGGGGACGCGGGAGCCGATGAGGGTGAGCATCGGCAGCATCCCGGAACGCAGCGCGTGGCCGAGCAGCACGGTACGTTCGCGCAGCCCGCGGGCACGGGCCCCGCGCACCGGGTCCTCGTCGAGCGCGTCGGCGACACCCTGGCGTACGTAGAGGAAGAACCAGGGCAGTTGGGAGATCCCGAGCACGGCCGCGGGGAGCACCAGATGGGTGGCGACCTGGCCGAGGGTGACCGTGTCGCTGGCTGCGTCGGTGAGGCCGCCGGCCGGGAGCGCATCGAGTTTCAGGGCGAAGAACCAGATGGCGAGCAGTCCGAGCCAGAAGGCCGGGGCGGCTTCGAGTGTGTACGCGGCCGAGCCGGCACACCGGTCGAGGAGGCCGCCGGGCCTGCGCCCGGCCAGCACGCCGAGGCCGGTTCCCAGGACGACTGCGACGAGGAAGGCGGTCGCGGCGAGCAGCACGGACCAGCCCAGGCGTTCGCCGATGACATCGGCGACCGGTTGGCGCATCACGCTGGAGTCGCCCAGGTCGCCGCTCAGCGCGGAGGTCAGCCAGTTCCACCAGCGGGTCACGAGGGGCTGATCGACGCCGAGGTTGGACCGCAGCTGGTCGAGGTTCTCCTGCGAGGCCGTGAGGCCCGCGGTGCCCGCGTACGCCTTGACCGGGTCGAAGGGGGAGGCGGCGGCCACGGCGAAGACACCGAACGTCACGACGGCCAGGACGGGGACGGCGAGCAGTACCCGCCGACCCGCCATCCTGCCCATCGGCCCCCAGGGGAGGCGGTGGCTCACTTCTTCGGCGTCCAGTCCTCGACGTTCCACCACGGGCCGGAAGCGAGACCGTGGTCGTGCGGTTCGACCTGGGTGGTGAGGGCGCCGAAACGGTCCTTCACGACGTAGAGGTGGTCGATGTGGGTGAGGAAGGTGTAGCCGGGGTTCTTCACCAGCTCGCGCTGGACGGTGTCGTAGGCGGCCTTGCGTGCGGCCTTGTCACCGCTTCTGCGACCCGCTTCGAGCGCCTGGTCGACGGCCTTGTTGTCGTACCACGCCATGTTGTTGAAGCCGTCGCCCGCGAGCGAGGACTTCAGCAGCGTGTACTGGTCGAAGTCGGGGTCGGCGGGCGATCCCCCTCCGGCGAGGACCGCGTCCTGCTTCATCCGGGGCTCGATGACCTCCCAGGTCCCGGCCTCGGTGGTGATGTCGATGCCGGCCTTCTTGGCGTCGGAGGCATAGGCGAGCGCGTGGTCCTGGCGGAGCTTGTCTCCGGTGAGGTACCAGAGCGGGAACGCCGCGCGGACGCCGTCCTTGGTGCGGATGCCGTCCTTGCCGGGCTTCCAACCGGCCGCGTCGAGGATCTTCTTCGCGGCGGCCAGGTCGTGGGTGCGCTCGGTGCCCTTGGTGAACCACTCGCTGTCGGTGGGCACGGGACCGTAGGCGGGCCTGCCCTCGCCGTTGAGGATGGAGTCGACCATGGCCCGGCGGTCGACCGCGACATCGAGGGCACGGCGGATCGCGGTGTCGCCCGCGACCTTGTTGTGGGTGGGCAGGGTCACCGTGCGGTAGTCGTACGTCGTCGCGGCGTACGTCCGCATACCGCTGCCGCGGGCGAAGCCCTTGGCCAGGTTGGGCGGCAGGATCGCGCCGTCGAGTTCACCGGAGCGCAGCCGGGTGGCGCGCACGTCGTCGTCCTTGATGATCGCCATGGTGAACTTCTTCACCTTCGGCGCGCCTCCCCAGTAGTCGGGGTTGGCCCTGAAGCTCAGCTTCTCGCCCTTGGACCACTTGGTGAGGAGGTACGGGCCGGTGCCGACGGGGTGGGTGGTGAAGGCGCCGGTGTTGACGTCCTGCCTGCCCGCGACGTGCTCGGGAGCGATGGGCAGAACCGTGCGCTGCGCGAAGGGCGCATAGGGGTACTTGAGCGTGAAGACCACAGTGTCGTCGCCGGACGCCTCGACGCTCTTCACCGCGTCGAGTTCGGTCCGGGACGCGTTGTTGGTCTTCTCGTCGAGGATGGTGCGGTAGGTGAAGACGACGTCCTTGGCACCGAACGGCTTCCCGTCGCTGAACTTCACGCCGCTGCGGAGCCTGTACGTGTACGTCAGTCCGTCGTCGCTCACCTCGGGCAGGGCCGTGGCGAGCGCGGGCTTCAGTCCCATGTTCCCGTCGAGGGCGAGCAGCCCGTCGAAGATCTTGGAGTTGCCGTCCTTGCCGTAGCCCAGGAGCGGGCTGAGGCTGTCGGGCTCGTAGGCGATGCCGACCACCGCCGAGTCGGTACCCGAGCCGGAGCCGCTGCCGTCCGGGCCACCCGGTTGTGAACAGGCCGCCGCGGTCAACGACAGCACGGTCGCCAGTGTCACGGCGACCGCTCCCCGTATCGATCGGGCCGTCATACTCTGCACATCCCTTATTGAAGATCGACTGTTGTTGCGAGTCAGTCGCAATTAAACAGCAGGTAAAGGGATGCTCGGTACCCCGTCGCACGGGAGAACGACGGAGCGGAGGTGCGTGTGCACACACCTCCGCTCCCAAGTCCCCCTGTATCGGGACCTGTTCCCCCGCGTCCGGTTACGGCGCGGGCAGTTCCACGATTTCGGCGACGGCCCCGCGGTGGTGTCCGGCCGTCCCGTAGGCGATGGAGTCGGCCTTGGCGCGCTTGAGGTACAGGTGCGCCGGGTGCTCCCAGGTCATGCCGATGCCGCCGTGCAGCTGGATGCATTCCTCCGCCGCGCGCACCGCGACCTCGGAGCAGTAGGCCTGTGCGACGGCCACCGCCAAAGGCGTGTCGGGGCTGCCGGTCGCGAGGGCGTCCGCGGCGCTCCGCGCGGCGGCGCGGGCCGAGACGACCTCCAGCCAGAGCTGCGCCATGCGGTGCTTGAGGGCCTGGAAGGAGCCGATCGGCCGGTTGAACTGGTGCCGTTCACGGGTGTGGCGGACCGTCTCGGTCAGGCACCACTCGGCGATTCCGAGCTGTTCGGAGGCGAGCAGGCCGGCACCGGCCGACAGCCCTCGGCGCACGGCGGCGACCGCGGACGCGCCGTCGGCCAGGCGGGTTCCGACGGCTCCGGCGAGGGTGACGGTGGCGAGCGGGCGGGTCAGGTCGAGGGGGACGACGGGTTCGACGGTGACGCCTTCGGCGTCGGTCTCCACCGCGTACAGGCCGTCGGTCGTGGGCACCAGCAGCACATCGGCCGCGGTCGCGTCGGCGACGGCGGTCACCCTCCCCTCCACCGCGTCGCCGACGACGCCGGCCGGTCGCACAGCTCCGGGCGCCGGGGCGGAGAACGGCACGGCGAGCACCGCGACCCTGCGCCCGGTGGCGAGGTCGCCGAGGAGTTCGTCGACCGGCCCGTCCTGCGTCGGCAGCGCCAGAAGCGTCTCGGTGGCGACGACCGCGCTCGTCAGATACGGGGCGGGGGCGACGCTGCGCCCCAGCTCCTCCAGCACCACCGCGGCCTCGCGATGGCCCGCGCCCTGTCCGCCCAGCCTCTCCGGCACCAGCAGCCCGGCGGTGCCGATGTCGGTGGCGAGGGCCTTCCAGAGCCGCGGGTCGTAGGGCGTGTCGGACTCGACGCGGGCGAGCACCGCCGACGCGTCGCACCGGTCGGTGAGCAGCGAACGCACCGCTGCCCGCAGATCGTCCTCGGCCTCGGAGTACAGCAGATCGGGCGCCCGGGTCTCTTCGGTCGGTGCGGTCATCGGGCCAGGTCCTTCCAGGCGACGTCCTTGTCGTTGCGCGGTTCGACGGGCAGGCCGAGTACGCGCTCCGCGACGATGTTGAGCAGTACCTCGCTGGTGCCGCCCTCGATGGAGTTGCCCTTCGAGCGGAGGTATCGGTAACCGGCGTCACGTCCGGTGAAGTCGACGAGCTCCGGGCGGCGCATGGTCCAGTCGCTGTACAACAGGCCTTCCTCACCGAGGAGTTCGACCTCAAGACCGCTGATCTCCTGGTTGAGCCGGGCGAAGGACAGCTTCATTCCGGAGCCTTCGGGACCGGGCTGTCCGGCGACGAGCTGCTGGCGCAGCCGGGTGCCGGTGAGCCTGGCGACCTCGGCCTCGACCCACAGGGTCAGCAGGCGCTGGTGAAGGTCGTGGGTGCGCAGGTCGGGCCGTTCCCGCCAGGTGCGGGCGACCGGGCCGATCATGCCGCCCTCGCGCGGGATGCGCGCCCCGCCGATGGAGACCCGCTCGTTCATCAGCGTGGTCCGGGCGACCTTCCAGCCCTCGCCGACCGGACCGAGACGTCTGCTGTCCGGGATGCGCACACCGGTGAGGAACACCTCGTTGAACTCGGCCTCGCCGGTGATCTGACGCAACGGCCTGACCTCGACGCCGGGGTCGGTCATGTCGCAGATGAAGTAGCTGATGCCGAGGTGTTTGGGCAGGTCCGGATCGGTGCGGGCGATGAGGATCGCCCAGCGGGCCAGATGGGCGCTGGACGTCCAGACCTTCTGCCCGTCGACCACCCAGTCCTCGCCGTCGCGGACCGCGCGGGTGCCGAGCGCGGCGAGGTCGGAGCCCGCGCCCGGTTCGCTGAAGAGCTGGCACCAGACCTCCTCGCCGACCCACAACGGCCGCAGGAAGCGCCGTTTCTGCTCGTCGGTGCCGTAGCCGAGGATGGTGGGGGCGGCCATGCCGAGACCGATGCCGATCCGGCGCGGGTCGTTGTCGGGCGCGCCCGCAGCGGCGAGTTCGGCGTCCACGACGGGCTGCAGGGAGCGCGGCGCGTCGAGACCGCCGAGGCCGACCGGGTAGTGCACCCAGGCGAGTCCGGCGTCGAAACGTGCCTTGAGGAAGTCGGTGCGGTCGGTGGTGGCCGGGGGGTGTGCGGCCAGCAGGTCCTGGGTGCGGCGGCGGAGTTCGGCGGCGTCGAGGGCCTTCATCGGGCGGCTCCCGACGGGAGGACGACGATCCGGCCGGTGCTGCTGCCGTCGGCGACCCGCTGCACACCGGCCGCGGCCCCGGCGAGTCCGACCCGCTCGCTGATCAGCGGCTTGATGGCACCCTGAGCCGTCAGGCGGGTCAGCTCGTCGTGACAGGCGCGGACGGCGGCCGGGTCCTTGGTGTTGTACAGGCCCCAGTGGAGCCCGACGATCGAGTAGTTCTTGACGAGGGCGTGGTTCAGCGCCGGGGCGGGGACGGCACCGCTCGCGAAGCCGACGACGATCACCCGGCCCTCGAAGGCGACGCATTTCACGGACTTGGCGTAGGCGTCACCGCCGACCGGGTCGTACACCACGTCGGCGCCGCGTCCGCCGGTGGCTTCCTTGACCGCGGCGACGATGTCCTCGCTGTGGCGGTCGACGACCAGGTCGCAGCCGAGCGCGGCGGCGGTTTCGGCCTTCCCGGGGCCGCCGACCACACCGATGACGGTGGCTCCGGCGGCCTTGCCGAGCTGGACGGCCGCGCTGCCGACACCCCCGGCCGCCGCGTGGACCAGGAGGGTCTCGCCCGCCCGGAGGTGCGCCCTGCGGTGCAGGCCGAACCAGCCGGTCTGGTAGCCGATGTGCAGGGCGGCGGCCTCGGCGTCGTCCAGAGCCTCCGGGGCGGGCAGGAGCGCCGACTCGTCCGCGACGACGTACTCGGCGAATCCACCGTTCGGCAGAGCCGGGGTGGCGAGCACCCGCCGCCCGTCCGCCGTCCTGCCGCAGATCTCCACACCGGGGGTGAACGGCAGGGGCGGGCGCACCTGGTACTGGCCGCGGCAGAGCAGCGCGTCGGGGAAGTTGATGTTCGCCGCGAGCACCTGGATGAGCACCTGTCCGTCACCCGGCGCGGGCCGGTCGGTCTCTTCGAGCCGCATCACCTCGCCCGGTTCGCCGTTCCGGTGCACTCGCCATGCCTGCATGAGGGGCCTCCACAACACTGTCGGCATTACCACTGCTTCGGCGCATACTAAGCGGTCGCTTGCTCCTCTGGAAACAACCTGCCCCTGCCGGTTCCGGCCCCGGACGCACAGAGACGCGCCCGGTCCCACCCGAAGCTCTTCGGGCGGGACCGGGCGTGGGACGGTTCCGTGAACCGGGGGCGGGCGGCGGGATCTCGCCCCTGCCGCCCGCCGCCGGGCCTCAGTCCTGCCCGGTCACCACCACTTCGGCGATCTGCGGCGCCGCCGACCCCGTACGCCACAGGAGGCGTACCGAGTCGGCCGTACGCGCCGCCGCGCCCACCTGGCTGTAGGGGCCGTCGAGCGCGCCGATGGTCTGCCAGGTTCCGTCGGTGCCCCGCAGCTGGACGTCGGCGCGGCCGGCGGATCCGGCCGGCTGCAGCACGGTGACGGACCGTACGGAACGAGCGGCGCCGAGCGCCACCTCCAGCGCCTCCCCCGCCTCGGGGGCGCGCGCCGCCCGGTAGACGGTTGCGGGGTCTCCGTCGGAGGCCGCCCGCAGCGAGGATCCGGTCGCCGCGGGCGGTCCTCCGGTGACGGCGCCGTCCGCGGTCCCCACCGCGAACTCCCGCACGACGAGCCAGTTCTCCTGGCCGGCGGTCGCCCGTGCCCGCACATAGCGCGCCTCGGTCCCGGCGGGCGCGGTCGCGGTGACGTCCGGCTTTCCGGAGAAGGCCGTGAGCTGCTGCCACTGCTGTCCGTCGGCCGAGTACTCAAGAACCCCTTCGTGGATGTAGTCGTCGGCGCTGCCGGGTTTGGCCATGGCGAGCGTGATGTCGCCGATCTCCCGCACCCGGCCCAGGTCCAGGGTGATCCCGTCACCGGCGGCGGGCGCCCCGTCGCTCCAGAAGTAGGTGGAGTCGTCGCCGTCGAGCATCCGCGCCGGCGTGTTGCTCTGATACGTGCCCAGGCCGGTCGTCACCGAGGGCCGCCCGCTCACCCCGAGTATCCGGTCGTGCTCGGCGTTCGCCGCGTCGACGAAGCGGTCCAGCACCCCGTCACCGACGAGGACCGGTACCTTGCGGCCGTCGAGGCCGGTGTAGGTGAAGGACTTCGCCGCGGTGACCTGTGCGGCCAGTCGCTGCCGGAGTTCCCATGCCTGCGCCCCCTTCCCGGCGCGGGCGGCCTCGACCATGCTCAGAGCCGTACGGGCGGCGACGGCCCAGGACTTGGTCGCGTCCAGCCAGGGGCCGGAGTCGGCGAGGAAGCCCCGGTCCGGAAGACTGCTGCGCAACCGGTCGGGGGCGGAGCCGAGCGCGCCGAGCACCGAGGCGAGGCGGGCGGCGTCACCGGACTTCCAGTAGTCGGCGAACTCCGCGGCCAGCTCGGGAGCCTGGTCCTTGTTGAGCGCCGAGCTGTAGTTGACGTCCGCGAAGGCCCGGAGTGCCTTCGCGGTACGGGGGTCGCCTCCCGCGTACTCCTCGAGTCCCTCGCCCCACGAGGTGCGTGGGTCGTACGCGGCGTCGTTCCACGCGTAGTCGGCGACGGTGTACAGGGCGATCTTCGAGGCGTAGGGCTGGATCATCGGGTTGGCGGTGATCCCGGCCAGCTTGCCGGGCAGCCCCTTCTCCCGGCCGTTGAACGGGCCGAGCAGCAGTCGGTCGGTCGCGTAGTCGTTGACCGGATAGTTGTCCCACGTCAGGATCGGGTGACCGAAGACCGTGTGGGCGGCCTCGGCCTGGGCGACGGTCATGGTCGGGGCGACGACTCCCACGCCCGTCCATTCGACGAGGACATCGGGGTCGAGCTGCTCGGACAGCGCCTTCTTGTACGGGGACGCGGAGACGTTGTAGTACTCGGTGGGAACCATCTGGAGCGGCTGGGCTCCCGGGTGGGTGGCGATGAACTCCTTGTTGACCCGATTGAGCAGATAGGCCTGGGCCGCGCCCGCCGCAGCGCCGCCGGTCCCCCATTTCGCCTTGTCCTCGGCGCAGTTCCAGTCCGTGTAGCTGATGTCGTCGAGCGGCACCGCGAAGGTCCGTACACCGATGTCCCAGATCGTCTGGAACTTGTCGACCAGCGCCTTGGCGTCGGCGTCCGAGCTGTAGCAGACGGAGAGGCCGGGTGAGAGCGCGTAGGTGAATTCGACGTGCCGCTGGACGGCCCGGTCGGTCAGCTCCTTGATCTGGGCCAACCGGTCGGCGGGGTAGGCGTCGCGCCATTTCGCGCGGAGATACGGATCGTCCTTCGGCGAGTACACGTAGATGTTCATCTTGTGCTCGCCGTAGTAGTCGAGCTGGTCGAGCCGGGCCTCGTGCGACCACGGAGTGCCGTAGAAGCCCTCGATGACTCCGCGCAGCGCGGTGCCGGGCCAGTCGCGCACGGCGAGCCCGGCGATCTCGGCACCCGGATGTCTCTCCTGCGGCAGGATCTGGCGCAGGCTCTGTGCGGCGTAGTAGGTGCCGGTGGTGTCCTTGCCCGCGAGGACGATGCGTCCGGCGCCGATGCCGAGGACGTAGCCGTCGGCGGGCAGTGCGGACGGGCCGTCGACGTGCAGGGCGGTGAGCGCGTCGGCGTCGCCGACATGGACGGTGAGCCCGCTCCTGCCGGGCTTGTCCGCGCGCACGACGCGCTGCGCTCCGGCCCGGCGCAGCGCGCTCTCCACCACGCGCAGGGAGGGCTCGTCCGAGGTCGCGCCCGCCACCAGGGTGACGGTGGGGCTGATGGTGATCCGGTCGGATCGCTTCTTCACGGACTGCGGGGTCGGCGTGATGACCGGAGTGTCCCGGCCCTCGTCGGCCTGCGCCTGACGGGTGGTCCGGGTGCTGTCGGCCGCCTGGGCGGACGGCACTGCGGTCAGCAGGCCGCCCGCGAGCAGGGTCGCCGCCGCGCCGAGCGCGGTGAGACGGGATGGGCGAGGCGTCACTGGTCCTCCATTGATCACTCAAGTCACCGGAGTCGCGCAACACAACAACACCGAATTCAACATCATGAGGCTTACATGTCAATGGTCTGGACAACATTAACTCTCTGACCTGGGGCTTTACATTCAGAACCGCGATTCACGACACATTGGCGATGCACTCACGTGCCGACACCGAAAAAGACGACCGCGACGGACTTTGCATGATCATGCGAGATTATGCATACTCTTCCTATGTCTAAGGTCCTCACCTCCCTCCCTGCCGGCGAGCGCGTCGGCATCGCCTTCTCCGGCGGTCTCGACACCTCGGTCGCGGTCGCGTGGATGCGCGACAAGGGCGCCGTCCCGTGCACCTACACCGCCGACATCGGCCAGTACGACGAGCCCGACATCGCCTCGGTGCCCGGTCGCGCGAAGACCTACGGTGCAGAGATCGCGCGCCTGGTCGACTGCCGCGCGGCACTGGTCGAGGAGGGCCTGGCCGCGCTCACGTGCGGGGCGTTCCACATCCGCTCGGGCGGACGCGCCTACTTCAACACCACGCCGCTCGGCCGCGCCGTCACGGGCACCCTGCTGGTCCGGGCGATGCTCGAGGACGACGTACAGATCTGGGGCGACGGCTCGACCTTCAAGGGCAATGACATCGAGCGGTTCTACCGGTACGGCCTGCTCGCCAACCCGCACCTGCGGATCTACAAGCCCTGGCTGGACGCGGACTTCGTGACCGAACTCGGCGGCCGCAAGGAGATGTCCGAGTGGCTCGTCGCCCACGACCTGCCCTACCGGGACAGCACGGAGAAGGCGTACTCGACGGACGCCAACATCTGGGGCGCCACCCACGAGGCCAAGACCCTGGAGCACCTGGACACCGGCGTGGAGACGGTGGAGCCGATCATGGGCGTGCGGTTCTGGGACCCCTCGATCGAGATCGCCACCGAGGACGTGACGATCGGCTTCGACCAGGGCCGGCCGGTGACGATCAACGGCAAGGAGTTCGCCTCCTCCGTCGAGCTGGTGATGGAGGCGAACGCCATCGGCGGCCGGCACGGCATGGGGATGTCGGACCAGATCGAGAACCGGATCATCGAGGCCAAGAGCCGCGGCATCTACGAGGCGCCCGGCATGGCCCTGCTGCACGCCGCGTACGAGCGCCTGGTCAACGCGATCCACAACGAGGACACCCTCGCCCAGTACCACAACGAGGGACGGCGCCTCGGCCGGCTGATGTACGAGGGCCGCTGGCTGGACCCGCAGGCCCTGATGGTGCGGGAGTCGCTCCAGCGCTGGGTCGGCGCGGCCGTCACCGGCGAGGTGACGCTGCGACTGCGGCGCGGCGAGGACTACTCGATCCTCGACACCACGGGCCCGGCGTTCAGCTACCACCCGGACAAGCTGTCCATGGAGCGCACCGAGGACTCGGCGTTCGGCCCGGTCGACCGCATCGGCCAGCTCACCATGCGCAACCTCGACATCGCCGACTCGCGCGCCAAGCTGGAGCAGTACGCCGGGATCGGCCTGATCGGCACCGCCAATCCCGCCATCGGCGCCGCCCAGGCGGCCGCGACCGGACTGATCGGCACCATGCCGGAGGGCGGCGCGGAGGCCATCGCCTCCCGCGGCGAGGTCTCCGGCGACGACGAGATGCTGGACCGCGCCGCGATGGAGTTCGGCACGGACTGACCGGTCCCGTCGAGCGGAAGGGCTCGACACCCCCGAGGGGAAAGCACCACAGGAGAAGGCCGGCGCGGCGCCCATGGCGCCGAGCCGGCCTCTTCGTCGTCTTGGGGCCGAACACCGGCCCCCGCCTGCGGCGACACCCGGTCGGCAGCCGCGGCGATCGGCCAGGACCGGCCGGATTCGGCCGGCCCCGTTCCCGCCCCGCACTCCCCCTTCCCGACGTCGCTCATCTCTCACCCGAGCGCGACATACCCCCAGGGGTATCAGTGTTAATCTGAGGGAGAGATACCCCCCGGGGTACACCGTACGGAAGGAGTCGTGTCGTGTTCTTCGTCGACACCATGGAGACAGCGGGCCTCGGCAACCGCAGCTATCTGGCGGGCGGGCAGCGAGCCGCCGTGGTCGTGGATCCGCCGCGCGACATCGACCGGGTCATCACAGCGGCCGCCCGGCGCGGCGTGCACATCGCCCTCGTGGTGGAGACCCATCTGCACAACGACTACATGACCGGCGGCCTGGAGCTGGCCCGCGTCACCGGTGCGCGGTACCTGGTGCCCGCCGCGGCGGAGGTCTCCTTCACCCGGGTCCCGGTGGCGGACGGCGACAACACCCCGGTCGACGAGGGGCTCACGCTGCGCGCGCTCGCCACTCCCGGCCACACTCCGCACCACACGTCCTATGTGCTGGAGGAGGAAGGCCGGGCAGTCGCCGCCTTCACCGGTGGCTCGCTGCTGATCGGAAGCGTGGGCCGGCCCGATCTGGTGGAGCCTCGGCTCACCGCCGAACTGGCGCGCGCCCAGCACGCCTCCGCGCACCGGCTCGCCGCCGAGCTCGAAGACACCGTGCCGGTTCTGCCGACGCACGGCTTCGGCAGTTTCTGTTCGTCCGCCCAGGCCGAGGGGGCGGCCACGACGATCGGCGAGGAGCGCAGCCGGAACGATGCACTGATCAAGGACGTCGACACCTTCGTCGCGGAACTGCTCGCCGGCCTCGACGACGTGCCCGCGTACTACGCGCACATGGGACCGGCCAATGCGGCAGGCCCCGATCCCCTCGATCTGACCCCGCCGGACGCGGCCGACGCCGAGGAGATATCCCGGCGGCTCGCCGCGGGCGAGTGGGTGGTGGATCTGCGCAGCCGGCTGGCGTTCGCCGAGGGCCATGTCGCCGGATCGTTCAACTTCGAGGGGGAGGGACAGCTCGCGACGTATCTGGCCTGGCTGATCCCCTGGGGCAAGCCGGTCACCCTGCTCGCGGGCACGGCCGCGGATGTCGCGCACGCGCAGCGGGAGCTGTCACGCGTCGGCATGGGACGCCCGGTGGCCTCCGCCACCGGCCGCCCCGACGACTGGGTACGCGCACCGGCGGAGCTGCGGTCGTTCCGCAGATCCGACTTCGCGGGTCTGGCAGCCGCACGGGCGCACGGAGAGGACCCGGTGGTTCTCGACGTGCGCCGGGACGCCGAGCACCGCGGCGGAGCACTCGCGGGGGCAGTGCACATCCCCGTGCACGAGTTGCCGCGGCGGCTGGACGAGGTGCCGCCGGGCGTCGTGTGGGTGCACTGCGCGGGCGGGATGCGGGCGGCGATCGCCGCGTCACTGCTGGATGCGGCAGGACGCGAGGTGGTGGCCGTGGACGACGGCTTCGACGGAGCGGCGGCAGCGGGCCTGAGCCTCACCGTCCCTCTCTCCGCCGACCCGGCCGCCGCCACGGCCTGACCACCCGACGACCGCACACCCGCACCCGCACCCGCACCCGCACCCGCACCCGCACCCGCACCCGCACCCGAGGAGTGTTCTCCATGTCTTCCCTGATGTCCTTGTTCCGGCGCGGCCCCGGCCGTGTCACCCCTGCCGAGGCCGCCCGAATGACCACCGACGGTCCGGCTGTCCTGTTGGACGTACGCGAGTTGCCCGAGTGGAACGCCGGTCACGCTCCGGGGGCGATCCATGTGCCGCTGTCCGGGCTCGCCGAGGGCACGTCGCTGCCCGACTCGGCGACGGGCCGTCCGGTGGTGGTGATCTGTCGCTCCGGCAACCGGTCCCGGCAGGCGGCCCGGATCCTCGCCGACCGCGGCGCGCAGGCGGTCGACGTCGTGGGCGGCATGACCTCCTGGGCCGCCGAGGGGCTGCCGGTGCGCGATCGGCGCGGGGCGGCGGGCACCGTCGCATGACCACGCTCGTTCTGGCGCTGCTCGCCGGAGCGGTGGTCGGTCTGGCGCTCGGTGGACTGGGCGGCGGCGGGAGTGTTCTCGCCGTCCCCGCGCTGATCTACCTGCTCGGCTTCACCCCGGCCGCCGCCACCACTGCCGGGCTCCTCATCGTCATCGCCACGTCTCTCACCGGGCTCGTCGCCCATGCCAGGGAGGGCAGGGTCCGCTGGCGTACGGGCGGGCTCTTCGCGGCGGCCGGAATCGTCCCGGCCGCCGTCGCCGGAGCGCTGTCGGTGCGGATCCCGTCCGGGGTACTGACGGCCGCGTTCGCCGTGCTCGCGGTGGTCGCCGCGGTTCGGATGCTCCGGCCGCGGGCCGAGGCCGCGCCGCAGGGCCCGGTGCCCGCCGGACGGGCCGCGGGCGCGGGCGCCGGGCTCGGCGCCGTGACCGGGTTGCTCGGCGTGGGCGGCGGTTTTCTCGCGGTACCCGCCCTGGTCACCGTGCTGGCCCTCCCGATGACCGCGGCGGTCGGTACCAGCCTGCTGGTCATCACGGTGAATTCCACGGCCGCCCTGGTCACCCGCCTCGCGACACCCACCGCGCTGGACTGGGCGGTGATCGCCCCCTTCACGGCGGCGGCGGTGCTCGGAGCGTGGGACGGGCAGCGGCTGGCCGCGAGGGTGTCCACGGCCGGACTGCAACGGATCTTCGGCGCCGTCCTGCTGGCCGTGGCCCTGTTCATGCTCGTCGACGCCGTGGCGTGAGAGCCACGACGTCGATCCGTCGGCCGGCCGGGGCCGTCCCCGGCTCAGGCCAGTGAGAGAAAGAGCTTCTCCAGCCGCGTCCGCATCTGCTCGCGATCGGCCGGCTCACCGCCACCGTCGGCCATGCAGTGCTGCAGGCCCGTGGCGATGATCGCGAAACCGGCCCGGTCGAGCGCCCGCGAGACGGCCGCCATCTGCGTGATGACGTCCTCGCAGTCCCGGCCCTCCTCGATCATCCTGATGATACCGGCGAGCTGGCCCTGAGCGCGGCGAAGGCGGTTGAGGACCGACTTCAGTTCGTCGGCCGCCATGTCGAGTTCCACACATCCTCCTCCTGATACCCCAAGGGGTATTCTAACCTGAATGGGCAAGGGAAGGACCGAGTCCCTCCCCCAGCCCCGGTGAACGAAAGGAAACACTGCTCGTGACCAGCCCCGTCTCCCTCTCCCCCGCCCAGGCCGCGGCCCGTCTCGCGGAGTTCACCGTCATTGACGTGCGGGCTCCCGGCGAGTACGCCTCCGGGCACGTTCCCGGTGCCCTGAACATTCCGCTGGACCGCTTCCCCGAGGCCGTGCCCGCGCTGAAGTCCGCCGCGGCCCGCGGCTCGCTGCTCGTGGTCTGCGCCTCCGGTGTCCGCTCGACCCGGGCCTGCGACATTCTCGCGGCGGCGGACATCGAGGCCGTCACGCTGTCCGGCGGCACCTCGGCCTGGGAGGGCGAGGGGCGTGATCTCGACCGTCCCGCCGGAGCACGGGCGACGTGGCCGATGGATCGTCAGGTCCGGCTCGCCGCCGGTTCGCTCGTGGTGGCCGGCCTGCTGGCCGGGGTGCGCTTCCCGGCCGCGCGCTGGATCTCCGCCGGTGTCGGCTCCGGGCTCGTCTTCTCCGCCGTGACCAACACCTGCGGCATGGCGGCCGCCCTGTCGAAGCTGCCGTACAACCGCGCCCCTCGCTCGGCGGCGAACCTGGACGCGACGCTGGACGCCCTGCAGAGCTGAGCCGCCGCGCACGGGGGCGGCCCCCCGTACGAGAATCGCCCTCCGCGGCTCAGGAGCCGGCCACGCGCCCCGCGTGACCGGCTCCTCCCGTCGAGAGGGGACGGGATCAGACCTCGTCCCGGACGAGGGCGAGCAGCCGGTCCAGTACGCGCGGTCCGCCCGCGCGCAGCCCGTCGTGCTCGAACTCGTCGGTGACCCAGGTACGGAGCCCGCGGATCGCCGCCGCCGTGCGCAACGCGTGCCCGGTGTCGACATACATGTCGTCGTGGTAGACGGCGGCGGCGACCGGTACCTCGTTGGCGGCCAGGCGCGCGCGGTCGTACAGCGGTGCCCAGTCGGTACGGGCGGCCAGCAGTTCGGCGGTCTCGCGCAACGGGCGCAGCGCCGGATCGACCTCGAAGTGCCAGGGGTGGATGCTCTCACCGGTGAAGAGCACCGGGCCGTCGCCCTTGAGCGCCTCGGCCGCGTCGAACTGCGGGAACTCGGCACGGACCCGCTCCGCGGCCCAGGCGGTGGGCCGCTCGTCCTGGCCGTAGATCGCCTCGTGCATCAGCGCGTACAGCGGATGCCCGGCGAACGAGGCCGCCGTGCGCATGGCTTCCTGGAAGGTGTCGGACAGCTCGGTGCCGTGCGGCGTGCGGACGAAGGCGTTCTCCAGCAGATAGTGGAGCCGGTGGCTGCCGTCGCCACCGCCCAGCATGATCCCCAGGGACTGGAACCCCTCGGGCGTCAGACGGTGTCCGGCGCTGTCGGGGCGGTGCTCCGCGAGGTGAGCGGTGATCTCCCGGGCGCGACCGACATCCTGCGGGTAGCGGGCGTAGTGGGCCGCGACCTTGCGCTCGATCCGCGGGTAGGCGGCCCGGTAGACGTCGTCGGCGTGTGCGTCGAGCGAGGGCAGTCCACCGGTGATGAGGACGGTCCTGAGCCCTTCGGGCGCGGCCGACAGATAGCGGACGGCGCAGAAACCGCCGAAGGACTGGCCGAGTACCGTCCACGGTTCGCCGCCGGTCAGCTGCGGGCGGATCAGCTCGCAGTCGCGCACGATGTTGTCGGAACGGAAGTGGGCGAGGTAGTCGGCCTGCTCGCGCGGACCGCCGCGCAGCGGCAGGGTCTGCCGGTTGGCCGGGGTGGAGAGGCCGGTTCCGCGCTGGTCCAGGAGCAGCACCCGGAACTCCCGCACGGCCCGTCCCAGCCATGCCTCCGTACCGATGAAGCGCCGGGCGCCGAAGCCCGGACCGCCCTCCAGATAGACCAGCCAGGGCAGTTCCTCGTCGGCCCTGCCGCTCGCCACGGCTTCTCGGCCGAAGATCTCGATCTGCTCACCGCCCGGATCGGTGTGGTCGAGCGGGACCGTGAAATAGCGGTCGGTGAAGACGATGCCGGGGTGCCGGTAGCTGCTCACAAGGTGCTCCTGAATCAGATGTTCCACGCACAGTTCAGCACACGGCCCGCGACACGGACGGTCGCGGTCCGTGTGCGGCCCGCCCGGAGGCCTCCTACCGTGCAGGAATGATCCGGTTCGAGCAGGTCGGCAAGGTCTACCCGGACGGTACGACCGCGGTCGACGGACTGTCCTTCGAGGTCGCCGAGGGGGAGCTGGTCACCCTCGTCGGCCCGTCCGGCTGCGGCAAGACGACCACGATGATGATGGTCAACCGGCTGATCGAGCCTTCGTCCGGCCGGATCCTGGTCGGTGGCGAGGACGTCTCCGGCGTGGACCCGGTGAAGCTGCGCCGTCGGATCGGCTACGTCATCCAGCAGGTGGGGCTCTTCCCGCACCGCACGATCCTCGACAACACCGCGACCGTCCCCTCGCTCGTCGGCTGGAAGCGGGCGAGGGCCCGTGAGCGTGCGGCCGAACTGCTGGATCTGGTGGGCCTCGACCCGAAGACCTACGGCTCCCGCTACCCTGCCCAGCTCTCCGGTGGCCAGCGCCAACGAGTGGGCGTGGCAAGGGCATTGGCCGCCGATCCGCCGGTGCTGCTGATGGACGAGCCGTTCGGCTCGGTCGACCCGGTGGTGCGGGAGCGGCTGCAGAACGAATTCCTGAGCCTGCAGGCCACCGTCAGGAAGACGGTCCTGATGGTCACCCACGACATCGAGGAAGCGGTCCGGATGGGTGACCGCATCGCGGTGTACGGAGCGGGGCGCATCGAGCAGTTCGACAGCCCGGGGGCTGTGCTCGGATCTCCCGCGACTCCGTACGTGGCCCGGTTCGTCGGCGCCGACCGGGGCCTGAAGCGTCTGTCGGTCACCACGGTCGAGCCGGACGATCTGGAGGAGCCGCCGGTCGCCCGGTTGGACGAGCCGGTCCGGTCGGCGGCGGCCCGCCTCAGCGGTGCGGGTGCGCGTTGGGCGGTCGTGCTGAACGGCGAGGGCGACCTGCACGGCTGGGTGGCGGCGGACGCGCTGCGCATCGCCGGGGAGTACGGCACGGTCGGGGACCTGGCCCGCAGGATGGACGCCTGGGTACCGGTCGGGGCTCCGCTGAAGCGGGCTTTCAGCGAGATGCTCCAGCACGACGCCGGATGGGTCGCGGTGCTGGACGGCTCACGGTTCCTCGGCGTGCTGACCCCGGCCAAGCTCCACGAGGCACTGCGCCGCTCGGTGGACGCCGAGGCACAGGGTGTAGGACGGGACGAGGTGCGGTTCGACTCGGTGGCGGACGCGTAGGGCGCGCCACGCGCCGGTCAGGACTCGCGCCGCCGCCCGCGCCGGCAGCGGCTGCCGCCCTTCGGGCGGACCAGCAGTCCGGCGACGACCGGATGGCGGCGCGGTGCCGAGCGGTCCTCGTAACCCCGGCGCGGTGCCTCGTCGACCCTACGTTCGGTGTGGGTCGGCGCTGCGACCGCCGTTCCCGAGGCGCCCTCGTCCGCGCACCGCCCGCCCCCGTACGGTGTGATCAACCATTCCCCGCGGTGATCACTCACCCCGCGAAGAAGGCGGTCCCCATGTCCCTGTTCGATCTGCCGCTCGACGAGTTGCGCGACCACCGCAGCCGCTCGGTGGAACCGGAGGACTTCGACGCGTTCTGGTCGCAGACACTCGACGAGGCCCGGTCCCATGATCTCGGCGCCCGGTTCGAACGGCGTACGGATACGGGGCTGACGACCGTGGACGTGTACGACGTGACGTTCGCGGGCTTCGGCGGCCATCCGGTCAAGGGCTGGTTCGTCCTGCCCGCGGGCACCACCGAACCGCTGCCGGTGGTCGTGGAGTTCATCGGATACGGCGGCGGGCGGGGACTGGCCCACACCCATCTTCTCTGGGCTTCGGCCGGTTTCGCCCATTTCGTGATGGACACCCGGGGCCAGGGCAGCGGCTGGCTGGTCGGCGACACCCCCGACCCGGTGGGCAGCGCCCCCTCGTTCCCCGGTTTCATGACCCGGGGCATCGAGGATCCGCACGCGTACTACTACCGGCGTGTGTTCACCGACGCGGTACGGGCGGTGGAGGCGGCGCGCTCGCATCCCCTGACCGATGCGACACGCACCGCGGCCATCGGTGAGAGCCAGGGCGGTGGCATCACGCTCGCCGTCGGCGGACTGATACCCGACCTCGTGGCGATCGCGCCGGACGTCCCGTTCCTGTGCGACTTCCCCCGGGCGCTCACCGTCACCGACCGCACCCCGTACCGCGAGGTGGGCAATTACCTCAAGACGCACCGGGGCCGGGCGGAGCGGGCGCGGGCCACCCTCTCCTACTTCGACGGAGTGCACTTCGCCGCGCGCGGGCAGGCACCCGCGCTGTTCTCGACCGCCCTGGAGGACATGACCTGCCCGCCCTCGACCGTCTTCGCCGCCTTCAACGCCTACGCCCATCAGGACAAGGCCATCGAGGTGTACGACTTCAACGACCACGAGGGCGGCGGACCGTTCCAGCAGGCCGTGCAGCTGGGCTGGCTGCCCGGCAGGCTCAGGGCCTGACCCGCGAAGCCGTGGCGCCGCGGCCGGGGAGGTCCGCCCGCCGGCGAACCTCTCCGGTCGCGGCACGGCGCGTACCGGCGTAGAGCGCCGGGCTCGTCGGACACCGTCTCAGGGCCGGATGAGGTTCTTGGACTCCAGATACGCACGTGCCACGTCCTCGGGCAGCCGCCGCCAGCTGTCGACCCGCTCGTCGAGCCGGGCCAGGTCGGCGGTGGTCAGTACGGTGTTGAGCTTGCCCAGCGCCTTGCGTACGCCTTCGCCGCCCGCCCGGGACCGGTTGACGACGGGGACGAGGTAGTCGGCGTTCTGCAGGTGCTTGTCGTCGGCGAGCAGGACGAGGCCGAAGTCGTCCAGGGTGGCGTCGGTGGTGGTGGTCAGCACCATCTGGTCCTGCCCCTTCCGGACGGCCTGTTTGGCCTGGGTGGTGCCGACGCCCTTGGGGTCCACGGCGGTGACGCGGATGCCGTAGGTCTTCCGCAGCCCCGGTGCGCAGTAGGGGCGCTGAACGCATTCGTCACCGGCGGCCAGCCGGACGGGCAGCCCTGACCGGCCCAGATCGCTGAGGGTCTTCAGACGGTGCTTCGCCGCGTACGGAGCGGCGACCGCGAAGGCGTTCTGGTCGACGGCGCGCCCGGGGTCGAGCACGATGAGACCGCGCGGTCCGGCGAGGGCGCGCAGGGCCCTCATGGTGGCGGCGAGGTCGGGCGAACCGACCGGGGCGGCGTCCGCGCCGTTCTCCCTCGTGTTCAGCCAGTCGGCGAAGGTGGCGGCGTACTCCGGCACGACATCGATCTGGCCGCTCTCCAGCGCCGGTTCGTAGATCTCACGATCGGCGACGGAGATGATCTTCGTGGAGTAGCCCGCCCGGCCGAGCAGAGCGGCGTACATCCGGGCGAGGAGATCGCTCTCGGTGAAGCCGGCGGAGCCGATGGTGAGGTGCTTGCTGTCGCCCGGCGGTGCGGTGACCTCGCCCCGGTCCTCCAGGGAGGGACCCGTCGCGCAGGCGCTCGCCGGCAGGAGCGCCAGCAGCACGGAGAGTGCCGGCAGCGGCCTCATCCCGGTCCCCCGTCGCGGCCCCGGTCGGGGGCGAGCCGCCGCACCGCTTCGAAGAGCCCTTCCACGACGAGGGCGAAGGCGGCGACGAGAACGGCCCCGGCCACGACCTGCGCGGTCGAGGCGAGGTTGAAGCCCGCGGTGATGATGCGGCCGAGTCCGCCGCCGCCCGCCAGGGCCGCGAGGGTCGCGGTGGCGACGAGTTGGACGGCGGCGATCCGTACGCCGGTGAGAATCAGCGGCAGGGCGAGCGGCACCTCGACACCCAGCATCACCTGGCTGCCCGTCATGCCCATCCCCCTGGCCGCCCGCACGACGTCGCGGTCGACCTCTCGCATTCCCACGTAGGCGTTGGTGAGCAGCGGCGGTACGGCGAAGAGCACGAGGGCGACGACGGTCGGCCACTCGCCGTGCCCGCCGATCGGGGTGAGGAGCAGCAGCACCAGCACGGCGAAGGTGGGAACGGCCCGGCCGATGTTGGAGAGGTTGACGGCGAGCGCGCCACCCCTGCCGAGATGGCCGAGGACCAGGGCGACGGGCAGTGCGATCAGACAACTGATCAGCAGGCAGACGACGGTGAGGAACAGATGCTGGCCGAGCCGGTTCCAGATGCCGTCGTCGCCCGACCAGTGCGCCGCGGTCGTGAGCCAGGCCCAGGCGTCGGCGAGGGTGCTCACGGCCGCCTCCGGGTCCACGGCGTCAGGATGCGCTGCAGGAGGAGGAGCATCAGGTCGGCGGCGACGGCGATGAGGACGCAGAGGACGGAGGCGGTGAGCACCTGGGCCTTGAAGTACGTGTTCATCCCGGAGTAGATGAGGTTGCCGAGTCCGCCGTACCCGACGATCGCACCGACCGTGACCAGGGAGACCGTGGAGACGGTCGCGACACGCAGTCCGGCCATGGCGGCCGGCAGGGCGAGGGGGAGTTCCACGGCGACGAGCAGCCGCACCGGCCCGTATCCCATGCCGCGCGCGGCCAGCCTGGTCTCCTCGGGCACGGCCCGCAGTCCGGCCAGGATGTTCCGGACGAGCAGGGTGAGCGAGTACAGGACGAGTCCGGCGACGACGAGCGACGCGGAGAGTCCGTACACCGGCAGCAGCAGCGAGAACATGGCGAGCGAAGGCACGGTGTACAGGATCGTCGTCACGCCGAGAACCGGGCCCGCGACCCAGCGCCGGTGCCGGGCCGCGAGGGCGAGCGGAACGGCGAGGGCCAGCCCGATGAGTACGGAGACCGCGGTGAGCTGGAGGTGCTCGACGACGGCGTCGCGGAGGATCTCGCGACGGCTGCTCAGATAGGCACCGCAGAGCCACTCATTGCGCGCGAGGCAGTCGTCGGGAGGCACGGTCACCCGTCCATTGGAGCGTGGGCAGGCCGGCGCACGCGCGTCCTGATCGGCTGTCCGGGCGCCGTGCGGGCCGGCAGGCGTGCGAGGCGGGCGCCCCGGAGGGCGGCGGCGCCTGCGGGACGGGCGGCCCTTCGGCCTATTCGGAGGCCGCCGCCTGCGCCGCGGGCCGCTGGACCTTCTGGACCGTGACATCGTCCGGTCCGAGCCGCCGCCCGTCCGCGGAGTGGATCTCCAGGGCGCGGGGCGGGCGGCCGTGCCGCAGATCGACCATCTCCGAATGCGGTTCGCCGGCTTCGAAGAAGTGCCCCTCGCCCCACTGCCGCAGCGCCACGATCACCGGGAAGAGATCGCGGCCCTTGGTCGTCAGCACGTACTCGTGGTACGCGCTGCCGTCGGCCGCCGGGACCATGTCGAGGATGCCGCCCGCGACCAGGTCGCGCAGGCGCGCCGCGAGGATGTTCTTCGCCACGCCGAGACTGCGCCGGAACTCCCCGAAGCGGCGGCTGCCGTCGAACGCGTCGCGGACGATCAGCAGCGACCACCAGTCGCCGATCGCGTCGACCGAACGAGCCACCGGGCAGTCGCTGTCGTTGAAGCGTGTCCGCTTGACCATGCCGTTCCCCTTCGCACCATCGGTTGCAACATGCTACCAGCCAGCACTACGGTCAGCCTGGTAGCAACTTGCAACCGATTCGATCGAGGAGTGCCCCATGGCCGACAGCGGGACGACGACGAGAGCCGG
Source organism: Streptomyces sp. NPDC101194 (assembly GCF_044767885.1). NCBI lineage: Bacteria > Bacillati > Actinomycetota > Actinomycetes > Kitasatosporales > Streptomycetaceae > Streptomyces > Streptomyces sp. NPDC101194. The sequence continues at coordinate 589,941 of NZ_JBIWOS010000005.1, forward strand.
GAACACGAGCGGGGGGACACCGGCGAGCGCGCCGTCCGGACTCACGACGCTGCTGTTCGCGGTCGCGTCCGGTGTGGCGGTGGCCAATGTCTACTTTGCGCAACCCCTTCTGGTCACCCTGAGCCGGGACTTCGGGATCGGCGCGGCGACCGTCGGCATCGTCGTCACCCTCACCCAGATCGGCTACGGGCTCGGACTGTTCCTGCTCGTTCCGCTCGGCGATCTCGTCGACCGGCGGACCCTCGTCGTGACCCAGCTGGCACTGCTGGCAGCGGCGCTCATCGCCACCGGCACCGCCACCGCCGCACCGATCCTGCTGACCGCCCTGGCCGCCGTGGGCCTTCTCGCCGTGGTGACCCAGACCCTCGTGGTCTTCGCCGCATCGCTCTCCGCCCCGGAACGGCGCGGCCGCGCGGTCGGCCTGGTCACCAGCGGAATCGTCATCGGAATCCTGCTCGCCCGTACGGTCTCCGGTGCGCTGGCCGACCTCGCGGGCTGGCGATCGGTCTACCTCACGTCCGCGGCGCTGACGCTCGTGCTCGCCCTGGCCCTGTACCGGGTGCTGCCGCGACGCCCGGCGGCGCCCTCCGCCCTGCGGTACGCGCGGCTCCTGCGCTCGACGCTCACGCTGTTCGCCGAGGAACGCGTACTGCGGGTCCGCGCCCTGCTCGCCCTGCTGATCTTCGCCGCCTTCAGCACCTTGTGGAGCTGTGTCGCGCTCCCGCTGAGCGCACCGCCGCTGTCGCTGTCGCACACCGCGATCGGAGCGTTCGGGCTCGCGGGTGCGGCGGGCGCGCTCGCCGCGGCCCCCGCGGGGCGCCTGCACGACCGCGGTCTCGCCGGACGGACGACCGGTATCGCCCTCGGCCTGCTCACCGCGTCGTGGCTCCCCCTCGCCCTCACCCGGCAGTCGCTCTGGGCGCTGGCGATCGGCGCGGTCCTCCTCGACCTCGCCGTGCAGGCCGTCCACGTGACGAACCAGAGCCTGATCTACGCGGTCCGCCCCGACGCCGGAAGCCGTCTGATCGGCGGATACATGATCTTCTACTCGGTCGGCAGCGCCACGGGCGCCCTCGCCTCGACGACCGTCTACGCGAGGGCCGGATGGGGCGCGGTGTGCATCCTGGGCGCCGCGTTCAGCGCACTCGCGCTCGTCGTCTGGGCGGCGACCCGCACGGGCATGCCCGCAGCAGGCCCGACGGGGGCGTCCACCACGCCCGCCGGCTGACCGTGCGGGTGCCGCGCGTGCCCGCCTCGCACGGCCGTGTCGCCACGGGGGAGACGCCGCGCACCGGCGGCGCCTCCCCCGTGCGGTCGTCAGTGCTGCTCGGCCGCCGGTTCCAGCACGAATACCGGAATCTGCCGGTCGGTCTTGAGCTGGTAGTCGGCATAGTCGGGGAACGCGTCGACGGCGCGCTGCCACCACACCGCCTTCTCCTCGCCGGTGACCTCACGGGCGTTCATGTCCTGCCGGACGGGGCCGTCCTGCAACTCCACCCGGGGGTCGGCGACGAGGTTGTGGTACCAGACGGGGTGCTTGGGAGCGCCCCCCTGCGAGGCGACCACGGCGTACGTGCCGTCGTGCTCGACCCGCATGAGCGGGGTCTTGCGGATCTTGCCGCTCCTGGCCCCGCGGGTGGTCAGGATGATCACCGGCAGGCCTCGCAACGTGGTCCCCTCGGTACCACCGGAACCCTCGAACAACTCGACCTGATCACGGACCCACTGCGCGGGGCTCGGCTCGTACTCGCCCTTGAGAGGCATGGCATCTGTCCCATCGTCGGCATTCGGTGGTGCTCGTACGCGGACACGCGGATCCCGGTGTGTCCCGTCGTTCCGAGAACTCTTTCATCATCGCGCCCGCCCGGGACAGGCGCGCAACCGCGTGTCATGACGAGGGCCGTGGCGGGTTCAAGGGTGCGTCGGGCTCAGCCGCAGCTGCAGCATCGCTTCGAACCTGGCCTCCGGATCGTCGAGGTCGATGCCCGCCACCACGGCCAGCCTCTTGAGCCGGTACCGGAACGTGTTGGGGTGGATGTGGACGGCGGCAGCGGCGGCGGCCACATCGCCGAAGGTGCTCAGCCAGGCCTCCAGGGTGTCCGTGAGGGCGGTGTGGTGCTGGGCGTCGTAGGCGCGCAGCCGGACGACCGGGCCGTCGGGAAGGTCGTCCTCGGCGGCGATCCGGTCCGTCAGCTCCTCCAGCAGCGAGGCGGCGTAGACGTCCGACAGTCGTGCGGACCGCCGCGGGGAGCGGCCGGACCCCAGGACCCGCAATGCCCGGTCCGCGTCGGCGCGGGAGCGGCGCAGCTCGGCCGGGCGGGCGGCGAGTCGGCCTATGCCGATGACGGCGGGGACCCGGTCGCCCACGCGGCCGAGGAACGCATCGGCCACCCGTAGCGCGTGCTCGTCCGAACTCGTGGGCAGGACCGCGTAGGTGACGCCCCCCAGTGAGGCCGCGGCCGTCCGGGGATGGATCGCGGCCAGATGCAGGGCGAGGGCCTCGGCGACGCGGTGGCCCGCGGCCACCCGGTCGGGCGCCGATGGCTCACCGGTCACCGCGAGTGCCAGTACGCAGGCGGGCTGGGCGGACAGGCCCAGCCGCACGGCGGCCTGCGGAGCGTGGGGCCCGCCCTCCAGGACCGTGGCGAGCAGGTCCGCGCGCAACCGCCGTTCGACGTCCTCGCCCGTGCGGTGGCGCAGCAGATGCAGTGCGGCCACCTTCGCGGCCTCGTGCAGGGCCTGCGTGCGGTCCTCGCTCAGCGGTCCGTCGACCACGACCCAGATCGATCCGAGGATCTCGCCGCCCGCGCGGACGGCGATGGCGACCCTGGGCTTGTCGGAGATGCCGGCCACATAGACGGGTTCCTCCTTGCGGTAGATGGCCTGGAACGCGCCGAGTTGCTCCAGGGCACGCAGCTTCTCGGCGGGCACCTGGCGGTCGAGGATGGTGGCGATCCTGGCGTCGTCGCCCTCGTCCTGCCTGCTGGAGAAGGCGAGCACCCGTCCCCCGCGGTCCTCCACGGTGACCGGGCCGTCGAGCAGCCCGGCCGTCGCGTTGGCCAGCGCGAACAGGTCACCGGCGAGCGGCTCGGCGCCGTCGGCCTCGTCGGGGCCACCGACCGTGCCGAGTTCGTCGGCGGCGAGCAACGAGCGCAGCAGCGCGGCCACCTGGGCCCAGGATGCGCCGGGCGTCAACCCGAGAACCGTCAGGCCCGTGCGCGCGGCCGCCTCGGAAACGGGCCCTTCCACCGGGACCGGTGACCGGACCACCACGGCCACCGCGCCGAGCCCGGCCGCCCGGTCGACCAGGGCGGCGACCGGCTCGGCGCCGTACACCCCGACGCCGAGCACCACCGCGCCGGGCAGCCTGGCGGGTTCGTCCAGCGGGTCCTGGATGAGCACTCCGCTGACGGTGCGGGCCGGGTCGGCCTCTCCGGCCACCACCTCGATCAACGTCGAACCCAGATCGCTCAGGATACGGCCGAGCACGGCTCGTGGCTGCTCCGTCATCGTCACACGGTAGTTGATCGGAGTTCGTCCACGGCGAGCGCGGCCACCTGCCCGATCACCCGGTCCGCCCGGGGGTTGCGGAAGTCGGGGATGTCGGACCGGGTGAAGACGGCCACCGCCCAGCGCCCGCCGCCGGGGGCCTCGACGACCCCTGCCTCGTTGCGCCAGCCAGGCAGCGTGCCGGTCTTGCCGGCGACGCGGAATCCGTCGTCGAAACCCGACGACAGCCGGTGCGGCCAGATCTGCTGCGACATCACGGCCCGCACCTCGGCGCACGCCTCGGCCGGACCGGCCTCGTCACGCCAGACGAGAGCGAGCAGTTCGGCGATGTCACGGGCCGTGCCCCGGGTGGTACGCCGGGGAACGCACACCGCCAGTTCCATGAGCTTCTCCGGCTCCTGCGCGATCAGTGCCGCCATCCTCGCGTGCGCCTCGATCTCGGTGGTCACACCGAGATCGGCGAAGAGCGAGCCGGTCAGCTCCAGACAGCCTCCGACCAAGTGGGTCCGTCTCCGCCCCAGTTCGGCGAGCATCGCGTTCACCGTGTCGAGTCCGACCCGGTCCAGCACGACATCGGTGGCGGCGTTGTCGCTCATCGTCATCATCATGTGGACCAGGTCCCGCAGGCTCATGCCGACCGGGTCGGCGCAGCCCGAGGTGCCGATGCCGCCGTCGCGGTACTTCGGATCCACCTCGTGGCGCTCGGTCCGCTCCAGCCGTCCCGCCGCCGCCTCACGGGCATAGGCGAGAGCGACCGGGATCTTGAAGACGGAGGCGAGGCAGACCGGTTCGTCCGCCGCGACGGCGATCGTCCGTTCGCCGTCGATGTCCCGGGCGAAGAGGAATCCCTCGACACCGGCTTCGTCGAAGGCCGTCCGGATCCGTGCCTCGACGGTGTCGGACCGGGTGGTGGTCATCGGCTGATCCATTCGGCGGTTTCCGTCACTTCGTCCAGTTGCCCGGGGACCGGTGAGAGTCCGAGGCCGGGCGCGCGGGGCACGTCGAGGTGGCCGTCCTTCAGCACGAACGGTTCGGTGATGTCGGTCCGGTAGTACCGGTCGGAGGCAGAGGTGTCACCGGGCAGGGTGAAGCCGGGCAGCGCGGCGAGGGCGACGTTGGCGGCCCGGCCGAGGCCGGTCTCCAGCATTCCGCCGCACCAGACGGGGACACCGTGCGCGGCGCACACGTCGTGGATCCGCCGGGCCTCCAGATAGCCGCCGACCCGCCCCGGTTTGATGTTGACGACCGAGCAGGCACCCATCGCGATCGCGTCGGCCGCCGAGCGGGCCGAGACGATGGACTCGTCCAGGCAGATCGGGGTGCTCACCCGCTCGGCCAGTGCCGCGTGGCCCCGGACGTCCTCCTCGTCCAGGGGCTGTTCGATCAGCAGCAGCCCGTACGGGTCGAGCCGGGCCAGTTGTGCGGCGTCGGCGAGGGTGTACGCGGTGTTGGCGTCCACCTGGAGCAGTACGTCGTCGCCGAAGCGCTCCCGGACCGCGCGCACCGGTTCCACGTCCCAGCCGGGTTCGATCTTCAGCTTGATCCGCAGATAGCCCTCGGCCAGATAGCCGTCGACGGCGTCGAGCAACGCGGGGATCGAATCCATGATCCCGACCGACACCCCGGCCGGCACCCGTTCGGCCGTTGCCCCGAGCCATTGCCCCATCGACAGTTCGTGGGCGCGCAGCCAGGCGTCCAGCACCGCGGTCTCCAGCGCGGCCTTGGCCATCCGGTGCCCCTTGAACGCGGCCAGTGCCGGGGCGACCGCCCAGGGATCGAGCGCCGGAAGGGCGGCGAGCGCGGGCACGAGATACCTGCGCAGCACATCCGCGGCGGCCTCGGTGTACTCCGAGGAGTACAGCGGATCGGCCATGGTGACGCATTCGCCGTAGCCCTCGTGGTGCTCGGTCTCGACCCTGATCAACAGGATCTCCCGGGTGGTCAGGGTGGCGAACGAGGTCCGGAAGGGTGCGACCAGCGGCATCGCGATCCGGCGCAGTTCCACACCGACGAGCTTCATGCCTGCTTCTCCTGACGTTTGTCGATCACGTACCAGCCGTCCCGGGTGAATCCCGCGACGGTGTGCCCCTCGGCCATCAGTCCGCCGAGCACCTCGCGCAGCGCGTATCGCCATGCGCGGGCCAGGGGTGGGTCGGTGCGGCGCATCGTCTCGATCTCGGCGGGGATCCGGACCAGGACGGTGTCGCCGTCCCGGCGCCCGACGGCGGGGCCGCCGTCGGGTTTGGCGTCCAGGCCGACCACCGCGTGTTCACCCGCGGTGTCGACCGTGACACGGCGGGGGGTGCCCGCGGCGGATCCGACGGCGTGTTCGCCGGTCAGTTCCCAGAGGACCATCAGACGGTCCGTCTCCGTTCCCGCATTGACCTCGTCCTGCATCGCGCCGTAGAAGTCGGCCAGGTACTCGCTCGGCACCGCCCCCAGTTTGGCCAGGTTGAAATAGGCGTTGCGGCTGATCAGCGGGTCGAAGGTCCAGGTGACCGCGGTGATGCCGCGGCTCAGGGCCCAGGCCCGCTGATGCAGTTTGACGGCGTGGCCGATGTTGCGGCCCCGGGCGCTGTCGTCCACTCCGGCGATGTGCGAGTGCAGCCCGGCGGTGGCCAGGAAGCCCAGGCAGAATCCGACCATCCGGCCGTCCTGGTGGACACCGACGACATAGCTGCCGGAGTGGGCGAAGACCCGCAGCAGCTCCGGGGTGATCAGCGGATTGCCGGGGTCGGGCCGCCAGACCCGGTCCAGCACCTGGCAGGCCGTCCGCATCTCGTCCAGTCCGTGCAGCTCCGTGACGGTGACGCCGGCCCGATGCGCCGCGAGTTCCGCGGCGACGGCCGCGGCGGCGGCCTCCGTGCCGTTCACGATCTCACCCCGCCCGTCGGCGGCTCGTGCACGAGCGAGGCCACCAGGTGGGCGACCAGTGCCGCGCGGCGGGGCAGTTCGGCGACGACCACATGCTCGTCGTCCGCGTGTGCCCCGCCGCCCACGGCTCCGAGGCCGTCGAGGGTGGGCGTGCCCGCACCGGCGGTGATGTTGCCGTCGGAGCCGCCGCCGACCGCCACCCCGCGCAGGGGGCCGAAGCCCAGCTCCCGGTAGCGCCTTCGGGCCAGTTCGAACAGTTCCGCCGAGGCGCTCTGCTGCAGCGGCGGACGGTCCGGACCGCCGGACAACGTGAGCGAGGCGCCCGCGAGCACCGGGGGGAGGTCCCGCACGGCACGGTCCACCCGCTCCTGCTCGGCGGCGGTCTCCACCCGTACGTCGACCAGCAGCCGGGCACCGTCGGGCACTGTGTTGCGGGTGGTGCCCGAGGAGGCCACGGTCGGCGTCACCGTGGTGCCGGTGGCCGGGTCGGCGAGCGCGGACAACGCCAGTACCTGATGGGCCAGTTCGACGGTCGTGTTGACGCCGCGGTGGGGTTCGAGACCGGCGTGCGCCGCGCGTCCGGCGATGTTCAGTTCGTAGCCGGACACGCCCTTGCGCGCGGTCTTCAGTGCGCCGCCCTCGCTCGCCTCCAGGACGAGTACGGCCCGGGTGCGACGGGCCTCGGCCTCGATCAGATCGCGCGAGGTCGGGGATCCGATCTCCTCGTCACCGGTGAGCAGGACCGACACCCCGTCCAGGTCGTCGAGCACCGACAGCGCGTGGAACAGTTGCGCCACGCCGGCCTTCATGTCGAAGCAGCCGGGTCCGGTCAGCCGGCCCCCGGCCACTTCGAAGGGGTGGCCGGCCAAGGAGCCCACCGGCCACACCGTGTCGAAGTGGCCGAGCAGCAGCACCCGGTCGCCGGAGCCGAAGCGCCAACGCAGAGCGGGCCGACCCGAGCCGTCCAGCCACTCGGGCGCCGCGCCGGTCAGCCGGGTCCCGAGCCCGGCGACGACCCGGGCGCAGTCGGTGACGGCGGCCAGGTCCTCACTGGGCGACTCGGTACGGACCAGTGCCTCGATGTCGGCCAGCAGGCCCGGCAGCCCCGCCTCCAGGGCGGTGGCGATTGCGCTCACGTCAGCCCGCCTTGGGGGTCGCGCGGCCACCGTGGTGGAGGTAGGGCGTGCCGTCGGCGAGTGTGTAGAAGACGACCGGGACCCAGACCTTCAGGCCCGGTCGCCGCACCACGAACACCCCCGGCTCGACCGGGTGCAGCTCGTACTCCTGTTCCGTGTCGGAGATGAGTTCGGCGAGCGGTCCCGTGATCCGGTCGAGCATCACCAGGCCGCCGTCCCGCTCCACGATCTCCACCCTGCTGGAGAGCCGCCGGTAGACGCCGACGTGGTCGGCGGGGTCCACCGCCACCGGATCCGTCGCCGGCCGGATCGTGCCGCGCATCGTCACCCCGGCCAGCTCCTGGACGATCTCCGCGAACACGTCCCGGTAGAGGCTCGCGGTGTCGCCGCCATTGGTGAGCAGGCAGATCGCCAGATCGGCCTCGGGCAGCACCCGCAGGAACGCGCTCTGTCCGATCGTGCCGCCGTCGTGCCCGTACACCCGCTGCCCGTCCCAGTTGTCCAGAAACCAACCCAGCCCCCAGGCGTTGCCCAGGATGTACGGGTCGGGGAGTTCGACCTGCGGTGTCTGCATGGCGGTGGCGCTCTCGGCCGAGAGAATCTTGGTGCCGTCCTCGGTGACGCCGTTGTCGAGGTGCAGCCGGGCGAACTTCAGTACCTCGCGCGGCGTCGAACAGATCAGTCCGGCCGGTCCGGCCGAACGCATCAATCCCCACTGCGCGGCCTGCACCGGCGGGTCCCCCAGGTGTCCGATGGCGGCCCGGAAGCGCAGCGCCTCCTCCGGCAGGGTCACGGTGTGCGTCAGGCCCAGCGGACGGAACAGGCGCTCGCGCATCAGCTCGTCCCACTGGACGCCCGTGACGACTTCCAGGACCCGGCCGAGGAGCGTGAAGCCCGCGTTGCAGTACGACATGGTGGCGCCGAGCGGGTGGTTGGGCATGGCATCGCCGAGCTGCGCGACGTACTTCTCCAGGCAGTCGTCGCCCCGGCCGGTGTCGGTGAACAGGTCGCCGTCGATCCCGCTGGTGTGATCGAGGAGGTGACGGAGCGTCACATCATTGGTCAGCTCCTCGTTGGCCAGCCGCAGTTCGGGAAGTACGGAGACGAGGGGTGCGTCCAGTTCGAGCAGGCCCTCGTCGACCAGGGCCATCGCCACGGTGGTGGTCCACACCTTGGAGATCGAGCCGATCTGGAACAGGGTGTCGGTGGTCGCCCCGATCCCGGCGTCGGTGTTGGCCAGTCCGACGGCGGTCTCGGCGATCAGTTCGCCGCGGTGCAGGATGCCGAGACTGGCGCCGGGAACGAGGTGACGGGCGGTCAGTTCGGTGAGGCGGGCGGCCCATCGGGCTGACAGGTCGGTGGTGTCGGTCATGTTCGGCTCCCATTCCGTTTGGTTCAGCGACTTCGGGGGTTCGGGGTGCTCGGCGGCTTCAGCGGTCGGTGTGCGTGGTGACCCACTCGATCAGCCGGCGGGAGTAGTCCTCCCGGTGCGAGGGGCGGCCGTCCAGGAGGAAGAGGTGCGAGCTGCCGGGGTACACGACCAGCCGGACCGGCACGTCCCGGGTGCGCAGCGCGTGGAACCACTGCTCGGCCTGACCGACCGGGCAGGTGTCGTCCGCGCCGCCGTGCAGGATCAGGGTGGGCGCGCGGACCGCGTGCGCGTGGCTGATCGGCGAGAGCTCCGTCAGCCGTTCCGGATCGCCGATCTCGAAGTCGGCGATCAGGTGTCCTTCCTCGGAGGTGCCGGCCATGCTCCTCAGGTCGACCAGGATGCCGCCCGGGACGACGGCGGCGAAGACGTCGCTGCGGGCGGAGAGCCAGCAGCTCAAATAACCGCCGTAGCTGTAGCCGGTGAGCGCGATCCGTTCCGGGTCGACGAGCCCCTCGGCGACGAGGGTGGCGACCGGTTGCAGGACGTCCTGCTCGTCCGTCTCGCCCCAGGCGCCCACGGCGGCCGTGTAGAACGCCTCGCCGTAGCCGTCGCTGGCACGGACGTTCAGCGTCAGGACGGTCCAGCCCAGCGAGGCCAGCTCCTGGTGGTAGAGGTGGGCGGGGTCGGAGTGCGGTGCCCAGGCGTTGTGCGGGCCGCCGTGCACGTCGACCAGCAGCGGCCCGCCCGCGGGCGTCTGCGCGGCCCGGGTGATCATGCCGTGCACCACGGTGCCGTCCGCGATGGTGAACTCGCGTTCGGTGACCGGGTGGAGGGCGATCTCGGGCAGCGACCGGGTCATGTGGTCGGTCAGTCGTACGGACCGCGCTCCGGCCGACGGCCCGCCCGGTTCCCCGGACGTCCAGCCGTCCAGGTCGAGCAGTTCGATCTCGGCGAAGCTCGACGCGTCGGAGACCACCACCGCCGCCCGCCCGGCCTTCGTGGCGACCGAGCAGCCGCTGACCCCGGTGCCGACGGGCAGCGGAGAGGCGCTGATCCCTGCCGCGTCCACCCGGTACAGGCGGGTGGCGCCCCGGTCGCGGGCACAGAACACGATGGCGTCGCCGTGGAACTGCGGCAGCGCGCCCGGATAGCCCGGCCCGCCGGGCAGGACATTGCGGTCCAGGGCGGAACCGACCGACACCGGCGCCGATCCGTCCAGGGGCTGGCGCAGCAGCTCCTGATGGCCGACGCCGAACGTGGTCCGGCCGACGACGAGCAGAGCGGATCCGTCGGGGAACCAGCTCACCGGCCCGGCCAGTCCCTCGGCCGGGCCGATCCGGCGGGGCTCGGGCGTGTCGTCCCCGACCTCTACGACATGGGCGGCCGAGGTCCCGAGCACGGCCGCGTCCGGGCCGCTCTGCGCCGGGTAGGCGAGCTGTGTGCCGTCGGGCGACCAGGTGGGCGTGCCGACGTGCCGGTCGCCGTGCGTGAGCTGCCCGACCTCGCCCGACTCCACCTCCACCACGAACAGTTGTGTCCGGACCGATCCGATCATCCCGGCCCCGTCCGCCTTCCAGCCGAGGGCGTCGATGACCACGGGTGCGGTCGCCTCGCGTCGGGTCGCGCGGGCCGAGAAGGCGATCCGCGACCCGTCCGGGCTCCAGACCGGTGTGCCCGCTCCCGCCGGGCACCGGGCGGGCGTGGTGAGCGGTACGGCCTCTCCGCCGTCGGCGGAGAGCAGATGGAGCTGCCCCTCGCGCAGGAACGCCAGCCGCGCCCCGTCCGGGGACCAGCGCGGCGTGGTGTCCGCGGGGCCGTGGGTGAGCCGCCGGGCCGGGCCTCCCCCGGCGCGCACCTCCCACACGGAACGGACCACGCGGTCGTTCTCGGCGTCCTGGGTGGCCAGGGTGTAGGCGACACGTTCCCCGTCGGGAGACAGCGTGGGATCACCGGGGATCTCGAACCGGTACAAGTCGTCGATCTTCAGCGGTCGGGTCATGACGCCTCCTCGGCGAGGGCGAGAGTCGGTACACAGGAGATCAGGTTCCGGGTCGTCGGGTGCTCCGGGCGCTCCAGCACCCGGTCGGTGGGGCCGCACTCGACGAGGCGTCCGCCGTCCATCACGGCGACCTGGTCGGACAAGTAGCGGACGACCGCGAGGTTGTGGGAGATGAAGACCATCGCGAAGCCCAGCTCGCGCTGGAGTCGACGCAGCAGATTGAGCACCGCGCCCTGGACCGACACGTCCAGGGCCGAGGTGATCTCGTCCGCGATCAGCACGGCGGGTCGGGCCGCCAGAGCCCTGGCCAGGGCCACCCGTTGGCGCTGCCCGCCCGAGAGCGCGTCCGGGGTGAGCGTCGCCCGCGCGGGGTCGATGCCGACGAGCTCCAGGTAGTGGGTCACTTCCGCGTCGCGTGCCGCGCGGCGTTCACGGGCCGATGCCCTGCGGACGGTCCTTTCGCGCCGGCCGGACCACGGGGCCGGTGCCGTGCGGGCGAGGGCTCCGCCCGGGTCGGCTCCGCGATGCGACGCCGACGCTTCGGCGACCGAGGCCCCGATCGTCATGCGCGGGTCGAGCGAGGCATACGGATTCTGGAACACCAGCTGCACCGGGCTGCGCCCGCGCTGTCGCCCGGCGTCGCGCCCGGCGACCAGTACCCGCCCCGAGTGCGTCGGGGCAAGCCCGACGACGGCCTTCCCGAGGGTCGATTTACCCGACCCCGAGCCGCCCACGAGTCCGGTGACCGTTCCCTCCGGCACCAGCAGGTCGACGTTCTCCACCGCGGTGAAGCGACCGTAGCGCACGGTGATTCCGCGCAGTTCGAGTGAGCTCACGGCGTTGCCTCCACTCCGTTCGAGGTGGTCCGAGCGGGCGTGCCGACCGCCACCGCGTCCACCGGGTACCAGCAGGCGACCCTGTGGCCGGGTCCGGACGGGGTGAGGTCGGGGACCTCGTCGTGGCAGCGGTCTCGGGCGCGTTCGCAGCGCGGTGCGAAGGGACAGCCCGGCCCCGCCTCCCCCGGTTCGGGCGGGCGGCCGGGGATGGTCGCCAGTTCCGTGCCGGGATCCGTGGCCATGGTCGGGACGGCCCCCACCAGCGCCCGGGTGTACGGGTGGGCTGCGCCGCGGATCAGTCCGGCGACGGGAAGATCCTCGACGACCAGGCCTCCGTACATCACCAGGACGCGTTCGCAGACCTGGGCGACGACGGCGAGGTCGTGGGAGATCAGCAGCAATGCGGCGCCGGACTCCTCGCGCACCTCGGCGAGCAGGTCGAGCACCTGTTGCTGGACGGCCACGTCGAGTGCCGTGGTCGGCTCGTCGGCGATGACGAGTTTCGGCTCGCCCATCAGGCCCATCGCGATGACGGCCCGCTGTCGCATCCCGCCGGAGTACTCGTGCGGCCGCTGCCGAGCGCGCCGCTCCGGCGAGGGGATACGGACTGCGCCGAGCCGGTCGGTGGCGCGTGCCATGGCCTGCGCCCGGGACGCTCCGAGGTGCACCTCGGCCACCTCGGCGAGCTGGCGTCCCACGCGCAGGGCGGGGTTGAGCGACGCCATCGGGTCCTGGAAGACCATGGCCAGCTCGGTGCCCAGGCGCGGGTCCGCGCGCACATCGTGGCCGTCGAAACGGAGCGTGCCCGCGTCGACCCGTCCCGGGTGCGGGACCAGATCCGCCAGGGCCAGGGCGCTCAGGCTCTTGCCGGACCCCGATTCCCCGACCAGGCCGACGGCCTCTCCGGCGCCGATGTCCAGGGAGATCCCGCGTACGGCTTGTCGCCCGCCGGGAAAGGTCACGCGCAGGTCGCGCGCCCGGACCAGTGGCGCGTCGTCGTGGTCGGGGTCCGTGCCGACCGGTGCCGCGGCCCGCTGTCCCGGCGCCGGGACCGGTGTCCGCGGCGTCCGTCGGCCGCCGGCCTGGGCGAGCGCCTCACCGAGCAGCCCGAACACCAGCCCCGTCAGGACGACGGCCGCGCCGGGTGCCAGGGCCGCCGCCGGGTTCACGTAGATCCGGTTCAGCTGCTCGTTGAGCAGCCGCCCCCAGTCGTACTCGGGGGGCTGTACGCCCAGGCCGAGGAACGAGAGGCCGGAGAAGGCGACCAGGATGCCACCGGTCGCCTGGGCGGCGAACAGCACCGACGGCTCGGCGATGTTGGGGAGCAGATGACGTACCACCAGCCGGAACCGGCCCACACCGAGGGTCCGCGCGGCGGCGACGTAGTCCGAACCCGCCACCGAGGCCGTCAGGTTCTGCACCAGCCGCGCCATGGGCGGGACCATGGCCAGTCCCACGGCGAACACCGCGCCGGTGCTTCCCACCCCGAAGATCGTGGCGAGGAAGAGCAGGAACAGCAGACCCGGAAAGGCCACCAGTACGCCCACGGTCGCGGTGATCAGCCGGCCGAGGCGTCGGCCCACCACCGCCGGTGCGACACCGAGCAGCAGCCCGCCACCGACTCCGACCACGGCGGCCAGCAAGGTGAGTCGCAGGGTCAGCCGGGTCGCCACCACCACACGGGCGGCGATGTCACGGCCGAGTTGGTCCGTGCCCAGCAGATGCGCGGCGCTGCTTCCCTGGTTGATGGCGTCGGTGTCGACCCGCGCGGCCCGGTCACCGAGCACGACCGGCCCGAACACGGCGACCAGCGCCACCAACAGGCAGCCGGTCAGCGCGGTGATGCCTATGGGCGACCGGAGCGTGCGCCCCAGCCGGTGCCGCAGTGAGGTGTCTTGGTCCTGGTGTGGCATCGTCAACTCCCGCGGACGGTGGACTGGGGGTCGGCCACGGCCACGGCCACGTCGACGGCGAAGGTGATGAGCAGCGCGGCCGCCCCGTAGACCAGCACGACGCCCTGGACCAGCGGATAGTCCTTCTCGGTGATCGCCTGGACGATCGTCGTGCCGAGTCCGGGCCAGGCGAAGACGTTCTCGACCAGTACGGTGCCGGCGAGCAGCGAACTGAACAGCAGGCCGCCCAGGGTGAGCGAGGACGTCAGCAGATTCGGCAGCGCGTGCCGCAGATACCGCAGCCGGGCCGGAAGCCGCTTCGCCCGCGCAGTGCGCATGTAGTCCTCGCCCAGCACTCGCAGGGCCTCCACCCGGACGATGCGCGACAGTGCGGCCGCCGGGACGACGGTGAGCGCGAGCACCGGCAGTACGTAGGAGTCCAGCCCGCCGCGCGAGGCCACCGGGAAGACCGGCCATGCCACGGCGAACGCCGCGACCAGGCCGACCGCCAGCAGGAACTCGGGCACCGCGCCCAGGAAGCCGGTGACGCCGGTGAAGGCCAGCTCGCCGCGGCGCCTGCGGCCGTCCTTGGTCAGCACCGCGGCGGTCATCCCGACCGGGATGGCGAGCAGCAGGATCAGCACGAACGCGGGGACGGCGATCTGCAGGGTCGCCGGGAGCCTGCTGGAGATGATCTCGGAGACGGGCATCTGGGCGCCGATCGAGTCGCCGAGCCTGCCCTGGAGGAGATGGCCGACGAAGTCCCCGTACTGCTCGGGCAGCGGCTGGTCCAGGCCGAGCGAGTGTCTGCGGGCCGCGATCAGTGCCGGGTCGGCGGTGGTGCCGAGCGCCGACCGCACCGGGTCGCCGGGGATCAGATGGATCATCGCGAACGCGGCGGTGACCAGCGCGGCCAGCGACACCACGAGTCGCCAGGTTCGGCGCAGGACGAATCCGGCCCAGGGGCTGCGGGCGGTCGCGCCGAGGGAGCCGAGGGTGATCGTCGCCATCAGCCGGCACTCCGCCGCAGGGTGCTGGGGACGATGCCGGAGCCGTCCACCTCGAAGGTGATGCCCTTTCCGTAGTACCGGAGCGGCCTGTTGACGATCGGCACGATGTCGACGTTCTTGACCAGGGCGGCGTCGGCGGCGTTCCACAGGGCGCAGCCCGAGACGCCGGGCTTCGCCGAGGCCTGTGCGGCGAGCCGCCGGTAGTCGGCGTTGGCGATGGAGCCGAAGTTGTTGCCCCTGGGCGGTGGCGGACCGTCGTAGAACTGGGTCAGCTGGTCCGGTAGGACGACACCGATGGGGGCCCAGGCGACATCCCAGTCGCCGCCGGTGAGCGTGCTGAGGATGCTGGAGGAACCGGTGGGCCTCGCCGATGCCTTCACTCCGAAGGACGTCCACTGCTGGACGGCCAGTTCGATCGCGGAGGCGACCTGCGGGCCCTGGTTGGTCGGGTAGCTGAGCCCGACGGCGAGCGGTTTGCCGTCCTTGGTCCAGGTGCCGTCGCTCTTCGCCCAGCCCGCGGCGGTGAGCGCGGCGGCGGCCCGCTCCGTGTCGTGGGCGGGAAGGTTCCCGGTCACCGTGTCGCCGGTGCAGGGGGTGGGGGCGGTCTCGCCGATGCCGGTGGCGGGCCTGCCCTTCCCGCCGGTGGCGACGTTCCCGAGCTGCTTCAGGTCCAGTACGGAGACCAGGGCCTTGCGTACCGCCGGATCGGCGCCCGGATGACCGGCCGCCTGGTTGAACAGAAACTGCCCGAAGAGCGCCTGGGTGGTCTCGCGGTGCACCTTGGCCGCGTCCAGCCGGTCCTGGTCGGCGCCGTTGATCAGGGCCCCGTTGATCTGCCCGGCCATCAGGAGGTTGGCGGCGGTCGACTCGTTGGCGACCACCTTGAACACCAGCCTGCCGGGGAGTCCCGCGCCGGTGGATCCGTTGGGCCCCCAGGCGTATCCGTCCCGCTTGACGTACGTGTAGTGGTCGCCGGGGACCGCTTCGGTCAGCCGGTACGGTCCGCTCGCGTCGGTGGCCTTGGCCAGCGCGGCCGGCGCCGCGAGGCTCTTCTTGCAGAGCAGCGGCAGCAGCCGGGACATCTGCACGATGAACGGCGCGGGTTTCGTCGTGGTGACGGTGACGGTCCGGCTCGCCCTGTCGGCCTTCGCCACGGCGGTGACGGGGACGGAGAGCCCGAGCATCGGGGACTGGTTCTTCGGATCGGCGATGTGGTTGTACTCGGCCGCCACGTCGTCGGCGGTGAGCGGCGCTCCGTCCTCGCAGGTCACCCCAGACCGGATGGTGAACTTCGCGGAGGTCGACGTGGCGGACCACTTCTCGGCCACCCCGGGAACCAGCGAGCCGTCGGCCTCGATGTGCACGAGCGTGTCGTAGGCGAAGGAGTTCATCGACAGTGCGGTGCTGGCCAGCGCCGTGGTGGGACTGAGGGTGCCCGGATCTGCGGCGACGGCGAGCACCACCGTCGTCCCGCCACCACCTGCGGTGGACGAGCCGCCACCGCACGCGGCCGCGGTGGTGACCAGGCCGAGCGCCGTGACCGCCGCGGCCGCGGACCGGACCCCTCGCCTCGTGCCGAATCTCGTCTCCGTGCCTGCGGTGCTGGCCATGGTCACCTCCGAGGGAGCGGCACGCCGCCGCCGAGTGAGGGAACATTAGGCAGCCGCCCATCGGCCCCGAGTGGTCGCGCCGCACGAAAAACCGCCCTGCCGACGGTGCTCCGCGACGAAGACGGACACGAGGGTGCGGGGGCATGAACGGTCCGGTCGGGCGGAGCGAAAACCGATCGCGGTCGAATCGGGTGGCTGGAAGCCTGTGGGGCATGTCCACCCAGCACCAGATACGTGCCCACTACGACGAACGGACGATCGTGGTGTACCAGGCGTACTCATCCGCCGTCGCCGGACCGTCCCTGCGGGCGAACCGGTTCGTGCCGCCGTTCTCGTTCAACCGGATGACCTGGATCAAACCGTCGTTCCTGTGGCTCATGCACCGCAGCAACTGGGCACGGAAGCCCGGGCAGGAACGCGTGCTCGCGGTACGTCTCACCCGTTCCGGCTGGGAGGAGGCGCTGTCCCGGGCCGTGCTGACGACGACCGACCCGGCAGTCGTCGCCCGAGCCCCCGTCCATGTCCAGTGGGATCCCGAGCGCTCGCTGCGGGGAGCCGCGCTCAATCACTACAGCATCCAGGTCGGGGTCGGACGCGGGCTGATCCGCACCTTCGCGGACGACTGGGTCGTCGAGCTCACCGACATGACGCCACAGGTCCGCAGGATCGCGACACTCAAGCAGAGCGGCCGGATCGCACAGGCCCAGCGGTTGCTTCCGCCCGAGCGGATCTACCCGGTGCCGTCGGCCACCGCGCAAAATCTCCTCGTCGACGTGTGAACGCCGCCTCCCGGCCGTCCCGAACGGGCCGCGGTGGCGGCGGTCCGTACCGTTCGGCGCACCCATCGGGAGAACGGCGCTTGACGCCACGTCACTCCGTTTGCCTCGCAGCTTGACGCGCGGAGCACCGACGGCACGGACCGCCGCAGAAGCCTCACCCGTCGCTGCCCGGTCCCGCCCGGCCCGTGGGCGGCCGGCCCGCACTCCGCCCATCCGAGTGCCTCCTCCCGCCACGTCTCCTGCTCCCAGGGCGTCACCGCACTCGGCTGCTGTCCCCGGTCCACGATGTCCGCCGCCCCAGGCCGCGCCGCTCCGTCCCATCACCGTGACCGTCGGCCTCATCCGCTTGTTCCACGGCGGCGTGCCGCCACGGATCGTATGCCTTCGCAAGCACCATGGACCGCCCCCCGGCGTCTACCGCGTGAGGTTCCACGGCGTCGTCCGGGGCAACGAGGCGCGCAGCGGGCACGAGCCACGAAGCGGGCCCGGGTGAGGGGTTCGTGCGGCGGGTTCGCCACAGCAACGCAATCCCTCGATCAGGTGCCGGACCACCTGACGGGTGAATCGAACGCCACATCACGCCCTCTTCACCAGCACCCCCAAGCCTCCCCGATCGAGTCGAACCTTCGTCCGACAATTCGTCCGTCAAGACCCGTGACGAGTCCCTGTTCCACGCGTTT
This sequence comes from Streptomyces sp. NPDC101194, assembly GCF_044767885.1. Taxonomy (NCBI): domain Bacteria; kingdom Bacillati; phylum Actinomycetota; class Actinomycetes; order Kitasatosporales; family Streptomycetaceae; genus Streptomyces; species Streptomyces sp. NPDC101194. The sequence continues at coordinate 607,639 of NZ_JBIWOS010000005.1, forward strand.
TCCGATCACACGTCCGGCACGGCCGACTTCGAGGAGGAACCGTGAGTCTCGGTCCCATCCCAACCGTTCTTCACCTGGTGTTCGAGAATCTTCCTTCGCACGCGCCGCCCCCGCGGCACCTCGTTGACGCGCGGTCCGGCCCGGTCCGTCCCGCGGTGCCGCTCGGGGATGAGGAAGCGGGTGCGGCATGAAGGTCTTCGGGCGGGTACGGATGGCCGAGCCGGCCGTCTCCGCAAGCGAGAAGGAACTGTTCGGCGGTCCCCTGCGCTATGACACGGGCTGGTCCGAGCACGAGCTGTCGACGCTGGACCTGACCATGCCCGAGGCGGTGCGTGTGCTGCCCCGGCTGGTCGGCACCACCCTGCGGCGGGCCTGGCGCGCAGATCGCCCGGCTCTGGTGGTGCTGGCCGTGAGCGAGATCGGACAGGGGGTCGCCGCAGCGGTCGGGCTGCTCGCGGTCAATGCCGTGATGCACGCGCTGCTCGGTACGAGGGCCCCGGTCGACCGGTTGTACGAGGCGCTGCCCGCAATGGCCGCGGCCGGGGCGATCGCGGTGATCAGCGCATGCCTGGCCTGCTGGTCGACCGCGCGGGCGGGGCGTCTGGAGCCCCTGGTGGAGCGGCTGGCCACGACGGAGTACCTGGCCGCCGCGGCGGCGGTGGAGCTGGAGGCGATCGAGGATCCGGAGTTCCGCCGCCTCATCGAAGTCGCACAGTACGGCGCCGCCTCCGCCCGGCGCATGATCGGCGCCTGCGTCGCCGCTCTGAACGGGGCCATCTCCCTCCTCGCGACCGGCGGCGTCCTCACCGTTCTGCACCCTGCGCTGCTGCCGATGCTGGTGCTGATCGCCGCGCCCCGCGGCTGGGGGGCGATGCGGGTGGCGCAGAAGCGGTACGTGTCGGTGATGACCTGGATCGAGCACGTGCGTGCGAGCCGTCTGATCGGCTCACTGCTCACGTCCCGCAGCGCGGCTCAGGAGGTGCGCATCCATGCGGTGGGCCGGTTCCTGCTGGAACGGTACGAGGACATGGCCGAGAGCGCGGAGGCGGAACAGAAGCGACTCGCGACGGACAAGGGCCTCACCGAACTGGTGGCCGCGGGCATGTCCGGGATCGCCGTGGTCGGGACGTACGCCGTCCTCGGCTGGCTCATCGTGTCCGGGCACATGGAACTCGCCGTCGCGGGCACGGCCGTTGTCGCGGTGCGCTCCGGCTCGGCGAACCTCGGCGGCCTCGTCATGAACGTCAATCAGCTCCACGAGGAGAGTCTGTACGTACAGGACCACGACCGATTCCTCGGCGAGGCCGCCCGCCGCGCCATCCCCACCGGTGGTCAGGACCTTCCTGACCGTGTCGGCGCGGTGGTACTGGAGAAGGTGACCTACCGATATCCGGACCGTGACGAGCCCGCCCTCGACGAGGTGTCCCTGTCGCTCCCCATGGGGTCGGTGACCGCCGTCGTCGGTGAGAACGGATCGGGCAAGTCCACGCTGATGAAGATCGTCGCCGGACTGCTGCTGCCACAGAGCGGCCGGGTGCGCTGGGGAGGTGTGGACGAGACCGATCTCGACCGGGCCCGGCTCTTCGAGCGGGTGTCGCTGCTGACACAGGATTTCGAGCGGTGGCCGGTGACCGCCGCGATGAACATCCGCATCGGACGCCCCCTGCGGGCCGCCACCGACGAGGAGCTGGAACGGTCGGTCGAGTACGCCGGAGCGTCGCCGGTCGTCGCGAAACTCCCCCACGGACTGGCGACGCTGCTGGCCCGCATGTTCCGTGGCGCGTCGGAGATCTCGGGCGGTGAGTGGCAGAAGATCGGCCTCGCCCGCACGCACTGGCGGACGAAGACCTGCGCGGCGGACAGCGTGCTGATCGTCGACGAGCCGACCTCGGCCCTGGACCCCGAAGCGGAGATCGCCGCGTTCGACCGGATCCGGCAGCTCGCCGGTCCGCATCGGGCGGTCGTGCTGGTGACCCACCGCATGTCCGGCGTCCGCCACGCCGACACCATCCACGTGCTGAACAGGGGCCGCCTGGTCGAGCACGGCACCCACGACGAACTGATCGCGGCCGACGGGCGCTACGCCTCCATGTTCCGTACCCAGGCGGCCCAGTACGCGCCCCGCACGGGCCCCGTCCTCCCTCACCAGAGCACGCCGACGGCGCACGACCATGCCTGAACCGGCGCCGTCGCACCGCTCGACTCCCGCCGCCCCGAAGGGGGAAGGCCCTGCGGGCCTTCAAGTCCACCACCATGGGCATTCGTTGACCGAGGATCCGTGATGCGATCCGCGGGGGACCGCCTCCGGCCGGAGGCGGTCCCCTGTGGGAAGGCACCGGTGATCGGCACCTCGGCAGACAGGTTTGGCATATGCCAGGATCGTGCCATGAGTACTTCTTCGCAGTCGCCGGCCGACAGACTTCAGACGGACCGGCCGCACTCGGCACGGGTGTGGAACTACATCCTGGGCGGCAAGGACAACTACACCGTCGACCACCAGATGGGCGACATGATCCTCAAGATGTTCCCGGACTTCGCCGACGTCGCCCGCCTCCAGCGGGCCTTCCTCGCCCGCGCGGTGCGCTTCCTCACCGCGGAGGCGGGCATCCGCCAATTCCTCGACATAGGCACGGGCCTGCCCACCGCCGACAACACGCACGAGGTGGCCCAGCGGGTGGCCCCGGAGTCCAGGATCGTGTACGTCGACAACGACCCGCTCGTCCTCACCCATGCCCGTGCGCTGCTCACCAGCACTCCCGAGGGTGCCTGCGCGTACATCGACGCCGATGTCAGGGACGCCGACGCGATCCTCTCCGAGGCCGCCAAGACACTGGACTTCAGCCGGCCGGTCGGGCTGACCATGCTGGGCATCATGGGACAACTGCCCGATGAGGACGACCCCTGGGCACTGGTCGACCGACTGGTGGACGCGCTCCCCCCGGGAAGCTATCTGGCCCTGAGCGACGGCACGAACACAAGTGACGCGCTGAACCGTGCCGTTGCCTCGTACAACGCCAACTCGGCCAGTTCGTACCATCTGCGCAGCCCTGAACGGATCGCCGACTTCTTCCACGGCCTGGAACTGGTGGAACCGGGCGTCGTCAGGACATCGGCCTGGCGCCCCGATCCCGAACAGAACCCGGCGAACGCCCTGCAGGGCCACGCCGTGAGCGGCGTCGCCCTCAAGCGCTGAGCCGCCCGGGTCCTCCGGAAGCCGAAGCCATGTCCTCCACGGCCGCGGCTCCGGAGGACCGGGAGCGCGGCGGGCGTCGGCGGATGCCGACTGCCTCACCGGCCCGACATGCCCCCGTCCACGCCGAGTTCTATCGGCGTTCGAGCACACCGCGGACGAAGGCCGCCTGGCCCGCGTGTTGCAGATCGTCCGAGATGACACTGATCAGACGGACCCCCAAGGTGACCGGGGGCGACCACGACTCGTCCACGACACGGTTCAGAGCCCTGCCGTCGAGCCCACGCAGGAACCGGAGGGTCTGTTCGTGGACGTCGTCGTAGTAGCCGCTCAGCAGTTCGACCGAGCCCACCCGCACAGCCGCGATGTCCGCGCTGCTGTGTCCGTAACCGGTTGCTTCCTTCGCGAAGGGCAGATCGAAACGCGAGGCCCAGTCGTGGGTGAACCAGACCTGCTCGATCCCGGCCGCGTCCGACACATGGTCGTCCTGGATCCGCGTGAGGTGCCACACGAGCCAGGCAATCGTGTTCGCTCCGTCGTCGAGACGGGCATGGAGATCGGTGCGCGAAACGCCCTCGACCGCCGAATGCACCGCCTCCTGCACGCGAGTGAAAGCATCCGTCAAAAGATCAACGCTGTTCATTCCCTCACCATGGCCGCTCCGGTACTTCTCCCCCACGATCGACACGCGCCGCGCCCGGCACGGCCTGCGGTCGTGGTGACGACGGGGAGGCGACCCGCACGGTTCGTCGGGGCCTCGGGCGGTGCGGCGACCATCATGCCGGGGCGGCGGATTCGCTCCTGTCGCTCGTCAGATCCGCGAGCCCGGCCAGCCGGCGCAGTGAATCCAGCAGAGCCGCGCGGTCATAGGTGCTGGTGCTGACCAGCACCTCGTCCGCCCCGGTCTCCTCGATCGCCGCTTCGAGCGCCGGGAACACGTGGTCCTCCGTTCCCTGGAGATGGCCGCGCAGTCCCTTCTCGAAGAAGGCACGCTCCTTCTCCGTCATGGTCAGCGCCTCGATCCGTTCGGCGGGGGCGAGCGGCGGGAACACGCCATGCGTCCGGGAGTGGGCCATGGACCAGGCCTCCGGCACCAGAAGACGCCGGGCCTCCTCCGCGCTCCTCGCGAGCGCGATCGTTCCCGACACGACGACATAGGGCTCAGGGGCCCAGGACGAGGGGCGGAACTCCCGACGATAGCGCTCGACGGCCCGCAGCAGTTGCTCCCGGCCGCGGAGGTCGCCGACGACCAGCGGCAGCCCGGCCGCGGCGGCGATACCGGCCCCCTCGCCGGTGGCCAGTACGAACGGAGGTATGCGCAGCCCTTCCGCGGGGCGGGCATGGACCTGCGGGTGGATGCGCTGCGTACCCGCCAGCCAGCCGAGGAGTTCGTCGAGCCGGCCGGCGAAGTCCTCCGCGGCCGACTTGTCCCGGCCGAGCGCGCGGCGAATACCGTCGGTGAAGCCCACCGAGCGTCCGAGGCCCATGTCGATCCGGCCGGGGAAGAGCGATTCCAGCACCCCGAACTGCTCGGCCACCACCAGTGGTTGATGATTGGGAAGCATCACGCCGCCCGTACCGACCCGAATGGTCGATGTCGCCGCCGCGACGGCCGCTGCCAGCACGGTCGGCGCCGAACCGGCGATGCCCGGCACGCTGTGGTGCTCGGACACCCAGAACCGGTGAAAGCCGAGCGCTTCGGCCTCCTGGGCGAGACGCACGGTGTCGCGCAGCGCTTCCGGGCCGTCGTGGCCCTCGCGGGTTCGGGAGCGGTCGAGGACGGAAAACCGGGTGGATGCGATCACGGAGCTCACATCCTTGTTCAACGTCCGGCCCGCGCCAGGATTCCCCGGTCGGCCCCGGCGTGCGCGCGGGCCCGGACGATGACGTTCGAGGGCCCGCGGCCGACAGGCGTGCACGGCGCCGGGCGGAGGGGCCGGGGTACGGCCGGGCGACTACTTCATGGGGTAGATGTCCCCGCTCGCCATGCCGCTGACCTGATCACTCTCCGCTTCGATCCTGCGGGCCTTGTCCTTCAGGCGCTGACGTTCCTTGGGGTCGGTGGTGCGCTCGGCCGCCTCCTCAAGGTCCTTGGCCTTGGCACGCATCTGCTTCACACGACCTCGGTATTCTTCTGACTCGCTCATGATCACTCCTTGGATCCGCGGCCGGAGCGGGCTCCGCCCACGGGATCACGGAACCGAGCCCCCTGGGGGCAACGCGTCCCGGCCGGCCGGCCACCGTTGAGCACCACGCGACGGCGTCCGGCTCGGGTCAGCCATCAGCCATCAGCCATCAGCCATCAGCCCAGCGTCCCGGGCGGCCAGTGCCGCCTGGACACGGTTTCCCACCTCCAGGGTAGTCAAGATGCGGCTGACGTGGGCCTTCACCGTGCTCTCGCTCATCCGCAGCCGCCCGGACCTCGATGCGGGTATTCGCGTTCCACCGGCCGATCGTAGGCACGTCATCACCCCGGGCCCATCGGCCTCCGGTCGCGTCCACCCCCTGCTTTCGTGGGGGTTTCCTACGCCTCTTCGATGACATCGGTACCGGTTCGCCCGGACACATCGGCCGATTTCCATGGAGTTCGCGCTCCCTGGCGTCACCGGTATGACTTCATGGCCCCGCTTCACCGACACCCGGCTCTTCGTCACCGAGGCCGTACACGGCTTCCGCACCACCGGCGCGGTGGCACCCAGCAGCCGGCGTCTCGCCTCCGCCCTCTGTGAACCGGTCGGCGAGCGGGCCGGACAGCCGCTGGACGTGCTGGAGGTGGGGACGGGCACGGGCCCCGTCACCCGCTTCCTGCTGCCGCTGCTCGCCCCGGGCAGCTCGCTGGACGTGGTCGAGGCCAACCCGCGCTTCGCGGCCGTCCTGCGCCACGTCGTCGACGAACCGCGCCCGGACCGGGAGGGCCGTTCGGCGCATCCCCACGTCCGGCTCCACGGCCACGCGCCGAGCCCCGGTCGGAGCCCGCTTCGGGTGCGGGTTCACGAGACGCGTATCGAGCTCCTGGACACGCACAAGTCCTACGACGTGATCATCTCGGGCCTGCCGTTCACCAACTTCGGTCCGGACACGGTCGCCTCCCTGATGGACCGCTACCTGGATCTGCTGCGCCCCGGCGGGTCGTTGACCTACTTCGCGTACATCGGCACGGCCCGAGCCCGCCGGTTGGTCGCCCCCTCCGCCGAGGTGGCCCGGCACCGGGCGGTCGAGGCCGTCCTCGCCGCATACCGGCGGCGCGGGCCTGCCCAGGGACGCATGGTGTGGGCGAACGTCCCGCCGGCCCGCGTCTGGCGTCTGGAACCGACGCCCTCGCGCGCCGACGCCCCCGCCCCGCGCGGCGAACGAACCGCCGCGGCCCGCCCGACCGAGGGGTGATCGGTCAGCCCCGGGCCCGGCGTCGGGGGCACCTCGATGCACCCCGACGTCCCCGATGGCAGCCCGCAGCCAGGAAACCCAGACCGACGCCCAGCATCCAGGAGTCCTTGGCCAGCGGGATGCCGTTCTGGGTGGGGCGCAGGCTGCCGGGCTCCCGCATGCCGGGAACACGCAGGTAGAGGCCGAGGAGTCCGCTGGAGAACCCGGTCAGCGCCAGTCCCGCCAGCCGGGTCGGCACGACGGGGGCGAGCAGCGCACCACCGATCGTGACCTCCGACCAGCCGAGCATCCGGGTGAATCGCCCGGCCTCCAGCTTCTCGAGGAACGGGTAGGCGACGCAGGCCATGCCGTGCACGGCCCGCGCCGTCTCCTCGTCCGCCTTCACCTTGCCCAGGCCGGAGTTCAGGATGAACGCGCCGATGGCGAGGCGGGGGGCCACATCGCGTGGTTCGAACGTCATGGTCATGGGAGCCTCCGTCGATCTGGTACTCGGCCCCTCGACGAGCTTAGCCAGGAGACGCCCGGGGCGCTTCGCAAGGCGCCCCGCCGGTGCGATGCGCACCGCACCGGCGGGGCGCCCGGCAGGATCTCCCATGCGTGCGCCGCACACCGTCCGCCGGATCGGGCAGGACTCCGGTCCTCGGGCCGTCCGCCGGTCGGCCCCGTGCGGTGCCGTGCGTGGCCCCGGGGCGATCCCGCGGTCCGGCCGCCGGCCGCTGCCGACGCGTTGCCCCTCGCCGTGAAGCGCCGACGACTTCTGCCGCTCACGGAGCAACCTCAACCAGCCGACCGTCGTCTTGATCCACAACAAGGCGGTTCGCCGCACGTCACCTGCCACCTCCGACCCCCCACGAACGCCCGGGTTCGACCACCGGTCAACTATGCACAAAATGTATACATGACGTGCATAGTTGCTCCGCCGCCGAACCCGGCCGCGCGCGAAAGGCACCCATGCACAGCAAGGCAATGGCGCCCGAGTACCAAGGCGCTCTCACCAAGATGTCGGTGAACTCCTCTCTCACGGATGTACTCGCGGAGGGTGTACATCACTTGAGAGAGGCCGAACTCAGCGGCTCCCAGAAGGAAGTGGCGAAGTGCGGGCTCGCGGTGGCCGAGGCTCATCGCCGACTCGGCAACATCGCGGAAGCCGATCAGGCGTGGAAGGCCAGCTACCGGGCCGCCCGCTCGGCCGGTGACCTGGGCGCGATGGCATGGGCGCTGTGGAGCGGCGGGACACTTGCCCGGCAGCGCGGTGAACTCAGGCTCGCATTCCGCCTGTTGGGTCTCGCCGCCGACATGGGGAAGCGTGGCGGGGATGTCGTCGCCCGTGGCTACTCCCTCGCCGGCCTCGCCGAGACCGGGCGCATACAGGGCGACTACGAGACCGTCGCGGTGCTGCACGAACAACTGCTCGCCGAAGCGCGAGCCCGTGGCGAGGCACGGCACACCGTGTGGGCCCTGGAGGGAATCGCACAGATCCACCGCAACACCGGATCGCTCGACAGTGCCCTTGCCATGTTCGAGGAAGCGGCCGAACTGGCCGGGAACGCGGACGACCGGCGTGGCCGCGCATGGGCCCTGCGCGGCATGGCCGACATCATCTCCCTGCGGGACGACCCCGAGCGCGCTCTGGCCCTGCTCACGGAGGCGGAACTCACCTGCCGCGAGATGAAGTTGTCCAGCGCACTGGCGTACAACCGCAAGATGCGCGCCAACGTCTTCTTCCGTGCCCACCGGTACGAGGAAGCACGTCAGGTGTACGAGGAGGCACTCGCCGAGTTCCGCGCGATGGCCGAACCCCGGGGCGAAGCCCTCGCCCGGCTCGGTCTCGTCAAGTCGCTGGCCCGGCTCGGCCGGGACCGGGACGAGACCGCCGCCGACCTCGGCGAGCTGCGCCGCACCCTCAGCCGGATCGGCCTGCTCAACGCCCGGGACATGGTGGACAAGGCGTACGCGGAACTCGGCGTGACACCGATCGACGGCGATGGCGACGAGGAGAGCGGACACCGATGACAACCTCGCCCGTAACCCACCGGGCCGCGGCACCGCACATCCTCGCCCGCTGCCGCGATCTCGTCCGCCCCGCGCTGGCCGGAGCTGTGCAGCGTCTGCATCCCTGGCACGCGGAGATGGCCGCGTTCTCCCTCGGCTGGGGTGGAGTGGACGGCAGCCCCGTCCCCGGCTCACAGGGCAAGGGGGTGCGCCAGGCGCTCGCACTGCTCAGCGCCGAGGCCGCCGGCGCGCCCGCGGAGGATGCCGTCGTCGGCGCGGTCGCCGTCGAGCTGATCCACGTCTTCTCCCTCCTCCACGACGACATCATGGACGGCGACGAGACCCGCAGACAGCGCGCCACCGTCTGGAAGGTGTACGGGACCGGCCCGGCGATCCTCGCAGGGGACGCGCTCTTCGCACTGGCCGTCCAGACACTGGCCGATTCGCCCGGCGCGCACGGCGGGGCCGCGGTCCGGCATCTCGCCGGAACGCTGACCGACCTGGTGCGCGGCCAGGCCGAGGACCTGCTCTTCGAGACCCGCCCCTGGACCGGGCCCGAAGCGGTGCGACCCCACGAGTACCGGTGGATGGCCGAGCACAAGACCGGCGCGCTGCTCGGGTGCGCGACGGGCCTCGGTGGACTCCTCGCCGGAGCCCCGGCCGCGACCGTCGACGCCCTCGCCGGGGCCGGTCGGCACCTCGGAGTGGCATTCCAGGCCGTGGACGATCTCCTCGGGATCTGGGGAGATCCGGAGCGCACGGGCAAGCCGGTCCACAGCGATCTGCGCAGGCTGAAGAAGACGTACCCCGTCCTCGCGGCCCTGGCCACGGACGACCCCGCCGCCCGGCACCTCGCCGCGCTCCTGGGTTCCGGCAACCCGCTCGACGCCACCACGGCCCGACGGGCGGCCGACCTCGTCGAAGAAGCCGGCGGGCGTACGGCGACGCTGGCCGAGGCCCACCGGCACCTGGACAGCGCCCGCCGCAGCCTCGACGGTGTCCCACTGGCCCCGGCCGCGCTCGGTGAACTCCTGGCGCTGTTCCCGTTCTTCGTCGACCGCGCCGCGTGATCCACCGGGCGCCCCGACCGGGCCCCACCGCCCCTGTCCCGGGCTCATGCGCCGGTGGCCGGAAACCCGTCACCCGGGCCGGCCACCGGCACCTCCCGAACCGTGGCCGCGCACAGGGCGGTCGCCCGCGGCCTACTCCTCGATGGCCCCACCGGTCCGCCGGAGGTGCTGGCGGAACGTGTACGACGGATCGGCTGTGCGCCGGGCCAGATAGTCGTCGAAGGAGGTCTGCTTGCGCAGTGTCTCGCCCGCTCTGATCATGAGGGCCTGTTCGCGCTCGGTCCCGCGGATCTCGTGCGCGGTGGCCAGCACCTCCTCGACACGTGGGGCCGGGACGAACAGCACTCCGTCCTCGTCGCCGAAGACGACGTCCTCCGCGCTCACCAGGTGCGGGCCGAATCGCGCCGTGGTCAGGGCCTCGGGCTCCCGCTCGTCCAACCGCACGGGGCCGGAAGGGTAGTTGCCGTAGCTGAACACGGGAACGCCGATCTCCCCCAGTTCCGAGGTGTCGCGGTGCAGCCCCCACACCACCAGGGCCGCCACGCCCGCGGCCTCGGCCTCGAGCACCGCCAGGTCTCCGACACACGCCTCGTCCGACCGGCCGCCGTTGTCGATGACCAGCACGTCGCCCTGGTCCGCCGCGCCGAACGCCTCCAGGAACACATCCACGCTGCCGTAGTGCCGCACCGGCAGCGCCGGGCCCGCGATCCGGTGCCCGGAGACCACCGCGCCGATTCCGGACGGCGCGATGCGCAGGGGCACGTCGACGCGGAGGCAGGCATCGGCCACCAGCGGTGTGGACAGGTCCTCGAAAGCCTTCAGCATGGTTCTCCCTGGCACGGCGCTGCCGACAGCGGGCGACGACAGCGGCTTGGATCCGCGATGTTACTTGCGCGGTCCCGACGCGTCGACGGAACTCCTCGTCGGGCCCCCGCCGCAGCGCGCTTCGGCTCAGGACCGGGCCGCTTCGCCGCGCCGGGCCTGCCCCACGTCATTCGGGCAGGACGTCCGAAGGCCCGTAGGGGGTGGTCCAGCCGCGGCGCATCTCCCAGGTGCCCCCGTCCGCGGAGGCGCCGCGCAGACCGTGCACGGTCCCGGCACCGGCGAGTTCGACGAGCAGGGAGGTGCCGAGCGAGGCGAAACCGAAGGTGCGGACCGGTTCCCAGTCGGTGGAACGGCGCAGGCGCCGGACGAGCCGGGCCGTTCCGAGCGCCGCACCGGCCAGCACCCACGCGTCCGGGGTCTGCGCCGTCAGTCGCCGGGCGGGGCGCAACCACGAGGCGGCGTCCTCCGGCCAGTCGACGACGGCAAGGACGTCCTTGTGCAGGGACTGCCATGCGCGGACGAACGCCTCTGCCGCGGTGCGGGAGTTGGTGTCGCGCCCGTGCCCGACGGCCACGGACCGGATGTCCGGGCGCGAAGCGCTCAGCAGGCCGATCAACGCAGCCAGTTCCGCTTCCGTGTGCGCACCCGGTGCCGGGTGGTCGACGGCGGGGGCTCGGAGCCCGGGTGACCTGCCGCGCGCGGCGTCCTCGGTCGGGCTCATGAGGTGTCCTCCGCAGCCCCACCGGCCTCCGCCGAGCGTGCCCGGCAAGGCGCGTTGCGGCGGGGCTCACGGTCCGGGCCGAGCAGTGCGCGCACGCGTCTGTCGCCTCTGCGACGGACATCGGTGCGGCCGTTCATCCGGCGTCGTGGAAGACGAGGCCGAGAGTCCGACGTCGGCCTGAGCGGACGGTGCTGACACCGTGCCGCATGGGTGCGGCCGACCAGCCCCGCCTGGACGCGACCGGACGGTCCCGGGTGGTGAAGACCAGCCCGTGCCCCTGCGGAAGGAGGATGGCCGATCCCCGGGACTGGGCGCGGGGGCGCTGCTCGGTCATCAGGAACTCCCCACCGGTGTAGTCGGTGCCCGGCGCGTCGAGTCCGATGACGACCTGGAGAGGGAAGAGCATGTCGCCGAAGACGTCACGGTGCAGGGCGTTCCAGTCTCCGGACCCGTAACGCAACAGGATCTGGGCGGACTTGGACTGTCCGGCCTCGTGACACATGCCGAGCCACTCCTCCAGTTCATCGGGCCACGGAGCGGGCCTTCCCAACCTGTGGGCCCAGTCGCGGGCGATCGGCAGCAGGTGCGGGTAGAAGGCCTGACGCAACTCCCTCACCGGCTCGGGCAGGTCGTGGGTGAAGTAGCGGTACCGGCCGGAGCCGAAACGGTGACGGGCCATGTCGACGGTGGAGCGGAAGCGCTCGTTCTCGCCGTACAGATCCGCGAGTTCGCCGCACTGGGCGGGGTCGAGAAGCCGTCCGGTGAGCGCGCTGCCGTGCCCGTCGACTTCTTCTGTGAGCGCCTCCCAGTCCGTGGCGTCGACCAGTTCGCTGACCGTCCCGGCCGGATGTGTTGTGTCGATCACGAGTCTCTTTCCTCAGTACGCGATGGGCGAGGGAGTGGGGCTTGGGCAACGTCGCGGCGTGACGGAAGGGGCGCGGCGAAGCGGGTCGGGCGGCAGCCCGGTCGCCGACTCGGCGACGCCTTCGCGGCGCGGCGGTTGTCTCTCGCGCCCCGACCCCCGGCACGGCCGGGCAGGAAGCCGTCCGCGTTGATTCAGCCGGTGACGGGACCGGTGATCAGCAGGGGCTCGCACCGATGGCCGTGCGGAGTGTCATCGGTCATTCCCTCCATGGGCTTTGGCCGGTCCATGGACGATTCTGTGCTGCTCGAAGCCCTGTGTCCGGCGGTTTCCGGACGGCGCATTTCCATCGGGGCCGCGCCTCACCGGGCGATGCGCCGGAGTCGGACGGGGTTCGGCCGGCGTCGTGGAGAGTGAGTTGCCGACGGTACCCGGCATCGCCCCGTGCCGCGGTCACCGATCCCGTCGGTGCGGAGACGGGCCCTGCCGGTCGGTTCCTACCAGTAATGCCGACGGCCGCCCACGGCATGCCCGACGGCACCCAGGATCCAGAGAGCGATGCCGATGACGACGAGCACGACACCGATGGTCCACAGGATCGAGATGCCCGCCACCAGACCGATGACCAGCAGAATGACACCTAGGACGATCATCGCATCCTCCTGTTGAGCGTCTCCTCCCAGTATGCGCCCGTCAACCGCCGTCGCAGATCGACGCGGAACGGGCCGGGAGGATCACTCGCCGATCCCGCAGAGCCCGCGCCCGGCCGCCGAAGGTGCGGACGAGGGGCGGCACGGGGGCGAAGAAGGGAGTCACGAAGGACACGGGCGGATGGGCTCGGCATCCGGACAGCGTGACGTCAGGGCTCTCGCCGCCGCTCCACGGCATCCGGCTCCGCCCATAGGGTGACTTCCCGCGCATGTCGCCGCACGGGCCCGCAACGACGCGTCCTCTGCTTGGTACCAGCAGGGAATGCCCAGGCCATCGCATCCGCAGCCCGACCACACGGAAGCCGGGGCGCCGTCCGAAGGACGGCGCCACCGGATCCGCGCCGCGTCACGCCAGGCGCTGCGCGGCATGCCGCGCCCTGCGGCCCGGGACTCGGACCTGCGGCAGGCGCGGCCCGGTCGGCCGTACGTACCACGCGTGAACCCGGCGCTGCAGACGGCCGCCGCGTACTCCTGGCGGATCCTCGCCGTGGGAGCGGTCGTGTACGCGGTCTTCGCGGTGCTGGGGCGGTTCCACGAGGTGGCGGCAGCCGTCTTTCTCGGCCTGGTCGGCACCGCGTTGTTGCGTCCGGTGGCGGATCTCCTGGCGCGCCGGATGCCCCGGCCGCTCGCCGTCGGCCTCGCACTGATCGGCAGTGCCGTCCTCGTCCTCGGTGTTCTGTCCCTCGTCGGTGAGACGGTCGCCAACGGGCGCGCCGGGCTGGAGCGGGAGTTCGGCGACGGTCTCGGCCGCATCGAGCGCTGGCTGGAGGGGCGGCCGTTCCGGCTGAACCCCGCAGCGCTCGATGACATCAAGTCCCGGATCGGGGAATTCCTGTCCCGCCATCGTTCCACTCTCATCAGCACGGCCGTGAGTGGCGTCGGGCGACTGGTGGAGGTGGTGACGGTGTTCGTGCTCGGGTTGTTCTGCTCGGTCTTCTTCATCCACTCCGGCGACCGGCAGTGGGACTGGTTCTGCGACCAGCTTCCGCGGGCCGCCCGTACCCGGGTGGCGATCGCGGGCCGTGCGGCGTGGCGCACCTTCACCGGGTACACGCACGGCATCCTCCTGGTGGCGGCGACCAACGCGGTACTCGTCGGACTGGCCCTGTTCGCGCTCGGGGTACCGCTGGCGCTTCCGCTGGCGCTGCTGGAGTTCTTCGCCGCCTTCATTCCGCTGATCGGGTCGCCGATCGCCCTCGCGGTCGCCGCCGTAGTGGCTCTGGCGTCGAAAGGGCCGATCGTAGCGGCCGTCGTCATCGCGCTGATCGTGGTCATCGGCCAGATCGAGGGCCATCTGCTGCACCCGATCGTGATGAGCTGGGCGGTCCGCCTGCACCCGGTGGTCGTCGCACTCGCGGTGATCGGCGGCGCCATCGCGGCGGGGGTGCTGGGCGCGGTGGTGGCGGTGCCCCTCGTGTCCGTCCTCTGGTCGGTCCATCAGGCACTGCGCCGGGCACGCGAGTGCGCAGGGACGAAGGACTGAACGAGGCGCGACACCGGGGCACGTGAGCCGGGCAGGATCTTGACGAGAGGCCCCGGCCCGGCCTCGGCCGCCCTCCTTCCGGAAACCGCCCGGGAGACGCGGCGTGCCCGGACCGGGCACGCCGGCAGGCCGGCCGCCGGTGCGTCTCCCGTCGTACCACCATCGCTGCCGACGCCTGTCGGGGTCGGCATCGGCCGCCCGGTCCGAGTCAGGTCCCCGCTCGGGCTCGCAGGGTCCAGCCCCGGACCGGGCACAGCCGCCCGTGTCAACGGGGCGTCGCGTGCTGCCTCTTCACCACGAGGCCCTCGGGCGCCTCGATGTGCGCCGTACCGTCCGCGTCGACGGAGATGTCGAGCCGCCCGCCCGCGACGTCGAGCCCCTCGACCTTCAGCGGCCGGTACGCCTCCGCGAACGCGGGCGCGACCGTGAGCGTTCCGCCGGGGACATCGGCGGAGAGACCGAGCACCGACTGGAGGATCATGACGGACGAGGCCGCCGCCCAGGCCTGCGGCCGGCAGGACGCCGGATAGGGCGAGGGCCGCGCGTCGATCGCCGCGCCATGGCCGGCGAACAGCTCGGGCAGCCGCGCGTCGAAGGCCGCCGACGCGGTCAGCAGCCCCTCGGACAGGGATGCGGCCGCCTCGGGGAACCCGGCCCTGACCAGGCCGTGCACCGCGATCGCGGTGTCGTGCGGCCAGATGGAACCGATGTGATAGCCGTACGGGTTGTAGGCCACGGAGTCACTGCTCAGGGTCCGCAGACCATGGCCCGAATCGAGGTCGGGCGCGCTGAGCCTGGCGGCCAGCAGGGCGCTCTCCTCGTGGTTGAGCAGGCCCGTGCCCAACAGGTGACCGAAGCCCGAAGTGACCGAATCGACCGGCTTCTTCTCCCGGTCGAGCGCCACCGCCGGGTACGGTCCCCGCTCGTCCTCCACCCAGAAGTGCTTGCGGAAGCGATCGCTCAGCCGCTCGGCCCACTCCTCCCACCGGTCGGCACCGGGGCGACCGAAGGCGCGCAGCAGGTCCGCGCCACCGCGGGCCGCCTCGTACGCGTACGCCTGGACCTCGCAGAGCGAGATCGGGGACGCGGCGAAGCCTCCGTCGCGGTACCGGATGGAGTCGCCGGAGTCCTTCCAGCCCTGGTTGGCCAGGCCCCGCCCGGTGTGGTCGATGTACTTCAGGAAGCCGTCCCCGTCCGCGTCGCCGTGGTCACGCATCCAGGCGAGGGCGGACTCCGCGTGCGGCAGGAGCTGCTCGACCTGCTCGGGCGCGAGGCCCCAGCGCCAGGAGTCGTGCAGCAGGGTGATCCAGAGCGGGGTGGCGTCGACCGTGCCGTAGTAACAGGGCGGCAGGGAGAAGTTCTCGTTGAAGTCCTGGGTGGCACGGCGCACTTCGTGCAGGATCTTGCCGGGCTGTTCCTCGGTGTCCGGGGCGGACTTCGTGCCTTGTCGCCGGGCGAGCGTGCGCAGCGTGCCGGCGGCGAGTTCGGTGCCCAGCGGCAGCATCATGCGGGCCGCCCACAGCGAGTCGCGGCCGAAGAGCGTGAGGAACCACGGGGCACCGGCCGCCAGGAACTGGTCGGCGGGCGCCTCCGGGTCGGTCAGCCGCAACCGGTCGAGGTCGGCGGCCGACTGGCTCAGCCAGTGGTCGAAGCGCCGGTCGGCGCTGCGCAGTGCCGGTGTACGCCAGGGCAGGCTCTGCGCGGGAGGCGCGGGGAACTGGTCGCCTTCCTCGTGCGCCGCCTCGCAGTCCAGTACGGCGGTCCATGACGAGCCGGGGGCGAGTGCGATGTCGTACTCCAGCCGTCCGGC
Organism: Streptomyces sp. NPDC101194; assembly: GCF_044767885.1. Lineage (NCBI taxonomy): Bacteria > Bacillati > Actinomycetota > Actinomycetes > Kitasatosporales > Streptomycetaceae > Streptomyces > Streptomyces sp. NPDC101194. Next base: position 623,686 of record NZ_JBIWOS010000005.1, read on the forward strand.
CGCCGGGTCGACGGCGGCGGGCTCCGGGGAGCTGGTGAGGTGTACGGCGAAGCCGTCGCGGGACCAGTCCAGTCCGCTTCCGGTGGCGGTGGCGGTGACCGGGCTCTGCGCGTGTCCTGACTTGACGCGCTCGACCGGGGCGAGGTCCGTTCCGGCGGTGACGATCAGCCGGAAACGGACATGCTGCCGCCCTGCGTTGACGACTTCGAGGGTCTCCTCCAGGTGCCCGGGGGTGACGCGGCGGCGCCGGTGCAGGGTGGTCGCCGGGTCCGCCGTCTCCTCGCCCAGCCCGCGCAGCACACTACGGAAGGCAGCACGGTCCGCTCCCTCGAAAGCTCCGCGCACCGGGGCAAGCGCGATTCCGTCCGCCGCGACGGTCAGCCGGGCAAGTGCCCTGCTGTCACCGTGGTAGAAGCCGTCGGCCGAACCCTCGATCTGCCCGTCGTCGTGCGAGATCGCGAAGCTCGGAGCGTACAGCGTCACACAGGCGTCGTGCAGGAACGGCTGGAGGCCTTCGACCGACGGGCCGGCCTCCGTCTCGGAGTTTGTTATGTCGTGGGTCTTGACAGTGGTGTCCAACAGAGCAGAACCTCTCAGGCATTGGAGCGTTCCAAGAACCCTAACGACGACATCAGGGCGTTGACAACGCTTTTGGAACGCTCCAATAATCTCGTCAGTTCGCACAACCGGTTCCGGAGACCCTCATGCCCCGCTCCCCCAACACCCCCGCGCCCAAGGCCGCCTCGGTGACCCTGGCCACGGTCGCACGGCGGGCCGGAGTGTCTCCGCAAACGGTGTCGAACGCACTCAATTCGCCCGAACTGCTGCGTCCGGAGACCCTGGACCGGGTTCTGCGCACCATCGACGAACTGGGCTATCGCCCGCACCGAGCGGCGCAGACCCTGCGCACCCGCTCCAGCAAACTCATCGGGTACGGCATCCGTCCCACCGCCCCGGACACCTCGGCCGCGGTCATGGACCGGTTCCTGCACGCCCTGTCCCAAACGGCCGACGAGGCCGGGTACCGGATCCTGCTCTTCGCCTCGTCCCCCGACAGCGCCGGCCTGGACGGGTACGAGGAACTCCTCGACCTGCACAGCGTGGACGGTTTCGTGCTGAGCGGCACCGACCGCGGCGACCGGCGCCAGGCCTGGCTGGAGAAGCGCGGGGTACCGTTCGTGGGCTTCGGCCGGATGTGGTCCGGCCGGCAGATCGGCGACTGGGTCGATGTCGACGGCGCCGCGGGCACGGACGCCGCGGTCGAGCATCTGGTCGGCCTGGGGCATCGCAGAATCGCGTTCCTCGGCTGGCCGGGCGGCTCGGGGGTCGGCGACGACCGCGCCATGGGCTGGCAGCGCGCCATGCGCCGCCACGGACTTCCGGTGCGCGGCAGGCGGGCACGGAGCGTCGATGACATCGCTTCGGCGCAGGCCGCTGTCGGACCGCTGCTCGACGCGGGTGCGACGGCCGTGATAGCCGCCAGCGACATGCTCGCACTGGGCTGCTATCACGCCCTGCGCGAGCGCCGAGCCACGCCGGGCAGGGATGTCGCGGTCATCGGCTTCGACGACTCCCCCACGGCCGCGCTCCTGTCCCCCGGACTGTCCACCGTCGCCCAGCCACTGGAGGCCGTCGGCCGCGAATGCGTCCGACTGCTGTTGGCCCGGATGTCGGACGTAGGCGCTCCGCCCGAACGCGTCCTGCTCGAACCGTCTCTCGTCGTGCGCGAGAGCACGTCCACGTCGGACGACTGAACCACCCCCCAACGCCCGTTCCACGGGCCGTCTGTACACAGCGCGCCCTTTTCGGGCAGCTGAGCCGCAAGTGTCATCCCTCCTGGAGGAACTCATGGGAACCCGTACGGCCGTTGCCGCCTTCGCCACCTGCGCGGCGCTACTGGCCGCCACCGGCTGCTCGTCCAGCTTCGGCGACAAGGAGCCGGAGCAGGACAAGGCCGGCAAGCAGAAGCTGACGGTACTGATCGCCACCTCGGGGGACACCGAGACCCAGGCAGTCAAGGCCGCCGCCGCCGCGTACGAGAAGAAGTCGGGCAACTCGGTCACGGTCGAGACCGCCAAGGACATGAACCAGCAGCTTGCCCAGGCGTTCGCCGGGCACAAGCCGCCGGACGTCTTCTACGTCAACACCGACCAGTTCGCGAACTACGCCAAGGGCGGCTCGCTGTACCCGTACGGCGACCGGATATCCGACGCCGACGACTTCTCCCAGCAGCTGCGGACCTCGTTCTCGTACGACGGGAAGCTGGTCTGCCTGCCGAAGGACACCTCCACCCTCGGTCTCGCCATCAACACCGACCTGTGGAAGAAGGCCGGGCTGACGGAGAAGGACTATCCGAAGAGCTGGGAGGAGCTGAAGACCGTCGCGGACAAGCTCACCGGCAAGGGCGTCACCGGTCTGGTCACCAGTGACGAGTACCAGCGGCTCGGGGTCTTCATGAAGCAGGCGGGCGGCTGGCTCACCGACCCGAGCCAGAAGAAGATGACCGCCGACAGCCCGGAGAACGCCAAGGGTCTCGAGTTCGTCCAGTCCATGCTCAAGTCCGGCTCGATGAAGTTCGCCAAGCAGGTGGACACCAGCTGGGGCGGGGAGGCGCTCGGCAAGGGCAAGGCCGCCATGACCATCGAGGGCAACTGGCTCCAGGGCGGCATGAAGCTCGACTATCCCGATGTGAAGTACGCCATCGCGCCGCTGCCCGCCGGGCCGGCCGGACAGGGCACCCTCGCCTTCAGCAACTGCTGGGGCGTCGCAGCCGACAGCGCGCACCGCGACGCGAGTGTCGACCTCGTGAAGTACCTGACGTCGGCCAAGCAGCAGATCGCGTTCGCCGACGCGTTCGGTGTCATGCCGTCCCGGACCAGCGCCCTCAAGACGTACGCCGAGAAGGTGCCGGCCGCCAAGGCCTGGGTGGAAGGCAGCGCCTACGCGCAGGGCCCCGTGACGATCGCCGGCTTCGACAAGGTGCTGAGCCAGTTCAACACCGATCTGCAGTCGCTGCGCACCGCCGACCCGAAGAAGATCCTCGCCGACCTCCAGCGCAACGGCGAACAGGCCATCGCGAAGGGCAACTGAGCCCCATGCCCAACCGCACGATGCGCGCGAGCGGTACCCCCGGCACGACCGGCACGCCTGGCGCACCTGACAGCGCACCCGGCGTGACCGGTACGACCGCGAAGGCTCGCGCCCGGCGCGCGGGCCTTCGCGGGGAGGGCACCTGGGGTTGGCTGTTCGTCAGCCCCATGGTGCTCGTCCTCGGCCTGTTCATGGTGCTGCCCATCCTGATGGCGCTGTGGGTGAGCCTGCTGCACTGGGACGGACAGTCCAACCCGTTCTCCGGCCAGGCCGATTTCGTCGGCCTGGACAACTACCGGTCGCTGCTCACGCAGGACGGACTGGACCGCACGCTCTTCGCGACCGCCCTGCGCAACAACGCCTACTACGTTCTGCTGACCGTCCCTCTGCAGACACTGCTGGCACTGGGGCTGGCCCTGATCGTCAACCAGAAGATGCTGCGGGGGCGTGGCGCCCTCCGTACGACGTTCTTCTTCCCGTCGGTCACCAGCTCCATCGCCGTCTCCACGGTCTTCCTCTTTCTCTTCCAGGGCAGCGGAGCCGTCAACTCCATGCTGTCCTGGATCGGAGTCAAGGGACCGAACTGGTTCGCCGATCCCCGCGGTGTGCTGTCGCTGATCCTGGGCGGCCTGGGAATCGTCGACCCGGAACGGCCCACCGGGTTCCTGGCCGATCACTCCACCATGGGCCTGTCGTGGTTCGAGTGGCTCTCGGGTCCCTCGGTCGCGATGTGCACACTCATCCTGCTCGCCGTGTGGACCACCTCCGGCACTTTCATGCTGATCTTCCTCGCGGCACTCCAGAACATTCCACGGGAGCTGGAGGAGTCGGCCGCCATGGAAGGGGTCAACCGTCGCCAGATGCTCCGGTACGTGACGCTGCCCGCGCTGCGTCCCGTGCTGTTCCTCGTCCTGACCCTGGGGCTGATCTCCACCTGGCAGGTCTTCGACCAGGTGTATGTGATGGGTCAGGGGGCTCCGGGCAACACGACGCTCACGCCCGCCTTCCTGTCGTACTCCGCGGGCTTCGACGACGCGGACTTCGGGCAGGGGGCGGCGATCGCGTTCATCCTGCTCGCCCTGATCCTCGTCCTCACCGCGTTCCAGCGCTGGGCGCTGCGGGATCGTGGCGCACGCACCGGGAGGAACCGATGACCGCCACAGGAACGACCGTACGCGACCGGGCACGGCGTCCTTCTCGCCGTCCGGCGTCGCGCGACCGGGTACGCCCCGTCCTGAGCCGATTCCCGCTGCCGTGGCGGCTCGCGGGGTACACCGCGGTGCTGGGGCTGGGTCTGCTCTATCTGCTGCCGTTCGTCATCCAGTTGGTGACCGGCTTCAAGACGGACCCGGACGCCGCCGCGCATCCGCTGACCCTGATGCCCACCACTCCGACCACGGCCGCGTACCAGCGGCTGTTCGGCCTGAGCAAGGCCGGCGGGGAGGTGCCGTTCCTGCGCTGGCTGGGCAATTCGGCCCTGGTGGCGGTGCTGGTCACCGCGGGCCGGGTGCTGTTCGACTCCATGGCCGGGTACGCGCTGGCGCGGTTGCGCTTCCGGGGCCGCTCGGTGCTGTTCGGCTTCGTGCTCGCTGTGATGGCGGTGCCCGGTGTGGCCCTGCTCATCCCGAAGTTCCTGGTGCTCAACACCTTCGGGCTCTTCGACACGTACACCGGCATGGTCCTGCCGCTGCTGGTGGACGCGGCGGGCATCTTCATCATGAAGCAGTTCTTCGAGTCGGTGCCGCGCGAGGTCGAGGAGGCCGCGCGGGTCGACGGGGCGGGCGTGTTCCGGATCTTCTGGTCCGTCGTCCTGCCGATGGCGAGACCGGCGTTGATCACCTTGACGATCCTGTCCTTCCAGGGGTCGTGGAACGAGTTCACGCACTTCCTCGTCAGTACGCAGTCCGGCCAGTACGAGACGCTCACCACGGGCCTGGCACGCTTCGTGTCGGGCGGGCTCGGCGGCGGAACGCAGTATCCGCTGAAGCTGGCGGCCGCCCTGCTCTCCACCATCCCGGTGGCCGCGCTGTTCTTCTGCTTCCAGCGCTACTTCGTGAACGGCGCCAACGCGGGCGCGGTCAAGGAGTGAGCTCCGGCGCCGTCGGAGCCCGACGGCGCCGGATCCCGGCACGCCGACCGCACCTCGGCCGAGCCGTTCCCCCACCGGGGCGCGGACGTGGGGCCGACGAGGTGGAATCGCGCTGCCGAGGTGCCGATGTGACCGCTCCGGCATACCCGGGAGCGATGTCGCGAGCCCTTAGACTCGCCGGATGGCGAAGTATTTCGACGTGCATCCCGAAAATCCGCAGCAACGCACCATCCGCACCGTGGCCGACAGCATCCGATCGGGCGCGCTCGTCGCGTACCCGACGGACTCCTGTTACGCGCTGGGGTGCCGGCTGGGCAGCCGGGACGGCATCAGCCGGATCCGGTCGATCCGGAATCTCGACGACCGTCACCATTTCACCCTCGTGTGCCAGAACTTCGCTCAGCTGGGTCAGTTCGTGCACGTCGACAACGATGTGTTCCGCGCGGTCAAGGCGGCGACGCCCGGCCGCTACACCTTCATCCTTCCGGCGACGAAGGAGGTGCCGCGCCAGTTGCTGCACCCGAAGAAGAAGACGGTCGGAGTGCGGATTCCCGACCACGTCGTCACTCAGGCCCTCCTCGCCGACCTCGGTGAGCCTCTGCTGTCCAGCACCTTGCTCCTGCCCGACGAGGACGAGCCGCTGACGCAGGGCTGGGAGATCAAGGAACGGCTCGACCATGTGGTGGACGCCGTGCTCGACTCGGGCGACTGCGGCACCGAACCGACGACGGTCATCGACTTTTCCGGCGGCGAGCCCGAGATCGTGCGCCGGGGGGCCGGCGACACCACGAGGTTCGAGTAGCGGCGGCAGAGACGAGACGGCCGAGGCTCCGGCCGCCGCGCCTTGTTCGTGGTGCCGCCGATGTTCGCGGTGGAGCCGGCCGGGCCGACTCTGCGCATACGCGCGGCGCAGCGGTCGGAAGCGGGTCGGCGGTCGACCCGTCGCGTCCCCGCCCGACACGTCCGGCGGGCCTGCTGCGGTGGGCCACGCCGGTCGTCGTGCTCGCCGTGCTCCTGCTGCTCAGGCGTCGGCTGGGCCGTTCCGGGCGACTGCGCGCGTGAGCGGGAGGCGGACGCGGCAGGCGCGCCTCGCTCCACGCCGTACGGCCCCGGACGGGTGAGCACGTCGTCCGGGGCCGTACAGAACAGCGGAACCGTCGCGGGATCGCCGTTCCCTCATCGGCGACTGAAGAGTTCGTCGGCGTGACCGCTATTCCACGGTGATCGCCTGCACCGGGCAGACGCGGACGGCTTCCTTGACCATCGGGTCGGTCACGTCCTTCTCGTGACCCGGCAACAGTTCGCTGAGGCCGTCGTCGTCCTGGGTGAAGACCTTCGGCGCGGTCAGCGCGCACTGACCGGCGCCGATGCACACATCCTTGTCGATACTGATCCGCATCACCGCGGCATCCTTTCCGGGAGGGGTCCGGTCACCACGCCACGGGCAGTTCGAGCATGCCCTGGATCGTGTCGCCGGGCTTGAACGGGATCTCGTCGACGGGCGCCGCCAGCCGCAGCTCCGGCAGCCTGTCGAAGAGGGTACGCAGCGCGATCTCCAACTCCGCGCGCGCGAGGTTCTGGCCGAGACACTGATGGATCCCGAAGCCGAAGGCGACATGGTGGCGTGACTGCCGGCCGAGGTCCAGTTCGTCCGGCGCCGCGTACACGGCCTCGTCCCGGTTGATCACCGAAGTGGCCAGCACAACGCCGTCACCTGCACGGATGGTCACCCCGGCCATCTCCATGTCCTCCGTGGCCACCCGTGAGATGGCGTCGGCGATGGACAGGAACCGCAGCAGTTCCTCGACCGCGCTGGGCATCAGGTCCTCGGACGTACGCAACCGGTCGAGCTGGTCCGGATACTGGAGAAGGGTGAACGTACCCAGGGAGATCATGTTCGCGGTCGTCTCGTGGCCCGCCACCAGCAGGATCTCGGACAGCTGGACCAGTTCCTCGCCGTTGATGGCTCCGCTGTCGAGCTGCTGGGCGATGAGCTCGTCGAGCAGGCCCTCGCCCGGCTCGGCCCGCTTGTGCCTGATCAGTGTCCGGAAGTACTCGTCGAGTGCGGCCCGCGCGTCCTCGACGTCGGCGGCATCCGGCCCGCGCAGCAGCCTGCGCGACTGGGACTCGAAGAATTCATGGTCGGCGTACGGAACGCCGAGGAGCGAACAGATCACCATGGAGGGAACGGGCAGTGCGAAGGCACTCACCAGATCGGCGGGCGGCCCCTGCTCGATCATGGCGTCCAGCAACCGGTCCACGGTCTCCTGGATCCTCGGCCGCAGTGCGGCGGTCCGCTTCACGGAGAAGCTCGGGATCAGCATCCGGCGCCGCTCGTTGTGCTCGGGATCGTCGACACCGAGCAGTTCGACGCGACGCTTCGTGCTCCGGGCCAACCGCTCCGTGACCATCGGGAACGCGGGATTCTCCCGGTTCGACGACAGCCGCTGGTCCACCAGCAGCGCACGCGCCTCGGCATGGCCGGTCACCAGCCACACTCGGCGGCCGTCGAAGAGTCTGACCAGGGACAACGGCCGGTGCCCGTCGTCCCTGGACCGGTACTCGGTCGGCGGGTGGTACGGACAGGTGCGGTCCTGGGGGAACGAGATGGTCTCGGTATCTGCCATGGCGGGCCTCGCAAACAGGATGGAGGGAGTCCTACCGATCTCCCTCCACTAGATGCCTCAGTCACCTAAATGGTCTACGCGATGTTCGGCCAACTCGTCTCGGAGGCATCCCCTCCGCTCCGGACCCACGGTTCGTGGGCGGGCTCGGGCGACACCCCTCCGCCCGGGTATGCCGTTCACCGGAAGCCTAACGCCGCGACCTGCGTCCCGCCCGGGAGCAGCCCAGGGGCCGGCCATGCCCGGGAGTCGCCCTGGCACGCGCACCCCTACCGCGGGGCGCGGGGCGCGCACGCGTGTCGCGGATGCGGCCGGCCCCCGGCGCAGGCATCCGGAACACCACCTCGAACGCCCCCGGTCGAGGGCGGGAGGCCGTGCGGACCGGCGGCCGCGGCGACGCCTCCGACTCGCGCCGCATTCGGAACGCGCACGCCCCTCAGCCGGGCCCGTGGCGCGAAGACACGGTGCGAAGACGCGGTGCGAAGACGCGGTGCGGAGACACGGTGCGGAGACACGGTGCGAAGACGCGGGCGGGTTGCACGGAAGCGTCAGGCCACCGATCCGCCCGCCCTTCTGCGCGCACCTCGGAGCATCTCGTCCACGCCCTTCCGGAAGACGCCGGTCGGCAGGCCCGCCGCAAGTCCCGGACGTGCTGACTCGCCGTCAAATGGCATGCCGAAGGACCGGCACGGGCAGCGTCGGTGCTGCCGTGCCGGTCCCGGCTCGCGCGGTGGGTGCGGAGTTCGCCGCTCAGTAGGCGGAGT